>NZ_PVBM01000016.1 GCF_002968575.1 Neorhizobium huautlense | reverse complement strand
ATCATAAGGTGCAGTCACGCTTTGCTCTCCTTCACTGAGTTCGCGAAAACCCAGGAAAGGTAAGCCAAACGGCGCAAAGCGTGACTGTCCTAAGATCATCTGCATCTCAGAGATCCGTTCTCTCCATGGACGTGGCCTCTTTCATGCCACCTCCTTCGTTGCATCGGGACCATTCCCGATGGCGCCCGAAGAAGGGGCCGCGCCGCAGGCGTCACCGAAGCTTAAGCGGAGGGGAACCCCCTTGCGGGGTTGACGCTGATGGCGGCCAGTCCCTTAGAAAGGCGACATAGAGAACGGGAATGGTCGTTGATTGCGACGTCGGCAGGAGACCTCGCCTTGGCTACCTTTGCGGACCCGACGAGTGCCGCGCTCGTCGCTTGCGTCGGTGGCGTTCGGGACAACGAATGCTGGCCTTCAACCAGGTGGACGCGGCGCAAGCGATAAGCACCGTTTCAGTCCCATCGTCATTATCAGAGATCGCTTCGGTCGGTGTGGTGCCTGAATTGCCGTGTGCTATGGCGCGACTGCACCTCGGGTGCGGTGAGATCACAAGACCGGTTTGACTTCCAGGCATCGCTCCCACGCCGGTAATGATCAGGAAAGGGAAACCTGCCGAAACAAGTCGGCATTGCGCCGACGATCCGATCGCCGGAGATGTCCCGGACGATGACCGCTTCGATTTGCCGCCTCAATCGAGCCTGTTGACCCGCCCGGTTCGGCCACGCGCCTCGGCAAACAGTCTGGCGATCTTCACCATGAAGGATTTGCTGAAGCGGCCGAGGATGTCCTGATCAGGCTCGATATACCAGGAGCGTTCGACGATATCGTAATTGTACTCGTCGGCCATGATCCAGCACTGCTTGAGATCGCTTAAGCCCGCACGCTTGCGCTCGATTTCGGGAATCTCCAGCGCAACCCGACCCGTCTGCGGCGGTTGGGTGGTAATGGCGAGAAGAGCCAGATGTGTGTTGCCGTCGGCGGCACTTCGGATGGCGATGACGACGCAGACGGGGCGCTGCTTGCGGCCTTCGGTCTCGCCGCGCTGCTGTTGCCAGGCCCAAAGGTAAGGATAGGAGATGACTTCGCCGGGGCGGAATTCATGGCTCATCGTCGTAGCCTTCGCCGCGCGCCAGCCGATCGATCGCCTCGTCGAACAGCTCCGCATGCTCGGCGGGCATTTCGGAGATATGATAGGCACGGCGGGGATCGCCGCCGGTCCGCATGCGCTCATAGTGTTCGTAGCTCATCAGCACGAAACGCGGCTTCTTGTGCCGGGTGAGCATCACCGGCTCGCGGCTCGCCGCGTCGGTGATATCGCCGATTTGTTTGTTCAAGTCGCCCGTCGTGAACTGCTTCATGGTTTGGTCTCCGGTACGGTTTCCATATAATCCAATTTTGCCATGTTTTCCATATTTTTCATCTTTTGAGGAAAACGGCGCTCACCAGGCTGTGTCAAAACGCCATGCGGTTTCTCCACATGGCGTTTCCTGCAAATAGGCCAATGGCTTTGGCTTGATCTTTTTTGATCCGCCTGTTCATTTACGGCATGTTCAAAGCTATCAACGCAGCGCAGATCCACGTTTCGCTGGATGAGATCGAGCCGGAGGTCTGGCGTCGGCTGGTTTTGCCGGCGAACTGGAACCTCGAACAACTGCATCTTGCCGTCCAGGCGGCTTTCAATTGGTGGAATTACCACCTTCACGAGTTTCGGATCGGTGGATTGCGCTACGGCGATGTGGAGTTGTTGACCGAAGATGCCTTTGACGACCACCCTCGTGTCTTCAGCTCCCGAGACGTCCGTCTTCGCGACTTCGAACAGGGTGCCGTCTTCAGTTATCTCTATGACTTCGGCGATAGCTGGCGCCATACGATCATAGTCGAGGAATTCGGGGCCTTCGATGTCACACCCAAGCACGGGAGCTGCATCGATGGGGCGCGGGCCAGGCCGCCCGAAGATGTGGGTGGCGTGCCTGGATACGAGCGTTTCCTGGAAATCATGTCGGACAAAGCGGACCCCGAACATGCCGATACCAAACGGTGGTGTGGCGGGCATTTCGATCCCGCATGGTTTGATCTCGCCGTGGCCGACAAGGATGTACGCAACGCCCTGCGGCCGAACGTGAAGCGTCGGCTGCATCAACCCAAGCCCAAGCGCGACTGACCGACGCCGGTAAAAATCATGCCGCAAGGCGGCGAGATGCAGATTATTGAGCGGCTATCGTTCAGATTTTGCTATGATTTCCATCCGAACCGGGGGTGAACATGGCATATATCGTGGGGATTGATCGGTGTCAGGCAACATTGCTGCCAACGACGGTCGATGACTATGTCGAGGTGGATTCCCCGGTACGTGTCATCGATGCATTCGTTGAGAACCTTGATGTTTCAGCCCTCGGCTTCCAACGGGCAACTCCTGCACCGACAGGTCGACCAGGCTACGATCCGAGCGATCTGCTCAAACTATATCTCTACGCGTATCTGAACGAAGTTCGCTCCTTCCGCCGTATCGAGCGTGAATGCAAGCGAAACGTCGAAGTCATGTGGCTGGTAGGCAAGTTGGTTCCGGACCACAAGACGATTGCCGATTTCCGCCGCGTCAATGGCGATGCAATCATCGCAACCTGCCGGGCGTTCGTCCTATTCTGCCGTGAGCAAGGGCTTTTTACAGCTCGCCTTGTCGCGATCGACGGTTCGAAGGTGGGTGCGGCGGCAAGTCCGTTGCGTGTACTCGACAAGGCGCGCATCGGCGAAGAGCAAGAGAAACTCGACAAGCAGATCTCTGATTATCTCGACCGTCTTGACGGCGAGGATAGCAGGGAAATCACCGATCCTGGAAACACCGTCGAAAATGCTCTGCATGTTTTGAAGGAGCGACGTGCTGAGCTGGAGCGGTTGTCGAAACGACTGGATCAGGACGACCGTCGCCTTGTGGTGCAGGGCGAGCCGGAGGCGCGCCCAATGGGCTTCGGTCGGGGCGGCAAACCTCCATCATACAATGTGCAGATCGCGGTGGATGCTGATACGGGGATCGTGTTGCATCACACCGTTACCGATGAGGTCAATGATCAGCGGATGCTACATCCCATGGCGAAAGCCGCAAAGGATTTGCTGGCGTTGGAAGAGCTGACTGTGGTCGCCGATACCGGATACTCAAACGGCAACGCGGCGGCCGCCTGCGAGGATGACAGCATAATCGCTTGTGTCCCGGTGAAGCGTTCCGTCAACAATCGAGGTGACGGCAATCAATTCGATCGCTCCAGCTTTATTTATGACGCCGAGCGCGATCAGTTCACCTGCCCCGCCGGTCGAATCCTGCACCGAAAAGGCCCTGTGAACCGCAGCGGCTATACTTATGTCTCGCGGGATTGCACGGATTGCGAGCTAAAGTCGAGGTACACACAGTCCGAACGGCGTTGGGTTAGCAGGCATCAGCATGAAGATGCTCTTGAGCGGATGGCGGAGCGCGTGGCTGCAAGTCCTGACCTGATGCGTTTGCGAAGATGCGCTGCGGAGCATCCATTCGGAACGATAAAACGAATGATGACCGGACGGTTTTTGACCAGAGGCATCAAGGGGACCAGCACCGAAATGGCCCTATCAGTGATGGCGTTCAACCTGATGCGCTGCATCAATCTGAAGGCGCGACCGGTGTGAACCGAACGCGCCTTCACCCCTGCGTCTCACCTTAGAGACGCTTGCGTTTTGACACAGCCTGTCACGCGCCGTCTACTGATGCCTGCCAGACCGGGATGCCGAGCCGACGCGCCTTGTCGGCGAGATTGCCGGTGATCCCGTTTCCGGGAAAAACGATCAATCCGGCGGGCATGACCGACAGCATATCGTCATTACGGCGGAACGGCGCGGCCTTGGCATGTTTGGTCCAGTTCGGCTTGAAGGCGATCTGCGTCACCTTGCGGGCGACAGCCCAGCAGGCGGCGATCCGTTCGGCGCCTTTCGGCGAGCCTCCGTGCAGCAGCACCATGTCGGGATGCTTGGCATGCGCCTGATCGAGCTTGGCCCAGATCCGCTCATGATCGTTATAGTCTATCCCGCCGGAGAAGGCGATCTTGGTGCCGGCTGGGATCAGCACCTCGGTCTCGGCCCGGCGACGGGCGGATAGGAAATCCCGGCTATCGATCATCGCCGCCGTCATATTGGTGTGGTTGACCTTTGAGCCGGTGCGCGGCCGCCAGGACGAACCCGTCTGCGCCTCGAACAGATCGGCCGCATAGTCGCGCATGAACTCGAAGCTATTTCTGCGCTCCAGGAGCGTGATGCCTTCGGCGATGAGGCGTTCGAGTTCGACGCTCTTCACCTCCGAGCCGTCCTGCTCGCGCTGGCCGGTGCGCTGCGCCTCCTCGTTGCGATCGAGTTCGCGCTGGATGCGCTCTCCGGCGCGATGGAAGAGATTGGGGATCGACCAGAACAGGTCTTCGAGATCTGGCTCGAGGCGGGTGTCACCGAGCATCTCGGCGAACGCTTCGAAGATCGTGGTGATCGAGGACTGGACCTGCGGTTCCTCCGGCAATGGCCGCGGATCGGGCTCGTCCTGGAAGGGACGATAGCCGAAGATCTGCATCTCGTAGATGAAGCGGTCGGTCGGGGAGGATGCGTGGTGGAGCTCAAAGCCGTCGTCGGGGTGAAGGATCAGGTCCATGGTGGTCTCCGTCGGTTTGGGCCGCGCCTCTCGCGGCCTGACGGCGAACCCGGTCATGCGGGCCGAGGCCGGAACCGCAAGCGAAGCGCCGCGGCCCAGCGAAGCGCCGAGCGGCGGAGGGCGGGTTTCTTAGTCCGCGAGGAATGACGGACCGCGACCGCGGTCTGGCAGGGGGAAGAAACCCGACCGACCCGCTGAAGGCCGGAGGCCCGCGTGATAAGGGTCGCCTCTCGGCAGGCCCGCGGGCGCGCCCACTCGGGGAGCCGGCACCGCGGACCGTCCTCCCGCCCTCGCCGGCTCCGCCCCTGCCCTGCCCCGCCGCCCTCATGCGGGCAGACATGCCATCGCGTCTTCAGGGACCAGCTGAGCCCGAAGGCTCGCCGTCAGTCGGTCGGAACCCAGCCAGCGCAGATCCTCATTGAAGTCGCCGAGCTCCGGCGACAGAACCAGCGGCAGGATCCCGCTTTCCTGTGCCCTGCGGCTCAATCCCGCGATCCCGTGCCGGCCGGCGGCATCCGCATCGGCGGCGATGTAGAGGCGCCGGCATCCAGGCGGAAAGTTGAAGGCCGCGAGATGATTGGCCGTCAAAGCGGCGACCATCGGCATGTCGGGCATCACATGCGATAGCGACAGCATGGTTTCGAGGCCCTCCCCTGCCGCGATGACCGGCACAAGATCGTTGGTCGGAAATCGAAAGCGGACGGCATTGCCGAGAAGACCGCCAAGCGCGCGACGGGGATCGTCTACCTTGGCCTTGCCAGCGCCGTCGGGATCGAGCCAGCTGCGATGCACACCGGTTATCGCGCCGGAAGCGTCGGTCACCGCGGCAATCAGGGCCGGATAGCTTGTGGTGTGGCCATTGACGAGATCGCGGTAGTAACAGGACGGGTGGAAACGGAGCGCCGCATGGGTGGATGCCTTCAGGATACCGCGCTCGCGGAGATAGGCGTCGGCAAGCGTTCCCGACAGCGGCTGTGTCATCCGAAACAGACGCCTGGCCCGCTCAGACGCCGGCCGTTCAACCGGTGAAGAATTTTCGGCGTCGGTTCTGCGAATGGACCCAGGCTCCTGTCGAGGCAGGCTGAGGAAGTGGCGCGCCTCGTCTGCGACGTCCCGGAAATCGACAAGGCCGCAGGTCTCCCGGAGGAGATCGAGCAGATCGCCAAACTGACCGGTCGCTGCATCCGTCCATCGGCCGGCGCGGGGACCAGTCAGATGGACATAGAGCGACCGTCCCTTGTTGTTGCCGACATCGCCGACGATCCAGTAATTGCCGGCGCGGCGGCCGGCGGAGAGATAGCGCCGGCAGACCGCCTCCGCGTCCTGCGCGAGACGGCCTGCCAGATCGGAGGCGGAAAGCATGAGAGACCTCCGTCATGACCGGCGCGCGACATCGACAAGGCGATGACGCTGCATCAGCTTCGCCAGGATCTCCGCACCCTCATCTGTGCCAGGGACGAAGAAACGCAGCTTCCAGTTGATCATCTCGGAGAACAGACCGATCGATCGCAGCCAGTCGCGCATGCCGTCGGTAAAGCCGATGAGCTCGACGCGGTAGTCGTTCATGACACGCACGCGACGCAGCGTCATGTCGCCGGCAAGCGCGACGATGGAGGATCCGTCGAGCAGCGATGCCCAGGCCTGGTCGGCGCTCAGCACGTCGGTCTGATCAATCCCGAAATTGCGGCAAAGGCCGGCGAGTCTGTCCGGGGCGATGACCCGGCCGACGATCCGCTCGCCGTCATCGGTCTGCAGCCGCCGCACCCGGCAGAAATCCTGGGGTAGGAGTTTCCAGATCGGCAGCAACAACCCGCTGACGATGTGCATCGTCGACGTCTCGAATTCCGGCACGGCCGCGACCTCGTTATTCCACGCGAGGGCGAACGCTTGTTCGTCAGCCTCCTCCCAGTTGGTCTCTTCGAGCTGCCGGACTTCGAAGCGGAGCTCGTCCATCGGCCGGATCAGCGACACGCGCGGCTGAATGGAGCCGTCGTCCAGCATGATCGAGCGGGTCGGCACCATCACAGCGGGCCGGCCTGACTTGCCGTTGATCATCAGCTTGGCGCGGGAATCCTGACCGACCAGAGCCCGCACATCATAGAGCAACATTGGTGCATTGCGATCCCGGCGCTCGATGGTCAGCAAGTGCGACTGCGCGCCGGTGACCGGATGCGTATAGATCAGCCGGCGGTCGGTGACCGTCATGCTATCGGCGGTGATCGTCTCCAGGCCCTTGTCATAGATGCCGGCGGCAATCGCACCCTCGATGCGGGCGGCCAACAGCTGCTCGAAGGCCTCGAACAGCACGTTCTGCATTGCGATCGTCAGTGCCAGCATGCGATTGAGGAAGGTCCGGATCGGCGGCAGCTCATCCTTCAGTCCGCCCTCCTCCGAGGTCAAAGACAGGCCGGTGATGCTTTCGAAAGTCTCCAGCGAGCAGCCTTCGATCCTGCCGGCATGCAACAACCCGTAGAATTGCCGCAACGCGTCGCGGGCATATTGGGATTCGAGATTGTCTTCGGACCGGAACATGCCCTGCCCGCCGGTCTGGCGCTGACCGCGGGTGATGGCGCCGAGCGTGTCGAGACGTCGGGCAATGGTCGAGAGGAAACGTCGCTCCGCCTTGACATTGGTGGCGATCATCCGAAACCGGGGCGGCTGTTTCTGATTGGTGCGATGGCTGCGGCCGAGACCCTGGATCGCCACGTCGGCGCGCCAGCCCGCTTCCAGGAGGTTATGAAGACGCAGCCGCTGATTTTTGGCGGCAAGATCCGCGTGGTAGGATCTGCCGGTTCCGCCGGCGTCGCTGAAGACGAGAATGCCCTTCTCGTCATCCATGAAGGCGCGGGCCTCATCGAGATTGGCGCTGCCCGGCCGGCTCTGCACGGCGTAGCGCGCGATGGAGCTGCTGTCCTCCCGGCGAATGATGCGGCGGGAGCGGCCGGTGATCTCGGCGACCTTGCTGATGCCGAAATACTGGACGATCTGATCGAGGGCCGTCTGGATGGCCGGCAGGCTGCCCAGCGTCTCGACGAGTTCGTCGCGACGCCGTTCGGCCTCCCGGCAGATGACAGGATTGCCATCCGCATCGTGAACCGGCCGGGAACTCAGATTGCCCTCGGCGTCGGAGAATTCCTCGAAGAGCTGTACCGGGAAGGAGTGCATGAGGTAATCGATGACATATTCCCGCGGCGTTACGTCGACCTGCAAATCGCCCCATTCCTCGGTCGGGATCTGCGCCAGCCGGCGCTCTGTCAGCGCCGCTCCCGTCGAGACGAGCTGGACGATGGCAGCATGACCTTCGTTCAAATCTGCGGCGATCGCTTTGAGGAGGGCCGGCGTCTTCATCGAGGTGAGAAGATGGTTGAAGAACCGCTGCTTCGAGCTTTCGAAGGCCGAGCGGGCGGCCGCCTTGGCGTTTTTGTTGAGCGTCCCGGACTTCCCGGTGATACCCGAGGCCTCCATGGCAGCGTCGAGATGGTTGTGGATGACCTGGAAGGCCTCGGCATAGGCGTCGTAGATGCGGACCTGTTCCTCGGTCAGCTCGTGTTCGAGGATCTCGTACTCGACGCCTTCGAAAGAGAGCGAACGCGAGGCATAAAGCCCCATGGCCTTGAGGTCGCGGGCGAGCACTTCCATCGCCGCCACACCGCCATCCTCGATCGCCGCGATGAATTCGGAACGGGTCGGGAAGGGAAAGTCGCTGCTGCCCCAAAGGCCGAGGCGCTCCGCATAGGCCAGCGACTCCACTTCCGATGCGCCGGTTGCCGAGACGTAGACGACGCGGGCGTCCGGAAGGGCTCGTTGCAGGCGGAGCCCTGCCCTGCCCTGTTGTGACGCCGCCTTATCGCCGCGCTCGGTCTTGCCGCCGGCCGCATTGGCCATGGCGTGGCCTTCATCGAAGATGATAACGCCGTCAAAATCGCTTCCAAGCCAGTCGACGATCTGCTGCACGCGCGATCGCTTGCCCTCGCGCTCGTCGCTGCGCAGCGTCGCAAAGGTGGTGAAGAGGATGCCCTCCTCCAGCTTGATCGGCTTTCCCTGCCGGAAACGCGACAGCGGCGTCACCAGCAGCTTTTCTTGGCCCAACGCGCTCCAGTCGCGCTGGGCATCCTCGATCAGCTTGTCGGATTTTGAAATCCAGACGTGGCGTCGGCGGCCTTTCAGCCAGTTGTCCAAAATGATGCCGGCGGCCTGGCGGCCCTTGCCGGCCCCAGTTCCGTCGCCGAGAAACCAGCCGCGACGGAAGCGGGCAGCAAGTTCTGCATCCGATGCGACCGCCTTGAGATTGTCAAAGGAGGCATCGACGCTCCAGTGTCCGGCGAGATAGCCGGAATGGGCTTCCCCGGCATAAATAACGCTTTCAAGCTGGGCGTCGGATAGATCCCCGCTGGTGGTGACGCGCTTCGGCAGGTGGGGGCGATAACTCGGCTTCGGCGGCGCGACCGATGCCATGGCAACGGATTCGACCAGCCTGTCGGGATGCGGTTTTGCATTGGGTATGTGGATCGATTGCAGCCGGTAGGCCTCGTATATGCCGTCAGCGGCATTGGTCTCGTCTTTGGGCTGAGCGTCTCGCAGCTCATAGGAGAGTTCGATGATCTCATCATCGACAGGTATGGGACGCACCGTTGCTGCAGGCCTCGGCCGTCCTCCCTCCGCAGGGCGATGCGACGTGGCGCTTGCTGCTGGACGCATTCTCTCCGCGTGCAGGATACCGCTGCGGGGTGCTCCACGGGAACTCGGCATCGTCATGGGCGCACGCTTTGGAAGGCCGCCGATCCAGGTCAGTAGAGTTTCCAGATCCGGCGCAGTCCCGCTCGACGTTGCGAGCTTCGAGGGATCGTGGGCCGGAATCTTGTCGATGACTATGAGCCGCGTTTCCATTGTGGTGCCATGGCGAGCGTAGATATCGCCGTTGACCGCTGCGGTGAACAGAAGTGTTCCCTGCTCTTGCAGCCGAACAAAGGCTTCGCGCCAGACGAGATTATCGGGAGAAAGACCTGCGCCGGTGATCACGACCAGCCGACCGCCGGGGACCAAGCGAGCGAAGGCGGAAGTCAGATGCCGCCACGCCGCGTCGGCGACGCGGCCTTCGACATGGACGCCAGCGGAGAACGGCGGGTTCATCAAAACGACGCTCGGTCGAACGGAGCGATCGAGATAATCGTCGATATGCGCGGCGTCGTGCTGCGATATCGAAACGCCAGAGAAGAGCTGCTGCAACAGCGATTTCCGAACGGCCGCGTATTCGTTGAGCGCAAGGCGCCCGCCCGCGAGTTCCGCGAAGATCGCCATAAGGCCGGTTCCAGCCGACGGCTCGAGAACCGTGTCCGCAGGCGTGATGCCTGCAGCACGAGATGCGACATAGGCAAGCGGGATCGGTGTCGAGAATTGCTGCAGGGCCTGGCTCTCCTCAGATCTTCGTGTATGGGTCGGCAGGAGGTTCGCCACTTTCGTTAGCATCGCGAGTGTCGATTGGGGCGAATGGGCGCCGGAAACGATCGCTGGCCCGAACTTGCGCAGGAACAGGACCAGGGCTGCTTCAGCCGCCTCATAGGCGTCTTTCCACAGCCAGGCGCCTTCGGCGTCACTGCCGCCGAAGGTGTCGGTCATCAGAGTGCGCAGGTCAGCGGCGCCGACCGCTTTACCTCGCTCGAGGATTGCGGTGATCTGAGCGGCAACATCCATAAGCGCTCCCGCGCCGCTTTTGACATCAGGACGTGGGGTGATGGAAACGTTTTGAGGATGCGAGATGATATTCATCGAAAAATACTCCGAGAGAGAAAGGAGAACGGCGTGGCTCAAGCGCTCCTCCGAAGCTTCGAAGGAGAACTTGCCAAGCCTGCAGGGAAGGTCGAGCGGACTGCCGACCGATACTCTGCCGACGATCCTGGGCGCCTAGGCGGTCCGGGCTGCGATGAAGCCAGCCGGGTCGGCAGGATCGGGCGGCAGGTAGGTGTCGTATGGGTTGCCGTCGGCGAGATGGCCGAATGGCGTGAAGACGTATTCGTCGTCACTGCGGCCGACGGCGCAAAGCACGTAACGCGGCTCGCGTGTGGCGGCGTCGAGGCATTCCATAAGAGCAAGCTTGCCATCGGCTGCGGCGCGCAGCAGCGTGTCGAAGTTTGTGCGGGCGTGATCGGGGATAGCCATTGGGTGCTCCGGACAAAATAAGGCCCGGCGCTTGACCGGGCTCTGGGATGACGATTGGGCGGTGCTGAGGCGGCCGGTTTGAGCCGGCGCGCGTGAACATGTCAGGCAGCGCTTTCGAGCAGCTTCTTGGCCTTGCTTTCGAGTTCGAGACGCGTGTCCTGATGGGTTTTGGTGCGCGCCAGCGCGGTGATGCCCTGCACGAAATCGAAGATCGATTCCGGTGGCCGGCCCTCCTCCGACAGAACCATCTCGATCACCTTGCCGGTCTCGCCTTTGGAAAAGCCGCGCCGACGTAGGAACGTCTCTCGGTCGTCGTCCTTGCGCGCGACGATCCGCTCCCGCGCCGCCTTGATGCCGGCGATGAATGGCGCCGGAGAGGAATTGGCGAAGCTGGTCAGCGCGGGTGCCGCCTCATGCGCAAAGCGCTGGGCGGCGAACTTCGAGTGCCGGATGGTGATCTCCTCGAAATTCTCCGTGCCCCAGAGATTGCGGTTGGCGCAGACCGCCCGCAAATAAAAGGAGGCGATGCCGAGCGTCTTCGATCCGACCTCCGAGTTCCAGGCGTAGAAGCCGCGGAAGTAGAGGTCCGGCTCGCCGTTCGGCAATCGCCCGGCTTCGATCGGATGGGTGTCGTCGACCAGGAACAGGAAGACGTCCCTGTCGCTGGCATAGAGCGTCGTCGTATCCTTGGTGATGTCGACAAACGGATTGTGGGTCATCGTCGACCAATCCAGGACACCCGGCACTTTCCACATCGTGTCGCCGGTCCCATTGCCGGCGATCTTCATCACCGCCGAGACCAGTTCGTGGTCCCAGATGCGGCCGTATTCCGGCCCAGTCACCGCACGCAGCGCCAGTCGGCCGTCATCCATCTCGAGCGTTTTGACGAGCTCGGCACGATGATTGAGCAGACCATGCTGCAGATTGATCGCGGCCAGCGGCGCCGGCAGCTGACGCATGTAGGTGGAGGGTGCGCCGACCAGGCTGCACAGCTGGCCGTAGCTCCAATGGGTCGGAGCGATCGGTTGGCGCTGACCTGGAATAAGAAGCTCAAGCCGCTCCGCATTTTCGCGGGTTGCCTCGACTCGGATCGCAGCACTTTCGATCGTTCGCGCATTGGCGCGGTCGGCCCGGGACCGGACGGTATCGTAGAGCTCGGTCAGCGACAGGAACCGCTCGTCATCGGGGCGCGAAAACCACTCCGAAGAAACGCGGCCGATGCGTTCGCCGCGCGATATATCGACCTTGAAGCCCGAGGAAACCTCGTGTGTTAAAGTGTTCATGGGAGTCTCCTGAAAACAAACGCCCGGCGCTGTGGCCGGGCTGGGTTGGGGAAGTAAAATGGCTGATGGTCGATCAAGCTGGATGGAGGCGCTGATGCGCTGCCCGGATCGCCGCAAGCGCTGCCTGGAATTCGGCATTGCCGACGACATCCGAGACATCCATCGTCGTCGCGATCGTGAGGCAGGCGGTGTGGATCTCGTCGTCGGTTACGGCCGCCGGCGAAAGCGCTCGGAAATTGTCATCGACCTCCAGTACGGCGGCGATCGCATCCCGAACCTGCTCTTCCTGCAGCCGGCCAAGGACATGGGTCGCCTTTGGCGGATCCACAGGCTCATCGGGATCCAGAGCGTTGCCAAGGATTGCCTCACCACGCGCTATCTCCCAGGCCGAGCGGGCAAGCCAGTCGGGCGACGGAGGCCGTGCTGCTGGCGCGTCGTCGAAGAAGATCTTCAACAGGCCGAGCAGGATCTCGAAATGACGTGCACGCCGCTGGACAGCTTCATCGAATTGCGAGGGCACCGGAACTGACCCCCCGTTGTAGGCGCTATCGGCGCCTTCCCAGACGCCGGTGATATGAACCTCGCCGGAGGAATCGTAGTCTTTCTCGGCGAGATCCCAATTGTCGTCGTCGACGGCGGCCCGGCAGGCGGCCTCGAGCGTGTCAGCCGCATAAGTTCGATGCCGAAAAACCGGCAGGTGATAGGTGGATTCGATCGTAAAGTCGGGCATTGAAATGCTCCTGAATATGGAAGCGGCCCGGTCTCCTTTCGGAGCCGGGCCGTCGGTTGAACTCTGGGAGGACAGTTATTCGGCGGCGTCGAGATGCCGTTCTTCGTTGACTTCGTCAGTCGCAGCGTGGGCATCGTCCCCGTTATCAGTCAGGAACGCTGGGAGATCGGAATTGCCGCTCCCGGCGGCATCGCCGCTCAGTATCTCGGCGTTTTCGCACGTCGCGTCGTCGACGGAAGCGACATCTGTCACAAGACGGAGAGGCTCCGGAAGCCAACCACTACCGGCCATTAACCGTTCAGCCTCGCGGGCCATCTCGGTCTTCTTGAGGTGGCCGATCAGCTCTGCCGCCTGATCGCCCTTGGCCTCCCGGACCGCCTGCAGAATGCGTGCCTTGGTGACCCGGCCGAGATAGTTGTCGGCAGTCGGTGTCCAGCCGGCTTCGACCATATCTAAACCGATCGAGCGGGCAAGCTGATCGGCATGTGCAATCGCCCGGGTGCGCTTGTTCCATGGTTCGATCACCGCATTGACCGACAACGAGGCGCAATGCGCAAACAACGCCTGCTGGCTGACCTCGTCGAGCGTGATCAGGAAATCCCAGAGATCGTTCGGATCCTTGGGCAGATCCTGGCCCCAGCCTTCATGCCGCTGATCGATCTCCTTCGCCCAGACCGTGTCGCCGAGCCCCGGCGTCTGGCTGAAGCGGGTGCTCTGCAGCGTCACCTCCAGGCATGAATCCGAGCCGTAGACGTAGAAGGCCTTTAGGACGAAGGCGTGCAGGACCGCGACGAAGGCGATGACAGGATCGTTCGCGAGTGAATTGCGCAAAGCAACCGTGCGCGCCGCTGTCAGGTCGAGGATCAGGCGATCGGGAAGCGGCTTGATCGTTTCATCCTCGTCGTCCGGTTGGGCGCCCTCCCCGCTGGCGGCACCGGTTCCCGCAAGGTCATTGCCTTGATCGACGTCATTATCGCCGGCATCAGCGGAGGGATCGGTCTCGCCCTTCGGCTCATCCTCAGGCCGCACAAAGCCGCGCTCGATCTTGAGTTCGCCGCTGGCGCCGAGCGAGACGAAGACGCCGCCGCGGGCAACCTCTTGCGGATCGAAGAAATATGGACGGTCATTCAGGCGGTCGAGTTCGCTACCAAGCTCCTCCAGCCTCTGTTCGGTCGCTTCCGAGTACTCGTCTGCCTCCGCATATTCCGCGTCGAGCTTGTCGTATTCGGCGCGGTTGGCATCATAGCGGGCCAGTTCGTCTTCTGTCATTTCGACCTGCTCGCCATAGAAGCGGCGCAGCCCGGACGTGTGACCGTAGGGGAAATCAAAAGCGGCTTGGACCCACTTCCAGCCTTCGCTCACGCGGACCGCCTCGGCGTCAGCCTTCAGCTTCTCCATCACGAGCTGCTCGAGCAGGGCCGGATCCTGCAGCCAGCCGCCCTGATCCTGGTCGAACAGATCGCGCATGGTCACGCCACCGGCCGCTTCATAGGCCTCGATACCGACATAGACGGCGCGGCGGTCGCTAGCGCGGATGGCGGTCTCTGTCAGCAGCCGGCGAACATAATAAGGTTCACGGCTATGCGAACGCGACACCGTATCCCAGACCTGCTCCTGGCGAACAGGGTCGTTGGTGATCGAGAAGGCCATGATCTGCTCGAGCGTCATCTCGTCTTCGGCATAAAGATCGAGCAGTCGCGGCGAGACGGAGGCCAGCCGCAGGCGCTGCTTGACGGTGGCAACCGAGACGAAGAAGCGCGCCGCGATCTCCTCCTCGCCAAGCCCCTGCTCCCAGAGAGTCTGGAATGCGCGGAACTGATCGAGCGGATGAAGGCTGACGCGCTGGACGTTCTCGGCGAGCGAATCCTCGACCTCCAGCGTCTCGCCTTTACTGACGATGCAGGGAACGCCGGCGGCTTTGGCCAGTCGCTTCTGCGCAACCAGCCGCTCAAGGGCGCGATAGCGACGACCGCCGGCTGGGATACGATAGATGCCGGTCTCGTTGCCATCGCCGTCGAGTTCGGGACGGACGTTGAGGCTGGTCAGCAGCCCGCGATGGGCGATGTCTTCCGCCAGATCCTCGATCGAGATGCCCGCCTTGATCTTGCGGACGTTCTGCTGGCTGAGCACCAGCTTGTTGAAGGGAATATCCTGGGCTGCACTGAGGGTGATTTTCTGGATGGCTTGTGCCATGTCAGTTTCTCCATGACGGACCGGCCGGAGCCTCTCTCCAACCCTCTCAATCCGTCACAGCTCCCCTTCCCTCCTCTTCCTCTCTGCAACCGCTCCGCATGCGAATCCGCCCTTGATCCGCGCCGATCCCTACCCACATTGCGGCCGTCACTTGTGAACAGGTCATTCGAGCATGCATCAGTTTCTGGAAACCACCTTTGGGCCGGACGAACTGGAAATCCTGGACGTTGTGCTGGAGGAATGGGGGGCGCAACGCGGTTTGACTAAGGACAATTCGGACGTCGAGCTTGCGGCAGCTGTGATGCTCAACCTGTTTCGCGAGGAAACCGAACAATCGAAACGCTGAAGGCAGCTGCGGCCGAGCACAGGGCGTTGTCTGAGCTGTGACGGCAATCAGGTTGGTGACCTAAGCACACCCACGGCTCCGGAAACCCATACGAGGCACTCTGGCCTAATTGTAGGTCGAAGCGCATCGATGACGGGGGGTCACGAACACCCTCGGGTCACGAGGAATGTCAGCAGCCGAACGCTAGTGGAAAGGAGGCAGTGTGACGCTCTGCCGAGCAAACGAGGATTCGCCCATTTATTGAATGATACGTTCAGCGTTCGAAACGCTCTAGCATCCTCTCCAGTTGTGCATTTTGCAGCTGAAGCTTACGCGCGAGTTGGTTCCGAAGCAGCTTGATTTCTTCGTCAAGACTGATCTTGTCGTCAGAAACGGAGGGAGCGGCTGCAGAGGGAGGTAAACCAGCTTCAACCGGCTCCGCTGACTTGGTCAGTTTCCTGCGCCTTCGCGTAATACCTTCGAAGGGTTTTGGTGCTTCGCGTGCGATCGTACCGGGCTCATCGGACAGGGCCGGATCAGCCGCCTCCGCAAGCCTGGCGTCCTCGCTATCGGCCGTGCCATGGATAATGCTTGCGGTTTCGTCGGAATGATCCGGGTCCGCTGACACCGCTTCCGATTGTTCGTCGGCGACCGGCTTTTCGTCGACCGGAGGCGCCGCGGTGTTCAATCCGTTATCGGCAGCCGTTTCAGTCAGGTTGGCGATGGCCAACAGGTCCGGCTTCACATCTTCGGTCGAGCCATGTTCCTGGCGCTGCCGACGTCGCGGTGACACCAGCCGAGCAAGAAGTTTCCACGGAGACGCCATATATCCGACCTCATATTCTACCCCCGTCATGCAGGCGGGCAAAAGCGATGGCGGCAGGACCAGCCGCCGCCAATATGTTCGTTTCGAGATAACCTCTTGAATGCAGCCAGCGCTTAACCAGCCGCCACCTGTCAACCGAGGTTGAGCCGCTTTCGCAGATCGGCATTTTCAGCACGGAGCTTTTCGGCCAGCTGCTTGCGCAGTCTTTGGTTTTCTTCTTCCAGCTGCAGAAGATCAGCAAACTCGTCAACTGCCGCTACAGACGGAGCGGTGGCTGCTTGTACGGCCTTCGGAGCGCGTTTGACAGGCGCACGTTTGGCGCTTGCCGCAGCCTCCTCGGACTTTGCCTTGCGTCCTCTCTTCGGCTTGACCGCTGCGGCATTCGATGCCGCTGCCGGTTGCGGCGAAACCGTTGCAGAGGCGGTTTCAGGCGCCGCCTTCCTGGCGCGAGGTTTGCGCTCCTTCTTGGGTACATCGGGCGTCGCCGTGGCCGGCGTGTCAGCATCAGTCATCGTATTGTTTTCGTCGGCCATTAAGGTCTCCTGTAAAGCCGATGCATTTGTCTCCTGCTCAATCGGCGGTGTCAACAACGCCGCGGCCTGTTGTTCTCCGTTGAAAGACATTCCGGTGCTGCTAACCTCGGAAGTTTCCGGAAGGAATGGCATTGCCTCGTCCTGCAGATCCTGTGCAACGGACTTGAGATCCATGTCTCCCCAGATGGAATTCGGATTGGAATTAAGTTTTCGCCGACCCGATCTGTACTCGACGGCAAAGTTGCGCTGGACTTTTTTCACTTTGAGAGGCCTTGGGTGTCTGCGGTGATGTTTCGGCGACGTCTTCGTTATCGCGACAAACCTCGCTAATAACGACTATCGCGTTGGCGGTCCACATCCCAAACGACACCAGGCTCGCTAATGCCCGCCCACCCTCATCGCCTGTTCACCTTAAGGGTCGCCAAACAAAACGATGCTGGCTAGTTGCAGTCTGACGCCGAGAATGATTTGTGTGTCGCCGACGCCGGATGATGGCGGTGTGCTTTACCTTGATGAGCGTGGTTGAACTCCATGGCCGCCAGTTCACGCGTTCTTCTTTGTTAGTACCAAAGAGGTCAAAGACCCGCATTTTCTGCGCGTGGGCATGAAAACTATCGAGTTCGTGCAGCCTTGGGCGGAGTAGCCTTAAGATGAACGAACGGCATTCATCGCCGTGCCATTGATCGAAAAAGTCCGTTTCAAACGGACATTTTCTCTATTTTACAAAGTCGTCCTTGCTACGTACTTTAATTAGTGCCATTTTTGTCCGTTATGAGCGATCAAAAACGCGATAAGCTAAAGTCAATGCTGGATGAGGTTCCGGCAGGCTTCATCGTGGATTCTGCATGGATGCGGAAAATGGAAATCCGCCGCAGTTCGACGCATGACTATCTCCGCCGCGGCTGGCTGAAGCCCGTCATGCATGGCGTCTATCGGCGTCCCGCAGGCCGGGACGGCTCAGCCGATGAACGCATCGACTGGCGCATCGCGGTCATGTCCGCACAGACCATCATGGATTACCCGTTCCATGTCGGCGGCCGCACAGCGCTCGGACTTCGCGGGCATGTACATTACCTCGCGCTGGGGGCGGCCGAAAAAATCTTCATCTACGGCGATGCGCCCCGCTGGCTCACGAACCTCCCCACCAATGGCCTCCCCGTCCTCCGCAGCACACGTCTTTTCAAGACGCCGGATCTTGGGATCGAGCCCCTAGCAGCTGAACCGGACGGCAACGCCATCCTGTTTCTGCAGAGCTGGACGTTACGCGCCTCAACGCCAGAGCGGGCCATCATCGAAGCGCTGGACGAACTGCCGGACAACGAAAGCTTTCACAACATCGATACGATCTTCGAGGGTCTGACAAACCTGCGTCCGCGCCGCATCACCGAGCTTCTGGCCGACTGCACCAAAGTCCAGGTGAAAAGGCTCTTCTTTGTCTTTGCCGACCGCCACGAGCACGCCTGGCTCAAGCATGTTGACCGATCGGTCATCGACCTTGGAAGTGGCGATCGCTCATTCATCAAGGGTGGCAAGCTGCATCCTAAATACCGCATCACCATTCCCGAGGAGTACCTTCCTGGAAAGCCCGAGGGCAACGATGGCCCGTGACCAGTATCTTTCCCAGCTCGAACTCCTCGTCCAGGCCTTGCCGATGATTGCCGACGAACCGGCTTTCGCATTGAAGGGTGGCACCGCCATCAATCTCTTCTACAGAGACCTCCCGCGCCTCTCGGTCGATATCGACCTGACCTACCTTCCGCTCAAACCGAGGGACGAGAGCCTAGTCGAAATCGACTTTGCCCTTGATCGGGTGGCCGCAAAGGTCGAGAGGATCAAGGGCGTCCGGGCAAAGCGGATGGCCGGCGGTGGCGGCGGCGACACACGCGTCGAGGTGAGGCGGGGCCAGACCGCAATCAAGGTCGAAACCTCTCCGGTCGCCCGCGGCACGGTACATCCCGTCGAACGACGCAGGGTCAGCGAGCGGGTCGAAGATCAGTTTGGTTTTGCAGAAATGCAGGTTGTCGCCTTCGAAGACCTCTTCGGTGGCAAGCTGCATGCAGCAGTCGATCGCCAACATCCGCGCGATCTCTTCGACATCAAGTTGCTCTATGAAAACGAAGGACTGACAGACCCGCTGTTTCGCACCTTTCTCGTCTACGTGGCGAGCTCCGGACGCCCGCCCCATGAGTTGCTGCAGCCCAATAGGGTCGACGTCGCACATGCCTTCAATCAAGAATTCGATGGAATGACAATCCAGAAAGTCGCGCTGGATGAATTGCTGGATATCCGGGAGCGGCTCCTGAAGGACATCCAGGCACACCTAGATGACCAGGCCCGCACGTTTCTGCTGTCTCTTCACGATGGCGAACCCGACTTCGAGGTTATCGGCCTGACGCACGCCCTCGACTTGCCGGCCGTCCGCTGGAAGATCCTCAACCTTCAAAAGCTAAGGAACGATAATCCGGTCAAACACGCCGACCAGCGCCGGGAGATCGAGCGCCTTTTCACACGATGATCCTTTGGCCGATCTGCAGGATCGATGATTCGATGGCTGGGCCGCCTCTCCCACCGGAAAGCACCGGGCAGAAATACCGCGTCATCTTGCAGCAGATCTTCTTGCCTTCATCGGCTTCCTGTTTCCGGAAAAACATCATAGTGATCCAGTTGTCGTTCTGCATCTAATCGTGAGGTTCCGTCCCGACACTTTCAACAAGATAGCCCGGCACTAAATCTGAGACCTGGCATCTAATTTGAGACTGCCGCTTGGATTTTTTGCACTTAATGTGAGATTGGTTCGTCGACCAAATTGACGGCAGGTGTTGAATTTAATGAGATTTCCGACCCACCGAATCTCAGTTAAACTGCTAAGCGGGAAAATAACGTCTGCATTCTCGCGTTTAACTGCCAACCGACAAAAGTCCTGCGCCGTAGCCACCACGATTGGTCGCGTCGCACGGCTGCGCAGATAAACCGCGTGATAGCCGTCTTTTTCCGGGGAGGTCAGAGCCCGGATTTGGTGATTCACCCCGAAACTGGAATCCCTGAAAATGTTTGTGGTATAGGCGTCCGTTAAGCCCTCCCCTTCCATTTTCCCCTGGACCAGCGCCGCGCAAACGATGGCATTCCCATCCTGTTTTTTGAAGTAGACGAGGATGCAGAAGTCAGCCCCGACGTTCGGTTCGATCACCTGTCGCTCTGTCTCAAGCACGCCGAGCTCGGGAGGATAGTGTTCATCATAGCCAAGCTGGTAGGCGAGCAATCTTCCCTCCTTTCTCGCTGCGGACATAAGCGCTGTAAGCAGGCGTCCGTTGAACGCATTCTCGTCGGCTTTTGCGGGAAGATCATCGCCCATCAGGTTTCTCTCTGCCACATGGGCAATCCAAAAGAGGATTGCAACGGGAGCAAAGGACCAACTCTCGGCCTCTGTCGCTTTGTCCAGACAGTTTGAAAAGACCTCTTCGGAATCACCCCGCGGATGGATACCGAGATGATGGGCAATGTATGCGATGACCGCCGCATGCGGGTTCTTGACGAACATCCCCAATCGGCGAGCTTTGCACGCGGTTCGAATGTCGGCTGCCACGCGTGCGAAGCCACATGGTCTCTGATCCATCTCGGGGGCGTCTCGGACGCCAATCGTTCAGCACGTTGAAACTCGCCTGCTAAGATCTCGCCGACGATGCGGGCGCCCATCGCCTCGGATTCGGGGACCAGGCGTTCAAAGATTTCCGCTCCGATGCTCCAGAAGCGAAGAACCCTTCGGATTTCAGAAATTATGTCCAGGCGCTTTTCGAGATGATCATATGGCTTGGCAGAAGGATACCGCTCACGCCGCTTCCAGTTTAAGCGCTTTTTGTGTCTCGCCTTGAACCTCATCAAGAAAAAAAAGGGCCTGTCGAGCGTTTGTAACATGTCTATCCTCAATGGAAATTGGCCGACTGCTCGAACCAACCCGTAACTGACCGACCAATGTAAATCACCCGCCAATTAAGAAACATAATCAACTCAACGAGATCGAGAGATGACCGCGGTCAACCCCCGATCTAATTCGCTAGGCGTGCTTCACTTTGGACGTCCATGTTCTGTATGTTCCATTCCGTGGAGCCCAGGCAAAAGCCGCCACACGCAGCCAGCACGACGTTCATTGGGGCGGCCATGGGCAATGCCCGCCACTTTTCCGATCAAAAACGTTGTTACGTTTCAACAGTTTACCGTGATGACCGCGGTCAACGTCCTCCTCAATGCGCACAACCGCGTTTTTCAGGACATCATTCTCTATCTCAGAGCGGACGTGTGCTCATCAAGGGTGAACTAAATGATTTGATTCGACGCGATTTTGCGCGACAAGGTTGGCCCGGAACGTTTGACGCGAGGGCCTGGAAGGACAGGTATGCAACACGCAAAAATCGTAAGGACCCAACACTCCGTAGGCCATGGTGGGTTCCATACAGGGTCAATCACCACGACCGAAATCTCGGCTCCGCACACGATGTCGGCGTTCGACCGCCCGACAGGCGTTTTCCATTATGTTTATGATTGCGGATCCGAACAAAGCGAAGCCTTCAACGCAGAGCTTTCGCTTTTTCGCGAGCAGTCGGGCGGTGCGACGGGCATTCTTTTCGTTTCCCACCTTCACGCCGACCATATCAACGGAATTGACCGGTTACAGGCAATGGCGCCGGCCCGAAAGGCCGTGGTGCCCTATCTCGATGATATTGAGCGACTGCTCTTCGTCCTGTCCGACTTCGAACGAGGGCAGCGTCGCGCTCGTCTCTTGACTATTTCAGAGATCCCATCGCCTGGTGGCTCGATCGCGGCGTGGAGCAGGTCATCTTTCTGCAGCAGGGCGGACCAAACGACACACCCCCGCCCCGTCCAGCAGATCCCGACTTGCCGCCCGACGATCCGGGAGAGCGGCGCCGCGCGCTCCACTTGGAGGATAGGGATAAAAGGAAGCGCCCCGCCAGTCGATTGAAAGATCATCTCAAACCGCCCCATGGCGGAGGCAGCGAGGGGCTTACTCCCGCTAATACGACAGGTGTAGAACAGGAACGTGCTATACTCGCAGCGTCCGGATCCTTTTTTCAGCTGGAGTGGCGAACTTACGCCGACGAGCCCTGGTACAGCGCCGACTGGATCCTTCTGCCTTATGTCCACCCCGTCGATGACGCCAGCCGCAAGCGTTTTGTGAAAGACATGAGAGCCGCGTTGGGTGCTCGCCGAACTGGCAACACCAAGCTAAGAGAGGCGCTCCTTGCACGGCTAGGCTCGATGAATACGATAAAGGAGCTTGTTGCTATCTATCAGCGCCACTTTCCCGGCGGTCATAACGCAGTATCGATGTCACTTTACTCCGGCGCACTCGCCCAAAGACCCACCGCCCCCGGCCGGCCCACAAGCAGGTGGGCGACGTCGATCGGCTATCCGGAATATCGACACCATTTCTGGCAAGACGATGGCATGGGGTGGCTGGGCACTGGAGATGCCGCTCTTCTTCAAGATAAATGGCGAAAGCCGTGGCGTGAATTTTACGAGCCATTCGGCGATTGCGTTGGGATCATGACGCTTCCTCACCACGGATCAGCCCACAATTTCCATCCCGACATATTGGAGTTTGGCGACATTCGCTATGCACTTGCAACGACCGTAGAAGCCCGCAACCGCGTAGCTCGCTTGAGGGAGACACTCAGCTCGGTAGATGCGAAAGGGATTCGCACCCACGTGGTTGACGACTTGCGTCATAGCCGGTTCCGCGTCACATGCGAGCGCGTAATGCCATAACGGGCTCGTTGTGGAAACTGGGCCGAAAGGTGCCATCGTTGCAGTGTCGAAGTTTTAGAAAGCAAGGAACTTCAATCGCTTCCTTCGATGACCACGGTCAACGCTTCGTGGAGACTCAGAAAGCGGGGTAGGGCCGAGATCAACACTGTTGCGGACGTCGGCACGGCATGATCTTCATCTCACCCTGCCTTCATATCTGTTTGAGTGTTCGCTTTTAGCGCCGCCATTACCATCGGACCGAGGGAAAACTCGCCTCGTGTCGAACGTCGGGTGAGGTCGCGCAGATACGCTCCTGGCGAATTGATCAGGTTGGCGCGTTCGAGGATGCATGCGATTGCCACTGCTGCACTCTCCGGCCCCATAATTTCGCAGGCCTCTTGGTAGGCCGACGGACTGACACCGAGCATCGATCTGATCACCACAGCGGCTGACATCAAGTCGCGCCAGCTGTCGACCGTGCTGCCAGGGGCATAATCCGACACCTGCGGGCAGGCTTTCAGCACCATGGAAAGCGGGAAAGTCTTTAGCGGCTCGCTTAACTTTCCGGTCTGCCTCGCCTTCTCGCCTTGCTCCTTTTCAAAGCGAGGTTCAAGTTCAGTAATGAATTCTGGTTTTGAATTCTGTATGTGGCGCTCAGTTTGGACACCATTGGTGCTAGAATTTTCGATATTATGATTGTTTTCGAGGAGGTTGAGTATTTCGTCCTTCAGCATTTCCATTTCATCGAGAACGTCGGTCAATTCTGCCATCGTAGGTGTTCTGGACAGCCGTCCGACAATGCCGATATAGGCCTCTTCGATCACTTGCCAGTCTCCTGCGGCGCTTTCTTCCATCGCAGCCGTGATGAGCTTTCGGGTGTCCCGCCGGCAGATAGTCAGCTTTTCTTTCGTTTTGCGATAGGCCATGCGCGCCGCAATGACGTCCTGTGCAAGCATGGCAAGCTCTTCCGCCCGAAGGAGGAGAGGGGAAAGATCAAAACCGAAAGCCTGTTCAAGAGAGCCAGTCTCGTCCTTTCTGGAAAAGCGCTTACCGTTTGCGCTGTCCCGTCGGACGATAAGTCCCGCCTCAACTAGGATGGAAAGGTGCCGTCTCAGAGTGGAGCCTGGCATTGAATGGGCGCGCAGCGACAATTGCAAATTGGATGGAAAGACGACCATCTGCGCATCTTCACGCAGTTCGTTTTCCGGATAGAAACTCAGAAGGGCATCCAGGACGGCAAGGCTGTTCGATTGGATCTGGAGCGCTTCCTTTGCTGCGGACGCGTCCCGGAAAACCTTCCACTTATCGACGGTTTTGCCTACCCGAATGAGCTTTGTCGCTTGTTGACGCCTCATCAACGCGAGCGTCATCGGCCGCCGCCCGAAGGGCGTCGTCACACTTTCCGTTTGCATCGTCTTTCACCTTTCAGCAGGCAAAAGAAATTCGTTCGCCAAAACGACGCCTGGACTCTTGACGATGATTCCCGGAAATGCGATTCTATCTTTGCTTAAGAGATAGGGGGCTTCCGAGGCGGCGACGTTTTGGGGCCTCTTTTCTTTTGCGGTTATGCTTCCTTCTTACGTTGACTGATGGCGCGGCGCTCCTCGAAAAGGGCCACCGCATCGTTTAACAGGAATGCCGCGAAATCGGCCGCTTCTGTCCGATCGATCGTGATTTCGAGCTTGGTCTTGCTCTGCCTTATGTGGGCGAGACGCTCCCCGGACTTTGCCGACAGCACATTTGGCAAGCGGGCGGCTCGACGCGGCTTGAGCTTGGCGACAACGGCCTTGAAACGATCTTGCGAAGGCAATTGCTGAACACTTTCGCTTCGAACGATCGCGATCGCATCCTCGCCGGACGATTTTTGGACGAGTTCCGCCAATTCCTGCCAACTGCGCCGACCCACGCCCGGAGCCGGGCCAATTGCGTCAATCAAATCCGCCGGAAGTTGGTCGATGATGGCAAACATGCGAGAGATTTCTGCCTTGTCCAATGACATGGCGGAGATGATGACCTCACGCGGGAAGCGCTCCTTGAGATAATGCGCAAATCGAGATTTCTCGATGTAGGAAAGATCCTCGCGCTCGTTGTTTTCCTGTCCCTGAGCGATCACCAGTTCTTCGTCAGTCAGATTCCGAACGATTGCCTTGATCTGCTGACCAAGCTCTTGAACCGCGCGCAAGCGGCGATGACCAAAAGCGACCTGGTAACGGCCGGCATCCGTCGGATGCGGACGAACGAGAATCGGGACTTGCTGACCCTGGTCGCGGATCGATGCAAGAAGGCCGGTAATGTCGCCAGGCATACGATCGCGTACGAAAGATGATTCCACCAATGAAGGATCGAGCTCGATGACCGCCTGACCCTCAGCAAGGCGCCGCTCGATATCATCAGCACGGGCCTGGCGGGCCTTCTCTTCACGCACGGAGCTCGCAACTTGGCCGACCAGCTTGTTGTCAGATGCTGGCGCTTTGTTGGGCATGTCTGCGTCAACCTGAATGAGGTTTAAGAGGTTCTTCCTGCTCATGTCGGTCTACCCCAAGCTTTTTTGATGAGCGTCTCGATTTCGTCATTCACGCTATTCATGGACTCAAGTGCCCGATCATAGGTGCTGCGGGTGAATTGGCCGCGCTCGACTTCATAAAGGGTCTGATTGGTTAGTCCCGCGTCGGAAACCGCCGTCGATTTCAACATCGGGAAGTTCAATACGTGTGCGCCAAAAATGGATCGGAGGTATCCCACCATCTGGTTCTGTGGGCCGTCCGACGGTTCAAATCGGGTTACGAGATATCGGAGCCAGGCGAAATCGACGTTTCCACCGGCGGCGGCTACTTCCCGAAGCAAATCCGCGACCATTGCCAAGAATTGGTTCATCGACATAACGTCCAGCATCTGAGGATGCACGGTGACGAGAACCGATGTAGCTGCTGTGAGGGCAGAGAGCGTTAGGTAGCCCAGTTGGGGAGGGCAATCGATAATCACGACGTCGTAGTCTGCGCTCACCTCATCGATCGCATCGCTGACACGCTGGAAGAACATGACGTCGCCGACTTTTCGGGTCATGAGCGCGCGCGGGGTGTCGTGCTCGAATTCCATAAGTTCGAGGTTGCCGGGAACGAGGTCCAGGCCTGGAATATAGGTGTTCCGGACGAGTTCCCTGAGTGAGCGACGCCGATCATCGTAGCGGATTGCGCCGTACATCGTCTCGTTGTCTTTAACATCGAGCTCCGGCTGGTGTCCGTAGAGCGCCGACAAACTGGCCTGCGGGTCGAGATCGACTGCGAGGACTCTATAGCCGCGCAACGCGAGATATTGAGCAAGGTGCGCGGACGTCGTGGTCTTGCCAGATCCTCCTTTGAAATTCATGACGGAGATAGTCTGCAGTTCCTCGCCATCCCGTCGATGGGGGAGGTAACGGCGATCCGCTCGCCCAACCTTGTCGAGATGCCGGCGTATCCTATCGATATCCTCAACGGAGTACGATCGGCGACCGCCCGGCGTCGTGCTGACTTCAAGTCCATCAATATCGTTGGAAACCTGGCGGAGGTAAACTTCCTTCACGCCAACCAGCTTTGCCGCTTCCGATGGCTGAAAATGGCGTATACCCTTCTGCGCGGTTGGTGGAAAAGTACTTAGATGGTGAGCCTGAAGCTGCACCGCGAGTGCTGATGAGTGCCTGTCGATAAGGCTCACCAAAGTCTCGCGAGGTGATGTAATGGCTTCAGCCTTCTTCTTCATATTCAGCCCAAAAATCACAAACAGCGTTTTCTTGCGGCGAAATCAGTATCGTCCGCTGTTGCAATAAGACCCGATTCTGAGCGTTCGGCAAGCTATTTAAGGTTAACAGATGCTTAACGCGGACAATGCGATACATGATGAGGAGGCGAAGACTCCTTGTAGAACAGCCCTTTGATGCCAGAAGGCCCACCTCAGAGCGAGTAAACGGCCGACAAAAAAAGAGTCGATAACCTTCGGTATCGTTCGGAAAAGCATGGCTTGGACCATTTGGACCGAATCGCCGAGGGGCTGTGGTCGCCCAGCGTGCGCTTAATGGAATTGGAGGCCTGCTGGACAGAGCGATGCCGCAGTCGCTCCAATGCCTCCGGCAGCCAACACAGGCGCGGGCGGAAATTTCTGCGTGCTGGCGCAGCGTTGGTCTGACCGTCATGGCCCCGGCCGACTCCAGCCACTACAAAAAACGTGCTGCCCGGCCGCTTCTGCGCGTCGCGCTGTTGTAATAACTAGAGGCTTGTTGAACGGAGCGATGCCTTGACTGCTCCATTGCCTCTAGCAATGAGATGTTGCGAATGGCAGCCTCGGTTAGATAACCCGACCGCAATCCATGCGCGGAAAAATCTTTCACCTCCAGCCCGGCCATCTGGACCCGCTGCTTGATGATCGCATTGACCGACTGCGGGTCGAGCGCCCGCTTTGATACCGTTCCGAACCGACCAATCGCTCTGAAGATGCTGCCCTTGTCGATTTTTGCGATCGACAACCAGGCATTCAGCGCTTCCACCGGCCGACCGGTGAGATAGACGACGTCATCCTGCTCGCCGGTCGTCGTTTTGGTGCGGCCAAGATGGATGGCCAAAGAGGGGAGGGGAGGGCCGTCGGGCACCTCGATCGGTGGCTCGACCGTCAACTCCTCGCGTCGCAGTCCGGCAATCTCGCTGCGCCGGCGACCACCGGAGGCAAACGCGACCATCAGGATGGCGCGATCCCTGACATCACGCAGGCTGTCGGTTGCGCAAGTGGCGAGGAGCTTTGCCAAAATATCGCCGGTCACGGCTTTCGCGCTCTTGCGGCGCCGGGTCCGGGGGACCGCGCGCACGGCCAGGCGGATGGCGGATTTGAGGGCAGGGGAGGCGAAGGCGGCATCGAGCCCACGCCATTTCGTCAGCGTCGACCAGTTCGCCAGCCGCCGGCGTACCGTTGATGGCGCGTGCGGACCAGCGGATCTCAGAAAACCCTGGCGCCGAAGGTTCTCGTCGACATCATCAGGCATGCCGTGATCGGGATCCGTCTCGCGCCGCTGCGGGTCCCAGAGGTGATGGGCGACGAATTTCAAAAGCAGCGCCTCGGGCGCCGGCCAGGGCAGGGAGCGTCCGGTGGCGGCCATGCCCCAAGCTTCGAGATAGGCGAGATCCGAAGTCAGGGCGCGCAGCGTATTGTCACCCATGCCCTGGTTGACAAGATGGCGCAGCGTCTCGACATCCTGGTCGGTCAAAAGTTCGGCCAGCTCGTCGCGCCGCTCGATCGGCAGCACGGCGGCGATGGTGTCGAGTTCTTCGGCGCGGCGCTCGACGGCGGTCAGTGGTGTCTTCGCTTTAGCCACAGGCGCTCCAAAAGGACGGTTTCGGCGGCCTCTGAGACCGTGATTTGCCCCGATTCTTGCTGATTTGCGAGTCCAGATCAACAACCATCGATAAGCGATACTTATCGGATGTTAGAACGCCAACCACCAATCATACCATGTGGCGAACCACAATATTCTCATAGAGTTCCTTTGAGAAATCATTTACTATAATTTCAATGGCTTACGATCTTGCTAAAATCAGCATAAACGCCCTGATGCGGCCGGCCTTCGAGGCCGGTACCGCGCTTACGCGTCTGGACGAGCGTATTGCCCGTTCAGCGGTCGGGAGTGGGTGGATCGAACGTCAAAATTTCGCTGACGCCTGCGCCTCCCTTTGGATCGACGGCGAGCTCGTCCATCTCGAAGACCTCGTCCTCCATGACGCCACCCGCGATATTCGCACACCCACCCATGAGCTGACCATCGCCCGCGACGTGCTGCGCACCCGCCGGCGCATCGCCGCCCAACTCCCCGGCTGGGCGTTGTCGAGCGACGGTCTCCGCGCGCTGCGGAAAACCTCGGAGATCGGGTCGGGAGGCGGGGACGAGGCGACGATGGCCGGAAGTATTCGGGCGGCGGTCGCGATCGACGCGGAAGGGGAGAGGGATGATGGTGACGACGTCAAAGATCTGCCAGGTGTCGACTATGCCGCCATCGATGCGATCCTTGCGCGCTCTGACGCCGCGATCGAACGAGCCAAAAAGCCCGGCCGGGCTCCGGCCGATCCATTGCTCTATGATCTCGACTGGGACGAAGATGCTCGGCTCGACGAATGGCGTCGTGTGCTGCGCGAGGTCGAGCATCTGCCAGCGGTGCTGCAGGCGATCGTCGCTCTCGATGCCTGGAACGAAGTTTCGGTCCTCCAGCACGCGCCCTGGCTCGGCCGGCTACTTGCCGCCTCGATCCTGCGCCAGGCCGGCATCACCACCGGCGGCCACCTCGCGGCGATCAATCTCGGCCTGAAAACCATTCCGGTCGATCGGCGTCGGCACCGTGATCGGGAGACCCGGCTGCTCGCCATCGCCCACGGCTTTTTGGCGGCAGCCGAGATCGGTATGAAAGAACATGACCGGCTGACGCTGGCGAAGTCGATGATGGACCGAAAACTGGAGGGGCGGCGAACCTCCTCGAAATTGCCGGAGCTGGTCGGGCTGGTCATGGCAAAGCCATTGGTGTCGGCCGGGATGGTGGCCAAAGCGCTGGACATGACGCCGCAGGCGGCGCGGCGGATCGTTTTGGAACTGGGGCTCAGGGAGATGACCGGGAGGGAGAGGTTTCGGGCGTGGGGGGTGGTTTAGCATCTGTGAATGGAGCGACTCAGCCCGATGCTGAGTTTGGACAAGTTAGGAAAAACAGCCGCCGGTCACCGCTTGCTTCGCGTATAAATTGGTGGCTTCTTCACCTAAACGGGGTTTGAGGACCGATGTTATTTCCGGATCAGCTTGAAGAACTTGGAAGAAATCCGCCCGGAGAAGCCGTCGCCCGAGCTCTGGCGGAGCTAATAGAGACAGACGAACATCTACTCCGCATCGACGCCAATGAGCGCTCCATTACGTTCCGCTTCGCTCTCTATCTCCAAGCGCATCTGTCCGATTGGACGATAGACTGTGAATATAATCGTGACGGGGTAGAACCCAAGAAGCTCGGGCATCTCAGACTGTATCCCGACAGCGAGGACGATGATGCCAAGACAGTGTTTCCCGACGTTATCGTCCACCGTCGGGGTAGTCGAGAGAACTACTTGGTGATCGAATTTAAGAAGTCCACCAGTCGCGTTGACCGAGAGATCGATCTCGCTAAGCTGAAAGGTTACAAGGAGCAGCTTGGCTATCAGTTTGCACTGTTCGTTGAAGTTGGGACATACGAGCAAGCTGTTGTTACTCAACTTCGATGGATATAATCCCTAGTGCGACGTAGCCCTTCGATTCACGCTTGGGGATTCCCCTTCCCCCATACTTGTAAACTCGCGCACAGCGTGCTGAATCTCTAAAAACACGTTGAGGGATTGCCCTGGCTGAACTGCGCCCCATCTCTGACGATTACGAACGCGTGAACCTCCACGTCGTGTTTGTCCATGGCCTTTCCGGACATCCGAACACAACTTGGCAAAGTTCGGATCCTATGGAACCGATGTGGCCCAAATGGCTTGAGGGCGACATTCCAGGGGTCGGTCTATGGGTTGTGGGCTACCCCGCAGCAAAGACCAACTGGGGTGGCCATAGTATGCCTCTCGCCGACCGCGCGGGAAACATTCTGGCATTGTTGTTGGCAGAACCGCGGCTGGCTCAGGGAAATATTGCGTTCGTGACTCATAGCCTCGGCGGGCTGGTCGTTGAGCAGACCCTCCGAACGGCGGAACGGGACTCCGAAACCGACCGTCGGGCGCATAGTTTTCTTTCCCGTGTCAAGAAGGTCGCCTTTCTCGGTACTCCCCACCGAGGCGCGCTTCTGGCGAGCGTTCTCACAAAAATAGGGTCGATCGTCCGTGCATCGGCATCCACTCGAGATCTCATCACGAACAATCCTCAGCTCCGGGACCTGAACCTGTGGTATCGCGCCTTCAGTGCCAACAACGGCGTTGAAAACCTGCAGCTCGCCGAAGGTCGTCCTGAGACGATCATGGGGATCAGGCTTCCTGATGTGATAGGTACAATTGTTCAGCCGAATAGCTCCGATGCCGGTTTACCCGAACTTCCCATTTTCGTTGACGAAAGCCATCGGACGATTTGCAGCCCGGCAAGTCGCGGCAGCGAGGTGTACATCCACGTCCGCGACTTCTTAGGAAGATCGCCTGCGCCCGCGCGCGGCAGATCGCGGCTAGTTGAAGCGGTCGAGACCAACACGACGACGCTCCAGGAGCTGATTTCGAGTGATAGGGAGAAGATCGAAAAGCTGGGTAATATCGAGCGATCCATTGAGAACCTGTCCTGGCAGCGCCTTAACCCGGCACTGGTCGACAGTGAAGTCGAGCGCCGGCTGCAGATACTTAGGAAAACGCGGATGTTCGGCGGCGCGGACCCGATAGCCGGGGCGCGCAAACTTGCGGCTGACTTGCGCACCGGAAATCTTTCGGCATGTAGTGCTCCCGTCAAATCAACAGCGTTGGCCTGGTGCGCAAGACTTCTCGCGCTCACCAACCCCGAGGAGGCAGACGGCCTCCTCTTGTCGATTGACGTGCCCGATTCGGAACTTGTCGGTATCGCGCGCGGCCTGGTGACTGCGGCCCAAGGCAAACTGGATGACGCACTTGCCAGTCTGACATCGATGAATACGGAAAAGGCCATTGGCTCAGCCTTCATCCTGGTTCTTCGTGACAAGGGATGGCCAGATGCGGAGAAGTGGCTTCATGCGTCTGGGCTCGATGTCTCGAAGCTCGATAGCGACGCCAGATTCTACTATATCAAGTCGGCGCTGGACGGCGAGGACTGGGAGACGGCTTACGAGGAGAGCCAGAAGCTGTCGGAGCCGGATCTGAAGCGAACCCCCGCATTGCTGTCCGTCCGCGCCGATGCCACCCTGATGCTGGCCGTTCCGGAGGAACTCAGGCTTTTTCTCCTCCAGTTCATGCCGTTCGACCTCTCCACCTACCCACTTCGTGGCGATCCAGCGTCATTCGATTTGCGGCGACGTGCCGTCCAGTATTATGAACAATTGAGAGATGGGATGCGGGAGCTGGGCCTGTCCGCTGTCGCTGCGAACGCTGACGACAAGGCGCTCTGGCTTCGATTGATGGATCCCGAAACCAGAAATGAAGCACGCGACGATCTGCGCAAAAGCCTTCAAGATCCTTCTGTTCTCCTTCGGCGCCTGAACTTCGCCCTCCGCTTTGGTATCGCGGTCGATCTCGACCAAGTTGAGCAGGAAGTTGACCGACAGACCGCGCTGTCGGGGGGCAGCTCTGGGGAGGCCGCGTTCGCTCGTTATGTGCTAGCACATGCCAAACCCACTGCCGCGGAAGCGGCCGCATATCTCGATCGGCATCGAACCCAGCTTCTTCGACATCTCGAGTGGAAGGCTGTCTACTTCTTCGAGATTGAGGCACTCGCAAGAGCCGGAGAGCGCGCAACCGCCGAGGAACGGTTTGCCGAGGCAACTAGCCGCGGCTTGACTGAGCAGGAAACCGCCCAACTGCGGAGGTTGCTTGAAGCGCCCGCTAACGACGATCCTATCAACCATCTGATGAGCACCTTTAAGGCTTCAGGGCTGCTTTCCGATCTCAGAACACTGGTGGTCGAGCTCGACCAAGCCGAGGACTGGGAGAAAATCGCCGAATATGGCAAGCTGCTCCTCGATAAAACAGACGACCTCACCGATGCGCAGCGTTACGCCGGCGCTCTCTATAACCTGGAACGCCAAGAAGAAGTCCTCAAGGTCTTCGATCGCTACCCAGCTCTTCTAGCCACGAGCCCAAAGCTGAAGCTTCTACACGCTCGCGTGCTTGTGGAGCTTGGATATCTTGACGAAGCGCGAACGGCAGTCAGCGCCCTCAGATCCCATAGTGACTCGGAAGTGGCACGCAATCTGTCGGTGACGATTGCCGTCGTCTCGGGTGACTGGGAGGCCCTACAAGGGTTTGTCGAAACGGAGTGGACAGAGCGAGATCATCGAACCGCTCTCGAACTCCTGAGAACGGGTCAACTCGCGCAACAGGTCGGAGCCGCGCGAGCGAAGGAATTCGTGCGGGAAGCAGCAATGCGCAGCCCGGACGACGCGCAGGTTTTGATGGGCGCATACCATATCGCAACTTCTTCTGGCTGGGAAAACACCGACGAGGTTCACGGATGGTTTCAGCGGGCCGCGCAACTTTCGGAAGGAATGGCTGACCCTCCCGTCCTGAAAATGTCGATAGAAGATCTTATCGACGAACAGCCGGAATGGGGCAAGCGAACTTCGGACACATGGGATAATCTTGTTGCAGGCAAGATACCTCTATTCGCTGCGGCTCGCCTGCTGGGGCGCTCGTTGGTTAGCCTTCATCTTCTCCCTGCTGTCGCCAACCTTGTCGAAAGGGATCCCAGAAAGAGGTCGAGCATTTACAGCTTCAGTGGTGCGCGGCGGCCGACGCGGTTTCCACTCCGCGTCGTGGCCATGGATATCACGGCCCTTTTGACAGCCGCATTTCTTGACGCTGTCAACGAGGTCCTGTCTTCGGTCGAGACCGTCTTCATACCGCATAACACGCTGTCTCTTCTTTTCGAGGAGAAGTCCAAAATCCTGTTCCACCAGCCAAGCCGTGTGGCGGAGGCGCAAAAGCTTCGTCGATTGATTTCAGACGGAAACCTTCGTGTCTTCGAAAGCACGACTGCTCCTCCCGAATCCCTCGCGCGCGAGGTCGGAGATAGCCTCGCTGAGCTGCTTGTAGAAGCTGCATCGCCTCATCACGACGATGGGCGCCAAAGGCTGGTGGTGCGGGGCGGCCCGATCTACAGGGTCAGCACGTTCATGAAAGAAGAGGCTGATCTGCGAGATTACACCGAGCAGTTATGCAGCTGTCTCGACATCGTGGAAAAGCTATCGCAGAAGGGCCTACTTCGAGTTCAAGAGGTTGAACGTGCTCGCGCCGCCCTCAGCCTGCGTGAGGTGCCATGGGAGCCACCGCGCCTGATCCCTGATGGCGCTGTTCTCTATCTTGATGACTTAACGGTCGCCCATCTTCAGTTTCTTGGATTGTTGAACCAGCTCCATAAGGCGGATCTTGTTCCTATGGTCCACTCCAGTGAGGTTGACGAAATTGATGCCCTCATTGGTCATGACGCCCTTGGCGACGAGCTCCTTGCAGTGGTCGAAAAGCTCAGATCGTCAGTCCGGGAGGCTTTGGATTCAGGGAAAATCAAACTCGGAAAAGCGGTCCGGGTGGACGAAGAAGGTCCACGAGCCGCCATGGCCCACCCAACGCTCGGGGTCCTGCGTTTCGCGGGGCACGTTGATGCAGCCGTCGTTGATGATCGTTTTATCAATCAGCATGCATGGCACAATGATGACGGGAGCCAAAAGCTTGCTATCGTCACCACGCTGGATGTTCTCAATCACGCGTGCGATCAGGGCACTATTTCGCCGGAACGACTGAGCGAAGCACTGACCAAACTTCGCCAAGCCGCGTTCTTGTTCATACCGATCACCCTCGAAGAGCTGAGTTCGTTGCTCCGCGTAACGGAAATCATCGATGGAAAGGTCATCGAACGCGCTGAGCTAAGAGCGTTGCGGGAAAGCATATTGCTCGTGCGAATGAGAGACGTCTTGCAGGTTCCCGGAGAGTTGGCCTGGCTCGAGGACCTGCATGCTGCCATGGTACGTACCCTTAGTCTGCTATGGCAGGAGCCGCTGGACGAATTCGCGGCAAAGGCGCGCTCGGACTGGCTCTTAGACCTGGTCGATGTGAAGGGCTGGTCCCATCGCCTCGACGAATCCAGCGCCGAAACCATTGATCGTTACCGAAGGTGGATCGCCGGCCTCATGCTTCTGTCAGCCTCGCGTTCGGAAGAGATCAAAGCTTCATACTGGGATTGGCTTCAGAAAGGTGTTCTGGACACGATCCAGAGCGAAGACCCGGAGACGTTTGCCTTTTTGGTCAATCATGCCAAAGAGGTGATCACCCAGTTGGTCTCCGATCTGGAAACTAAAATTGGAGCCCTCTCGTGAACGACATCCGGCGAGACCTGATGGCAGAGATTGCTCTCAGTAACATACCTCCGAGCATCGTTCGTGAATTGTTGGACGATGCGGCATTCGTCAATGAATGGCAGATCCCGATCACAATCAAAATTGCAATCGGCAACAACGGTCCGACTTTCGAGAGGGACCAGTTGCTCAATGGGCTCCGAAAAAGCGTAGACGGCCCCGAAGTCGCACAAAAAGTTGTCGATACGAACGGAGAGCCATGGTCGGTTGTCGCAAATGCCGTGGATGGTGAGGTCAGATTCTTTTTGAGCGATGCGACCTCGAGGTATCGCTTGAAGTCTTATGCCGCCTTAGCCGCTGATCCTGAGGTCCGACTAAAATGGTTCGGCGCCACCTGCGCCGAAATGAACATCCACGGTGAGCTAGCAGAACTTTGGAATTACAGGCTTGCCCGGCCAGATGCCCTTGGTGACGACGAATTCGCCAAGCTCGTTGGCGAACTCGCGCTGATACCAGCAGGGGTGTATCAGGGCTTGAACGCTAGCCTTATGGAGGGGACCGCGGAACTCTCCAATCTCACCCCATCCGATTCCCGGTACTACGAACTCTTGATTGGCAAGATCAACGAGCACGCCACCCTCGATGAATATATCGATGAAGCCTCCCGGATGATCGGCAGATGGCAAGCCTGGAAGCCGGAACAGGGCTTCCGGTTCGCGCTCTCACTGTGCTCGCTTGGGTCAATTTCCAAAGCAGTTCAGTTGCCCGATGTCGGAGAAGAGATGCTCGCCGAGATCTTTTCCAGGATTGCGTCAGACGATGATCCACTCTCGAAGGTCGCGGCAGTAGAAATTGCGCTCGCGCACTGCGATACGCAGCCCGTACTGGCATCCTTTATCGAGGCGGTGGTCGGGGACATAATCTCCGACGATCCGCACAGGGACGAAAGCGAGTTTGCGCTTCTGTCACGGATGACGGTGCTCACCGCATCCGAGCTTTCCAGGAAAAAAATCTTTCCTCGAAGCCAACCCTATTATCGCAAGCAAGCGTCTCTCGCTCAGGCCTCTGTCATCTTACGGGCTTTCAGCGGCACACCCGTCGATCGCACCGCGGTCGTCCGGTGGGCGGACGGGCTTGGATGGTCCCACGATTTCTACCTTCAAGGTCTCGTCGATTTGCGGCTCGAACCGCGTTGGCTGCCTGACTTCATAAGTGCAGAGCAGATCCGGGCAGATTTTATCGGTCGGATCAGGAACGCCGTAGCAGCAAACGACGACAGAATTGCATGCGACCGTCTTCGCACGCTCCTTGTTGGTCCTGATTCACCGCTCGCAAAGGCGGTGGACTGGCCCTTCGCGAGCCTTCCCAGTCCTTTGGAGGGCTCGACAACGCCGCAAGGGAGAGTGCCAGAACATATTTTGGATCAAGTCCGCGCCTCTCTCGAAGCGGAAACCCTAAGCGCGAACTCATTCGCAGGTCTCGTGAATGTGTCGCTCGTAGACGTCCTACCGTCGGAACTTTCCGCGCTAGCTGCAGCGGGCCTCAGGCGTGTGAAGTTCTCGATAGAGAACCTGGACGATGACGCGGGCGTCTTCAGTCTTATAAGCGGGCTGGCAATTGTTGCTGCAGTCAGTCGAAGTGGTGAACTTGCCGATACGCTTCGTATCCTGACTCGCATATTGCGCCGACGGAAACGCTTTAAACCGAGCGCGAATGATGAAGTTCGGGTGGCGATGATCGCGGCAGCATCTCGCTCCGACCTGGCCCAGTGGTCATCCTTTTGTGGTGAGTGGCTGACCGAGGTCGCATTCGAAATTATCGACAAGGTGGAAGCCTCGAAGCTACTTTTTGTCTTGCGTCAGATCCAAGACCTCGAGGCATCACTCATAAGCCCACTATCTAAAGCAAACGCCGCCCTCGAGGCTTACTCGTCATAATATTTGCGGTCGTGGGAGGAGAGATCTTACCGGAATCCCCCTCCCAAAAACGGAGGCGGAGCTCCGGAGTTCTCTCTACTTCGTCGGCTGGTTCGCCGAAGAGGTGGAGGCCCGAGTACGCGTGGAGTTGGATGGTACCTGCATGGCCGAGCTTATTGGCCCTCGCCGGGACCGCCAACTTGATTGTTCGACGACCAACGCTGGAGTGATCCGGATGATCGGTTGGGAATGTGCGGTGCTCGAGGCTACGCTTGCTGCGGTCGGTATCCCGGTTGCAGATCAATGAGAACCCTGTCGCAAAAGGCCCGCCACATTTCGGTGGCGGGCCTTTCCGTTATCCTCCCCATGGGCTCCTCAACTGCTGCCAGCCGCGTCACCACAACACTCATTTCGCAGCATCGTGATCGCGCGACCACCTTCCTGGGGTGCTCACGGGCCGATCATGGCCCGAAAACCGGGATGAAAAGACTTTGGTCGGCAAACGCCGGCGCCAACGATGGTCGAGCGTAGCCGGCGAGGCGTGAGGTAAAGGATCACGCTCATCTCGCGCGGTTGGAATTTTCAGGTGACTGCTCTGCGGCCTGGAAATTAGAGATAGCGGTCGTCTGCTCGCCGATCAGCGCCTGAAATGCCTCGAAAGCCGCGTAGCAGAGATCGCGTTCCGTTAAGAGGAGATCTGCGATATCTGCCAGGGCAAGCGCTGGCTTTCCACCAAAAGCATAAAGCAGGATCAGCGCCTCGGATTGCCGGCTGCAAACCTCATCTGGCATTGCGACGCGCCCATTCGACCACGGAATCAACAAGGTCGGTGACTGCCGGGCTCCCGACGGTGATGTCGGCATGAGATTCTATGTGGTGATAACTCGCGAGCGGTATCGTGCCGGCAACAAAACCTGTCCTCCTTGCCAATATATTCTTTGTTCTTCTGTTTTCCTGCCAATAGGTAACGACAGCCCGGTCTTTGGAACTCGGCGCCGATCCAGGATGGATTGCCTGGACGGAAGGAAAAGGCAGATGGCGATGGTGGGCGTGGAGCAAGGTCACATCATACAGGCGTGCGACCAGAGCACGCATTTCGTCAAGGCTTCCGTCGGTCCCTACGTCCTTGCATTCTATCGCCACGCGAGGACGGCCAATGGGGCTTCCGCCTGAAAGGCGAAGATCCGCGCCTACGCTTTGAGGCACGATTGCAACGTCGATTTCGTGCATCGCCCGGCTGCGTCCATAGAACTGGATCCCATTCCAGATTTCCCAGGCCGGGCGTGTTCTCCAACGGAAGCCGATCACGCTGGCGTTGTTCGGACCTGCAGCGGCTGGGGCGACGCCCGTTGGCGCGCCGCCGCGTTGGATGAACCGACGGTTCGGGTCAGTGGGCAGGATTGTGGTGCCATCCGAGCGTTGTAACCAAACGGAAAAGCCGCTGGTTCGCAGACCGAGCGCCACTTCTGTCATGACGAAGAGTTCAAACGCTCTGCCTGCGCCAGAAGCGTTCGCAAGTGTAGTCGCCCTTCCTACGATGGCACTAAGGGCGGTGGAGACGCTTGGGATCATGACTACACCTGCCCACGAACTTGGGCGGACCAGGCCTCGAGCTCTTTGCGAAGACCCGGCAGTTCGGTCGACGCCGCGACAATGTCATTGCGCTCGAGCTTGCGCGACCCGTCGCCGTCGGCGAGCTCTATCATAACCTCTTGCGGCCCCTGCTTGGCAGTGCTTGTGGCTTTCGATGCGTTCCCGTTGACGATTATGTCGAGATTGGCGGCCGCTCTGCCAAGCTCTGCAAGCGTGGCGTCCAGGCGATTCGCGACGTATTCAACTGCCCATTCGATCTGGTCGTCACCTGAAATCGGAACCGCTTCGGTTGTAGGGCCGAAATCAAACTCGGGCGATCTGTCGGATCGAACATCGCGACGTGCCTGAGCGAGGGCGTCAGGAGATTCGCTGGGATGCTTTCCTGCCTGGATGCCTTCCATAAGCTCAAAAATCAGCCAGTCCAATTGCGACGATCTTAGTGTTTCGAAGAGATCGAAAAGGCGAGGGTCAAGTATTGCCATTAAAATTCCGGGTGGTCTCTGGCGTGTCGGCGTAATATGGTTACAGTATGCATCAATTAATTGTATTCATTGGCAACATGCAAGGTTGTGTCATGAGCCGAAGCATTTTTTTGATGGGCCAAGCGAGGTGGCGGCAAGATGAGCTTGAGTATGCCGACGGCGTGGCGGTTTGGCTCCCCTGGGGCTATGGAAATCGAGGCCGTGAATGCCTTCAATTTGCTGGTCCATGCTATTGCCAGCCAAAGCGGATCGTCATGGGATATATTTGAACTGTTCAAGGCAAAGTTTAGCGGTGGCTACTCGGTGAGTTCGAGCGAGAGCTGGGCAATCAGCGATCTGCAGAACTATATGGTCGCAGCCTCCAGCAATGCTGCAACCTTCATTTCTGCCTTTTGGGACGGTTGTGAGCAGATCAATGTGGAGCATCCCGGCATCGGCCTCCCGGATGCGGATGTAGTCAACAGAATATTGTTCGAGCATGGGCTTCCCTTCGAGGTACGCCCTCCATCGTTGCTTGCTCGAAATCCACAAACGCCCGTCGCGGTCCAGACACCGCAAAAATCTATCGGCGAGCGAGCAACCGAGCTAATACACACATCTCTTGATGAGGCGGATCGGCTTTTGCTCGAACAGCGGCCACGGCAGGCTGTCCAGGAAATTCTCTGGTTGCTGGAGACGGTTTCGACTGCGTTTCAAGGGCAAGAGAGCGGAACCGGGACTGTCGAAGGGAAGTATTTCAACGAGATCATTCGGGCGCTCCGTAGCAATAATCGGGGCAGTGTTTTGTCGGAGGCTCTTGGTTGGATGACGAAAATGCACGGGTTCCTCTCTTCACCCGGTGGTGGCGGCGTCCGGCACGGCACCCAATTGGCAGCAGGAATATCTCCTTCGATTAAGGAGGCCCATTTGTACTGCAACCTGACGCGAAGCTATATCAATTACCTGCTTGCCGAATTGGCCGATGGATATGATCGGTCGTCGAATTAGCTTACACTTGCAAAGGATTGCATATTGCCGGGACTTAACGATCTACTGACGAAAAGCCAGATTGCGGAAATAAACAATTACTTTGACCCGGCACGGGGGCGCCATCCAGCCTGGTCCGTCATCAATGCATTTGATCGTGCCGTCGATTACTCGCGTTCGCCCAAGGATTTCCTTGTAAACAAGGCTGTTGACGGCATCTGCCTGGGCAAGGAGGGCAAGTCCTGGCTGACAGGTACGCTGAAACGTGTCACCCAAACCTCGGATTTTGAAGAGGCGGTCTCGTCGATCGCCGAGATATGCTGCTACGGCGCAATGCTGGAAGCCGGTTTTGATATCCAGCCCATTCCGACCGTTAAAAATGCTCCGACACCGGACTTCAAATTCGACCTTGATGGCGCATCCGGCATCGTCGAGGTGACGGCGAAGCTTGAGCACGACGAGCAGGTAAAACTGGCTCGGAGAATTGCCGGCGGTGAGACTCCAGACGGAGTCGAGCGCTCAACTTTTGAAAGCAAGAATGGAAGGGCCGACTTTACCGCATCCGTCTCGCATCCTTTCGGCGCGCCCGATGCAGGAAAAGCCGGCGACACGACGCAGACCAACGCGATCAGCCGGATCTGCCAGATCAAGGCAAAGGAGACGCAGTTCGCTGACGGGAAGCCAAGCCTGCTGTGGATTGATTTTCGGGATCTTGGGAAATGGCCTGGTGTCTTTCACGAGGAGCAAAGTTCACCACTGATCAGCGGGCACCATGGCGCGCTGTGTTCGGGGGCCATCTGGTACGCCTTTTATGGCTGGAAGGGGGCGCCGGTCTTTGATGATAACGTGGGCGTCGGATACAAGATTACGCCGATGGCCCATGAAGGGCGTTTTTCTGCTCATGCGGCAAAAGTCAGCCGTTATTCCGCAGCGATCCTCTGCCTTGAGAAGGCAACTATTCTCTTGGAGAACCCACGAGCGCCGACACCATTGTCAAAGACGCAACGCGGAGCATTGACGCTGCTTCCTTGGTTCAACATCCACTATTCCGTCGCAGACTGGGAAGAAGGCGATGTCGATCGATCCTGCGCCCTTGCTCGCTCGATGATCGAGGCAATCCGCGAAAGCCGCGAAGGCCAATAACAGGAGCGGTTCCTTTGACCTACGGCACAAAGCTATCGCCTTGCGCGGATCCGACACGGGTAGATATCGAGAATTACTTCCGCAAGGAAGCAGAGGGGCGGTTGCTGTTATAGGTACACGCGTATGGTCTAAGAGGGAATCTTGCTGTTCGAACTGCTCCCGGTGAGCCCATCAAGATTTCGCTGTGATATTGAAGATGTAGGCGGCAAGTCCGCCCAAGAGGGTATGGTCCTGATAGAAACAGCGACCAAATCTTGGCGAAAATCGATGGACGACCACCTGCAAGAAGACGGCTAACGGTCTGCAGCTCTTTGCCGGCCTCATGCTGTAGGCGAACTTTCGAACAACTCTTTGATGCAACGTCAAAATCTCTGGGTCTCACTACCTTTCGATTACGGGTCATAGGTTCACATCCCTTCAAGGGGAGTGAATCACAATCCGCGCGCTACATGAACCCCGTTTATGGGGACTTGGCCTAGTAACCACATAACGAGAGACTGTCCTGGATGACGAACTCGGCTTGATCGTCGGAGAGATTTGTAGAGTGCCAGCAGCACTAGGATCTTGAACATCAACGCTGCCGGAAACGGCGGATGCCCGCCCTTCGATTCTGCGGATCGCTTAAGCGCTTAAATCAGCGGCTTTTCGAACACGAACCAGGGAATGATGCTGTTGAGCTTCTAAAGAGGGTCGCCAACGGCACTCGGCCGCTCGTACCGTTCGTCTAAATCCCAAAAGCCTGGTTGCCCGCACATCATCAGTTCCCTGCAAATCACGCAAGCCGGATTGAAGCATGAAAACAGGCGAAAGGGGAGGTTTCTAGAGCCTCCGATTATCGTGCAAGGACCGAGACTTCCTGCCACGTTTGCTGGGCAATAGCCCCGCGATGATCCGCCATTCCATATCCGTCAGGTCGCCGCCAGCCAAAACCGCCTCCTAGAAGGCAGTATTAAATCACGCTTCCACTGATTTGAGAATGCACTTTGTCAACAGGACCTAGCTGTCACGCTTCTACAAGTTGGAGCTAATTGCGCTTTTAGCTCAACCGCATGATTAGGGTGTTTTAATATCCCTAAATCGCACTTATCTAGGCTAGTCCCCAAGTGGAACTGTGACTTGCATCCATAATCTGTCGCCCCGGGTACTATATTTGTTACCGAACTCGTGTTGCCACTTCACGGCGACTCCGCCGCCGCGCTCAAAAGCGTATGTGATTTGTGGGCCGATCGCAAAGCCTTGCTGCCTGAAGCCGTCGCCCACAACAGCGCCCCCTACCGTGTCGTCGGTCACTTGTGTAATTGCATATCCATTGAGGCCTACCGCCAGTTGTGGTGCCGACGGTGCCAGATGATAAAGGACCGCCCAATCGGCCATCAGCAGTGTGCCAGAACGATATTCTGTTTCACTGTTGCGTGTGTGGAACTCGGCAACGCCGGTCAAATTAAGTTCCAACTCCGGAGTGGGAAACCATGTCATGTTGACGATAGGGTTGATCGAATAAAAGTCATTTGAGACCTTGGTTTTGGTGGGAATGATGAGGTCCACACCCGCATAGGCGAAAAACGTGTGTTCGGGATTGGACCAACCAAAATAGGCTGGTGAAACAGTGACATCACCGACAGAGAAACTGTGCTCTTTTCCGGTTAGGGCGTTAGTTGTGTCGATATTGAAAAACGGTGCCGCGAAAGCCGAGCTGATGCTGAATGGTCCTATTGTGACCCCATCCCATGTATGAAACAGCTTCAATGCGTTTGCAGAAACGCGAGCCTCAAATCCGGGGATCAGACTGTTTCCATCTTCGTCGGAAAACTTTGTGGATGTATAATAGGTCGAAAAGTTCTGCAACCAAGTCTGTCCCGGCTTTGGCACCATACCCGAGGCTACGGTGTTTACTCCAATCGGGTAGGCTATTCTTCCCTGTTCGGTTGCACCTGCGTTTAGTACGTGAAACAATATGGCCGTCAATGCTGCCGGCACGAATATTTTCGCGTTCATTTCGTTCCTCCTCCCTTCAAAGACAAGATGTGCCGAATATCTCCACAAGCGCTGGCCAAGAAATCCGATCAACATGATTTTGGATTGACAGGACGGTGGCCGCGAGTTGTAGGGACAATCGTTTTCTGCCGCTGGGGCATCAATCAGCACTGGTGATAGAAGCACGCATCTCGCTACCGGCAACTTGCTGCTCGTGTAGCTGCAGATAAGGACATGCTGAAGCCGCAACCATACGTGGCGTCTTGTGCTGGCCTTTTATGTCACCTTTCTGACGTGCCCGTTCAGGAACACTGAGCTTTGGATCGGGAAGGATATTCATCGCCAGCCACATGTTGAGCTTCACCACGCGTTTGATCGCCCATGCCACTAGCGGGTTTGGATCTCCCATTTCGTGCAAATCGCGGGCGCGCTTGTCTGTAAACGTCAAGATCATTTGACGTCCAAGGCCCCAAAGCGGTTTTGGGAAATGCCGCTCGCTAAACTGGCCGATCACATCTGGAACGATTGCACGTGCAACTTCGGATTTTGGCCATTTCTCATTATTGAAGTCTTCTACGAACTGTTCCATCGCGTCAAAATTTTCGGGAAAATCAACAATGTAGCCTTCCTCGCTTCGCATCTTTGCCATGATATTTTTCCAGAATAGGTGCGAAGCCCTCTTCTGTTTCTCGCTGAAACCGGACAGGCCGACCATTTTGGCGAAACGATGCGGACCCGTTCCAAGTGAACAAGGGGCATAAACATAGTCGCGGAGGGTAAACGCCTCTGGCATAACTTTAGTATAGAGAGCATGGTGAATCCGATTGACCTCTTCAATTGCGCGGATCGTGTCGACGTGATTAGGTCCATTTTCCCACCAGTGCCAGAAATGAGATATGGTGTCGTCCGAGCGCTGCTGCTTCAGCTTCGTAATCTTGGCAGTGCGGCGGAGAATTTCTGCGCCATCTGGATTCTGAATAAGGCCAGGTAACCCAGTGGAATAGCTGAGGTTCAAAACAAAATCGTTGGTGTAATAAAGGGTGCTCAACGCCCAAATTCGCGCGTAATCTATTTCTGGATCGAGGCGCTCGATTTCTCTAGCAATCCACTTATACCCTTTCAGCGGTGTCAGTGAACTAGCACCCGCGGGAACTCCCGAAGTGATCTGCTCCATCAGTCTCCTCCATCTAATCCTCACAAAAGAAGATGGCAGGTCACGTTTTTCAGGTATACAGATAATGATAGATATGCATTATTAGTATAATGGATTTTCGTTCTATTGACTTGAATCTCTTGCTTGTCCTGGACGCAATGTTTCGGCTTCGCAGTGCGACCCTTGTCGCGCGCGAACTATTGATCAGTCAACCAACGGTTAGTTTCTCGCTCAGGAAGTTGCGCGAGTATTATGAAGACGAACTTTTCATACGCACCGCCGCTGGCATGCAGCCAACGCCTAGGATGTCGGAACTCGCTGATCCCGTAGCGCGGATGATCGGTCTGGTGAACGAGGAAATTCTCAAAACACAAACGTTCGACCCAGCGCAAAGCGCCCGAAGCTTTGTAATCAATATGAGTGATATTGGCGAAATCGCTTTTGGTCCAAAGCTCCTTAAGCGTCTGCAGGCCTTTGCCCCAGGCGCCAGGATTGAGATCAAAACGTTGACTCCCGATGCGTTGACAGAAGCCCTCAGCCTGCAGAAAGTCGATCTCGCCATTGGTTATCACCCGGAATTGTCCGGGTCCAACATCATGGTGCAAAGCTTGTTCGAGCACCCGTTCGTCTGTCTGGTTCGCGCCGACCATCCGGCAATCCATGCCGAGCTCACTCTCGATCTCTATCGAAATGCTGACCACATTGCCTTAGTGGGCGAGGGGCACGCGCAGACACACTTTGAGATGATGATCCGAAAAACCGGCATCGAGCGGAACATCGCGTTCCAGACACCATATTTCATGAACGTTCCGTTTCTCATCCGCGAAACCAATTTGGTGGCGACCGTCCCCAAGGCAATTCCTTACATGTTTAAGGAAATTGGCGGACTTCGTGTTTTTAAACCTCCAATCGAACTGCCGCTCATTCCGGTCAAGCAATATTGGCACCGAAGTGTGCAGAAAGATCCTGCACAAATCTGGCTTCGGCGGACCGTTGGCGAGCTGTTTCTAAACCGCGATCCAAGCCTCAGCCTGCCGCTCGAAAGTCTATTCGAAATGGGACGGGGGCGCTCGAAGCAGCGTTACAAATGACACAGCTGGGCGCATTTTCGAGAGTATTATCTCTTTGGCCGGCGCTGCACCCATTGCAGCGTCCTGATGTCGCTTCTCACATCTTCGGCATCGCTAGTGGAGTGGCGCCTAGTAGGCTAAGCGGCAACTGTTGTTGATCTCCAGTTGTGCCGACAGCGCAATCCTGCCTTTGATCCGGAAAGCACGATACCTGGCGCCATGAAATGCTCTTATGGCTTGGCGATGTGATAGCCCAAGACTGTCTCAATGACCGCCAAAGCGTCGCAATTATCGTCTCCACGCCAAGCAACAACCTGATCTGGGCGTATGAGCACCAGTGGTTCGCGATATAGGTCACTCATATTAGGCAGCTCGATATCCAAAACTGCGAGTTCCATCCCAGTGGCATTTGCAGCGGCAATCAACTCATCACCTGACGAAGACGGAGGACTTAGCCTCAATAGCGTCCATTCAAACCCAAACTTGTCGAACAGCGAAGTTTGAGGATCCAGCCAAACGTGTGGTGCTCTGCCACCGGGTGCAGCACTTGGAACATAGACATCCGGTTGATCGGGGGTCTGTTCTTGTCGCTCTGATAAAATGACCGGTGACTGATCATAACGCGCGCCGAAAGTCACACCCGGTATGTTAAATTCAGACCGACCATGGGCTTCCAGATAGAGGCCGGCCTCTCGGCGCAACTCCTGTCCGAGATCCGAATCTACCTCAAGGTTTGGCCGTGGTAGGTAGTTTCCAATAGATTCTGCGAACCTCTTGGCGAAACCCGTGTTCCTTATTGCGACTGGACGCCTCTCAAGTTCATAACTGTCGAGAAGGTCGGGTGATGCAACTCCCTTGATCACCGATGCCAGTTTCCACCCCAAATTGACCGCGTCGTCAACCGCGGTATTGTATCCTAGGCCGCCAGCTGGCGTGAAAAGATGCACGGCATCCCCACCGAGCAAAACCCTCCCTGCTTGAAACCTGTCAGCGACCAAAGCAAACCCTGCCGTCCAACTGCCGCGAGAGAGGATCTCCGCTTCAACGGGGAAACCGACAACCGACCTGAAGATCTGCAGCGCTTGCGCGTCCGATATATCTTCCTCGCTTTCGTCGTCCTTCAGTTGAGTATGAAAAGCGAACTCACCCTTGCCATCAACTGCCGCCATGAATGCTCGGCGTTCAGAATTGAAGGCGACATTCATCCATGCGGGCGCGAACGGAACGACTTCGTAGAACTGAGGGCATCGAAGGTAGAGCGCGAACATTTTCCCGCCGAAGAAATCCCTCACAGCACCGCCATCTCCCTGATATCGAATGCCGAGTGTTCGGCGTATGAAGCTTTTCGCTCCATCGCCGCCTATGAGGTACTTGGCCTTAACCGAACGGGTGCTTTCAGACCCAACTTGGCTTGCGGTCACCGTTACCACGTCCGCAAGTTCCTCGAACTGAGATATGCGCCAGCCGTAGTTCACCGAGACTTTGGGCAGGGCTTCGGCATGCTTGCGCAGTACGCGCTCGACAAATTTCTGGGAGACGCGATGTGGCAACTCGGCAGCGCTCCAAGAACCCGTCATAGTCAAGACCTTTTCGCGCGCCTCTTTTGCGGAAGGAAGGCGAAAGCGAGCGAGTTCATGACGGGCAAATCGTGTGAAATATGCGATATCTGTGGGAAAATCTTCAGGCATCCCGAGCGCACGGATTTCATCCGCAAATCCCAGGCGTCGAAAATGCTCCATTGTCCTTGCTTGAGTCGCGTTGGCCTGTGGGTTGAACGCTGTCGATGACTTCTCGTCGAAGAGGACGGCTGAAACGCCTCGTCGTCCAAGCTCATTGGCCAGCATCAGCCCAAACGGACCACCGCCCGCGATGACGACGTCATAAATTTCGTGAGCCACGGTAAACCTCCCAAGTCCGCCCGCGCGAAAATAGTAAGGAAACCGGACGATTGTCAATTGGCTTAATCAACGCCTTTCTGGACCTGGCCCTCCACGTACCTTCCGAGAGCTTCGACCATAAGATCGACTAGGGCGGGCCCAAGTTGCTCACGCATTTCATTTTCCGCTACCTCCAGGCTCTGATGAAAGGCTTCAAGCCAAACCAACCCTTTGTCCGTGAAGCAGACGAGCTTGGCACGACCATCGTCTGGATCTCGGCGCTTCTCGATTAGACCGGTTCGCTCCACCTGATCCACCAATTCACTCATTGACTGCTTCGTTAGGGCGGCGCGACGCGCGAGCTCGGTCAGTCTTGTCCCGTCCTCGTCGAGGTTCCGGGTCAGGTTGATATGCGCTGCAGTAAGCTCGGTATGCCCCTTAGCTTTGAGATTTTCGATGATTCGGTTCTCAAATATCCTGACGGCCTCATTCATTCGGCGCCCAATGTTACTTCTGCGCCACGCGTTTTTTAAAATCATCTCATACCACCTCGGATCAATGAGTTTACACGAGTAAGCCCGCTGCAACTATTTTTCCAGCCCTTGCACTAATTCGGTTGACATAAGCCAACTACGCCAAATATGGTCAGGATACCGTACTAAATAAACGCCTTGGAGGAGGCGGTGCGGGAGGTGAGGGCTTTTACACGACCGCTGGACCAGCGCGCCTTGCAATAGCGCATCTTGTCCGCGTCACTGTCGGGCCATCTGGCTCTTTGGCACTTCATCCATGCGCAGTCAAACAGCTCGGCAGAGCGGACGATAAGAGGAGGTTGCTCAAGCAATGGTAAAGTCGAACGGCGGACGGTCACTTCAGGATCTGGTTAGTGAGAAATCCAATCTCGTCCAGTATTTTCACAACGATACCCTGGCACCTCACTATCGGGCAAGAACCGGCCTCACCGCGGCGTTCATTCCCCCTGAGTTTACCAATTGGCGGGATGAGCAACGCGCATGGCGAGAAACTGCGATATTGTTCGATCAGTCGCATCACATGCCCGAGTTAATGCTGAAGGGGCCGGACGCATTCCGGCTTCTTGAGAAGCTCGGGATCAACAGCCTGGCGAATTTCACGATCGATAGGGCGAAGCAATTTGTCGCTTGCACGCCTCGCGGCCATGTCATTGGTGACTGTGTTGTCTATCGACTTGCTGAGGATACTTTCGAGCTGATCAGTGGGATGCCCGTACTGAACTGGGTGCAGTTCAACGCGGAACGCGGTGGCTATGACGTGACGATCGAGCGCGACGACCCGACACCTTACAATCCAACTGGCAGGCGGTGGTTCTACCGTTTCCAGCTGGAGGGCCCGAATGCTGGCCTGATTTTCAATGCTGCTGTCGAGGGTGGAGCCCCGGAGATTGCGTTCTTCAGAACGGCGAAGGTGAAAATCGCCGGTTGCGAAGTACTTGTATTGCGGCACGGAATGGCGGGGCACCTCGGCGCCGAGCTCTCTGGTCCCTATGAGGACATGGAAAGGGTACGCGGCGCATTGCTCAAGGCTGGCGCGAAACATGGCCTGATGCAAGGAGGAACGAAGACCTATTTCAGTACGATCTTCGAATTCGGCTGGATGCCTTACCCGCTGCCAGGAATTTATACGGGCGAAGAGTTGCGTGAATTCCGGGAGTGGCTGTCAGGTAACGGTTGGGAGGCGAACGCGCAGCTCGGCGGCAGTTTTGTCTCGGATGATATTGAAGACTACTACGTTACTCCTTGGGATCTGGGCTACGGCCATATTTTGAAGTTCGACCACGATTTTGTTGGGCGTCAGGCACTGGAAGCCCTTCCCGTCGAAAAGCGCCGTCAGAAGGTCACGCTGGTGTGGAACCATGAGGACGTGGCGGCAATCTTTGCATCTGCGCTGGGAGAGGGGCCGCGGTATAAGGCCATCGAGTTGCCGGTCGCGTATTACGGCTGGCCGCAATTTGACGAGGTGCTCGCGACGGACGGCACCCTTGTCGGACATTCTTGCCACTGTGGCTACAGCAACAATGAAGGCGAGATGCTGTCTCTCGCCATGCTTGATGCTCGGAGTGCCGCGCCAGGCACCGAAGTGACGGTCGTGTGGGGGGAGCCTGGTGGCGGCTCGCGAAAGCCGCACGTCGAACAGCACCAGCAGTTCCATGTCAGAGCGGTTGTGGCTCCTGTTCCCTATGCAAGTTCAGTTCAGAAGATGAAGCGCGCCGCGATCAGCTGATACCGCGTGCGGTGATCGCCGAGCACTTCCGCGCCTTTACGGACATCGTACTATCCCGGCTGCAGCCTTTTGGCTGATCAATGTGCTGCGCCGGTGCCCCGTTTCTTTGTGCAATGGAATCCTCCTGTGGGTACGCAGGTGGAATGGGATTTTTTGGCCATGTCACACGCGTTAGATCTTATCGACCGGAATGATGCCCTGCGTGACTTTTCTGTCGAAGTAACCTCGAAAGATGCACTGCAATTGGCCGCGTTCAGCAGCGCAATCCCAAAAGGTACAGTTGTTTCTATACCTTACCTGCCAAACGAGACTGATTTCCAGCGGATCGCTGCCTCCAGAGCGGTCCGGCTAGCGGGATGCGTGCCAATGCCTCACATTGCCGCCAGACGGTTAAGTTCGGCGACTGAATTCTCCTCACTCCTTTCTGGGCTTGTGACCGAGGGGCATGTCAATCGATTGCTCATAATCGCAGGTGATGTCGACCCTCCCAAGGGCCCGTTCGAGGATACCGCTGCAATTTTGCGCAGCGGTATCCTCGAGCACCACGGCATCACGCATGTCTCGATAGCTGGGCACCCGGAAGGGCATCCCGCCCAGGATGCTCGAAGGCTGAGGGAAGCGCTGCTGGTGAAACAACAGATCTTGGAAAAAGCGAGCATCGACTGGGCCGTATTCACTCAGTTTGCTTTCGCTTCTGCGCCCGTGTTGACCTGGATTGACGAATTGCGCCGAGCGGGTATCGACGTTCCGATCCATGTCGGTATTCCAGGGCCGGCGACTGTGAAAACCCTGTTGAAGTTTGCAGCAGTTTGCGGTGTTTCCGCCTCAGCGGCTGTCCTCAGAAAATATGGGCTGTCGATCACCCAATTGTTGTCGACAGCTGGGCCCGACGTTCTGGTGCGTGAATACGCTGAAGCTTTTCGCAATCCTCGTTACGGTCACGTGCGCCTGCACCTCTATCCGTTCGGGGGGCTCGGCAAGTGCGCTGACTGGTTGACAAGCCACCACACCGTAGAGCCGCTCGGCCGGTAAAATTATTCGATAACCAGACGAATTTTTAAGTCCAGTTTCCGCAAAAATAGAGCAAACCCCGCCTTAAGAGGCGAAATGTTGACTTTATAGTACGGAAACCGTACTAATATTGATGGAGGAGTGGCGTTTTTAACGCTAGGCGTCCGGACGCTTTTCCGGGACGGGAGGAACGACATGAGGATTACGCACTATACGGTCTGTCTAATCGCATCGGCGGCGTTTTCGATGGCCAGCACGGTCGCCCAGGCCGAGACTGTCAAGGTTGGGGTCATCGCCACATTTTCAGGGCCCAATGCCATCTGGGGGAAGCAGTTTCGTGAAGCGATCGATGTCTATGTTGCGCAGCATGGAGATCAAGCGGGCGGTCACAAGATCGAGTTCATCTACAAGGATGTCGGCGGACCAAACGCGGATGCCAGCAAGGCGGCAGCCCAAGAGCTTCTGGTCCGCGAAGGCGTCAAGTATCTCGCCGGGTTCGACTTCACGCCGAATGCTGTGGCAGTTGCACCTCTGACAAAACAGGCCAAGGTGCCGGCGATCATTTTCAATGCGGCGACATCGTCGATCAACAAACAGTCGGACTTCTTTCTTCGCACCAGCTTTACATTGACCCAACTCGCCCAGCCAGCCGCCGAATGGGCGGCGAAAAATGGCGCCAAGAAGGTCGTCACTGCCGTTTCCGACTATAATCCAGGCATTGATGCGGAAACAGCCTTCTCCGCAACGTTCGAACAAAATGGCGGGGATGTTCTGAAAAAAATCCGCATGCCCCTGCAGACGACCGACTTCGCTCCGTTCGTCCAGCGTATCAAGAATTCCGGCGCTGATACCGTCTTCACGTTCCTGCCAGTCGGTCCAGCGACATTCGCCTTCACCAAGGCCTACAACGAAAATGGCTTGAAGGGCGCCGGGATTTCCTTCCTCGGTGGTGGGGAGACTGACGAGACCACACTCGACGCATTGGGCGACCAAGCCATAGGTCTGGTGACTGCATATCACTACTCCGATGCCCACAACTCTGAACTCAACAAGAGCTTTGTTGCAAAGTTGCAAGAGCTGCATCCAGGTTCGCGCGCCAATATGGCATCGGTCGGTGCCTATGACGGCGTCGAGTTGATCTACCGAATGGTCGAAGCTGCCGGCTCAGACGGAGCAAAGGCCGTTGAGGCGGCCAAGGGCATGGAATGGGAGAGCCCCCGGGGACCGGTGAAGATGGATCCTGTCTCGCGCACGGTAGTGCAGAACGTCTATCTTCGGCGCGTTGAAAAGGGCGCGGACGGCAAGTTGTTCAATCAAGAGTTTGCGACCGTTCCGAACGTACCGGACCTCGGCTTCAATCCCTGATCCACGGCGGGTGTGGCGGAAGCGTTCCGCCACACATCTCCATTTTTCCAATGTCAGGTTCGAGATGTCTCTCATTTTAAGTATTGCCGTCGATGGCATCGCCTACGGGATGATACTGTTCATGATTTCGGTCGGGCTTTCGATCACAATGGGGCTCATGCGCATCATCAACCTTGCCCATGGAGCATTTGCCTTGCTCGGTGGGGCGGTGGTTCATCTGCTCACCACACGAATGGAAGTCGCTTTCATTCCTGCCCTCCTGGTAGCCGTATTCGCGGTCGTGTTGATTGCGGTCCTTCTTGAACGTGTGCTTTTTCGGCAAATCTACGGCTTTACCGAACTGGGACAGGTGCTGGCGACCATTGGCATCGTCTTCATCATGATTGCGAGCATCAATTTCTTCCTGGGCTCTACAATTCTTCCCATCGGCGTTCCTGCAATGTTTACGACCTCGGTTGATTTGGGATTCAGAACGCTGCCGTTCCACAGGCTTGTCGTCATTGTGTCCGGTCTGCTCGTGCTGGGAGGTCTGTGGTTGCTGATGGAAAGGACACGATTCGGCATTTATCTACGGGCAGCCGTCGACAACAGGGCCGCGGCTGCATCACTCGGCATCAATACACCCTATGTTTATCTCGTCGCATTCGCCATCGGTGCCGGGCTGGCTGCGGTGGGAGGCGTCCTCGGCGCCGAACTGCTGCCGATAGAAGCCTATTATCCACTTCGCTACATGGTGCTGTTCCTTATTGTGGTCTCCGTCGGCGGACTTGGGAGCATTTCCGGGTCCTTCTTCGCCTCGATCGGCCTTGGAATACTGGATACCGCCGGTCGCTATCTTCTACCGGGCATCGGTACCATTTTCTTTTTTGTGGCGATTGCGGTGCTGCTCGCGCTTCGACCAAACGGTCTAATGGGGAAAGCGCAATGACGATGCCGGTTCTTTCTCCGCCGAAGCCAAGCCGAGTGCATGCCGTCCTCGGCGTTCTGATGCCGTCCGTCTGCGTCTTGATCGGTGCGATACTCGCCTTCCTGATGTTCCCGTATGACCTGTCTTTTCTGACCCGCATCGTCATCATGATGATCTTGGTCGTGTCCTTCGACCTGATCCTTGGGCAGGCCGGCATCGCTACGCTTGGACACGCAGCGATGTATGGCTGCGGCGCATATATGGCCGGCCTCCTGGCGCTTAATGTGACGCAAGATCCGCTGCTTGGTCTGCTGGCCGCCGCATTGGCCGGCGGACTAGTAGCTTGGCTATCCGGGCTCGTCCTGCTTCGCACGCATGGCGTCGCTCTCTTGATGATTTCAATCGCTGTAACAATGGTCCTTCAGGAGGTCGCTTCTCAGGCCCGATGGCTGACCGGTGGAGCTGACGGCCTGGCCGGTATCACCATCGGACCGCTGCTGGGGCTGTTCGAATTTGATTTTATTGGCCAGGTAGCGTTCATCTACAGCGTCTGTGTTCTCGCAGTTATTCTGGTGTTCTGCCAGATCTTGATCCGTTCACCGTTCGGCCTAGCTCTCCGTGGTATCGACGGTAGTGCCAGTCGCATGCGGGCAATCGGCACGCCGGTCTATCGCCGAAAGGTGACAGTCTATGTTATCGCCGGCGCAATTGCCGGGATTGCCGGCGCGCTTGCGGCGCAGGTGACAGGCTTGGTCGGCATCGAAGTCTTCAATTTTTCCCTGTCCGCCGATGTCATGGTGATGCTGATCCTGGGAGGAGCCGGGCGTCTTTATGGCGCGCTGATCGGTACATTGCTATTCATGGTGGTTCATCACGTCGCGGCAAGTATCGATCCCTTCAATTGGCTCTTCGTGATCGGCCTTATGCTTCTTCTCGTCGTGTTCGTACTGCCGAAAGGCCTAGTTTCGTTGCCAGGTCGTGTGACGCGATTGTGGAGGAGGGCGTGATGGGCGATGGACTGGTTATTGCTGGACTTTGCAAAAATTTCGGGGGCATTCAGGTCGCGCAGGACCTGACCCTCACTTTGTCGCAAGGCTCGCGCACCGCGTTGATCGGGCCGAATGGTGCGGGCAAGACGACCTTTGCCAGTCTCCTCACCGGTATTCTGAAGCCGACATCGGGCAAGATCGTGCTGAATGGTCACGATATCGGCTCGCTTAATGAAGCGGCTCGGGTGAAGGCAGGTGTCGCGAAAACCTTCCAGATCACCAATCTGTTTCGCGACCTCACGGTTCGCGAAAACCTGCGGCTTCCGATATTGGAACGGGAAGGGCGCACGCATCACACCTTTCGCCGGGCGGACGGGTGGCCGGATATCGAGGCTGAAATTTTCCGCTTGTTACAGGATCTCGATATCCAGTCATTGGCCGACAGGCCCGTGGGCGGCCTTGCCTATGGGCAACAGCGACTGGTGGAACTGGCGCTGACGCTTGCGGTAAAACCGAAGGTTCTCATACTGGATGAGCCGGCAGCAGGCGTCCCCTCCACCGAGAGCCATCTGATCGTAGAGGCCATTAAGCGGCTTCCGCCGGACCTGTCGGTTCTCATCATCGAACATGACATGCAACTGGTGTTTGAGGTTGCAGACCGCATTATCGTGTTGGTGAATGGGGCAATCCTGATGGAAGGCACGCCCGCCGAGGTTGTCGCCAACACGCAGGTTCGCGAACTCTACCTGGGAGCGGGCCATGTCTGACATTCTTCTGGAACTGAATGGTGTTGTTGCCGGCTATGGCGACACGCATGTCATCCGCAATGTTTCGCTACGCATTCCAAAAGGTGAACGATTGGCGATCGTGGGGAGAAACGGCGTTGGTAAAACCACCTTGCTCTCCACGATCATGGGTCAGACGCGGCAACACGCCGGAAACGTCAAGCTCAAGGGGACTGCGATCGATGCGATTGCCGCGCATCAGAGGGCGAGACTGGGAATCGGCATCGTACCACAGACCCGTGACATCTTCGGCTCATTGACGGTCGAGGAGAACCTCATTGCTGGACTGCGCAATGGTTCGACACTCGACGACGCATATAACCTTTTTCCAAGGCTGAAGGAGCGCAGATCCAACAGTGGACGCCAGCTTTCCGGAGGCGAACAGCAGATGCTGTCGATTGCCCGGTGTCTTTTGGGAAAACCCGAGATTATTTTGCTGGACGAACCGCTCGAGGGGCTGGCGCCGGTAATCTGCGAAATGCTGATGGAGGTGTTCCACAAGCTTGCCGACAAAGGCCATACGATCGTGCTGGTGGAGCAGCATGTCGGCATGGCGCTCAAGTTCGCAGAGCGTGTCATTGCGCTTGACCAGGGCAAGATCGTTTTTGAGGAAGAGGCGACAAAACTGGCCGGCAATCGCACCGAACTCGACCGATACATCGGGCTTTCCGCGCAATAACCAATGTGGACCGCAGAGGACGCATGACGGCTTTTCACGGCTTCGGCAGGTTGAGGTGCTTGGTGGCAAAATCGGTGAGAACCTGTTGAAAGGCCATAACGGATACGGGGATGGAATGAAGAACTATGTCTTGACGGTTTCGTGCAAAACCACCCGCGGCATCGTCGCCGCAATTTCGAGCTTCCTGGCGGACAAGAGCTGCAACATCGTCGACAGCTCACAGTTCGATGACCTGGACACGAACAAGTTCTTCATGCGCGTCAGCTTTATTTCGGAGGAGGGCTTATCGCGGCCCGAACTGTCGACAAGTTTCCAAACGACGGCAGACGCATTCGACATGAAATGGGAAATCTTCGATGCGCAGGAGCGAATGAAAGTGCTTCTGATGGTGTCGCGTTTCGGTCATTGTCTCAACGACCTGCTATACCGCTGGAAGATTGGTGCGCTGCCGATCGACATTGTCGGAGTCGTGTCGAACCATTTCGATTACCAGAAGCTGGTGGTCAATCATGACATCCCCTTCCACCACATTTCGGTGACGAAGGCCAACAAGCCTGAAGCGGAGGCGCGCATGATGGCGATTGCTGAGAGTACCGGCGCCGAACTGATCGTGCTCGCCCGCTACATGCAAATTCTCTCTGACGCAATGTGCCAGAAAATGTCGGGGCGGATCATCAACATCCACCACTCGTTCCTGCCAAGCTTCAAGGGCGCAAACCCATACAAGCAAGCCTATTTGCGCGGGGTGAAGCTTATAGGCGCGACGGCACATTACGTCACTGCCGATCTTGATGAGGGTCCGATCATCGAGCAGGACACCGTGCGCATTACACATGCCCAGTCGGCGGAAGACTATGTGTCGCTTGGTCGTGACGTAGAGGCGCAGGTGCTCGCCCGAGCCATCCATGCCCACATCCATCATCGCACCTTCATCAACGGAAACCGCACTGTCGTTTTTCCGCCAAGTCCGGGAAGCTACGCGTCGGAGAGGATGGGATAATGTCGGCGTGCATCATCAACGGCAAGGAAGTTGCAGAAACGGTAATCGCCGCGGTGCTTGAGGCGACGACTTTACTGAAACGAAGGACCGGCATCAGGCCAGGCTTGGCTGTGGTGGTCGTCGGCGATGATGCGGCAAGCCATGCTTACGTGAAGGCTAAGGGCACAATGGCCAAGCGATGCGGCTTTCATTCCAGTCAATTTACGCTTCACGAGCAAACGACACAGGATGATCTGGAGGTGCTGGTCAACGAGCTCGCTGCCGATCCGGCTGTTCATGGTATTCTTGTCCAACTGCCCCTCCCGAAACACCTCCATACCGAAGGCATCGTCAGGCGCATTCCACCTGAAAAGGACGTCGACGGTTTGCATGTCGTCAACGCCGGCAAGATTGCGACCGGCGATCTTTCTACTGGCCTCATACCCTGCACGCCTGCGGGAGCGATGCTTTTGGTCAGGCGCAGGCATGGTGATGATCTTTCAGGTCTGAATGCCGTGATCATCGGACGTTCCAACCTGTTCGGCAAGCCTATGGGATTGCTGCTTTTGGCCGCGAATGCGACGGTCACCATCGCACATTCGAGGACAAAGGACCTCAAGGCGCTCTGCCGCAATTCGGATATCCTCGTCGTAGCAGTCGGCCGGCCCGAGATGGTAAAGGCCGACTGGATAAGACCCGGTGCGACCGTCATAGACGTCGGCATCAATCGCGTGCCGGCGATGGGCGAGGGAAATGGCCCTACCTGTCTTGTCGGTGATGTAGATTACAGTGCCGCGTCCAAGGTGGCCGGAGCGATCACGCCCGTGCCCGGCGGCGTCGGACCGATGACGATCGCGATGCTGATGAACAATACATTGATCGCTGCTCGGCGGACTGTCTGTGGATGATTGGAAGATTCGCATTCGAGGAGAAGAATATCATGCGCGAACCCTTCATCTATAAAGGCACCATTCCTCGCATTGTGTTCGGTGTGGGTACAATTTCCCAGCTGAGCGACGAATTACTCAATCTTGGACGGCGCCGGGCTCTTGTCTTATCTACCCCGTTCCAAGAAAGGGAGGCAAAGGAACTTGCCGAACGGTTGGGATCCTTGTGTGTGGGGGTGTTCAGTGGTGCCGTTATGCACACTCCAGTCGAGGTGACGCTCGAAGCGCTTCGCGTCTTCTCTGACAGGGGCGCGGACAGTGTCATTTCATTCGGTGGAGGCTCAACGATCGGGCTGGGCAAGGCGATCGCCTACAGGAATGATACCGACCAGATCGTCGTTGCCACGACCTATGCGGGCTCCGAAGTTACTCCGATCCTCGGACAGACAGAAAGCGGCATCAAGACGACGGTGCGTGATCTATCGGTTCTGCCGGAGACGGTAATTTATGATCCGGAACTAACGTACACCCTGCCTACCAACATGACGGTAACGAGTGGTCTGAATGCCATCGCGCATGCCGTTGAAGGGCTTTACGCACAGGATCGGAATCCGGTTTCATCGATGATGTCGATCGAAGGCATAGCCGCTCTGTACAGGGCGCTGCCCGCCATTGTAAGTGATCCCGAGAATCCAGCAGCGCGTTCGGATGCGCTCTACGGCTCCTGGCTCTGTGGTGTAGTCCTGGGTACCGTCGGAATGGCACTTCATCATAAGATGTGCCACACGTTGGGCGGCAGCTTCGACCTACCGCACGCGGAAACGCATGCGATCCTTCTTCCCCACACTGTGGCATATACGGAGGCGGCTGTGCCTCATCTGCTGGAGCCAATCGCAGCCTTGATGGGGGCGGATCGCGCGGCCGCGGGGCTTTTCGATTTCGCCCGCAGCATCGATGCTCCGTGCAAGCTTCAAGACCTCGGAGTGACAGGCCAAGATCTGGACAAAGCGACGGATATCGCCCTGCAAAACCCTTATTGGAACCCACGGCCCCTGGAAGCCTTGGCGATCCGGGAGATGCTGCAGATGGCATGGGAAGGCGCACGGCCTGGGACGTGTTGATTCGTAAAGAAGATGAGCCCCTCAAGATTAAGTGCTCTGCCCCGCGGCGTTATGGCGCGAGAGGAGAGCAAGGGAAAAATGTCATCCGCGGAGGAAAAGCCATGATCAAATACTTTACCGAAGAAGCGTCTGTTGAAGCCGTCAACGGTCGAATGGCCGAGGATACAGATCCTCGCTTGAGGGAGGTGATGGCCTCGCTTGTGAAGCACATTCATGCCTTCATCAAGGAAACGCGCATTAGCCAACAGGAATGGGAAACTGCTGTTCGGTTCCTGACGGATACCGGTAGGCTTTGTACGCCGGAAAGACAGGAGTTCATTCTTTTGTCCGACACGCTTGGCGTCTCCATGCTTGTCGATGCGATCAACAATCGCAGGCAGATGGGTGCTACAGAGAATACGGTGCTGGGACCGTTCTACGTTCCTGGGGCTCCCCGTCGTGCCATGGGCGATCGCATCACCCTTGATGGGAAGGGCGAAAGCTGTGTCTTTGAAGGCACGGTGGTCGACTTGGAAGGGCAGGCGATCGAGGGCGCAATCATCGATGTCTGGTCTGACAATGCCGAAGGATTTTACGATGTGCAACAACCCGATATTCAGCCGAAGTGGAACAATCGCGGGTCATTTGTGACGGGTGCCGATGGGGGCTACAGCTTTATCGGGATCAAGCCAGTATCGTATCCCATACCCGACGACGGTCCAGTCGGACAAATGCTGAAGCATCTCGGACGACATCCCTTCCGGCCGGCGCATATGCACTACATAGTAAGCGCAAACGGCTTCCAGAAGGTTGTGACTCATACCTTCGTCGGCGACGACCGCTATCTATCATCTGACGCAGTCTTTGGCGTCAAAGCCACGCTGGTTGCACCATTTGAGCGTCTTTCAGGCGAAGAAGCAGAATGGCGTTCGCGGTTCGACTTTGTCCTCAGCCCGATGTGAGATCATCGTCATGCCGAATATGAAGATACATGTCGATCGCTCATTGACAGAGCGAGCTCATCGCGACATCGAGGCTAGCTTGGGACCGTTGAGCATGTTGTTGTGCGAAAGGCTGAACGTCAACATTGACGCCTGCCAGCTTGCCGTAATCCGAGTTTTCGGGACGGCCAATCAACCTGCAGTGAACGTCGAGCTATCTATCTTGCCAAAAGCAGATAGGACACGTCAAAAACTGGTGGAGCTCGCGGGCGAAATTCAGCAGTTGCTCGCGGCTGCTGCGACCAAGGGAGTTGCGGTGCGGATATCGCAACTCGACCCAGCCACATACATTGCTGCAAAGTAACCGTGCACCGTGAGATTGCTTCGCCGTTTGGCAACAGGCCGTCGTGTTGTGAAAGGCCGGGGGTGAGGCTGTAGCGCAAGACCATACTCGTCTGGTGCTGCGCACAATGGGCAAGCCATGCGCAAATATGGTCAAGAAACGCGACTTATTATTCCTGTATATTTTGGCCGGAATGCCTGATGGGCGCGCAATGTGCGGCAAATCAGCGGGAGTGCGTTGACAGCAAGAATCCAATATGGTCAGTTATCCGAACTAAAATGGGTGCCGGAGTTACTGGGGAGGGTGGCGCGGCATCTAAGCAGTAATGGTGCGCAGAGCGCCAGAGGTCGGCCATGGCGTGAATCTTGCCGGCGTTGAATTCTTTTCATGTGCCCGGTCCTGACAAGCAATGCGAGCAGGAAGTGGCAGCCTCAATACTCAGGGAGAAGTACAAGATGAGCAGTATACATGCACACCGCGGCCGCGAAAAGGTTCTCGAAACTGGGCTTTTTATCGACAACCAGTTTCGCAGTGCATCAGATGGAGCAGTTTTCGAGCGCGCTAATCCCATTAGCGGCGAGATTGTGAGCACCGCCCCCGCGGCCACCGAGGCGGATGCAACTGCGGCAGTCAGGGCCGCGCAGAAGGCTTTTGCGTCATGGGCTAAGCTCGGACCTCACGCGCGCCGCAACATGCTGATGAAAGCTTCGGCGGGGATCCGCGCTCGGCATGCCGATTTTGCCGACGCCATGAAGGCCGAGATCGGCGCGACCCAAGTCTGGGCCGATTTCAACGTGCATCTAGCAGCTGATATGTTGGAAGAAGCTGCCGCCATGACCACGCAGATCGGTGGCGAAGTCATTCCCTCGGACGTGCCCGGTTCGCTGGCGATGGCAGTGCGGGTTCCTGCAGGTGTGACTGTGGGCATTGCGCCTTGGAACGCACCAGTCATCCTCGCGGTCCGGGCGATCGCGGCACCGCTTGCTTGTGGCAACACCGTTATTCTCAAGGGTTCGGAGCAATGCCCCCGCACTCACGGTCTGGTCATCGAGGCGATGGCCGAAGGTGGACTGCCTCCAGGCGTCGTCAATTACATAACGAATGCACCGGACGACGCTAGCCGGATCTTTGAGGCGATGGTCGCTGATGCGGCTGTTCGTAGGGTGAGTTTCACCGGTTCGACGAAGGTGGGTCACGCGGTAGCCCTGACCTGCGCCAAATATCTCAAGCCAGTCGTGCTGGAACTTGGCGGTAAGGCGCCCTTGGTTATCCTCGACGATGCCGACGTCGACGCAGCGGTGCAGGCGGCAGCTTTCGGCGCATTCATGAACTCTGGCCAGATCTGCATGTCGACGGAGCGGATGATTGTCGACGAGAAGATCGCCGATGACTTTGTTGCAAAACTTGTCGAGAAGACGAAGACATTGCCTGCAGGTGACCCCCGTCAAGGGCCAGTCGTCCTAGGTTCGGTGGTCAATTATTCGACGGTGGAGCGCTGCAACGAGTTGATCGACGATGCAGTCGCCCATGGAGCTAAGGTGGTTGTTGGTGGAAAGAGCAACTCGACCCTGATGCCTGCAACCCTCATCGACCATGTTACACCGGAAATGCGTATCTTCCGGGAGGAAAGCTTTGGGCCAGTAAAACCGATCCTTCGGGTAAAAGGTGTGGAAGAGGCGATTGCCATTGCCAACGACTCTGAATACGGCCTCTCGGCTGCGGTTTTCGGTGCTGATGTAGCGCGGGCCTGGCAGGTTGCTTCGCGAATCGAAAGCGGCATCTGCCATATTAACGGACCGACCGTTCATGACGAAGCGCAAATGCCGCTCGGCGGTGTAAAGTCGTCCGGCATGGGACGCTTCGGCGGGCGCGCCGGCATTGCCGAGTTCACCGATTTGCGTTGGATGACAGTACAAACGGAAGAACGGCATTACCCGTTCTAATGCCTCCAAGGGTACAAAGCTTGTTGAAACGCTCGTCACCTAACATGGATTTCTGAATGATTGTTACGCAGATCAAAGGCTGCGTAACAATCGTCGGGAACTTTATCTGGGACCTCCAATAGGTGGCAAACTCAGCCCTGAATATCCGTAAAGAAGCGCATGAAACGCTTGCGTGAGCGCTCGATATGATCGCGCATTGCCGTCTCGGCCGCCTTGGGATTCCTATTTTTTATCGCGACCAATATCCGCGCATGTTCCCTATTTGCATCGGAAGTTGCCCGAGTATGGAAATAAAGACGGAAAAGATGCACATGGGTGTGAAGACGCGCGAGGGTGTCATGGATGAGCCCATTTCCGCTTCCGAGGGCGATCAGGTCATGGAATGCACCGTCGCTTTGCGCGAAGCGACTATAGGCTGATCGAGCGTCCTCATCACGGACCTGACGCATGTCCGAATCAATTGTTTCAAGTGAAGCGATGGCTTCCTCAGGCATCAGCTTTGCCGCCTGAGCTGCGGCAAAAGGCTCCACCAGCATACGCAGATCGTAAAGTTGCTCGAGGCCCGAGAGATCCATCTGGGGCGCTGCGCTATACCCAATCAGATGGGTTTTCACCACCAGTCCCTGAGCTTCGAGTCGTGAAAGAGCTTCCCGAATGGGGGTTTGCGAAACTCCGAGTTCACGCACCAGATTGTCAACGGCAATGCGACCACCAGGCGGAATCTTCAGTGACATAAGCTGCGAGTAGATGGCGCCGTAGACCTCGTCGCCGAGCCGTGTCGGGCGGCGTAGCAGTCCTGTGTCGCTGTGCTTCAACTCGCCTGTTCGATTTGTCATTCTCAAAAATCCTTCTTGACGCAGGCAATTCTTAGCAACATAGTGCGAAAAATGCAATCAGATATCCGATCGGATTTGATCCATGATTACAGTTTCGGTGGATAAACTTCGCGACGCCGCTTGGCGAGCCCTCAAAAAGGCCGGCGTGCCCGAAAGCCATGCGTCAGAACAGCTTGATCTCTTGTTGGAAGCCGACTTGAGGGGGGTGCCCTCCCACGGGCTGCTGCGGCTCAATCGAATCATTCACCGGATTCAGAATGGCGTTACGGACCCGCAAGCCCGGGGCGAGCACAGCTGGCGCAAGGAGGCATTCCTCGCCGTTGACGGTCAGCGGGGCCTGGGGCCTGTTATTGCGAACCGGGCGATCAATGCGTTGATAGAGCGCGCACAGGTCACCGGCATTGCCGTTGCTGCCATCCGCAATTCCAATCACATCGGGATGCTTGGCTGGTACGCAGAGCGTGTTGCAGAAAGCGGCCTATCCATCATCGCGCTGTCTACGAGCGAGGCGCTTGTTCATCCCTGGGGCGCGCGCAAGGCCATGATCGGGACCAATCCGATCGCAATTGGCGTGCCGACGGGTGGCGCGCCATTCATGATGGATACCGCTACCAGCGTCGTATCAATGGGCGAGATTCACGACCACGCCAACCGGAACCAGCCAATTCCCGCCCATTGGGCGTTGGACGAGAACGGAAATCCCACCACAGACGCAGCCGCTGCGAAGAAGGGGGCAATAGCCCCGTTCGGGCAAGCAAAGGGCTATGCGCTGGGACTTGCTTTCGAGCTTCTTGTAACAAGCCTTGCGGGCGCTGCGATCGGACGAGACGTCACCGGAACACTTGATGATACGACCGTCTGCAACAAGGGCGACCTCTTCATTGTCATTGATGGTCCGCAGCGAGACCTTCAAGCCTATCTGGAGGCACTCCGCTCGATGGAGCCGGCAGATGGTTTTCCGGCGGTCGTCATACCTGGAGAGCGGGGCCGGGCTTGCCGCGACCGGCGCCTGAAGGAGGGCGTGCCGATTGCAGATGAGGTCTGGCAGCAAATTCAAATTCTAGCCGGCCGTGATGCCGCTGAATGAAACGGGAGGTTTTGTTGACCCTTTTTGGAGCCCTGCGCACTCCGCGCAATCTTGTTTTCGGGGCCGGCCAACGCGCCGCGCTACCAGGCCACGCTGCAAAGCTCGGTCGTCGTGCGCTTGTCGTCACCGACGCCCGCTTGAGCGACGAAGCAGACTTTCGCATCATCGTCGACGGTCTGATGTCGTCAGGTGTGGAAGTCCGCGTTTTTGACGGCACCATTGCTGAACTCCCGCTTGAATGCATTGCGCAGGCAGTAGAAACCGGCCGCGGGTTTGGCGCAGATCTGGTCATTGGAATCGGCGGTGGCAGTTGCCTGGATGCGGCCAAGGTGTGTGCACTGCTCCTGACGCACAGCGGTAAGGCCAGCGACTATTATGGCGAGTTCAAGGTGCCGGGTCCCGTTTTGCCGCTGATCCTGCTTCCAACCACCTCTGGTACTGGTTCCGAGGTAACGCCGGTGGCGGTCATCACGGATCCCGACAGAGCTGTCAAAGTCGGCATCGCAAGCCCGGAACTGATTTGTCATACTGCGATCTGCGACCCTGAGCTGACCTATTCCTGCCCACCGGGCCTTACCGCAGTCTCCGGAGCCGACGCGCTCACGCATGCAATCGAGGCTTACACGACGATGCGTCGCGAGCCGACCGCTACTATCGTGCATGATCATGTTTTCCTGGGCAAAAACGCTCTGAGCGACGCCTATGCTCTGATGGCCATATCTCACATCTCTTCCAGCATTAAACGTGCTTATGATCACGGTGACGATCAAAATGCACGCGAGCGGTTGATGCTCGGCGCGACGACAGCAGGGCTTGCTTTTGGGACAGCCGGGACAGCGGCGGCTCACGCCGTGCAGTATCCGATTGGAGCCATGACGCATACGGCCCACGGAGCGGGTGTTGCCGTCATGATGCCCTACGTGATGGAGCTCAATCGCAATTTCTGCGAGCCGGAACTGGTTGAGATTGGCACTGCCATGGGCCTTGATCTCTTGGGTCGATCCTCGTTCGACGCTGCCAGCGAGACGATAGATGCGGTTGCCGCACTCTTTGCGTCGATTGGAATCCCGAAGTCAATTCGTGATCTAGGGATCGTGGAGACCCAGCTGCCGCAAGTAGCCGAACAGGCGATGGGCAGTGCCCGACTGATCAAGAATAACCCGCGTCCTCTCGATCTGGCAACCATGACCAGTCTGGTCAACGCCGCTTTCAGCGGTGATCGAAATGGACTGAGGAACGACGCAAGAGCACGGAAAGAAAATTGACGATGACACAGACAATCACCTCCCGAATTGGCTTTGACCTCAAAAGCGTACCTACTGACCTCTTCATTGCCGGAAAGTGGCGCCGTGGAACATCGAGTAAGCGAATCGAAGTTCTTGACCCGTCTACAGGTCTCGCCATTTCGGACGTTGCCGATGCTACGGTCGAAGATGCCCTGGACGCCGTCAAGGCGGCTTACGATGCGGGACCGGGCTGGGCGGCGACCCCCCCGCGGAAGAGATCGGAGATTCTGCGCCGCTGCTTTGAACTGATGGTCGAGCGAAAGGACATGCTGGCGGAGTTGATCAGCCTCGAAAACGGGAAGGCCTTGAGTGACGCCTATGGCGAGGTCACCTACGCCGCCGAGTTCTTTCGCTGGTTCTCCGAAGAAGCCGTTCGCCTCAATGGCGAGATCTCGACTGCCCCGTCCGGGGCGAACAAGATCGTCGTTCAACATCAACCGATTGGCGTAGCGGTCCTGGTGACACCCTGGAACTTTCCCGCGGCTATGGCGACACGTAAAATCGCCCCGGCCCTTGCTGCCGGATGCACTTGCGTGCTGAAGCCGGCGACGGAGACGCCGTTGACTGCCTATGCCCTTGCCGCACTTTATGCCGAGGCTGGAGTGCCGGATGGCGTAGTCAATGTCATTACGACGGAACAGTCCGGAGCTGTCGTCAGCAAGATGTTGCATGATCCGCGCGTGCGCAAATTGTCATTTACCGGATCTACTGAAGTTGGTCGAAAGCTCCTTCACGAAGCGGCCGACACGATCATCTCTTGCTCAATGGAGCTTGGCGGCAACGCACCATTCATTGTTTTCGATGACGCTGACCTGGATGCCGCCATTGAGGGTGCCATGGTCGCTAAGATGCGCAATGGTGGGGAAGCCTGCACGGCTGCCAATCGCTTTTACGTGCAGAAGGGCATCGCCGAAGCTTTCTCCCAGAAGCTTGCTGAGCGCATGGCGGCGCTGAAAGTTGGACCGGGTTACGACAAAGGGACCCAGTGCGGACCGGTCATCAACAGAAAGGCGCTCGAGCGGATTGGTGGCCTTGTCACGGACGCGACCGAACGCGGGGCGAAGGTGCTCACAGGAGGCGCAGCACTTGATCAGGGCGGCTTCTACTTCCCGCCCACGGTGATCCTCGACGTCCCAGCTGATGCGGCGATTGCCAGAGAGGAAATCTTCGGGCCGATCGCCGCCTTGAGCAGCTTCGAAAGCGAAGATGAGGTTATCGCTGCTGCCAACGACACTGAATACGGCCTGATTGCCTACGTATTCACGCGTGATCTTGGCCGCGGCCTGCGTGTTTCGGAACGGCTCGAGGCTGGTATGATTGGTCTCAACCGCGGCCTGGCCTCCGATCCCGCCGCCCCGTTCGGAGGCGTCAAGCAGAGTGGGCTTGGACGAGAAGGCGCCCATCACGGAATACTTGAATTTTGCGAGACAAAGTACATCGCCGTTACCTGGTAGCAGCAAGCGTCGATTCTGAGATTGCTCAGCGGAACGAATTAACGGAGGACAACATGGCTCTGCCAAATCCTATCAGATCTGAAATAGCCGAGGAAGTGTTTCGTACGCGTGGCGTCCTCGCCGAGGTCGTGCCCTTTTCACAGCGCCATCCCGACTTCGAACTCGCGGATTCCTACTGGGTGGTGGAGGATATCCGCCGCCGGAGAGAAGCAAATGGCGAAAGAGTTATCGGTCGCAAGATCGGATTTACAAACTCTGCTGCCTGGGAAGGTTACGGCATAACTGGACCTCTCTGGAATTATCTTTACGATTCAACAACCTTCGAACTGAGCGAGACGAAAACGCTTGACGTCCGCAATTGGCCCAATGTGCGCATGGAAGCCGAGGTTGCGCTCGGTCTGAAGGCCGCCCCGAACAGCCAGATGAATGAAGAAGAACTGCTGGAATGTGTGGATTGGGTCGCTCTCGACTTCGAGGTGTGCACTTCAATCTTTCCGGATTGGCAGTTCAAGGTCGCCGATGGTGCTGCTACTGGCGTGCACGTTGCCTTGCTTCTTGGCGAGCGACACCAGATCGCCGGTGATCGTAAGAAATGGGCGCTCCAACTTGAGAGCTTTTCCGCCACCTTGTTTGGCGACGAGGGGTCTTCGGCGACGGGAGGTGGGGCTCAGGTCCTCGGAGGTCCGATCAAGGCATTCCGCTATCTCGTGCGTGAACTGGAGCGCTTTGGTGGTCAGCCGCTGGCGTCCGGCGACATTGTTACCACCGGAACCCTGACGGTCGCATTGCCCGCGAAGTCCGGCCAGCGATGGAAAGCGACAACCTCAGGCATAGCGTTTGAGGATATCTGTCTGGAGCTTGTCTAACGGACTCACCAGCCAGTTGGGATTAACCACGGCAATCAAGAAAAGGAGAAAAGGGGAATGACCTATTTTTCAAAATCCGAAATGATGCGACGCATCGACGCGCTGCGCCAGAAACTTGCGGCGGCAAACATCGACTTCGCGTTCATGCACACGGCTGACAGCGTCTTCTACATGAGTGGCGTCCCTCTCCTTTCTGAGTGGGGCCGGCCCATGTGGGCCGTCTTGCCCGTCTCAGGCGCCAGTGCCGTTTGCGGTGCGGCGCTCGAAAAAGAGACCATGGAGGCTCATAGCGTTTTTGACGAGGTGCTTGCCTATGGAGATGATGAAAATGTCGTTCATAGCAGCCTCAAGATGTGCGCCGATTTCATTGCCCGAAAGAGCTCAGGTTCGGTTCGGATCGGGATCGAAGAGGCGCTGATGCCGGTCGGCGTCCATCGCGCTCTGAAGGCCCGATTCTCAACGGCCGAATTTGTTGAAATCAGTCCTCTGATAGAAGAACTGCGCCTCATCAAGTCAGACGAAGAAGTTCGTCTTCTTGAGCTCGGCGGCCAATTGGCAAAAATTGGCGCAAATGCTTTCCTGGAAGCCCTCCATGAGAACGTTACGGAACTCGCCGTTGCCGCGCACGCGGTTGCTGAGACCAACAAGGCCATGGGTGCATTGTCGATCAATGGCCTCACAAGCACCTATGCTTACGCTCAGTTTGGCGATCATACACTCACGCCGCATCTGCACCCCACCAGCCGGCGCCTGAAGCGCGGTGATCTGGTTGCATTGAACGTCTTCCCCGTCATGTGGGGCTACTGCACCGAACTTGAGCGCACCTTCGTATTCGGCGAACCGACGCCTGCTCAGAAGAAGCCTCTTGATGTCGTGAATGAAGCCTTCGATACGATCAAGGCGGCTCTCAAGCCCGGCGTCACGATGTCGGACATGGCCCTCATGGAGCGCGAGATTTTTCGCAAGTTCGACCTTGACGGATACGTACGTCACGGGACCGGACATGCTCTTGGTATCATGATTGGCGCTGGCGGACGCGAAGAGCGCGGAGAACTGCGGGTCTACAACTCCGGAAAGCTCATGGCCAACATGGTGAATTCGGTGGAGCCGGCAGTCTACATCCCGGGCGTCGGCGGCTTCCGTCACTCCGATGTGATGCTTATCACGGAGACCGGCGCCAGAAATACCACGGACTTCCCGCGTGACATCGGCTTCTGAGATCTCACCGCAACCAGTGGCGTGACGAGGAACCGCGCCAGTTTGAGCGAAGAAGGAGGTAAAGGTGACGCCGCCCAAGGCGTCTGTTGCAGCGCATCTTAATCAGCATAAATTCAACAGAGGGAACTCCAAAAATGACAAATGCAGAGATGAAATCCACTGGCTGGGCAATGTCTTCACGACGTCTCTTCCTGGCAGCCTGCGTCAGTGCAGCGGCCATTGGCGCTTTGCTCGGCCCGAGCCCAGCGGCGGCCGACGACAGCGAGATCGTGTTGGGGGCACTGATGCCTCTGTCTGGTGCTGGTGGCCCTTTTGGCCAGGAAATGCTGGCTTCGGCGAAAGTTGCACTTGAGGAGATCAACGCGGCCGGCGGACCCTTGGGTCGCAAGATCAGACTCGTTGAGGAGAACGACGAGACCAACGCTGAAGCGGGCGTTCGCGCTGCGCGTAAGCTCGTCGACGTAGACAAGGTGAGCGCAATCTTTGGAACCTGGGCAAGCAGCGTCACGCTTGCCGTAGCACCCATTGTCCAGGAAAAGGGCTTGATCCTGCTGTCCAATTCGGGTGCGAGCCGTATTACGGAAGTCCAAAAGAAGGGACATGTCTTCCGCCTTGAACCGGACGACCTTCTGTTCGGCAAGGCTTACGCCGAATACGCCGCCCAGGAAGGCTGGAAAAAGGCCGCGGTCCTCGGCCTCAACGTACCCTTCACCCAGAGCACGGTCGACGCTCTCAAGCAGCGCTTCGAAGAGCGCGGCGGCCAGATCACGAGCTTCGTCACGTATAACGAGGAGCAGACGACTTTCACCACGGAAGTTGCGCGCGTCCTGTCTGACCAGCCCGACTTCGTTCACATCTCTGGCTATGAACCGGACACGATCGCGATCTTGAAGGCTGCTTATCAGTCCGGTCTCACCACCCGATTCATCGTCCCGGGCTTTTCGGTCAGTGCGGACCTGATCAAGAATGCAGGTCCTGCTGCGGATGGGCTGCTTCTGGTCGAGGAGGGTGTCTCTGAGGACTCGCCCGCCTATCAGAGGCTGGCAAAACAGCTGGGCTCTGATCGCTACTATTCCTTCGGCGCTCAGGCCTATGACGAAATGGTCATTCTTGCGCTTGCGATTGAGGCGGCAAAGTCGACAGACGGCAAGGCGCTCGACAAGGCGATCCGTGAGATCACCGGCACTGGCGGCACCAAGGTCACGTCGTTTGCCGAAGGGGTGGCAGCGCTGCGAAGAGGCGAGCGCATCGACTACGACGGTGCTTCAGGCCCACTCGACTTCGATGCCAACGGCAACATTGCAAAGGCGAACTTCCGCGTTTCTGAAGTCAAGGACGGCAAGACCGCTCCTGTCGGCAAGATCAGCGAAGTGCAGTTTTAATCGCATCGATCAAGGCGCCGCATTGGTGCGGCGCCTTCAGCCGAAGGTAACGCCACGATGGAATTCAAGATCTACCTCATCTCGGCGCTCGTGATGGCTGCGATATGGAGTCTGCCGGCGGCAGCCATCTCGCTCATCTACGGTGTGCTCCGCTATCCCAATTTTGCCATCCCCGAGTTCATGACGCTCGGGGCCTATCTCACGCTTCTTCTCTGCGGTTTCTCATTGCCGCTGTGGGCGGCTGGGCTTCTGGCGGCGGTCGTTACAGGCCTTATCGCGCTTGCGGTCGACCAGACGGCTTTCCGCTTCGTGCGGAAGGCTGGAATTCTCCCGCCGGTGTTGCTTTCCTTGGGGCTGATGCTGGTCCTACAAAATTTCGTCCGTTTCGGATGGGGCAACGGAAACCTGCAGTTCCCGATCCTGCCGATGCGTCCGTTCATCATTGCCGGCTTCATCATCACGCCGGTGCAAGCTGCAATTATCGGGCTTGTCGTCGTCATTCTTGCAGGGGTTTTTCTAGGTCTGCGCTACACCGAGTTTGGTCGCGCGGTAAGAGCGACGTCGACCAATCCCGAGCTTGCCATCGTGACAGGCGTCCAGCCTGAACGGGTTTATGGCGCCGTCTTGTTCGCAGCCGGCTTCCTCGCTGCCGTAGGCGGAATTGTGCTGGCCACCGAGACGTCTCTTAATCCGCTTCTTGGCTGGCGCGTCCTGATACCCCTTTTCGCAGTCGCGATTCTGGGCGGTCTTGGGAGCGTTGTCGGTGCAGCACTTGCCGCGGTACTGGTGGGCCTGACGTCAGAGTTCAGCCTCTTCATCCTGCCATCGAGCTACAAAACCGCACTGGCATTTCTCGTACTTACCCTCGTCTTGCTGGTTCGCCCAAGCGGCCTCGTGAAATCCAGGAGCTAAGCCATGATCGACTATCTCATCGCTATCCTGATTTTTGCCGGCATCTACGGATTTGTGGCGCTCGGTCTCAACATCCAATGGGGCCTGACCGGGCTTATCAATTTGGGTCAGGTCGCATTTTTCGCAGTCGGCGCGTACACGTTCGCCCTTCTTTCGAAAGCGGGTGTCCCCTTCTTGCTGGCGGTCGCAGTGGCGACGACCTTGAGCGGTGTCTTCGGCGCCGCCGTTGCAATGTTCACACCGCGTCTGCGGGAGGATTATCTCGCCATCGTAACACTCGGTTTCAGCGAGTTCGTCAGGTTGGTCCTGCTGAATGAGAAATGGCTGGCAGGGGGACCTGACGGGGTTGCAGGCGTACCGCGTCCAGCATCATTTCCCGGACTTGGATCGGAGACTTCCTTTCTGATCGTCACGGCACTCGCGCTTGCTTTCGCATTCTGGTTCACCCGGCGTATCGAGCGTTACCCCATCGGGCGGACGCTCAAGGCGATCCGGGAGGACGAGGGCGTCGTCACCTCCGTCGGCAAGGTCGCCCTGGCATACAAGACAAAAGCATTCCTGTTGGGGGCAGCTTTGGCTGGCTTGGGTGGTGCGTTTTTTGCCAGCTACCTCAGCTACATTTCGCCGGACATGTTTGGTCCGAACGTGAGCATTTACGTCCTTGCGGCCGTGTTGATTGGCGCCCAGGGCTCGAGCGTGGCAACTCTCCTGAGCACGGCTCTGGTTGCTGCGCTTCTTGAAGGGACGCGCCTCCTCAAGGACTACATCACATTTGTCGATGGTGTTGAGTTGGCAGCACTGCGCCTGATGGTGCTCGGACTTGCACTGATCGCGATCGTAATGGTTCGCTACCGCCCGGGGAGGCCATGATGAAACAGATACTCGAGATCAAGGACGTCAGCCGGCGTTTTGGAGGCCTGCAGGCCGTCAACAAATGTCGGTTCTCCGTCCGCGCCGGCAGCATAACCGGGCTCGTCGGGCCAAACGGAGCCGGTAAGTCCACCCTTTTCAGTTTGGTCAGTGGTTTCGTTCGCCCCGACAGTGGCGAGGTCCTGTTCGATGGGAACCACATCGAAAAGCTGAGTGCACACGAAATCGCCCGGCTCGGTCTTCGCCGCACGTTTCAGATTCCGCGCGAACTCAAACAGATGACCGTGCTTGAGAACCTCCTGCTGGTGCCCGAGCGGCAGTTCGGCGACCAGGTGCGGTCGGTCCTCTTGCCCGGCAAGCGCGTGCACGAGGAAGAAAGGATCAACCTTCAGAAGGCGCAGGGTGTCTTGGAAATGGTCGGCTTGGGTGAAAAGGCTCAACACCCTGCAGCCCTACTTTCTGGTGGTCAGAAGAAGCTTCTTGAACTTGCCCGCTGCCTGATGGCTGACCCCAAGTTGTTGCTGCTCGATGAGCCTACCGCGGGCGTCAATCCGACCCTCATACGGCATTTGATGTCAGTTCTCAGACGCATTCACGCCTCTGGTGTGACCCTGTTGATCATCGAGCATAACATGACTGTCATCATGGAGCTTTGTGAGCGGGTGATCGTCATGGACAGGGGGCAGGTGATTGCCGCGGGCACGCCTGCTGAGATCCAATCGAACAAGGAAGTGCTGGACGCCTACCTTGGAGGGGTGAGCGCATGAACGAGAATATTATTTTGACGGCAGAGGCCCTAGTCGCCGGTTACGGCGAGATGCAGATCCTGCATGGCGTGAGCCTCAACTTGGCCGCGGGTGAGATCGTCACCATCATCGGTCCGAATGGCTGCGGCAAGTCAACCATGTTGAAGACGCTTGCGGGTCTGTTGAAGCCGAAAGGTGGAACCATCAGGCTGAAGGGGATCGACATAACCAATGCCCCCACCCGTGACCGCTTACGATCCGGTCTCGGCTATGTCCCCCAGGTGCGCAATGTCTTCGCCACGATGAGCGTCGAAGAAAACCTGCGCATGGGCCTGTTTGCCGTCCCGGGTTCCGTCAAGGAGCGGCAGGCGGCGGTGCGTGAAATATTGCCCAGCCTGGCCGACTACTGGACCGCGACCGCCGGCAAGCTCAGCGGTGGCCAGCAGCAGGTCGTGGCACTGGGCAGGGCCCTTATGGCTGGCCCTTCGGTCTTGCTGCTCGACGAGCCGAGTGCGGGTCTGTCTCCCAAGGCAACAGATGAAGTGTTCCAGCACATACGCCAGATAAGCCATCGACAAGGCGTGGGCGTGTTGCTGGTCGAACAGAACGCTCATAAAGCGCTCGAAATCTCGGATCGCTGTTACATTCTTGCTGAGGGAAAAAATCAAATCGATGGGAGCGCCGAGAGCATCATGAACAATCCCGTTGTCGGCAAAATCTATCTGGGCGCCCACGCCGAAGCAGTCTGAGAACGACGAGTTGAGGGCTGCTGCCGGCTTGCTTCCCAAGTTTTCGTCCATACGTCGAGAAGGAAGCGGCTCGACCGCCGAATGATCAAGCGGCTACCCTGACAGCCGCTCGATCAGCTCGTTGTGAACGGACTGCCTTTCAGCAATGCGTGGGACCACTTTCTTCAGGATGGTGCCTCGCAAGCACCGCGATCAATCATCTGTCACGACTTCCCCCGACACGGACCTTTGAACCCAGAAGTTATTTGGAGGGCAGAATTCAGTCTTCATGAAAGCGCCTGGAGATAGCGTACGGTCCTTCCACCGCTCACCGCTTGAGCCGCGTGCATGATTGCGTTGGTATCGAGACCATGATGCCGGTAAAGATCCGCGATTGTCCCGGTCTGCCCGAAATGCTCGACACCCAAAGACTTTACACGGTGACCATAAACGCCGCCAAGCCAGGAGAGCGTAGCGGGATGCCCGTCGATGACCGTGACAATCCCACAATCGCGTGACAACGGCGCCAGCAGGCGTTCGACGTGGCTAATCGCGCCGGCAGCGCCGCGCTGCCGGGCGCGCTCTGCTGCCTGCCACCCGGCATTGAGCCGATCTGCTGACGTGATTGCCAGCAATCCGACATCGCGTCGATCTTCGGCGAGCAGACCTGTCGCGGCAATCGCCTCGGGTGCGACGACACCCTGGTAGGCAATGATCACGCTGGCATTTGGTCCGGGCCGACGCAACCAGTAGGCTCCGTTGATGATGTCTTGTTCCAGGTCAGAATTCATCGGTCGTGCTGGCTGTTCCAGCGGGCGTGTCGAGAGACGGAGATAGACGGATCCGCCCGTCTGATCGCGCAACCACGTTGTCTCATCCGGATCACCGTCACCGTCGCGCTGCATGTAGTCGAAGGCGAACCGCATGATGACAGATAGCTCGTCAACAAATGCGGGCTCGAATGCACAGAGCCCGTCCTGAGCCATCCCGATCAATGGCGTGCCGATCGACTGGTGCGCTCCGCCTTCCGGAGCAAGCGTGACGCCGGACGGGGTCGCGACCAGGAGGAAGCGCGCATCCTGGTAGCAGGCGTAGTTCAATTGATCAGCGGAGCGGTAGATGAATGGATCATAGACAGTGCCTATGGGCAGGAGCCGGGCGCCGTTGATCGAATGCGAAAGACCGAGAGCCCCGAGCATGATCATCAGGTTAGATTCAGCGATACCCAGTTCGAGATGCTGGCCTTTTGGACCGAACTCCCAGCTATAGGTCGACGGTATCCGTTCTGACTTGAAGATGTCGGCCATACTTTCGCGGGCAAAGAGACCACGCCGATTGACCCAGGGGCCAAGATTGGTCGAAACTGTTACGTCTGGGGAGGTCGTCACAATGCGCTCGGCAAGCGGTGTGTCATCACGCGCGACATCGTTGAGGATCTGGCCAAAGCCCATTTGGGTTGACAGCAGCTTGCCCGGCTGGCCAGGCGAAGTGAGTGCAGGAGGGACGGGGATAGCCGGGGCGGAGAGCCTACGGCGGCCCTCCCTGAAGAACGGTACTTGAGCGACAAACGCGTCGAGCTCATCAGCCGGAATGGTGGCCGCGGCCCATTTTTCCCACTCCTGCCCAGGCTGAACAGCCATCCGCTGGCGAAAATTTTCCATCTGACCTGGGGTCATTTGCCCGGCATGGTTATCCTTGTGGCCTGCCAGTGGCAGGCCGTAGCCCTTGATCGTGTAGCAGATAAAACAGACTGGACGGTCGTGCCGCGAGGCCTGTTCGAATGCTTCAAGCAGGCACGGCAGATCGTGCCCCCCGAGATTGACCATGAGCGCATGCAATTCCTCGTCGGAACGTCGCTCGATGAGCGCAGTCACCGGCCCCTGGTCGCCGATCTCGTCCAGCAGCCGCTTTCGCCACGCCGCGCCACCCTGGAAGGTCAGGGCTGAATAAAGCTGGTTCGGACACTTCTCGATCCACTGCCGCAGCTTGTCCCCACCTGGCTCGGCAAAGGCAGCTTCTTGCAAAGAGCCGTGGCGCAGGATCACGACGTCCCAGCCAAAGTTTCTGAATATCTGTTCGAAGCGCTCCCAGAGCCCTTCGCGGACCACAGCGTCCAGTGACTGGCGGTTGTAATCCACGATCCACCAGCAGTTCCTGAGGCCGTGCTTCCACCCCTCGATCAGGGCCTCATAAATGTTGCCTTCGTCCATCTCGGCATCGCCGATCAGGCTAACCATTCGCCCTTCGGGCCGATCGTTCATCCAGCCATGTGCCGTCACATAGTCCTGAACCAGGGAAGAAAACAGTGTTTGCGCTACCCCCAGGCCGACGGAGCCAGTGGAGAAATCAACGTCGTCGACATCCTTGGTCCGAGACGGGTAACTCTGCGCACCCTTGTAACCCCGGAAGTTTTCAAGTTTTTCACGTGTTTGGTTGCCTGCGAGATACTGGAGAGCATGAAAAATCGGCGCTGCGTGGGGTTTGACCGCGACCCGGTCCTGGGGACGGAGCACCGAGTAGTAGAGTGCAGTCATGATCGTGCTCAGCGAAGCGGACGAAGCCTGATGCCCGCCCACCTTCACCTCGTCTCCCTCGCGGATATGGTTGGCGTGGTGGATCGTCCAGGCGGCAAGCCATAAAACGCAGCGCTCTATTTCGTTCAAATAGCTGATCTTCGGGTCCATCTCTACCTCCACATTTACAGGTCGAGTTTCAGAACGCCCGTCGCGCGTGACACGCACGGGATAAATCGATGGCTGCGAGCCTCGTTCGAAAGCACCGCATCGCGATGGATCGGCTTGCCCTCCAGATACCCGCACTGGCAGGTCCCACAGACGCCATTCTCGCAGGATGCCATCAGCAACACGCCGGCGGCGCGAATGGCCGAGAGCGCCGATGCGTCGGCAGGAACCGGAACCACCGTCCCGTTGCCAAGGACGATCGTGAACGGTTCCGGTGGTGTATCGTCCTGGACCGGCGGCTGAAAGGCTTCGAAATGGACCGTACCATCCGGCCAGTGTTCCGAAGCCCGTGCGACCGCCGCCATGAAGCCGGGAGGTCCGCAGTAATAGAGCTGCGCGCCGCTCGGTCTTTTCGACAACAGGCCCTCAAGGTCCTGTCGGGTTTCGACTTGATCGTCGAAGTGAAGTCTCAGGCTCTCGGGGCTGATGGTCTCCTCCAAGGTCCCCAGCAAAGGGGTCAGGCTTCGGCTCCGGGTAAAATAATGGAGTTCGAAGGGCTTGTCCTGCCGACAGAGAGCCTGAGCCATTGCAAGGATCGGCGTGATGCCGATCCCCCCTGCCAGCAGAAGGAGCGGCCCGTCACTCGCCTTGAGTGGGAAGTGATTGCGCGGGGCGGACACAGGCAGCTCGGCGCCTGGCTCCAACTGATCATGAATCCATGCCGAGCCGCCCCGGCCGCCGGTCTCGCGCTTCACCGCAATCGTGTAGCGGCTGAGATCTGCGGGATCACCGCAGAGCGAATACTGGCGTACTTTCCGGTCGGGGAGGTGGACGTCGACATGCGATCCTGGTTCGAAGGCCGGCAGGAAAGGCCTGTGCCGGTGCCTCAGCTCGATCACGCGGACGTCCCCGGGTTCGTCGCGGACGCCTGCTACTATTAGTTTCATTATGATACGTGGGGATCCCATGTCGCGTCACTCGTCCATTGGCAGGATTGGATCGCCGGGGCGGATGATACCACCGACCTCGATCGAACAGTTGAGACCGGAGCGGTTCAGTAGTCCCTCGTATAGGCCTGGCATACCGAGGAGCTCCTCGATGTACTTGCAGGGGAAATTCATTCGTGCCGCCCGCAAAACTGTTTCCCCAACCCGGAAGCGCTTGCCGACCAGATGATTGAGCGGAACGCCGCGGGTCGTCAGATTGCGCCTGTGATCTTCGGGTTTGAGCACGCCCTTGAAACCAGGAATCTTGGGCTCTCCGTTGGCGATTGCTTCAAGAACCTCGATTTCGATCAGCGTGACTTCACGAATGTCAGGCTTGGGAGAATAGGTGCCAGTACCGAGATAATAACGGTCACCGACAATTCCGCGCCCGGCGACGAGCTGCGCCTCGGCAAGTTCTTCCATTTCGTAAGACGCAGCCGGCGCGACGTGAATGTGGAGTAGACTTCCCTGCCAAGCCATAAATTCCCTCCCGCGATGCATTGCCTTTGATCAACCTTAATCCCTTTGCCGGCGCCGAGTAGCACTTGCGATCACTCACTGCACGTCACACCAATTCCGGCGGATGGTGAAACCTGCCGCGAAACTGGCTGCATCAACAGAGCCAGTTTGCGGCGATATTTCCAGTCCAGTTTGAGAGAATTTCCGCTAGTTGGCTCAGCTGAGTTTGATTCTTGTAAACCCCGAAAAGCGGTTCCTACTGGACGGACAGATGTCGTATCCAAATTTCGCATGTCGATCCAATATGCGTCTCAAGATTGGCGGAGCTGCTTAACAGGCAGCTTTCCTTAATGTTTCCTGCCTCTAATCCGGTCTGTTGCCGTGCGCTAAACGGCGTTGATGCCTCCACCGTGCGGCACGACTGCCTCCACCGGCCATTGAATTCTCCTGCTCGAATGAATCGTGTGGGTCTTCACAAGCTCCGATCAGACGTATGAAACCTCCGATCACCGCGAACGGGATAAGTCACATGAAGTCGTCACCCATCTCGCTGCAAGCACAGCCTATGAAGGGGCGCTCCAGCGAACCCTCGGCGTCCGGCGAGTTGGCAGTAGAGCTTGCTGCCTTTTTGGGGCTCAGTCATGCCAACGACGCTATAGCGCTGCTTTCGGCTCTGCGACAATCTCTTCACGAGAACGTCAGCCTCGATCTTCAACTGAACCTTTCATCTGATGATGTCTGCCACGCAGTGTGCCTAAACCTTTGGTCTCATGCCCCGGGCGCCCAACTGAGAGTGTCCACTTGTACGTCTGTCAGATATGGCACTACACCGCAGCATCATCGGAATGAGGCGGTAGTCTATGAGGAGAACCTTTTTGAGAAACTGCTCGAGGCTCTTCCCATTCCGGTCATTTACAAGGATCGGCAGGGGTTTCACATAGGCTGCAATAGTGCATTCGAGGATTTTTTCGGCCATTCTCGCGAGAAGGTCATCGGCACAACTGTTTTTGACCTGGCTCCGGCCCACAGCGCGACGTTGCATGCAGCAAGAGAGCAGCTTCTCTTCGAAGGGCTTGATGTCCAGCGATACGAATCAAAGATCAAGATGCCAGGTGGCAACGAATTCGAGGCGGTGTTCAACACGGCTGTTTTTTTCGATGAGAGCGGTGAACCGGCAGGGTCGATCTGCGCCATGCAGGATATCACCGAACTCAAGCAGACCGAGCAAAAGCTGAGGGAAGCGCTGGAATTCGCCGAAGGGGTAGTGGCCGCCATCCCGGACATTCTGTTCGAAGTGAATTCGGAAGGCCGGTATCTCCAGGTCTGGACGAAAAATCCTGACCTCTTGGCGCAGCAGCGGGAAGCCCTTCTTGGTAGAACAATCGAGGAAGTCTTGCCGCCAGACCAAGCCGCGACCGCTATGGAAGCCATTCGCGAGGCCGATGCAAGCGGCACTTCCTATGGAAGTTGCCTGCACGTGACTCTCCCGAGCGGAGAGTCACGTTGGTTCGAGCATTCAATTGCAAAGAGATCTTCAAGCAGTCGTGGTACCTCTACATTTCTCGTGCTGTCGCGCGATGTGACCGCCCGCAAAGAATCGGAAGAGGCGCTGAACGAAGTACGTGCGCAACTTCAAAGCGTGCTCCAAACCATTCCAGACATTGTATGGCTTAAGAGCATCGATGGGCATTATATGCTGTGCAATCATGCGTTCGAACGATTGACTGGCTATACGGAATCAGAGGTCGTCGGCAAGACTGACTTCGATCTCTTCGACGTCGATAGGGCGCGATACTTCCGCGATCTGGATAGAGAGACTGTGGCCGCCGGTCGCCTCATCGTCGAGGAAGAATGGGCCACCCACAAGGATAGCGGCGAGCGTATCCGTCTTGAGACGAGAAAGGTTCCAATGCTAGGTCCCGAGGGGACAGTGACGGCGATCCTTGGCGTCTCGCGTGATGTCACGGAACTGTACTGGTCGCGTCAGAAAGTTCACCAGATGGCGTTCTTTGATCCGCTCACAGCATTGCCAAACCGGGCGCTCTTCAACGACCGTCTGCAGCATATGATCGCAGGCGCCGCATCGAATGGTCAGCGGGCAGGCGTAATGCTGATTGATCTTGATCATTTCAAGGCGGTGAACGACACGATGGGGCACCCGGCCGGAGACGAGCTGCTCCGTCAGGCCGCGGATCGACTGAGGGCGAGCGTGCGGAATTGCGACACCGTTGCGCGGCTGGGCGGGGACGAGTTTGCGATCCTTTTACCGGAAATCCGGCAGGAGGAGGACATCAACCGAATCGCCAGTAGGGTGCTGGAAAAGATCAACGAGCGCTTCGAGATTGACGGCAAGGAAGTGTTCGTTTCCTGCAGCGTCGGCATCGCGCACTACCCCGACGACAGCACAGATCCAGACGATCTGGTGAGATACGCCGATTCCGCCATGTACTTGGCGAAGCGCTCGGGGCGGGATAGCTTCCATTTCTATACCCGGGATCTAACGGCGGGCGCAGAGGAACGCTTCGCGCTTGAATCGGAACTGCGCCACGCCATCGATCGCGGCGAACTCGAGTTGCACTACCAGCCGAAGGTGCTCTTGCAGAACGGCACCATCTTTGGCTCGGAGGCATTGCTCAGATGGCGCCACCCGGAGCGAGGCATTATCCCACCAGATAAGTTCATCCGTATAGCGGAGGAGACTGGGTTTATCACCGACCTGGGGCGTTGGGTGTTGCACGAGGCCTGCGGTACCGCGTCCGCGCTGAATGCCGACGGACAACTGCAGCACAAAGTGGCAATCAATCTATCTGCGAGGGAGTTTCAATCCCGGGATTTGCCAAAGTTGGTCGCCGATTGTCTGAGCAGGACCGGCTGTAGAGCGACCTGGATTGAAATTGAAATCACGGAAAGTTTGCTGCTCGACGACAAGGAAAGGGCACTGGAGATCCTGCACGAACTACGAGCCATGGGCATCTCTATCGCCATCGATGATTTTGGCACAGGATATTCGGCGCTCAATTATCTGGCTCGCTTTCCGATCGACACGCTCAAAATCGACCGATCGTTCATCAACGGCGCCGGCGAGCGCAGTTCCGAACTGGTGAAGGCGATCCTGTTGATCGCCCGTTGCCTCGGACAGAGCGTCGTGGCGGAAGGTGTCGAGACCCTCGAGCAGGCCACCTTCCTGACAGCGAATGGCTGCGAGGCCGCGCAAGGCTTCTTCTATGGCAAACCAATGCCCAAAGCGGAGCTCATCAAGCTATTGGGGCTTCCGGAAGGCCTCAGCCTGGCGTCGTGAGGCGGGTCTGAGGTAGTGAAACCGTATTGGTCCCGTCCATTGGGGCGTGGATGCTCACCAGCGTTGCTTCGGTTCTCTTGAACCGTCAGGGCAGAGCGCGCCATCGCGACACACATAGGTGTGCGAAGGTCCAATGTCGCGAGCAATTCAGTAATTGGTGTAGCATGCTTCGGCTTTCAGCTGGGTACCGCCCGCAAGCGATGTGAGCAGATCGGGTACGACAGTCGTGAACTGATATTCGATCCTTGCCTGTGAGAGACCCTCCAGGCCACTGCAGGTGGCATTGCGATCGAGCGTGATCGCCGTCGGATCAATTTGGATGAGCCACCCCGCCGCTTTGGATTTCGCGAAAGCGATCGCATTCTCAGAGCTGTATGCTCCGCCATCTTCGCATTGGAGCTGCGGTATGCCCATGCAACGGGCAGTGGCGATTGCTGTTTCACGGAGGGCATGCGTCGTCCAGAACAATCGGGCGAATTCGATCATGCCAAACAGCAAAAGGAGAAAGACTGGTGCGACCAACGCGAACTCGACGGCGCTTGCGCCGGAACGTTCAAGGATGAACCTGCGAATGGAATACTTCATTTCGTCTGCACCACTGCATTGGCTGCAATGAAGCCGTCTCTGACGACATCGAACATCCTGAAGAATGGCGTATATGTCTGCCTCGCCGTCACAGCGACATATCGTCCGGCTCGCCCGCCGTCAGGACAAGACGTGTTGCAGGTGAACTGCCCGCCCCAATCGACTGATACTGCATTCCCCTTTGGACAATAGCAGGCATTGGCCTGACTGTTCACACCACCGATCTTGATCTTGGCCCCGTCATAACTCGCCTGTGGACCGTTGTTGACCTGTATAACCACGGTCGCATCGCCGCGATAATTGCTGGCGATCATGAGGGCGAGATTCTTGGCCAGTTCGCTGCCGTTGCTGCCATCGACCTGGTCGGAATGTGCGATGGCATAGCTGGCGCTTGCCGAGACGGCCGCCTCCAGTTGAAAACGCGAGAACACCAGCATTCCCAGATCGACGCTCGCCACGAAGACCAGAGCGAAGATGGGGACGACCAGCGCAAATTCGATGGCAGCATTGCCTGTTGTGTCCCTCAAGACATTGCGTCGATCGCCAAGACGAAAGTGCCCTTGCATCGTCATTATTCTCAGAAGCTTCCTCATTGGACCAAGGCCACCTTTCCGGTTCCACTCAGTTGCGTACATTCGGACATCGCCTGGGAACCGCCGGACAGCGAGATGCTCGTGCCGATCAATTGCAAGCAGCCGTTCCCGGCATCCCCGAGCTGACCACCACCGCCGAAGTCGATCACGCCATTTGGAAAATAGAATGCACCGGAGATCTTGGCTCGGCCGCCGGAGGTGATCTCGGCGCCTGTCGTGTTCTTGGAAGACTGCGGACCAATTACCGCCAGCTCCGCAAAGGGGCCGGATTTCGGGGCGTTGAGCGTGATGGCATTGCCGCCCGTCAGGCAGAACGACTTTCCACTACACTCCCAATCGGAAGGTGTTTCGATACCGGACAGTACGATGGTGACGTCCTTGCCGGAGACGGCGACATTGTCGCTACATGCGGAGCCGCCGGTATTGACCGAGAAGTACCCATCAACGGTATAGGTGCCAGCACCAAGTCGTGCGCCCCCCGCCAGATTGACGTTTCCGGATATATCGTGCTCGGCGCTGGCAGGGATGGCAATGCAGCTCCCACCGCCGCCGCCATTCAGATCTCCGTTCAGGCGGAAGAGACCCTTGCTCGTGCTGGCATCCGCCATGATCGTAATGGAGCCGCCATCAAGCCCGATGGCATTGTCGCCGCTGGATTTCCCGATGGTGTAACTGTTGGACGTACCGGCCCCAAGTTTGAGTGTGGCCCCAGCACCAGTATAGAAACCGGCGTCGAATACGAAGGTGCTTGGACCATCGATGGTGACCTTGCCTGACGTGCAGAGGCTATAGCGCGCGTCGCCGCATTTGTCGCTTCCCATGCCAAAGTGGAAGGAACCAGCACCAAATGTCAGGTCCGCACCGTACACCCCCTTCTCCACGTTAAAAATGCCGTCGCCGAATTCCAGCTTTGTGCCGAAGTCGTTCTGAATCCTGCCCGAGAAGCTATAGACCGTCGACTTGCTGCCCGAGACGTTGAACTTCACCTGCACGTTGCCATGCACAAGCAGGGAGCCGATGTTGATCTTCGAACCGCTGCAGGTCACATCCCACTTGTCCATCCAGTACTGATTGTAGTTGGCCGGGTCGTAGCTGCATCCAATGGCCTGTAGGGCGGCAGCAGTGTCCGGGGGTGAGGTGCTGCCACCGAATTCGATGTCCTTGCCTTTGGTGACCGAAGCTTCAGCCGGCCAGGATGCCTTCCGAATTATGTCGAGGCGACCATTGAGTTCCGCCACGCCCGCGTGGTTTTCCAAAGGATCGCCGGTGTATTGCTTTGTGACGGGAGCTTCGCTGCCGTCGCCCTTCACAATGTTCGCGGTCGATGGACAGGGCTGTGAAGAGCCTTCAAAGTAGGTGGCGCTCTTGGCCGTGATCTTGGTTCCACAGGGCGCGACTAGATCATTGTTGGACGCCACGTAGCAATTGGGCGCGCCGACCTGAACACCACCGGAAAGCGCCACGCCTGTTCCCGATTTATCAAGCGCGATGATGCAGGCGCTTTCCGCCGCACCAAACGAGGAATAGGCCTCTGCTGCGACGTCAAGTTGAGGTTTCACGCCGAGGACCGGTGCCAGAAATAGCGTGTTCGTCGTCTTGACCCCAACGTACACCGCCTGGAGCTTTGCGTCTTTCGGTGACGCTGCAAGTGAGACGGAAACGTTCGCAGGATCGACACCGTTGAGCTTCGCAACGTTGAGCGCGGCAGACCTCATCCGATCCTGCGAGCTTGTTTCACTATAGGCGAGCGCTCCCGCATAAGATGCCAAGTCAGCAGTGCGCTGATTTTCGTCCCGCACCAGCAACCCGTATCCATACTCGACGGACAAAGCTGCGAAACCAATGATGATTGGCAGCAGTATTGCTGCCATGATTGCGATACCCCCGTGCTGGTCGGCGCTCAACTTGCTAGCAAGGCGGTGGTAAGTCCTCATTGTCCGAAGTTTCCTCAAGACTAGCGTTCTAAAACTGACGCGCGAAAATCGGGGCCCTATGGGCTATTGCGAGTGTTGGCGCGGCTCCGGGGACAATTTCACGTCAAACACGGGACCTGCTGCACTTGCAGTGCGATGTGGAGCTAAACGAAACCTTACATCGGTCTTAGGACGGCGAGGTTTACGACGGAGAACGGATAGAGAAGGAAGAATCGGACACAAAAATATTGTAGACGTCGCCGTCGCCGGGCCCGTCAAATTTGGTACAAGGCGCGGCAGAGTTTTGCTCCGAGCTGCGTATTCCCTGTCATCTCTTCGCTTCTGGGCTCAGGTCAGGCCCTCTATCCATCGCGCGGCGCCTGCCGTTTGGCTCGGCATGGGACGTAAACGTTCGCAAATTGCCAGTGGGTCATGGTTAGAGCCATTCCTGACACGGTTGCAGGTGCTGTCAAAGACACGAGAGACGCGATCTCTTGACGGGGATGCCGCGGCACTTAGACGACAGCAGCCGACTTGTTGGTCTTGATAATCCAGTTTTGACCACGGCTGCTTCAACCGGTCGGTCGGTACAGATGTCCGCTTTCCGCCGGAGTGTCCGTTTCGCGGAGCAAAGTAATCAAGTCCGGTTAGATGCAAGACCTTGTTAACCCTACCTGGCGAGTTCTCGGGGGCGGCGTTATGCAAATCAGCAGATCATCAGGCCGCTCACCTCTCTTCAGGAACATCTACATGAAACCAAATTTTAGATCCTTCGGAATCGGAACCCGCCTGGGGATGGGTTTCGGTTTTCTTCTGCTCTTGATGCTGGCGCTGACGCAATACTCAGTCAGGCAGGTCAACGCGATTAACGATGGTCTTGGCCAGATCAACGACGTTAACAGCGTCAAGCAGCGCTTCGCCATTAACTACCGCGGCAGCGTTCACGATCGGGCCATTGCAATCCGGGACGTCACGCTGGTCGAAACACCTGCGGAACTGCAGGCCGCCGTGGATCTGATTGCGAAACTGGCCGACGCTTACGCTGTTAACGAGAAAAAGATGGCGGATATGATCGCCTCTCACGCGGGCGCCTCGGCCACGGAAACGAGCATACTTGCTGAAATCGCCGACATTCAGGCCAAGACTAATCCGCTTGTTGCTCAAATCATCGATCTGCAGAAGAGGGGCAATGAAGCGCAGGCAAAGACCATTCTGCTTGAACAGGCGCGGCCCCTGTTCGTAGCTTGGTTGGGCGCAATCAACAAATTCATCGACTACCAGGAGGCACTGAACCAGAAGCTTGGTGGCGAAGTCCGTCAATCCGCCAGTGGTTTCCAGACATTGGCATTCGGTTCGCTCGCTGGCGCCATTCTTTTGGCGATCGCCTCGGCTCTTTTGACAGGTCGTTCAATTACGAAGCCCATCGCCAAGCTGCAGTCGGCACTCCACCGTATGGCAGGCGGGGAAAGCAATGAAGCTGATGCTGGCCTCGACACTCGCCGTGACGAAATTGGTGATCTTGCACGCGCCATCGGCGCCGTCCGCGATACGCTAAGCGAGCAGGCTGCACGCCGGGCTGAAAGTGATGCCAACCGTGCAGCGGCGGAGCGCGAACAGCTTGAAAAATCTGCCAGGGACCGCGAGGCGGTGGCGGTGGAAACCAACAACGCGGTCGCGCAACTCGCTCAGGCGCTGGAAGCTATGGCCGAAGGCAATCTCGCTTTCCGCCTTACTCGAGCATTCGGCCCTGCCTTGGACACTCTGCGTCTGAACTTCAACAATTCCGCCGACAAGCTACAATCGACCTTGAAGGCGGTTGGAGGCAATGCGTTCTTGATCGACGCTGGTGCCGCAGAAATCAGCACGGCAGCCAACGACCTGGCGCGCCGCACCGAGCAACAGGCGGCATCGCTTGAAGAAACCGCATCCGCACTCGATCAGATCACAGCGACGGTCAACGGTTCGACTGCGCGGGCTGAAGAAGCTCGTACCGTTGTCGCCAAGACGCGGGAGAATGCCGAGCGGTCCGGCGACGTTGTCAAGCGCGCAATCCACGCCATGGGGCAGATCGAGAGCTCGTCTAGCGAAATCAACAACATTATCAGTGTGATCGACGAAATCGCGTTCCAGACCAATCTGCTGGCACTTAATGCCGGTGTTGAAGCAGCCCGTGCGGGAGAGGCCGGCAAAGGGTTTGCCGTTGTAGCCCAGGAGGTCCGGGAACTGGCGCAACGCTCAGCGAGAGCCGCCAAGGAGATCAAGCAGTTGATCCATGCATCTGCGGAGCAGGTCCGCTCCGGTGTGGCGCTCGTCGACGAGACGGGCGACGCGTTGACGGAAATCGTTTTGGAAGTGCAGGAAATCAATCAACACGTTGATGCAATCGTTGAGGCGGCGAGGGAGCAGTCAACAGCCCTGAAGGAGATCAACAACGCCGTCAACGCGATGGACCAGTTTACTCAGCAGAACGCTGCAATGGTCGAGGAAACTTCTGCTGCAGGACAGAAGCTGGCTTCAGAAGCAGCGGCGCTGTCGGCACAGCTTGGAAAGTTCCGTTTCGATGGTGCGGATGCACAGCCGATCCAACTTGCAAGCCTTGGTTCCAAGCCGCGACCTTCGGTTCCCGTCTCTATGATCCGGAAAATTTCATCAGCGTTCGGCGGTGCTAGAGGCGCGGCGGTCTCTGCCGCTCAGCAATGGGAGGATTTTTAATGAGCAATGTTATCGTCTTCACTGTCACCAATCCTGGGAACCGTTCGAAATCGATCGATGCCGACACGCGACTGAAAATCGAGACTATGGAGAGCGTCCGCGACCAAGTTAAAGACGTGTTTGCCAAGCTCTCGGAGATCCAAGATGAGCTCACAAGGGCGCACCTCTCTTGTACTTAACCCAAGACCGAAAACACGACGATCGATGCCCAGAAAAAGATGGGTTTGTTTGATCACTGTGCCTTCCGGGCAGGACGAAAACCTGGCTCATTCTCCTCGTAGGCTGACCCACTCAGCATAGCGTCGCTATAAGTGGCAATACTCCTGATGGACCGCTGCACTTGCCGCAGACGCCTGGCGTCTGCGGCTTCTCCCGATAGAACGATTGCTCGGCAGGCTGAATGGTGGGATTATCTAATTGCACGTGAGGTGGGAAGCGTGAGGTTGTTGAAACGCGGCCGCGTCTTGGCGGCCGAGATTAATCGCTGCATAATGGACCTTCGCTAGACGAGCTCTTAACGTCGACGACGCACTTTGCCAAGACAGGGGTGCAGCCCCATCAGACAACAGACAATCCTGAACTGCCCATCAGTTCAGTGCCGTTCAAGGCCAGCATCGCGGACCAACGTGTTACCCATTCGGAAGTGAGGTTATCGAACCGATTTGCTGAAAATTGTACCTTACAAATTCTCGGGGTCAAATTTACGGACTCGGACCCGGGTTTCCTTCGGGCTTTCGCCATAGGAGGCGCGATAGACGGCAGAAAAACGTCCGAAATGGAAGAAGCCCCATTTTAGACAGATGTCCTTGACCGACTGAGTATTCAATGGGTCAAGCAGATCCCTTCGTGCCGCTTTGAGACGTATCGTACGAAGATAGGTTGCTGGAGTCGTGTCTTTGAAAACTCGAAATGCATTCTCGAGCGTCCGGACAGAAACTCCGACAGCGTCCGCAACGATGAAGATTGTCAAGGGACTTCCTATTTTGGCATGCATGAAATCAATGGCGTGACGAACATGTGCTGGTGTAACGAGATGGACCTTCTTCTCCAATAGGTGTGACAGCCGATGAGGAACCGTTCGCAGGACAATATCGGCCATTGCACTGCTAAGGTTCGTCACTGCGAGTGGAGACCGAAGTAATGGACCATTGTGGCGCATCCCGCCTGCCATGGCTTTAGCGACGCTGACTAGCATCTGACCGGATTGATTGGACAGGTCGAGTTTGGTTTCAAGTTGGAGTGGATCAACAAGAGGGGTCTCGAAAATTGCAGGGACTGCTCGAGCGATTGCTGTCCAATCCAAACGTAGTGCCTCATATCGATGCCCTGAGCCGAGCATGTTGAAGCTCTTTACTTGACGATTGTGGGCTAGCAACACGTCGCCTGGCTTACCGCGGATTGCTTGATTTCCTACGTCCAGTTCAGTCACGCCAACCTTTGGCCAAATGATGGATAACCACTGAGCCGCCTCGGCGCATCCACTCAGCCTCCACCCATTCTCGAACTCACCTGAAAACAGGGACACAGTCCCGACCGTCCAGCAGTCTGCTTTCCAATAGAAGCTGCGTGATGCCCGGTCGGGCAAGGCATCAAGTGCACCGTATTCGTTCGATAGAGTCGCGACCATGGTCTCAAATGTCGAGCCGCTGTGCGGCGCGGTATGAGCTGATGCATGATCGTTTAACATGCGAACTGACCCCTTACCGCTGGAACACGCTGATGCCAGATTTTTCGGTGCTCGATGTGGTGCTCTTTGCGGGTGAGCAAACCCACCTTTTCGACCGCGGCCATATAGGCGCCCCCCGGGAAGCCAACCAAAGAGAGGGCCTCCGTAACAATGTGACCCGGCCTGTCTACATCCAAAACTTGCGGCACAAACGGTGCATTCGTGCTTTTGACTTCCACGTGCACAGCCCAAACCCGGCGTCTATCGCTGACGCAGCAATGCGAACGACAGCGTCTGCCGAACAGCCACTTGTGAGCCTCGCAGCGTGAATCGCTGCAGACCTCGTCCGATCCGAAGTCGTTACAGGCCCGCGATACCGCAAAGGTTGTGCAATCTGTTGTGCATCGATTTTCGTCCCGCCACGGCAAGCCGTATCCACAGTCGAACAATGCCGCGAAATCGTCCGAAGAGAAGGTACACGACTTCCCCCGTTTGATTTCCTTCCGCCACCGCACATAAAGACCGGCGGAAGCATGCAAGCTCCGTTGATCATCAATAGATGTTTTGTGACGCATGCTCCGCCATAGCCTCATCCCACGTTGCACCAGTCGCGACAGATATCAGATGAGGGAAAAGTGGCCCTTCAGTAAGAGCCAGTTTTTCTAGATATCAATGTGCCAGTTGACGAGGAGCTGCAGGAACTCACGCTTATTCTGAGTAGGGGGCGGGTTCTGCATCTACGTATGCACTCAGCCAGGATCTGTGACTGCTGAGAAGGCTTCTGCTAAAAGCTGCACCCCCTTCTGAATATGCTTCGGCGACAATGCCGAGTAGCCCATCACCAGCCCTAGTGGCTGTCTCTCTGAACGGCTAGTGTCTAGCGGGGCATAGAGCGACGAAATGCCATAAATGCCAACACCAAGCTCGTAGGCAGCCTTCATCAGGACGGCCTCAGCCGATGCGGATAGCTCGTTGAACCAAACGACGACATGCAAGCCTGCATCAGCGCCTTCGACGGTAATTCGCCTACCGAATGTCGCCTGAAGAGCGTTCAATAACATCTCCCGGCGCTCACGATTCAGCCGCCGGGCACGACGCACATGGCTCTCATAAGCGCCGCATTCTATTAGGGAAGCAAGCGCTTCTTGCTCGGTCATAGAAGTGTGCCGATCGGTCAACTGTTTTGAGGTTGCGAACACATCCTGCAAGTGCTTTGGCACCACCAGGTAGCCGATACGCATCATCGGTGACAGCGTCTTGGAAATGGTGCCCAGATAAATGACGTTTCGCCCGTCCCCCAAGCTCTGAAGGGGCGGAACAGGGCTGATGTCATACCGGTATTCGCTGTCGTAGTCGTCCTCAACCACATAGGCATCACGATCCAGAGCCCAATTGACAAGCTGATGGCGCCGACTAATCGGCATTACGCCGCCTAAGGGGAATTGGTGGGATGGTGTAACATAGGCCATCCGAGCATTGACATTTGCCAACTCTGCCGTTTGTAGGCCGTCAGCGTCGACGTCCACGTCTATGGTGCAGGCACCGGTACTAGAGAATATCTGCCGAGCCATCCGATAACCGGGGTTCTCCATCACGAATGCGCTGTCTTCATCCAGGAGGAGCCGAGCACAGAGATCCAACCCCTGCTGAGAACCATTGACGACAATGATCTGCTCAAGATCGCATTGTAGCGTCCTTGCCCGCCAAAGGTAACCCTGAAGGGCTTGCCGCAGCCGCCGGGAACCCCGCGGGTCCTCATAGGCCAGTCGCCCCGGTCTTTGAGTAATCACAGAATTGACAGCACGCTTCCATGCCAGCGCCGGAAAATCGGATGGGGCAAGGTCGCCGTACCGAAAATCGACCGCCAGAGTGTTGGGCAGGTAATCGAGCCACGGTGGAAGCGCGCGAAGCCTTTCTCCGTAAGCCGAGAGCGGCCCACATGCCTCCCGCGACGCGTTGGTTTCTCGAAGGCGCTGTCCCAGCTGCAAGGCCGTCACTCGCGGACGAGCACCCTGACGCAATTCCACGAAGCCTTCAGCGGCAAGCTGTTCATAGGCGACTGTAACCGTTGTCCGTGACACATGCAGTTCAATTGCCAGGCTCCGTGAGGACGGCAGCTGGCTCCCTGCTGAATACACGCCGTTGAGGATCTGATTTTTGAGCGCCTCGTAGATTCTGCGAGCACCCATCTTTGGGGCATGCCCCGCTTCCACCTGCTTTTCCGACTGGACCATCTTTTTTCTGCCGAACTGGATATTTGTTGCCGGCCAGTATGATGCCAGTCTGAACTAAAGCAAAGAGGATATGATCGAGCTATGACGGGCAGCGAACAGGACAAGGGTCAGGCACGCGCTGACTATTCTCATACGGCAAGCTTCGGATTTGACACGCGCGCCATTCATCACGCGTTTGACCCAGTGGCCTTCAAGAGAGCTGTCCAGCCGCCGGTGTTCCTGACCTCAACCTACGGATTTGAGAGCGTCGAGGCCAATGATGCCGCCGCAGCACTTGGCGGCCGGCTTTATGCGCGAGAATATAACCCGACCACAGAGATTCTCGAGCAGAGGCTTGCGAATTTGGAAGGGGCCGAGGCGGGCCTGGTTGTATCGACCGGGATGGCTGCTTTCGGCACTCTGATACTGTCATTGCTATCGCAGGGCGACGAACTCGTGGTCCACAAAACGCTCTATTCCAACACTGTTGCGATGGTGGAGCACGGCCTGCCTCGCTTCGGAATCAAGGTCATTCCCGTCGATTTGTCTGATCCGTCCAACCTCGACGGTACGATAACCGAAAAAACCAAGCTCGTTTATTTCGAAACACCTGTGAATCCGATGAGCAGCATTCTCGACATCGCAGCGATCGCGGGGCGCGCTCACGCGCGCGGCGTGAAGGTCGCGGTGGACAGCACCTTTGCTTCTCCAGCGCTCCAGCGGCCTATCGAGCATGGGGCGGATATCGTTCTTCACTCGCTGACAAAATACATCAACGGGCACGGAGACACGTTGGGTGGAGCGCTGCTCGGCGACGCTGAAACGCTCCACCGCTTGCATGAAACGGGGCTCCGCTACATTACAGGCGCGACCTTGGCCCCACACTCGGCCTTCCTAATCATGCGCGGCCTGAAAACCTTATCGCTTCGTATGGATCGGCATAGCGCTTCGGCTCTGGCGATCGCCCGAATGCTCGAAGCGCATCCGGCTGTGTCCTGGGTCAGTTACCCATTCCTGGAATCGCATCCTGATCAGGCGACCGCGCGCAAACAAATGGCGCAAGGATCCGGCATGCTTGCCTTTGGACTTCATGCCGGTTTCGACGGCGCAAGGACGATGTTGGACCGCTTGAAACTGATGACGCGCGCGGTCAGCCTCGGTGACACTGACACGCTAATTTATCATCCGGCCAGCATTACGAGAGCCCGGCAATCAATAAGGAAGGACGCCCACATGGTAAGGGGTGTCGGAGACGACCTTATCCGTCTGTCCGTCGGCCTGGAAGATGTGAGCGATCTGATTGGCGACCTGCAGCAGGCGCTTCTCGCCTTCTGACATTTCCAGAGAAGCTTTGAATACATAGACGTCGAAATCGGAGTTTCCAATGGCTATCCTCAGCGGGCTTTCCGCATTTCCCATCACGCCGGCTGACCAAAACGGCAATGTCGACATTGCCGCGCTCAAAAGACTGGTAGCGCGCCTCTGCACCGCGGGCGTCGATTCGATTGGCCTTCTTGGCAGCACCGGAACCTATATGTACCTGTCCCGTGAGGAGCGGCGGCGGGCTGTGGAAGCAGCGATCAAGGAGGTCCGCGGGAACACACCGGTCGTGGTGGGCGTCGGGGCCATGCGGACAGACGAGGCGGTCAGGCTGGCGCAGGACGCGAAAGCCGCAGGTGCCGCGGCTGGCCTCCTTGCTGCAGTTTCCTATGCACCGCTGACGGAGAATGAGGTCTTCGAGCACTTCTCAACCGTCGCTCGCGAGAGCGGCCTACCCATCGTGATCTACGATAATCCGGGGACCACTCATTTCCGTTTCACAGCCGATCTGGTAGAACGATTGGCTCATGTGTCTGGCATTGTTGCGATCAAGAATCCCACGGAAAAATCCGAGGAGATCGCGAGGCATCTGGCGCACCAGAGATCGACGGCACCTAGGGGCTTCTCGATCGGCTATAGCGGGGATTGGAATGCTGCCGAAGCCATGATCTGCGGTGCCGATACCTGGTATAGCGTGCTCGCCGGCATCCTTCCCGATGTCTGCCTGCGCATCGTCAGGGCAGCACAGAACGGTGATGCCGGCGAGGCACGCCGGATCGATGCAGGCCTTGCGCCGATCTGGGAACTGTTCAAACAGTTCTCAAGCCTTCGGACGGTCTACACCATGGCAGATCTGCTCGGCGTCTGCCAGGCCGAACCGCCTCGTCCTATACTCCCCCTGCCTCCGGCCGCGAAGGAGAGGGTTGCTCAGTGCCTCGCCGTGTTTGAGCACGACCTGGCCTGAGGCAAAGCAACGTCTGGCACTGGTGGAGGATCCAGAGGGCAGTGCTTTATTTCGTATGGGCATTGCCCGCGCTCATCGTCATCGCACTGCTCGCTAGCGGTCGTGCCTCCACGCTTGGTGCCGCAATCATCGGATTGCTGGTTGCCGTGGTCGTCGCGTTGACCGCTGCGCCGGAGCGGTTTCAGCTGTTTGATGGCGCCTTTGCACTACTGCGCGGAGCCTGGATCGGCTGGATTGTTGTGCCCTACATCCTGGGTGGGCTGCTGTTCTGGCAAATGGCAATTCGGCCTGGAGATGCCGCGATGCCCGTGGAAGGCCTGCAGCGCAACAGGCAGGGCAGGCGGCGGTTGCTGTTTTCTGCCTGCTTCCTCATCGGTCCGTTTTCCGAATCCGCGACCGGCTTCGGTGTCGGGATCGTGGGAACGATGCTGTTGCTGCGCAAGCTGGACCTGCAACCTGTCCCTCTGATGGCGTTCAGCCTGATCAGTCAGACAATGATTCTGTGGGGCGGCATGGGCAACGGTGCGATCGTCGCTGGTGCCTTTTCGCACAGCGACCCTACCGCCCTCGCTGTCAATGCGAGTTTCTTTCAGTTGGCCTTGAATGTGCTCTGGTTGCCAATGTTCTGGAGGATGGCTGAGAAAGCAGGTGTCGGGGCGCCGATCCGCGAGCATCTCAGCGAGGTTCTATGGCTAGGAGGAAGCATTCTGCTGCTGATTGCAGCGACGCACGCCCTCGGACCAGAGGTGGCCATGCTCTGTGCCTACGGGCCCGTCATCGTTCTACGTTATGTTGCCGATGAGCGCCCCGACAAGGAGCGAATGCTTGAAGCAATGGAAAGGATGACCCCCTTTGCGCTTCTCATAGGATGGCTTTTGGCCAGTCGGCTCGTCTTGCCTTTGAGCCAGTTCCTGCAGCAAACAGGGCGGCTCGAGCCTTTTGTCGGCGCGCCGGGCTGGTCGCCGCTCTTTCACGCCGGCACTTGGCTCACCTTCGGAGCCTTGTTGTGCGCGCTCTTCTATGGTCACGTTTCGAGCCTAAAACTGCAGGCTCGGGAAGCTTGGAAGACCGGTCGACTTTCGGTTCTCGCCATCATCATTTTTTCTATGATGGCGGAGATCTTGTCCAGCTCGGGGATCGCTTCGGCCCTCGCAGAGGGCATGCATGCCGCGATCGGCACAGGCGCGCTGGCATGCCTCACGCTCATATCCGCTGCATTCGGCGCTCTCGCAAACAGCGGCAATGCCGCAAACGGCCTCTTCATGGGTTCTCAGGTCAGCCTCGCGACGGAGGCCGGCCTGAATGTCGCGGCGGTTATCGCCCTGCAGCACACTGCGGCTCTTGCGCTAAACCTAATTTCTCCGGTGCGAATGTCGATAGTATGCAGTCTTGCCGGCTGCGCTGGACGGGAACGGGCGGTTTACCGCGCAATGATGCCGTTCGCGGTGGTGATCGTGATCGTGCTGCTCACAGGCTCCCTGTTGATCACATTGGAAGTGGTCTAGTGCCAGACCCCTGTTGCCTCTGCGCTCCAGACAATAGAGTCGTCGGCCGCAAACAATGGGGACGAACCAAGATGAAACTCTAATGATTGGAGACTGCGCATGTCGGAATTCAGGCTGCATTGCTTTGCGATGTCGGGAAACTCATACAAGGTTGCGTTGTTTCTTGCGCTTGCAGGCCAAGACTGGGAACCGGTGCTCGTGGACTACTTCGGTGGTCAAACGCATCAAGAGCAATGGCGACAGGAGGTGAACGAACTGGGAGAAGTTCCAGTTCTGGAACACAAAGGCGCAAAACTCAGTCAGTCGGCACTTATCCTGGACTACTTGGCTGAAACCACGGGAAAATTTGGTCCTGCCAATGCTTCGGAGAAGCACGCGATCTGGCGATGGATGTTGTTCGACAACCATAAATTCACAAGCTATTTCGCCACTCTGCGCTATCTTTATGGGATCAAGCAGACTGGAGAAACCGAGTTGACGCAGTTCCTGCGAGAGCGAGCGACCGCCGCGTATCGCATTGTCGACGACCACCTGCGGCAAACGCCGTTCCTTGTGTCTGAACGCCCGACAATCGCGGATCTGTCTCTGGCCGGCTACGTCTACATGCCGGAGGAGACGGGCATGCCCGAGAGCGAGTTTCCCAACATCGCAAAGTGGAAGGACAGAATCCGAAACCTGGCAGGTTGGCGGCATCCATATGATCTGATGCCAGGGCCCACTTCACTATCGATACTTTGAAGGCGAAGGCAGAGCTCGTTTTCATTCGAGCTCTGCAAGCATTTGGGCCTAAGCCACCTCGGCGGGCCTGATCTCGACCCGCCGATACAGGCCCATTGTGATCCACATGCCGACTGTTGTTCGCGGGCTTTGTGCGTGCTCAAGGCAGAAATTGTCCGAGCGCGTCAGGCGTGGTCTGCTCATGCGAACAGCATTGAAGTCCAGATGCCGGCGGGTCACTTCATACGCAAAAGGGTCGGCGGGTGGCCCGCTGCACTTGTGTGACTAGCAGGCGGCGCTGTTGTGGTTGGCGGCAGACCGGGGTTCATTGCCTGGATAGCGTCATTTTCTTATGACTGAAGAAAGCGCGAACGCGGTCAGTGTGTCCCGTACCCCCGGCATTTCCGAAACCTGTTGCCAGATGCGGCGGATACGATCGGCTTCGGGAGATTCGACGCGTACTAGCAGATCGAAGTCGCCCGTCATGACATCGCATGCCACAACTTCGGGAATTTTGCGAAGCGCCTGAATGACATCACCGCCTCTCATCCGGTCCTGGCGATATACGAACATCAAGGCTGTGGTGACATGTTGGTCACCGCCACCATCGCCAGTGACGATGGTGTATCCCTTTATGAAGCCCTCGCGCTCTAGCCTTTCGATCCGAACACGTACCGCGTTTCGCGACAGGTTCACTTTCGCTGACAGTTCCGCGTGCGAGACGCGCGCATTCGCCTTCAACTCGGAGAGTATCTGTTCATCTATCCGATCGATCAGGTACTTCATGATGTTGGATAGCTGTCGTTCAGAATATTGCGAGCAGTTTCGTATGCCGCCAAAGCGATCTCCGGCACGCCAGTTTTCCCGTTCTTGCCGGCAAAACGGCGAGAAACGGATGCCATCACAAAAGCTGGAAGCGCTTGCATCTCGGCTTCCGAGAGTTGGCGCACCTCTTGATAGCCACGGAGAAGCGCGCCTGCCCGGGATTTGTCCAATTTTCCGGTGGCAAGACCTGTCCATGAAACCAAAGCGTCAGCCACTTCCGACACCAGAACATCATCGTGGCGCAGGCGGAAGTTGATTACGCCGCTGACTCTGTCATCAATGTAGAAGACATTGTCGTGAACCAGTGCACCGTGGACAGCGCCCGTGGGAAGTTCTGTCGCCACCCTCTTAACTTTGCGCTCAAGGACAGTATGGATTTGAGCCATGACACGGCCCAAGCTCACGCATTTCGCATCTGTCGCGTTGGAGGTAGATGATCCTGGGACGAATGTGACGACCGCCACCAGACGTTCAGCCACATGGAATGTCGCGCTGCCGTCAACGGTGCGTATGGGCCTGGGGCAGGGCACGCCATTGCGATGAAGCGTCTCCATCGTGACGAACGCTCTCTCGAGATCAAGTGGTTCCGCACCGTTTTCAAACAGCGTAACGATGTATTCCTCTTCTTTTGTGCGAAAGAGGTATGTGGTTTCTGTATCGCCATCGGCAATGCCGATTACCGACGACAACGACATCATCCCGTAGGCTGTCGTGATTGATACGCGATCCTCATCGGACAATTCAGTAAATACCGCCACTTTTTGCTATCCCATCAAGCTGACGAGCGCGTTGGCAGGCGTGTAAACTCCGCCGTCCCCGCGAACAATGTCTCAATTTGCTGCGCTGTAAGGACGCCTGCCTCCTCAACGACCTCTCGCAATTTTCGATTGTCAGCCAGAGCCTTCTTCGAAAGGACGGCTGCATTGCTGTAGCCGATCATCTTTGCGAGCGGAGTTGCCAGCACGAGTGTCTGGTCAAGAACTGCCTCGCAGCGCGCTGTGTCCACCTCAATGCCATCGACGCAGCGATGCTTGAAAATGTCCATTCCGCGGGTCAGCATTCGCATCGATTGGAGAATATTGAGAACGATCACCGGCTCCATCGCGTTTAACTGGAGCTGACCTGCACTGGCAGCGAGAGTGACGGTAAGATCATTCCCGATGACCTGGAAGCTGATCTGATTGATCATCTCCGGAATTACGGGGTTGACCTTTCCGGGCATGATCGACGAGCCCGCCTGCACGGCGGGCAGCCGGATCTCGCCAAATCCGCCACGAGGCCCGCTGCTCAAGAGCCTCAGGTCGTTGCTGATTTTCGTCAGCTTCACCGCCATGCGCTTGAGGACGCCCGAGAAGGAGACAAAGCCCCCCGTGTCAGAGGTTGCCTCGATCAGATTTCGAGCTGGAATGAGCTGGAAGCCTGAAATCTCTATCAAGTGACGGCAGGCTGTAGCGGCAAAGCCGGGCGGCACATTGATCGACGTCCCTATCGCAGATCCCCCGAGGTTCACTTCCTTGAGCAGCTTGGATACGGTCTGGAGTTGCCTGATGTCTTCGTCGATGAGTTCGGCAAAGGCTTCGAACTCCTGGCCGACAGTCATTGGCACAGCGTCCTGCAGCTGTGTGCGTCCAACCTTAAGTGCCGCGGCATACTCTCTTGCCTTCGCGCGGAACGCGTCCCTGAGGCTGATCTGTGCACTCACCAAGCCGTCACATGCGCGCAGAATGGTGAGGCGCAGGGCCGTCGGGTACACGTCGTTGGTCGACTGCGAGAGGTTTACATCGTCATTTGGATGAAGCTTGCTGTATTCGCCTGCCTTGGCCCCCAGCTTACTGAGCGCCAGGTTGCTTATCACCTCATTGACGTTCATGTTCGTGGATGTGCCAGCGCCACCCTGCATCATGTCGACGGGGAAGTTGCCATCTACATCCTTGAGCTCGATGAGGTGGTCGCAAGCTTCTGAAATTGCGTTGGTCTTTTCCTGCGAGAGAAGACCAAGCTCATAGTTTGCCATGACCGCGGCCTTTTTGATCATGGCCATGGACTGGATAAGTTCCGGGAAGTCGCGGAGGCAGAGCCCAGAGACATCGAAATTGAGTTCGGCGCGTCGCGTATGGACGCCGTAGAGGACATTGGCAGGGATCTGCAGGGAGCCAATCAAATCAGCTTCAATGCGTTCAGTGATCATTTCTCGTCTTTCTACACATCAATTCCGGCGTGACGCATAGCGTCGTCGATCGCCTGCTTCACTGGCGGGCTAACGTCCACGAGCGGAAGGCGCAGGTCACCACGGATGATCCCAAGACGCGACAAGGCATACTTCGGACCTGCGGGATTGGTTTCGAGGAAAAGGGCGCGATGAAGCGGCATCAACTGATCCTGCAAAGTGAGTGCGAGACTGAAATCTCCACTCAGGCAGGCATGCTGAAACTCGGCGCAAAGGCGCGGGGCAACATTTGCAGTCACCGAGATGCAGCCATGGCCACCATGTGCCATGTAACCCAGTGCGGTGCCATCCTCGCCTGACAGGAGATTGAACTCCTTCCCACATGCCATGCGCTCCAACGACGGCCGAAGGATGTTGCCAGTTGCGTCTTTCACGCCAGTGACGTTCTTGCAGTCTTTGAAAATGCGCGCGAGCGTTTCCACCTGGATATCGATAACGCTGCGGCCGGGAATATTGTAGACAATGATCGGGATGTCTGCCTCAGCATCTATCGCCTTGAAGTGCTGGTAAATGCCTTCCTGGGTCGGCTTGTTGTAGTATGGAGAAACAATCAGCAGCCCGTCTGCACCTGCCTTTTGGGCGTGGTGGACGAAGTCTATTGCTTCCTCGGTGCTGTTAGAACCGGCCCCGGCAATGATCGGAACCCGTCCTTTGGCGACATCGATCGTTAATTCGATGACTTGCTTATGCTCAGCATGGCTAAGGGTTGGGCTCTCACCGGTTGTCCCGCATGGAACAAGGCCGGAAGACCCCTCACCAATCTGCCATTCGATGAGGCTACACAATGCAGCCTCATCGACCTTGCCATCAGCGAACGGTGTAACGAGCGCGGTAATGGAACCTTTGAACATGTGAAACTCCCGAATGCTGGTGACTGGACCGGTCTGGCGTGGTGATTAGGTCTTCAACCGATTGATGCAGACGACCTTGGGCTGCGTCATGTCTTCGTATGCAAAACGCACCCCCTCGCGTCCCATGCTGCCGTATTTGAAGCCGCCGAAGGGCATTGCGTCGAAACGGTAGTCCGAGGAGTCATTGATCATGACGCCACCGGCATCAATCCGGCTCGCCGCGTCCAGAGCGGCTTCCAGGTCGTTCGTGAAGATGCCCGCGTGAAGGCTGTAGTCGGGACTGTTTGCCATCTCGATTGCATCGCTCAGCTTGTCAAACGGCTGGAGGAGGACGATCGGAGCAAAAACCTCTTCTTTCCAGACATCGCAGTCGGAAGGAACGTTCTCCAGCACGGTTGGTGGGAAGAGATTGCCGGAGGGCTTGTTGCCGCACAGCAAAGTAGCACCTGCGCTGATCGCCCGATCAACCATAGCTGCAGCCCGGGTCACTGCCCGCTCTGCGATCATCGGGCCCACGTCCGTATCCGCTTCGAGCGGATTGCCAGTTTTGAGCCTCTTGGTCTTCGCAACGAACTCCGTCCTGAATTGTTCGTAGATCGGTCGCTGAACCAGAATGCGCTGCGTTCCGATGCAATTCTGGCCGGCTGCCCAATATGCGCCTGAGACGCAGCCTTCGACTGCCGCGTCGAAATCCGAGTTTTCCATCACGATCACTGGAGCGTTGCCGCCAAGGTCCATCGCCAGCTTCTTCAGGCCGGCATTCTTGGCGATCGCCTCGCCTGTCACAAACCCGCCGGTGAACGAAATCATCCGAACATCCCGAGCAGTGACGAGGGCTTTTCCAAGATCAGCGCCACCGATCGCGACGGTGACGATCTCCTCCGGAAGACCGCTTTCAACCAGGACGTCTGCCAGTCTGAGCGCTGACAACGGGGTCAGCTCCGACGGCTTGAGAAGAACTGCGTTGCCGCCGGCGATTGCCGGCCCAAGCTTGTGGGCGACGAGGTTCAGGGGGTCGTTGTAGGGGGTGATTGCCGTAATAATGCCCAACGGTTCACGGGTAAACCACCCCTGACGCGTTTCCGATCCGGCATAGGAGTCGAAGGGAATGACTTCCCCGGCGTTGCGCTTGGCTTCGTCGGCCGAGAGCTTCAGTGTGTTGATGCAGCGGGTCGCTTCCTTGCGAGCCTGCGTGATCGTCTTGCCGGCTTCCCGAACAATAAGAAGAGCGAACTCCTCTTTGTTCTTCTCAACTGCAGAGGCGGCCTTTTCGAGGATTGCAGAGCGTTGGTAACGGGGAAGGCGGCGTGCGATCTGAGCACCGCGCCTTGCGCGCTCAAGAAGGTAGCCGATGTCGTCGGCGCTCGTCGTGACGACTGTGCCGACTATGCTGCCGTCAAACGGGTTGCTAACGGTTATGTGCTGGACAGCGGGGGCATTGTTGAGGGAAACGCTATGCATCATGCGGCATCCTTCTTGCCGTCGTTGGCCTGTGCATTGTGGATGGCGACAATGTCGGAGAGCAGGGCGTAGGCCGTTTCAATCCGTCCAGCCCCTGGACCTGTGATCGTTACGGAGCCGAGCAGCTCGGTGTTCAACGAGACAGCGTTGGTTGCGCCATTCACGCCTGCCAATGGGTGCTCGAGAGGAAGCTGTTTTGGGGAGACGTTGCCGGATACTCTTCCATCAGCATTGCGGACCGCTGATCCAATAAGCTTCCAGCGGCTCTTCGCCTGGGTTGCTTCTTCAATGTCAGCGAGAGAAAGTTTGGAGATACCGTTGCAGGTAACATCCTCAGGTCTGAGCTTGGCACCAAGCAGCTCATTTGCGAGGATGACGACTTTGAGCCGCACGTCAAAACCTTCCACGTCAGCGGTCGGGTCGGCTTCGGCGTAACCGAGCTCTTGGGCTTCCTTGACGGCGGAGGCAAAGTCGAGACCGCCTTCCATGCGGCCAAGGATGAAGTTTGACGTGCCGTTCAAGATGCCCTCGAAGCCCTTTAGTTCAGCGCCGCCGAGCGTCTTTTCAGCCATACGAATGACTGGAGTGCCGCTCATGACGGAGCCTTCGTATTCGAAATGGAGGCCGTTTACCTTGGCAAGGTCCTTGAGTTCCTGGGCCGCGATAGCAACCGGCCCCTTATTCGTCGTGACGACATGCTTGCCGGTCTGAAGCGCCCAGCGGCAATGAGATACGGCCGGTTCGCCATCCTTGGGATTGGTGAAGGTCGCCTCGACAATGATGTCGGCAGGTGCTGTCTTGATGATTGTCTCGTTGTCCGCTTCGGCGCTGCCGCCAGACAGCTGTCCGAAACCACCCTTGGTGAAATTCGCTTCAATCAGTGTCTTCGCGTCAAGGCCGTTGGGCGAGATGACCGAACCGAGATAAAGGTCGCTCACGGCGACGATGTTCAGGCTGAAGCCCAGGTCCCTCTGCCATTGCGGGTTTCGGGTCGCAATGAGCTCGGCAAGAGCCCGATTGACCCCACCAAATCCGATAAGAGCGATATTGTAGACTGTCATGACGATCCTCCTGGTGACTTGTCTTTCACGAATTTGAATTGCGGATCGCTCAGGCGGAACGGAGCAGATAGACCAAACAACAGTGCATTTCGCTCATTCCGCAGTGGTTTAGATTGGGTATGCAAGGCACTGGGCCGTGGCTGAGACGTGACACCCGCTTCGGCGTATCCGGAGGCTCGTTGGGTGTCGGTCTATGATCGGGATCATGAACATGTTAGTCCGCTCGTGTTCCGTATTTCCAGGCAGTGCCGCTGATCGTTGCCGGTCGAGCAGCGGCATCTACGTATTTCCATCTTGTTCAAGGTTCTTTTTCGCTAACTGGACGACGCTTGCCGTCAACCTCTCCAACTGTTTCACTGCCACAGGATCAACCTGCCAAAACAACGGCAAGGCAAAGCCTGTCCCGGAGCGCAGCTCGACTAGCGCACCGGATCTGAGGTGATCTGTGGCAAGGTGAACCGGGACGACACCCCATCCAATGCCGGCGAGGGCTGCATCGAAGATGCTCCGACGTGAGGGCAGCCGATGTAGGGAGACCTTCACGTCCGCGCCGAGTGCTCTCTTAATCCACTGGTGCGGTAAGCGGTCTGTCGGTCCCGTCGCAAGGCCCGGGGCGCTCGCGATTGCCGCTGACGGCAGCCCGCGGGGAAAATGATGCTGCATGAAGGCCGGCGTCGCCACGGCTGTGACGGGCAGGCTTCCCAATGAAAAGCTGGAATACCCCTCTACGAATTCCTCTTCACGCGTAACTGCAGCAAGAAGTTCGCCGGCACGCAGCCTGTCACCGACACGAACAGTCTCATCCAGAACCAAATCGACAAGAAATGGTGCGTCCTGCGTGAAGCCCGAGAGTGCCTGAACTATCCAGCTTCCCTGCCATTCTGGATCTGCACCGATCCTCAGCCTGGAACGTTCGGACGCGGAGCAGGGATCGGTGAGGCGCGGAAATTCTGCGGCCAGATCGTGCTCGAGCATCTCGACGCGCTGAAAATGGCGAACAAGCTGCTCACCTTCTTTCGTTGCGGAACAAGGGTTGCCTCTGACGATCAAGGCTGTGCCGAGACGTTTCTCCAGCTGCTTAACGCGCTGCGAGACGGCCGATTGTGTGACACGAAGTTCGCGAGCGGCGCTTTCGAAGCTGCCCAGCCTGATTACTGCAATAACGGCTCTAACGGAGCGATAATCCAGCATGTCTCGGTCCAATCTGCCTTCTAGGCGTAGAGGAGATCGCGTTTTGCTTTGGCATCGTTCGACACGAAGCTGCGTCTCCGAGCTGCATCTCTCAGACACTCGACAGCTTCATCATCACAAGACCCGCAACGATCATCATGCCGGCCAATATGCGCATTGGTGCTGCGGGTTCGTTCAAGACCAGAATTCCGAGCAGGAAGGACCCAATTGCTCCAATGCCAGTCCAGACGGTATAGGCCGTACCAAGCGGTAAAACCCGCATCGAGAACGAAAGCAGGACCCCGCTTCCGATCATCGCGACAAGAGTGATCACAGACGGAACAAGCAGCGTGAAGCCTTCCGATTTTTTCATGTAAAAGGCCCAGACCACCTCGAGTAGTCCTGCAATGGCCAGGATGATCCAATGCATGTCATATGTTCCTTGAGAATTCCGGATCGAACCGGCAGCGACGCTCATGTAGCGAGACCGTCTTCAGGAGATCCTTCCCGCTACACCGAATGGCTGAACTGGCATCTTCAGAACCGGTTGAAGGTCTCATCAAGTGCGTGCTCGATATCGGCGATGAGGTCCTGCGGGTCCTCGAGTCCGATGGAAAGACGCAGATGGCCATACTTCTGGAAGTTTAGCGGATAGCGCTCGGCTCCGCCGCGACCGCTTCCTCCGACATGAACAATCAGCGTCTCATCATGACCGAGTGAAACAGCCGAAGTGATCACCTTCAGATTGGCGACGAAGCGGTTCTGAGCGTCCGGATCACCGTTGACAGCGAAGGCCATCACTCCACCATAACCCTTGCCTGCAAATTGCGCCTTTGCCAGCTGATGCTGGTCGTGGCTCTCAAGTCCTGGATAGGTGACATAGGCAACACGATTGTCGCCGGAAAGGTAATCCGCAACGGTCTGTGCGGTGGCGAACTGCTGCTTGAGGCGCAAGGGGAGGGTGACCGACCCACGGGTGATGAGCCAGGCATTGAACGGTGAAATCGTACCGCCGAGATCAACGAGGGCATCCGCCTTCACATGATGGACTAGATCCTTGGACCCAATCACCACCCCGCCCATCGCGTCACCATGACCATTGATATACTTGGTCAGGGAGTGGATGACGAGATCAGCGCCGAGTGCCAGCGGCCGGAAGAAGGGAGGAGGGGTAAAGGTTGAATCCACCGACAGAAGAGCTCCGGCTTCCTTGGCGATGGACACGAGCGTTGCGATGTCGGCGACTTTTGTGGTCGGGTTGGCAATCGTTTCGGTATGGATCAGCTTGGTGTTGGGCCGCACCGCCGCCCTCACCGCATCCATGTCGCCCATATCGACGAAGGTGGCCTCGATCTTGTAGCGCTGCGGCAGGAGTTCGGCAAAAAGCCGCCAGACCGCTTCGTAGGTCACGTCGCCGACGATGACATGATCGCCGCTCTTTAGGAAGGTGAAGAACACGGCATGAAGCGCTGCCACACCGGTTGCGAAGACGGCTGCGTCCTCGCCGCCTTCCATGGCCGCCAGCTTGCGCTGCAGGCAGATCTGATTGTGCCCGGAGTTTCGGGTGTAGGAGGGCGCCTCGGTGTCGGACCAGTCCATGGTCGAGGGGTCGTAGGGAAGAAGATACGAATTCGCCATGACGATCGGCGTGCGTATCGCACCTGACGTCTGGTCAATCTCGTTGCCGCCGTGTACCGAAAGCGTTTCGAAGGAGAGCGTTGAAAGCTCATGTTTGTTTGGTCTGGACATGTCGTGGCCTCTGGTTTTGTTCATGGGTCTTGACCGGCGCTATCGGCGCGTCGGCACAGCATTTTCAAGTTTCTGGAAGGCCTGAGTGATGAAAAAAGTCAGGCCGACATAGAAGAGGGTGACGAGAAGCAGTGGCTCGTAAACGAGCAGCGTATCCTGACGGATCTTGTAGGCGGCGCCGTATAGGTCCATCACCGTCACGGAAAAGACGATGGGTGTGGCTTTGAGCTGAAGGACCACCTCTCCGGCAAAGGTAGGAAGTCCGATCCTTATGGCGCGGGGAAGCCAGATACGGCGAAGAATCTTGGCTTGCGACATGCCGACGGCGCGGGCCGCCTCAAGCTCGCCCCTTGGGACCGCCAACATCGCGCCTCTGAGGATTTCTCCTTGGTAGGCTGCAAAATTCAGCGTTAGCGCAAGGGCAGCGAAGAAAAGGCCCTCCCTCAGCAGTGGCCAAAGGAAACTGGTTCTCAGCCCAGGCACATAGGGTAGATAGGTGCCGAGGCCGTAGTAGAGGAGCCAAAGCTGGATCAAGAGCGGCGTGCCACGGAAGAACGTGCAGTAGCCCTTTGACAGCCAGCGCGCGCCCGGGTTGCGGCCAACCTGGGCGATCGCCAGGAAGACCGCAAGCACAAAGCCGCAGGTCACCGAAATCGCAAGTAGCAAGCAGGTGAGGAACGCGCCTTGTATGAGCAGGTCTCGATAGGAAAAGATCCAGCTGAAATCCATGTCCAAACTCCCTTATGAAGCCGGCTTTTGTCCGCGGCGGAAGGAGACTTCGAGCGCAGAGAAGAGCATGTTTGAGACGATGGTGATCACGAGATAGAGGGCTGCAGCTGCGAGAAAAAACACCATGTATTCCTTGGTGTTGCTCGCAGCGACGCGTGCGGCCAGCGCCAGCTCCTGATAGCCGACGACGGCAATCAATGCGCTATCCTTGATAACCGACATCCAGAGATTGGCAAAACCCGGCAGCGCGTTCGGAATGAGACCCGGAAGCACGATCCTGCGGAAGCGCAGCGTCGGGCGCATGCCGAACGCCTTGGCTGCCTCCAGCTGTCCCACCGGAATTGCCAGGATTGCGCCGCGCAGGACCTCCGTCATGTAGGCCCCCTGTACGAAACCGAGCACCGCGACAGCCGCGACAAGGCCATTGACCTCGACAGGTCCGACGCCCGCCAAGGCAAGCAGGCGGTTTAGTCCGTCGGTTCCCGCATAGTACAAGGCAACGATCAAAATGAGCTCAGGAACGGCTCGAACGATTGTCGTATAAGCATTCAGAAGGGACCGCAGCGGGGGAATCCCACTCAGTTTTCCAAGGGCGCCGAAGAAGCCTATCATCATTCCGACCAGATACGCACCAGCCGAGATCAGGACGGTTGCCAGCGCACCAGCCAGCAACACGCCGCCCCACCCGGGTGGAGTCAATGACAACAGGTCCAGCGCTGAATGTGGAGTGTTCATGGGAAGTCTTCCAATCGGGTGTGCCGATCACCGCGGCTTGCGCGGCAATCGGCAGCGTCATCTGTCTCAATAGGGGTCGTAGTCGAAAAACTTCTTGCTGAATTCGGCGTATTCGCCGCTGGCTCTGACCGCTTTTATGGCGGCGTTCAGCCGTTCACGGAGCTCGTCATCACCCTTGCGCACACCGCCACCCACACCTGCGCCAAGAATGGCGTCATCCGGTTCGACATTGCCCTTGTACTCGCAGCATCCCTGTCCCAGATCGGTTTTTAGAAACTCCTTGAGCGGGCCCGTGTCAGCAAAGACATAATCGATGCGGCCGGACGCGAGGTCCTGAAAGGACTCATCGACTGTCGCGTAGCTTTTCTCGCTAGCGACGTCGGCAAAGTGCTCCTTGAAATATGCCGACTGGGTCGTCGAAACGGCAATGCCCACCGTTTTGTCCTTCAGTTCCTTGGCCGTGACCCCCATGGCGCCGTCCTTCGGGCCGATCATCCCGGCCAGTGCCGAATAGTACTTGTCGGTGAAGTCGATCCGCTTCTTGCGTTCGTCGGTGATCGACATGGAGGACCAGATCACGTCGATCTTCTTGCTTTCCAGTGCCGGAATGAGGCCATCCCACGCAACGTCGACGATCGTGCATTTCTCATTGAGTTCCTCACATACCGCGTCCATGAGGTCGATTTCCCAGCCAATCGCTTTACCGGAGGCGTCCTTGGTCGTGTAAGGCGGGTAGGCCTCGTTGACGATGCCAAAGCGGATTTCTGCATGCGCATCTGCCGCCATCATGAACAACGTGATGGCAAGCGCTTTTCCTAGGTGCTTCATTTGCATTCCCCTTTTTGCTGTTGAGACTGTTGAGTGGTCAGTGCGAACCGGCTGCAACGAATTCCTTGCAGCGAGCGCTCGTGGGTGCGCCGAAGACCTGTGCGGGGGAACCTTCTTCCTCCACTTGGCCCTGGTGCAGAAACATGACGCGTGTCGAGACATCGCGAGCGAACTTCATCTCGTGAGTGACCATGATCATGGTGCGACCCTCCTCTGCGAGGCCGCGGATGACTTTCAACACCTCGCCGACAAGCTCGGGATCAAGGGCAGAGGTCGGCTCATCGAACAGCATGACGGAGGGATCGACGCAGAGTGCACGGGCGATGGAGGCGCGTTGCTGCTGGCCGCCGGAGAGAAAAGCAGGGTAGGCATCCTTCTTCTCGTAGAGACCGACCTTTGCCAGCAGGGCTTCGGCCTTCTCGATGGCTGCTGCCCGCTCGACGCCGAGCACATGTACGGGTGCTTCGATGACGTTTTGAAGGATGGTCATATGTTGCCAAAGGTTGAAGCTCTGGAAGACCATGCCCAGGCCCGTCCTCAGCCTTTCGATCTGCCGCCAGTTGGCAGGCTGCGATTTTCCGTCCCGGCCGCTTCTGAACGCAACATCTTCGCCATTGATGCGAAAGGACCCACGATCCGGAATCTCAAGGAAATTGATGCAGCGCAGGAAGGTGCTCTTGCCGGAGCCCGATGACCCGATGATCGAAACAACGTCACCCTTTTCAGCCGAAAGGGAAATACCCTTCAGCACCTTGTGGGATCCATAGCTTTTATGAACGTCATTCACGACCAAGGCCGGCACGTGTGTCTCAGGGCGCATTGTTCCTCCTTTGCGATGCGACGTGCACCCACTCCTCCGGGCACAGCTTCGCCACCGCCACGTCGCCGCGACAAAAAATCGTTGATCTTAATCAGGGGTAACCGCTGGTCAGTCGGCCTTCGACGGAAACACGCCTCCATCGGTCAATATACTGACCTTCGCCGCCGGGCCTGCCTGCGTGTCCTGTGCCGTGAGGAGATGTCTATAGACCTCACAGCCAGGCGCCAGTTGCCGAAGCCCGTTCACCAGCATGTTCGCGGCCTCTTCAAGCGCCTCTTCCGGCATCGTCCCAAGGCTCTCGAGGATGAACCACATCCGGCCGCCGACAGAATCCAGCCGCGTGCGCGTTCCCTGCCGCCAGTTCCACCGGCGGCATGTCACACCCACGTCATCGCGCCAGATCACTTCGCCTTTGGACGGGTGCTCGATGATCGCCTCGCCGTTTGCAACCGTATCGAAGGCTTCCGTGCCGTCGGCGATCGACAGCCGCGGCTGGCCCACATAGGCATCGAAATTTTCGCCGCCAACCGGCACTGCAAAACGCAGGCTCACCGCGTTGTAAAGGTCAACCAGCGGGCCGATCGACGGAAGGCGACCGTCTTTGTCGACCCGCTTTTTCAGCGCCTGCGCAGAACACGGCGTTCGATTGGGCTTTGCGCCAAAGCGGCTATAGACTTCCGCCCAGGAAGCGAGATGCGCGTCCGCCCATTGCGGTCCGCCGGTGCGCACGAAATCACAGGCTTCCCCAAGGACGTCGCGGCTCATTGTGCCGCGCACCCCATCGTTGGCGTCAACCAGAATGCTGATCGCGCGAAAGTCCGGTGCGATTTTTACGATATCGGTGTCGATCACCGGAAAATCCAACATGCCCTCTAGCTCCCATTGACCAATTTGGTCTATGATATCGACCATGGAAAAGAAAGTCAATATATCGACCGAATCGGTCGCTGACGTCGAGCGCGTCAGCGCAACCGTCTCCCAAAACATGAAAACGTTCAGGCGCCAGAGCGGCCTGACACTCGACGAGCTCTCTCGGAAGTCCGGTGTGAGCAAGGGCATGCTCGTCGAAATCGAAAAGGGGACTGCCAATCCGAGCATCGCTACGTTGTGCCGGGCTGCAACGGCGCTCGGCGTATCGGTCGCCGATTTCGTCGGCGTCGCCTCGAGCGTTCCGGTCCGCATTGTCCCTCCGCAAGACGCTTCAACCTTGTGGCGTGGTCCAAAGGGCGGAAGCGCCACGCTTCTCGTGGGAACCAACGGGCCGGACGAGATCGAGCTTTGGCGCTGGACGCTGTTGCCTGGCGAAATTTTCGAATCGCCGGGCCATTCGCCTGGCACACTCGAACTTCTCAATGTCGAAGTTGGCGAACTCACCCTGAAGCTTGGCGAAAGCGAGTATCTGGTGCAGGCGGGGTCATCGGTCCTGGCGCGAACGGAAGACAAGCATGCCTACATGAATTGCGGAACCGCTGAATTGCGCTTCGTTATGACGGTGGCGGAACTGCAGCGGCCGCGGGTGCGAACCGGTCTTTAGATAGACAAGGGGGAGCACGAATGAACGGAAAGCACTCGCTTGGCGATCAGGACACCGGGGAAGCCGAAGCGGATTTCGAAGATCTCGGCTTTTCAACCCGCACGATACATGATCCGTTTCCATCAAAATTCGTGGGCTCCATCCCCGGCACATCTGCTTTGTCGGCTTGTGGCCGGGCCATCAAAGTCGGGTTTGATGGTCCGGACGGAGATCTTTCGGCCACAACACAACTTGAGGAGAAGCTCGCTCGTCTGGAAGGGGCGCAGGCGGGCCTGGGCCTCTCATCAGGCTTGACCGCCTTTCGCACTTTTGTCCGGTCATTGCTGTCGGCCGGAGACGAGATGATCGTTCACAGACCCGTCTGCACGGATACGGCCTATCTCATGTGGGAGATCGTTTCAGCGGTTGGCGCGAAGCTTGTCGCAACGGATCTTTCGGACGAAAAGGCCATCAACCATTCGGTCACAGCCCGAACGAGATTTGTCTATCTCGACACCCCCACCAATCCTCTCAACCAGGTGCTGGATGTTGCCAGAATTTCCGATCGTGCTCATACCCATGGCCTCAAGGTGGCAGTCGACAGCACGCTTGCAACGCCTGTGCTTCAGCGTCCGCTGGAACACGGGGCGGACATCGTTCTGCACTCCTTGTCGAAATACATAAATGGTCACGGTGACACCGTCGGAGGCGTGCTGCTTGGTGAGGCGAGGGTCATCCGACAGTTGAGGGAGGAGAGCCTTCGTCATCCGCATGAAACGGCCATCTCACCGCATGCATCGTTCCTGATATTGCGCGGCCTGAACACCTTGGCACTTCGTATGGATCAACATTGCAGTGCTGCGCACGCGCTTGCTCTGACCTTGGAAGCCCACCCCTCCGTGGCGTGGGTCAGATATCCTCTCTTGAGATCCCACCCGGACTATGAAACCGCCCGCCGTCAGATGACCGGCGGCGGCGGGATGCTTGCCTTTGGACTGCACCGGGGAGCTGATGCTGCGGCGGCAATGATCAAACGACTGAGGCTGATCACGCCTGGCGGCAATGTAGCAGAACTTGGCAGTTTCATTTGCGGTTCGTCTCGTCTCACGACGACCCGTCACCTCCCGCTCGCCGAGAGAGAGCTTTGCGATATCCTTGGCGAGGGCGTCATACGGTGCTCAGCAGGCCTTGAAGATGCCGAGGATCTCGTCGAGGATCTCCTTCAGGCCCTCGACTTCGAATGATCGGCGCCCGACTCGCAGGTGAAGATGATCGCACGCTGACAACACACGCGCCGGAGAGGGACGAATGATCGCTTAGGCCGGTCGATCCTCCTTGAGCAGCCTGTAGAGTTGCGCGCGGCTGATGCCGAGTATCTCGGCTGCGCGCTGCTTGTTGCCCCCCGCCTCCTGGAGAGCCGCACGAAGTGCTGTGTGGGTCTCGGATCTGACGCGGCTCTTCAGGTCTCCCCCCGCCTTGGCCGAGGTCGGGCGGGCCGCTGCCATCGACAAGAGCGATAACTTTCCCGTCACGACCATGCGCGTGAGTGCATTCTCCAGTTCCCGCACATTGCCTGGCCACTCGTGCGCAGCAATCAAAGCGTGGTCCTCGCATGTCAGCTCCGGCGCCGACTTTGAGAGCCTGCTCGCGATGCGCTCAAGCAACTGTTTGGCAAACAGATCGAGGTTTTCTCTTTCTCGCAAGGCAGGAACATCGATCGGCAATACGCTCAGACGATGGTAAAGATCTTCTCTGAACCGTCCCGCCTCTATCAGTTCGGCCAGCGGCCTGTTCGTCGCGCAGATGATGCGCACGTCGATGCTGACTGGATGAGTGCCGCCGACGCGGACGATCTCGCCAGTCTGCAAAACCCGCAACAGACTGCCTTGGAGGGTAAGCGGCATGTCGCCAATCTCATCCAGGAATATGACGCCCCCTGCAGCCAACTCGAATTTTCCCGGCTTGCCCTGACTGCGAGCGCCTGTGAACGCACCCCCGTCATATCCGAACAACTCCGCCTCGATCAGTTCGCTTGGTATCGACGCGCAGTTGACCCACACGAAGGGCATCGTACTGCGTTCCGACAGCGAATGTATCGCCTGCGCGGCCAGTTCCTTGCCGCTGCCAGTCTCCCCGCGTATGAGGACAGGCACATCATAGGCGGCCGCGAGTTTCAGGTTGTCACGGAACGCGTCCATCACCGCGCCAGTCCCGATGATATCGTCGAGGCCGAATTTCGATTGCCATGCCTTCGGTTTCGAGGGAATGGCAAGTTCCGCCTTCGAAATCCGGCTGTAGGTCTTCTTCAGAGCATTGTAATCGGAGAACAGCGCCAAACCCACGGCGCCGATGATCTGTCCGTCCTTGTGCACCGGCACCTGTTTCGTCACCAGCTTGTGGCCGCGCACCTCCAGCGGATAACCGATATGCGTGCCAATACCCCGGGCAACGAAATGAAGCCTGGTTTGCGGCCCGACCACGTCAGTTATGTGCCGTCCGAGAAACTCCTCTGCCTCGCCGCCAAGAAGGCGGCAATAGGGGTCGTTAATCAGGACAATCGTTCCTTCCGTGTCGACAGCGACAAGACAATCCGAGACGTGATCGAGAACGAGCCGGAGGAATCCGGCCTCTTCAGAGGAGCCTGAAAGCCATTCCGGAAGCGACATGTTCTCCTGCCTAGTTGTTCTGAGTGGCTACCACTTGCATCAGGCGCCAGAATGTCTCACATGCGAGACCTAAGGTGTAGCAGATTTGAGAACGAGTTCACAAGCACCGATACCAGGGCACGGCCTCGGCTCATCCAGATCTAATCGTAAACGCCTCAAATTCAATCGGTTACAAGTTCCTGCTCTCTCTCGAGGAGATTTGGCCCACGGCTTGCGATGCTATTCGCGCAAAATACCGAAAGGGGAGCAAATTATGCATACGGAAACAATTGAGATAGGCGACACGATCGTCCAAGTGTCGGGTGCAGGTGCACCGCTCGTCTTCGTGCACGGATTTACGACGACCGCCGAATTCTGGCGCGAGCAGGTCGAAACCTTCTCGTCCCGACACCAAGTCGTCCGCATCAACTTGCCGGGGCATGGTGTTTCGCCGAGGCCTGCCGGGCGTAGCTATACGATCGAGGCCTTTGCAAACGACGTGCTGGAAGTCTTCCGCAAGCTTGACATCCGGCAAGCTGTCCTAGTCGGCCTGTCGATGGGCGGAACCATTGCACAAAGCTTCACGCTCGCCCATCCGGAACGGGTACAGGCCCTGGTGCTTGTCGGAGCGACGCCGCATGGGCTTGGAGAAGACGTCAACGTTGATAACGTGCTCAAGGCAATTGACGAGCTCGGTGTCGTACAGGCCAGCCAGAACGTCATCGATCGGTCATTCGGCAGCGCAGCGAGCGAGGATCTCCTGCAGTTTGCTCGGCAGGAGGTGGCCCAGACCCCTGACTTCGTGGCGCGCGAGGCAATTGCCTCGCTGAATGCGTCCGACAGTCGTTCACGCCTCGCTGACATCAGGGTCCCGACACTGGTTGTCGTCGGAAACGAGGATATCATCACGCCTCCCGCAGAGTCGGTCATCCTGGCTGATGGCATACCGGACAGCAGATTAGAGGTCATCGAGGATGCCGGACACTTCCCGATGCTTGAGCAGCCTGGGAAATTCAATGACACGCTGGCGGCATTTCTGCAGGCTTGCGAGGATTCATCTTTTCAGGCGAGCAGCCAAGAGCGCTCGCGCCACGCGATCTAGGGGGAGGGCACAGTTATGTCTGTTCATGAGATTTCATCTGGAGCCGCTGCGACTGCAGAGGGCCTTGATCGGAACACGAAGCGCACGGTCTTTGCTGCGGCCCTCGGGACCGTTTTCGAGTGGTACGACTTCTTCATCTATGGGTCGCTTGCCGCCTTTTTCAGTACGCTGTTCTTTCCGAAGGGCAATGAAACCGCAGCACTTCTTGCCGCACTTGCGACCTTTGGCGCCGGCTTTGTGCTGCGGCCCTTCGGTGCCGTTGTCTTCGGACGCTTGGGTGACCTTGTCGGCCGGAAAAAGACCTTCCTGGTGACCATGCTTGTCATGGGCCTTGCGACGGCTGCCATTGGCCTTTTGCCGACCTACGAGACGATCGGGTGGGCAGCGCCTGCATTGCTCGTGACCTTGCGCCTTCTCCAGGGGTTGGCCGTCGGGGGTGAGTTCGGCGGTGCCGTCACCTATGTTGCCGAGCATTCCGACCACAATCATCGCGGTTTGACGACCAGTTGGATCCAGATCACCGCAACGCTGGGTCTCTTCCTGTCGCTGATCGTGATCGTGCTGTGCCGCAGTTCGATGTCGCCGGAATCCTTTGCAAGCTGGGGCTGGCGCTTGCCCTTCGTCGGATCGATCGTTCTTCTGGTTCTTTCGCTCTACATCCGCCTGAAGCTGCATGAATCGCCTGTATTCCAGGAGATGAAGGCACAGGGTAAGGGCTCGAAAAACCCGATCGCCGAGACCCTTGGAGATCGCCGCAATTTGCGTCTGATTCTGGTGGCAATCTTCGGTATCGTCGCTGGTCAGGCCGTCATCTGGTACACGGGCCACTTCTACAGCCTCTATTTCATGACGACGACACTGAAAATGACGCATGATCAGGCCAACTTCTACCTTCTGGTCGCGCTGACCCTCGGAACGCCCTTCTTCCTGTTCTTCGGCTGGCTCTCTGACCGGATTGGACGCAAGTGGATCGTTGTGACTGGTTGTGCACTGTCGGCGTTCCTCATCATGCCGCTGTTCCAGGCTCTGGGCACCTACGGCAATCCGGCGCTAGCTGAGTTCCGCGCGAAGACGTCGGTAACACTGGTTGGAAACGACTGCGACCATGATCAATCCTTCATAGGTCAATTGTTCAGCCCGCAAGCGACGACGGACTGCCAGAAGGTCAAGGCGCTTCTGACGGCACGGGCAGTCCCCTACACGGTCAAGACCGACGCGGAACCCTTGCGTGTGCAAGTGAACGGTGGTGACACCAAACCGTACAGCGAGGCAGAGCTGCTTGCAGATCTGACTGCAAGTGGTATGCCCGATCCGAAGGTACCTGTTCAACCGAACGGACCTATGGTGATAGGTATTCTGTTCTGCCTCGTTTTCCTGGCCACGATGGTCTACGGCCCGCTCGGAGCGCTTCTCGTCGAGCTCTTTCCCGTCCGTATACGCTACAGCGGTGTGTCGGTAGCTTTGCAGCTCGGCAATGGATGGATCGGTGGCTTCGCACCCTTCGTCGCGACGGCCGTGGTGATTGCAACCGGCAACATCTTCGGTGGGCTTTGGTACACCGTCGCATTCGCAGGACTGACAGCGGTGATCGGTGCGCTTCTCCTGCCAGAGACGCGCGGTCGTGACCTGAATACCTGATAAGGGACATGGCTCGCCAGGCAATTGTCTGTCACGGGGGGGCCTGTTCACTAACCGCCAGGTCGACGCAAGGGAGGTCCGGGCGAATGCCCGGACTTCTGTTAGAGGGCCCGCAAAATGCCGGTTTCCTGATAGACGTGGAGAGATCCCCATCCACGGCGCTTTTCAACTCACAAGCAGGCGGACCAAAGGGTTGAATCGTAACCGGCTGTACGCGGGCCCTCGGCCGTACTTGATGGCGCATGCTGCTGCATCGCCGATGGCAGTCTCGAAACGCCGCGGGGGCTTCGGATCCATCCCGCCAAGGAGAGACTTGTACGTCAACCAATCTTTGGATTGATGAGGAGGAGTTCATGTCAGCCAAAACCTATCCGGTGCTGAAATCGGCAAAAGTTCGTGCCCTGATCGATGATGAGAAGTACCAGAAGTGGTATCAGGAGAGCATCGAGGATCCCGAGAAGTTCTGGGGCAAGCATGGCAAGCGGATCGACTGGTTCAAGCCGTATACGAAGGTCAAGAACACATCCTTCAAGGGCAAGGTCCCGATCAAGTGGTTCGAGGACGGCCTGACCAACGTCTCCTATAACTGCATCGACCGTCACCTGAAGACGCATGGCGAACGCACCGCCATCATCTGGGAAGGCGACAACCCTTATATCGACAAGAAGATCACCTATAACGAGCTCTACGAGCACGTCTGCCGCATGGCGAACGTCCTCAAGAAGCACGGCGTGAAGAAGGGTGACCGCGTCACCATCTACATGCCGATGATCCCGGAAGCGGCTTATGCCATGCTCGCCTGCGCCCGCATCGGCGCGGTGCATTCGGTCGTCTTCGGTGGCTTCTCGCCAGAAGCGCTCGCAGGTCGCATCGTTGACTGTGAATCGACCTTCGTCATTACCTGCGACGAAGGCGTTCGTGGCGGCAAACCGGTTCCGCTGAAGGAAAACACCGATATCGCGATCGACATCGCTGCCAAGCAGTATGTGATCGTCAACAAGGTGCTTGTCGTGCGCCGCACCGGCGGCAAGATCGGCTGGGCGCCGGGCCGCGATATCTGGCACCATCAGGAAGTGCACACGGTCAAGGCCGAATGCCCGCCGGTGAAGATGAAGGCGGAAGATCCGTTGTTCATCCTCTACACCTCGGGTTCGACGGGTAAGCCGAAGGGCGTCATGCACACGACCGGCGGCTATCTCGTCTATGCGTCGATGACGCATGAATACGTCTTCGATTATCACGATGGTGACATCTACTGGTGCACGGCCGATGTGGGCTGGGTTACCGGTCACTCCTACATCGTCTACGGGCCGCTTTCGAACTGCGCCACGACGCTGATGTTCGAGGGTATCCCGACCTTCCCGGATCAGGGCCGCTTCTGGGAGGTGATCGAGAAGCACAAGGTCAACATCTTCTACACCGCACCGACCGCGATCCGCTCGCTGATGGGTGCCGGCGACGAGTTCGTGAAGCGCTCGGACCGTTCGTCGCTCCGCCTTCTCGGCTCGGTCGGCGAACCGATCAATCCGGAAGCCTGGGAGTGGTACTACAACGTCGTCGGCGAACAGAAGTCGCCCGTCGTCGATACATGGTGGCAGACGGAAACAGGCGGCATCATGATCACGCCGCTGCCGGGTGCGACCGCGCTGAAACCCGGTTCGGCCACGCGACCTTTCTTCGGGGTCAAGCCGGAGTTGGTGGACAATGAGGGTCAAGTGCTGGAAGGCGCGACCGACGGCAACCTCTGCATCACCGACAGCTGGCCGGGCCAGGCCCGCTCCGTCTACGGCGATCACGACCGCTTCGTGCAGACCTACTTCTCGACCTACAAGGGCAAGTACTTCACGGGTGACGGCTGCCGGCGCGATGAAGACGGCTACTATTGGATCACGGGCCGCGTCGATGACGTCCTGAACGTCTCCGGCCACCGTCTGGGAACCGCCGAAGTCGAATCGGCGCTGGTCTCGCACCACCTCGTCTCGGAAGCTGCTGTCGTCGGATATCCGCATGGTATCAAAGGGCAGGGCATCTACTGCTATGTCACCCTGATGTCGGGTCATGAGGGCAATGACGCGCTCAGAGCCGATCTGGTGAAACACGTCCGTACCGAAATCGGCCCGATCGCAACCCCGGACAAGATCCAGTTCGCGCCGGGCCTGCCGAAGACCCGTTCCGGCAAGATCATGCGCCGCATCCTGCGCAAGATCGCGGAGGACGATTTCGGTGCGCTCGGCGATACCTCGACGCTCGCCGATCCGGCTGTCGTGGATGATCTGATCGCGAACCGTCAGAATAAGGCGTCGGCGGCGGGTTGACTTTTCGCCGTGCAGATTGGGACGAACCAGTTGCATTGGCCTATTTCTGCGCAAACCAGTCCAAGAAGGCATTTTAGAGTTTGGAGTGGGAATAAAAGTAGTGCGCTTGAGCACTTGTTTTACGCGCTTTTAAGACAGAAGCATCCGGCGGCGAGGGCCGCCGGATGCTGGCATGCGAGAGCTGGTATTCAGCTGGGAAGATGATGAAGCATGAGATGTGGTCTTACACTCACGCTGCTTCGTAAAGTCGATCGTCTTGGTTGATGCTCGCAGTCCTGAAGTTGGCAATCAAACTAAGTAAACCTTCCGTATCAACGGCAAGTGTGGCTGCAATTTCGGTGGTCGCCTGCGCCATTGCAGCGTTTTTCTGCGTCGCCACGTCAAGCTCATTGATCGAGCTCGCCACGCTGGAGAGTGTCGTGTCCTGCTCCTTGGCACTCCGGGCGATACTCGCCACAAATTGATCGGCTTCTTCGATCTGTCGCGATATTCTTTGGAGCGCTTGACCGGCATCGCCAACCAGGCTCACGCCTTCAGTGACCTGAATGGATGACTTTGAGATTTGATCTTTGATTTCTTTTGCGGCGGACGCTGAGCGCTGTGCGAGCTCGCGCACTTCCTGAGCGACCACTGCGAAGCCCTTCCCGCTTTCGCCTGCTCTTGCAGCTTCGACGCCGGCATTAAGGGCGAGGAGGTTGGTCTGAAACGCAATCTCATCGATAACACTGATGATATTTGAGATCTCTCTCGCAGAGTGTTCAATGCCGGCCATCGCGCTGATTGCTTTCACGACGATTGCTTCGCTCTGGTTAGCTTCGTTACTGATCGCGCTGACCTTGGCTGCCGCGCTATGGGCTCCTTGCGCTGTTTCCCGGACGGTAACGGTCAGCTCGTCAATTGCAGCCGATGCCTCCTCGAGATTGGCAGCTTGAAGCTCGCTGCGGCGTGCAAGATCGGCAGATGCGCGATAGATCTCCTCCTTGCTCATTGCGATGACCTGGCCTTTCTGGTTTACAACCGCCAGAGCCGATTCGAGTCTCTCCATCGCCGTATTAAAGTTCGCACGCAGTGCGGCATATCTCTCACCAATATCGCCGCAGCGTACCGTTAGATCTCCCTGGGACAAGGCTTCCAACGCTCCACTGATCGTGGATACGACATGCGTCTGGATTGCTCGCTCTTCCTCTTCAAGCTGCACTCTTTGATCGCGCTCGGCTTCAAGGGCGAGCTTGTTCTCCGCATCTCGCCGTTCCAATTCCAGCCGCCTTCTGACGCGGTCCTGAAGCGTCTTGATTGAAGCGGCCATCATGCCAATTTCACTCGGCTGATCAGTGTAGGGGATTTTATAGGAAATATCCTGAGCAGCTATTGCACCAAGTGCTTTGCGGATTTCAGAAAACGGAACTGTGATGCTTCTCAGCAGGAAGACTGCAATCAAGATGCTGACAGCCAGCACGGACAAGCCGATAAAGGCGGCCTTCTTGTAAATCTGGTATATCTTGCTCCCAATATCATCCATGTAGCTGCCTGTACCGAGAATGATCTGCCAGGGTGCAAAATCCCGGGCATAAGCCGTTTTCACAACCTGCTGATCAGCAGGAAGCCCTGGCTTCGGCCAATAGTATTGGAGGGAGCCTCCGCCATTGCGCGCTATTTCTATCAGAGTTCCGACAACAGCTATGCCGTTCTTGTCTTTGGTGTTCATGAAGTTTGTGCCGACATCCTTCTTGTCCGGCATCAACACACGTACACCGTTATAATCGTACCCGAAAATGTATCCGGTGGGTTCGTAACGGATTGCTTCGATAGCGTTGATTGCCGACGACAACGCCGCTTCATGGCTCAACGCCCCCGATATTTCAGACTGATAGAAGTGGTCCATGATCGAGTAGGCGATATCCACCTGACTTTTCAATGCATCGATCCGCTCAGCAGAAACTTGATCCATTGCGGTTTTGACCAAGCTGGCCGCAGTGATTGATAAGGCGCAAGTCAGGCCGCAGATGAACAAGACCAATTTGTTGCGCATCGAGATGTTACGCATGCTTCTCTCCAGGTGTCCCAAATGTTCCAACAGATCGAAGCGCCCCCGTGGACCGGAATAGCTGCATTTTACATGCAGATATTCCGTTTCCGCCCATGTCGCTCCGTCGTGTTGAAGATTTGAGTCGGAGAGTATTAACAGTGTCATAGAAACCAGTTCGCCACGGTAGGTTCGCGGCGCTATTTGGATACAAAGCGCAATTTGGATAGATCTGAATTCGGTTTCTCCATGGGCCGGCTGGTCGCGACGTCGGCAAAGCGTCGTGAGGCTGGTGGTCTTCACGTTCCGACTGCAGCTTTGCCATCTCATGGCAAAACAGCCGGATTGCCCCTCTCAATCATGCCGCGAAAGGCGTGAAAGCAGGTTGGCATTCAGGCTCGCCTCTTTGCAGCCAAAGGGGCGTCAGCGAAGTGTTTCAATAGTGAGACGCTGCGTCTCGGATTCATGACAAAACACCGAATACCGCAATTCAGACATGACGCATCGTTCTAGCCGTTATGTAGTTTTCTCAGAGTGTTAACGAGAAATCCCGAGCTGGCCCAGTCATTGCAGCCGAAGCCTCGACCGGCCGGCATTGCCGGGCACGATGCCGATGTGTCGTCCCCGTCGCGAGGTCCGGCTCTGCGGGGGAGGAGCTCTTGTGTCAATCTCGGATCGCTGACGCTAGATGTGGGCAGTCTGATTTGTATGAGCAATCGAGCCTGAGCCAAGGTGCTGCTAAATCGCCGGCGCATGTCCACGAGATATCGATTGGGGGCAACAGGTTCCTCATAGGCCGGTTGGGCTCGACGGACAGGGACGGCCTTTCAGAAGTATTCCGCCTGCTGCCTGCCGAATCCGAGCCTTATCTCCTGTGTTTGCCCAGCGTCGATACGACCGATGTATCCGCCGGGGAGAGGCCATTTGGTCCAAAGTTAACGCATGGCTTTTTCTCGGATAGTCTCAGCCTTGCAAAAGAGCGCCTGCTGATTGAGCCGGCGGACCACGTCTTCTTCGCGTTTGAAGCGGCCGCGCTAGAGCATGCTTTGGGCGGAAGCTTGGCGAAGTCAGCCTCCGGTTTCCTCAAAATGGAATGGGTGATCGACTTGAATTTGCCGAGTGCGTCGCACCTGAAAGTCCTTGTGGAACTCATCTGCGACTGCCTGAATGCTCCGGAAGAGTATCGCCTTCCTCGCAAGGCCGTTGAGTGTCTTTTTCAGGCCGTCATCACGGCTCTATGCCACGTGACTGCTGTCAGCCCAGTCCGACAAAATGCACCGCCCGCTTCACCGGCCATTCCCTGGCACCTAAAAAGGGCGATTTCATATATGCGCGCAAATCTAGGAACTCCCATGTCGGTGGCCATGATAGCGCGTGAGGCTGGGACAAGCGTGCGTGCCCTTCAGGCCGCGTTCAAGAGATTTAGAGGCGCTACGCCGCTCGGCTATCTGCAGAAGATCAGGCTGGAGGCTGCACGCCAAGAGCTGCAAAAAAGCACCTTACCCCTGGCGATTTCCGATATCGCACGCAAGGCGGGATTTACGCATATGGGACGGTTTTCTGAAGCCTATAGCAAACTTTACGGGGAGACCCCATCCGAGACGCTCAAGGCGCGAGAACGGGGCTCTCTGGACGAAGATTGAAAATCCGGCGCGTGGATTGTTGCAATAGCGCGGATCGGCCGCTTCGCGCCTGCTTTTTCCGCAGGTGATCAAAAAATATGCATGCTTAAATTTCGTCCACAGATTGGCGGATTCTGTTGGCGATTTGGCTGAATCTGCCTTCCTGCTGCGATTGTCAGCCGTCCGACTTCGTATTGTAATCGTCTCCAGAGCCGCACGGCGGCCAGACACTTGCGTGGGCCCGAATTGCAGTCGACCGAGGTCGGCAGGTCTCAGGCTCGGTTCGGATCGGAGGCGAACATGAAAAAACTCAAGGCGACGATTCTTACTGGTTTTCTCGGTGCCGGAAAAACCACGCTTCTCAACCGGCTTTTGACGGAACGCCATGAAGAACGCATCGCTGTTATCATCAATGAGTTCGGTGAAGTTGGGATCGACGGCAAACTGATCATTGAGACGAGCGAAGCCGTCGTTGAGCTGAACAATGGCTGTATCTGCTGCACGGTGCGGGAGGATCTGATCGGCGCACTTCGCGATCTCCTGGCGTCAGAACATGTATTCGATCGCATCGTCATCGAAACATCTGGTCTCGCCGATCCGGCACCCGTCATTCAATCCTTTGTTCTTGACGAGGTCTTGTCGGACCGAGTGCAACTCGACGCGATCGTTACCGTCGTCGATGCCCGGCACGTTGGACAGCAACTCGGTCAGGACGAAGCCGTCGAGCAGATCAGCTTTGCCGACCTTGTCCTGCTCAACAAAACAGACCTCGTTTCTGCGCACGAGCTTGCAGCGGCCGAAAAGCAAGTACGGCAACTTAACCCGCTGGCTCGGCTCATTCATACCAAGGACTGTGCTGTGCCAATAGACGTCGTGCTCGACCTTGGCGCGTTTGACCTCAACAACATCATGTCGATCGACCCGGCCATTCTTGAAGACCACGAGCATGAACATGACCAGTCCATTGCCTGTGTCGCATTGCGGCAGGAAGAACCTCTGGACCCGGCGGCATTCAACGCCTGGCTGAACCAACTCGTGCAGGTCCAAGGTGCCGACATCCTTCGCATGAAGGGAGTGTTGAACTTCGCCGGGGAAGCGCGTCGCTACGTCTTCCACGGTGTCCATATGACGCTCGAGGGGCGTCCGGGAAAGCCATGGAGAGAAGATGTTCGCCTTAGCGATATCGTCTTTATTGGCCGAGACCTTGACCCCGCCGAACTTCGCCGCGGCCTTGAAAGCTGCACTCCTGCCGCCTTGGCCGAGACCGTTTGAGATCTTGCATCCAGAAAGGAAGATACGCTGTGCTCACTGTCCGACACAAAGAACGCTGAGCCGTTCTTGGTAAGGCCGAAGCTTATATGGGAAAAGTCGTGTTTCCCACTCGGCCTCGGGCCAATTCTCCTGATCCGCGCACTATCGTCGTCTGCGGCCCGAGCGTTAATCAAATCTGTTGGCATTCGACTGGTCAGGGGACTGAGTTGCTCGACTATCCTGCGCACCATTTGCCTTGGGCTTTTGAACGCTGCTTGAAGATGCCTCCAGATACTTGTCGAACATGACGCCATGTTAAATCTCGCCTTCAAGGCAGGGCAGACAGTGACCCCATTTTCTCGAAAGGAATAGCGGTATGAAACTCCAGCATTATCTTGGCGGACTGGAAGGCCTCGGTCCTGTCAGCACCGAAACCAGGGTTTTCGTTGAACCGTGGGAAACGCGGATATTCGGGATCCACACAGCAATGATGGCTTTGTCGGCCCAATTGCCGCTGCCCCAAACGCCCTCGGTCTTCCACACGATCTGGACCTGGGCCGATCTGCGCAAGGGAGCCGAGAGCCTCAATCCATTCGACTATTTCAAGTATCGATACTACGAGAAATGGCTGGGCGGGATTTCGGGCTACTTTATCGATCAGGGGTATATCACCGAAGACGAGCTCGACGCCTTAACGGAGGAGTATTACGCGGACCCCAGGAAGCCGCTCCCAAGGGCTGGTGATCCGGCAATCGATGACCGCGTTACCAAATATCTGGTGGAAGGTGACAGTCCGGCAAGGGACGTGGTGGCGACGCCTGAATTCTCAGTCGGCGATGTGGTCACGATCGCGAATGTCCCAAGTGTGGAGCATACCCGTCTGCCGGGATTCCTGCGGTGCAAGACGGGCGTCATCGAAACCGTCTATCCCGGCGCGTATACCTATCTCTGCGACACTGGCGCAGACGGTATCGGAGCAGCAATGGCAGTGTACTGCGTTCGCTTCAATCCGAACGACCTGTGGCCGGGCAATGCCGAACCGAACTTCAGCCTCTACGCCGATCTCTATGCGCGCTACGTCAGCCCGGCGGACGTGTCGGAGTCGATCAAGGCTGCCTAAGATTATTGTTGGGGAGAAACAAATGTCTGAACGCTTCAAATATCGGGAGGACCGCGAGGCTCACAATGCCGCGCGCGTGCGGGCCCTCGAAGCCTTGCTTATCAAGAAGGGAATCATCACGGATCGGACCGTCGATACGGTGCTCGAATACTTCGAGACCAAGATGGGGCCCTTTAACGGTGCCAAGATTGTCGCCCGCGCCTGGGTCGATCCGGATTTCAAGCGGCGGCTTATCGAGGATACACCGAAAGCGATCGCCGAGCTCGACCTGCCTGATGGTATGGCCGGCGCAGAGGGCGAGCATATGCGCGCAGTTGCCAACGCACCAGGCATCCATAATCTGATTATCTGTACCTTATGCTCCTGCTACCCGTGGCCGGTACTCGGGTTGCCGCCGTATTGGTACAAGGATCCGACCTTCCGTAGCCGTGCAGCTCGCGAGCCGCGTGCGGTGCTTGCCGAATTCGGTTTGCCGATCTCCGAGGAAGTTGAGGTTAAGGTCTGGGATTCGAGCGCCCAGATTCGCTGGTTCGTCGTGCCCGAACGGCCTGCGGGAACTGAAAGTCTGTCGGAGATGGAACTTGAGGCTCTGGTCACGCCGGAAGCCATGATGGGTGTCGCTGTCGCCAAGGCCGCCTGAGGTAGAATATGCTAACGCAGTTCGAACATTTTGCTGTTGCCGAGATGTTGGGCAAGCCTGACAGCCCCCCGCGGGCCAACGGTACCCTTTGTTTCGGGTCCGAATGGGAACGCACCTCCTTCGGAATTGCGCTCGCGCTCGCCAAAGAAGGCTATTTCGAATGGGACGACTTTCGTGACGAACTGATCGCTTCGATCGGGAAATGGGAAGGCGATCACCCTTCTGACCATTCATCATGGAACTATTATGACCAGTTTCTGACGGCGCTCGAGAGTGCCGTCGTCAAGACAAATCTGCTGGCCATCTCGGAGATACGAGAGCTCTTCGGTGTCAGCGGTCAAGCCAATCCACAATAGCGTTTACGGAGACATCAACATGCATATCGAGCCTGGTATCGTGGACGGGGCCAAGATCGTCCTGAGCTATGCCACTGCCGCCGGCGCTACGCTTTTCACTATGAAACATGCGCGCGACGAGCTCAAGCGCCGGGGGCTGTCCTCCCTTCTGATCCGAAGCGCCTTCGCAACGGCTCTCGTCTTTTCCTTCTTCGAAATCCTTCCGCATTATCCGGTCGGCGTCTCGGAGGTTCACCTCATCCTTGGCTCGACACTCTTCCTGCTGTTCGGTGCCGCGCCGGCGGCGGTGGGTCTTGCCGCAGGGTTGGTGCTCCAGGGAATGTTTTTTGCGCCATTCGACCTGCCCCAATATGGTATGAACGTCACGACCTTGCTGGCGCCGCTTTTTGCGCTGCAGCTTGCTTCAAGCAAGATCATTGCGCCAAATACCCCCTATGTCGATCTCAGGTATCGGCAGACGCTGGCCTTGTCGGCGACCTATCAGGGCGGTGTCGTTTTGTGGGTGGCATTCTGGGCGCTTTACGGACATGGCTTCAATGTCGAGAACCTGCTCTCCATCGGGAGCTTTGGCTTGGCTTACCTAATGGTCATCCTGGTGGAACCGCTCATCGATATCCTGGTGCTCGCGGCGGTCAAATCCGGGAGGGATGTGTCACGTATGGGCTTCTTCGATGCCCGACTGACCTCTGCCAATTGATTTTCTGAGAGTGACCACCCGCCGCCGGGTGGTGGTCACTCTTGGCAGGAATCTTGCTTCTGCCTCGGGATCAACAGAGGGTTTAGAGGCATTCCCCAATGCGGATCGTTATTTTAGCGCCACCGGGCGTCCAATCATTGGATGTTGTGGGTCCTGCAGAGGTATTCTGGGAGGCTGCGCGCCGCTGCGGCGAGATGAGCAGGTATGACATACAGATCATGTCCACCGGGCAACCTTCAATTGGCGGAACTGGCCAACTGCGGTTTCTTGCGGATCGTACGATCTTTGACCGCGATGAAACAATCCATACTTTGCTGGTGGCAGGCGACCCTTCATTCCAGGCAATCGATCCGCAGGTCATTTCCTGGCTGCGCCGCCGCGTGCCTACCGTCAAGCGATATGGTTCAATCTGCACTGGCGTCTTCCTGCTTGCCGCGGCAGGGCTGCTTGAAGGCAAGCGGGTCACGACCCACTGGGAATGCACGCCAAGGTTCCACAAGGAATACCCTCACATAGAACTAGAGCCGGACGCGATCTATATTCGTGATGGCAAGCTCATCACTGCCGCCGGCGTGACCGCTGGCATCGACCTTGCTCTCGCCCTAGTAGAAGAGGATCTTGGGCGCGAAGTCGCATTGGCTGTGGCGAGATACATGGTGATGTTTGTAAAGCGGCCAGGCGGTCAATCTCAGTTCAGCGCACATCTTGTTGGCCAAATGTCCGAAACGACCTTCATTCAGAAGGCACAGGCCTACATTCTGGAAAACCTGGATCGAGAGCTTCATGTCGAGGGGATCGCCAGGACGGTCGGTATGAGCACTCGTAATTTCGGCCGCGTGTTCAGGCTCGAACTCGGTATGACGCCGCTGGATTTCATCGTCGCGGCCCGCACCGACGCTGCACGCAGGTTGCTGGAAGATACTAACCGTCCATTGCAATCCATCGCAAAAGCCTGCGGCTTCGGTGACGTTGGGGCGATGCGCCGGGCCTTCAGCAAGACCATCGGGGTCACACCTCACGAGTATCGGGCCAGGTTTCAAGCGCGCATAGACCACAGGGCGCTTGTCAATGCTCAAGAGCCTCACGTTCCTGATCGCATGGTACGCCGGCTCGGCTAGGTGCTTGCGCCTCAGCCATTTACGCTGCCGATCAAATCGCCTGTTCCCCGTTTCGACACGCACTCTTACGGAAGCGGTTCGAGCATCACCGGGCGGCGCCCTCAGGCTAACTCCCTGGCGTTCGCCACATGTCGGCGCTCAACCCTCAGCGAGCTTGCTCTGGCGCGAAAGCCTAGCGCGGATCTCGCTGGTGAGCCACCTAGCTGCTGGTCCCGGCGGGGTGGTAACATTGTGAATTGCGTAAAGCGGGTAGCCGTTTTGGTCAAAAATGGGAAGATCAAGATGGACAAGGCGGCCGTTTGCTATGTCATCCGTTACCAGTGACGCCGGAAGGCCACCCCAACCTAAGCCGCCCCGGATAAACAGGTGCTTCGTCGCGTTGTCGCTGACCCGCCAGATCTTAAGGGAGAACACGTTGAAGTCACGTCCTTTTGTCAGCCCGGAGGCGTCGTAAACGACGAGCTGTGTCTCATCCCTCACGTCAACAAGGCCAATGGTCCGGTCCAACATTCCAAGAGGATGGTCGGGGCTTGCGACGGGAATTATGGCAGAATGGCCGATTGCCTCTGAAACAACCTTGTGGTTTCCGGCCGCCATGAAGCCGCCGAAGCCGACCGTCGCGCTCCCGTTTATGACCGCATCCATCACGATCCCAAGCGTACCGGCCGTCACACTCAAAGACACGGTCGGATACAAGTGTCGGAAGGCACGCAGCGCATCGACAACGATGTCCGATGGGACGGCGCTGCTGATCGCCAGGCGCAGCTCTCCCTCAAGTCCATCGTTCAGCGCTTTCACGCGTGCTTGCATCAGGTCGAGATCACCCAGCAGCCTGCGCGCGTCCTCAAGGACGGATGTGCCAGCCTCTGTAAGTTGTGGGCGTTTGGTTCCGGAACGTTGGAAGAGCGTCACCCCGAGCTGCGCTTCAAGATTGGCAATCGTATAGCTAACCACCGACTGCGTGCGATTCAGCGCACGGGAGGCGGCAGAGAAGCTGCCTTTCTCCACTACTGCAAGGAATACTTGGAATTGATCCAGAGTTGGATGGGGCTGCATAACTCATCGATCCGATCGATATCTTAGTTCGATTTTATGTCAGTTTTCACGATGACCTACAAGCTCTAAAGCCGTCGATAGATTCACTCGCGTCCTTAGAAGGGCACTTCATGTCGTCCATCCTGCTTCTCACTGCCAGCCCGCGCCCCAGTTCATTCTCCACGCAGATTGCGTTCGAGCTTGCCGATCGGCTGCGGGCGGCGAATCCCACCAGCCTGCTGGTTCACCGCGATCTGGCCACCAATCCGCTTCCACATATAGACGGCGGCTTCACTGCCGGGATCCACAAGCCGAATGAGGCTCTGAATGCTGCGGAAGCTGCAGCAATCCGGCTGTCGGATGAACTCGTGGCTGAAATTCTCGGGGCCGATACGCTGGTAATCGGCACCGCCTTCATCAACTTCAACATCACGTCGAACCTGAAATCCTGGATCGACTACATCGGCCGGGCTGGCAAGACCTTCCAATATACCGCCAGCGGTCCCGAGGGGCTGGTCAAAGACAGGAAGGCTTATATCGTGCTCGCCTCGGGCGGGATCTACTCCGAAGGCCCGGCGGCGGCGCTCGATCATGCCACGCCTTACCTGAAGTCGGTGCTAGCCTTTATCGGAATCACGGACGTCGAGGTGATCCGTGTCGAAGGTGTGAACCGCGGCCCCGATGGCGCCGCGAATGCCGTTACCGCCGCCCGGGCCCAGATCGCCCGGATCGCCGCCTAAGCCGCCTCACTGAAGCAGGAGTTTTACATGCAAGCAAACATCGTCTCTACTCCCAATCCGCCTGCCGGCAAGACACTGCGGATCAGTCTCTGGATCGCTCAGACGCTGGCGTCTGCCGCTTTCGTCCTGTTTGGTTCCCAGAAGCTTTTCATGCCGGCTGAGGCGCTCGCCGCGATGTGGCAGACCCAATGGCCCGTCGAATATCCTACCCTGTTGCGCCTTACCGGGTTGATCGATGTGGCAGGCGGAATCGGCATTCTGTTGCCGGCTCTTACTCGGATCCAGCCACGCATGACCGTTCTTGCCGCATTGGGCTGCACCTTGCTACAAGTCTGCGCCATCGTCTTCCATGCCACGCGGAGTGAATTTGCGGCCCTGCCGCTGAACTTTATCCTGCTCCCTCTCGTGGCCTTCATCCTCTGGGGACGCGGCAAGAGGACACCCGTCGCCCCGCGTGAGTATTACCGCCGTCGACCCCGCCTTCGGTGATTGGCATCGACGACTGGGCCTGGCGGCGCAATCATCGCTATGGCACGATCGTGTGTGACCTGGAGCGTCGGCGGCCGATCCGTTTGCTGCCCGACCGTGAGCCCGCGACGGCAGAGGCTTGGTTGCGGGAAAATCCCCAAATCGAGATCATTGCTCGCGACCGCGGCGGCGCTTACGGGTTGGCGGCCGCAAGGGTATTGCCCGATGCAGTGCAGGTCGCTGATCGATGGTATCTGATGGAGAATGACAGCCGTGCATTCCTGGACGCCGTCCGCAAATCGATGCGACAAATCCGCAAGACACTAGGTGCAACGCGCATCAATCCTAAACTTCTGACCGCGGCCGAGCGCCTTCAAAACCAAAGCTATCTTCGGCGCGAACAGACCAACGCGGCGATCACAGCGCTTGCAAAGGACGGTGTCACGATCATGGAAATCGTGCGCCGTACTGGTCGTAGCCGCGGCTTGGTCCGCCAGGTGCTCAGAGGGCACCGCAACGACGTCTTTCGGTCAAGAGAAAGCTCGTTGGAGACCTATCTCGAATGGCTTGACGTGCATGGGCTGCCGGCAAGCGGAAGGGCACTGAGCTATGGCGGCGTTTGAAAACACAGGGCTTTCGTGATTCGCGCCGGGTCGTGAGCGAATGGGCCACACGGCGGAAGAGGGCCGACAAGGCGGATGCGGAATCGTTGAACCGCATTCCTTCCGTCCGAACGATTGCCCGCGTTTTGACAACCACCAGAGACAACCTGACGAAATGCGAGACCGTCACCATCGCTGCAATAGAAGGCGGTATTCCCTTGCTGGTCAAGACTCGCGACATCATCGCTGACTTCCATCGCATAATCCGGCGCAAGGCGGAAAACCGGCTCGCGTCGTGGATCGACCGAGCCCGCGACAGTCTGTTTTCCTCCTTTTGTAATGGTGTGGCGAAAGACATACAGGCAGTCCGCGCAGCGATCGTATCACTATGGTCCAATGGACAAACCCAGGGGCAGATCACCAAGCTCAAGCTGGTAAAGCGCCAGATGTACGGACGCGGAAAGCTTGATCTTCTTCAAGCCCGCCTGATTGGCGCGACATGAGAGAATTGCACCAAATATGCGTCAGAGCCCCGTTACAACGCCGATTGAGAGCATCACCGACGCACAGTTTGTTCCGCTTGAAAAAGTGGCTTGACCAGTGACGAGCGACAACCCCATCAGTTCAATTCGATGCCGTAATATTTCCGCAATCTCCTTCATCGGCGCGCCAGCGTAGAAGCCGGCTGGCAGCGCTGTGGCGGAGAATGAGGACCCCGGTTCGCGTCTTCCACATCTTCGGTACCGGCCAATACTGCGCGTACGACGCTCTTGGTTGTGATCGTAAGCATAAGCTTGAGCCCTTTGCTTATGCAGAATGTCGGTAGAAATGGGGTGCAGTTAATGTTGAGGTCGTGTCCCATCAGTTGGTGTAGCTCAGCGATAATGAAGCCGCTCGCGAGCGCGCCGTTGGTAGCGCTGTAGCGAGTGAGCGGCGTGTGGGTGGTCATCGGCGCTTTCCGGAAGGGTTTGGTTGTTGACGCCAACCCATTTCGGAAGGACCACCGATGACCGACGACATGATGAACCTGCGCACGCTCGTGGAGAAGACCCTTGATGCCGATCTGCTGCGGGAGATGATCGGCTTTGCCGCCGAGCGGCTGATGGAAATGGAGGTGGGCGTAGCCACCGGCGCCGCCTATGGCGAGAAGGACCCGTTGCGGCTGGCCCAGCGTAACGGATACCGCGACAGGGACTGGGAGACGCGGGCCGGCACGGTCGAGCTGCGCATACCCAAGCTCAGGAAGGGCTCCTACTTTCCAGGCTTCCTCGAACCCCGCCGCATGGCCGAGAAGGCGCTGACCGCCGTCATCCAGGAAGCCTATATCCAAGGCATATCGACGCGCTCGGTCGACGACTTGGTCAAGGCAATGGGCATGAGCGGTATCTCCAAAAGCCAGGTCTCGCGGCTGTGCGAGGAGATCGACGGGAAGGTGAAGGCCTTCCTCGAGCGGCCGATCGAGGGCGATTGGCCCTACCTGTGGATCGACGCCACTTACGTGAAGGTCCGCAGCGGCGGGCGGATCGTTTCGGTTGCCGTCATCATCGCCGTCGGCGTCAACGCGGACGGCCGGCGCGAGGTGCTGGGCATGGAGATTGGCACATCGGAAGCCGAGCCAATCTGGACGGAGTTTCTGCGCAAGGTGACACGTCGCGGCCTACGTGGCGTCAAGCTTGTCGTCTCTGATGCCCACGAAGGCATAAGGCGGCCGTCACCAAGGTGCTGTGCGCGACATGGCAGAGGTGCCGCGTCCACTTCATGAGGAACGTGCTGGCTCACGCCGGCAAGGAGCGGGCGCAGGGTCGTCTCGGCCTTCATCGCCACCGCTTTCGCTCAGGAGACGCCCGAGGCAGCGTCCCTACAATGGCGAGCCGTTGCCGACCAGATCCGGCCGAAGGTGCCGAAGCTGGCAACAATCATGGACGCGACCGAGCCCGACGTACTGGCTTACATGACGTTCCCGAAGGAACATCCTGCCAAGCTTCACTCGACGAATCCGATCGAGCGTCTCAACGGCGAAATTAAGCGACGAACCGAGGTGGTCGGCATCTTCCCCAACGACGATGCAATCGTGCGCTTCGTCGGTGCGATCCTGCTCGAGCAGAACGACGAATGGGCTGTCCAGCGCGCCAGATACATGACGCTGGAAACGATCAGCCAGATGAGCGATGATCCCATAATCAGCCTGCCAGCAGTGGCGCGCTGATCAGCCCGGCCCATGCCGGAGAGCACGGCGACCAATGCCGCCAGCTACACCACCCCGCGGGACACGATCAATGTTGCGACTTCGACAAAAGTGCGCCAGAGCAATGGCACGAACCAAACACTAAACAACAACGTATTGAAATAACTATCCCTTTCTGTTGGTACAGCGCTTGCATTTCCGACAACGACCTTACCCATCAGTGGAGATGTTCGATGAATGCCCCGATTGTTTCGCTCGAAAGCCCGACCCAAACGCCATCCGCTGGGCAGTTGCTTACGACCGCGAAATCCGGTGGCTGCGCATCCTCGTTTTGCGGCCTGTCCTCCAGGGCAGCCAAAATAGATTCGGCCACCTGGGAGAAGATCAAGGATCATCCATGCTTTTCAGAGGAAGCGCACCACCATTTTGCCCGCATGCACGTCGCGGTCGCCTCAGCCTGCAATATTCAATGCAACTACTGCAATCGCAAATATGATTGCACCAATGAAAGTCGACCTGGTGTTGTGTCGGAAAAGCTGACACCGGAGCAGGCGCTGCTGAAGGTGATTGCGGTCGCCAACGAAGTGCCGCAGTTGTCGGTTCTCGGGATCGCGGGTCCGGGCGACGCCAGCTACGACTGGGCAAAGACAAGGGCGACTTTCGAACGCGTCTCCAGGGAGATTCCGGACATCAAGCTATGCATCTCCACTAATGGACTTGCCCTGCCGGAGCATGTCGACGAGTTGGCCGAATTGAACATCAGTCACGTGACGATCACCATAAACATGGTTGACCCTGCTGTCGGCCAAGAGATTTACCCGTGGATATTCTATCGTCATCGCCGCTACACTGGCATGGAGGCTTCCAAAATCCTGCATGAGAGGCAGATGTTGGGGCTTGAGATGTTGAGCGAACGCGGCATCCTAACGAAGGTCAATTCGGTGATGATCCCCGGCATCAATGATCAGCACCTGATCGAAGTCAACAAATGGGTTACTGAGCGTGGTGCATTTCTGCACAACGTCATGCCGCTAATTTCCGACCCGACACACGGTACTCGCTTTGGTCTCAATGGACAACGCGGTCCAAATGCGCTCGAACTGAAGGCGCTTCAGGATCGTCTCGAAGGTGGTGTCAAACTGATGCGTCACTGCCGACAGTGCCGTGCCGATGCAGTCGGACTTCTCGGCACTGATCGCGGCCAGGAGTTCACGCTCGACCAGATTCCGCCCGATCTTGGCTACAACGGCGGCAAGCGTCTTGCCTACCGGGAGGTGGTCGAACGCATACGCGATGACCAATTGGTAGCGCAGAACCAGGCGATGACGACGCTTGCTTCAATGAGCGTGCGCGGGTCGCTTCGAGTGGCTGTTGCGACGAAGGGGGGCGGACGCATTAACGAACACTTCGGTCATGCTAAGGAGTTCCAAGTCTATGAAGCCTCGCAGACAGGCATTACATTTGTGGGGCATCGCAAAATTGAGCCGTATTGCCGAGGGGGGTGGGGCGAGGAAGGCACCCTAGATGGCATCATTGCTGCACTCAAAGGCATAGACATCGTGTTGTGCGCTAGAATCGGAGAATGCCCCAAGAAGCAGCTTATAGAAGCTGGGATCCGGGGAATAGAGGTCTTTGGCTATGAGCACATCGAAACTGCAATCAGCGCTCTTTATGCCTCTGAGAATGGTATCGATCTATCACAGGCAATAGCTTGAGCTTGCTTATCCAGACACAAACAGGAGTTGATCCATGTCCTTCAAAATCATCGCGTCTCAATGTACGCAATGCGGTGCTTGCGAGTTTGAATGTCCTTCGGGTGCCATCGAGTTGAGGGGCGATAGATACGTGATTGATCCCGAGAGATGCACCGAATGCGAGGGAGTCTACGAGGCACAGCAATGCGCCTCAGTGTGTCCGGTACCTAAGACCTGCGTGCCAGCTTAAACCCGGAACGCAAAAGCCGGGCTATCCGGCCCAAGAGTCTTCGGTCTTCCCTGTATACCACAATGATGAAGGAAATGGCGATGGGTGTTGGACGCGAGGAGGAGATCGAAATCCATAATCCTCCAAAGTTTATGCCGGGCGAGCGGGTCTGTGCCACACTTCACATCAAGAACGATGGCACCTATCCCGGGAAAGAGATCGGAGCAAGCCTCGTTAGGAAAGGCGACACGGGCTTTGTGTGCGATGTGGGGACATTTCTCCAGCAGTTTTACATCTATGCAGTCGAATGGATTGATCGTGGCATCGTCGTTGGAATGCGCACCCGTGAACTGGTAAGCCTCGACGTGGTCTCAAGTCGGAAAAATGCTGCCGAATGCACGCATGGGAACGAAGGAAAAGCCAAATGAGAGTGACAATTCGGAGAACTAACAATGGCTTATCAGCATATGTTCCCAGAAAGGATCTAGAAGAGCCGATCATCGGAATTGAGAATGAAAGCCTATGGGGCGGCTTTGTGGAGCTTGCAAACGGCTGGCGGTTCCTATTGCCTGAGCTTCCGAAGGACACCCCTCTACCGATGACGGTCGAGGCAAGGAAGATCGTGAATGATGATGCTGGTACGGTAGGCAAAAGAGATGGCATGAAAGAGGCCGCACCCGCCGAAAGAACGGATCACTGAGATGCAGGTGATGATGGAGGGGGAAGTCACACTTCCAGCCTTTCGGCTTATCCTGTTGGGGTTTTGCAGATCTCAATAAGGGAGTTAGAAGCATGACTGCCTCTTATGATTACCACCTCGGCTCCGACTACCACAAATCCTATAGCCACCTGGTGGTTCAGGACAGCAGTGGCAAGACGCTCAGATCCGGCCGGGTTAAGAACGACCGGCAGTCGCTGGGTGGGTTTCTCAAGCGCTACCGGGAGACTAGCCACGCGGTTGTCGAGGCGACCCGCAACTGGATGATGATGTACGATTGGCTCGACGACATTTGTGATGATGTCGTTCTCGCTCATCCCTTGAAGGTCAAGGCGATCGCTGACGCCAAGATCAAGACCGATAAGATCTACGCGACGGTGCTGGCGCATCTGCTGGGAGCCGACCTGGTGCCAAAAGCCTGGGCACCGACGCATTCCTCGACGCCGTCCGCAAATCCATGCGACAGATCAAAACAGCGATCGGGTCCGCAACCCTCAATCCGGACCTGCTGACGGTCGCTGAGCGGATCAAATATCAGGGATATCTTCATCGAGAAGACACGAACGCCGCCATTCTGGACTTGGCCAAGTCCGGAGTTGCAATCAAAGAAATCGTTCGTCGCACCGGGCACAGCCGCGGCCTCGTCAGGCGGGTGCTACGTGGTCAAAGATCCGACGTGTTCTGCGTGCGGGAGTACGCATCCGAGGTGGGCCGCCTTGCTGAGAAGTGAGGCGAACTGGATGTTCTGTCTATATGGACGTCAATATAGACAGTGTGAGAACCGTGGATTTAACGCTTGAGAAGCGGCCGCAAGTTAGCCGTATGGAGATTGTCGATAGCGGGCGGCGTCGCCGTTTCAGCAACGAGGCCAAACTTGCAATCGTGGCGGAGAGTTATTCCGCCCCGCGTCAGGTCACGGCAACGGCACGTCGCCATGGGATCACACGCTTTCAGTTGAACGATTGGCGTAAAGCAGCGCGCGAGGGACGGCTTGGCAATGGTGGGGGGAGTGAAGGGTTTATTCCTGCACTGTTGGTCCCGGAACCAGGCGTGCCGGTCGCTGCGACGGCGACCAAGCCTTCAATGGCACAAGGTGGGCTTATGGAGGTTGTCAGCGCCAATGGTCGCCGTGTGATCGTGGGACGCGATGTCGACGTTGAAGCGCTGCTTCGGATCCTGCGCGGACTGGAGGCGCTGCGGTGAATCTGTTTCCGATGGGAACAGGGGTCAAGGTCTGGCTTTCGACGGGCTATACGGACATGCGCTGTGGCTTTCCCTCCTTGGCGCTTCGGGTGCAGGAGGTTCTGCAGCATGATCCGTTGTCGGGGCATCTCTTCGTCTTCAGGGGCCGCAGATCGGATATTTTAAAGATCATCTGGCATGATGGTCTGGGCGCCTGCCTTTTTACCCGGCGGCTGGAGAAGGGCCGGTATATCTGGCCGAATATGGATGGCGGTGCGGTAGCGATCTCACCGGCGCAATTGTCCTATTTGTTGTCCGGGATCGACTGGCGCAATCCGCAGGAAACCTGGCGTCCGAGACGGGTTGGATAGCATTATTACATTGAAATATTGAGTGAATGATCGAATGGCTTCATGACTTCGAAACCTGTGGATCTTCCTGCGGACCTTGCGAGCGCCTATCTGGTGCTGCTTTCCGAGCGTGAGATGTTGCAGGCTGAACATGATGTCGTTGTTGCCGAGCGCGATACCGTCGTCGCCGAGCGGGACATTGCGGTGGCGCAAGCCGCCAATGCCCAGGCGATGCTGTCCGACAGTGAGGCGCTGATCGCCAAACTGGAGCTGGCGATCGAAAAGCTGAGGCGGGAGCTTCGCGGAAAGCGTTCCGAGCGCACCGCGCGATTGCTTGACCAGACGGAATTGCAGCTCGAAGAGCTGGTGATGGCGGCGACAGAGGACGAGGTTGCAGCGCAGGCTGCTGCCGCCAAGACCGCGAGCGTACGTTCGTTCACACGCAAGCGGCCGGTCCGAAAGCAGTGGCCGGAGGGTGTCGAACGCAAGCGTGTGGTTATCGATCCTCCCGGCACCTGTGCATGCTGTGGCGGATCCCGGCTTTCCAAGCTGGGCGAGGATGTGACCGAAACGCTGGAGGAGATCCCGCGCCGGTTCATCGTGATCGAAACCGTAGGCGAGAAATTTACCTGCCGCGACTGCGAGGCGATCAGTCAGCCGCCGGCGCCCTTCCATGCGACGCCGCGCGGCTTCATCGGTCCTCATCAGCTGGCGACGATCCTGTTTGACAAGTTTGGCATGCATAGCCCTCTCAACCGCCAGAGCACCCGGTTCAAATGCGAGGGCATCGAGCTTTCGACCTCGACGTTGGCCGACCAGGTCGGGTATGGAACGGCCGCGCTCCTGCTGATCTTTGATCTGAGCGAAACGCATGTCTTCGCGGCCGAGCGCCTTTTTGGCGATGACACCACTATTCCCATCCAGGCCAAAGACAAATGCACGACCGGGTGCATATGGACCTACGTGCGCGATGACCGGTGTCAGTACCGGATCAATACTCCCTATTAGTGCCGTTTGAATCTTCCCCAGGTGCTGCGGCCACTGGTCTTCCGGGGCGCGCCCCGGAAGACCAGTGGCGCGTCATCGCCAATACTCCTTCCGATGGTCGGAAGGGGGGTGGGTGATCAAGCTGAGGGAGACGATCATGATCCTGGATCTGCATCAGCAGGGGCTGACGGTGTCGGCTATTTCCAGAGAAACTGGCATCGATCGCAAGACGGTGCGCAAATACATAGAGCGAGGCCTCGAGGCTCCGGCCTATGGTCCAAGAAAGCCTCGGGCAACGGTCATTGACCCGTTCGCTTCATACCTGCGGGAGCGGGTCAAATCCTACCCCGGCCTGACCGGTATCGGTTATTTCGAGAACTGCGTGAGCGAGGCTATGCCGGCGGTTACACGGCGGTGACAGATTTTCTCCGTGATGTTCGCCCCGTTGCAAGTCAGGGCTTTGAAGTTCGTTTCGAGACGCTGCCTGGTGGCAGGCTCAGGTGGATTTCGCCCAGTTTCATGTCGTCTTCACCGACGAACCGATGACGCCGAGGATCGTCTGGCTGTTCTCGATGGTGCTGGGTCACAGCCGTCTAATCTGGGCACGCTTCGTCATGCATCAGAACCTGCCGACCGTCCTGCGTTGTCATATAGCCGCCTTCGAGGCTCTCGGCGGCGCTCCGCGCGAAGTGCTTTACGATCGGATGAAGACTGCCGTCATCGGCGAAGGCCAGTCAGAAGGCATCGTCTATAACCGTGCCCTCATAGACCTGGCTCGTCACTATGGCTTCCATCCCAGGGCATGCAAACCGTATCGAGCAAAAACGAAGGGCAAGGTCGAGCAGCCGTTTCGTTATATCCGCGAAGACTTCTTCCTGGCCCGCTCGTTCCGCAACCTCGATGACTTGAACGCCCAGCTCCGGCACTGGCTGGCTACCGTCGCCAATCCAAGGAAGCACGCCATGACCCTGCGTGTCGTCAATGAAGCCTTCGCCGAGGAGCGGCCGTACCTGCGACCATTACCGCTGGCTCCGTTTAAATCCGTCTTGAAGCTAGAGCGCCGGGTGTCGCGGGAAGGCATGGTGAGCGTCGGCGGCAACACCTACAGCGTTCCGGATGCTACGCAAAGCCGAACGGTGGAAGTCCATTCTCTCGCCGACGAGGTCCGCATCTTCGAGAACGGCATTCTGATCGCAGCCCATCCCGTCCTGGAGGGCCGCAAACAGCGCCGGATTCAACCTGACCATCGACCAGCACTCGTGCCGCAACATCGGTCCAGGACGCGCGACGACGCCATTGTCGTCAAGCCCGCCGGCGACACGGTGCTTCAGCGATCTCTCGCCTTCTACGATGCCGTCGGATCTTCCAACCTTCGCTCGATCGAGATCGGATACTCACCCTGGCGCAGCTCGGCTTCGTCGATCGTCACGAGGCCGTTCATTTCCTTGGTCCGCCGGGAACGGGCAAAAGCCATTTTGCCACAGCGCTCAGTGTCGAAGCTGTGAAGGCCGGAAAGAGTGTGTATTTTACGACCCTCGCCGACCTCATTGGTTCGCTTGCCCGTTCCGAACGAGAAGGCAGACTTCAGGAGCGCATTCGCTTCTTCTGCAGGCCAAGCTTGCTGATTGTCGACGAGATCGGCTACCTGCCGGTCATCCAAGGCGGTTGCAATCTCTTCTTTCAACTCGTCAATGCGCGATATGAACGTGGTGCCATGATCCTGACGTCAAACCGCGGCTTTGCAGAATGGGGCGACGTCTTTGGCGAGCCAAGCATCGCAGACTGCCGCTATTATCGACGGGGTGGTGCATTATGTAACCATCATTGACCCGCGCCACGGCCTTGCGGGTCAGCGTCTTGAGCTGGTGTCAGTCCAGTCCGGACGCGGG
>NZ_PVBM01000015.1 GCF_002968575.1 Neorhizobium huautlense | reverse complement strand
CAGTTGTGTATAAGAGACGGGTGGTAGGCCACTTTCCCCAATACCCCTGATGACTTTTTGCGGTGGGCTTGCTAAGGCCACACCCTGTTGAACAATCATCAAAAAGTTGATTATCGATGCCCGATCTGCTTCTCGAACTCCGCTCGGAGGAAATCCCGGCCCGCATGCAGCGCAAGGCGGCGGGGGATCTCAAAAAGCTCGTCACCGACGCGCTGGTGGAAGCGGGGCTGACCTATGAAGGTGCACGCGAATACTGGACACCGCGTCGGCTCACCCTCGATATCCGGGGCCTGACGGCGCGTTCCGCCGATCAGCGCGAGGAGATCAAAGGACCGTCGACCAAGGCGCCGGAGCAGGCCGTTCAGGGCTTCCTGCGCAAGGCGGGTCTTTCTGCCGTTTCCGAGGCGCAAGTCATCAACGATCCGAAGAAGGGTGATTTCTACGTCGCGGTCGTCTCCAAGCCGGGCCGTCCGGCGGAACAGATCATCGCCGAGGTGATGCCCGGCATCATCCGCAATTTCCCCTGGCCGAAATCCATGCGCTGGGGCGCGGCTTCCATGCCGAAAGGCGCGCGGTTCTCCGGCGTCGAGGGCAAGGGGTCGGAAAGCCTGCGCTGGGTGCGCCCGCTGCAGTCGATCGTCTGCATGTTCGGCCCGGAACACGAAGAGACGCAGGTCATTCCCTTCGAGATCGATGGATTGGTCGCCGGCAATATCACCTACGGCCACCGTTTCCATGCGCCCGAGCCGATCATGGTGCGCCGCTTCGAGGACTATGTGGCGAGCCTCGAAAAAGCGAAGGTCATGCTGGATGCCGATCGCCGGAAGGATGTGATCCTTCATGATGCGCGCGACCTCGCCTTCGCCAACGGCCTCGATCTGGTCGAGGACGAGGGTCTGCTGGAAGAGGTCTCCGGCCTTGTCGAGTGGCCGCATGTGCTGATGGGTGAGTTCGAGCAGGATTACCTCGAAATCCCCGCCGAAATCATCCGCCTCACCATCAAGACGAACCAGAAATGTTTCGTCACGCGGCCGCAAGGCGGGGAGGGGCTGTCGAACCGCTTCATCCTCGTCTCGAATATCGAGGCGAAGGACGGCGGCAAGGAGATCATCCACGGCAACGGCAAGGTGGTGCGCGCGCGTCTGTCGGACGCCAAGCATTTCTGGACCCGAGACCAGGGCGACCTGCCGGACCTCGAGACGCTGAAGGACTCGGCCGAGAAGTTTGGCCTCAAGCTCGACAAGCCGCTGGACCAGCGCATGGCGAAGCTCGACGCGCTGAACGTTACGTTCCATGCCAAGCTCGGCACCCAGGGTGAGCGCGTGGCCCGCATCCGGGCGCTGGCTAAGGAATTGGCTAGGGTCACGGGCGCCGATCCGGCATTGGTGGATCGCGCCGCTGTACTCGCAAAAGCTGATCTTCGCACCGAAGCGGTCGGCGAGTTCCCCGAACTGCAGGGCCTGATGGGCCGCCGTTATGCGCTGCTCCAAGGCGAAAACGCGTCCGTCGCGGCTGCGATCGAGGATCACTACAAGCCGCAGGGCCCGTCCGACCGCGTGCCGGACGACAAGGTGGCAATCACCGTGGCGCTCGCCGACAAGCTCGACACGCTCGTCGGCTTCTGGGCGATCGACGAAAAGCCGACGGGTTCGAAAGACCCGTTTGCTCTACGGCGTGCGGCGTTGGGCGTGGTGCGCATTCTGTTGGAGCGGAAGGTGAGGCTCGCTCTCCTTGAGCCATGCCAATTTGTAAAGCAGCAGTTCTTTTACGCCAAAATCGTGGATGAATCGAAAAAGCAACAAGAACTCACGAAGGAATTGGTTCAACTTGGTGTTCAGGGAGCAGAAGACATAGGGAGCGCGCCAGCCAGAGGCGAGTATGGCCAAGTTTTAGATGTTAAAGGCCAGTGGATTTATCGAGATGTACTCGACCTCCTCTCCTTCTTCCACGACCGCCTCAAAGTCTACCTCCGCGACCAGGGTGCCCGGCACGACATCATAGATGCGGTGCTGACGCCTGACGCTGACGATCTCCTGATGGTCGCGCGCCGCGCCGAGGCGTTGACGGCCTTCATCACCTCGGAAGACGGCAAGAATCTGCTGGCCGGCACCAAGCGCTCCGTGCAGCTGCTCGCCGCCGAGGAGAAGAAGGGCACTGTGGTTGCCGATGGCGTGGCAGACGAACTGCTGCGGCTCGATGCGGAAAAGGCGCTTTGGTCGGCGATCCAGTCGGCATCGCGGGGAGCGTCGGAAGCTATTGCCCAGGAAGATTTCCGCTCGGCCATGGAGGCGCTCTCGAAGCTCCGTGCGCCAGTCGACCGGTTCTTCGAAGAGGTGCTGGTCAACGACGAAGATGCGGCGATCCGCGCCAACCGCCTGGCGCTTCTGAAGGCCATCCGCGAAGCAACGGCGACGGTCGCCGACTTCTCCAAGATCGTCTCGTAACAAAAAGGCCGCCAGGCTTTCGCCCGCCGGCCTGCGGCCCCCAGTCCTGAGGGTCCGTTAGCTTGCCTTGCGCATCTTCTGCGCAGTGTGACGAAGCGCGCTTGTGCCGCCGTCATGCCCGACGCGGAAGCTGCGGATCAGGCTGAGCAGCTCGTCCGTATCGGTTGCCAGCGCCTCGGCGGAAGCGGTTGTCTCTTCCGCCATTGCCGCATTGTGCTGGGTCGCCGCGTCGAGCTGGTTCAGCGAGGATGAAATCGACCGGAGCGTCGTATCCTGTTCGGATGCCGAATGGGCGATCTTGCCGACGATTTCGCTCGCGTCCTTGACCTGACTGGAGATGCGTTTCAGTGCCTCGCCGGCTTCGCCCACGAGCCGGACGCCGTTCTGCACCTGACCGGAAGAGCGGGAGATCTGGTCCTTGATCTCCTTCGCGGCCGCTGCGGAGCGCTGTGCAAGCTCGCGCACTTCCTGGGCGACAACGGCAAAGCCCTTGCCGGATTCACCTGCACGGGCGGCTTCGACGCCGGCGTTGAGCGCCAGGAGGTTGGTCTGGAAGGCAATCTCGTCGATCACGCCGATGATCTTTGAAATCTCGCCCGACGAATGCTCGATGCCGCCCATGGCTTCGATCGCCTGGGCAACGATCTGGTCGGAGCGGGTGGCCTCCGTGCTGACCGAGCCGACACGCTGCGCCGCTTCATGGGCACCTTCCGCCGTATGACGCACGGCAACCGTCAGTTCGTCGAGGGCTGCGGAGGTCTCTTCAAGGTTTGCCGCCTGGCGCTCGGTACGCTGCGAGAGCTCGTTTGAGGCGCGGCGGATCTCTTCCTTCGAGCCGCTGATGTCGATGCCCTTCGCATTGACTTTCGCCATCGCGGCTTCGAGCTGCCCGAGGGCTTCGTTGAAGTTGTGGCGCAGCGCTTCGTAACGCGGCCCGAGATCGCCGCAGCGGATGGTCAGATCGCCGGTGGCGAGAGCTTCCAGCGCCTGACCGATCGTAGATACGACCTGAGCCTGAGCCGCCGCGTCCTGCTGCTGCATGTCGATGTTCTGCTGGCGCTCGCGGTCCAGGGCCAGCTTTTGCGTCTGTTCCCGCTCCGCCATGGCGTGGCGCTCGCGGATTTTCTCCTGCAGCGCCTGTGTGGCACGCGCCATCAACCCGACTTCGTTGGCCATTTCCGTGTGCGGAATGGTGATGCTGACATTCTCGTCGGCAACGGCTTCCAGCGCGGAATGCACCGCCGCCAGAGGCTTGGTGATATTGCGGATGACGAGGACTGCGACCCCGAGCGCCGCGAGGAATGCAACGAGACCGAAAGAGACGACCTCCATGATCGTCTGCTGGATCTTGGCTTCGAGATCGTCCACGTAGACGCCAGTAGCGACCACCACGTCCCAAGGCTGGAACATGTTGGAGTAGACGGCCTTCTTGTAGACCTGATCGCTCGACAGGCCCGGCTTTTCCCAGTGATATTCCGTGATGCCGCCGCCTGCCTGTGCATTCGCGACGATTTCCTCCCGGAAGAGCTTGCCCATCTTGTCGGGTTGACCCTTTTGGGCGGTGCCGACGTTCTTGGAATTGAAGTGGAAGGTCATGACGATGTCTTTCGTCATGCCGAAAATATAACCTGCCGGCTCGAACTTGATGGCGGCGACAGTGGCGTAAGCCTGGGTCTGTGCCTGTTCGCGGGTCAGCTTGCCCGCCTTTTCCAGTTCGTAGTAGCTCTGAAGAATGGAGATCGCCGATTCCACCTGCGTGCGCAGCATGTCGTAGCGCTCGGCGTAGATCGAGGCGATCGAGGTGCGGATCTGGTAATAGGTCACAGTGGCGAAGGCCACCATAAGGACCGCCACGACGGTCAATAACTGATGAGAAATTTTTAGGTTCTTCATGTTCGCGCGCTTTCACCCGGCCGGATCTCCTGACGGAGCCGGGGCGGAGTAGATGGTCGGAGGGGAATTGCGCTTCCTGCGCTGGTCGCGTGCTCGCATTGCACGAAGCGACCATGCGTCTAAATGATTGAATAAATTTTAATTATCAGGCCAGGATATGGCACTGGTAGATGGCCGCTGCATTCGACTCGCGGAAGGCGGTCTTGCCTGCAATCAGCGAAGCCGAAGTTCAAACCCATCAAAAGATAGGGGAACGGAAGCCATGGCTGCCTGATCGACTTTCTGTTGATCTGGACCGATAACCGCCCCGGTTGTCGCCTCGCTATCGATGCCATCCTTGGAAGCTTCGATCGTGGCGAGCTGGGTTTCCGTCGAAACCTGGGATGTGGTCTGGAGCGTGGCGACGGCCCTATCTTCGGTCATCCATTCTGGAAGTTTGCTGACATGGATGACCGGCGAGCCGCCCAACCAGGCTTCGGTGCGAACGAGCTTCTTCTCGCCGTTGATATCGACGATTTCCATCTTTTGGGTCCCCTGCGCGAGCTCAGGCACCTTGTAGGTGGGCTCTTTCGCTTTCCGCGTAACGTCCGGGCAGTCGGCACAGCGTTTCTGGATAATGCTGGGGCTGGATGGATGCACACCGCCGACGGGCGTAATAGAAGATGCAAAAGTTGCACTGCTTGCAAACACGAGAGCCGTAGTCAGAACGAAACGCATAACCGGAATCCTTCCCTGATCGGCGGGAGGGTAGCGCGGTTTCCTTTCGATCCCGTCAGGACAATCGGTAAATTTTGACTGAATCCCGGGGAGGGGGCGGGCTTAACTCTCTTCGCGCGCCACCGCCTGCCAGCCGATATCGCGACGGCAGAAGCCGTTTTGCCATTCAGTTCGGTCGACCAGCGCATAGGCTCGCGCCTTGGCTTCGGCGACTGTTTTGCCCATGGCCGTCACATTGAGAACCCGTCCGCCGGTCGCAACCAGCGCGCCGTCCTTCAGAGCCGTGCCCGCATGGAAGACTTTTTCACCGGTAGATGTCTGCGGCAGCCGGCTGATCGGTGTGTTTTTTTCGTAGGCTCCGGGATAGCCCTTCGACGCCATGACCACAGTCAGAGCGACGTCATCGCTCCACTCGGCGGAGACCTGATCGAGCGTTCCGGTGGCAGCGGCATAAAGGAGCTCAAGCAGGTCGCTTTTCAGCCGCATCATCAGCACCTGGCATTCCGGGTCTCCGAACCGCACGTTGTATTCGATCAGTTCCGGACCCTTTGCCGTAATCATCAGTCCGGCGAAAAAGACGCCCGCGAACGGGTAGCCGCTTTCCGCCATGCCGCGGATGGTCGGCTCGATGATCTCCTTCATCGTGCGGGACACCATCTCAGGCGTCATCACCGGCGCCGGCGAATAGGCGCCCATGCCGCCGGTATTCGGCCCCGTATCGCCGTCGCCAACGCGCTTGTGATCCTGCGCGGTTGCAAGCGCCAACGCCGTCCTGCCGTCGGAGAGGCAGAAGAAGCTTGCCTCTTCGCCATCGAGAAAGGCTTCGACCACGACTTCCGCGCCGGCTGCGCCGAACGCGCCATCGAAACAGTCGTCGATTGCGGCAAGTGCTTCATCGACCGTCATGGCAACGGTGACACCTTTGCCCGCCGCAAGGCCGTCCGCCTTGACCACGATCGGCGCGCCTTGCTGCTGCACGTAGGCCTTGGCCTCGGCGGCATGTGAAAAGCGGCGATAGGCGCCTGTAGGAATGTCGTAGCGCGCGCAAAGATCCTTGGTGAAGCCTTTCGAGCCTTCCAACTGGGCGGCAGCAGCCGATGGACCGAAAACCATGATGTTCTCGGCGCGGAGGGCATCGGCAAGGCCGGCGACGAGCGGTGCCTCAGGACCGACCACGACAAGATCTATCTTCTTTTCGTGACAGAAGGCTGTCACGGCTTGGTGATCGTCGATATCGACCGCCACGATGGTAGCATGTTCCGCAATGCCGGGATTGCCGGGAGCGGCATAAAGTTGGGTAAGTTTCGAGGATTGGGCAAGCTTCCAGGCCAGCGCGTGCTCGCGTCCACCGGAACCGATCAAGAGAACCTTCATGTCTCGCCCTCGTTTTCTAACCTGACCGGCGGTTAAGGGGCGGGACGGCAAAGGTCAAGTGCCGGGCCACGAGATGCTCTATCATCTCGTGGCCCGGCCGCTGCGATCAAGCCTCTAACGGCGCGACGGTGTCGAGGCCTTGCCTCGCCGAATGTTCAACGTCGTCTGGAAGATCATTCGGTTTCGGTACGCAAGGAAGGGTACCGGCTCGTCTCTTGAGGACGCATTGGCGAGTTTTTCGTCCAAATAGGAAATGGCGGCCTCGAGCTCTTCATCCGCAACCGCCGTGTCGAACGCCAGCACTCTGGCAGCTTTCTTGGGCATTCATACCTCCATTCCTGGCCGCATCATGCGGCGGCTGGAATTTAGGTGCTGATTGCGGCGGGTGAGAGAGTCCCCGTTCTTTTCCACAGGTCCATGGTTAGCGGTCTTCCAACGCCCGTCCCGCTTTGGCACATCCTCGGCAACTTGTGGACCTGTCGCGGCCCACGTTGCCTTGCCACAAACTTTCACTATGGTCACGCCTCCAGTTTTCAAAGAGGACGTTCATGGCCGCCGATATCCGATTCCTTGCCGCCGCGATCGCTGCGGAGATAAACGCCCGCCCCGAGCAGGCCGCCGCCGCAATCGGGTTGATTGACGATGGCGCAACCGTGCCCTTCATCGCGCGGTACCGCAAGGAAGTGACCGGGGGGCTCGATGATTCGCAGCTGCGGACGCTCTCCGAGCGTCTGGTCTACCTGCGTGAGCTGGAAGCGCGCCGATCATCGATCGTCGAATCGATCACGTCGCAGGGCAAGATGACGGAAGAGCTTGGCGCGAAGATTGCGAAAGCCGCGACCAAGGCCGAGCTCGAAGACCTCTATCTTCCCTACAAGCCGAAGCGCCGCACCCGCGCCGAAATCGCCCGTGAGCGTGGTCTGGGGCCGCTCGCCGATGCGATATGGGCCGATCGGACCGCCGATCCCGCAAAACTGGCGGAAGCCTACATAAAGGGTGAGGTGCCGGATCTCAAGACGGCGCTCGACGGTGCGCGCGACATCGTTGCCGAAACGATTTCCGAAAATGCGGACCTGCTCGGAAAGCTGCGGCAGCATATGCGCAATGGCGCGACGTTGAAGGCCAAGGTGGTCGACGGCAAGCAGGAGGCCGGCGCCAAGTTTTCCGATTATTTCGATCATTCCGAACGCTGGGCAACGGTTCCCAGCCATCGCGCGCTTGCCATGTTGCGCGGCTGGAACGAGGAGGTTCTGACGCTTTCGATCGAAGTGGATCAGGACGATCCGTCGCCGGTGAAACCTGCCCAGCGCATCATTGCCCTGGCTTTCGATATCCGCGACCGGGGTGCTGCGGACCGTTGGCTGATGGAAGCCGCCGGCTGGACGTGGCGCGTCAAACTCTCCGTATCGCTGTCGCTGGACCTGATGCGGGAATTGCGCGAGCGTTCCGAGGAGGACGCAATCCATGTCTTCGCCCGCAACCTAAAGGATCTGCTGCTGGCGGCTCCCGCCGGTTCACGTGCAACGATGGGGCTTGATCCCGGCATCCGCACCGGCGTCAAGGTTGCCGTGGTCGATGGCACGGGCAAGCTGCTCGAAACGACGACGGTCTATCCTTTCCCGCCGAAGAACGACATCCGTGGCACTCAGGCCGAGCTTGCTTCCCTTGTCCGCAAGCACAAGGTGGAATTGATCGCCATCGGCAACGGCACCGGCAGCCGCGAAACGGAGAAACTGGTGGCGGATATGCTCGCCAGCCTGCCGGCGCCAAAGCCGACAAAGGTGATCGTCTCGGAAGCGGGCGCATCGGTCTATTCCGCCTCGGAAACCGCCTCGGCCGAATTTCCGAACCTCGACGTGTCGTTGCGCGGCGCAGTTTCGATTGCCCGCCGCCTGCAGGATCCGCTTGCCGAACTCGTCAAGATCGAGCCGAAATCCATCGGTGTTGGCCAATATCAGCACGATGTCGACCAGACGAAGCTATCGCGCTCCCTGGACGCAGTTGTCGAAGACGCGGTGAATGCGGTCGGCGTCGACCTCAATACGGCCTCGGCCCCGCTGCTTTCACGTGTTGCCGGCCTCAGCCGGTCGATTGCCGAGGCGATCGTCCTGCATCGGGATCAGAACGGCGCGTTCGAGAGCCGCAAGGAGCTCCTCAAGGTCGCCCGGCTCGGCAACCGCACATTTGAGCAGGCCGCAGGTTTCCTGCGCATTCCGAACGGCAAGGAGCCGCTGGACGCCTCTGCCGTCCATCCAGAAGCCTATGGCGTCGCCAAGAAGATCGTCGCCGCATGCGGTCGCGATCTGCGGACCTTGATGGGTGACAGCGCGACGCTGAAAGGTCTCGACCCACGCAAATTCATCGACGAGCAGTTCGGCCTTCCAACGGTCAAGGACATCATTGCCGAACTTGAGAAGCCGGGCCGCGACCCGCGTCCAGGCTTCAAGACGGCGACTTTTGCGGAAGGAATCGATGAGATTGGCGATTTGAAACCCGGCATGTTGCTGGAAGGCACGGTTACCAATGTCGCCGCCTTCGGCGCCTTCGTCGATATCGGCGTGCATCAGGATGGGCTCGTGCATGTCTCGCAGCTCGCAGATCGTTTCGTCAAGGATCCGCATGAGGTGGTCAAGGCCGGCGATGTCGTGAAGGTTCGCGTGGTCGAGGTCGACGTGAAGCGCAAGCGCATTGGGCTGACCATGCGGAAGGACGGCGGCGAGGCGCCCCCCGTTTCCGGTAGCGGCGCTCGCGACAAGCCGGTTAATTCCAAGTACGCGAAGACTGAAAAACCGGCCTCTCAAGGTGCATTCGGGGCGGCTCTCGCGGAAGCGTTGAAACGCAAATAGAAATCGCCAGATGCCTGCAGCCAGATTCAGGCCGTCAAACAAGATTTGACGGCCTGTCTTTTTGTGGCATTTTTGAGGTTCCAATGTGCTTGCATGTTGCGAGGAAAGTACTATTTTTCAAAAATCATAAGGCAGCCTTAGTATCTTTGGAGGTGAGTCTATGGCCTCGTCCCTTCACAATCTCTTCAGCAAGATCATCAGGATAGGAACGCTTGTCGTCAGAGGCTCAGGCGGTGAGCAGCGTTATGGCGGAGGAGGGGGGCGGTCCGTCACCATCCGGTTTACAGACGAGGCAGCCGAGCGGGAGCTTGTCGCCGACCCGCAGCTGAAGCTCGGAGAGCTCTATATGGATGGTCGGCTTCTTATCGAAGAAGGCGACATCTACGAGTTCCTGGCGCTCGTCAAGGACAACACCCTGAAGGAAGGGCTGACCTTCGGCATCCTGTTGCGCTCTTTGGCGCGGATCGCAATAACGCAGTTTCGCAATCGCGTGCCGATCAACCATAACCGGCGCAACGTCGCCCACCACTACGATCTCAACGCCAAGCTCTTTTCCATGTTCCTCGATGAGGACTGGCAGTATTCCTGCGCCTATTTCAACCCGCCTGGAATTTCTCTTGACGAGGCACAGGTCGCCAAGAAGCGCCACATCGTGGCGAAACTGCGGGCCGAGCCTGGCCAGCGGGCTCTGGAAATCGGCTCCGGCTGGGGCGGCATGGCGATGTATCTGTCCGAGTTCTGCGGGGTCGACGTCACTGGCATCACGCTGAGTGAAGAGCAGCTCAAGGTATCGCGCGAACGGGCGGCCAAGCGTGGCCTCGCCGGCAGCGTCCGGTTCGAGCTGCAGGACTATTATTACCTGCCGCCGCGCAAATATGACCGTATCGTCTCCGTCGGCATGTTTGAGCATGTCGGGCGGCAGAACTACCGCAAGTTCTTCAACAAGGTGAATGACGTGCTGGCCGATGACGGCGTCATGGTGCTGCATTCGATCGGCCAGCCCTATCCGGCGCTGATCAACAACCCGTGGATCGAGAAGTACATTTTCCCGGGCGGCTACATTCCCTCCATCGCCGAAGTCATGCCGGCGGTCGAAAAGGCGGGCCTGCTCGTCTCCGACATCGAAATCCTGCCGATGCATTATGCCTACACGCTCCGCCATTGGCGCGAGCGCTTCATGGCTCACAAGGCGGAAGCTGCTGCCCTTTATGACGAGCGCTTCGTTCGGATGTGGGAATTCTACCTCGCAGGCTCGGAAATGGCCTTTACCCACGAAAACTTCTTCATCTTCCAGATGCAGATCGTCAAAAAGCGGACGGCGGTCCCGGACAACCGTAACTATATCCAGGAACGGGAGGCCGAGTTGAAGGCTTTCGAAGCGAGCCGCATGCCGCTGGACCAGATCGCGGGTTAGGGAAACAAGGAGCCGGCCGGGGTTGTCCTGCTTGACCGCCGGCTTGGTCGAGAGCTAGAACCTCGGCCATGACGAACGCCGACAATTTCAGCGGCCGCGTGGCCGATGCTCCTTCGGACAATTGGGTCTACCGCGTGTTGCCGCGGTCGGCCTGGCCATATGCGCAGCTCGCTCGCTGGGATCGCCCGATCGGCTGGCAACTCCTGATGTGGCCCTGTTTCTGGTCTGCAGCGCTTGCCGCCAATGCCGCGCATGACGAGGGCGTGTTTTCGGCCTCGCTTTTCCTGTTCCACCTGATCGTGTTTTTCATCGGTGCGGTTGCGATGCGTGGAGCCGGCTGCACATATAATGACCTCGTCGACCACGACATCGATATGGAAGTGGCGCGCACCCGTTCGCGACCTTTGCCGTCCGGCCGCGTGTCCCGCTTCGAAGCGAAGACATTTCTGGCCGTGCAGGCCCTGGTGGGTCTTCTTGTCCTGATTCAGTTCAACACCTTCACGATCGTGCTCGGTATCCTGTCTCTGGCAGTCGTTGCGGTTTACCCGTTTGCCAAGCGCTTTACGGATTGGCCGCAGTTTTTCCTTGGCCTCGCCTTCTCATGGGGGGCTTTGATGGGATGGGCCGCGGTATTCGGCAGCCTTTCGGCGGCGTCGATCTGGCTCTATCTCGCCGCGATCGCCTGGACGATCGGTTACGATACGATCTATGCCCATCAGGACAAGGAGGACGATGAGCTGATCGGAGTACGGTCCACGGCCCGCCTCTTTGCCGAGAACACCAGGGCCTGGCTCGTCGGCCTTTATGGCTTCACTCTCGTCTTCCTGTTGTTTGCTTTCGCCGCCGCAGGCGTCGGATTTTTCGCTTATGCCGGCCTTCTGGCGGCGGCCGTGATGTTCGCCTGGCAGGTGGTAATCCTCGATATCGACAATGCCGACCAGTGCCTGAGGCTTTTCAAGTTCAACACCCGCATCGGCGCCATCCTGTTCCTTGGGCTCACCCTCTCGATAGTCCTATAGCTCAAAAAGCAAGAAGCCCGATCGGCTGACGATCGGGCTTCTTCGTTATCGCGAGAAGCGGTGGACAAAGGGACAAACAAAGCCCTAGCGGCGCGCGATAATTTCCTTGCCTTCGATCTTCATCGAGATGCCCAGGCTGCCGGTCGTCCTGCGAACCAGGAAGCGCGGCCGGCGGGCTGCGAAATAGGAGTGGCGGCGGCGCGGCTTGGCTCCTTCGGAGCGAATGTCGCCAAGGTGGGTTTCCAGCGGTCGGGCGACGCCGTCGGCCTCCACCATCAGCATGGGTATGCGGAAGGCATTCGCCCAGCTGCGCCAGTCTGCGGCGATGTCGCAGAGGTCGTGGGCGACCAGAAGCGGGATGCAAAGATCAGGGTCTTCATGATGCAATTCCAGCGTAACGGTCACTTCTCCATCTCCGTGATCGATGGCTCTTGCGGCGACGCCTTTGAAAGCCCGAGCGGGAAGTGCGACGGACAGCGGCAGGCCGCTGGCCGGAAGTATTTTGCGGAGAACGGCACCGCGCTTGTCGATGGTAATGGTGACATCTCCTGATGCCTCGCGCAGCGCATAGGTAACCTGCTGCGGGAAACGAGACGGATCGAGCCTCAGTGTCGACCCTGCCCATACGGGCTTCAGAACTGTATTGTTCATCGATATGCTACCCTTGTTTTACCTGAGAGCCGTTGCCGGTTTCTCCACGGGACTTTTGTCCTCTGATAGCCAAAGCATAGGGCGGGCCTGTTCGAGACTGCTTAAAAATTGCGGTTAAAGAAGGTTTGCCTGACCTGATGGTTAGCGAAAACGAACCGCTTTGGGTTTCCGGAATGTGAATCGGCAAAACTGTGCGGAGGCGGGACAAGAAACGGGGGGCGAAGGAAAAGCCCCGTGCAAGGCAAGTCGGGGATGATTGCACGAGCATCATTCCGACTTGCGGGGCCAGCCCATGGTATCGACCTATCTCACCTTCGATCTCGTCAATCGCGATATCCTGAAGAGCCTGAAGCAGATCTCCGGGCAGACGACGGTCGCAAACGATACCAAGTATTACCAGGACAATATCGGCAAGGTGAAAACCGTCGACGAGTTCCTGGACAACTACCGGCTCTATTCCTATGCGATGACGGCCCACGGGCTTGACGAGATGATCTATGCCAAGGCTTTCATGAAGCAGGTGCTGGAAAGCGATCTCGGCGACGAAAACAGCTTCGCAAACCGCCTGACCGATGACCGCTATAAGAATTTCGCGGCATCCTTCAATTTCGCTTCGTCCGCGTCGGATACCGCCGTTGCCCAGTCGGGCGGCCAGATGGACGAGCTTTTCGAAACCTACGATCAGACGATCGCGGCTCAGGAAGAGCAGATCGAGGACGACACCCGCTACTTTAAGGTCATGCTGAGCGAGACGGGCAACATCAAGAACGTCGACGAATTTCTCCGCAACGAACGCCTGCGCAATTATCTCTTCACCGCCTATGGCATAGACGGAAGATACTACAACTACACAGCTATTCGAGGAGTTCTCGTCAGCGATCCGAACGATCCCGCGAGCTACTACAACACCGCCTATGGCGGTAATCTTGATCAATACAATGCGGCCAAGACGGAAGACACCGAGCTGACGGAACGGCTAAGCCTGAACGGGACGGTTCCCCAGCTGCAAAACTCCATAACGCTCGGTCAGGAAAAAAAGGCCGATCTGGAAAGTCAGATAGCGGCCAAGCAGGCGGAGCTCGATAATGGCGGCGACGCCGCGGTACTACAGCCCCAGATAAATGACCTGCAGACGCAACTGACTGCCACCAACAACCTTCTGCAGGAGGATCAGAACAAGCTCACGACGCAGCAGACACGGCTCGATGAACTGAATGCGAGGCTCGTCCCTGTCGATCAGACGGCCCAGCGTCGTGCAGAGCTTGCTGAAATCATCAATGGTACCAAGGCCGACGCAGCCTATCTCGGTGTCATGAAGGCGTTGGCGGAAGATTTCAACTTCAATGCCGACGGCACGGTGCCGGTCGGGGGCGCCGTCACGGAGGACAAGCTTGAAGCGATCATAGCGGGTTTCTTCAACAAACAGACGCGGGTGACTCATGCCGAAGCCATGTTCAATCAGCAACTGTTCGAAGAGAAAATCGCGACCGCAACGAATGTCACCGACATCACCAGCGATCCGCGTCTTCTGAAATATATCAAAGTCGCATTCAACCTCGACAAGGCGACGGTCGTCAAATCCACGATCGAGCAGATCCTCACGAGCGATCTGGATGATCCGAACAGCTACGCGAACAAGTTCGGAGCAAATAACCCGCAATATCTGGAGCTCGCCAAGGCCTTCAACTTCAATACCGACGGCACGGTCGCAGCTGGAGATGCGCAGACGACGCTGCAGAGCAGCCGCACGCGCGACTACTACATGAGCCGTTGGGACGACAAGCAGGAAAGCGACTACGAGAAGGCGGTCAGGTTCTACAAACTGGATCTGGCGGCCGTCAAATCCCTCAATGACTTCCTGAGCAGCGATGCCCAGACGAGCTATGAATTCGCACTGACCGCAGTCGGCATAGACCCGTCGTCGGTCTCCAAGCTGACTGTGAAGAACGCGCTGAAGAGCGACCTGTCCGATCCCAACAGCTATATTTACAAGTTGAAGGACGAACGGTTCCTGACGCTGGCAAGACTGTTCAACTTCAGCAAGGACGGCGAGGTCACGGCACCTGTTCTGGCCCAATCGAATTCGGCAATCACCAATGTGGCCAAGGATTACATCCTTCGCCAGACCCGCTTCCTGGAAGGCGATGAGCTGGAGGCCAAGAAGAAGAAGGCCCAGGAGGAAGCCAAGTACTACACCGACACGATACAGCGCATCGACAGCCGCGATGAGCTGCTTGCCGACCGCAAGCTTCTCGATATCCTCCTCATCTCCAAGGGCATCGATCCTGCCACGATCACCAACGATGTCCTCAATAAGGCCTTCAATTCCGACCTCAGCGATCCGAACAGCTTCGTCAACAGCCAGCCGGACAAACGGTTGGCCCAGATCGTCGGCACCTTTAATTTCGACGCGAAGGGCGATGTCGATCGCAGCACGGCCGGACGGGCTCAGAACGGCGGCGAGGTCGCGGCAACCCAAAGCCTCTATGTGCGACAGCTCCTGGAGACCCAGCAGGGCGAGGAAAATGCCGGCGTCCGCCTGGCGCTCTATTTCCAGCGCATGGCCGACACCATCACCGACCCCTACGTGATCCTCGGCGACGAGGCGCTGATGGAGTTCTTCCGCATCACCTTCAGTCTTCCTTCGGAGATAGGCAACATGGAGGTCGATCAGCAGGCAAAGCTGATCGAAAAGAAGCTCGACCTGAAAGATCTGGCGGATCCAGAAAAGCTGGAGAAGTTGGTCAAGCGCTTCACAATCATGTACGACATAGAGAACGATACATCGGCAACAGCATCGGCGGCGAGTATTCTCGGCGGCGGCTCAGGTGGAATCAGCGCAGACACGCTTTGGGCGCTATCCCAGATCAGGATGGGTTAATCCGAGTTCTCAGCGACGCTTTGCGCATCCACGTTTGTTCCCAGGGCTTCGAAATCCGGATCGGTATTGGCGGCCAACCAGTCGAGGTCCTTCTGGATGCTGTTCCGGCTTTCCTCTTCCATCCGTCGGTAGCGTGAAAGCAGTTCCTGTCCGAAGTCCGTAAGGCCGGCGCCGCCGCCGCTCTTGCCGCCGTGGCGGGTGAAGATCGAAGGCTCGCGAAACATTCGGTTGATCTCATCGCCAAGCAGCCAGGCGCGTCTGTAGGACATGCCGATCGCGGCTCCGGCGGCGCGGATCGATCCATGCGCGGCAATGAGCTCGAGTAGCTGCGCCTTGCCTGGCCCCAGCCGCACGCCGTTGTCGAGATCGATGCGGATCGTGATTTTCGGTTTCGGGCTCAAGGGATTGCAACCACCTTGTCGGGGTTCATGATGCCGGCCGGATCGAAAGCCTTCTTGATCCGCCGCATCAGATCGAGTTCGATCGGGGAACGGACGTGAGCGAGCTCGTCCCTCTTCAACTGGCCGATACCGTGTTCGGCCGAAATCGATCCGCCCGCTGCCAGTACAATGCCGTGGACGATCTCGTTGATCTCGCGCCAGCGGCCGATGAAGGCAGCCTTGTCGGCGCCCATGTTGGCACTGATCGGCTGCGAGATGTTGTAGTGGATATTGCCGTCGCCCAGATGGCCGAAGGCGCAGATGCGTGCGCCCGGAATAGCTGCCAGTACAGCCTTGCCCGCTTCTTCCATGAAGGCCGGAATTCTGGAAACGGGTACGGAAACGTCATGTTTGATCGAGCCGCCCTCCGGCTTCTGTGCATCCGAGAGGCTTTCGCGCATATGCCAGAGCGCCTTCTGCTGGGCGACGGACGAGGCGATGACCGCATCACGGATGAGACCTGCCTCAAAACCCTGTTCCAGCAGCGATTGCACCATCGACTGCGCGGTTTCTGCCGAATCTGAGGTGGAGATGTCGATCAGCGCATACCACGGATGCGGTGCGGAGAGCGGGTCGCGAACGCCTTCGATATGGCGGGTGGCGAACTCGACGCCGATGCGGGGCATCAGCTCGAAACCGGTCAATGCCGTGCCGCAGAGGTTGGAGGCCCGTTCGAAGAGCTTCAGCGCATCCTGCGGCGAATTGATGCCTGCAAGCGCGACCTGATGCCCGACCGGCTGAGGGAAAAGCTTCAACACGGCCCCGGTGATGATGCCGAGCGTGCCTTCAGCGCCGATGAAGAGATCGCGCAGGTCATAGCCGGTATTGTCTTTCTTGAGACGCCTGAGGCCGTCCCATATTTCGCCGGTCGGCAGCACGACTTCGAGGCCGAGGCAGAGCTGGCGCATATTGCCATAGGCAAGCACCGCGGTGCCGCCGGCATTGGTGGAGAGATTGCCGCCGATGCGGCAGGATCCTTCCGAACCGAGAGACAGCGGGAACAAGCGGCCCACGGCTTCGGCGGCCCTTTGAACGTCGGCGAGGATCGCACCGCCATCCGCGACGAGGACGTTGGCAACCGGATCGACGTCCCGGATGCGGTTCATGCGCTCCAGCGAGACGATCAGATCGCTGCCGCCGCTGCGCGGCGTCTGGCCGCCGACAAGCCCTGTATTGCCGGTCTGCGGCACGACCGGCGTGCCCGTCTCGCTCGCAAGCTTGAGGATTGCCGAAACCTCCTGCGTCGTTCCCGGCTTCAACAGCATCGGCGACGAACCGACATAGAGCCCCCGGCCTTCGACGAGGTGCGGAGCGAGGTCCTTCTGGTCCCGCAGGACGTGGTTATCGCCGACGATGGCCGCGAACCGGTCGAGAAGCTCTGGCTTTGGCCCGGAAATATCCATCGGCGTCTCCTCCTTCTAGTCCCGCGGTGCCGCTGCGCGGGCCAGCCGGTCGTTGATCGCTTCGCCAAGCCCGTGATCGGGTATCGGGGTGACAGCAATGCGTATCGCACCGGTTGCGTCGGCGCGCTTCAGATAGTCGAACAGATTTGCCGCCGCCTGCGCAAGATCGCCGGAGGGGCTAAGATCAAAGACTTCCTTTGCAAGCTCGATGCCTTTTATCGGGGCGGAACCCAGCCGGATCAAGGCTTCTCCGCTTTCCACATGCTCGGCATTCAGCCGCACTGCGGCTCCCGGAGCGTAGTGGGAGGCGAGCATGCCAGGCGCCTCGATGATCGCTGACGGGCCGTCCGCCCGCGTCACGGCAAGGCCGGTTGCCTTCTCGATCTCTTCGGCTGCAACCCCGCCGGGCCTCAAGAGGCGGATCATGCCGTCCTCGACCCGCACGATGGTCGATTCCACCCCGACGGGAGCTGCCCCGCCATCGATGATCAGCTGCAACTTGCCGCCCAGATCTTCGGCCACGTGCTTCGCACTGGTCGGGCTGACCTTCCCGGATGTATTGGCGCTGGGGGCTGCAAGCGGTTTTCCAAAGGCGCTGATGAGGTCGGCGGCAAAGCCTTTAGGAAGGCGGATGCCCACTGTGTCGAGCCCCGCCGTCGCCAGTGAATGAATGCCGCTCTGCGGCTTCAGTGGCAGGATCAAGGTCAGCGGCCCCGGCCAGAATGCAGCTGCGAGCTTTCGCGAGATGGGATCGAAAACGGCGTAGCGCTCCGCCATGGCGACATCGGCCATATGGCAGATAAGCGGGTTGAAGCGAGGCCGGCCCTTGGTTTCATAGATGCGCGCGATGGCGGCGGGATTGGTGGCATCCGCTGCGAGCCCATAGACCGTCTCGGTCGGGATCGCTACGGGAAAGCCGTCCGCCAGCACCGCGCAGGCGCGCGCTATGGCGTTCTCGTGGTCCGCGGTGATGTCGATGATCTCTGCCGTCATGTCCGCTCGTCAATAGCGCGGACAGCGACCCGCTTCAAAGCTTTTTGATGATCTCGCGAAGCGCATCGTTCGACGCGCCGAGCAGAAGCACGTTCTTGATGGCCTCCATCGGGTCGCTGGTCTGGAAAAGCAGCCCATTCTTGCGGATCGTTCGGCTGACCTGAAATGGTTGGCCTGGCTCACCTTCGATCGCGACGGCGAAATACATGCGCGAATAGGAGGTGTGGATGCGCTCGAAGAATCTCTCCTCTTCCCCGATTTCGGAAAAGAAGTTCGCGATATAGAAAGACCAGCTGACAGGCACGCGGCGTGCCAGAAGGGTCCGCGCGGCCGTCACGTGGCAATAACCGAGATGCGGGCTTCCTTCGAGCGTTCGATGGAAAACGATCTTTGGAAACTGAATGGAACGGTGAAAGGCGTTGATGCGCTCGTGGCTTTTTTCGCCGGCGGCTTCAAGCCGCTTGCCGGTTCGCTCGGCGACTTCCTCATGGCTGATATAGCGGCGTTCCTGCGGCAGCCAGATGGGTTTGTGGCGGACGATCCGTCCGGTTCTCAGAAATTCAGAATGAGCAGCGGATTTCGTTGCCGCCGGCACGGGAGGGCTTGGCGGGGGAGCTTCGAAATAGCGGATTTTTTCTTTGGCCTGCACTGGCTCCGCTCCGGTTGATGCCGGTATTTTAGAATTTAGCCGTTAATGACAGGTTTCCCTTATGCGAGGCTGGAAGGGCTTTTGGCGTCGTCGTCAATGCGGTTGTCGATGTCGCAATGTCGCCTATGCGACAGCCGGGGCGGATGCTTATATCCGCATCAAGCTCAAGGTGCCGCCCGGCTAGGGAGGGCGGAGAATTGGGAAGCCGGTCGAAGCCCGGCGCTGCCCCCGCAACGGTGGTGGAGTTTAAAGGTTTGGCTAGAGCCACTGGGAAAGAGCCGCAAGGGCCGCCCGGGAAGGCGCCGGACCAGCCCCGAAAGGGGCAACTCCTGAGCCCGGAAACCAGCCTTGGGGAAGAAACGTTACCGATCGCGGCGGGCGTTCGGGGCAGGAACCTGGCAGGCCTGAGCCGGCCGGTTTTTCCATGTCCTTCCGCATGCCCGCAAGACAAGGAAGGCAAGATGGACATTCGCAACCAGGCGCTGCGACAGCTCAAGAACCGCCGCGAAGGCTTCAGTCTCGAACAGGCGTTTTATACCGATCCCAACTATTACAAGCTCGATCTCGAGATGATCTGGTATCGCGACTGGCTGTTTGTCGGCCATGATTGCGAGCTGCCGAAGAACGGCAGCTATTTCACCCTTCAGATCGGCGATTATCCGGTTGTCGTGGTGCGCGGCCGCGATGGCCAGATTCGCGCCCTTCACAATACCTGCCGCCATCGCGGCAGCCGCGTCTGTACCAAGGAAAGCGGTTCGGCGGTACGCCTGGTCTGTCCCTATCATCAATGGACTTACGAACTCGACGGCTCGCTGTTGATCGGGCGCCATATGGGCAAGGAATTCGACAAAAGCCAGTTCGGAATGAAGAAGGTGCATTGCGAAAGCGTCGCCGGCTACATCTTTATCTGCCTGGCTCAGGAAGCGCCGGATTTCGCACCGGTCCGCGCCGCGATCGAGCCCTATATGGCTCCGCACCGCTTGTCGGAAGCTAAGGTTGCGCATCAGTCGACGATTATCGAGAAGGGCAATTGGAAGCTCGTCTGGGAAAATAACCGGGAATGTTATCATTGTGCCGGAAATCATCCGGAGCTCTGCCGCACCTTTCCGGAGGCGCCGACGGTCACCGGCGTTGCCGGCGCGATCGATGATCCCGTCATCATTGAGCACTGGCAGCGGTGCGAGGCGGCCAATCTGCCGAGCGAGTTCCGGATCTCACCCGACGGGCAGTTTCGCGTTGCCCGCATGCCGCTGATCGAGGGAGCGGAGAGCTACACCATGTCCGGCAGGAATGCCGTGCAGCGGAGGCTTTCCGACGACGTGAAAATCGACGGCATCGGCACCATGCTGCTCTTCCATTATCCGACCACCTGGAATCATATGCTGGGCGACCACGCGATTTCCTTCCGCGTCACGCCGCTCGGGCCGGAGGAGACCGCCGTTACCACCAAATGGCTGGTCCACAAGGACGCGGTCGAGGGCGTCGATTACAATCTCGAAGATCTGACGCATGTCTGGAACATGACCAACGACCAGGACCGCCAGATCGTCGAGGAAAACGCCTTTGGCATTCGCTCTCCGGCCTACGAGCCGGGACCGTATTCGGCCGAGCACGAGGGCGGCGTCATGCAGTTCGTCGAATGGTATTCGAACTTCATGGTCAATCGCTTGCAGGGGGATCAGGCAAAATTCTCGATCGTCGCCTAGCTCATGGAGCGGCCGATCTCCTCTTCGTGATCGGCTGTGTCACATCATGGCCGGGGATTCTAGGAACAAAATCCTCGATCTGGCGTTGCTTTGCTCAACAACGACAAAGGAAACACCATGATGAAGTACCGTCTTCGCCTGACTGCAATGGCCGTTGCCCTTGCTTCCACGTTGACCAGCTTTGCCCCTGCCCAGGCACTCCAGATGCCTTCGGCACCCGCCTTTTCGGCGCATTCCGCCGTCACGGATGTCCAGTATCGCGACCGCCGCGATTGGCGCCGTGATCGTTACGGCTGGTACAGGGGACATCGCGGCTATCGTGAACGCCGGCCCGGATATCGTTACTACAACGGCTTCTGGTTCCCGCTTGCCGCCTTTGGCGCGGGCGCGATCATCGGTGGTGCTATAACGGCCGATCGGGGCGGTTATAGCAGCCGTCATTATGCCTGGTGCGAAAGCCGTTATCGCACCTACCGTGCATCGGACAACACTTACGTTGCCAGTGCCGGTGTGCGTCGGATCTGCCGCTCACCTTACTGACCCGGTAGCATCAAGTTATCGGTCGCGACCTGGTCTCGGGCATGACGCCCGAGAGCAGGTTTTTCATGCCTGAAACGTTAATCGCCTATTCAGGATCAATTTCCTAAAGGAGTGTAGAACATCCGGTCTGTCCGATATGGAAATCATCGGCTGCGGCAAAGAATTCGATGCATCGATTGAGGAATGGGGGCTCCAATATGACGTTCAAGAAGATGGCGCTTGCGGGAATCTCCGCCGTGGTACTCATAGTGTCGCTGACGCCGGCCCATGCCATGCCCCTTCCGGCCCGGCCGACGGTGGCAAATTCTGCCGTCACCGAGGTCCAATACTGGGAGCGCGATCGGTGGGAACGTCGCGAGTGGCGCCGTGATGCCTATCGCGACGGCTATTACAACGGCCACCGTGGCTACCGGGAACGCCGACACGGCCATCGTTATTATAACGGTTACTGGTTCCCCTTGGCCGCTTTTGGCGCAGGCGCCATCATCGGCGGGGCGATTGCCGCTCAGCCCCGTTATGTAGAACCCGCGCCGCGATATGTCGAACCTGCTCCGACCTATGTCGAGCGCGGCGACATCAATCCTCGCCACTACGAATGGTGCGCCGACCGCTACCGGTCCTATGACAGCTATTCCAACACGTTCCAGCCGAACTACGGCCCCCGCCGGACCTGCTTGTCGCCCTACTACTGATAGGCAGCTTTTTCTGCGGGCGATCAGAGAATGCCTGCCCGTCTCAACAGCCACCAGGCGGCGAAAACTGAGACGCCCATCAAGCTGAATGCGTAGACCGTACCGTCGCTTCCTTCTGCAAAAGGAAGCGACGAGGTGTTCATTCCGAAGAAGCCGGTGACCAGCGATGGCGGCAACAGGAATGCCGTCATCAGTGACAGGATGTAGAGGTGCCTGTTCGTTTCCGACGACAGCTTCGAGTCGATTTCCTCATGCAGCAGCCGCGCACGCTCCTGCAGTGCATAAACGTCGTGATCCACGGCCTCGAGCCGCGAGATGAGCCGTGAGGCCGCATCGTCGAAACCCGGCGGCATCTCGTCGTCATCGACAGCCGCTGCTCGTCGCATCAGCGTCAGCACGGTCCTCAGATGGCGATGCAGCCTAACGACCGTCCGCCGCACCGGTGCCAGTCTGCGGCGCTCGTCGCGTGGCGCATTGTCGTAGACGAAGTCCTCGATCAGGTTCAGCTCTTCCGTCAGCTCCATCACCAGGCTGATCATCGTCCGTTGGAACTCGGCGAGGAGCGTCTCGAACACGTCAATAGGCTTCTGGTAACGCGACGCGTTCTTCTCGATCGCCGCCCGCACCCGGTCCACCGATCGCAGCGGTTGGAGACGCGTGGTGATGATCACTTTGCCGGACGCGAAGAAATGCAGCCAGCCGATGTCGCGCGTCTCGCTGTCGAACTCGCGCTGGAAATCGACGAGGGTTCCGTAGACGACCTGTTCGTCGAGAGTGACGGCCGCATGCGTGTCATGGGTCGTGAGTGCGGCGACCGCGGGCGGCGGGAGGTCGGGAAAACTTTCCAGGAAGGCAGCGACCCGCGAGTCGGCGAGGTTCAGGTGGAGCCAAAGGAAACCGTCGGTTACTTCAAGATCGCTGCGGCCCGCATCAAGCGGCAGTCGGGTGCATGGCGCACCAGGCCGGAAATGGTAAGCCCAGACGAGACCGGGTACGACGGGCGCTATAAGAGACATCGGCGTGGCATCCGGAAGCATGAAAATCACTCCATAGGTTCCTTTTGTAACGCCAGTTCAACAAAACTTTCTGAAGCGCCTTCGCACAAGCAGGAACCTAGCAGCAATTGACAATCACATTTACGTTTACGTAAAAAGCAAACAGACATGCGGCCGTGTTGGAATCGGGTAGCATCAGGCAGGCGGAGCTGCCGTGGGAGGAGAGCATCATGTATAAGGCACCGGTCGAAGAGATCGCTTTCACATTGAATCACGTAGCAGGCCTGGCGGAGGCGGTGGAGATGGGCAGATTTGGCGATCTCAGCGCCGATCTCGTCGAAGCCATCCTCGAAGAAGCAGGCCGTTTTGCTGGCAACGAAATGGCGCCGCTGGGAGAGATCGGCGACAGGCAGGGCGCGCGGTTGACCGACGGGAAAATTAAAACGCCGGACGGGTGGCCGGAACTCTACCGCCACTGGCGGGAAGGGGGCTGGAACGGGCTGACGGCGCCGGAAGCCTTCGGCGGTCAGAACCTGCCGCATATGCTGAACGTGGCGGCGCTCGAAATGTGGAATTCCGCTTCCATGGCTTTCGCGCTTGCCCCGACGCTGACCATGGGCGCGATCGAGGCGCTCGTCACGCACGGCAGCGACGCGTTGAAGGAAAAATATCTCGCAAAGATGGTGTCCGGCGAATGGACCGGCTCGATGAACCTGACCGAACCGCATGCGGGCTCGGACCTCGGCGTCCTGAAAACGCGCGCCGAGCGTCGCGACGACGGCACCTACCGCATTTTCGGCCAGAAGATCTTCATCACCTGGGGTGAGCATGATGTGGCCGACAACATCATTCATCTGGTCCTGGCGCGGCTTCCCGACGCACCGGCGGGCACGCGCGGCATCTCGCTTTTCCTCGTCCCGAAATTCCTGGTGAACGAGGACGGTTCACTTGGATCCCGAAACGACGTCTTCTGCCACTCGATCGAACACAAGCTCGGCATCCACGGCTCGCCGACCTGCACGATGATCTACGGTGATGGCAAGTTCGGTGACGAGAAGGGAGCCATCGGCTGGATCGTCGGCGAGGAGAACAAGGGGCTCGCCTGCATGTTCACGATGATGAACAATGCCCGCCTAGCGGTCGGCATGCAGGGTGTTGCCATCGCCGAAGCCGCAACCCAGAAGGCGCTCTCCTATGCCCATGAGCGTACCCAGGGCAAGGCTCCCGGCTGGTCCGGTTCCGGCATGAGCCCGATCATTGAACATCCCGACATCGCCCGGACCCTGATCACCATGAAGGCGCTGACGCAAGGCGCGCGCGCCATCTGCTATGCCTGCGCCCATGCGACCGATATGTCGCACCACACCGATGGTGATGAGGCCCGCCATTGGGCCGAGCGGGCAGCACTTCTGACGCCGATTGCCAAGTCCTTTGCGACCGACATCGGGGTCGAAGTCGCTTCGCTCGGCATCCAGGTACATGGCGGCATGGGCTTCATTGAGGAAACCGGAGCTGCCCGCTACCTGCGCGATTCTCGTATCGCTCCGATCTACGAAGGCACCAACGGCATCCAGGCGATCGATCTGGTGACACGCAAGCTGCCGCTCTCTTCGGGTCAACAGGTGCAAGGCTTCATCGGCGAATTGAAGCAGATCGCCGAGAGGATTTCGGCTTCGAACGACACGGCTTTCGGTGAGACCGGCGACCGGCTGCGTGCCGCGATTGCGGCTCTTGAAACCACGACCCATTGGCTGCTGGAGACGCAGGCTGCCGGAAATGCGGCTGACGCTCTGGCTGGCGCGACCCCCTATCAGCGCCTTTTCGGCCTGACTTTGACCAGCTGCTATCTCGCCAAGGGCGCGCTTGCCAATACCGGGGACGGCGGAGCTGAAAAGCGCGTCGCGCTATGCCGCTTCATGGCGGAGAACCTCCTCGCCGAAACATCGGCCTTGAAGGACCGCGTCGTTTCCGGCGCTGCAAGTCTCCAAGCTGCCCGCGCAATCCTCGCCTGAAGGAGCTTTTCCGTGAGCGACAACCATATCCTCGTCGAGCGTCCGGAAGCCCAGCCGGGCGTGATGGTCATCCGGTTTAACCGGCCGGAAAAGAAGAACGCCATTACTTCGGCCATGTATAACCGCATGACCGCAGCGCTGAACGAGGCAAACGAGGACGAAGCGGTGAGAGCCGTTGCATTCCTCGGCACGGAGGGGTGCTTTTCTGCCGGCAATGACATGGGCGACTTCCTCGCCTATGCCATGTCCGGTTCGAAGGAACCACCTGCCGCCGCCGTCTTCATCAAGGCGCTGGCGGTTGCGGAAAAGCCGTTGGTGTCAGGCGTTGATGGGTTGGCGATCGGCATCGGTACCACGCTCAACCTCCACTGCGACATGACGATCGCCTCCTCCCGCAGCCTGTTCAAGACGCCTTTCGTCGATCTGGCATTGGTGCCGGAAGCAGCTTCGAGCCTGCTCGCTCCGAAAGTGATCGGACATCAGCGCGCTTTCGCCATGCTGGTGGCAGGAGAGGGCTTTTCTGCCCGGGCAGCGCTCGACGCCGGACTGATCTGGAAGATTGTCGAGCACGATGCAGTGGAAACGGAGACGCTGTCACTCGCCGCAAGCCTTGCAAAAAAACCGCCGCAGGCTTTGAAGATCGCCCGCGATCTGGTGCGCGGGCCGCGGGAGGCTATTCTTGCGCGCATGGACGAGGAACTGGTGCATTTCTCAGCACAGTTGAAGAGTGCCGAGGCGCGCGCCGCCTTCGAAGCCTTCATGCGGCGTTAACGCTGACAATCAAGAGAGCGGGCGTCCCGACTTCTTTTGGGGCACGGCCGGGAATAGATTGTGTCGCAAGGAGAGAACTCATGCGCACTATCTTGCTTGGTCTGATGATCCTGTCGGCTGCCTGTTCAACGACCTCTGCCGGGACGTCGCCGCTTGCAGGCTCTCAGACGCCATGGAGCTTCGCCCAGTATCAGGGTGACACCCATACCCGGACTGATGACCGGCCTCAACGACCTCAGCGCTACGTCTGCGTGGTCCCGCCGCCACAGAGCGATGATCGCGACCGGCCGTATGTTTGCCGCGCCGACGCTGGACGGGTGGGTGGACGCTGCCGCTGCCCGAATGTTGTCGGCAATGGGCGTCTTGATCTCGACTATTGAGCAAGTGTCGGTTTTCTAAATTCAATTAAATCTTAATAAGCCATCCCTAACTCTTGCTGTAGTACAAGAATCGGGGACGTGCATGCGTAAGAGAACGAATCTGATGACCCGCATCCTCATTGCGGCATCGGTTGTTGTAATGGTCGCGTTGGCAGCTTTTTCGGCGCATATCTATTGGGTTCAGCAAACTGCGACGACAAGGGCCGTCCATGACAACATGAGCTCTTCGGGCCGGCAGGCGGCGGAAAGTCTTGCAAACTGGATGAATGGCCGCATCGTGCTGACAAGCATGGTGGCCGATGCCATTGCGGCAAATTCCGCAGACGTTCTTAAGGTCCTCGACAATCAGGTGCTGACGAAGCAGTTCGTGAGTACCTATTTCGGCGACGAAGCGGGCGTATTCACCATGTGGCCGAAACTGCCGATGCCGGAGGGTTACGATCCGCGCAAGCGCCCGTGGTACAAGGACGCGGTCTCAGCAAACGGACCGGTGTTGACCGAGCCTTATGTGGACGCCTCGAGCGGCGATCTGATCGTGAGCGCTGCAGTGCCGGTCAACGCGGGTGGAAAACTGGCAGGTGTCGTCGGAAGCGATTTTGCGCTCGACGCCATCGTCAATCTCATCAAGTCCGTCGATGTCGGGGTTGAGGCCACAGCCTTCCTGGTCAACAAGAACGGCACCATCCTTATTCATCCCGACAGCAAGCTGATTGGAAAGACGCTTGCCGACATGTTCCCGCAGGATACGCCGAAGCTTGGGGCCGATCTCGTCGATACCCGCCTTGCGGGCAAGGACGTGCTGGTGAGCTTTGTCCCCGTCGCCGGCCTGCCGAGCGTCGAATGGTCCCTCGGCTTTGCGGTCGACAGCGACGCTGCCTATGCGTCGTTGCGCGATTTCAGAAACAGCGCGATTGTCGCGACCGTTCTGGCGGTCGCCTTGATGATGGCCGCGATGGCTTGGGTCCTGAACCGGTTCGTCGTTCGCCCCGTGACCGACATGACGAGAGCCATGGAAAAGCTTGCCGCCGGGCAGCTCTCGATTGCCGTTCCCGGCGAAGAGCGTCGTGACCAAATCGGCGCCATGGCGGCCGCCGTCGCAGTCTTCAAGGCTAACGCGATGGAACGCGAGCGGCTGGAAGGCGAGGCCGAAACCGGCCGCCGTCTGACCGAAAGCGAACGGCGTGAACGGGAAGCGCAGAAGGCCCGCGAGGAAGCCGAGATATGTGCTGTCGTCGAAGGCCTGGCCGAGGCGTTGAAGGCGCTTTCTGCGGGCGATCTTGCCTATCGGATCGAAAAGCCGTTCCCGCAGCATCTCGATCGCCTCAGGGACGATTACAATACCTCTGTTGCCCAGTTGCGCTCGGCTCTTCAGACGGTCGGAGCAAATGCCCGTACGATCGATGCAGGTGCGGCGGAAATTCGCCATGCGGCCGATGGGCTTGCTCACCGCACGGAGCAGCAAGCGGCCTCCGTCGAGGAGACCGCCGCCGCGCTGGAGGAAATCACCACCACCGTCCGTGATACCGCTCATCGAGCCGAAGAGGTCGGTGCGCTGGTGACGCGAGCCCGCGACGGCGCCGAGCAATCCGGCAATATCGTTGCCAAGGCAGTCTCTGCGATGAACGAGATAGAGGAATCGTCCGGCAAGATTTCCAATATCATCGGAGTGATCGACGATATCGCCTTCCAGACGAACCTTCTGGCGTTGAACGCCGGCGTCGAAGCTGCCCGCGCGGGAGAGGCCGGCAAGGGTTTTGCCGTTGTCGCCCAGGAAGTGCGCGAACTTGCACAGCGCTCGGCTCAGGCCGCCAAGGAAATCGAGGCACTGATCAGCGCATCCAATATGCAGGTCCGTTCCGGCGTGACACTGGTCGCCGATACCGGCACTGCGTTGAAGAGCATCATGACCCAGGTTCAGGAGATCAGCCGGCATGTCGGCGCGATCGTCACGGCGACGCGCGAACAATCCACCGGCCTCAACGAGATCAATCATGCGGTCAATGCCATGGACCAGGGTACGCAGCAGAATGCCGCAATGGTCGAAGAACAGACGGCGGCAAGCCATGGCCTGGCGGCGGAAGCGGCAAAGCTGATGGAATTGCTCTCGCAATTCAATCTTGGCGGCAGCGAAGGGGCCACAGAAAGGTCACATGGCAGCCGCCACGCGGCGTGATTGCCGATTTTGAGATTGGTGCCCGCCCGGTGAGGCGGGCATTTTCATTTCCGAAGTAGCGCCACCGTTTCGACATGCGGAGACCAGAGGAACTGATCGATCGGAGTCACTGAGGTGATGCGGTAGCCCCCATCGACGAGGATCCGAAGATCGCGGGCAAGCGTGCCCGGATTGCAGCTGACGGCGGCTATGCTCTTGATGCCGGAGCGGGCAAGTTCCTTGACCTGCGCCTCGGCTCCGGCGCGCGGCGGATCGAAGACCACCGCGTCGTAGTTCTTCAATTCCAGGAGCGTCATCGGCCGGCGGAAGAGATCGCGTTTTTCCACGCTTACCGGCTTCAGGCCTTGTGTGTTTCGAGCGGCATGATCGAGGGCCTTCAGCGATTTTTCCTCGCCTTCAACCGCATGCACCTTGGCCATGCGGGCAAGCCTCAGGGCAAAGGTTCCGGAGCCCGCGAAGAGATCGAGCACGCGTTTGGCCTTTGCCAGATGAGAAAGCACCAGATCGGCCATGGCGTCTTCGGCGGGTTTGGTCGCTTGGGTAAAGGCTCCCGGCGGCGGCGAGACCTTGACGCCGCCGAAGTCGATCAGCGGTTTTTGTGGCTCGATGAGGACCTCGCCATTGACCGAGACACGAGCGATCCCCTTGAGGCCCAGGACGGTTTCAGTCGCGGCGCGACGCTGCTTGTCGGAAAGCGGCTTCAGGTCATGGGCGGCGAGATCGAGTCCGGAAAGCGTTTCCAGCACCGTAATGTGGAAGGTATCGGAGCCGACCGCCAACGCTTGTCCGACCGCCCGGATAGCTTCGAGCCGCGCCGTGATGCCGGGTGAGGCGATCGGACATTCCTCGATCGAGACGATATGGTTGGTCTCGGCACGGTTGAAGCCGAGCAGAAAATCCTTTTCTGTCTTGCGGGCCGAAAAGACCGTCCGCCGCCGCTCGCCGGGCTGCGCGACGACAAGCTCGCCCACCTCCGGCGCAAGACCCTTGGATTTCAGCGCCTCGACCACCAATTCACGTTTGAAATCGCGATAAGGGGTCTCGGCCAGATGCTGAAGCGAACAGCCGCCGCAGGCGTCCCGGTCAGGGTCGAAATGGCGACAGAGCGGCGTGATGCGGTCCGGCGAAACCTGCGCGATCGACATCAGTGAACCATGGTTGCCGTTGCGGGCGATTGCCACCGTCTCGCCTGGCAGCGTATGCGGCACGTAGACCGGGCCTTGATCGCTTTCCGCAATGCCATGGCCCTGCGCACCGAGCCGCGTGATCTTGACTGTTTCTGTGCTCATTCCGGTTTCTTTCCTGCGAGCAGGAATTCCTGATTGCCATCGCCGCCCGCTATTGGGGAAGGGATCAGGCCAAGGCTCGTCCAGCCCATATCTTCCGTCAGCCAGCGTTCCAGTTCGGCCGCAACCTGGGGCGCCGTCTCAGGCTCCCGCAGCAGACCTCCCTTGCCGATCGCCTCACGGCCGGCTTCGAATTGCGGCTTGACAAGAAGCACGCATATGGCCCCTGGCGTTGCGAGGTTCAACGCCGGCGGCAAGGCAAGCTTCAGCGAAATGAAAGACACGTCCGAGACAACGAAATCGATCGCACGGCCGCCGATATCGTCCGCGGTGAGATTGCGGGCGTTCAATCCCTCTATATTCGTCACGCGCTGATCGTCGGCAATCTTCTCGTGCATCTGCCCGTGACCGACGTCGAGCGCGGTGACATGGAACGCGCCACGTTCGAGCAGCACCTGCGTGAAGCCGCCGGTGGAGGCGCCCACGTCGAGGCAATTCGTGCCGCGTGGGTCAAGCGAGAAATGATCGAGCGCCGCGACGAGCTTGAGGGCCGCCCGGGACACGTAACCCTTTGCGGGGTCATCGACAGCAATCCTCACATCCGGTGAGAGCAGCTGGCCCGGTTTGGTCACCACCTGGCCGTTCACCGTAACCGTGCCGCGTGCAATTGCGTCGCGCGCCCGGGAGCGGCTGTCGAACAGTCGAAGGGACACCAGGAGTTGGTCGAGGCGTTGGTTTTCTGCGGTTTTGGACATGATATTATGTCAATGCCCGCCCCGCATGTTGCTGGCAAGGCCATCGCCTATGAAAACTTGGGAGACGGTTCAACGTAATTTTAATCGACTTGCGGTTTTCTGCGGATGGAGGAGACGCCCAGGCTGTGTCATCCGGAAAAAGCGAAAGTCGTCATGTCACTAAAAAATCTCTCCCTCAATAAAAAACTGATCATTACCTTCGTGGCTCTGATGTCGGTCTGCCTGCTCGCTTCGGCGGGCGTCTATTGGCAGTCCTTGAGGTCTAACCGCGCCTCCGTGCAGCAGATCACTGCGCAGGAAATCATGATGAACGTCGATGCGGCGCTCGAAGCGATGCTGGAGCAGGCCGTCAATCAGCGTGGTTTCCTGCTCTTCAAGAGCGACAGCACTTACAAGGATGTGTTCGTCAACCGCGACAAGATGATTGCCGCCATCGACGCTGCCAAGAAGGCAGCCGCAGGCATGCCGGACCTCATCGCTTCGCTGGACGCCATGCGCGTAGCCGCCGACGTCTTCCACACCCAGCTGACCGAACCCCAGCTTGCCGCACGCAAGAACACCGACTTGCCGATCGATCAGGTGATCGAAATCGGCCGCAACCAGGCCAAGGGCCAGCTCGACGGCTTCCGCGACGCCGCGGCTAGAATCAAGAAGCAGGCGATGGACCTGACGACGGGTACGCGCATCGAGCAGGCCGACGCGTTTGGTGACTTGCTGATGGCGCTCCTCCTGGGTGGCGGCCTCGCCGGCGCGATCGCAGCGGGCCTGGTCTGGGCTTTGTCGCGGGCGATCGTCACCCCGATCATCGGCATGACGGAGGCCATGACCTCTCTCGCCGGCGGCAACCATAACATTGATGTTCCCGCTCTCGATCGCGGTGACGAGGTGGGCCTGATGGCCAAGGCCGTTGCGGTCTTCAAGGATGCCGCGATCGAAAAGCAGCGGCTTGCCCATGACGCCGACGCGCTGCGTGAGACCAATGAGCGCGAACGTCTCTCCAACGATGCGCAGAAAGCCAAGGAAGCCGCCGAGATTGAATTCGCCATGGACTCGCTCGCTTCGGGCCTCGCAAGCCTTGCCAATGGCGATGTCGCCTATCGGCTTGAAAAGCCGTTCTCCGGCCGTCTGGACCGGCTACGGACCGATTTCAACCAGGCGCTCGAGAAGCTCCAGGCAGCCCTCCGCGCAGTTGGCGATAACGCATCCGCAATCAGCGCGGGCGCCGTCGAAATCCGTGCCGCTGCCGACGACCTCGGCCGCCGTACCGAACAGCAGGCGGCTTCTGTCGAGGAGACCGCGGCCGCACTCGAAGAGGTGACGACGACCGTCAGGGAATCGGCCCGTCGCGCCGAAGATGTCGGCCAGCGTGTGCAGCGCGCCCGGATCGGTGCCGAGAAATCGGGCGAAGTGGTTCGTCGCGCCGTCTCCGCCATGGAGCAGATCTCAAAGTCCTCCGGCGAGATCATCAATATCATCAGCGTCATCGACGACATCGCGTTCCAGACGAACCTGCTTGCCCTGAACGCCGGCGTCGAAGCCGCCCGTGCGGGGGATGCGGGCAAGGGCTTTGCCGTCGTCGCGCAGGAAGTTCGCGAACTCGCCCAACGTTCGGCCAACGCGGCAAAGGAGATCAAGTCGCTCATCACGACCTCCAGCCAGCAGGTCGATGCCGGGGTGGCTCTGGTCGGGGAAACCGGTCAGGCGCTGGAAGCGATCGTCGGCGAGGTGCAGCAGATCAACGAGCATCTGAGTGCGATCGTCATTTCCACCCGCGAGCAGTCCACCGGGTTGCAGGAGATCAACACCTCCGTCAACACCATGGATCAGGGCACGCAGCAGAACGCGGCCATGGTGGAAGAGCAGACTGCCGCGAGCCACAAGCTCGCCCATGAAGCCGAGGCATTGGATGCGCTCCTGAAGCAGTTCAATCTCGGAGGACCTTCCACTGGCCGCATCGCACGACCGATGGCCGCTCCTGCCGAAGCCCGCCCCGCAGCATCGCCCGTCAATGCATTGCGCTCGACGGTCGCCCGTGCCTTCTCCGGCAAGACGGCAACCGCAGCCGCGGTGAGGGAAGACTGGTCGGAATTCTGATCCCCGAACAATAAAATGCCAAGGCAGGCCGGAATGCTTTTTGGCCTGCCTTTTCTGTTTAAAGGTTCCGGTCTATCGTCCGGCCCAACCAGGCTGGAGGGATGGAAATGCGGTGGACCTTTTTGTTGGGCGGGCTTTTATTGGCCTCCAATTCGGCCTTGGCCAATGATACGACCGCCGAACTGACGACCGGCGGTCTCATCTACTCCCAGACCTCCGAAGTGACCATGGAAGAGGAAAACCTCTACATTTCCCAGGACGAGGTTCTGGTGGACTATGTCTTCAGGAATAGCGGCAAGAGCGATTTTGAAAGCATCATCGCTTTTCCCATGCCGGATGTCGTCGGCGGTTCGCAAAGCGACATTGCTTACGGTGATCCGGAAAGCGACAACTTCCTTGGGTTTTCGGTCATTCAGGACGGCAGACAGATCACGCCGCAGCTGCAGCAGCGGGTGATCGCGATGGGCATCGATCGCACGGAGGAATTGCTGGCTCAGCAAGTTCCGCTTCTGCCCTATAGTGAAAAGACTGGCGAGGCGCTCAAGAACCTGCCCGAGGACGTCAAGAAGCGTTGGATCTCCGAGGGCTTGGTCTATGTCGATCGCTACGATGCCGGAAAGGGCTGGCAGGAGGATCTGCGGCCGGTCTGGACGTTGCGTTCCGTCTATTGGTGGAAAACCACGTTTCCCGCCGGGAAACCAGTACGCGTCAGCCACCGCTACAAGCCGAGCGTCGGCGGCACGGTTGCCATGAGCTTCATCGAGGATGGCAAGCCGGGTTTCAACTACGACACCTACGTGGATCGCTATTGTCTTGATACCGGCTTCATGAAGACCGCCGCCAAGCTGGAAGCGGCCGCAGGCAAATCCGGGCCGCACTATACCGAGCAATGGGTGTCATACATCCTCACCACCGGCGCCAACTGGAACGGACCGATCGGCAAATTCAAGCTGACCGTCGACAAAGGGCGTCCGCAAAACTACGTCAGCTTTTGCGGCAATGGCGTGAAGAAGGTCGGTCCCACGACCTTCGAGATGACGGCGACGGATTTCTATCCGGAAAAGGATTTGCACATCCTGTTTCTGACGACGGCCGACAACTGAGTAGATCCGTCACCCCGCGAAACCGACGCCGATCCGGGTTTGGCCGAGCGCGTTGAAGACGGTGGAGACGATGCCGGCGCGGTCGAGGCCGGCCTTGGCATACATGGCATCCGGGCTCGCCTGTTCCATCCAGATATCCGGCAGGACCATGGAGCGGATCTTCAACCCGTTGTCGAGCAATCCCTCGGAGGCGAGGAATTGCAGCACGTGACTGCCGAAGCCGCCGACGGCGCCTTCCTCGATGGTGATCAGCACCTCGTGATGGCGGACGAGCTGACGGATCATGTCGTGGTCGAGCGGCTTGGCGAAACGGGCATTCGCGACGGTTGTTGAAAGTCCGGCTGCGTCGAGATCTTCTGCCGCCAGCAAACAGTCCTTGAGCCTTGTGCCGAAGGAGAGGATCGCAACCTTTGCTCCCTGCTTCACGACGCGGCCCTTGCCGATTTCGAGGATCTCACCGCGCTCCGGCAGTTCGACACCGACGCCTTCGCCGCGCGGATAGCGAAACGAGATCGGGCCTTGGTCATAGGCTGCGGCAGTGCGCACCATGTGCTTCAACTCGGCTTCATCGGCGGCAGCCATCACCACCATGCCAGGCAGGGTGGCGAGGAAGGTCGTGTCGAACGATCCCGCATGGGTCGGCCCGTCGGCGCCGACGAAGCCGGCACGGTCGATCGGGAAGCGGACGGGAAGGCCCTGGATTGCCACGTCATGTACGACCTGGTCGTAGCCGCGCTGCAGGAAGGTCGAATAAAGGGCACAGAACGGCTTGTAGCCTTCCGCGGCCAGACCGGCCGCGAAGGTCACCGCATGCTGCTCGGCGATGCCGACATCGAAGGTACGCGAGGGAAAAGCGTCAGCAAATTTGTCGATGCCGGTGCCGTTCGGCATGGCGGCGGTGATTCCGACGATCTTCTCATCGAAACCTGCTTCCTGCACCAGTGCTGCGCCGAAGACGCTGGTATAGCTCGGCGCATTCGGCTTCGATTTTGCCTGCGCGCCGGTAATGACATCGAACTTGTTGACGCCGTGGTATTTGTCGGCTGCGGCTTCCGCCGGGGCATACCCCTTGCCCTTCTGCGTGCAGACATGGATCAGGACAGGGCCCCGGGCATTGTCGCGGACATTGCGCAGCACGGGAAGGAGGTGGTCGAAGGAATGGCCGTCGATCGGGCCGATATGATAAAAGCCCATCTCCTCGAACATGGTGCCGCCCGTTACATAACCGCGAGCATGCTCAACGGCGCGGGTTATCGCCCGGTCGATCCCGCGGCCGAGATAGGCGGTCAGTTTCTTGCCGAGGTCGCGGAAGCCCATATAGGTGCGGCCCGAGGCAAGCCGCGCCAGGTAGGCGCTCATCGCGCCCGTCGGCGGAGCGATCGACATGTCGTTGTCGTTGAGGATGACGATCAGCCGGGCATCGAGCGCGCCGGCGTTGTTGAGAGCTTCATAGGCCATGCCCGCAGACATCGCGCCATCGCCGATCACCGAAATCACGTTGCGCTTTGACTTCGAAAGATCGGCTGCCACCGCCATGCCGAGGCCGGCGGAAATCGAGGTGGAAGAGTGCGCGGCTCCAAACGGGTCGTATTCGCTCTCGGCCCGCCGCGTGAAGCCCGAAAGCCCGCCTTCCTGGCGGAGTGTCCGGATACGGTCGCGTCGGCCGGTGAGGATCTTGTGCGGATAACATTGGTGGCCGACATCAAAAATCAGCCGGTCGTCGGGCGTGTTGAACACCTTGTGGATGGCGATTGTCAGCTCCACGACGCCGAGACCCGCACCGAGGTGCCCCCCGGTCCGCGACACCGCATCGATCATCTCATCGCGCACTTCACGGGCAAGCTGCGGCAGGTCGCGGTCATCGATCTCGCGAAGATCAGCGGGAAGCATGACCTTGTCGAGCAACGGCGTGATAGGCGTTGATGTCACAGGGGCTGGCCTTTTCTGCTCTTGTCCGGAAGTCTGTCCTTCCACAAGATGAGAAGAAAACAGGCTTTTTCAAGTTGTCCAAACCCCGGTTCTAACCGATTTTAACCCATCGGCAAGGGGACAAACTCCTCCTCGTCGCCCGGCACGATATCAAAACGGCCCGTACGCCATTCCTCCTTTGCCTTTTCGATTCGCTCTTTCGAGGAGGAAACGAAGTTCCACCAGATATAGCGTTTGGAATTGAGAGCTGCACCGCCGAACAACATGAGGTGGCAGCCCTGAGGCCCGCCGTCGAGCGTGATCGGATCGCCGGGGCGGAAGACCAGAAGCTGATCGGCAGCGAACCGGTCGCCGGCGACGACAAGTTCGCCGGACAGGATGTAGATGGCTCTTTCCTCGTGCTGAGCGGCGAAGGGAAAGCGACGCCCGGCTTCCAGCCGCAGGTCGACATAGAGCGTATCTGTAAACATCGGGACCGGAGAACCAAGTCCTTCAAACGAACCGATCACCACCCGTCCCCTGGCGCCGTCCGCATCGATCACGGGCATGGCTTCTTTGCCGGTGTGAGCAAAGGCCGGGGCGATCTCCTCCTTGTCATCCGGCAGTGCCAGCCAGGTCTGCAGGCCGGACACCGAAAGCGGATGGCCGCGCAGGTTTTCCGGCGTGCGTTCCGAATGGACGATGCCGCGGCCGGCCGTCATCAGGTTGATGTCGCCGGGACGGATGACGAGTTCGGTGCCAAGGCTGTCGCGGTGCTTGATCTCGCCGTCGAAAAGGTAGGTGACGGTCGAAAGCCCGATATGCGGGTGCGGCTTGACATCCAGAGCCTCGTCGGCGCGCAGCAGTGCAGGCCCCATCCGGTCGAAGAAGATGAACGGCCCGACAAGTCGCCGCTGCCGGGTCGGCAGGGCGCGCCTGACGGCAAAGCCGCCAATATCGCTGGTCCGTGGAATGATCAGGTTCTCGATCGCATCGCAGGCGAAAGCATCACCGGCAACCGGGTCTGTTCCGGGAAAGAAGGACATGGGCTGATCTCCGTCTCGATTGATGGAGAAGCTAGCCCGAGATTGAGTATTCGAACAACCGAAACCGGAGAAACAGTGTGTTTCTCATCCGAGGGTCTGGTTTACCCGAAATGCCCGCCGATCAGGCGGCTCCATTGTTCGCCTGCCAATCCGTTCAGAAAACCGTTCCCGGACTGGATGGCCTGCCGGATGTGGGGGTCTCGGCAATGAAGCACGCTTGACGCGCTGTTGATGAAAGCGATCCGCTTGCCGAGCATCGCTTCCATCAGGAAAGGCTGCGTTCGCCCGCGCACCGCATTTGCGCCCTTGGTTGCTGCATGGGCGATTACCGCATCCACAACTGTCTCCTCCTGCGAAGGGGCGGCAAGCATCTGGACGATCCGGGCGGTGATCTGTGGGCGCCAATGGTAAAAGAAGCCTCCGATAGGCTCCTCCACGCGATTGAGAACGGCGCAAAACGCCGGGTGCCCGAACTCAGGTTTCTCCAACGTCTTCGAAATCACCCGCAAAACCTCCTCGTGAGACCAGCCGGGCCTCAGGAGAAAGCGTTCCGTCATCATTGCAAAAAGGTCTGCAAAAGCCTCCTGGTCGATTTCCCGGATGGAAATCCCGCCCTTTGTGGAAAGCGTGGCTGAGACACCAAGCCAACGCAGCCGGTCGGGCGACGTACGGCGCTGGAAGAGATTGTCCGTGCGCGACGCGATCTGCTTGAAAAGGCCGAGCCTCGGGTAACGGCGCTCGGCATTCTCCAGCGCGAAGGCGGCGGGCCGGATGACGCGGACCCAGTCGAGACTGTAGGACGGCAAGGCAATTCCGCCGAGATGTTTCCACATCCGCATCGAAACTTCGCTGGCGGTTTCACTGAAAGAGAAATCCTGCGGGCCGTTCAAGGCTGCTCTGAGCATCTTTGCTCCAGCGAGGGGATCGCCGGAGCGCTCGTCCACCATGATGGAGGTCAGGAGCGCGGCTCTGACAGGCCGATCTCCGAACCGCATGGGTAGAACATGCCGTCCTACAAACCCGGAAATCTCGCCGCCCTCGGCAACGTGGACGAGAGAGGGAAGGTCGGCTGCACAGGCTTCATCCTCGATGTAAAGTTCCTGGAGGTATCCGATCAACTCCGGTGAGGGGTCATGGCCAGACTGGCGGAATATGCGCTGGAACAGCGCAGCCACGACTGGAATATCGGTGCCCGTCAGCGGGCGTATATGACCCATCCTGTTTCTCACGCCTGCGCCGGCATCCGATCGGCCGCAGGCCCGTTATGGGCAGCCGGCACGTCCTCAGCATATTCATAAGGCCGGTGATAGCGACATCCGGTGAAAAGAGGTTCAAGCGGGAGGCTAAACCTTTAAGGAACTGGTTCTTTTCAGAGCGGCCTCAGATCATCCATCATGGACAGGGCGAAAGAACCGCCGCCTCTCCAGACGTCGCACCGATCGTCAGGCAGCCGCGCTCATGGCACAGCAACCATCCGCCGCCCGTCGCTCCGGATGCGGCGAGCATAAGGCGCGGCTGAGGCGGTAGCGTCGGATGCCACACCCACCAGCCGTCCTGCAGTCTGGCATCCGGTCCTGGTTCCATCCCGGCACCGGAACCTTTGATGGCTGCTTCGCGAATCTCTAATCCGTCGGGCGTCACAGCCCAAGTCTCACGCCATTCGGTCTTCTGGACCGAATGGCTCCAGGACAATGTAAAAAGCATAGCGGCGACGGTAGCCAGTTTGCCGCCGGCAAGGATGCAGAGGCTCATGTAAGCGCTGGTGCGGCGGGCGCTCCGCGATTGCGCCACCAGTGCTGAGCGACCACGATGATGCCGAGCGCCCAACCCAGTTCGTCTGTCCAGGGCAGAGCCATGACGAGGCTCGCGCCTGCGACAAAGGCAAGCAGCCGCTCCCAGATCGCCATGCGCGCGAAAAGAAAGCCGACCACCGCCGTGCCCCACAACGCGATGCCGAAGCACGCCTTCAGGAAGACGTAGATCACCTCTACCGGATACCCCCAGGTGGCTGCTATCGTCCCGGGATCCTGCAGCATCAAAGCCGGGGTATAGACAGCCATGAAGGGTACGACAAAGCCTGACGTAGCGAGTTTTGTCGCTTCGATCGAGATCTTGAAGCCGGAGGTTTTTGCCATGGGGGCTGCAGCAAAGCACGCAAGTGCCACCGGCGGTGTCAGGTCAGCCATGATGCCGAAATAGAAGACGAACATGTGGCTGACGATCAGGGGCACTCCGAGTTCCAGGAGCGCCGGACCGGCAAGCGACGAGGTGATGATGTAGTTCGGGATCGTCGGAATGCCCATGCCGAGGATCAGGCAGGTGATCATCGTCAGCACCAACGACAGGAACATGCTGTGCTCCCCGACACGGATGATGGCGCCGACGAAAGTCGACGCGATGCCGGTGAGCGTCAGTGTACCGATGACGATGCCGACGATGGCGCAGGCAATGCCGACGGGAAGCGCATTCTTTGCGCCTTCCGCCATGGCATCCCGGCAGATGGCAAGCGTTTCCTTGCCGCCTTTCACGAAAAGACAGCCTGCGATCAGCGCCAGGATGACGATCGCCAGAAAATCGACCCCGTAGCGCAGGAAGGACGCGGCGGCGAGGCCGAGAACAATCCAGAAGACGATCCGGAAGGCCAGTGGACCGATACTCGCAGCCAGCGGCATTCCAAGGATGAGCACGATGACCAGCGCCAGCCCCATGGTTCCGGCGAAGATGGGCGTATATCCCGCAAAAAGCAGATAGACGAGTGCGGCAAGCGGAAGAATGAGCGGCCAATGTTCCCTGACTGCCGCCCAAGGGTTCGGGAGATCTGCTCTGCTCATCCCTTTCAGCCCGGCTTTGCCGGCTTCCAGGAAAACCATCCAGAAGCAGACGCCGAAATAGAGGATCGCCGGGATGATCGCCGCCTTGACGACTTCCGCATAGGAAACGTTCAGGGTTTCGGCCATGATAAAGGCAACCGCGCCCATGACAGGCGGCATGATCTGCCCGCCCATCGAGGAAGTTGCCTCGACACCGCCCGCAAAGGCGGAGCGGAAGCCGAAACGCTTCATCAGCGGGATGGTAAACTGCCCTGACGCCACCACGTTGGCGACGCCGGAGCCGGAGATCGTGCCCATTAGCGCTGACGACATGACGCAGACCTGTGCCGGTCCGCCGCGCCAGGTGCCGACCAGGCCCAGCGCAAAGTCGTTGAACAGCGCCAGCATGCCGGCTCTCTCGAGAAAGGCGGCAAACACGACGAAGATGAAGATATAGGCGGCCGAAACGTAGATCGGCGTACCGTAGATGCCTTCGGTGCCGTAGGCGAAGTTTTCGACGATCTGCTCGAAATCGTAGCCGCGGTGGACGAAAGGTCCCGGCGCGTATTGACCGAGGAAACAGTAGGCAAGGAAGATGCCGGCGATGATCGTCAACGGCAGGCCCATCAGCCTTCGCGCGGCTTCGAACACGAGGATGACGAGTGCAGTTCCGACGATGAGGTCCGGCGTCGTCAGGAACCCGGCCCTTTGTATTAGATCCTCGTAGAAGACCCAGTTGTAGACCCCTGTAAGGAAGCCGAGAACACCCAGAGCCCAGAACCAGATTTTACCGGCCTTGGTCTTGGCGACGAGATTGCCGAAAAGCACGAAGCCTAGCAGCAGCAGGAAACCCACATGCATGGCGCGGACGATCTGGCTGGCGAGCGTGCCGTAGGCGGCTGTCCAGAGCTGGAACAGGCTAAAGGTGAAGGCGATCCAGAAGGCTGCGCGTCCTGCCCAACCTTCGCCGAAGCCTGCCGGCAGGCCCTCGATTGCTTCTTCCGCGCTCTGCGGTGCCATTGATTGATGCATTGCGGATTGGGACATCGTCTCTCCGGAATCGGCCGCTTATGGCGAACTCCCACGTCTCCCTTGCGGAGAGAGGTGGGAGCAAATGCAAAGACAATAAGGGAGCCAGGAAAACGCCTTAGTCGCTGTTTGGCTTCTCATCGTCCTTCGGACTGCCTCCTCCGCATCGAGGAGAAGGCAGGCGCGCCGCCTCTTATTTCAACAGGCCGGCTTCCTTGTAGTAGCGCTCAGCGCCCGGATGCAGCGGCACCGGCATGCCGTCTAGCGCCTTCTTCGCATCGATCGCCTTGGCGGCGGCATGTGCCGCGGTAAGCTTTGGCAGGTTTTCGAAGAGAAGCTTGGTCATCTGGTAGACCGTTTCGTCGGAGACGCCGGAATGGGTGATCAGGAAGTTTCCGACCGCTGCGGTTTCCACGTCAGCAGTCTGGCCTTCATAGGTGCCCGCCGGAATGATGGCGGAAAGATAGGGCGCGCCGATTTTCTCGACTTCTGCCTTCGGGATCGCCACGACATTGATCTTGAGTGAGGTGGCGAGGTCGCGGATGGAAGCTACGCCAAGGCCCGCCGACTGCAATGTCGCGTCCAACTGCCGGTTCTTGATAAGCTCGACAGATTCGGCGAAGGGCAAGTATTCGGTCTTGCCGAGATCCTTGTAGGACATTCCCGCTGCCTCGAAGATCGCCCGCGCATTGAGCTCGGTACCGGATTTCGCCGCACCGACGGACAGGCTCTTGCCCTTAAGATCGGCAAGCGTCTTCACCCCGGAGTCGGCGCTGGCAACCACCTGGATATAGTTGGGGTAGATGGCGGCGATGCCGCGCAGCTTGTCGAGCTTGCCGGGAAAGCCTGCTTCCTTGTTGCCCTTCCAAGCTTCCTGCACCGAATCTCCAAGCGAGAATGCGATCTCGCCGCGTCCGGCCTGCAGCAGGTTCAAGTTTTCGACCGATGCCTTGGTGGCCTGCACCTGCGTGCGGACATCCTTGATGTTCTGGCCGTAAATCTCCGAAAGCGCGACGCCGAGCGGATAATATACACCCGACGTCCCGCCGGTCAGCACGTTGATGAATTCGGCAGCCCTCGCGCCGGAAGCCGAAAGCACCGTCGACATGGCCATCGTTGCGGCAAACATCAAATTGATTTTGTTGGATTTCACGCCAAACGTCACGATTGTCTCCTCCCAAAGCAACCCTTCAGATGACGGCTATCATGGGGAGGCGGCCACGGGGCGTCAATCGCTTTATGACGTGATCGCGGCGATGGTCGTAAGACTTTGGTTTTAGAGTGCGTGGTCGTTTCCGAGGCACGCAGCCACCTCAAGGATATCCAAAACCCGGACCAAGCCCGGTCTTTACCCGGTCGATGAACGCGCTTTTGAGCTCATTGTAACGCGCCCGGCTGTCGGGGGCGCTGGCAACAGCATTTTCCTTGATGGCGATATAGCTTTCACGCAGATTTTGATCGCTGCGCAACGCATCCCTGAGCGCCAGGTTCGAAACCCACGAATATCCGCCGAGTTGCACAAGATGGACGAGGTGCGTCCGCTCGGTGTGGTCCCGTCCCCGCCCGAAGATATGATGGCCCGGCACGCCGGCATGCGCCGCATAATCGTATCCGAGCGCCAGAAGCGGGTCATAGCAGGCTTGCCAGTCTGAAAGGGGGGCCAGGCCGATGATGATGTCGAGGATCGGTTTGGCGCGCATGCCGGGTACGGAGGTCGAACCGTAATGCTCTATCTCCTTCGCCAAACCGCCCAGTGCAACAGAAATTCGCTGATGTTCCGCCGCGAATTCCACCGGCCATTGCGGATCGTAATCGACGAGGACGTTCGTGTTGTGCTTGAGGCCAAGCACCATGTCCTCTCTCCGCAATTATTCGCCGTCAAGCGGCTCGACGCCCTGCGGCTTGCCGGCGCGGTCCAGGCGGATCTTTTCAATCCGGTTCTCGGCAGCGGCCAGCAGCTTTTCGCAATGCTTTTTCAAGGCTTCGCCGCGCTCGTAGATGGCGATCGATTCATCGAGCGCCACATCGCCGCGCTCGAGCCGCGCGACGATGCTTTCGAGCTCGGCCACCGCCTTTTCGAAGGAATAGCCGCTCACATCGACGGTCTCGTTGCTCTCGGTCATTTCTATCCCCTCATCAGTCTGCAGATATGCATGCCGGCCGATTCGGCCAGTCCTTCCAGATCATAGCCGCCCTCCAGCAGGCTTACGACCCGGTTGTTTGCGTATTTGCCGGCGATCTCCATCAGCCGTCCCGTCGCCCAGTCGAAATCGTCGCCGACGAGGTTGATCTGCGCCAGCGGATCGCGGTGGTGGGCATCGAACCCCGCCGAGATCAGAATGAAATCCGGGCGGAAGTTTTCGAGTGCCGGCAGCACCCGGCTCTTGAAGGCTTCGCGAAAGTGCTCGCTGCCGGTGTCGGGCGAAAGCGGAGCGTTGACGATATTGCCGTCCTTGCCGCTTTCGTCCTTGGCGCCGGTGCCGGGATAAAGCGGCATCTGGTGCGTGGAGCAGAACAATACCGACGGGTCGTCCCAGAAGATGTCCTGAGTGCCGTTGCCGTGATGCACGTCCCAGTCAACGATCGCGACGCGTTCCAGCCCATATTTTCGCTGCGCATGACGCGCGGCGATCGCGACGTTGTTGAACAGGCAGAAGCCCATATATTTGTCTTTTTCGGCATGATGGCCCGGCGGACGAGCCGCGACGAAGGCATTGTCCACCTTGCCGGTGAGCACGTCGTCCACGGCCGCCATGGCTCCGCCGATGCCGGTCAGTGCCACCTGCAGGCTCTTCGGCCCCACATAGGTGTCCGCCTCGATCTGGCGAATGGTGTCTTCCTCGGGAATTTCCCGCATCACGGCGCGCAGGTAGCTTTCGGGATGGGCGAGCAGCACCGTATCCTCGTCCGCCTGAGGGGCCTGCTTGCGATCCAGCTTTTCGAAATTCGGGTGCTGCAGGGCGATCGCCAGCGACCGCAGCCGGTCTGCACGTTCCGGATGCCCTTCGGGCGTGCGGTGTTCGAGGAAGATGTCGTGTTCGTAAAGGCGCGTGGTCATGCGGCGGCCTCATGAGGTTGTCTGCCCGACATGGCGCAGATGGCGTGATTTTTCAAGCATGCTCCTTTTGTCTCGGAGCTTGTTTCGAATGAAAGAATGGTCTTACATGGGAATACAAGCGAGGAAGTAAGGTGGCCAAGGACACAGTAAAATCGCAGGAATTCCGGGTGCCCTTTCGCGATGTGGACATGAATGGGGAGATGTTCCGTGCGGCCTATGTCGTTCGCGCCGAGGAAGCGCTCACCGAGTTCTGGCGGCGGCGTAAGCCGCAGAAGGACGATCCATTCTTCGCGATCGGCAAGATTACCTGTACGTTCCACGCTGCCCTGAAGTTCGGTGATCTTGTGCATACCCATGTGGGGGTCAGCAAGATCGGCGGAAAATCGGCCGGCTTCCTGGTGCATATGTTGCGTGGCGATGAAGCCGTGGCGGAGGCTGAAGTCGTCTGGATCGCCTGCGATCGGGAAAGCAAGGAGCCGATCGCGCTTCCGGAAGACCTGCGCGACTGGCTCTACGGTTTCCTGGATTGATCAGGCCCTCTGCGGCAGCAGCGGATAACCGACCATTACCGCGCGGCCTGCAAGTGCTGCGATCAGCGCCTTGAAGCAATCGCCCGGGATGAAGGCAAGCGATCCGAGGAAGGCCTTGGAAAAACCAAGCCCGGTGACGAGCGCCAGATAGGTGATCCCGAAAGCATAGAGCACGACGACGCCGCCGATCAGCGCAGCCAGGAAGAAATTCACGCCCTGGACGAGGCCGGTCTGGCCCCGGTCCACGAAATGTTCGGCGATGTAGCCCGTCACGAACGCCGCGAAGACCCAGCCGATGAGATAGCCGGTGGTTGGCGCCGCAAAGACTGCAAGACCGCCGCGGCCGCCGGAGAGCACGGGCAGGCCGATTGCGGCAAGCAGAAGAACCAGGAGGACGGCGAAGGTACCGCGCTTGGAACCCAGAACCACGCCCGCAAGCATGACGCCGAGCGATTGGGCGGTGATCGGTACCGGAATGAAACCGAGCGTGATCGGCGGCAGCAAGCCGAGCGATACGATGATTGCGGCGAACAAGGCGGCCAGGACGAGATCCCGCGTGGTCATGCTTTGTGATTCCTTAATACCGGATAACGGGTCATCTCTGCGCACGAATACCCCGTGCGTCAATGGCTGCGGCGATCTCGTCGGCATTCTTGAGCGTCAGAATGATCAGCGGAACCGCGAGCGTCAAGACGCGAGGCTTCAGCCCGCGGGCTCGATGAGCATCCTGAATGGCATGGTAGCGGTCCAGTATTTCCGGCACGAAACGAATGACGAGGCCGATCGACAGGCCGATGTCGGCTGCCTTGACGAGGCCGAGACGCTCCAAAGGCCAGGCGGCGAGCGTGATTTCGTCGATAAACTCGCCAATCCCGGTCGTAGCCGTCACCGCTGCCGCGAGCAGCATCAGGCTCGTCAGCCGAAGCAGCACGGTTGCAGCCTCTTCGACAGAGCCGACGAGCAGCGTGAACAGGGCAACGACGGCAATGGTCAGGAAGATCGGGCGGAGACGGGCGAGCGACTGACGTAGGCCGATCCCGAGCGATGCATATATCGCGACACTTATCACGGCGGCCAGCGCCAGCGGCGGGATCGACCTGAACAAGAACAGAGCAATGCCGGCGGCAGCGAGGCCGAGAAGTTTGGTGCGCGGCGCAAGCCGATGCAGCAGGCTGTCGCCTTCGACGTAAAGCGTCTTCATCGGGTAAGCTCCCGGTAGCGCCTGATCGTATCGGCAGGCCGGCCATCGGCGGCAAGCCGGCCCTCGTGAAACAGCAGGACGCGGTCGAAATCTTCGATCAGCTCCAGATCATGGCTGATCACCATGATGTTCTCGTCCAGGCCTTCGATAGTCCGCTTTACCAGCTCGCGGTTTTTCAGATCGAGCTGATTGGTGGGTTCATCCATGATCAGGATGTCCGGCTCCGTCACCAGAACCGAGGCCAGCGCCGCAAGCTGCAATTCGCCGCCCGAAAGCTCGTGAGCCCGGCGGCCAGCCAGATGACTGATGCCGAACCGTTGGAGCACTCTGGCCACGGCGACGTCGGTCTCCTGTCTGGAAAGCTTTCGATTTTTGAGACCTAACGCGATGTCTTCCTTCAGGATCGGCAGGATGATCTGGTTCTGAGGGTTCTGAAAGATGAAGCCCGTTTCGGCGCGGACCTTTTCACCATCCTTGCTCGTGTCGAAGCTGTTGACGACGACGTGACCTGAGGAGGGGATGACAAGCCCGTTGATCATCCGCGCAAAGGTCGTCTTGCCTGAACCATTAAGACCGATGATCCCGATGCGCCGCTCGCTCAGCGAAAGGGTAAGGGGATGGAGGACGATACGCCCATCGAAACGCGCTTCTGCTTCCTCGAAACGAATATCCAAGCCGGTCCCTCGCTTTGAGCCGTCTATAGACCGGAAAATGAGGGAGGGGAATGCAGAACCGAACGTGAACATTGAAACGGCGGCGAGCGCGGTCTACTCTGCCTTTCATGGCGATTCTCATTCCGAACGATCTAGCCCGAAAGATATTCCTCGAGCGGCAGCGGCTTTCCCAGCCGCCCGGCCGCGCTCTTACCAAGGCGGGGCTCCTGCAGCTCATCGATGATCTTGGCTTCGTTCAGGTCGATAGCATCGCGACGGTCGAGCGCGCCCATCACATGATCCTCTTCTCGCGCAATCAGACCTACAAGCGCGACCATCTGACAGCGCTACTGGAGAAGGACCGCGAACTTTTCGAGCACTGGACCCACGACGCTTCGATCATTCCGTCGCGGATGTTCCGTTACTGGAAGCATCGCTTCCGCCGTCGCGAGCCGATCCTTGCGGAACGCTGGAGGAAGTGGCACGGCGATGGGTTCGATTCCGCTTTCGAGGAGACTTTCCGGCATATCGCGGAAAACGGCGCAATCATGTCGCGGGACATGAAGGTCGAGGATCACAAATCCGGCGGTTGGTGGAATTGGCATCCGAATAAGACGGCACTGGAATATTACTGGCATATCGGAAAGCTCGCGATTGCGGGTCGGGTGAATTTCCAGAAGATCTACGACCTCGCTGAAAGGGTCATTCCGCCGCATCACCATGAGCCGGAGGTGAGCCACGAGGAATTTATCGACTGGGCTTGCCGCAGCGCGCTTGAGAAGCTCGGCTTTGCAACATCGGGCGAGATTGCCGCGTTCTGGGATATCGTCACGCCCCAGGAAGCCAAGGAATGGGTCACGGGCCATCGCGACGAATTGACGGAAGTTCTGGTGGAACCTGCCGACGGCGGCAAGCCGCGCGCCTCCTTTGCATTTGCAGGGTTTCCCGAAAATCTGGGTGATCTTCCCGAGCCGCCTGCCCGGGTGCGCGTGCTCAGCCCATTTGACCCGCTGCTGCGGAACCGGGACCGCGCAGAACGCCTTTTTGACTTCTTCTACCGCATAGAGGTTTTTGTGCCCGAGCCGAAACGGCAATACGGCTATTATGTCTTCCCGCTGCTTGAGGGCGAGCGGATGATTGGCCGGATCGACATGAAGGCCGACCGAAAATCGAATATGCTGGACGTGAAGCGCCTTTGGCTGGAAAAAGGCGTTCGCCCGTCTGCCGGCCGTCTGGAAAAGCTCGAGGCCGAGCTTCTCCGGGTCGCGCGCTTTGCCGGCGTGGAGAAGATTTCATATCAGCATGGCTGGCGCGGCTAGCTTTCAGGGCGGCGCGTCAGCCTTTCCATCGCAAGAAGACGGTAGCGAGCGGCGGGAGCGTCAGAGGAATCGAAAATTCCTTTCCGTGTGAAGACTGCCTCTCTGTCCAGACTTCCGTCTGTCCCAGATTGGCGCCGCCGTAGAGGCCGGCATCCGTGTTGAGGATGACTTCCCAACGCCCCTCCGCTGGTACGCCGACCCGGTAGCCATGCCGAGGCACCGGCGTCATGTTCGACATCACCAGAATATAAGAAGACCTGTCCGCGGCGCTGCGCAGCATGCCGTAGATCGAGTTTTCCGAATCGTCCGCAACGGCCCATTCGAAGCCTTCGTGGTGCAGGTCGCTGTACTGCAAAGCCGGTTCCTGCGCATAAAGCCGGTTCAGGTCGGCGATCAATTTCTGAACGCCCGCATGTTCGGGTTGATCGAGCAGGTCCCAATGGACCGAGCCGTCATGGTTCCACTCTGTTTCCTGGGCGATCTCGCATCCCATGAACAGCAGCTTCTTTCCGGGATGCCCCCACATGAAACCGTAGTAGGCGCGAAGATTCGCAAACTTCTGCCAATGGTCGCCCGGCATCTTTCCAAGCAGCGAACCTTTGCCATGCACCACTTCGTCGTGGGAAATGGGAAGCATGAAGCGTTCGGAATAGGCGTAAATCATCCCGAAGGTCATCGCGCCGTAATGATATTTGCGATAGACCGGATCATCCTGCATGTAATGCAGAGTGTCGTGCATCCATCCCATGTTCCACTTGAAGTCGAAGCCGAGGCCGCCGTCTTCCGGCTTCTTCGTGACGCCCGGCCAGGCTGTCGATTCTTCCGCTACGGTGAAGGCATGCGGGCAGCGATCATGGATGATGCTGTTCAGGTGCTTGAAGAATTCCACCGATTCCAAGTTTTCCCGGCCGCCGTATTTGTTGGGTATCCATTCGCCTTCGTTGCGGCTGTAGTCGCGGTAGAGCATGGATGCCACGGCATCCACGCGCAGCCCGTCCACGTGATAGTGTTCGAGCCACTCAAGTGCCGAGGCGATCAGGAAGCCCTTCACTTCGTTGCGGCCGAGATTGTAGATGAGGGTATTCCAGTCCTTGTGGAAGCCCTCGCGCGGATCCGCGTGCTCGTAAAGCGCAGTGCCGTCGAAGCGTGCGAGTCCCCAGACATCGGTAGGGAAATGCGCCGGAACCCAATCGAGGATGACCCCGATGCCGGCTTCGTGGCAACGGTCGATGAAATAGGCGAAATCTTCCGGAGTCCCGTAACGGCCGGTCGGGGCGAAGAGCCCAAGCGGCTGATATCCCCACGAGCCTCCGAACGGATGCTCCATGATTGGCAGCATTTCGATATGGGTGAAACCGAGGTTTTGCACATAGGGAACCAGCCGTTGGCTGAGTTCGACCCAGTCCAGCACCCGGTTGCCCTCTTCGCTGACCCTTACCCACGAACCGAGATGGACCTCGTAGACGGACATTGCGCCTTCACCGGAACGGTCGGCGCGGCGTGCCCTCATCCACTCATCGTCGGTCCAGCGGAAAGGCTTGGAGGACGCCACGATGGAGGCGGTGGAAGGTGCCGCCTCGCTGGCGCGCGCGACCGGATCTGCCTTTTGAGGCAGCAAATTGCCATGCGCGTCAATAAGCTCGAATTTATACCGTTCGCCGTGGGTCAGGCGCGGGATGAAAAGCTCCCAGAGGCCAGCTTGGGCGCGAAGCCGCATCGGGTGACGGCGCCCGTCCCAGGTATTGAAGTCGCCCACCACGGAGACGCGCTGGGCGTTGGGAGCCCAGACCGAAAACCGCACGCCCGCTGTACCCTCGATCTCCATCGGGATTGCGCCGAGCGTTCGCCCAAGGTCGTAATGCGTGCCCTGGCCGATCAGATGCAGGTCGAGATCGCCGAGCAGCAGGGGAAAAGAATAGGGGTCTTCCGTTTCCTGGACCGTGTCGGGCCAGGTAATGCGAAAGAAATACGGGGCTGTGCTGCCGGTGACGCCGGCAAACAATCCACCTTCATGAATGGATTCGAGCTGCGCCAGTATTTTGCCGGTTGCCGCTTCTACAACCTCCACTGCCACGGCGCCGGGGAGCAGGACCCGGACAATCGTCAGATCGCCATATTGGTGGCGGCCCAGAATGGAGAACGGGTCGCCATGCCGCCCTTCCACCAGGGCCTGCAAACCCTCGCGGACAGTGCCGATCATCAGGTCCGTTCGCTCGTATCTCATCAGGGTTTCTCCAGAAGTCTAGACGCGATCGCCGAGAAGCCGGCAAGGGGAAGAGGCAGCCAGTGCGGGCGGCTGCGCACCTCGTAGGCAATTTCATAGGCCGCCTTTTCGAGCAGGAAGAGGTTGAGAATGCTGTTGCGGGCCTCATCGGGAATCCGCAATGCATCAGATGCTTCGGTGGCGTCGAAATATGCCTGCAGGAAGGCCGGTTCTGCCTTCTCCATAAAACGGGTGACGAGCGCATTGTGGCGGTGGTGGTCCACTTCGTTCACCACTTCCCGGTGGAGAACGGCGGAAGCGGCCAGATAGCTCAGCGAGCGCAGCAGGCCGGCGACGTCGCGCAGCGGGTTGGTCTTCGCGCGGCGGCCGGCAAGGTCCCGCGTCGGTTCGCCTTCGAAGTCGATGATGTAGGCGTCGCCTTCCGCCACAAGGATCTGCCCTAGATGGAAATCTCCGTGATTGCGCGTCATCACCGTGTCCTTGGCCGCTTCCGCCAAGTTTGCCGCCAGGTTCAGCAGCTCGTCCTTGCGTTCGAGCAACATCTTGGCTTCCCGCTGTGCCTCGCCCTCGAGCAGCTCTGCCTTTGCTTCGAGCAGCTCCAGGCTTTGAGAAATCTGGCGTGTTGCCGCCTCGCGCCATTGCAGCACGTCCTCATCCGTGGCTCTCACCGGCGTAAACGCTTCGTCATCGGTCTGCTGGGCCAGGACCACATGCAGCTCGCCAAGCCGTTTGCCGATCATGATCACGAAATCGATGAGCGGCTTGAAATAGTCGTCGGTGGCCTCGCCATCGAGACCGGTGACGACAATCTCGTCTATCACCCGGCGAAGATTGCTCAGCATCCAGTTCCAGGCATCACCTTGGTTGCGGATCGCGGCTTGAACGATGATCAGCGTGTACCGGTTGCCGTCCGGCGCGATCCGCGCCACCTCGCCAAGCAGTTGGGCAGTGTTTTTGTAGCCCGCGAGCGTGAGATATCGCGTCATCTCCACCTCCGGGTGAATGCCGGGGAAGATGTGGCGGATGAGTTTCACCATCGCCATGTCGCCGAGGATGAGCGAACTGTTGGACTGCTCCGCTGAAAGCCAATGGACTTGCATATCGTCGTTGACATTCACGCAGTCGAGATGGTCGGTCCCGAGGAACTCGAGCGTGCCGCCCCGGCCGGATATCACCGCTCGCTCGCAAAGCCCCCGTATCACGCCGCGAGCCAGGGTCTCCATGGCAAAACCGTCTGTCAGGAAGCCGACGCGGCGGCCCTGGCGAATGCGGGCAAGGGCGAGTTGCTGCGCAAGTGCGCTGGGCTGGTTGTCGTCCCAGGAGACGGCCAGCGGCAAAAGATAGGTATCCTTGCGCCCTCCGAGATCGACCTCGAGTTCTCCGAGCAGGATATTGTTGGCGAAGGCGATCGGAGTTGCGGTCGTCAACCTAGCGGAGTGCAGGATCTCACCCTTCGAGCCGAACCAGCGGCGCTTGCCGAGATAGGGCGGCAACACGTCCTGCGACAGCGTGTTTGTCAGCCTTGGTTCGTCCATCAGCTCTTGCAGGTCGCGACGGATCACCATCGTTACCATGTCCTGCATCTGCTCGGGTGGCTCCGTTCGCCACACCGGCCCGTCAGCCTCGGTGGCGAGCTGGAACCAGAAGAAGCCATAGGGCGGCAGTGTCAGCAGGTAGGTCAGCTGGCCGATCGGAGGAAACGGCGACATGCCGGTCAGCTCGATCGGCACGCGGCCTGCAAATTGGGCGAGGTCGAGCTCGACCGCCTGCGGCAGCCGCGAGAGGTTGGCGACGCAGAGGATCGTCTCGCCGTCGTGTTCGCGAAGGTAAGCAAGGATTTTGCGGTTGCCGGGTGCCAGGAACCTTAAGGAGCCGCGGCCAAAAGCCATGTGCTTGTTACGCAGCGCCAGCATCCGTCGCGTCCAATTGAGAAGCGAATGGGCATCGGCTCCCTGCGCCTCGACATTCACCGCTTCATAACCGTAAAGCGGGTCCATGATCGGCGGCAGGACGAGCCGGGCGGGATCTGCCTTGGAGAAGCCGCCGTTGCGGTCCGGCGACCATTGCATCGGAGTGCGAACGCCGTCGCGGTCTCCCAGATAGATATTGTCGCCCATGCCTATCTCGTCGCCATAATAGACGACCGGTGTGCCGGGCATCGACAGCAGCAGCCCGTTCATCAGTTCCACGCGACGGCGGTCCCGTTCCATCAGCGGCGAGAGCCGGCGTCGGATACCGAGGTTGATGCGGGCACGTCGGTCCGCGGCATAGATATTCCAGAGGTAGTCGCGTTCTTCGTCCGTCACCATTTCCAGCGTCAGCTCGTCATGGTTTCGAAGGAAGATGGCCCACTGGCAGTTCTCCGGAATTTCCGGCGTCTGCCGCATGATGTCGGTGATCGGGAAGCGGTCTTCCTTGGCGATCGCCATGTACATGCGGGGCATCAGCGGAAAATGAAAGGCCATGTGGCATTCGTCGCCGTCGCCGAAATATTCCCGCGTATCCTCCGGCCATTGGTTGGCCTCGGCGAGCAGCATTCGGCCCGGATGGGTGGAATCGAGCGCCGCGCGGATCTTTTTCAGGATCGTGTGGGTCTCCGGGAGGTTCTCGTTGATCGTGCCTTCGCGCTCGACGAGATAGGGAATAGCATCCAGTCGGAAGCCGTCGATGCCGGTCTCGAGCCAGAAGCGCATCACGCCCAGCAGTTCCTCCAGCACCAGCGGGTTGTCGAAGTTCAGATCCGGCTGATGCGAATAAAAGCGATGCCAATAATAGGCGCCGGCGACGGGGTCCCAGGTCCAGTTCGACTTTTCGGTATCGAGAAAGATGATCCGGGTTTCCGGGAATTTATGATCGGTGTCCGACCATACGTAGAAATCCCGTTCCGGCGATCCGGGCGGCGAATGCCGCGCCCGCTGGAACCACGGGTGCTGATCTGAGGTGTGGTTGATGACGAGTTCGATGACGACCCTAAGGCCCCGTTGATGGGCGGCTTCCACGAACGCCGTGAACTCCTCTATCGTGCCGTAGTCGGGGCTGACATTGGTGTAGTCCGCGATATCGTAGCCGTCGTCTCGGCGTGGCGAGGGGAAGAAGGGTAGAAGCCAGATCGTGTTGGCGCCGAGCGATGCTATATGATCGAGCTTTTCGTGCAGCCCCTTGAAATCGCCGATGCCGTCGCCGTTGGCGTCGAAGAACGATTTGATGTGAAGCTGGTAGATGATCGCGTCCTTGTACCACAGTGGATCGGCCTCATGAGGATGAAGCTGGTTCTGCGATTGGCCGCGGCTGCCCGTCATATCCATCTTTTCGTTCCTCCCTTACCTCACGCGCCAGATCGAAAACGGCAGGCCGTGATGCGGATCGAGCCGGATGCGCTGGACCTTCCCGGTCAATGTGAATTTCTGGCCGGTAATCAGATCTTCGACATCAAGTGCGCCATGGTCCGGGAGGTTCCATGACCAGAGCGGAATTTCGACATCTGCCTCCTGGGCGTTATGAGGATCGAGGTTGACGGCGATGAGCAAAGCGTTCTCGCGCCCGGGGCTCGTCTTCTCATAGAACATGATGTTGTCGTTCCAGGCGGTGAGAAGTTGCAGACCGAGATGCGAATGGAGCGCAGGGTTCTCGCTTCTGATCCGGTTCAGCATGGTAATTTCGGACTTGATATTGCCCGGACGGTCATAGTCCCAGGCGCGGATTTCGTACTTTTCAGAGTCCGCGTATTCCTTGCGTTTGGCATCCGGCCGGCCTTCGCAGAGTTCGAAACCGTTATAGACACCCCAGAGCCCCGAAAGCGTCGCGGCGAGCGCTGCCCGGATCAGATAGGCAGGGCGCGGGGCGTTCTGCAGGAAGTCCGGGTTGATGTCGTGGGTGTTGACGAAGAAGTGCGGCCGGAAGAAATCCTTCGGCTCTTCTGTGGTGATCTCGCGCATGTACTGCTCGAGTTCCCATTTCGCGTTCCGCCAGGTGAAGTAGGTGTAGGATTGCGAGAAGCCGATCTTCGCCAGCCGGTACATGACTTTCGGCTTGGTAAAGGCTTCCGAGAGAAACACGACATCGGGACGCCGCGAGCGTATGTCGGCGATCAGCCACTCCCAGAAGGGGAAGGGTTTGGTGTGAGGATTGTCGACCCGGAACAGCTTGACGCCATTGTCGACCCACTTCTGCACGACATCGCGCAGTTCGACCCACAGGGAAGGGATCGCATTGCTGGCGTAGAAATCGACATTGACGATGTCTTCGTATTTCTTGGGCGGGTTTTCGGCATATCGGATCGTGCCGTCCGGCCTCCAATCGAACCACCCGGGATGCTGCTTCAGCCAGGGATGATCGGGCGAGCACTGGATAGCCAGATCGAGCGCGATCTCTAAGCCTTCGCCCTCGGCGGCCTCGACCAGGCGGCGGAAATCGTCGAATGTACCAAGCTCGGGGTGTATTGCGTCGTGGCCGCCGGCATCCGAACCGATCGCATAGGGGCTGCCGGGATCATCCGGCCCGGCGTTCAAGCTGTTGTTCTTCCCTTTGCGGTTGGTCTTGCCAATCGGGTGGATCGGCGGAAAATAGAGAACATCGAAGCCCATCGCCCGGATTGCCGGCAGGCGGCGGATGACATCGTCGAAAGTACCGTGCCGGTTCGGATCGCCGCTCTGGGAGCGTGGGAAAACCTGATACCAGCTGGCAAAGGCTGCAGCGGTCCGTTCCGCATCGATGGGGATCACCTGCGAGCGGACGCGATGAGGCCGGCGGTCCGCCTCGGCCATTAGCTCGGCGGTTTCCGGCGCGAGCAGGATTTCGGTCCGCTGCTGGTCCTGAGCCGCCGTCAGCTTGTCGAAGAGGGCCTGCAGGCGGGATTTGACCTTGCCCTCTGCATAGTCGAGCGCGTCCAGAACGAGATTGATTCCTTCCTGGATTTCCAGCCGGAGATCCAGTCGCGCCTCATGTTTCTTGGTGAACTCGTAGCGGAAGATGGCGAAAGGATTGCGCCATCCCTCGATCGCAAATTCGTGCCGCCCAACGCGCTTTAAGGGGAATTCCGCTTGCCAGCGGTCGTTGAGCACCAGTTGCATAGGGACCTGTTGCCATGCCGTATCGTCCGCGGCTCGCCAGAGCAGCGCCGCTGAAAGCGGATCGTGTCCATCGCCGAAAATATCGGCTTCCACCTTGACCGTTTCGCCGACCACCCGCTTCACCACAAAGCGGCCCTCGTCGACGCATGGCGTAATTTTCTCAATAGCAAGTCTTGGGGACGCCGCCGCCGTGTTGACATCCGGTACGGGGACTGCATCGATGATGGGTATGGACGCCCGTCCTTCGAAGACCCGCAATTCTCCCGGCTTCAGCTTGAGCTGAGGGGCGAAGATTTCGTTCTCGTTCTCGCGCGATGTCAGCGGCAGGAAGGGTGCGGCTGCCTCTCGCAACACGTTGTATGGCGCGTTCGTGACCCGACGCAGGTCCCGGTTCAGAACCACGACCCTGATCCTCTCGGAGGTACGCGGATCCTCGCTGTCGGTCTGCAGCAGCGCGACGGCAGGCGCCTGGCTGGTTGAAATGAGCCTGAGCGGCTGGCGGGCAAAACCGGCGGCGGTCTTGTTTGTGCTTGCGTTGGTCGCGCGGATCTCGCTCGAGAGATCGAAGGACCCTCGTTCCCGCAGCCCCCGCAGGCCGAGCCCGTCGCCGTGCATGGGATCCAAAGGAACCGCCGCGCCGTATTCGAAACCCATGGGGATCATCAGGCCGCTGGCGAAGGTCGATGCCAGCTTCAGCGCCCGGATTGCCTTGCGCTGGAGTACCTCGCAGCTGTCCGTCCCGTGCGCCATGCGCTTGGCGAACGGAGCCTCGGGGAAGGTGATCTGATAACCGAGCTCCCGCTGGATTTGGTATTCGTCCATGATCCAGCGCTCTTCCAAATTCCACCACGCAAACGAGGAGAAGCTGCCGTCGAAACCGGTTCCCTGCAGAGCCTTGCGGTCCTCGAATGCACTGCCGGGCGTCCAGGCGAGGAAGGTGGTTTCCGGCGCGGTCTTGCGCGTTGAGAAGATGAGATCATACCAGGCTTCCGGAGCGATCCGGCCGATGCCAAGGCAGCGGAAGCCTGCAATCCCGATTTCCGCCAGCCAGGCAAGCCGGCTCCGCCAGTCTTCGATATGCCGGACTTCGCTCAAAAAATCGATGCGGCGGCTGCAGCTTTCCTGCGGCGCGAGGCGCGGGTCTGCGATGACCGGCCTCGCCTCGTCGGCACCGACAGCCACGCGATCGATCACGACGTCAAGCATCAGCTTAATGTTGTTTTCGCGTGCGGCGGCAATGAGAGCCTTGAAGCCGTCTTCCGGTGATTGTCCGAGGCCCAGACGAGTATCCAGGCGACCGAAATCCTTCGTCACGAAGACGCTTGTATTCGCGCCCCGTTCGAATAAAGGCGCCGTCAGCACCGTGTCAAAGCCCAGATCTTGCGCATGGGCGAAGACTTCGCGCCACGCATCAAGCCCCTTTAGCATCAATGGGTGGACGTAGTAGATCTGGGGCGGCAACTGCGAGAGCGAGATTCGCGAAGCGAATTGGGGACGCGTATTCATCGGTGGGACCTCGCCGTGAAGGGTTTGCGGGGTCTAACTGCAAGGCAGGGCGGCTTGTTCCGCTAAAGTTGGCGCGATTGCCAACTTGCAAGCTTTTGCATGTCCGTATGTCGCTTCGTCGGGATAGACGCAGGCCGCCAGAAAACTTGCGATGTTCCTGCTTCGCAAAAGCCGCCCGCCTCGATAAACAGGTCCGGAGGAAGCGCGCTGGGAGGCACGGGATGGCAAAGCTGAAAGTAGCGATGATCGGGCTTGGAATGGCAGCAGGCCATCATGCCCGCAGCCTGCTCGACCTCTCCGACAGGATCGAATGTGTCGCGGCCTATAGCCCTACCGCAGCAAGGCGGGAGGCTTTTGCTGCCCAGTACCCCATCCCGACCAGCGGTGATCTCGATGCGATCTTCGAGGATGCAAAAATCGAAGCTGTGCTGATCCTGACGCCGCCGAACACCCATCTCGAACTTGTCCGGCGTGCCGCTGCCGCAAAGAAGCATATTCTTCTCGAAAAGCCGCTCGATATCACATTCGAAAGATCCGAAACGATCGTTCACATTGCCAAACAGGCCGGCGTCCTGTTTGGCGTGGTGCTGCAGAACCGGTTCCGTGCAGCGGTGCTGGCGCTCGACGAGATCGTCAAGAGCGGGCGGCTCGGACATTTGGTCGAAGCGTCTGCCGCGATCCGCAACTGGCGACCCCAAAGCTACTACGATGTGGAAGGGCGAGGTACGCGGGCGCGAGACGGGGGCGGTGTCTTGCTGACGCAGGGCATTCATACCATCGATTTGCTGTTGAGCTTTGCCGGCCTTCCCCAGGAGGTCGCATCCTTTGTGAGGACCAGCCCTATTCATTCCATGGAAACCGAAGATCTGGTTGCTGCCACCTTCTCATTTCAGGGCGGGGCGATCGGCACGTTGAACGCCACGACCTGCGCCTATCCCGGTCTGCCGGATCGCATCGAACTGATCGGCACCAAGGGAACGGCCGTCTTTTCAGGAGACACGCTTCAGGCAGCCTTCATGGATGGTACGCAGATTGCTGCTGGCGGAGACAATTCCGGCAGCGGTGCAGGGGCCAACCCAATGGCCTTCGGGCACGAATTGCATCGCGCCCTCATCGAAAATTTTTGCGACGCGATCCGTGATGGAGCCCGCCTGCGCGTCACAGGCGAGGACGCACTGAACGCTCATCGCTTTATCGAGGCGATCTTGGCCGCCGGGCGATAGCGGCAAGCTCTCCGTTCAGCAGATGATAGTCTCGGCGATCTTGATTCCGAACCCCTCGAGACCGACGTAATGGCGCTCGCTGCGGGTCAGAAGCTTGATCGAGGTGACGCCGAGGTCCTTGAGAATCTGCGCTCCCAGGCCGATTTCCAGCCATTCGCTTTCACGCGCTTGAGCTTCCGCATGGCCCTCCTGATCCTGCCGGAGCTTGCGGCCGTGGTCCTTCTGGCCGACGCCGACCGAACCTTCCCGGAGATAGATGATCACGCCGCGGCCTTCTTCTGCGATCTTCGCCATATAGGCGTCGAGCGGTCGCTGGGCACCGAATACGTCGCTGGCGACATTTTCGAGATGCAGGCGGACCGGAATTTCCTCGCCGTCACGGATGTCGCCGAAGATGATGGCGACATGCTGCATCGGGTCCCAGGGAAGCGAATAGGCATGCGCCTTCGCCTTGCCGTGAGGCGTGTCGATGTCGAACTTGGACTGCAGCTCGATCAGCGTTTCCTTGCGCTGGCGGTAGGCGATCAGATCCGCCACCGAGACCTGCTTGATGCCGTTCTTGACAGCGAAATCGGCAACCTGCTGGCCGCGCATCACGGTACCGTCGTCGTTGACCAGTTCTGAAATCACACCGACCGGCGGCAGGCCCGCGAGTCGGCAGAGATCGACAGCCGCTTCCGTATGGCCCGAACGCATCAGGACGCCGCCCTCCCGGGAGATGAGGGGGAAGATATGGCCGGGCCGCACGAAATCCGAAGGGCCGGCATTCGGGTTGGCGAGGTTGCGGACGGTGAGTGTCCTGTCGTCGGCGGAAATGCCGGTTGTCGTGCCGTGCTTGAAGTCGACGGTGACGGTAAATGCGGTCGTATGGGCGCTGTCGTTTTCCGCCACCATCGCGTTGAGGTTCAGGCGCTTGGCCTCCTCGCGCGGCATGGGGGCGCAGACGATACCGGAGGTGTGGCGCACGATGAAGGCCATTTTCTCCGGCGTGCAATGCACGGCCGCGACGATCAGGTCGCCTTCGTTCTCGCGATCGTCGTCATCCGTAACCACGACGATTTCCCCAGCCTCGAAGGCTCGGATGGCATCAACAACGCGTTTCTGGTCATAGGCCATGGGTGATTGTTCCTAAAGGGTCTGCCCGGTCTGGGCCCGATGGCGGAGGTAATGATCGGCGATCGCGCAGGCAACCATCGCTTCGCCGATCGGTACTGCACGAATGCCGACACACGGATCGTGCCGTCCCTTGGTGCGTACTTCGACATTGTTGCCGTCGGCATCGATTGATCGTCTTTCGGTGAGGATCGAGGAAGTTGGCTTGATGGCAAACCGGGCGATCAGGGGCTGTCCGGTCGAGATTCCCCCTAAAATTCCGCCCGCATGGTTGGAGAGAAATATCGGGTTTCCGTCGTTGCCCATGCGCATTTCGTCGGCATTTTCTTCGCCGGAGAGTTCGGCCGAAGCGAAACCCTCGCCGATTTCGACGCCCTTCACGGCGTTGATGGACATCAGGTAGCTTGCAATGTCCTGGTCGAGCTTGCCGTAGACCGGGGCACCGAGACCAGCTGGGACGCCTTCGGCGACGACTTCCACAACGGCACCGATCGATGAGCCGGCCTTGCGAACCGCATCGAGATATTCTTCCCATACGGGCACGATCTCCGCGTCCGGAGAAAAGAAGGGATTGCGGCCGACCTGGTCCCAATCCCAGTTCGCCCGGTTGATCTTGTGCTTGCCGATCTGGACGAGCGCGGCGCGGACGTTGGCGCCCGGCACCACCTTGCGCGCCAGTGCGCCCGCGGCAACGCGAGCCGCAGTTTCGCGGGCGGAGGAGCGGCCGCCGCCACGATAGTCGCGGATGCCGTATTTGACGTCATAGGTATAGTCTGCGTGCCCGGGGCGATAGCGCTGGGCGATCTCGCCATAATCCTTGGAGCGTTGGTCGGTGTTCTCGATCAGCATGGAGATCGGTGTGCCGGTCGAGATCATGGTCTCGCCGTCGGCATCCATCATCACACCGGAGAGCACTTTGACGATGTCATCTTCGCGTCGCTGTGTGACGAAACGCGACTGGCCGGGCTTGCGCTTGTCCATCCAGGCCTGGATTTCGGCATGGGTGAAGCGGAGACCGGGCGGGCAGCCGTCCACGACGCAACCGAGCGCCGGGCCGTGGCTTTCGCCCCAGGTGGTGACGCGGAAGAGGTGACCGAACGTATTGTGCGACATGGCAATGCGGAACCGTTTGTGGCGGAGTAGGCCTCCCGCCGACTTCTGACGCGGTTGTCATATGGAAAAGGGCGTCAGGCGACAAGCCTTTCTTGTTTAAACGGTTAGCCAGCCGGGCTGGGCGAGGTTTATGCCGCCGCTTTGCGCCAATTCGTGAGCGCTGCCTGAGTGAAATCGTTAAAGGAGAGCGGTCGCGAGAAGGCATAACCCTGCAGGAGATCGCAGCCCAGCTCGCGCAGCAGCGCGGCGTGCTGCATCGTTTCGATGCCTTCCGCCACCGTCTCGACCCCGAGCGACCGTGCGATATCGATGATCGAACGGACGAGCGCGCGTTCCTGCGGGGAATCGAGGATCGGCATGACGAGCTGCCGGTCGATCTTCAGGCGCTTCGGCTTCAGCTTCAAAAGGCTGACGATGGACGTATGACCGGTTCCGAAATCATCGATTTCAATGTCGATCCCGAGCTCCTTGATGCGCTTCAGGTTGTCGATGACGACGTCCTCGCTTTCGTCGAGGAAGATCGATTCCACCAGTTCGAAGGAAATCTCGCCGGGAATGATCTCCAACGGCTTCAATCTGTCGATCAACCTCTCGTCGTGCAGGCGCTTGGAAGAGACGTTCACCGAGACCTTGGGAATCTTGAGGCCGCGGGCAATCCAGCGCAGCTTGTCCCTCATGGCGGTCTCGAGCACGATCTGGTCGAGCGTTGCCGAGACGTTCAGATCCTCTGCGATCTTTAAGAATTTGTCCGGAGCAAGGACCCCGTGATGGGGATGGTTCCACCGGATCAGCGCCTCGACGCCGACAAGCTCGTTGGTTTGCGCGTCGAACTGCGGCTGATACCAGCTTGTGAACTCGTCGTTGTCGATACCGGCAAGAACCTCGTCGGCGGTGCGCTTGTGGCTGACGATCTCGGCCTGAAGGTTCTGAGTGAAGAATTCGTACCGGTTGCGGCCCAGGCCCTTCGCCCGATAGAGCGCGAGGTCTGCGTTTACGAGAGTGCGGCGGGCGTCGACATTCATGCCGTTTGCCTGCGCAATGCCGATCGAAACGCCGCAGCGGCAGGAAAAGCCCTCGAAATCGATTGGCTGATGAAATTCGACAATGATCCGCTGTGCAAGCTGTGCCATCTCCTCGGCGCTCGCATTGTCGACCGCCAGGATGACGAATTCGTCGCCGCCGATGCGAGCGACGATATCGGTGCCGCGGACGTTGCGCGACAGGACGCGTGAAGCATGCACGAGCATGGCGTCTCCTGCCGCATGGCCGAGCGTATCGTTGATCTGCTTGAAACGGTCGAGATCGAGATGCAGGAGCGAGAATTTCTGCCGCTCGGTCTGGCTCGCACGGGAGAGCCGGTCCAGCTCCATGTCAAGCTTGCGGCGGTTTGCAAGCAGCGTCAGCGGATCGTGCAGCGAATTGTGCTCGATACGGCTCTTGGCAAGCTCGAGTTCGGCGTTCTTGGCGTCGGCTTCATCCTTGGCGGCTTTGAGCTGCTGGGTGAGGATCGCGTCCTGGGTTACGTCGAAGGCGATGCCGACCATCTTCCGCGCCCCGTCGCGGGTGACATGCAATTTCCCGATGGACCGGATGTAGCGAGAGGATCCGTCGGGCTGCAGAACGCGGGCGACGAGCGGCGGGGGCTGCAACCCCTCGCTCAAATGATGCGATTCCTGTTTGGCAAGTTCCCGATCGTCCGGGTGGAGGAGGTTGATCCATTGATCGCGATGGATGATCCCGTCGGTATAGGGAATGCTGTGCAACTGACACATACGGGCATCCCATATTTCCGTTTGCGTGACCGGATCGGACTCCCAGATGCCGCAGTTGTAGGAGGCGAGGGCGAGATCGAACCTGGTGGAGAGCTCCTCGAGCTCCTGCTCGCGGTTCGAAAGTTCATCGAGCGCGAGTTCCAGCTCCGCATTCTTGATGTCAGTATTTTCCTTGGCGCTCCTCAAGCGCTGCGACAGCTCCGTGAGGTTGAGTTCGCGCGCTTTCAGTATGGCGATGTGGCGATTGCGCTCCGAAATGAGCGACGCAGCGATGAATATCGGCACGATGACCATGCCTACCGCCAGAGCAATCCCAAGGCGGAAGCGCGACTGGTTCGGCGGTGTTATGTCCCAGCCGGAATGCGGGCTGGCAAGCATGGTCCAATTGGCACCCTTGAGGGGGATCGCCCATTCCATCGGGGATTGACCCTCGATGGAATCGTCGCCGTAGAAGGCGAAATATTCGGGCCTGTCGGCATCGCGAAGAACGACGTTCAGCCAATCCAGATTGAGGAGGTTCGTTCTAGCAATCGGATTTGGTGAAAAGGTCACGCCGGAGGCTTCGATGAAGCCTCTTTCCTCTATCAAAATGGCAATTGCGCCCCACAATCCCCCTCCGTCTTCGCTTTTCGGCACAGGCATGACCAGCGTCAGGTGGTCGTCCTGTGTTCCGCTCAGGAAAGACAGACGGCCGCGGCCGTCCACCGATTTCAGGCTGCTTGCAAGACGCGAAAGATCGACGCTACCGATTTTTCCCGATGCGCCGTTGACGATCCCGTCGCGGGTAATGACCTGGGTCAGTTCGAAATTAGGCGCGACCGCGACCGCAAAAAAGTGCTGCCCCTTTTTGAAAGCGTTGTCGATGTAGTGCTGGAACCGTTCGATCGAGCCTTGCGCATCCTCTTGCAGGACATGGACCAGGTGATCGGCGGCCAGGATGTCGGTCTCGGCCTGGGATGAAAAACGCTGGGCCAGCAGCGCCGCTGTCCTTTCGGTCGTCCCTCGCAGTTCGGTGCGGTAACTTTCGGTATGGCGCCCATCTATGATGATTGCGATCGCAATCACCATCAGGGCAATGACAAGTGCGATTGCAGCGGGAGCCTTCGGATGCCGAAAAAGGTGTAGAGTTTGAGAAGCGGAGGAACGCCGGAATTTCAATCGCCCGAACCCTTTTCGTTAACTTTTATGACTTGCGGGAAAAGCCTAACGGATGGGAGTTAATTTCCGATTGCCCCCGGCTGCCCACAAATTTGGAAGCTATTGGCCAGGTTGAGCACGCGGGCCAAATCCGGGCGATACGGCTGCGCCGCCTTCAAGCGGCCTGGAGCTCTTGAAAAGCGTTAACAATCAAGTCATTACTTATACCGAAAATGTCATGGTAGCGGGCGATTTTCGCCACAATCGGGAGGCTATCTGTGCGTCGTAACGAAACAACGTCGACCCCATCAAGGCCTAAGCCCATGCGTATCCTGATTGCTGCTCTGCTTGCCACTGCAAGCATCTTTTCGCCCCTGAATGGCTGGGCGCAGAGCGCTGATGTCGAGGCGACGATCAAGACGGTGGATGTGAAGGCGCTGAGCCTCACGTTGGATGATGGAAAGACCTACAAGGTGCCCGAGGAATTCAATTTCGAAGGTCTCAAAGCCGGCGTCAAAGTCCTTGTCTTCTTTACCGAAGTCGACGGTCACCGGATCGTGGACGATCTTGAGATCGTCCAGTAGTTCCTAAACCCTTTCGGGTGATCTGAGCCCATGCCGCCGCTTGCTGGTCAAAGCCATTCCAGGCGGCCGCAATCCCTGTCGATCCTGAGAATGCGATCCTGCGGCGTCGGCGCGGCTGCCGCGTCGTCTTCGGAAAGATTGCCGATCAGGCGGAAGAGCGAGCGGATGACGCCGCCATGGCTAATGCATACCGTCGGTCTTTCAACCGCCTGCAGCCAGGCGCCGATGCGCCAGCAGAGGATTTCGTAGCTTTCGGCGAATTCCCCCGGCGGAATAAAGCTCCACTTTTCCTGTGCCCGGGCCATCAGGCGGTCCGGCGACATCAGGCTGATTTCCGCCAGCGTATGGCCCTCCCAATCGCCGAAGGAGAGTTCCTTCAGCCGCTCGTCGATCAGATAAGCGTTCGGATCAAGGCCCATGGCGGCGCGAAGCCGCTCCATGGTTTCGCGTGTTCGCGACAAAGGGCTGGCGATGAAAGCGAAATCTTCCGCTCTCCCGATCAGTTCCCGAAGCTTTTCGCCATTCCGGCTGGCTTGCGCCCGGCCAAGCGCGTTGAGCGGAATATCCCGCTGTCCCTGCAGACGCCCTTCGGCGTTCCAGTCCGTCTGCCCGTGGCGGATCATGTAGATAAGCACGGCAGACGTTTCCTGGTGTCGATCAGTCCTTGATGACCGAGATGTCCGGGGCATCGACGGCCTTCATGCCGACGACATGATAACCGCTGTCTGCATGATGGGTTTCGCCGGTCACCGAGCGCGACAGGTCCGAAAGCATGTAGAGCCCGACATCGCCGACTTCCTCAATGGTGACGGTGCGGCGCAACGGCGCGTTGTATTCGTTCCATTTGAGGATGTAGCGGAAATCGCCGATGCCGGAGGCCGCCAGCGTCTTGATCGGGCCAGCAGAAATCGCATTCACACGGATATTCTTCGGGCCGAGGTCGACCGCAAGATATTTTACGCTCGCTTCGAGCGCAGCCTTGGCGACACCCATGACATTGTAGTTCGGCATGACCTTCTCTGCACCGTAATAGGTGAGCGTCAGCATGGAGCCGCCGTCGGTCATCAGTTTTTCCGCCCGGCGTGCCACCGAGGTGAAAGAATAGACCGAGATCTGCATGGTCTTGGCGAAATTCTCTGGCGTCGTGTCGACATAGCGGCCCGTCAGCTCGTCCTTGTCGGAAAAGCCGATTGCATGCACGAGGAAGTCGATCTTGCCCCAATGTTTTTCGAGATTGGCGAAAACCTCATCGACGGAGGCCTCGTCGCTGACATCGCAGTGGCCGGCCATGAAGGCGCCGAGTTCTGCCGCAAGCGGCTCGACGCGCTTCTTCAGCGCATCACCCTGGTAGGTGAATGCCACCTCGCCGCCTTGGCTGTGAATGGCTTTGGCAATGCCCCAAGCGATGGAACGATTGTTGGCAACACCCATGATGATGCCACGTTTGCCTGCCATGAGGCCGGAAGCCTGAACCATACATAGTCCCCTGAAACTTTGACGAATGCTGCCTATGACATAGGCAGCCCAAGGGTTCAAGCTGACTTGGATCATCTCATGTTAAAGGTCGTAATCAAGGGTGCGCACCGGTGAAAACCGACGCAAAACTGTCATACTGGACGCAATTAGACGTATAGCCCGTGGCGCATGTGCCGCATCAGGTCGGTGACCTTCTCGTTCGGCTTTTCCCACAGCATGATCCGCAATTCGACCACGAGGTCGCCGCGTCCGCCGGCGCCGTCATACAGCCCAAGCCCGCTCATCCGTATCGTCTGGTCCGAGCCTGACCAGGCCGGAACGGAAAGACTGCGGCTGCCCTCGAGCGTTTCCACCGTAGCCTCAGTACCCAAAACCGCATCCTCGAGCGAGATCGGCAGGGTGGTATGGAGGTCGAAACCTTCGATGTGGAAATGCGGGTCGCGCGCGACCTTGAGCGCGACGAGGAGATCGCCCTGTTTCATCCCGGCCACTTTCAGGCCCTGGCCTTTCAGCCGCACCACATGCCCGTCTGTCATACCTCTTTCGAGTGTAAACCGGACCTCTCGTTCGTCCGCGAGCTTTACGGTGACCGAGGCCTGCTTCAGCAGATCGGCAACGGTAACAGCGGCATCGACGGAAAGATCCGGAGCTTTTTCAGGTAAAGGGGCAGTCCCGCGAAAGCGCCGGACGAGCGAGGCGATAAGATCGACCGCCATGACGGGCAGGGGGGCTCTTTCACCGGACTGCTCGGCCTTCACACCCTCGGATGCATCCTCTGAGGTTCGAGCCTGGTTCTGCGCCTTCACCTGCTCGGCAGCCGCCGCGCCGAATATGCGCTCGATCATGTCTTCGGGGGTCTCGCCCGTCGCGCCTTGAGGATTTTCCGCCTGGCTCTGCGTGCGCTGGGCATTGGCGCGGGCAAGCTCTTCCATGACCTTTTCGGCATTGGCCTTGGCCGCCTTGGCCCGCTCGGCTGCTTCGCGCGCGGCCTGACGTTGTTGCATGATGGTCTGGTGCATCTCGGCTGCTCGATCGTAGCGTTTGCGGCGGTCGGGATCCTTCAACACCTCATAAGCCTGGCCGATTTCGGCAAAACGGCTGGCGGCGGACGGATCGTCCTGGTTGGCGTCGGGATGGACGGTCTTTGCCTTGGCGCGCCATGCTGCCTTGATTTCGTCAGCGTCGGCGCTGCGCTTCACACCAAGCAGAGAATAGGGATCACGCATTGTGGGACCACCGGTTACCTGAAGCGGCGGGCCCGCCAAAATCCTTGGACCCCCCGATACTCGTCACAACTCCGACAGCTTTCGTCAGTTCCTCGCGTCACTGCGTACGGCGTGCCTGTTCGAGGAAATTTAGGTCGGAACTCATGAATCAGAGGTTACAGGCCAAAATTCGTATTCGTTAAGGTAAACGAATCGTTTCTGCCCGGTCGTAGGGTAGGTGATGTGCTGAAGAGGGCCTTACTGTCGGTCGAAGGCGGTCAGCATCCAGTCACCGCTGCCGGTCATGCAGGCCTGGCCGGAAAACATGGCAATTCCTTCGTAGGAATGTCTCGTGGTCGTGAAGTCGCGGCAGAGATGGCCTTCGTTGCGAGCCTCGCGGATTTTCGAAACGACGCCTGCGCTGCCGGTTACGGCATTCGCCCACGGGACCGAGGCAGCGCCGAGTTTTGCAAGATCGGCAGACGTGACGGCATTGCGGACAGTCGCCTCGTCGGAAAGGTTCTCGCCGGATTCCTGCTTCGGACCGGGAACGGTTCCGGTTGAGATGCTGCGGTCTACCTTGGAGGAACTGCCGAAGAGGTCCAGGCTGCTGGTGCATCCGGTAAGAGACAATCCGGCGAGACAGATGACGGCTGCACCTCGACCAAGCGCGATGGACCTCTTTGTGCGGCTCTTCGACTTTGCTATCACTACCACCTTGCGTCCTGTACGGCCAAAAACTCGGGGCACTTTAGGGAGTATTTTATTCAATATGTCTGAAAGCGGGTTAACAACCGGTGACTTCACCGAGGAGAACGAACCTTTTGCACTCTTCGGCTCCTGGCTGAAGGATGCGGAAAAATCGGAACCCAATGATCCGAATGCCGTCGCCCTTGCCACCGTCGACGAACACGGCATGCCGAATGTCCGCATGGTGCTTCTCAAGGGTTTCGACGAGGACGGCTTCGTCTTCTACACCAATTTCGAGAGCCAGAAGGGACGTGAAATCCTCGCTCAGAAGAAGGCGGCGATGTGCTTTCATTGGAAGTCGTTGCGTCGCCAGGTCCGGCTGCGGGGGGAGGTGGACGTGGTGAGCGACGCCGAGGCCGATGCCTATTATGCGACGCGGGCGCGCGGCAGCCGGATCGGCGCTTGGGCATCGAAACAGTCTCGACCGCTGGAGGGCCGTTTCGCCCTGGAAAAGGCTGTTGCCGAATATACGGCCAGATATGCCATAGGCGACATCCCGCGACCGCCTTATTGGTCCGGTTTCCGAATCAAGCCCGTCTCGATCGAATTCTGGCACGACCGGCAGTTCCGCCTTCACGACCGGGTCGAGTTTCGGCGTGGGGTGGCGGACGGTCCCTGGGAGAAGGTGCGAATGTATCCCTGACCCGGACGGTCAGCGTGCCAAGGCGAACGGGATTCCCGAAGCCAGCGCGGAAACGTAGCGCGGCTCCTGATAATAGCCGTTGAGCGAAATGCGCGGTAGCCCCGTGAGGCGATGCCTGCTTTTATCGCACAGCGTGCCGGGCTGTGTGGTCACCGCAACCGAGAAGCCCAGTTCGCTTGCAATCAGGTGATCGCGCTCGGAAACGGCATGCCGTGTGCCGTAGGGATAAGCGATCGTGTCGGGCCGCCTGCCGGTCAGTTGCTCCACATAGTCCGCCGATTGCCGCATTTCGTCGCGAGCATCCTGCGGGGAAAGGCGGCCGACTGCCCGGTGGCTGATCGTATGTGCTCCAAGCGACGCCAGCGGATGCGCGCCAAGCAAGCGTAATTCCTTGGGCTCCATCGTCAAGTCGCTGGTGATCTCCAGCGGATCGATGCCATGTTTCCTCGCCAGCGCATCGATCCTCGCAACGGCCGCCGCCTCGTCGACACCAGCGACATAAGCTGAAAAGCGATCGAAGGCATCGAATTTGCGCGCTTCGGAGGTAAGGTCCATCGCCTCCGCTCCTTCCCCGAAATCGAATGTGACTTCCCGCTCCCTGCCCAGCAGTTCGGCAAGCGTTTCCCACCACATGGAATGCGTACGTTCCGCAAAGCCTCGCGTGACGAAGACGGTGAACGGCACACCGTGGCGGGCAAAGACGGGAAGGGCATATTCAGCGTTGTTCTTGTAGCCGTCATCGAGTGTGAAGGCCGCAAAGGGTTGCTTCGCCGGCGCGGTAAGGCGGCCCGGCACGTCCGCGAGCGGTATGAATTCATAACCTTCCGCCGAGAGCCTTTCGATAGCCTCGCTGAGGAAATCGGGGGTCACTTCCAGATGGCCGCTCGGTTGGAGCGGGCGGTTTTTTTTCGGCCGGACATGATGGAGGGTGAAGATGGCGCCGCGGCCCCGTGCATTGGGAAACATTCCGGCCCGCGCAAGGGCAGCGGCCATGTCGAGGCCTCCGGCCACAAGGCGCCGCTTGACGTCCCGGCGCCAGAGCGCCTTCAGCCTCTCCCTCGTATTCCGCACGGTGATCACGCTCACGTCACTTCTGAAAGCGTGACCCTACTGTGTTCCGGGTTAAACCTTGCTGAAGAAAGGCAGGCAAGAATCCCGTCAGGGGCGCAAGGTGTCGAAGAGCGGAAGGCCGATGAGGGCGGCGGTCGCAATCAGGACGAAGCATATCCGCCGGAACGTCGCTTCGCTGGCGATGCCGAAAAGCCTGGAGCCCATAAACAGACCGAGGCCGTAACCGGGACCGGCGAAAAGTGCGATCAGAAGCACCTCGACAGTGAGAATCCCGCCGATCAAATAGGATGTGGCCGAGATGATGGTCGAGAGCGCGAAATAGAGGACAAGGTTGGCCCGCACGATTGTCGGGGGAATTGCGCCGCCGAGCCAATAGGCGACGACCGGCGGTCCCGACATCTGCGCTGCGCCGCCGAAAAGGCCGGCGAGGCCTCCCACTCCGATTGTCAGGTAGGTCTTCGGCCGACCATGGTAGCGCCAACCGGAGATCAGGAAGGCCAGCAGGCAGAGCACGACGATCGAGATGATCCAGCGCAGCGTGACAGAAGGTAGAAGGGCAAGCAAGGCTGTGCCTGTCGGCACGCCTACCACGGCACCTGCAAGCATGGTTGCCACTTCTCGCCGGTTGGCCCGCCGCCAGCTGTCCGGCACCATGCCGAGCGTCATGATGCCGTCGATCACGAGGAGCAGTCCGGAGGCGATCTTCGGCCCCATCGCCGCGCCGGCCAGCGGCACGAAAATCAGGGCCCCGCCGAAGCCGGAAAAACCGCGCGCCAGCCCCGCGACCATCGCCGCCAGGAAAACAAAGGCGAGTTGACAAGACGAATGACCCGGAAGCCATGATTCCAGAAAGGCGGCAAACAGATCTCGAGATTCCATGGGGAGGCCGTGACAGGGATTTGAACGATGGCCGCACCTGCCGGAATTGGCGCCCGGGTGTCAAGCAATGGCCTGGACCTGAAGGTAGAATCAGTGTCACTTATCGGTACAAATGGAGAACGTCATGCTGGACAAACTCGCCGGTCAGTTCGAAGCCGCCTCTGCCGGCTATGCCGAAACCCATGCCATCAAGCGCGATTCCGATTGGTTCCTCCTGAAGCTTCAGGAGGAGATGGGCGAACTGACCCAGGCCTGGAACCGATTGACCGGCCGTGGGCGCACGAAGGGACGGAGCAGAGAAGAGTTAAGCCGCGACCTGGCGGACGAAACCGCTGATCTTTTGGGTCATGTCCTGCTTTTCGCCCGCAAGAATCAGATCGATCTCGCTGCGGCGATCGAACGGAAGTGGCTTTTTAGGCCGGATGCCCATTGAGCGGCCGCTCGCCAAGATCCTCGAAGAATCGTAGAAGGTAACCATCGGGATCGGCGACGATGAACTGTCGATTACCGACTTCCTTATCGTCCCGGCGATACCATTTCTCTTCCGGCGCCAAATAGAGTGGGATATTCGCCGCAGCGAGCCGGACGAGAACCGGTCGGAGCGCCGGCACTTCGATCTGGAGGTTGATGCCTCGCCCGAACGGATGTTCGCGTGGAGCTTCGGGAAGGTCAAAATCGCGGCCAAGGCCAATCTGGTCGATCATCAGTTGCGCCTCCCCGAGCGCCAAGAAGGCGAAACCTTCTTCCCGCCGATCGTAGACGACCGAAAAACCGATCAAGTCACAGTAGAAATCTCGGCTTTTCCGCCAATCACTGACGGAGAGCTCGGGAATCAGCGCATTGAAGCGATGTAGATTCAAGCCTTGGTGCCACCGACGGTGATCTGGTCCATTCTCAGATGCGGCTGGCCGACGCCGACCGGCACCCATTGGCCGCCCTTGCCGCAATTGCCGATGCCGGTGTCGAGCTTCATGTCGTTGCCGACCATGGTCACCCTTCGCATCGCGTCGGGACCGTTGCCGATTAGCATGGCGCCCTTGATGGCAGGTCCGATCTTGCCGTTTTCGATCATGTAGGCTTCCGTGCAACCGAACACGAACTTGCCGGAGGTGATGTCGACCTGGCCGCCGCCGAAGGAAACGGCATAAATGCCCTTCTTGACCGAGGCGATGATCTCGTCCGGGCTCTTGTCGCCGCCGAGCATGTAGGTATTGGTCATGCGCGGCATCGGGGTATAGGCATAACCTTGACGGCGACCGTTGCCGGTCGGCTGAACGCCCATCAGCCGAGCATTCTGCCGGTCCTGCATGTAGCCGACCAGTTTGCCGTTCTCGATGAGCACATTGTAGCTGGACGGCGTGCCTTCATCGTCGATGGTGATCGAGCCGCGGCGGTTGTCGATCGTGCCGTCGTCGACAACCGTAACACCCGGAGCTGCAACCATTTCTCCCAGAAGTCCGGCAAAGGCGGATGTCTTTTTGCGGTTGAAATCACCCTCGAGCCCGTGACCGACGGCTTCATGCAGCATCACGCCCGGCCAGCCTGAGCCGAGTACGACGTCCATGGTACCGGCCGGCGCGTCGATGGCGGCCAGGTTGACCAGCGCCTGGCGAAGCGCCTCGTCGGCGCCGGTCTGCCAATTGCCTTCCGTTACGAAATCACCGAACCCGATGCGGCCGCCGGTGCCGAAGGAACCTGATTCCTGCCGGTCGCCTTCGCCGACGACGACGGAGATGTTGATGCGGGTCATCGGCCGGATGTCCTGCACCCGGTGGCCGTCGGCACGCAGGATATCGACCACCTGCCAGCTTGCCGAAACGGTGGCCGTCACCTGTCGGACCTTATCGTCCTTGTTGCGCAGGTAGGCGTCGATGTCGGTCAAGAGCTTGACCTTTTCCTCGAAGCTCGGGGATCCGATCGGGTTTTCGTCTCCGTAATATTTCTTGTTGGTGCGCTGCGGAGCGGCCGCATAGGAGCCGGAATAGCCGGCCGTGACGGCCCGCACGGCATCGGCGGCGCGCGATAGTGCTGCGGCGGAAAGCTCCCCCGCATGCGCATAACCGACCGCTTCGCCGGCCACCGCGCGCAGCCCGAATCCTTGATCTGTATTAAAGGAGCCGCCCTTCAGCCGTCCGTTGTCGAAGGTCAGCGATTCCGCCTGGGCATGCTCCACGAACAACTCGCCGTCGTCGGCCCCGGCCAGCGTCTCGGACAGGATCGAACGCAACTTGACCTCGTCGCAGTCGAAAAGGTTGAGAAGATCGGTATTCATGGCAGGCTCCTTCGCCGGGTCGGGCCCGAACTTTGTTCGGTCCGATGTAGGTCCCCGGGACGCCGGAGGCAAGTGTCAGGGGAGGGCGTCGTAACCCGGAGCGAAGCCGGAAAGCTCGATCGGAATGCCGACGCGATCCTGGTCGGCCGATTCGCGCAGTGCAAAGACGGCGTTTTTGCCGGCACGAAGGATGCGCATCAGCTCGTCGTCGATCTCCACCTCCACATAACAGCCTTCGGAGAAGCAGCGGGTGAAATAAGCGCGGCCGATATTGTTGTTATCGACGTAGAGCTCCATGCCGTCCTTCAGGAGAACACCGAGCGGCGCGAGGATGCGCAGGATCTTCGCCTTGCGGTCGGCGGTTTTCAGGACGACGACCGACAGTCCCACTTCCGGCCGGTCTTCGGCAATCACGTTCTGCATCAGCGCACATTGTTCGGCAGAAGCGCCCGCCGGCCTGTCGCAGATGATCGACCAGGCGCCGTGATTTTCGCGGACATTGCCGGGCGGCTGCGGCTTCTGGGCCGGTTGCGGCTGAACTCCCGGCACCGACTGGGCCGGTCCGGGGGGCTGGGGAGCCGCTGGCGAGGTCGTGCCTTGGCTTGGTTGGGGCGTCGGGCGCGGGCCAGGTTGCTGCTGCGCGAATGCCGGAAGAGATACGGCCGTCGCGAGCATTGCTGCAAAACTGGCGCGGATCAGGGAGGGACGGCCCATGGAAACCTCGGTAAGACGAATCAGTGCGGCTATTCTTGTCGCTGGCCGAACCAAATGAAAAGCCCCGCCCTCTTTCCAGTGGAGTACGGCGAAAATGGGACTCCGCGTGCGATGCCCTCCCCATATTGATTCACAGCTTCATTAATCTGCGGCGTTGCGCGGAATATAAGCTATGATGCATAAAAAAGGGGCGGGAGGCCGGCTCGATCGCCGTTCGATGGGGGAGTTTCAGTCGCACGAGCCTGCAATCGTGACATGATTCAGCGCTCCCCGCGAGGCGCAAAAATGCCGCATGGGCTTTTCCTGCCAGATATTGCGGCGGCAGGCAAACTGTGATTGAAGCACACCATATAGCTTGGATTCTGCGTTGGGTTTGTTCTGGATCAAACGCATGGGGAGAAATTAGTGATGAACAGAGCTTTTGCAGTGATGACGGCGCTCATCTGTCTGCTCTTTGCTTCTGCCGGTTTTGCGGATCAGCCGCGTCCCTGGCAGCTTGACCTTCAGGCGCCCGCCACGCCGATCATGCACCAGATCCGGTGGTTCGAGCATTATACGCTCTGGTTCATCGTGCCGGTCACACTTCTGGTCCTGGTGCTCCTTGTCATCGTGGTCGTGAAGTTCCGCGCGAGCGCCAATCCGGTGCCGTCGCGCACCAGCCACAACACGATGATCGAAATCATCTGGACGCTTGGCCCTGTTCTCATTCTGTTTTTCCTCGCCATTCCCTCCTTCAATCTCCTGAATGCCCAGCTGCAGATTCCGCAGTCGGACATGACGGTGAAGGCGACTGCAACGCAGTGGCAGTGGAATTACGAATATGAAGGCGGGCAGGCTCCTGTCGCCTTCGACAGCTTCATGCTGAAGGAACAGGACCGCGAAGCTGCCGGCAAGACCGATATCGGCGCCTATCCGCGCCTGCTGGCGGTCGATAACGAAATGGTCGTCCCCGTCAACAAGACCGTCCGTATGCTCGTGACGGCTGCTCCGTCGGATGTCATTCACGCCTTTGCGATGCCGGCTTTCGGCCTGAAGATCGATGCGGTGCCCGGTCGCCTCAACGAAACCTGGTTCAAGGCCGAGCGCGAAGGCCTCTATTACGGTCAGTGCTCCGAGCTTTGCGGCAAGGATCACGCCTATATGCCGATCGCCATCCGCGTCGTCTCGGAAGACAAATACCAGGCCTGGCTTGCGCAGGCGGCTTCGGACCTGCCGGGCGCCTACAAGGCGCTCGTCGCTGCGGTCGACAAGCCGGTCGGCAATTTTGCCGTCGCCGAAAACCTATCCAAGTAATTAGAGGAGTGAGGATAATGGCTGGACATTCCGCTCACGACGATCACGCCCATACCCGCACCTCTCACGATGCGCATGGTCACGACCATCATCACGATCATTCGCACACGCCGACTTTCGCTCAGCGTTGGCTGTTTTCGACCAACCATAAGGACATCGGCACGCTCTACCTGATCTTTGCGATCATGGCAGGCATCGTCGGCGGTCTTCTCTCCGTCGCCATGCGCATGGAGCTGCAGGAGCCCGGGATCCAGATCTTCCATGGTCTGGCTTCCATGGTCTATGGTTTCCAGGGTGACGCGGCCATCGACGGCGGCAAGCACATGTTCAACGTGTTCACCACCGGCCACGCGCTGATCATGATCTTCTTCATGGTCATGCCGGCCATGATCGGCGGTTTCGCCAACTGGATGGTGCCGATCATGATCGGTGCGCCGGATATGGCCTTTCCGCGCCTGAACAACATTTCCTTCTGGTTGATCGTCCCGGCCTTCCTCCTGCTGGTTCTGTCGATGTTCGTCGAAGGTCCTGCCGGCGCGTTCGGCGTTGGCGGTGGCTGGACGCTTTATCCGCCGCTCGCGACCATGGGTCACCCGGGTCCTGCCGTCGATCTTGCGATCTTCTCGCTGCATGTCGCCGGCGCCTCTTCGATCCTCGGTGCGATCAACTTCATCACCACCATTCTTAATATGCGCGCTCCCGGCATGACGCTGCACAAGATGCCGCTCTTTGCCTGGGCCGTTTTGATCACTGCTTTCCTGCTACTGCTTTCTCTGCCGGTTCTGGCAGGTGGCATCACCATGCTTCTGACCGATCGCAACTTCGGCACGACCTTCTTTGCGCCGGAAGGCGGCGGTGATCCGATCCTCTACCAGCACCTCTTCTGGTTCTTCGGTCACCCGGAAGTCTACATTCTGATCCTGCCCGGCTTCGGCATCGTCAGCCACATCGTATCGACCTTCTCCAGGAAGCCGGTCTTCGGTTACCTCGGCATGGCCTATGCCATGGTCGCGATCGGCGCCGTCGGCTTCATCGTCTGGGCCCACCACATGTATACGGTCGGCCTGTCGCTCGATGCGCAGCGTTACTTCGTCTTCGCAACAATGGTCATCGCAATTCCGACCGGCATCAAGATCTTCTCCTGGATCGCCACGATGTGGGGTGGATCTCTCACCTTCACGACGCCGATGGTCTGGGCGATCGGCTTCATCTTCCTGTTCACCGTCGGTGGCGTCACCGGCGTCCAGCTTGCCAATGCCGGTCTCGACCGCTCGCTGCATGACACTTATTACGTCGTGGCTCACTTCCACTACGTTCTGTCGCTCGGCGCCGTTTTCGCGATCTTCGCGGCGTGGTATTACTGGTTCCCGAAGATGTTCGGCTACATGTACAACGAGTTCATCGGCAAGCTGCATTTCTGGGTCATGTTCATCGGCGTGAACCTGGTATTCTTCCCGCAGCACTTCCTGGGTCTCGCCGGCATGCCGCGTCGCTATATCGATTATCCGGATGCTTTTGCCGGCTGGAACTACGTGTCCTCGATCGGCTCCTACATCTCCTTCGCCGGCGTGATCATCTTCCTCTTCGGCGTCTGGGAAGCTTTCGCCAAGAAGCGCGTTGCCGGCGACAATCCCTGGGGTGAAGGCGCGAGCACGCTCGAATGGCAGCTTTCCTCGCCGCCGCCCTACCACCAGTGGGAGCAGCTGCCACGCATTCGCTGAGCGGCCAAGGAATGAGATGGGGCATCGCGGCACCCGCGATGCCCTGAGATGTTAAGCAGGACGGTTCAATGACGGTTATGAGCAATCACGATGTTCTCGGCTCCGATGGAGGCGTTCGCCTCTCGGAAGCGGGTGCGCGCGATTTCTTCGAACTCATGAAGCCGCGGGTCATGTCGCTCGTGGTGTTCACGGCATTTGCCGGTCTGATCCTCGCGCCCGGCCACATCAATCCCGTGCTCGGCGTGATCGCAATTCTCTGCATAGCTGTCGGTGCCGGCGCCTCGGGTGCGTTGAACATGTGGTATGACGCCGACATCGACGCCGTCATGACACGCACAGCGAAGCGACCGATCCCGGCGGGCCGCGTCCTGCCTCAGGAGGCTCTCGCATTCGGGCTGACGATGTCGGTCTTTTCCGTCGCCATCCTGGGGCTTGCGGTCAACTGGTTTGCCGCCAGCCTGCTCGCCTTCACCATTTTCTTTTACGCCGTCGTCTACACGATGTGGCTGAAGCGTTCGACGCCGCAGAACATCGTCATCGGCGGCGCCTCGGGCGCTTTCCCGCCGATGATCGGCTGGGCCTGTGTCACCGGGGGCGTGTCGCTCGACAGCATCCTTCTGTTCCTCATCATCTTCCTGTGGACGCCGGCGCATTTCTGGGCGCTGGCTCTGTTCAAGATGCGCGACTACGGCGCGGTCGGCATACCGATGATGCCGAATGTGGCGGGAGAAGCTTCCACGAAGACACAGATCGTCGTCTACGCAGCGTTGACCGCAGCGATCGCCGTTGCGCCGACCTTTACGGGCCTCGCCGGCTTCGGTTACGGCATCTTCTCATCGCTGCTCGGCGCGGTTTTCGTCTACTGTTCCATCGCCGTCTGGCGGATGCCGGACGGCGACCAGAAGATGATCCCGGCGAAGAAGATGTTCGCCTATTCGATCCTCTATCTTTTCGCTATCTTTTCGGCCCTGTTGGCCGATCGGATGTTCGAAGGGCTGCCCACCATCCTTGGAGGCCTGCTGTGATCGAGACCGTCAAGCTCAATGAGGCGCAGAAGAAGTCACGCCGCAACCGCAACATCGCGCTTGGTGTGCTGCTGGCCGGTCTTGTCATTCTCTTCTACATCATCACGCTGGTCAAAATCGGCGGGCTTGGGAACTAGGAGCGGGCGATGACGGAAGCCGGTCGGAATGCACAGGCAAAACGGGTAAGCAACGGCGCGATCTTCGCCGGCTGCGCCGTTTTCGTCGCCGGCATGGTCGGCATGGCCTATGCGTCGGTGCCGCTTTACCGCTTGTTCTGCCAGGTGACAGGCTACAACGGCACGACGCAACGGGTCGAGCAGTATTCCGACAAGGTCTTGGACAAGACGATCAAGGTCACCTTCGACGCCAATATCTCGCCCGGCCTCAACTGGGACTTCAAGCCCGCCAAGGCGGTGGATCCAAAGATCGGCGAGACGCTGCAGATCGAATATACGGCGACCAATCGCTCCTCGAGTGCGACGACCGGCACCGCCGTCTTCAATGTCACGCCGATGGAAGCTGGCGCCTACTTCAACAAGGTCGAGTGCTTCTGCTTCACCGAGCAGACGCTGCAGCCCGGCCAGTCGGTCACGATGCCTGTGGTATTCTTCGTCGATCCGGAGATTGCCAAGGCGGAAGAGACCAAGAATATCAAGACGATCACACTGTCCTACACCTTCTATCCGAGTGCGCCCGGCAAACCGGTCGCGGCTCTGCCGGAAGGCGGCAAGACAGTGGACAAGAAACTTTAAGAGGGTTCGCCGGTTTCGGCGAAGCAGGCATTCATCCGGGGATTCTGACATGGCCGATGCGCATCAGAAACAGCACGACTACCACATTATCGATCCGAGCCCGTGGCCTATTCTGGCTTCGCTCGGCGCCTTCGTCCTGACCTTTGGCGGCGTAGGTTACATGCGCTATCTGCATGGCGGCGAGTTCAAGCTTTTCGGCCTGAATTTCGCGACGCCCTGGCTCTTCTTCATCGGCCTCGCCATCGTCGTCTACACGATGATCGGCTGGTGGTCGGACACCATCAAGGAAGGCCGCGAGGGCGCCCATACGCGCGTCGTGTCGCTGCATCTGCGCTACGGCATGATCATGTTCATCGCCTCCGAAGTGATGTTCTTCGTTGCCTGGTTCTGGGCCTTTTTCGATGCCAGCCTGTTTGCCAACGAAGCTATCCAGGCGAGCCGCGTCGAGGCCGTGGGCGGCCAGTGGCCGCCGAAGGGCATCGAGGTTCTCGATCCCTGGCACCTGCCGCTCTACAACACGATCATCCTGCTCTTGTCGGGGACCTGCGTGACCTGGGCGCACCATGCGCTGCTGCACAATGATCGCAAGGGCCTTATCTCAGGCCTGTCGCTGACAGTCGCGCTCGGCATCCTGTTTTCCTTCGTCCAGGCCTACGAATACATGCACGCTCCGTTCGCGTTCTCCAACTCGATCTACGGCGCGACCTTCTTCATGGCGACCGGCTTCCATGGCTTCCACGTTCTGATCGGCACGATCTTCCTGCTGGTCTGCCTGGTCCGCGCCATGCGCGGCGGCTTTACACCCCAGAAGCATTTCGGCTTCGAGGCTGCTGCCTGGTATTGGCATTTCGTCGACGTCGTCTGGCTGTTTCTGTTCTTCTCGATCTACATCTGGGGCGGCTGGGGCGCACCGCTTTCCCACGGTTGATCCTCGGGACATAGGCTTGGTAAGGGCGGCGAAAGCCGCCCTTCTGTTTTTAAGGATCGGAATTCCATGGCGATGAAGGCTTCTTCCGAGATCACGCCTACCCCTACGCGGCGCAGTCGCGGCTGGAGAATTGGCAGCGCCGTCATCGTTCTTCTAGCACTCGCCACGCTTCTCTCGCTCGGCACCTGGCAGGTGGGACGGCTGCAATGGAAAGAGGGGCTGCTTGCCGATATCGCCGCGCGCCGGGCTGCGTCACCCGTGGCACTCTCCGAGATCGAGACGCTCATGAGGTCTGGCGGCGATATTGAATATCGCCGCATCTCGGTAACCGGTACCTTCGATCACCGGAAGGAGCGGCATTTCTTCGCGACATTCCAAGGCCGCACCGGCTTCTACGTCTATACGCCGATGACGCTGACCGATGGCCGCATCCTTTTCGTCAATCGCGGTTTCGTGCCCTATGAGATGAAGGAACCGGCAACGCGACCGGCCGGAGAGGTGACGGGGGAGCAGACGGTCACGGGTTATGCCCGCAGCCGACTTCCCGTAAAGCCGTCAGCCATCGTTCCGGACAACGACACCGCGAAGAACATCTTCTACTGGAAGGATCTCGACGCCATGGTCGCAACTGCGGGCCTCGACCCGTCCAAGGCCGTACCGTTCTTCGTGGATGCCGATGCATCGGTCGCCAATCCAGGCGGCTGGCCGAAAGGTGGGGTGACGCAATTCGACCTGCCGAACAGCCACCTGCAATACGCGGTGACGTGGTACGGCTTGGCTGCAGCGCTTGTTGCGGTCGTGATCGGGATGTGGTTTCGGCGCAAGCATGCTTGAGGCGGTTGGCTCCGGTGCTTGAACCGCATTATGTTACAACCGGGTTGAACGGGGGTTGGGATGAGTCTGCTGGCAAATCTCTTCGTCGCGCTGGCGGCGCTGCTGCATGTGGGGTTTCTGGTCCTGGAGATGTTCCTTTGGACTGGTCCGACGGGAAGAAGGGTGTTCCGCATGTCGGAGGAACGGGCGCAGGCAACGAAGGTGCTGGCCGCCAACCAAGGGCTCTACAACGGCTTCCTTGCGGCCGGGCTGTTCTGGTCATTGCTCCATCCGGATCCGGCTTTCGCGTTCCAGCTAAAGCTCTTCTTCCTTGTGTGCGTCGTCATTGCCGCTATATATGGCGCGTGGTCGGTCAAGCCGCGGATCCTGCTGGTTCAGGGCGGTCCGGCCCTTATCGCTCTGTTGCTGACATTCCTGGCGTCCTGATTTGATGGCATCCTCACTCCCCGCAAAAAAAAGTCCGCTTTCGATCCGCCTCTGCGGCCCGCGCGGTTTTTGTGCCGGCGTCGACCGCGCCATCCAGATCGTCGTGCTGGCGCTGAAGGCCTATGGCGCACCCGTCTATGTCCGCCACGAGATCGTCCATAACCGCTACGTTGTGGAAGGGCTGGAAGCAAAGGGCGCGGTTTTTGTCGAGGAACTGGAAGAGATTCCGGTCGAGCATAGGGAGCAGCCGGTTGTCTTTTCCGCCCATGGGGTTCCCAAATCGGTGCCGGAGGATGCGCAAGCGCGCAATCTGTTCTATCTTGATGCGACCTGCCCGCTCGTTTCGAAGGTCCACAAACAGGCCATGCGCCACCAGCGGCTTGGCCGCCATGTGGTGCTGATTGGCCATGCCGGCCACCCGGAAGTGATCGGCACGATGGGCCAGCTTCCGCCAGGCACGGTTTCCCTGATCGAGACGATAGAAGATGCCGACCGCTATGAACCGGCCGACACCGAAAACCTCGGTTACGTCACCCAGACGACGCTTTCGGTCGACGACACGGCGGGCGTCATCGCGCGGCTGATGGAGCGCTTTCCAAGCCTCACGGCACCGGCCGCCGATTCCATCTGTTATGCCACGACCAATCGCCAGGAGGCGGTAAAACAGGCCGCACCCGGCTGCGATCTTTTCCTCGTCGTCGGAGCGCCGAATTCTTCCAATTCCAAGCGTCTGGTGGAAGTCGCCCTGCGTGCCGGTGCCCAACGTTCTCTGCTGGTGCAGCGGGCCTCCGAACTGGACTGGAACGAGATCGGCGATATCCGCACGCTCGGGCTTTCCGCCGGCGCCTCGGCTCCGGAAGTGATCGTCGATGAGATCATTGCAGCCTTCAAGGAGCGTTTCGACGCGAAAATCGAGCTCGCCATCACCGCAGAGGAAACGGAAAACTTCCTTGTCAACCGCGAGCTTCGCGGCGTGCCGCTGACCGTCGAGGATATGGCCTGGGTGAACGGCGCGAGAAGCGTGCCGGCGTAACGGCCTGGAATAGATCTGTGAATCGATTTTCGCTCGGGCCGACCGGAGGTCTAGCGGTAGGCGAAGTGAGACGCTAGGAAGAGGCTATGCGCCGCATTGAAGCGGCAGAATCATCGCGGGATGGACCCTTGGCCGTTTACACCGACATCACCGAAGACGACCTGAAACATTTCCTGACCGAGTATGATGTCGGTGAATTGACCTCCTATAAGGGCATTGCCGAGGGCGTCGAGAACTCGAACTTCCTGCTGCATACGACACGCGATCCGTTGATCCTGACGCTTTATGAGAAGCGCGTGGAAAAATCAGACCTGCCGTTTTTCCTGGGGCTGATGCAGCATCTTGCGGCACGTGGTCTGTCCTGCCCGCTTCCGCTGCCGCGGCGGGACGGCCAGTTGCTCGGCGAACTCTCAGGCCGTCCCGCCGCGCTGATCTCCTTTCTCGAGGGCATGTGGCTGAGGAAGCCGGAAGCCAGGCATTGCCGTGAAGTCGGCAAGGCGCTTGCCCAGATGCATCTCGCGGCGGCTGGCTTTTCGCTGACGCGTCCGAATGCACTGTCGCTCGAAGGCTGGGAGACCCTTTGGGCGAAATCCGCAGACCGCGCCGACGAGGTGGAGACGGGCCTGCAGGATGAGATTTCTTCGGAGCTTGAATTTCTGGCGGGCCATTGGCCGAAGGATCTGCCGGCCGGCGTCATCCATGCCGACCTTTTCCAGGACAACGTCTTTTTCCTGGGCGACGAGCTTTCCGGTCTGATCGATTTCTATTTCGCCTGCAACGACCTGCTTTGCTACGACGTCTCGATCTGCCTGAACGCCTGGTGTTTCGAGAAGGATCATTCCTATAATCTCACAAAAGGGAAGGCGCTTTTGGAGGGTTATCAGAGCGTCCGTCCGCTGTCGAAGGACGAGATCGCGGCTCTGCCGGTTCTGGCACGCGGCTCCGCCCTGCGCTTCTTCCTGACCAGGCTTTATGACTGGCTGACAACGCCCGCCGGCGCGCTCGTGGTGAAAAAGGATCCGCTGGAATACCTGCGCAAGCTGCGGTTCCACCGGCAGATCGGCTCGGCTGCTGAATACGGGCTGGCACCGGAAGCGGCACTGTCATGAAGCATGTCGATATTTTCACCGACGGCGCGTGCTCCGGAAATCCCGGACCCGGCGGTTGGGGCGCCATCCTGCGTTACGGCGAAACGGAAAAGGAAATGTTCGGCGGCGAGGCCGACACGACCAACAACCGAATGGAGCTGATGGCGGCGATCCAGGCGCTGAACGCCTTGAAAACCCCGTGCGAGGTCGATCTCTACACCGACAGCGCCTATGTGAAGGATGGCATTTCCAAGTGGATCTTCGGCTGGAAAAAAAACGGCTGGAAGACCGCTGACAAAAAACCGGTCAAGAACGCTGAACTCTGGCAGCAGCTGGAGGAAGCACGCAGCAAGCACAAGGTAACCCTTCATTGGATCAAGGGCCATGCGGGTCATCCGGAAAACGAGCGGGCTGATGAACTCGCCCGCCTCGGCATGGCGCCATTCAAGAAGAGATAGCGACTGACCCAGGAGGGGGCCGTGGCTCAGAACATCTACGATAGGTCCGAGTTTTTTGCCGGTTACAGCCAGCTCGGCCGCTCGGTGCATGGTCTTGCCGGAGCCGCCGAATGGCCTGCCATACGCGCTCTTCTTCCACCATTGAAAGGCTTGCGGATTATCGATCTCGGCTGCGGTTTCGGCTGGTTTACGCGTTTTGCGGCGGATGAAGGCGCGGCTGCCGTGCTGGGCCTCGATCTTTCCGAAAACATGATTGCCCGCGCAACGGCGGAAAACGCCCATCCTGTCATCAGCTATGATCGCGCTGATCTGGAGCAGGTCGAACTGCCGCAAGCACGGTTCGGCCTTGCTTACAGCTCTCTTGCCTTTCACTACCTTGAAGATTTCGGCCGATTGGTGCGGCAAGTGCACAGGACTTTGGTGCCGGGCGGCAAGTTCGTCTTCACCATAGAGCATCCAATCTATATGGCCTCCTCCAGTCCCGGGTGGCGAACGGACGGGAACGGCAATCGGTTTTGGCCAGTGGACAACTATTCCGTCGAGGGTCGGCGCATGACCGACTGGCTGGCCAAAGGCGTTGTTAAGTACCATCGGACGCTTGGCACGACCGTAAATACCTTGATGGACGAAGGCTTTGTCATCCGCCGTTTGCTTGAGTGGCACCCGACACCAGACCAGATCGCGGCCAATTCCGATCTTCAAGAGGAAATGGACCGTCCGATGATCCTGATGATTTCGGCGGAGCGCTGATCGGTGTCGCTCAGGGTGATTTCTCTCAATGCCTGGGGTGGCCGGGTACACGAGCCCTTGATGCGGTATCTGCAGCAGGCCGATCCGGACGTACTCTGCCTGCAGGAGGTTACCCGTTCGCCGGATGCGGCATCGGACTGGCTCATCTATCGCGACGGCACGTTCGAACTGCCGCAGCGCGCCAACCTCTATGAGGATGTGAAGGCGATCCTGCCTCGTCACGAGACGATGTTCGCGCCGGTGGCGCGAGGCACGCTTTTCGAAGGAGAGCGGGAGGTGACGTCGGAATTCGGTCTCGGCACTTTCGTCCGCAACACGTTGCCGATCATCGGCCAAGGGCTCGGCTTCGTGCATGCGCAATTCTCTGCCGATGGTTGGGGGCCTCATCCGCGCTCGCGAAATGCGCATGGCATCCGCATGTTCCGCTACGATGCGGGTTCTGCAGTGACGATCGTCCAGATGCACGGACTTCGCGATCTCGCCGGTAAGGGAGATACTCCGGCCCGATTGGCGCAAGCTGAGGCTCTCTCCGCATTGATCGAAAAGGTCTGGCAGCCCGGCGAACCGCTCGTCCTCTGCGGCGACCTGAACCTGCTGCCGGACAGCGAGACCTTCGCAATCCTGCGGAGCTTCGGTCTCATCGACCTCGTCACGACGCGCGGCTTCACCGATACGCGCACCTCCTGGTATCCGAAGGAAGGACGTTACGCGGACTATCTGCTGGTGACGCCGGATGTGAAAGTCGAAAATTTCGACGTGGTCGCCGACCCCGAAGTATCGGATCACCGCGCACTTCTGCTGGAAATCGCCTGAGCCCCGTTGCGCTTGCCGCCTTAGCCACTATTCTGCCGCAAACAAGAAAATCCGGGAGGGCCGGCCAATGATCCTGCACTGCGTATTCCTTCGCTTCAAGGCGGCGCTCCAGCATGCCGAGAAGCAGGCCATCTATGATGCAATTGCCGACTTGAAGAACGTCATCCCCGGCATCCTCGACTTGAAATACGGTCCCAACGTCTCGCCCGAAGGGCTGAACGGCGGATTTCTCGATGGCTTCGTCGTAACCTTCGAAAACCCTGAGGCGCGGGATGCCTATCTCGTCCATCCGGAACACGTGGCTGTCGGTGAGCGGATCGTCGCATCTACCGACGGAGGATTGTCGGGCCTGATGGTTTTCGATCTCGCCGTGTGAGCCCGCCGGCAAAGCAGAAGGGGCGCGATAAGCGCGGCGCCCCCTTGCTGGCCCAATTCAAAAGGTTCAGAGCTGCTCCAGCATTGCGGCGGCTCCGGAGACTGTCGCCTGGCCGGGTGTTTCCTCGAGGTTGAGCGACTTTACCACGCCATCCTCGACAAGCATGGAATAGCGCTTGGACCGCACGCCGAGACCTCCGGCGGAGAGGTCGGCTTCCAGTCCCAGCGATTTGGTGAACGCGCCATCCCAGTCGGCAAGAAAGTGGATCTTGCCCATGCCGCCGGACTGCTGCGCCCACGCGCCCATCACATGCCAGTCGTTGACTGCAACGACGGCAATGTCATCCACGCCCTTGGAAAGGATCGCATCGCGGTTCTCGATATACCCTGGGAGATGGTTCAGCGAGCAGGTGGGCGTGAAGGCGCCGGGGACGGCAAACAGGACGACCTTCTTGCCTTTGAAAAGCTGCTGGGTGGTGATTTCCACTGCACCGTCCGCGGTCTTTTCCTTGAATGTCGCTTCTGGCAGCTTATCGCCGACGGTAATGGTCACGGGAGCTCTCCTCGGTTGGGATCGGGCTGCCTCAGCCCGCCATTTGCCGCGCACTATAATGGCGACTTGACACAAGACAAGTGAGGAGCTGGTCTACTCGAAGGCAAGGGAGGTTTCCATGGCCCGGCTGCCGGCAATCACGAGGATGCCCCAGCGCTTGCCCTTGATGTCATAGCCCTTTGGCAGCTTGCCGATCGGCATGTCGAGTTGATAGCTGTCTTCGTCCCGCCGCCCGTTTACGCTCTCAAAAAGTACATGCCCCTGGGGACCGGTAACGATCACCTGCGGTTCGGTTGTTCCGGCGGGCAGTTTCAGTTTGAGGCTCAGCCTGTCGCGGGTCATCACATATTGGGTAACCGCGAAATCGTTCGAGGGAGCTTCCGGCAGCTTCGAGGCTGCCGCATTGAGGATCATCGCTTCCTCGACCGGCGTTCCCTTGGTCGGCGCAAGCGCCAGCGAAAATTCCGCTTGGAAAGGAATGCAGATATTGCGGCAGAGACCGACGAAAGCCGAAGCTGCGATAGTCAGCGGCTTGTGGGGTGCGTCTGCCTTGAGTTCGAAGGGCAGCGCCACCGATTGATCGTAGCCGATGTCGCGCAGCTTGCCATTGTTGATCCGCTTCGGAACCGGAAAGGAGATATGGTTCAGCTTGACGCCGTCGGTCTCGGATAACACCATCTGCGGCGGAATGCCCGCTTCGCCCGGTTCTTTCCAGTAGGTGATCCAGCCCGATTTGGGCTCGATCTGCAAAACGCCACGAACGATGCCATCCGGCTCGGGCGGCAAGGCGACGATCCGCATCCGGCCGCCTTCATTGATGGCCCAGGGCGTTATCTCAGCGATACTTGGGGTAGCAAAGGCCACCGCCGCGCCAGCAAACAGACCGGCGAGTATGGCAGATGCGCGATCGGAAAAATGGCTGAGCGAAATTATCTTCATGCGGCAAGCATTTAATCGATTACGTGGAGCCGGACCAGTCACAGACCCCCAAAAGCCGATCATTTTCGGTTGATTGATTGGATATACTGCCCCATCTTGATAAGAGATGGATTGAAGCCTCACTCGCCCGGAGGCCGGGCCGGCAGGCAGGTTGGAGGCATGATGGTTTTCTCGACCCTGAGGGACAAGAGCGAACGGGGGTTCCTGGACGGCCAGTTCCTGATCGCCATGCCTGGCATGAAAGACGGCAATTTTGCCCGAGCTGTTGTTTATGTCTGCGCCCATTCGCCGGCCGGCGCGATGGGCTTCATCATCAACCGGCCGCAGCCGATTTCATTCACCGACGTTCTGCTTCACCTGAAACTTCTGGACCAGACTGAAGCGATCATGTTGCCGAGCGATACCCGCGATTTTCCCATTCTGTCCGGCGGGCCGGTCGAAACGGGCCGCGGCTTCGTCCTGCATACGGATGATTTTGTCAGCGAGTCCTCGATCCCCGTCAGCGACGAGATATCGCTTACCGCCACGCTGGATATCATTCGCGCGATCTGTAACGGTCGCGGACCGGCGCGAGCTACCATGCTGCTCGGTTACGCGGGTTGGGGAGCCGGCCAGTTGGAATTGGAAATCTCCAACAACGGCTGGCTCAATTGTCCAGCCGACGACGACCTGATCTTCGACCGAGCGCTTGATGGAAAATACGAGCGGGCACTGGCATCGATGGGGGTCAGCCCGGAAATGCTGTCCAGCGAAGCCGGCCACGCCTGACGGGAAATCTGGATCTGCCCCGGAACGAAGCTCACTGACGCGGCGTTCTCCTGTTGCAAGACGCTGGACGCGTCAAACGAACAAGGAGAAAGATCCATGGGCAGCACCAGTGACAAAATGGCCGGCAAGGCCAATGAAATGGCTGGCAAGGTTAAGCAGGCAGCCGGCGACATGACCGACGACGATGAAATGCGGGCTAAGGGATCTGCTCAGGAGGCTAAGGGCGATGCCCAGCAGGCCAAGGGCCATCTCAAGGACGCCGCGAAGAACGTGGTAGACCGCATGTAAACGAATTGCGCCAGCAAGCGTATTCGAACCTGTTCCGGCTTCGGTCGGAGCAGGTTTTCTCTATTCATCCTACTTTTCCACGGTATCTCCCATGCGCCTCTACGACTGCGACCATTGCGGCCAGCCGATCCATTTCGACAACCGCTCCTGCGTCAACTGCGGCCACAGGCTTGCCTTTGTGCCGGAAATGCTGGCGATGCATGCGCTTGCCGAAGATGAGGACGGAACTTGGCATCTGGTCGCCAGACCCGAACGCAAGGTTAGGCTCTGTGCCAACGCAGCCATCGATGTCTGCAACTGGACGGTGGCGGCGGAGGAGGTGCACCCCTTTTGCCCGGCCTGCCGGCACAATCGGCTCGTTCCCGATGCATCCACAGAGGTCGGCCTCAATCAGTGGCGCCGGATCAGTCAGGCGCAAAGGCATCTGTTCTACTCTCTTATGCGCTGGAACCTGCCGCGTACCACACGCCAAGAGGACCCTGAGAACGGTCTCGTCTTCGACTTTCTCGTGGACGAGGTGAGGGAGGATGGCACGATCGTACCAGCGATGACCGGTCATGAGGACGGCTTGATCGCCATTCGCGCCGCCGAGGCAGACGATGTCACCCGGGAACAGGTGCGGGTCTCGATGAATGAGCCGTATCGGACCCTGCTTGGCCATTTTCGCCATGAGATCGGTCATTATATGTGGGACAAACTCGTGCGCGACGGCGCTAGGCTAGCCGAGTTTCGGGAAGTCTTTGGCGACGAGACGGCGGATTACGGGGAGGCGCTTAAGCGCAACTATGAAGAGGGGCCGCCGCCTGATTGGCAGGAGAGGTTCATCAGCACCTATGCGAGCAGTCATCCTTGGGAAGATTTTGCCGAGACCTTTGCCCACTATCTTCACATTGTCGATACGCTGGAGACGGCAAGGGCCTATGGGATCTCAATCGAGCCGCGGCGGCATCAGGAATTGGCGGCGGAAGTGGCTTTCAATCCGTACAAGGCCGAAAGTTCCGAGCAGCTTGTAGCCGCCTGGGTGCCTCTGAGCCTCGCGATCAACGGCATCCACCGGTCGATGGGCGTGCCGGATCTTTATCCATTTATCCTTACTCCATCGGTGGTGACGAAGCTCGAATTCATCCATCAGCTCGTTCACCAGAATAGCCAAACCGATCTCAAGCAGCCGTCCGAAGTGGAGCTTGGCACTGCCTCCATTCAAGGTCGGGACGGGCGCATTGCGCCCGCTCCTCCGGCGGGGCTTGCCTCCTGAATAGTGCCTCGTGAAGCAAGCCTAGCCGTCCCATCAGAACGTCGTCGAAATGTCGAGACCGAGTGCGGTGCGACCGGAAAACTCCTGCTGTGCTCCCACCCTCATCGGATGATAACGCGCACCTTGGACATCGCGGAACCGCCGTTCCAGACCGTTGTCGCGATAAAAGGCGGCACCGCCCGCCGTTTCCATCGCAAGCTCGGTCGCCGCGATTGCGTGGCGGGCAACCAGCGAGCGGCCGATCATGATCTCGTTCGTCGTCACCGGCGAGGGATCGCCCCGCTCTGCGACTGCGATCATGTTGCCAAGCGCATATTGAGCGGCGCGCAGCTCGGTCTCCATCTGTCCGGCAAGGCTGATCACATGCGCGTCCGGCTCGCGCTTCTTTGCCAGGTCTATGGCGATGTTCCGGGCGCTTTCGGCAACGCCGAGATAGGCCGAATATATCAGCGGGAAAGCGATCATGGAGATGATATGGAAGAGCATATGCCATTCGCCTTGATTGCGTTTCAGCGCAACCGCTTCTTCCGGCACCACGTGGCCATCGACCATCACGTCATGGGAGCCTGTGCCGCGCATGCCCATCGTCTTCCAGGTGTCGAGCACTTTGACATGCGGGGATTTCATCGGCAGGCCGAAATGGATCACTTTCGGTCCATCCGGTTCGTCCACAACGGCACCTGTCATCAGGAGGTCGCCGATGGGCGAGCCTGAGGTGAAGATCTTGCGTGCGGTTATCCGATAGCCGCCATCGACCTTTTCCGCCTTGCCTGATCCGCGGATCCAGTCCGATCCGCCGCTCGAAAGCAGAATGATCCGTTCCGCTGCGACCCGCTTCAAGAGCGGCACAACAGGCTGTGCCTTCTGGTGCGTCCATCGCCAGGCGGGGATCGCCACCTGATGGGTGTGCATGGAAAAGGCAAGCGCGGTGGAGCCGCAATGGTGGGCGAGTTCCTTGATCATGGCACAAAGTTCCGCGATGTCCGCGCCCCCGCCACCGAGGTCCGCTGGCACGCCGGCCTCCACCAGGCCGGAATGGCGTAGGTCGCGGTAATTGTCCGCAACGAAGGTGTCGCCTTCGTCGGCCGCAGCTGCACGCCCGGCGAAGACTGAACCGAGTGAGCGGGCAATGCCGGCGAGCTCGGGATGAACTTTGCTGAACGGCAAGGTTCCGGTTGCTGTCGTCATGTTGCAATCCTCCTCCTGTTGAGAATGCAGGGAGTGTTTGCCGGGCATCGAAAAGCCGCAAGTACAGGAAGTGTACCGCGTATGGCGCGCCGGAAGCCTCATGGATAAGTGGAGAAGGACTAGTACAAAAAGTGTACTTGGCGCTTATGGGCGATGGTCCTATTCTGGGTAGTTCAATCACGCAGGGGTTGCCTATGCCGGAAATGACCGCGAGTTACGGCCAGTTCTGTCCCGTCGCCATGGCCGCCGAAGTCTTCTGCACCCGTTGGACACCGCTGATACTGCGGGAGCTGCTCTGTGGTAGCCACAGATTCAACGACCTCAGGCGCGGAGTGCCGCGCATGTCGCCCACCCTGCTTTCAAAACGGCTGAAGGAGCTTGCAAAGGCGGGTGTCATCGAGACACGCAAGGCAGCAGACGGTGTCATCGAATACCATCTGACGCCGGCCGGCGAGGAGCTTCGCGACGTCGTGATGACGCTCGGTTTTTGGGGGCAGCATTGGGTGGAAACCCAGCATGCCCTCGAAAAACTCGATCCGTCGCTTTTGATGTGGGATATGCGCCGCCATCTTGATCCGGAACCGCTGCCTCCCAGCCGCTGTACGGTGCAGTTTCTTTTTCCGGATCAACCGCCGGCGCGGCAGCGATACTGGCTTGTCATCGACGGGCGCGATGTGGACGTCTGTTCGACCGATCCGGGCTTTGAGGTCGATCTCTACGTGACCTGCGCTTTGCGTATCATGACGGCGATCTGGATGGGCATCGCGACCGTGCGAGCGGAGGTGAGGTCCGGCCGGCTGGAGCTTGACGGTAGTCCCGAGATGGCGAGCTCGATGCAACAATGGCTCGGACTAAGCCCCTTTGCCCGTGAGCGTCAGAAGACCGGGCAGGCGGCGTGACGTCACGCCCGCTTGGTCAGGGGAAAGCGTTCCTTGAGTAACTTCAGCACCACATCCGCAGCGGCCGGCGGGCCGAACAGATAGCTCTGGCCGAAATGGCAACCCATCTTGGCAAGTTCGGCGGCATCCTCGTCGGTCTCTATGCCTTCCGCGACCACCGCCATCTCGAGCGCACGGGCCATGGCAATGACGGAGCGTAGAAGAATGGCGCGTTTATCCGTGGCATCCTTGACGAGTGCCTTGTCGAGCTTGATCGTGTCGAACGGAAACTTCGTCAGGTAGGCCAGTGAAGAATACCCGGTGCCGAAATCGTCCAGCGCCAGGCCCATACCCGTTTCCTTGAGCTTGGCGAGCACGAGGCGTGCCTGCTCGGGATTTTCCATCATCAGCGACTCGGTGAGTTCCAGCTTGAGCTGATGCGGGCTGACCTGGGTCTTCTGCAGCAAGGCCCGTACGTCGTTGTAGAGGTCGGCGTTAAGGAGCTGAGCGCTGGAAAGGTTCACCGAGACGAAGATCGGCAGTTCACCCGTCTGGTTCTGCCATTTCATCAGGTCGGTGCCGGCGCGGTCCAGGGCGAACAAGCCGAGCGGGCCGATCAGGTCCGACATCTCGGCGATCGGGATGAATTCCGATGGCGGAATGCTGCCGCGCTTGGGATGGTCCCAGCGCATCAGCGCCTCGAAGCCGGCAATTTCCCCATCCTTCAGCCGGATGATCGGCTGGTAGGCAAGCGAGAGTTCCTTGCGCTCGATGGCGCGACGCAGATCGGTTTCGATCTGCAGCTTGTCCGTGCCGGAGGCGCGAAACGCCGGTCGGAAGGGCTCAACACGGTTTCCGCCTGCGCGCTTTGCCCGGTACATTGCGAGTTCAGCGTCGGCCAACAGGCCGGCTGCACTTTCCTGCTGGTCCACCCAGGAGGCGAGCCCGATCGAAGCGGTAAGGATGATTTCGCGGTTGGCGAAGTTGATTGGCACCATGATCGCCTTGGAAACCGCATCCGCAAAATCGGCAACTTTGGCCGGATCGCGTTCAGACACCAGGATCAGGCCGAACTGGTCGCCGGCGATACGTGCCAGCGTGTCCTGCGGTTTCAGGAGACGGCGAAGCCGCCTGGTCAGCGCGATCAGGATGTTGTCGCCGGCAGCAATGCCGAGACTGTCATTGACCTGCTTATAGCGGTCGATATCGATCGTCATGACCGTCGGGCGTACCATGTCGCCACTCGGGGCGAGTGTCAGAACCGCTTGCAGGCGGTCGAGAAAGAGCTGGCGGTTCGGCAAGCCGGTCAGGTTGTCGTGGAGCGCATCCTGCAGCAGGCGCTCGACGGAATTTTTCTGCTCCGTGACATCGATGATCGTGCCGACGCAACGAATGATTTCACCGTTGGAGCCAAGCACCGGCCGGGCGCGAATCTGCAGCCAGTGGAAATGCCCGTCCTCCGCCCGGATGCGGAATTCGTGATGCAGGCGGCCGCGGCGATGTTCTAAAAGCACGTCGAGCGTGGCGCGGAAACGGTCGCGGTCATCGGGATGCAGCCGCGGCACCCAGTTGCGCACCGGGCCATGCATGGTGCCGGGATCGAGCCCGAGGCGGGCGGAGATATCGGGGGTGGTGACGACGCGGTCGCGGGCCACATCCCAATCCCAGACCGTGTCGCCGCTGCCCGTCAGCGCCAGAGATTGCCGCTCTAGATCGGAAAACAGGCCTTGCTGGTAGGCGCCGCCGGCAAAGGCGTGCTGCATGACGGTGAAGCCGATGAGAAGCACGATCAGGACGAGACCGCCGCCGAGCGCCGGCTGGATGATGTCGTTGTCGAGCTTGCCCGTCACCGTCAGCCATCCCCCGAATAGCCATACGAGGATCAGTGCCCAGGTCGGTACCAGCAGGATGGCCCGGTCATATCGATTGAAGCCGAGGTAGATGATCAGCAGGATGCCGACCGTGCCGGTCAGAGCAAACGAGATGCGGGCAATGCCTGCGGCAACCGAAGGGTCGTAGATCGCCACGCCGCCAAGAAGCACGAGCCCGACAACCCAGGCAAGCGTCGCGTAACCAAGATGGACGTGCCAGCGGTTCAAGTTGAGATAGGTGAAGAGGAAGATGACGAGCGAGGAGGCAAGCGCCACTTCCGCCGCGGCCCGCCATATTCTCTGGTCGCTGGAGGTGATGGTGATGAGCTTGTCGAGGAAGCCGAAATCCACGCAGATATAGGCGAGGACGGCCCAGGCGAGAGCGGCCGCCGCAGGCAGCATGGACGTTCCCTTGACCACGAAAAGAATAGTCAGGAAGACTGCCAGAAGACCGGCGATGCCGAGCACGATCCCGCGATAGAGGGTGAAGGAGTTCACCGTGTCCTTGTAGGCGTCCGGCTGCCAGAGATAGATTTGCGGAAGCTGCGGCGTTGCAAGTTCTGCCACGAAGGTGATGGTCGCTCCCGGATTGAGCGTGATGCGGAAAACGTCCGCATCCGGGCTTGGCACCCGGTCGAGCGCAAAGCCTTCCGACGGGGTGATCGAGATGATGCGTTGCGAACCGAGATCCGGCCAGAACATCTTGGAATTCGCCAGCCGGAAATGCGGCGCGACGATGACCCGCTCGAGCTGTTCTTCCGAAACGTTGGCAAGTGCGAAGACTGCCCAGTCCCCCTGATGACGAGGCGAACTTGCCCGCACTTCGATGCGGCGGCGGATGCCGTCGGCACCGGCTGCGGTCGAGACTTGAAACGCTTCACCCTGGTTTGTATAGATATCGGTCGTCTTGGTCAGGTCGAGTGCGGTGTCGTCACGGGAAATCTTCACCGGTTCGGCGGCACTGGCCGAAGGTGCGATAGCCAGGATGGCGACGGCTAGGGTCAAAATCAGCGCCGGCAGCCAGCGGATCAAGGACGCAAAACGCAATACGGACACCCTCATGGCCTCGGCGTCGTCCCGAGATTGCCGTCTTCCGGCAGCCGGGAGAACATCAGATGGTCGCGCCACTCGCCGTTGATTTTGAGATATTTCCTCAAAAGACCTTCCCGCTCGAAGCCGGCTTTTTCAAGAAGCCGGACGCTTTTCCAGTTTTCCGGAATACAGGCTGCTTCAATCCGGTGCAACTGAAGTCCGCCATAGACATACGGGATAGCCACCTTCAATGCGGCCAACATATGGCCTTGGCCGGCGTGTCTTTCCCCCATCCAATAGCCGATCATGCAGCTCTGCGCGGCACCCCTGCGGATATAGCCGATAGTGAGACCGCCGAGCAGCACATTGTCCTGCCGGCGGAAGAGGAGGAGCGGCACGGCGAGGCCCGAGCCATATTCCTGGCCGCTGCGGACGACACGCGCCCGGAACGAACTCTCGGTGAGTTCGTCCGGCCGCCAGATCGGCTCCCACGGTTGCAGGAAAGCCCGGCTTTCCGAGCGCAGCGCGTACCACTGCTTGTAGTCGGAAAACCGCGGCAGCCGGAGCAAATGTTTCTCTCCGTATAGCTCAGGGGTGTCCGGCTGTTTTGACAGGAACCGAAACACCGACTTCGCCATGCTGTTGCTGCTCCGGGCAGGGCAGCCGGGTGCGGGTCTTCGACCTAACCGGCGGCCTTCTTGGTCTCAACGTTCGGCGAGGAAAGCGCCGCGGCAATATCGGCCATGGGAGCGAGCTGTTCGATCGGACCTACGGCGGACAATGTCGGAACTGTATCGAAAAACAGCCTTCCGGCAAGGTCGGTAAGGCGTTCGGTGGTGATGCCCTCGAGACGCTCCATCATTTCGTTATTGGGGATCGGCCGGCCGTAAAGCATCATCTGCCGGGCGATCTGGCCGGCACGCGCCGCAGGGCTTTCCTGGCCCATGAGAAGCTGCGCACGGATCTGCGCGCGGGCGCGGTCGATTTCCTGCTGGTGAATGGTTTCCGATGCCTTGTGCAGTTCGTCGATCACCACCGGCATCAGCTTCGGCAGGTCGTCTCCGCCGGTCGCCGCATGAATGCCGAAGATGCCGGTATCGGAGAAGCCCCAATGGAAGGCATAGACCGAATAGCAGAGCCCACGGTGCTCGCGCACTTCCTGGAACAGGCGCGACGACATGCCGCCGCCCAGGATATTCGCAAGGATCTGCGAACAGTAGAAATCACGCATGTGATAGGCCTTGCCTTCGAAGCCGATCAGGACCTGTGCGTCCATCAGGTCGCGCTCTTCGCGAACGTCGCCGCCGAGGTAACGGGCGGTTTCCAGGACCGGCGGCGCGCTCGGCATCAGGGGCAGTGTGGCAAAACGCTCTTCCACCTGGCGGCAGAAGGAGGCATGGTCGACGGCGCCGGCCGCCACCACGAACATCCGGTCGGTGGTGTAATTGCGCGACAGGTAGTTGCGGATCTGGCCGGGCGTGAAGCCGTTGACGGTTTCCGGCGTCCCGAGGATCGGTCGGCCGATCGTCTGGCCCTTGAAGGCGATTTCCGAAAAGCGGTCGAAGATCACGTCGTCGGGCGTGTCGTTCGCGGCGCCGATTTCCTGCAGGATGACGTGTTTTTCGCGCCTGAGTTCCTCTTCGTCGAATTCCGACTCCGTCAGGATGTCGGCCAGGATATCCACGGCGAGCGGTACGTGATCCTTGAGGACGCGGGCATAATAGGACGTGGTTTCCGTCGAGGTAGCGGCATTCAGTTCACCGCCGACATTTTCGATTTCCTCGGCGATGTCGCGGGCGCTGCGCCGCTTGGTGCCCTTGAAGGCCATATGCTCGAGGAGGTGAGCAATCCCATGTTCGTCCTGGGTCTCGTTACGCGACCCGGACTTGATCCAGACGCCGAGGGCAACGCTCTCCAGGTGAGGCATGGTCTCGGTGACGACTGTCAACCCGGAAGAAAGCCGGGTGATTTCTACATTCATGTTACGTCTTTCCGGCGCCGCCGAGAACTTCAAGCGCGGGCATGCTGGCCGATGAAGGTTTCGACGGCCTTAAGCTCAGGCTCCAAGATATCGAAGCGCTCCTCCCTTTGCATAAGATCAGCAAGCCATGATGGAAGCGCCGGATCAATTCCGCAAGCGGATTTTACCGCGGCCGGGAATTTGGCCGGATGCGCGGTGGCGAGCGTGACCATGGGACTTGTGGCTCTCAAATTCTTTTGAGCGACGAAAACGCCGGTCGCCGTATGCGGATCGATCAGATAACCATTGGCGCTGAGCGTCTCGCGAATGGTGGCCGCAACCTGCTTTTCGGTGGCGCGCCCGGCGCGGAATTCGCGGCGGATGGCTTTGAGCGCGTCCGGCTGGACCTCGAAAGCGCCGGACTGCTTCAGCCCGGCCATGGCCGAGCGAACGGAGGCCGGATCGCGATTATAGGATTCGAACAGCAGCCGTTCGAAATTCGAGGAAATCTGGATGTCCATGGAAGGCGAAGTCGTGGCCTTGACGCCGCGCATCTCGTAGCGGCCACTTTTCAAGGTGCGGGCCAGGATGTCGTTGTCATTGGTGGCAATCACCAGCCGGTCGATCGGCAGGCCCATCTTCTTTGCGACGTAACCCGCAAAAATGTCGCCGAAATTTCCGGTCGGCACGGTGAAGGAAACCTTGCGGTCCGGTGCGCCGAGCGACAGTGCGGCTGTGAAATAATAGACAACCTGCGCCATAATGCGGGCCCAGTTGATCGAGTTGACGCCGGAAAGCTTCAGCCGGTCGCGGAAGGCCGCGTCGTTGAACATCTCCTTTACGAGGTTCTGGCAGTCGTCGAAATTTCCCCTGACCGCCAGCGCGTGCACATTCGCCGCATTGGAGGTGGTCATCTGCCGCTGCTGCACCGGCGAGACCTTGCCATGCGGAAAAAGAATGAAGATGTCGGTCCGCTCGCGGCCGGCGAAGGCGTCGATCGCCGCGCCCCCCGTATCGCCCGAGGTCGCCCCGACGATGGTGGCCCGTTCGCCGCGCTCTGCCAGCGCATAATCCATCAGTCGCGCCAGCAACTGCATCGCCACGTCCTTGAAGGCGAGCGTGGTGCCGTGGAAAAGTTCGAGTACGAAGTCGTTCGGCCCGGTCTGCACCAGCGGCACAACCGCCGGATGCCGGAACGTCGCATAGGCTTCCTCGATCATGGCCTTGAACTTGTCGGCGGGAATTTCGTCCTCGACGAAGTGCTTCAGCACTTCGAAGGCGACATCCTGGTAGCGCTTTCCGCGCAGCGCACGGATGTCCTTTTTCGTCAAGCTGGGCCATTCGCGCGGCACGTAGAGACCGCCGTCGCGCGCAAGACCTGCCAGCATGGCGTCCCGGAACTTAAGGGACGGGGCTACGCCCCGGGTAGAAATGTAGTCCACGACGTTCAATCCCCAATCGATTTTTATTCGCGCCGCTGATATAGACCAGGAAAATGGGTGGTGAAAGGCCGGAAAATGACGTTCCGGTTCTCGTGAAGACGTGACCCAGCAATCGGGATGGAAGAGGTTGAGTACGGTGTTAGGCAAGATTTCGCGTAGTGTTCTGGCAGTTTCGCTCGTGGCGGCTCTCGCAAGCTGCAATTCATCCTCGACCGCCGAGGGACTGTCGCCGACCGCCGAGGCTGCGTCCGCCCAGCAGCCCGCAACTCCCGTTGTGCAGGCCTATTGCCCGCAGGTGGTGATGCTGGAACAGACGGCCGTCCATCGCGTCTACGCTCGCGGTGGTCAGGACAATCCCGAAAAGCTGCTCTACCAGGCCTCGCTGGCCGATGCGACGCGCCAGTGCACCGCCAACGAAACGACCCTGACCATCAATGTCGTGGCCCAGGGCCGTGTCGTGCAAGGCCCCGCCGGGCAGCCGGGTCAGGTTACGTTGCCGATTCTGGTCGAAGTCGTCGATGGCGACAACGTCATCTACTCGCAGAAGGTCGCCTTCCCAGTCGAAATGCCTGCCGGCGGCACCCAGTTCATCTTCAACAAACCGGATGTGCAGATCCCGAACGCCCAGGGCGGCGCATCCCGCTTCACCCGCGTCCGTCTCGGTTATGATGCCGGCCCGGCCAAAAAGCCCGCCCGCCGGGGGTGACGGGGCAGTGGTTGCTCAGAGCGCTCCGCCCCATTCGCCGAGGGCTGCGACGACTGCCGGAAAGTCCATCATGCGGGAAATCACCGTTTCGGCGCCGGCATCGGTCAGCCGATCCGCATGGCTCGGATAGGTATGCGAGGCGCCCGTGAAGCCGACGACGCGCATGCCGGCTGCTTTGGCGCCGTGGATGCCGTGTACGGAATCCTCAAGCACCAGCACCTTGTCCGGCGAAACCTTGAACTGTTCGGCTGCGTGCAGGAAGATGTCCGGCTTCGGCTTTACCCGGTCCGCCCCAAGATCCTTGGCGGAATAGATATGGGGAGCGAAATAGGGCTTGAGCCCTACCTTTTCGAGCATCATGTCGAGCCGATGGCTGCTGGAATTGGAACAGATGCAGCGCTGCGTCGCGAGGCGCGCGAGCGCGAATTTCACGCCGTCGATGATCTTCACGTCGCGGGCGAGGCGGGCATCCAGCAACTGTTCCGACTTATCGAGCAGCGAGGCGGAAAGCGGAATGTTCGCTTCCTTCTCGACCGCCAGCAGGATGTTCTTCCAGGTCATGCCGGCAAAGCGTTCGCCCATTTCCTCGACGCTGATCGGATAGCCGGCCTCGGTCAGAAGTCGCGACTCGACCTGCGCCGCGATGATTTCGGAATCGACGAGCACGCCGTCGCAGTCGAAGATGATGAGGTCGAAACCGCTCATGATGGATGCCTTGTACCGGAGGTGAGGCCGGCCTTTTATACGACAGTCGCGCCAAGCTCAACCGACGAGGCTGCATGGCTGAAGCGAGCAGGGCGGGCGGCTCTCGACAAGCCCGAAACACCGCTCTAAGGAAGCAGCATGGGCAAGGAGCCGGAAGACACGATAGCCAGTCGCATCAGCCGGGTGCTTGCCGATCGCATCGTGCGCGGTGAGCTCTCTCCGGGCGCGCGTCTTCGCCAGGACCATATCGCCGAGGAATTTCAGACCAGCCACGTGCCGGTTCGCGAGGCCTTTCGTCGGCTCGAGGCGCAGGGGCTGGCAATCAGCGAACCTCGTCGCGGCGTGCGCGTTGCCTCCTTTGATCTTGCCGAAGTTCGTGAAGTGGCGGAAATGCGTGCCGTGCTGGAGGTTCTGGCGCTGCGGCATGCCGCCCGCCATCTTACCCCCGCCATTCTCGATGAGGCGGAAGAAGCCGCCCGTGAAGGCGACGCCGCCGCCGATGTGCACGCCTGGGAGGAGGCCAACCGCCGCTTCCATCGGCTGATTCTGACGCCTTGCGGCATGAAACGGCTGCTGGCGTCGATCGACGACCTGCATGCAGCAAGTGCACGTTTTCTTTTTTCCGCCTGGCAATCCGGTTGGGAAAAGCGCACCGATCACGACCATCGGGCGATCCTGACTGCTCTTCGCCAGGGCAGGAGCGAGGAAGCGGCGGCCATTCTCCAGAAACATGTGCAATGGATAGGCCGCGGCCCGCAGCCCGCTGGGCCTTCCCGCGAGACTTTCGCGATCGTCGGCTGAGTTTATCAGAAATTATAGATAATTTTATCATGCTGTTTTGAAAGATCTTTTTCGGATTGATCCGAGATCACGTGCATCCGTAACGCGCTTTCCAGGGCGGTTGAGGCGGTAAGGCACTTGTCTCGACTGGCAATTCCTTTCATAAAATAGATGAGAATCGAAATTATCTATAATTTGAAAAGGAGAATTTGATGCCCGCCACCGATTTCAGCCAAATCCCTGTCTCTGATCCGCTGCGGCTTGCCGGCCGCTCGGTCTTGACCAAGGCACTTTTCGTCCTTGCCGGCACGCTGGCACTGGCGCTCGCCTCGCAGATTGCGGTGCCTATGTATCCGGTGCCGGTCACGATGCAGACCTTCGCAATCACCATGATCGGCGTGCTCTACGGATGGCGGCTCGGTGCCTTGACGGTTCTCCTATGGCTCGGCGAAGCGGCACTTGGCGCTCCGGTTCTTGCCAATGGTTCCGGTGGCCTGGCGCCTTTTGCCGGTCCGACGGCAGGATATCTGGCATCCTTCCCGATCGTTGCGGCCGTCGCCGGTTACCTCGCGGAAAAAGGCTGGACCGGCGAACGGTATGTAAAGAGCTTTGCCGCTCACCTTGCCGCCAACGTCCTGTGCCTGGCTATCGGCGGCGCTTACCTGGCCTACTTGCTCGGCGCGGAAAAAGCGTGGCTTCTCGGCGTTGCTCCCTTCATTCTCGGCGCCGTTCTGAAATCCGCACTCGCCGCGGCGCTGCTCAAGGGCCTGCAGCAGTTTCGCGCCAAGGAGGTCTGAATTGGTCGTCCGGCTGCGGCCGCATCACCTGCTCTGCATGCTGACCTTTATCGGAAAGGGTTACAATGCCGCGTTTGTGGCCAACTACATGGCCCTTGCGCGGCGGCTTTCCGAGGGAGAGGCGCTTGAAATCGTCTCGGGGCCGGATGATATCTGCCGGCCGCTGCTGAGTGGCGATAAAGCGCATTGCCGCTTGGAAAGCGTTGTCAGGCGCGACGATCTGGCGACGGCTGCCGTCGCCCGCCTGCTGGGTCGTTCGGTTCGTCCGGGCGATCGCATCTACCCGGGCCGCACGCTCATCAGGCGTTTCCGGGAAGCATTCGCGGACGGAAGTCTTCGCACTGCCTGCCACGGATGCCGGTGGTCGGAAATCTGCTCGGTGGTGGCGGCATCCGGCTTTGCCGACGTCAGGGTTCTGGGCTCGGCCGTTCCAGCGGAAACAGCGACAGGAACTTGCGCTCCCCTTCCGGCGTGAACAGCACGGCGCGGCTCTCGCTGCTGCGGCGGGCCCAGCCCTTTTCCAGGAAATGCGAAAGTAAGGCCTTGCCGAGCGTGCCGGCAAGGTGCGACCGGCGCTCGCTCCAGTCGAGACAGGATTTGCAAAGCGGCCGGCGGCTAGAGACAAGCGGTGCGACATCGATACCGATCTGGCCGATATCGACCCGGCCCTGTTCGGTCACCATCAGGTTTTCGCCGTCGGTGCGGATGACGCCGCGGCTTACGAAACTGTCGAGCATCCGTACGCCATAATCGCCGGCCAGATGATCGTAGCAGATCCGTGCCTTGCGGAGCGCCGGATCCTTCGGCCCAGGCTGATGCCTGAGATGTCCCCGGCTTGCCGCAAATCCCATGATATTTTCGAGAAGCGTCCCGGCAGCACCGTCGGCCAGTGTGAAATATCGGTGCCGGCCCTGCTTGCGTTGGGAGATCAGCCCACCGTCCTCGAGCTTGGACAGATGTGAGCTGGCGGTTTGCAGCGTCACCCCGGCCGCCTGCGCCAGTTCGGTCGCCGTCAACGCCTGTCCGCCCATCAAGGCGGTCAGCATGTTGGCGCGGGCGGGATCGCCGATAAGCGTGCCGATGCGAGCAATGTCCGGTCCTTCTTTCATACTTCGATCCTAACCGAAGCATATTTGTTCTGCAACATGGCAAAACAGGCTCTCAAGCATTGGAGAAAGTCATGATCACCTGTTTCATCCGTTATGAGATCGATCCGTTCAAACGAGCGGAATTCGCCGAATATGCCCGCAACTGGGGCCAGGCCATTCCCCGCTGCGGCGCCGACCTGATCGGCTATTTCGGGCCGCATGAAGGTTCGGCGACCACCGCCTACGGGGTCTATAATATCGAGAGCCTGGCGGCCTACGAAGCCTATCGTGCCCGTCTGGCGGTCGATCCGCTCGGCAAGCAGAACTACGAGTTTGCCAGTCGCGAGCGTTTCATCCTGAAGGAAGACCGCATCTTCCTGAAGAACGTCTCCATGCCGCACGGAGCGTTGAAAAAGCCATGATCGCTGTCATCTTCGAAGTCGTGCCCTATATGGGCGAACGCCACAAATATTTGGACCTCGCCGGCGAGCTGCGTTCCGAACTCGAAACGATCGACGGCTTCATTTCGATCGAGCGGTTCGAAAGCCTCACCATGCGAGGGAACCTTCTCTCGCTGTCCTTCTGGCGGGATGAGGAGGCGGTGCGCCAGTGGCGCAATCTCGAAGCCCATCGGGCCGCGCAAAGAGCAGGGCGCAACGGGATCTTCGCAGACTACCGGCTGCGCATCGGTCATGTCTTGCGCGACTACGGCATGTTCGAGCGCGACGAGGCGCCGACCGACAGCCGCGCGGCGCATGCGGCTTAGCAAACCTAGCCAATCTGGGGTGAAGCTGGTGAGACCGGCTCCACCTTTCGTCTGCCTCGAAATTTTTCTCGAAATCGTCCAACGCTTCAGTTTTTGGTAACCAAAGTAGGTAACCATAACCGTCAGTAAATTCGTACCGAGTACAGCGTAGCGAGTAAAAAATGGCAGCAGTTCTTCCGCTGGCCGACCTGAAGCAACAGGTCCGTCCGGACACCTGGCTCAACTCCATCATCAAGGGCGATTGCGTCGCCGCTCTGGAAGCCCTGCCGGATCACTCCGTCGATGCGATCTTTGCTGATCCGCCCTATAATCTTCAGCTCGGCGGCACCTTGCATCGCCCCGATCAGTCGCTCGTCGATGCCGTCGACGATGAATGGGACCAGTTTGCCTCGTTCGAGGCCTATGACGCCTTTACCCGGGCCTGGCTGCTTGCCTGCCGCCGCGTCCTGAAGCCGCATGGAACGATCTGGGTCATCGGCTCCTATCACAATATCTTCCGCGTCGGCGCCATGATGCAGGATCTGAACTTCTGGCTGCTGAACGACATCGTCTGGCGCAAGAGCAACCCGATGCCGAACTTCAAGGGTCGCCGGTTCCAGAACGCCCATGAGACGATGATTTGGGCGAGCCGCGACGCGAAGGCCAAGAGCTACACGTTCAACTACGATGCTCTGAAGGCATCCAACGACGACGTGCAGATGCGTTCCGACTGGCTCTTTCCGATCTGCTCGGGCAACGAACGCCTGAAAGGCGAGGATGGCAAGAAGGTCCACCCGACCCAGAAGCCGGAAGCGCTGCTCGCCCGTGTCATCATGGCATCCACCAAGCCTGGCGACGTTATCCTCGACCCGTTCTTCGGTTCCGGTACGACCGGTGCTGTAGCAAAACGCCTCGGCCGCAATTTTGTCGGCATCGAGCGCGAACAGGACTATATCGATGCGGCTGCCGCCCGTATCGAAGCTGTCGAACCGCTGGGCAAAGCCGAACTGACGGTCATGACCGGCAAGAAAGCCGAACCCCGCGTCGCCTTCACCACGCTGCTTGAAGCAGGTCTCGTCCGGCCCGGCCAGGTTCTGACCGACGAACGCCGCCGCTACAGCGCCATCATTCGCGCCGACGGCACGCTCGCTGCAAACGGCGAGGCCGGATCCATTCATCGCCTTGGCGCCAAGGTGCAGGGCTTTGACGCCTGTAACGGTTGGACCTTCTGGCACTTCGACGACGGCCATTCCTTGAAGCCGATCGACGCGCTGAGAGCCATCATTCGGAATGATCTGGCAAAATTGGACTGATCCACCAGCCCCTGTCAGATCCACCATTCCTTGTCCGGTTTGTACCTCTAGTCCCGGACGAGGATAATTGACGCCCGGGGAGGCTGACCCCGGGCGTCAATTGACTTACAACGGCGCTTTGCCAAGACGTTATCCGATGTGAGAGCCTCGGAGATGCGATCATCGCGTGACAACGCTCGATACACCCAGTTCTCAGCTATCGAGCAGTCGCCTCATCATATGTCGGATATGGTCTTGTGCGCCGAAGAAGATGGCAGCAATGACGATCATCTGACGATCGACGACGGGCAAAAACCAAACTACTGCCTTGTCTAGTCTCAAAAAGCGGATGCCCGGATAGATATTGGATCACAATGTTCCGATATGCGGCGTCTCAGCCAACCGACCGATCGACAAGCGTAGTTCGCGAATTCGGCCGGCCGCATGCTCCAAAGCCTCGTCCGGGTGCTCGCCGAGATCGCTGTAAACGGCGAAGAGATAATCAAAGATAAGCTCAAAATCGCGCTCGGCTTCGATGGAATATTCAAGGCTCCACACGAAGAGCTCGCCGTTTCCGCGCGATCATATTGTCGACTGCACCCGCCATTGCATCATCCGACAGAGTCGGTCCGTTTAACCGCCGGATCAGTCCCCGAAGGGCTTCCATCTCCACGGTTTCCGTCTCCGTCTTTTGCCGAAGAAGCTCCAGGCCTTGCTGAAGAACCGAACTGAAGCTCGAATATCGCCCGCTGTCGACGAGCGATCTGGCAAAGGCATCCTGTTGCTCGGTCAGCGAAATCGATGATTTTACGCTCATAGCCAATATCCTTTCGTCTCAAGGAAATGCTACCCGTCGCATATGTCAAGTGGTTCAGGGAGGTTGCACCATTCCTTGTCCGGTTTTGTACCTCTAGTTCCGGACGAGAAAATTCACGCCCGGGGAGGCTGACCCCGGGGGTCATACTTCGGCCAAGTCCACGCCGTGTGCGGCAAGATCCGCCTTCAGTTGTGATCGTGCAGGACGACAGCTTCGAGGCCACCGACTCGATCACGATTTGCGCTTTCACAACCGACCCTACCGACGCGCCGCTGTTTCGCCTCGTCGCAGAGCCTACGGACCGCAACGGCCTGCGTTCGGTCTGCCGCCTGGATGGTAACAAGATCACCACTTTTCCCAGAGCGAAAGTAGGTGTGCAGGTCGGTCGGCTGGACGATGAGGATATGGTGCGACTGAACCAGGCGATGACCGTATTCCTCGGCATGGCAGTTTCTCCCCGGGCCGGCAGGGGAAAGGAATCATGAAGAGCTTTTGACCAAGTGACGAGCTCTGCCGGATCGACCGTTTAGATGTCGATGTTCCCAGGTCCTTAGGTCTGTTCCCAATTGGTCGGCATCCGTGAAATGCACCGCCTGTCAGCCGGCAGCGCGGGCGCTTCCATATTCGCGACGGGATCATTGATGATATTCGCATGCACGATTGCATTGCGCAGTAGAAAATGGTCAGCCAGATGGGAGGCTTCCGTAGTTGGCAGTTTTAGCGAAAGTTAATTGAACCACGTTGATGGGTTGAATAACGTAAAAATCCGTATTATTTGAACCATTGAAAGGGTCAATTAATGCGCTTAACGCTCCAAACCCATTTTAATGATGAGTGGCATCACGCCGCGACGCTAGAACTGAAGGACGACGCGGCCGGCTTTAAGGGCGCATCCATCGTCGATTACGATCTCGACTATTTCGTCAGCGTGGCGTCAGCCGAATTCGCAGCCGGAAAGACGGTCTGTGACCATCGCGCCCTGTCCGTCTGTTTTCCCGTTGATCTTGAAAATCGATATAGCCGGAGCTGGCCGCCGTTCCTCTTGGATCTCATGCCGCAGGGACATGCAAGGCGAAAGCTTGCCGAACACCTCGGCCTTGCGGAAGGCGCGCGCGCTTCTGATCTGCCGCTGCTTCTCCGATCGGCGACTGGTGGCATAGGCAATATCCGCATCAAAGAAGCGGCGGACGCCGAAGTGGAACGGCTGCGGGGTGTTGAGCGCCAAGGGGTGACAGAAGCGGAAATCCTTGAGCGGTCGGATCGCTTCATTGAAGTCGCCGACCGCTTTGGAATGCTCGCCTCCGGCTCCAGCGGCTTGCAGGGCGAATGGCCGAAGGTCTCGATGACGCAGGCGAATGATGGGCTCTATTATCCCGACAGCTTCGTGACTGATGATGAGGCCGTGCGCCACGTCATCGTCAAGCTGGTACGCAGCAACGAGCCTGTGGATCGCCTCATCCTCGAAGGCGAAGCCCTCTATTCGCGGATCGCTCAAGAGATCGGCCTGAATGTCAGCGAACCATCAAGCTATGCTGAAGGCGTCTTAATCATTCCCCGTTTCGACCGGAAGAAGAGAGAAGGCGGCGGAACCGTCCGACTAGGGCAGGAAAGCCTCGTATCCGCGATCGGCATTGCCGATTTCGGCCATGTCGGCACACACGAGGCCTATATCGACGTTCTGCGCCAATATTCTGCCGATCCGTTCTCGGACATCGTAGAATACCTGAAGCGCGACATAGCAAACTTGGCGCTCGGCAACCCCGACAATCACGGTCGAAACTCCGCATTGAGCAAACACCAGGACGGCACGATCCGCCTGTCCCCGCTGTTTGATTTCGCTCCAATGCGGCTAGCCAAGGAGGGGATCGTTCGCTCCACCCGCTGGGCCATGATGCGTGACCGCGGTCGCGATCATCTTCCCGATTGGACGCGGATTTGCGCCGAACTGATGCCTGATCCTGCTGAGCACAGTGCGCTCGCAGCTACGCTTGCCATGTTTGCCGAACACCTGCGCCAGGCTCCGGCCATGGCGAAAGAAATGGGAGCGTCTGCGGATATTCTGGATCGTGCAATGGGGCGCTGTATCGCGATAGCGGACAGCGTTCTGGCCGCGTGTCAATGATGGCAAAGGACCGCTAAATGGCTCGATGGAAGAAACCCACGAAAGACGAGATTCTTCAAAACCGTCGAACACTTGCTGAGCGTGCTCGAACCGGCGACCTAAGGCTGCCTGAAGCTGTAGCCGAAATTCGAAAGGGTTTCGGCATGACCCAGGAGGAGTTTGCTAAAACGCTTTCGTTAACCCGGCGACAAGTTGCTGAAATCGAAACCGGGGCGGCGAACCCGACGCTGGAGACGTTGGAAAGAATAGGGCGTCTGTTCGGGTTTGCTGTAGGCCTTGTACCGAAGGCGGAGAACCGATCGGATACCGAAAAGTGACCGGACACGAGGAAAACGCTGCACTTGCAGGCATAAACCCCGCTCGTCAGGTTATTTCGATGACAAGGCGTCACTGATTGCACTGAAGGATAAAGTTCGGCAAGGCGCCATGTCGACATCTGGCTTGCGATACAACCAAATACATGCTGCTCCATCCCAAAAAAAGCAATCTGATCAAAAAATCTAAACCGAACCCGGGGAGTTGACCCCGGGGCCGCATCCCTTCTTGGTCAGACCTGCACGCCGCAAGCGGTCAGATCTTTTTTCAACTGTTCAGCGTCGGTGAAATGCACCGCCTGCCAGCCGGCAGCGCGTGCACCTTCCACATTCGCGGCGGAATCATCGATGAAGATCGTCGCTTCCGGTTTAATGCCGAAGTCGCGGGCATGTTTTTCGTAGATCGCCACATCGGGTTTGATCAGCCCGATCTCGCCTGAAACGGTTACTCCCCGCGGCTTGTTCAGGAAGGGAAAGAGTTCCCTGGCATGGGCAAACGTATCGGCCGCGAAATTCGTCAGCATCGTCACGTCCTGGCCCCTGTCGATCAGGTCTTCCATGATTTTGACGGAGCCGTCGTAGGCATGCGGCACCATCTCATGCCAATGCTTGCGGAAGGCACGGATCTGTTCCTCACGTTCGGGATATTTCTCAATCAGCAACGTCTCGGCATCCTCCCACCTGCGGCCGCGGTCCTGTTCCAGGTTCCATTCATGGGTGCAGACATTGAGAAAGAACCATTTGCGCTCTTCTTCGTCCGGAATGATGCGGCTGTAGGGGATGTTCGGGTCGTAGTGGATCAGCACTTTGCCGATGTCGAAAACGATGTGGTCGATCTTGGCCGTCATGTGTCTCCTCGGGAGGGGTATCAGTTCGGAAGTTTTTCGAAGGCTCGTGGGATAGCCTCGGCGATGACCTTTTTCATGACGGTTGGCAGGGCTTGGGCCTCAAGATTTGTGACCGGCTCCCACCATCCGTTATTCGCCTCTATTTTCTCGGTTCTCGTCCGGAAGACGGAAAGCCTGAGCTCGAAATGGGTAAAGACATGGACGACCGTGCCGCAGGCCTGCCAGTCGGCGGGGAATGGAGCGTGGTTAGGGCTCGTGCCGCCGTCGAGACGCGCGGTCCACGCCGTTGTCGGCACTTCTGTCATGCCGCCGAGCAGGCCGCTTTCGATCCGCCGACGCAGCAATACCTCGCCTTCGGGTGTTACCGCCACGAAGGCCGCACCCATCCGCACCGGTCTTTCTTTTTTCGCGGCCTTCACGGGAAAGCGTTCCGGATCATGTTTTGCGAAGGCGAGACAGTCTTCGCGAAAGGGGCAGAGCGTACAGGCCGGTCGCTTCGGCGTGCAAATCGTCGCACCGAGATCCATCATCGCCTGGGCGAAATCCCCCGGCCGGTCGGCAGGCGTCAGATCAGCAACCTTCGCCTTCATCAAGGGCTTTGAGCCCGGTAGCGGCGCATCGATGGCGTAAAGCCTCGAAATCACACGCTCGACATTGCCGTCCATGACTGCGGCTCGTCGGTTGAAGGCGATTGCCGCAACCGCCGCGGACGTATAGTCGCCGATGCCGGGAAGTGCGCGCAGGCCTTCCTCCGTATCGGGAAAGATGCCCTGGTGCTCGGCGGCCACCGCCTCGGCGCATTTCTTCAGGTTTCGGGCGCGGGCGTAATAACCAAGCCCTGCCCAGGCGGCCATCACGTCCTCGGCAGGCGCTGCGGCGAGATCGGTGACCTTCGGCCAGAGCGCCAGGAACTTGGCGAAATAGGGTTTGACCGCCTGGACGGTGGTCTGCTGCAGCATGACCTCCGACAACCAGACGCGATAGGGATCGGCCCGCCCGCCCGCCTTCGCCGCCGCCGGGCTCACCCGCCAGGGCAGCTCCCGATGGTGCCGGTCGTACCAGGCAAGCAGCTTTTCCGGGAACGAAAGCGGGAGATCGGCAGAAAGGGCAGAAGAACTCGTCATGTGAACGAACATAGTGGCTGCGCCTGTTTTCGCCAATCGCAGGCCCGGAGGAAAGCTGGGGGAACAGGATTGTAGAACCACTCGCTGAAGCCTGACCCACGATCGCTTTCCCGATCGCATTCCGGTCTCTATAATGACTTTCGATCAACTGGATCGGATTTCGAATGAACGGCCCGGAAAAGACGCGCAGCCAGAGAGGAAAACGGGAGTTTCAGATTTCCGAAGTGGCGAACGGCATCATCGATCCGGTGCTTGCCCGCCGCGCCGGCATCTCGACGGCGCTGCTCGGCTCCTGGGACGAAATCGCCGGCGAGGATTTTGCAGACTGCACCCGACCGGAAAAAATCGCCTGGCCGCGGCGCGACGAAGGTTTTGCCGCAGGCGGCGGCTATCAGGCCGGCGTCCTGACGATCGCTTGCGAAGGCGCCCGCGCCCTTTTTCTGACCCACGCCCAGGGCGAGTTGATTGCGCGCATCAACGGCTTTTTCGGCTTTCCGGCCGTCCGCCAGATACGTATCGTCCAAAAGCCCGTCTCGCAAACCTTCAAGCATCCCCGCAAGCCTCCGCCGCTGAAGGGCGAGGCAGCCAAGCGGCTTGAAACGATGATGGAGGGCATCGAAAGCGAGGCGCTGAAAAAGGCTGTCGAGCGACTTGGGACAGCCGTGCTCCAGAAGAAAAGCAAGCGGTGACCTTAAGAAGCTTGCGTTCATCCTTGATACATCTCTGATTTGTCACAATTCTTTGAAGAGATTTGCCTATCGACAGCTTGTTCCTGTTCGGGCGTCGCGTTACGGAATGTCAAAAATATTGAGACCTCTCGCTTACAGGTGTTCCATGCAGATGAACGATGTCACCATGACCCGGCGCGCGCTTTTGGGCGGTGTTGCCGTAACCGCCCTGGCGCTGGCCTTGCCGCTCGGCGTTTCCGAAGCTTTTGCGCAGGAACTTCCCGAGTCCCAGGGCGACGTGGACATGGCAGCTGCCATCAAGCCGGGTCCGCTGCCGGAAATGGCGCTGGGTGAGGAGAAGGCGCCTGTGACGGTCATCGAATATATGTCGATGACCTGCCCGCACTGCGCCAACTTCCACAACAAGACCTTCGACACGATCAAGACCAAGTATATCGACACTGGCAAGGTGCGTTTCATCATCCGGGAATTCCCGTTCGATCCGGTCGCGACGGCCGCCTTCATGCTGGCCCGCTGCAATCCGCAGAACCCGCAGGAGCTTTCTGCTCCGGCCCAATATTTCCCGATGGTCTCGATGCTCTTCAAGCAGCAGCGCGCCTGGGCGGCTCCGGCGGACGGAAATGTGCGCAATGCATTGCTGCAAAGTGTCAAACTGGCAGGTTACTCACAGCAGAGTTTCGAAGCTTGCTTGACGAACCAGAAGCTTCTCGATGAAGTAAACGCGGTCGTAAAGCGGGGAGCTGACGACTTCGGTGTGAATTCCACCCCGACTTTCCTGATCAACGGCAAGAAGTATTCTGGGGACCTATCGGTTGAATCCATGTCAGCGCTCATCGACAGCCTGTTGTGAGCTTATCTTCCTTAAGGGGAAGATGAGGGGCGCGGCATGAAGTTCACCAAGCTGCGCCTCGTCGGATTCAAGTCTTTCGTCGAGCCGATGGAATTCGTCATCGAACGCGGGTTGACCGGTGTGGTCGGCCCGAACGGCTGCGGCAAGTCCAACCTTGTCGAAGCGTTGCGCTGGGTAATGGGCGAGAATTCCTACAAGAACATGCGCGCGTCCGGCATGGACGACGTGATCTTTTCCGGCTCCGGCAACCGCCCGGCCCGCAACACCGCCGAAGTCGGCCTCTACCTCGACAATTCCGACCGCACCGCGCCTGCCGCTTTCAATGATGCCGATGAAATTCAGGTAAGCCGCCGGATCGAGCGTGAAGCCGGTTCGATTTATCGGATCAACGGCAAGGAGGCGCGCGCCAAGGACGTGCAGTTGCTCTTTGCCGATGCATCGACCGGCGCGCGCTCGCCGTCCATGGTCGGTCAGGGCCGGATCGGGGAGCTCATCCAGGCGAAACCGCAGGCTCGCCGTCAGCTCTTGGAAGAGGCAGCTGGTATCTCCGGCCTCCATTCTCGCCGCCATGAGGCCGAGCTTCGCCTGCGCGCCGCCGAAACCAATCTCGAACGTCTCGACGACGTGCTGAGCCAGCTCGAAAGCCAGATAGAGAGCCTGAAACGGCAGGCCCGGCAGGCTAACCGCTTCAAGACGCTTTCAGCCGATATCCGCTCGCGCGAAGCGCAGCTTCTGCATATTCGCTGGACGCAGGCCAAGGAGGCGGAAGCCGAAGCGGAAAGCGCGCTGAACCAGATCACGGTCGTCGTGGCCGAGAAGGCGCAGGCGCAGATGGAGGCGGCAAAAGAACAGGCGGTCGCCAGCCTGAAGCTGCCGGAACTGCGCGAGGAAGAGGCAAAGGCGGGGGCTGCGCTCCAGCGCCTGCAGATCGCCCGCGGTCAGTTGGAGGAGGAGGTAAACCGTCTCCTGAAGCGCCGCGATGAACTGACACGCCGCCTTGCGCAGCTCGGCGAGGATATCCGCCGCGAAGAGCAACTGGCCGCTGACAATGCGGTTTTCCTGGAGAAGCTCGACCAGGAAGAGGCCGAGCTCAGCGAGATTCTGGCCGAATCCGGTGTGCAGGCCGAAGAGCTGCATGCGGCGTTTGAGGCTGCGGCGGCCGAACTCGGCGAAAGCGAGAAACTGTCTTCCGCCATCACCGCCGAGCGAGCGGAAGCGGCTGCTGGACGCAACCAGCTGGAGCGGGCAATCCGCGATCTTGCCGAGCGCCGCCAGCGTCTCGAACGGCAGCTTAGCGACTCCAGGCGCGAGCTCGACTCGATCAACGATCGCCTCTCAGGACTTGATGACCCGGCCGAAAAGCGCGAAGCGGTGGAGGCAGCCGAATTCGCGGTCGAGGATGCAGCCGCGGTTGCCGAGGAAGTCGAAGCCGCACTCGCGTCGGCGCGTGCGGATGAATTGGCGGCCCGCGGCCCGGTGGAAGCGGCCCGCTCCGCACTGAACGGCTTGGAAACCGAAGCGCGTACGATCTCCAGGATGCTTGCTGCCGGCGCCGCTTCTGGCGATTTCGTGGCTGTTGCCGAAATGATCCGCGTCGACCGCGGTTACGAGGCAGCACTTGGAGCCGCATTGGGCGATGATCTGGAAAGCCCCGTCGACGCCAACGCACCGACCTATTGGTCGTTGAACGGCGATGGCTCAAGCGATCCGGACCTACCGCCCGGTGCAAAGCCGCTGATCGCCCATGTTACGGCTCCGCCGGAACTTGCCCGCCGCCTGGCGCAGATCGGCCTCGTTTCCGAAGCGGATGCCCCGAACCTAATCCGGCTCCTGCATCCCGGCCAGCGTCTGGTGACGAAGGAAGGCGCCGTTTATCGCTGGGATGGTCACGTCACCGGTTCGGAAGCGCCTGGCGCCGCCGCCCTGCGCCTTTCTCAGAAGAACCGGCTCTCCGAGCTTGAGGCGGAAATCGACGAGGCGCGTATCGTCCTGTCGGAAACAGAGGTGGCACTTGCCGCCGCCGCGTCCGAAATCGGGGCTCGGGAGCGCCAGCTTGCCGATGCCCGCGAAGGCGGCCGTCTTGCTGCGCGGCAGCTTTCCGAAGCGCGCGATGCACTTGCTTCGGCCGAACGCGCTGCTGGCGACCTGATGCGCCGCCGTGACGTGATCGCCGAGGCCGTCAATCAGATCAGCGGGCAGATCGAGGATCTGGGCGTTCAGGAGGAGAATGCGCGCGTTGAACTGGAACATGCTCCGGATATTTCTAATCTCGACAACCGGCTGCGCGAGCAGCAGTTGGTGGTTGCGACCGATCGCAGCTTGCTCGCCGAGGCACGTGCCCGCTACGAGGGACTGAGCCGCGAGACGGAAGGCCGCAAGCGCCGCCTGTCGGCGATCGCTCAGGAACGCGCCGCGTGGACCACCCGAGCGGCGAGTGCTGCCGGTCACATCGCAAGCCTGCGTGAGCGCGAGGACGAGGCCCGCGAGGAGATAGCCGATCTCGAAGCCGCACCCGAGGAGCTTGACGACAAGCGGCGCGCGCTGCTTTCGGAGCTGCAGAAGGCCGACGACATGCGGCGCGCCGCCGCTGACCGGCTTGCCGAGGCTGAAACGCTTCAGCGTGAGACGGACCGGATTGCCGTCACCGCGCTGTCCGAACTGGCCGAAGTTCGGGAAAGACGCGGCCGCGCCGAGGAACGTTTAGTCTCCGCTGCCGAAAAGCGCCACGAAAGCGAAAGCCGCATCCGCGAGACCTTGAACGTTGCGCCCCATGAAGTCCTGCGCCTTGCCGGCCTGAAACCCGATGCGCCGATGCCCGATATCAGGGAAATCGAGCGGGAGGTCGATCGGTTGCGGATGGAGCGCGAGCGATTGGGTGCGGTCAATCTTCGTGCCGACGAGGAGCAAAAGGAGCTTTCCGACAAGCTCGATACATTGATGCGCGAGCGCGCCGATGTGATCGACGCGATTCGCAAGCTGCGCGGGGCGATCCAGAGTCTGAACCGTGAAGGCCGTGAGCGTCTGCTGGCGGCTTTTGATGTGGTCAACGCGGAATTCCAGCGGCTCTTCACCCACCTTTTCGGCGGCGGCACGGCGGAACTGCAGCTTATCGAATCGGACGATCCGCTTGAGGCCGGGCTCGAAATCCTTGCGCGACCGCCGGGCAAGAAACCACAGACCATGACGCTGCTTTCAGGCGGCGAACAGGCCCTGACCGCCATGGCACTGATCTTTGCGGTTTTCCTCACCAATCCCGCGCCGATCTGCGTTCTGGACGAAGTGGATGCGCCGCTCGACGACCATAACGTCGAGCGTTACTGCAATCTCATGGACGAAATGGCGGCGTCCACCGAAACCCGCTTCATCATTATCACGCACAACCCCATAACCATGGCGCGTATGAACAGGCTTTTCGGTGTCACAATGGCGGAGCAAGGTGTCTCCCAGCTTGTGTCCGTCGACTTGCAGACGGCGGAGCTGTTGCGTGAGGCAAGCTGAGCAAATCTAATGTGCCCAGGAAAAATGCTCGTCAATTAAGTAGAATCACCCATATGGGTGATTGAAATTTTCCGCTATTGTTGTCTTGTTGAATTCGGAGGAAGTCCATTGAACTTCCTGGTGCTCCGACGCTCACGTCGGAGCCTTAGACCCCCCGTCCGGGTTTCCTGTCTCGGACGGAAGGCTTTGCGGGGCCGCCTGTGATCCGGCCCCGCAAAGCTTGTTTTCCCAGAAACCCGCTATCCTTCCGCGCTGCAGCTTTTATTTGCTGCGTTGCAACATAATCCTTGCCTACTGCGTTTCCAAACCGTCGTAAAACCTGTAGTTATGGCGAAAAACAGACTGCATCGGGTGGAGGGCAGCATGATGAAGTGGGTCTATCGCTTCGGCGGTGGCGAGGCCGAGGGCCGCGCCGTCGACCTTGAGCGGTTAGGTGGAAAGGGCGCAAATCTCGCCGAGATGGCGAGCCTTGGCTTGCCTGTGCCGCCGGGTATGACCATCATCGCTAATGCTTGCGCCCATTATTTTGAACATGGCCGGACCCTTCCCGATGACCTGAAAATCCAGGTTCTCGAGGGCATCGCTGCCATGGAGGAGCTGACGGGGCGCAGCTTCGGGGGCTCGACCAAGCCGCTTCTGCTCTCCGTCCGCTCCGGTGCGCGCGCCTCCATGCCCGGGATGATGGATACCGTCCTTAACCTAGGCCTTAACGACGAGACGGTGCAGGCGCTTGGTCACGACGCCGGCGATGCCCGCTTTGCCTGGGATAGCTACCGGCGGTTCATCCAGATGTATGCCGACGTCGTCATGGGTCTCGATCACGAAGTGTTCGAGGAGATACTGGAGGACGAGAAGGCCCGCTTCGGCCATGATTACGATACCGATCTTTCCGCGGTCGAATGGCAGCATGTCGTCGGCCTCTACAAGAAGATCATCGAAGAGGAGTTGGGAGAGAGCTTTCCGCAGGATCCGCATATCCAGCTGTGGAAGGCGATTGCCGCGGTGTTCTCGAGCTGGATGAACCCGCGTGCGCTGACCTACCGGACCCTCCACCGCATTCCCGAAGAATGGGGTACGGCCGTCAACGTCCAGACCATGGTGTTCGGCAACCTCGGCTCGTCGTCGGCAACGGGGGTTGCGTTCACCCGCAACCCGTCGACAGGTGAAAGAGCGCTTTACGGCGAGTTTTTGGTAAATGCCCAGGGCGAGGATGTCGTCGCCGGCATCCGCACGCCGCAGTCGATCACCGAAGAGGGGCGCATCGCGTCGGGCTCCGAAAAGCCCTCGATGGAAAAGCTGATGCCGGAGGCTTTTTTAGAATTCAAGGCGATCTGCGAACGGCTGGAAGCCCATTACCGCGACATGCAGGACCTCGAATTCACCATCGAGCGGGGAACGCTCTGGATGCTGCAGACCCGTTCGGGCAAGCGCACCACCCGCGCGGCGATGAAGATCGCCGTCGATATGGTGGAGGAGGGAGTGATCTCCGAGGAAGAGGCGATCTGCCGGATCGAGCCTCCTTCTCTGGATCAACTGCTGCATCCCACCATCGATCCGCGCGTCGAACGCCATATTATCGGCTCGGGCCTTCCGGCGTCGCCGGGCGCGGCCACCGGCGAGATCGTCTTCACCGCCGAAGAGGCGGTGGCAGCGGAATCGGAGGGGCGCAAGGTCATTCTTGTGCGGATCGAAACGAGCCCCGAAGACATTCACGGCATGCATGCGGCCGAAGGAATTCTCACCACACGCGGCGGCATGACCAGCCACGCAGCGGTGGTCGCCCGTGGCATGGGTATCCCCTGCGTCGTCGGCGCTGGTTCGATGCGTGTCGACCTTCGCGACGAACTTTTGATCGGCGTCGGCGGCATCACGCTGAAGCGAGGTGACACGATCACCATCGATGGCTCGTCCGGCCAGGTGTTGCAGGGAACGGTGCCGATGATTCAGCCGGCGCTTTCCGGCGATTTCGGCAAGCTGATGGCCTGGGCTGACAAGAACCGTCGCATGACGGTGCGCACCAATGCCGACACGCCTCAGGACGCGCGGGCTGCCCGCTCGTTCGGCGCTGAAGGTATCGGCCTTTGCCGCACCGAGCACATGTTCTTCGAGGGTGACCGCATCCATGTGATGCGCGAGATGATCCTTGCGGAAGACGAAAACGGCCGCCGGGCAGCTCTCGCGAAACTCCTGCCGATGCAGCGCTCGGATTTCACCGAGCTTTTCACCATCATGCACGGCCTGCCTGTAACGATCCGCCTGCTTGACCCGCCGCTGCACGAATTTCTGCCTAAGACGGAGGCCGAGATTGCCGATGTCGCCAAGGCCATGGGCATGCCGCCGGCATTTCTCGCCCGCCGCATCGACGCTATCCATGAGTTCAACCCCATGCTCGGCCATCGTGGCTGCCGTCTGGCGATCTCCTATCCCGAGATTGCCGAGATGCAGGCTCGCGCTATTTTCGAGGCTGCCGTGGCCGCCGCCCGGGAAACCGGCGAGCCCGTGGAGCTTGAAATCATGGTGCCGCTCGTCAGCCTTCGCACCGAACTCGATTACGTGAAGGGCGTCATCGACCGGGTTGCCGATGATGTTGCCAAGGAAAGCGGCACGCCGATCGCTTACCTCGCCGGCACGATGATCGAGTTGCCGCGGGCTGCGATCCGCGCCCATGTGATTGCCGAGACAGCACAGTTCTTCTCCTTCGGCACCAACGACCTTACCCAGACGACGTTCGGGATTTCGCGCGATGACGCGGCGACCTTCATCCCGACCTACCAGCGCAAAGGCATCATCGAGCACGATCCGTTCATTTCTCTGGATTTCGACGGCGTTGGAGAACTGATCAGACTGGCCGCCGAACGCGGCCGCAGGACACGAAACGACCTGAAGCTCGGGATTTGCGGCGAGCATGGCGGCGACCCGGCATCGATCCGCTTCTGCGAAGACGCCGGGCTTGACTATGTATCGTGTTCGCCTTTCCGCGTGCCGATCGCCAGGCTTGCGGCGGCCCAGGCGGCGATAGAGGGGAAAAAACCATGAACCCGGTGACCGTACTTGCCGTGCCGGTTTTCAGCACGCTCTGCAACGAGGGTTTTCGGCTGCGTCGCGAGGTCTTCATCGTCGAGCAGAACGTGCCGGCGGATATGGAGTTCGATGCTGACGATCTGACGGCCTTTCATTTCGTGGCGATCCTCTCCGGCGAAGTTTGCGGCACGCTCCGATTGATCTACGCCGACGACTTCGTCAGGATCGGACGGGTTGTCGTCAGCCATGCCTGGCGCGGCAAGGGAATTGCAAGCGCCATGATCCGACATGCCATGGATGTCCACCGGACTGCGCGCGAAAACCGTTTTTGCCTGTCGGCGCAAAGCGACAAGACAGCAATGTACGAACGCTTCGGCTTCAAAACCTTTGGCGAGGAGTTCTTCGAAGTCGGCATCCCGCATTACGAGATGAAAAATTTCTGACCGGCCCAACTTATTCATCTGCCGGATATCGTTGGCCGGAATGGAATGAGGAGTCGTTTTCAGGCGACGGCTGTGGCAGAATTTGTCTGTGAGTGAACGGGGGCGACGGGGAGGACCAGATGCCGCGCTTGGACCATGTAACGATCCGCACCCGCGATCCGGGGCCGATGATGGCGTTCCTCGAAAAGGTGTTGGGAGTGAAGGAAGGCTTTCGTCCGCCGTTCCCTTTCCCAGGGCATTGGCTTTATCTCGATGGCCATTCCTGCATTCATCTGCTTCCCGTTGATCGGAAAGATGATCCTCCTGTTGGCATCTACGACCACGTGGCCTTTGCCTTTTATGACCGGGATATCGCCATCAGGGATATCGAGGCGACCGGTTACCGCTTCGAACACGACGCCATACCGGGTACCGATATCGGCCAGATTTTTGTCTACGGGCCGGAGAGCGTAAAAATCGAGCTTCAATACCGCCGCTGATCGAGGTGTAGCCTGACCTGCCTACCAGCGCAGCAGGCGGGGGCCGATGAGAGCGCCGATAAGGCCGGTCATCAGAATTCCGAGGGAATACCAGATCAGCACGAAAGGCATGCCGTTTTCGGTGCAGAACCAGGAATAAACCCAGGCACCCGCCGCGCCGGCGGCAATGCCCGCTATAAGCCCCGTCAGGCGCAGATCGGTCGGTGCCGCTCGACGCAACCACAAGATATTTCCGGCAAGGACCGGAAGTGCGAAGGCGAAGATAAGGAAGGGGCAGTGCAGAGCCGAGGACCCCAAGATGAGGACCCGATAGGTCTCACCCGGAGACATCATCAGCTGGATTGCGGCGGCGACTGCCATGGCCAGGAAGATCACGGCAATCAAGACAAAGAAGCGTCCCTCCGAACCGTCCGGGCGGGCGAGGTGGTAGACCGCCAGGAGCGCGACGACTGCAAGCAGTGCGTTATAGGCGGACTTGATCCAGAAGACGGGCAGCATGAGCGCCTCGTTCATATCGACGCGCAAGCCCAGGATCGTCAGCATGAGGAGCAGCGAAACGGCAAGAGTAACGACGAGGTCAAGCGCCAAGCGCCGCTCCAGCGTGCGGGGCGCTACCGGCTTAAGGTCCTTCACCAGGCTGTCGATGATATCGTCTGTCCGTTTCACGTTTCGCCTCGCAATTTCTCCGCCAATGCCTTCAGGCCCCTGTGGATGCCGACCTTGACTGCCGATTCGGATTGGCCGGTGCGGCTTGCCGTGTCGGCGACCGATTGCCCCTCCAGTTTCACCTGACGGATGATTTCCTGCTGTTTTGCCGGCAGGCTGTCGAGAAGCCGCTCGACATCCATGCGGGCCGTCACCGCATCTTCGCTGAAACCGCTTTCGAAATCCTCGCCGAGTTCCACCTCCGCCATCATCCGCCCACCGCGACCGCGGTGGTGGTCGATCAGCTTGTAGCGCGCGATCGAGAAGAACCAGGACGTGAACGGGCGATTGCGATCGTATGTTGCTCGTCGGGAATGCAGCGCCAGCAGTGTCTCCTGGACAAGGTCTTCCATATCCGCTCTCGTCGCCGCGCTCATCCTGCGGCTGTAATAGCCGACGAGCAGGACGCGCAGAGCGTTCAGCAAACGCCGGTAGGCTGCCTCGTCCCCATCGAGGGATAGAAGCATCAGCGTCTTCAGGGCTTCTTCCGAATGGGCGATGGTCATGCTGTCTCGTTGGTATTCGGAAGCCTGGTGCGATCGGTTACAGCCTGCAGAAAATTTTTCTCGAAGCTCAGCCCTATCACATGAGCGTGACGCTGTAATGTGTTCCGGTCAGCGCCAAGTTGCCGATACGCCTACCGTCTTTCGACTATCACGCGCCGCTCGACGATCATGGGGCGCCACATCATCGAACTGCTGCGGGCCTGGAAGGCACGCGACTCCGCCCGGCGGTCGAGCTCCAGATCCAGCACGCAGCGCGCCATCGCTTCGGAGCCGCGCCGGAAGCCATAGCCTGCGCAGATAGTCTCGTCAGCTGCGCGGCGCTCTTCGGGCGTCATGGTCTGGCAAGCCGCAAGCGGCAAGGCGAGCGCTGCAAGCAGGAGAGGACGACGAAGGCGCATGAAGGAAACTCCCAAGGAAAAACGCAGGGTGCGAACCCGACTTCGCCTTTTTTACACAAGAACGACTGCCCGCACCATGTCTGAACCTGCTTCAGGCTCGTCGCCGTCAATTGTCGGTGGATTGAAATACCGAACGGTCTGCCCGCGAAAAGCCGGAGGAGGATTGGCAAGCGGTCACAAGCAAGGACAACAGGATGACGCTTAAGATACCGGTATTGCGCACGGGCGGATCTCCTTGTGCAAAGGGACGAACAAAGCGATTTCCATTTAAGAATGGCTGCTTTAGATATAAGTGCCGGTGTCCTCATATTGTCGTGAGCTTCGTGTCAGCATGACCGTCCGTTTTGTCCGGCCCGTTTCCCATTCGGCCTATGCTGCAAGAAGGCTGGGACTTTCCGCGCTCGTGCTTTTCGCCATCGCGACACTTGCCCATCGCTTCGGCCCGCTGACGACACCGGATTTTTTATCTTTGACCTTCCTTGCCGCGGCGATTGCGGCAGTCTCAGTGCCGTTATCATTGATCGGGCTGACGCGGCTCTGGCAGGTGGGTGCGGAAGGCGGCGTCGCAGCCGCCAAGGGCCTCTTCTACGCGGCAGTGCCGCTCGGGGTCGTCGCGGCCGGTACGCTCTCCTATTACACGCTGCCGCCGCTTTTCGATATTTCGACGGATATTGCCGACCCGCCGACATGGATTGCCGAGCCGAATGCAAAGCAGCAATGGCTGTCGCGGCCGGCTACCACCACGCCGGCGGACAGGCGTGCGCAGTTTGCCGCCTATCCGGGGCTTACCGGGCGCCGGTATGAAGGTGCCCTCGACCGCGTCTATGAAGGCGTGCAGAAGGCTATGCTTTCGGCGCGCATTTCGGTGACGCGCAGGGAAGGGGTGGAGTTGATCGCGCCGGATATCGCCGAGCGGCCTGCGCCCGAGGACGAGCAGGCCCCGGTGCCGGATCTGGCGCCGATCCCGCTGCCGCGTCCCGAGCCGTCGCTCACCACCGTTTTCGGCAATGCCGGCGACGTCCTGCTTCAGGGAGAGGCCCGCACGCTGGTTCTCGGACTGCGCTTCGATCTCGTTATCCGTCTGCGCGAAGATGCCGAGACCACTTCGGTCGATATCCGCGTCGCCTCCCGTTATGGACCGCATGACCTTGGCGTGGGTGAAGCGATTGCCGAAGACTTCCTTGATCGGCTCGACACCGAACTCTTGGGTATCGCCGGCAACTGACGACCGGGTCGGCGCTTTACGCGAGGAAACGATGTTTATCTGCGGCCGTTGGCACGAAGCAGGACGAGCGTCTGCCGGCGATCCGGTAACGGTTCCGGGCGATGATGTCATAACCTCAGTCGCGGAATGACCGAGGCAGGACGGACAGGAACCGCATGAGCGACCATCGCATGCCGAGGGAACCCAGCACCCGCAGCGTGGCCTCCGACTTGAAATAAGGCCGGCCTCCGTCGAGCAGCAGATTGGTCTCGTAGTTGCGGGTTTCCAGGCCGTAGTGCCGGTAAAGAGCGATACCGAGCGGCGACTGCGCGGTGAGGAATCGATAGCGGCCGCGCCGGTCGTGCTTGAGGAGGAATTTCACCCAGCCGGAGCAGAAGACGCAATCGCCGTCGAAGATGATGATCGGGCCGTTATCATTGAAGTCAGGCACCGCGAGGTCGTGACGATAGCTGTAGTTCTGGCCGGACATCCTACTCTCCTACGCCAGCCAATAGGTGCCCGCCAGAGAGGGCGGGCCCTCGGTGACGACGCGGCCTTTTTCCACCAGGTCTTCCAGATGCGCCAGTACGGAGAGCGCGGCTGCACCATGCAGGCGCGGATCGGTGCTGGCATAGATCACCTTCACCATGTCCGGGATCAGCCGGTCACCTGCGCGAATGCGCTCCAGGACGGCGCGCTCGCGCATGCGGCGGTGGGTGCGAAGGCCTCTGAGGAAAGACGTCGGCTCTTTTACCGGCCCACCATGACCGGGAAAAAAGATCCGGTCGTCCCGCTCAAGCAGTGTGTCGACCGAGGCCATGAAATCGGCCATCGAGCCGTCCGGCGGCGCCACGATCGTCGTTGCCCAGGCCATGACGTGATCGGCGGAAAAAACCACGCCCGTCCCTTCAAGCGCGAAGGCCGCGTGGTTGGCCGTATGGCCTGGCGTATGAAGGGAAGAAAGCGCCCAGCCGTCCCCCTCGATCGTTTCTCCGTCTGCGACCGCAATGTCGGGGACGAAGTCGATATCTGAACTTTCCGCGAAGGGATTGGTTTCGCCGACGTGTAGCGGACGAGCGGCCCGGTGCGGCCCTTCGGCGACGGTTACTGCTCCGGTTGCCTCCTTAAGCCGTCGGGCAAGCGGAGAGTGGTCGCGATGCGTGTGGCTGACGAAGATATGGGTGACTTCGCGCCCTTTGAGTGCCGCCATCAGGGCTCTAAAATGTGCCTCGTTCTCGGGGCCGGGATCGATGACGGCCACGGATGAGCCGCCAACGATATAGGTATTGGTTCCATGGAACGTGAATGGGGAGGGGTTATTGACGGTTAACCGCTCGACGCCGTAGGCGACAGGCACCGGCGTGCCGTAGGCAGGGGAAAATTCCATATCGAAGGTGAGATCCTCTGCCATGCCGGCCTCAGCGTGTGTGATCTTCGTCTCTTGTCAGGAGCATCTATCACCGCTTTTGCGGCAGTGCATTCAAAAATGCGCATCGGAAAAATGGAAAATCGTGAAGTTAGCCGTTGAGAGGCCGAACAAGCTTTGCTAGAGCAAGCCACCTGCCGGGGCGGTTTTTTGCGATTTGCCGCCCGCAAGTGTTGGGGCGTCGCCAAGCGGTAAGGCACCGGTTTTTGGTACCGGCATTCCCAGGTTCGAATCCTGGCGCCCCAGCCACGGTCTCCTGGGTCCATACTGGCATATAGGTAACGATCAATTCGTCAGAAGGGGAGCCAGAGGCAGCGCTTGTTATGGCGCACCACCAGTCCCGTCTAGGCAGGTGGCCGCAGAACAGACTCATAAGGACGAAGCCGACAACGGAAAAGGTGAAGACGCCGCCGGATGGGCGACTAGATCCCAGAGTTCAACGCAGCAGGTTCGACGGCCTCAACGCGCCTGTGGTTTGCCGAACTGGAACCTCGCTGGTCTGCTGCCCAGAAGGTGACGTTGGCTGAGATCATCGAAGGCAGGGCCAGATCCGGCGTTGATCCAGTGGCGCCTGAAGTGCTGAGATCACGATTGCTCAAAAAACATCTCCTTCATTAAGAGCCGCCTCTGGGCGGCCTAGCGGACGGAACGTCGACGGAGATTTGGTGGAAAGACGAGGCCGATTTCGGTCAGAAGACTGGCATGGTGTGGCAACGGGCGCGGCGCGGCAGGGGACTATATTGATAGCCGCACTATGCGGATGAATTTGCCGTTCTGCTGCTGTTCATCTTGTCGATGCTACCCAAGGCGCAGGACCAAATACCAGGAGTGAGATATGGCAATCGTGCGGGGCAATGACTACGCCAACACCATCTATCAGGACGACTACGGGTACGAGCTCGATATTTATGCCTATGGTGGCAACGATCGCATCTACCTGAATGTCGGTGGCTCCAACGGCGGATGGAATTGGGTGGCCGCCGGGGCAGGCGACGATCGCGTCTATAACGTCTACGAGGGCGGCAACGAGATCGATCTGGGAACCGGCAACGATTTTTATTCCACCATCGGATTTTCCACCAATCCCGACTACTACGACGTCGTGCGTGGTTACGACGGGAACGACGTGTTTGAAGTTTCGACCTTCCACAGCGACTATTACGGTGAGATCGGCAACGATAGCTTCTACTCTGTCGGGTTCAATAACTATTTCAACGGTGGCTCCGGCACCGATGTGATTAGCTATGAACTGCAGGACGATGATCCGGATCTGGCTGGTTCCGGCGTGGTGGTCGACCTTCGCGATGGCTATGCCCATACCAAGGGCACCAATTACGAGGAGACCCTCGTCAGCATCGAGAACGCAGTCGGAAGTGGTGCGGCCGACAAGCTCTACGGCTCGATCGGTAGCAACAAGCTCTGGGGCAGCGGCGGCAACGATTACATCTACGGCGATTCCGGCAACGATTCGCTTTACGGCGAAACCGGCAATGACACTGTGCTTGGTGGTTCCGGCAATGACCTCCTGAGCGGTGGTTCCGGCAATGACCGGCTTTCCGGTGGCAGCGGCAATGACAGGCTCATCGGCGGCAGCGGGTACGACAGGTTTCTCTTCAATACCGGGCTCAGTTCTTCCGGCAATGTCGATCTGATCGACGACTTCAACGTCACCTACGATGCAATTGAACTGGACAACGCCATCTTCACCCGCTTCACGTCGAATGGCGCCATCTCGTCCAGCATGTTCGTCAGCAACACGACCGGCCTTGCCCGTGATGCCAACGACTTTCTGATCTACGAACGCGACAGCGGCGATCTGTTTTACGACAGCAATGGCAGCGCTTCCGGTGGGCGGATCCTGTTTGCCGACCTCGACCCAAACCTCTCGCTAACATACCGGGACTTCGTAATCGTGTGATATCAAAACCCTGCCGGCTCGAGGCATTATCGTGGGAAGCAGCATTTGGCTGATCTGGACCGCGGTGATAAGATCGCAATTTCTCTGAAAAACGGGAGATTGCCAATTAACTTGCTGATATAAATGGCGGGCTTGGAGGATCGCCGGCGGCAGGCCCGCCGTCAATAGAGCGGTTTGTTGCGGCCGGCTAGAACCCGGCTGAAACGCCGTGACCACGCGTGGAATTTAAACCTTGCAACTATTCCTAGACGGCGCCGATGAGGCGATCATCGATGCTGTTTGGAGGTCTGCTTGAGAAGGTAGAGGCTTCGACTACCATAGCGGCACCAAGCCAAAAGACCCGCTAGCTAATTATTATACGAAGACGAAGTCGTCGTTCTGCAGGTTACTTAGCGAAACGTTCTTCAAAGTCAGCACGTTATTCGCGTCGTGGACAATAATCGTGTCTTGTCCCTGTTGAACCGCCGCGTCCAGCAGGGAAGAAAGATCGGAGAAAATATCAGCCGCGAAGTGCATGACGTCGCCTGCAACGGTGGAGAAGTCCTCGATAAAATCCTTCCCGAAACCAAAAACGAAGTAGAAGGTATCACTGCCCAAGCCACCATTCATCACATCGTTTCCGGCTTGACCATATAGCTTGTCATTTCCGTCATTGCCCCCCAAGCGGTCGGCACCAGCTCCGCCAGCGAGGATATCGTGGCCGGCCCCGCCAGACAAAATGTTAGCGCCAGCGTCCCCATAAAGTTGGTCATTGTATTTGCTACCCATCAAGTTTTCGATTGACGAATAAACATCTCCAGCGGCATCGGAGATGTTGGTGCTCGGCGACACCAAACTCGCCCTTACGCCTACTCTCGCCGTGACATAAGAGGCAGTATCCGATCCGCTTCCACCCAAAAGCCTGTCAGTTCCCGCCCCGCCTATCAAGGTGTCATTGCCTTCGCCTCCCGAAAGTACGTTCGCGGCCGAATTGCCCTCCAGGCGGTCGCTATATTTGCTGCCTGTCAAATTCTCGATTGAAGAGTAGATATCTCCTTTGGCGTCACCCGTGTTATTTGTGGAAGACGCCAAACTGGCAGATACGGCACCGGTAGCGGTTTCGTAAATCGCAGTATCCGACCCGTTTCCGCCGTAAAGTCTGTCGGCACCTGTATCGCCGAATAGTAGGTCGTTTCCGTCGTCGCCGTTCAGAGTGTCGTTGCCAGCCCCGCCGTTTAGGCGGTTGCTTCCCTTATCGCCATGCAAGGTATCCCCGTAGGACGAACCAATCAGATTCTCGATCGAAGAATAAATGTCACCCGCGGCCTCGCCCCGGTTGATCGAAGGCGAATAGAGACTGGCGATAACCGCAGCGCTTGCTGCGGCATAGGACGCCGTATCAATGCCAATTCCGCCGTACAGGCGATCCCCACCTAGTCCTCCAATGAGTGTGTCGTTTCCGGCTTCACCGCTAAGCGTGTCGTTTCCCGAATATCCCGAAAGGGTGTTATTCACCTGATTGCCAATGATTGAATCGGCGGCTCCGCCGCCTTTCACATTCTCAATCAAAGAGGCAGTATTACCCTTGTACAGAAGGGCATTATAGATATTGCCCCGCGCGTAGCCGCCGTTAGGGCCGCCACCAAGATATGCAGCCTGAGCCGAGCTGAAGAGGGACGCCATGCCGGGACGAAGATCCACCTTCAGACTTGTCGAATAAGCGGTGAGATCGAACGTATCGACTCCACCGCCATCCCAGATGGTTGCGAAAATCTCTCTCCCCGAAGCAAGAATGCCCGCTTGGCCGTCCACTAGCGTGACACCTGAACCTGGCTGCCATTTGTATGTCGTGTGGCCATTATTTGTGGAGTAGTCTGCTCCATACATCTGCTGCAGACCAGCAATGTCGGCGATCATGTAGGATTGAGGAGCGTCACTCATGCCGTAGCGATAACCGTCTATTGGTCCGCCAACGTAGCTTCGATACGTCATGATGGAATATTCTAAGTTATCATAGCTAGCCGGCAGAGGATTGAATCCTCCTTCGCTCTCGTGGCCATGCTTGAGCCCAAGCGCGTGGCCAATCTCGTGTAGCATCGTGTGCCACTCATAGTTGCCGGCCACGGGACTGCGATAATTATACCCTCGGCCAAACCAAATATCGCCTGCCTGCGAATACCCACCCGGCAAATATGCCCACGCTGTCGACGGGGCGCTCGATTCAGCGAAACGGAGGGTGGCAGTTGTCGCCGAACCGGCAGAGATCGCAAGGTTCGTAAATCCTTCCACCGAAAATCCGTCGTTGGCCTTGCCGCCGTAGGAGGCTTCGAGCGCCAAAAGTGCCGCCGCCTGCTGGTTGTCGGAAACCGTGCTGAACGAAAGCGGCTCTCCTGAATAGCTGTAACTTGTGGAGGCAGAAGGGAATGAATAGGTCACCGGACCCGCCCATGCATGGCCACTAAGCACCCCGTCAACTAGCGTGTTCCCGGAGGCTGCCTGAACCCTGCTTGAAGTGAAGCTCCCAGTCACCTGATTCCCTTTCGGATAATACGGTCTCGTTACCGCCCGCACACGCTATTGTTATCAGGGGCGTTACTTAAGAAAGCTTTTCAAGCAACACAACACTTGATTTTGATAGTGAATTTTTAGCTACCCCGGTCCCCCATCGCCGGTCAGCGAGTGAAGTTACGAACTGCTCCGCAGTAGACTTCTTTGATGAGGTAAGCACGACAAGATTAGTGGCACTGCAGGACGATCGTTATTCGGTGAGCGGGGCGAGGCCGGACTGCTGAGCGGAGAGCGGTGATTGACCGAACCACGACGATTCCGTTTCTCGCCAGGCATCCGGTCGTCTGCATCGACCGTGACCTGCGTTTCTGCCCAGACCGACCTGATCGGAACGTGCCGAATTAACGTGTTGAACCTTAACGGTCTCGTTGTTGACCTGAATGCTTCAGGGGCTGTTGAAGGTGAAGGCTATGATGTCGGTTGCCTACGTGTCTAAACCCTGATGAAGAGGATCGGAAACGAGGCGGTAGATCATCATGCGAAGACTGGCCATTCCCGATACATTGAACGGCCCACACTGAGATATAGCATGCCGGTCGGCCTAAAACGGTAGCCACAGAAGATCATGACATTGCGTTATTTCTTGAAGCTGCCTATCCCCCTCTCTTGCTGCGGCGCCTTACCACCGTCACAGTACAGGGGGCGTGGGTCGCCACAGCGCCAGAGACGCTGCCAAGGAGGGTGCGGATTGTTGAATGCGCTCGCGCCCCCATTACGATGTGGTCTACGAGGTTTTGCCGTGCGAATTCGAGGATGGCGTCGGCCGGTGAAACCGCCTCGATGACGTGGTGGGTGATCGTGCTTTCGGGAGACCTGAGCGGCTCTGCCCAATGTTTCAGTTGCACGAGGCGTGCGACATGCAGGTTCGTTCCGGTTTCATCGACTTCCTTGTCCAGGGCGATACGGTTGATCTTCAGAACATTGAAGCAGGCGATGCGGGCGTTCGGGGTATTGTCGAGGATCCGCTGCAGGGTGAGCCGCAACTCTTCGGCCAGATCGACCGAACTGTCCGTCAGATCGATCGCAGCCATGACGATCGGCGCCTTTCCCTGTGCCTCCCGGGCGGTCTTTTCTTTCAGAAGTTCGATCGGATCCGGGTTAAAGCGGCGCTTCAGCGCTTCCGCCAAGCCGTCCCGCCGGATTTTTTCCGCCCGCGCGGTAAGCGCAACCTTGGAGAGGTCCTTGAGGTCCATGGCGAGCTGCGCCGCTGCCGGATAACGCCGCGCCGGGTTGACCTCCAGGCAGCGCAGAATCACTTCCTGCAATGGCTTGGAAATTTCCGGCCGCAACGCGCGTGGCGGCGCCGGATCGCGCCACAGCCGTTTTTTTAGCCCCTTCATTCCCTGCGGATCGCCGAACGGCCGTGTTCCCGTCGCGAAGAAATACATCAACACGCCGAGCGCGAAAATATCGCTGCGGCAATCGCTTCTGACCCCGAGGATCTGTTCAGGCGCCATATAGGGGGCGGTGCCGTAAGGCAGACGGAACTCCTCGTCCATCAGATCCGGAAGGTGCAGGTGGCGGGCAAGGCCATAGTCGACCAGCACGGCTTCGCCGGTTTCGCGGAACATGACATTCGAGGGCTTGATATCGAGATGGACGACGTCCTGACGATGCAGATCTGCGAGCGCGGTCGCGATCCGTGCGCCGAGGTCGGCCACCTCCGCCTGGCCGAGCGGCAACATCTCGAGCCGGTGGTAGAGCGATTGTCCGGGCAGCCGTTCGAAGACGATATAGGGTTGCTGATCGAAGTCGCCGCTTGCCACGAACCGGGGCACATGCGAGCCCGAAAGCCGCGGCAGGATCATCTGCTCCATCTCGAAACCGACGATCGTGGCCGGGTCTGCGCCGCCGCCGACCGCCGGCACCTTCATGAGAAGCGGGAAATCATAGTCTGGATGGGATACCGAAAACAGCTTTGCCATGCCGCCGCGATGGGCCACCTCGACTATGGTAAAGCCATCGATCCTGCTTCCGGGCTGGAGCGTCGCTGAAGGCATGGTCAGGTCCCCTTTGAGAGCCGGCTTGCCAGGCTGTCCGGCAGGCCGGCAGCGCGGATCTTGGCTGCGGTTTCCTCGACGTCATAGGGGACCTTCAAGAAACAGAGTTCGCCGCTATCGGTATCTAGGATTGCAAAGCCTGCGGCGGGATCGCCGTCCCGCGGCTGGCCGACGGAACCGATCACCGCAAGCCAGCGCCGCTGCATCAGCAACGGAATCGGCACGGTGCTCGACGGCGCGAAGGACGTCACCTTGCCGCCGGCACCGAAAGAATAGAGAGCGGGTCGGTGCACATGGCCGCAGAAGCTCAAGCGCGCTCCGCAGCGCGAAAAATGCAGCGCTGCGGCTTCGGCGTTGCTCACATAATGAAACCGGGATGGCGCCGAGGCGTCCGAATGGACGTAGAACCGATCATCCTCTGTGACGGAAAGCGGCAACTTCGCCAGGAAGAGCTTTTGCGCCGGACTCAGTGCATCCCTCGTCCAGTCGATTGCCGTCCTTGCGGTGGAGCTCATGGATGACGAAGGCGTCGCGACCGCCTGGTCGTGATTGCCTCGGACAATCACGGCACCTGCTTCGGCTAGCTCGGTGGCCTTGTCCACACACCAGCCCGGATCAGGACCGTAACCGACAATGTCACCGAGTATGACAAAACGATCCACGCCGCGTGACCTGCAGTCGGCCAGGACCGCCTGGAAGGCCTCGCGGTTGGCGTGGACGTCGGACAGGATCGCGATCTTCATGTGAGGCCTCCCACCTCGTACTTTAGGGCAATCGGACGGCTTCACCATTGGCCGGAAGGCTAAGGAGACTGGGCAATGGGTCGGAGATATTCTTCACCGGAGAAGCGAAGCTATTTCCCAGATTAAAGCCAACCTATGCGTTGCGCTTGAGGTTTCAGTGTGGTTCATACGCAACCGATAATTTTCAAGCCATGGAGATCCCATGCTGTTCGAGCGTATGAAGATACCGGACGTCGTTTTGATTACTCCAAAGAAGTTTGGCGATACTCGCGGTTACTTTATGGAGACATTTCGACAATATCTGTTCGACGCAAATGTGGGATCCCATGCATTTGTTCAGGAAAATCGATCTTTTTCAGCGGAAGTCGGCACTGTGCGGGGGTTGCACTTCCAACTCAATCCGAGAGCCCAGGGAAAACTGGTCTCATGTACAGCGGGCGCGCTTTTGGATGTGGCTGTCGATATTCGGAACGGATCACCAACCTTCGGCCAATATGTGGCAATCGAACTGACGGCAGAGAGCGCCCACCAATTATGGGTGCCGCCTGGTTTTGCGCACGGCTTTTGCACCCTGAAACCCGATACCGTTATCAGCTACAAGGTGACTGACTACTACAGCCCTCAACACGACCGTGGCCTGCTATGGAATGATCCGGCGATCGGTATCACCTGGCCAATATCCTCCGATCGTGCTGTTCTATCAGAAAAAGACCGGAAACAACCAACGCTAGCCGATCATCAGGCAAATTTCTTTGTACCTGAAGAACAATAACGCGCCGCGCTTTAACCTGCTCATAATACAGAGGAGATACTCAAAAACATGCGGGTGATCGTCACAGGTGGAGCCGGATTTATCGGGTCGGCAGTAGTAAGATATCTCGTCCTTGAGAAAGGCTACGAGGTTCTGAATGTCGACAAACTGACATACGCTGGTACGGAGACTTCACTGAAGGCAACAGGAAATCGGACGAACTATCGTTTCCTGAAAGCCGACATCGGTGACCGTGCAGCAATTACCGAGGCGATTTCTAGCTTCCACCCTGATCGGATCATGCATCTGGCGGCCGAAAGCCATGTGGATCGGTCGATTACGGGTGCGAAGGATTTTATCGATACGAATGTCCTGGGTACGTTCAATATGCTCGAATGTGCCCGGCAGTATTGGATGACACTAGACGATGCCGAAAGGGATGCATTCCGCTTCCTGCATGTCTCTACGGACGAGGTTTATGGATCTCTCAGCGACGGAGGGCTCTTCACCGAAGAGACCCCTTATGATCCGAGTTCGCCGTATTCGGCCTCCAAGGCGGCGTCCGACCACCTGGCCAAGGCCTGGGTGCGGACCTACGGCCTGCCGGTCGTGGTCTCCAATTGCTCCAACAATTACGGCCCCTATCATTTCCCGGAAAAGCTCATCCCGCTGATGATCCTCAACGCGATGGATGGTAAGCCGCTGCCAGTCTACGGCAATGGCGCCAATATCCGGGACTGGCTTTATGTCGAGGATCATGCCCGGGCGCTCGATACAATTGCCGAGCGAGGAAGGGTCGGAGAAACCTACAATGTTGGCGGCCGCAACGAACGTCGCAACATTGATGTGGTCAATCGAATCTGCGAACTGATGGATCAGTTGCGGCCGCGAGATACCTCCCATAGTCGCTTGATTACCTATGTCGCCGATCGGCCGGGGCACGATGCTCGGTATGCGATAGACGCCACCAAGCTGGAGACAGAACTTGGGTGGAGGGCACAGGAAAATTTTGACAGTGGTATCGAGAAGACGGTGCGGTGGTATCTTGAAAATGAATGGTGGTGGCAGCCCTTAAGAAAGGATTATGGCGGCGATCGTCTTGGTCTTTTGGCTTCCAACAAACAGGCTGTGGCATGAATGGCAGCCGGGCACGGATGGTGGTGACTGGCAGGTATGGACAGGTCGTCCAGTCTTTGCTGGAGCGTGGGCGGTATAGTGATCGCTTTGAGGTCATCGCTATCGGCCGCCCGGAGCTGGATTTGTCGGCTCCCGACAGCATTGAAGCAATATTGCGCAACGTCCACCCGGACGTCATCGTCTCGGCTGCTGCCTATACTGCTGTGGACCAGGCAGAGACCGAGGAAGACGCTGCAACCGTTGTTAACGGAGTTGCGGCAGGAAAGATCGCAGCCCTGGCCACCGAGCTCGATGTTCCAGTGATCCATCTTTCCACAGACTACGTCTTCGATGGAAGCAAACCCCTCGCCTATATCGAATCGGATCCTGTGGCTCCGCTTGGAGCCTATGGCCGCTCCAAGCTCGCAGGAGAAAAGGCCGTTGCGGAAGCCACTTCGAACCATGTGATACTCCGCACCGCTTGGGTCTATAGCCCGTTTGGGAAGAATTTTTTGAAAACAATGCTGCGGTTGGCGGAAGGCCGAGACCGCCTGAACGTTGTCGATGATCAAATAGGCAATCCCACCTCAGCGCTCGATATCGCCGATGGGATTTTGAAAGTTGCAGCCAATGTACTGTCTAGCGATGCCTCTGAACTTCGCGGGATCTTCCACATGGCGGGCTCAGGCGAAGCCAGCTGGGCTGATTTCGCTGTTGAAATTTTTGCGCAGTCAGCACTGCACGCTGGGCCCACGGTGGATGTAGCGCGCATCCCATCCAGTCAATATCCGACACAGGCGAAACGACCAGTCAACTCAAAATTAGAATGCAGCAAGCTCGGGGAAATTCACGATGTTCGCCTTCCGGATTGGCGGAAATCCACGGCGAAAACCGTAGCTCGTCTTGCTCAACAACAATACAAGGAGCAGGGACAAGGATGAAAGGCATCATTCTCGCTGGCGGAAGCGGAACGCGGCTTCACCCGATGACCAAGGTGATATCGAAGCAGCTTATGCCCGTCTACGACAAGCCGATGATCTACTATCCGTTGTCGACCCTGATGTTAGCCGGCATTCGTGACATCTTGATCATCTCGACACCGATCGACATGCCTCTGTTTGAACGCCTGTTGGGAGATGGATCGCAATGGGGGATTTCGCTCAGTTATGCCGTCCAGCCGGAACCGGGCGGTTTGGCGCAGGCATATATCATTGCCGCGGATTTCGTTGCGGAAGAACCGTCCTGTCTTATCCTAGGTGATAACATCTTTTATGGCCACGGCATTACGGAGGTGTTCGAGTTGGCAATCGCCAAGCTACAGGGCGCCACTATATTCGCCTATCATGTCGCCGATCCGAAACGCTATGGCGTCGTTGAGTTCGATTCCGCCATGAAGGCTATTTCTATTGAGGAAAAACCAGCTACACCAAGATCCAGCTACGCTGTCACCGGCCTCTATTTTTATGACCGTAACGTGATCGAGATCGCCGCAAATCTCAAGCCGTCGCAGCGAGGTGAACTGGAGATTACTGACGTCAACAAGGCTTATCTTGAAAGAGGGCTTCTCGATGTGAAGATCCTTGGCAGAGGATACGCCTGGTTCGATACAGGCACGCCGGACAGTTTGCTTGAGGCTGCCGAATTTGTAGCTACCCTGGAGCGCCGCCAAGACGTCAAGATCTGCTGTCCAGAGGAGATTGCATTCTCCAGAGGGTTCATTGATCATTCTTCATTATCCAGGCTCGCGGACGCGTACGGAAAAAGCGCCTATGGGCGATATTTACGGGAAAAGGTGCTTTCGGGCGTTATCTAAATGATCAACAATATGCGAACCGTAGAGTGCCTTCCGTAAGACAGTCTTCCTTTCGCTCATCAAAACCTCCTCTGTCAGAGGTATTGTCGTCCGTTGACCTGTAGCTTTGGCGCTTGCGAAACATGCTTACGCCACGTATTGCACGAAAGGTGCTTGTTTGCATCTTTGGGTGGACAAACGCCGTATCCATTTTGAAGATTCGAAACCCCGCTTCAGCTGGAACGAAGGAAGGCCGGTTAGTGTCATTGCAGTCTATCGCGCGGCGCCTGTGGCGTCTTATGACGCCGCATCGAAAGAGAAAAACGGCGTTCGAGCGCCAAATAAGCCATCTAAAGAGCTTCATAGACTATGCGCCTTCGGGTGGTCGTCCACCGATAGATAGCATGAATCCGTCCCGGCTCCGTATCACATGGGTGATCCCGGATTTCCTGCCCGGAGCCGGTGGGCACATGACGATTTTTCGTATCGCAAGTCATCTAGAAAAGTTCGGCCACGACGTGAGTTTTCTGATTCAAAATCCAAGAGTTCACAAGACCAGCGCCGAGGCGAAGCAAAGCATCAATAAGCACTTTCAGTCATTTTCGGGAACCGTCGAGCTATTTGAGGGCCTTACGCCTGATGCTTCTGGCGATGCGCTGATCGCAACCGATCGTTTTACCTGTTATCCGGTCAATGCCATGGAACGCTTCATACGCAAGTTCTACTTCGTTCAGGATTTCGAGCCGGCCTTCTATCCGGCCGGCACTGAGGCGTTGTTGACCGAGGCTACCTATCATTTCGATTTCGATTGCCTCTGCGCCGGCGACTGGCTGCACAAGCGCATGTCGAAAGATTTCGGTCGGTGGTCTATGTCGTGGCCGCTTGCCTACGACGCGAAGGTATATAATTTGGGTTCGGCGCATCATAAACGTCACCCGGCACGGATCGCTCTTTATGCGCGTTATGTGACGCCTCGCCGGGCGGTTGAGCTTGCATTTATGGCACTAGAAATCCTGCACAAGCGCGGCGTGGAATTCGAAGTCGATTTCTTCGGTTGGAACCTCGGCAAGCTCGACCTCGCGTTTCCATATCGTGACCGCGGTATTTTGAACGGTGAGGAACTTGCACAGCTCTATCGCGAGGCCACGATTGGCGTGGTCTTCTCCGTAACCAATCATTCGCTGGTCAACAAGGAAATGATGGCCTGTGGTCTACCGGTGATCGATCTAGATCTCGACACGGTGCGGACGATCTTTCCGGAAGACACGATGGCTTTCGCGAAACCCACACCCCAGGGGATTGCAGATACGATGGAACGGCTACTGAAGAATTGTCAGGAGCGTGATCGTCTCCGACAAGAAGGGTTGTCGCACGTGAGCGGCTATTCCTGGGAGAAATCGGCCCGCATGATAGAGGCAGCGATCCGGGAGCGGGTGCAACAGGCGGTCGAGAGGGGGGATAGGCAGTGGTAAGGCATCGTTGCGCAGTGGTCATTCCGACCAAGAATGCCATGCGCGTGCTACCGAAAGTGCTGGATAAGGTGTTGGCTCAGCGCGTGCCTTGGTCGTATGAGGTCATAGCGATTGACTCCGGTTCCACAGACGGCACCAAGGAATATTTGCGAAGCCTGGATCGGATACGCTATTTGGAAATTGCACCGCATGAATTCGGTCATGGCAAGACCCGCAACCTGGGCGTCCAACTGGCCAATGCCGACTTCGTTGCTTTTCTTACGCACGATGCGGAGCCCGTCGATGCAACATGGCTCGCCGCCCTTGTAGCTGCTGCGGAGCAGGATACGAAGATCGCCGGCGTTTTCGGTCGGCACATAGCCTATTCTACGGCATCACCCTTTACGAAGAACGATTTGGATCGCCATTTCGACGGCTTCCTAGCGCACCGCCTGGTGGTTTCCCGTGATCTCGATTCAGCCAGATATGAGAGGGACCAGGGCTGGCGGCAGCTACTGCACTTCTATTCTGACAATAACTCGCTGTTGCGAAAATCCGTGTGGGAGAAAATCCCTTATCCGGACGTTGAGTTTGCTGAAGACCAGATATGGGCTTCGATGATCATCGAGGCGGGATATCACAAAGCTTATGCTCCGAATGCCGTAGTCTATCATTCCCATGATTATGGGTTCGTAGAGCAGCTGCGCCGAGCTTTTGATGAATCGCGCAACTTTTCCAAGTATTTTGGGTATAAACTGTCGCCCAGTATGCGCCGGACGGTTATTGCTGCCGGGAAGTTCTCCTTGCAGGCCTTCCGGCAGCGTTTGGATGATCAGTACGGAAGGGTTACGCTTCGTCATCGGTTCGAGAGGGCCGGGCAGCGTACAGCACTGGTTGCAGGTCATTACCTCGGTGCACATCACAATCGACTGCCTCGGTTCTTATCCTCACGGCTGTCTCTCGATCAGAAGCTTTTCAAGTCTTAACATTGAGGCCGGTCGGAGATCGTGGGCCACGTGGCGCAATGATCAAAATCTATCTTTGAGCTGTCGCCAAAGTTTACGCGTGCCATGGTTATGCCATACCCAAAGGGATATAAGCAGGAGGCCGGGTCCATTGGAATTGGAAGACATAGGGCTGGGGCAAGCGCAAGTAGTTAATGGTACAGGGGGACAGATGGTCAAATCTGCCGACGGGCGTACCTAGATCGGAAAATAGAGTGAGACCTTGGGTTTGGGCGGGGAAGATGAATGAGCCTTGAAATTGGCTACGATTCTCGGGAGAAGTCATCCGAGCTAGAAAGCCTTTCCGACAAAGGTTTGTTTTCCCGGCTTTTCAGTTTGTTCTTCACGAAGAGGAATACGCTATTAGCGTTTGTTCTGCTTCCCGGTATTGCGTCTGCCGCTTACTATTTTCTGATCGCAAGCGACCAATATGTGGCCGAAACAAGGATGATCGTTCGGACGATCGGTGTGAGTGACAGGTTTGACAGCTCCGAAAAACGCGAGGGGCGGTCGATGGTCGGCGGAGATTCTCTGACGCAGGATGCGTATGTTGTCGCAAACTATCTCAAGTCTCCCGAGATTGTCCGCAAACTTGATACGCAGATCGGACTGCGGAGCTTTTTCTTAAGGGAGGATATCGACTGGTTATCGCGTCTTTCGACCGATGCGCAATTTGAAGAACTTTATCGGTACTGGATTCGGCATGTCGATACCTATGTAGACGGCCCTTCAGGGATCATTATCTTCACCCTGCGCGCATTTTCTCCAGAGGATTCGGTCGCAATATCGAAAGCTGCCTTGGCTGCATGTGATGAGATGATCGACAAGATTTCCGAGCGGGCGAAAAAGGATCTTGTGACCCGCGTGGAAGGCGAAGTTAATTCCAGTCTGGAGGAATATCGTGTTGCGCTCGATGAATTGCGTGACTACCAGAATAAGACCGGCATTTTAGATCCGCTTTCGTCTGCCAAGATGCTGAGCGCTGTCATCGGGAAATTAATGGAAGAAAAGCTGCAGCTGACGATCAGCCTGAAGTCTCTGGAGGCTGCCAATGCAGATGATACAGCGCGCGGTCGGGAACTGCGGCGTTCGATTCAAGCTATCGATGACCAAATTCAACTGCGCCAAAACAGCATAGCAGGCCAGGATGCAGTCGACGGAACACAACTATCGGCGAGCCTTACTGAATTCTCGCGTCTCGAAACCCGGCGGATTGTGACGCAGGCGATTTATGAAGCCAATGTCCGCAATCTTGACACCGCCAAATCCACGGCCCTGAAGCGAACCACCTTTATTTCTACTTTTTCCGATCCGCACATGCCGGAGGAATCGGAATATCCGGACCGTCTTTCCAGTTGGATTATTCTCACGGCGGGTCTGTTAACGCTCTGGATGACGGCGACGCTGGTCTGGATGTCTATTGAAGATCATAGGGTGTAGAGGTGATCGCACTCGAAAACGTCACAAAGTTTTACAAGACCGCCGCACATCGGAGATACATCCTTCGAAATCAATCGGTGCATTTTACCGCGGGGCGTTCTTATGGCCTGCTCGGTGTAAATGGAGCGGGCAAGTCCACCACCATGCGGTTGATCTCGGGGGCGGAACTTCCCAACAAGGGGCGCGTGCGCAGACAGGTGCGCGTTTCATGGCCGCTTGGATTCTCCAGCGGCTTGAATCCTTTACTGAGCGGCAAGGAAAATCTCAAATTTGTCGCACGCGCCTATGGTGAGGACTTCAATCGCGTCCTTCGCTTCGTGGCGGAATTTGCCGAGATTGGCAGTTACATCAACGAACCCCTTAGAACATACTCATCGGGGATGGCGGCACGGTTTGCGTTTGGTCTCTCGATGGCGATCGAATTCGATTGCTATTTGGTCGATGAAATTACCGCTGTCGGTGATTCGAATTTTCAGCGCCGTTGCCGGGAGGCGTTTCGTGCAAGACGTCAGAAATCGGATGTCATTATGATCTCGCATGATATGCAGACTATTAAGAACTACTGCGATGTTGCTATCGTTCTAATCGATGGACAAATGGTCCAATTTGATAACGTGGAAGATGGTATTGCAACCTACATGCGTCTCAACCGATAAGGGATAGGCGGAAAGCTCTTGTCGAAGAAAACAAATAAAGACGAAATTCTGTCGATTCAAGCCGCGCCTCTGACTGTTACCGGTCGGAGCCAAAAACTGGCGTCGGCGCTAAGCTCCTATGCGCGTGCTCTTACGTTTGAGAATAGAAGCCGCCGCAATCTCTATCGCCTCGCCGGATTGTCGCCGAGGACGCGAGATCGCGTCTTTTCCTACCTAATAATGTTACTGATCGGCTTGACGTTCGTCCTGCCCATGGCTGGTAGCATTTGCTATTACACCTTCATGGCCAGTCCTGGCTATGCTTCGGAAGTACGGTTCATCGTACGATCATCCACGCCATTTCTTTCGCGTGATAGGTACTCCAGCGACACGATCGAACCAAAGGAGAAGATCGTACAGGATACGGCCATCCTGCTAAATTACCTCGAAAGCCCAGCGATCATTCAGGATATGCAGCGGCAAGTTGACCTTCAAAACTTGTATGGGCGATCAGATATCGATTTCTTTTCTCGCTTGCGGGTCGACGCTACTCAGGAGGAGATGCTCGAATACTGGAAGAGACATGCATCTGTGTCCGTCAATACCAAAAGTGGCATTGTCGAACTAGAAGTGACAGCTTATACGCCGAACGAGGCGAGTGAAATGGTGAAGCTTGTACTTCATCTCGCCGAAGCGCAAGTCAACAAACTTAGTTCGGGAATGTGGGATGACCTTCGTTCTGCAACGCAGGAGGATGTTGAACGTGCAACGAAGGAGGTTGCTGACCTTCGCGGCAAGATACAGGAGACACAAAATCAGACAGGCGTTTTCGATATCGATCTCTCCGCGAAACGGATCGAGGATGTCCTGACGACCATCGAGGCGAGTATAGCGGACTTAAAGAGCCGCCGATTGGCTTTGAGCAAGAGCGTCGGGAAGAATGCGCCGCAGATGACCGATTTGGATAGGCGCATTGCCGCGCAGGAGGAGCAGGCGAGGCAGTTGCGGGCTCAGTCTGCGGGCCAGACCACGGAAGGAGATGGGAACCTTGCCCAATACTCCGCAATGTTTGACAAATTGAAATTAGATTTGTCTATGGCGGAGGGTAGATTGAAATCTGCAATCACCGACCTTGAAAAGGTCAAATTGGTAAGTTCGCTTCAGTTGGTTTATGTTGACAATTTTACCGAGCCGACCGTGCCCGATACGAACAAGTATCCAAGGGTTGCACTGTCTCTTTTTCTGACCTTGCTTGCATGTTTGGCCGTTTGTGGCGCCGCATGCGGTGCCGTTATACTTACTCGCCAGAAATTGGACTGAGACTCATTGTGATTGCGGTTGACCTAGATTGCGCATGCGTGAATGACGGGATGCGATCTTAGTTGGACATGGGCAACCCAGAACAGAATCGTTGCGGGTCAATGAAGTTCATAGCAAGGTTTTTGGCTGTTAGCGGTTCCAATCGCGGACAAAGGTTGGGAAAAGAGCCTCGGGTGCTCTCGGTGCCGGTCACCCACTTGAGGGGCGAACTTATCCGAGTAACGATCTCCAACCAAAGCGCTTCTTGGCCGAACAACGTGCGAATAGCTTTCTTTCGGCAAGATCGAGATCCTTCGCTCGTCTTCCGATCTCCGATGATTGATGCGAACGGACAAGCGACTCTTTATTGCTGGGTTCCTAAGGCCGCCATGACGGTGCAGATCTACGGTGCCGACCAAAAGACTCTGGCGCCGGTTGACCTTTCAATTATGTCTGTAAGGCGTGCCTCCTTGCTGGAGCTGATCATCAGGGCGCTAGCAAAGAATCCCCGGAAATTTGTGGGAATCGGAAAGCTGTTCCTAATTGGTAACCGAAGGGGCGTCTCATTTCGGTTCGCGCGCCTCGCCGAGGAGCTAAATGCCTTGCCATATCGTCTTTGGCTGGATCGGCATTTGAAGAGCGTATCGACATTTGGAGATGCGAAACCGACAGGAAATGTTATCGTTCTTATCACGCTGGAAATGGCGTCAAATGTCCAAACTGCGGTGACTGAGAATTCTCTCGCGCGCCAGGCATTTCGAAATTGGCGTAAGGTCGAGAGAGGGGATCTGCCTTTGTTTCGGTCGAGCGGGGCCAGCCACGAATTTCTGTGGCTGCCTTTACCTGCCGGCGCTGTGCTCGCCGAAGAGGCACTAGAAGAGTTGGTAAAACCATTCTCCTCGCCCGAGGTCTCGGTCGTCTATCCGGATGAAGATCGCCTCGGTTTCGGAGGCAGGCGCCACAGTCCTTTTTTCAAGCCGGCCTGGAGCCCGCTTCTCGCTAAATCCGGCTGGCTGCCGCTTGACGCAGCTCTAATTCGTTTGTCGTCTATTCCGCACGAGATCGATATCTCGAATGCTCTTGTGAAGGATGTAATCTTATCGGTTGCTGAACCTTTTGCCCGCTCTGTCCTTCACGTGCCGAAAGTCCTGCTTTCTCGGACGATAACGAGAATTCGCACAAATGGTCCGGAACGTCCCGCAATTAGCGAGAATTGGCGTCCGAAAGTCACGATCATCATTCCTAGTCGCGACCGTCTTGATCTTTTGTCGGCATGCATGGAGGGTTTGCGGAACCGAACAAAGGGCGCTGAACTTGATATCATCATCATCGATAATGACAGCCGTGAACCAGCTACCCTTGCCTATCTTCGCGAATTGCAGACAGAGGGTCGGGCGCGAGTGATTAACATGCCAGGCGAGTTCAATTTTGCTCGCGCATGCAACGTAGGAGTTGCCGCCGCCCGACATGACCTCATCTTGCTGCTAAACAATGACGTGGACCCCATTTCTCCCGATTGGCTAGTGCAGATGGCTTGGGAGTTGAGCGACGAAACGGTGGGCGCTGTCGGTGCTTATCTGCTTTACCCTGATGGTTTCGTCCAGCATGCAGGTGTAACACTTGGAGCTGGATCGATTGCGCGGCACAGTTTCAGCTTCATCCATCCCGAAGGAGGAGAAGATCGTGGGCTTCTCCGTGAGCGGCGTGATGTTTCGGCTGTGACAGGAGCCTGCATGCTGACCACTAGATCACTTTGGCAGGCAGTGGGAGGCATGGACGAAGAGCATCTTACGGTAGCTTTCAATGACGTCGATTATTGCTTGAAATTGCGCCGGATGAGGAGGCGTATCATTTGGACGCCCTTTGCAAAGCTTTGGCACCGCGAGTCTGTTTCGCGAGGCAAAGATGACACTGATGTCAAACTGCGACGTTTTGCACGTGAAGAAGCGGTGATGTTCCAGCGTTGGGGTACGTCTTTGAAAAACGACCCTTTCCACAATCCCAATCTTTCCAAAATTGCCGAAGACTTCGTGCTGGAAGCTTTTCCAGAAGATCTGGCAGCGCGTGGCCCATCGCTGCCGTGAATGGCTAAACGCCTAGCAAAAAAGGCAGGACGACTGCTGTTTCCTTACCACGCCTCGGCCGATGCGACGAGACCGGGGATGGTAAAATCCGCTTCGGAACGGAGTTTGACAAGGGCGGCTCTGGTGGCAAGTCGCGCTTTTTCTCGGGTTGTGTCCGAATTAATCAGAGTTTCGATGGCGAGGCGCCATGACTGAGGTGTATTCTCAACCAGAAGTTCATCTTGGTGTCGGTTGCGCTCATAGGCGGTAACATTGGAAAAAACCGCTGCAGCGCCCTGCCGGCACACGTCCATCCGCTTCGTGTCAGCCCTTGCATCATTGACCAAGCCAGCGAGCAGTGGCACCAGGGCGATGTCCAAACGGCCATAGTCAGTTCGTTGCGAGAATTGCGTCCACGGCACGACGGAAGCGAAGCGGATCTGAGGGGTAGTCGCAGCAAGTCGTTCCCACAGGTGTCTTACTCGTCGGTCCGCCGCCACTTCGAACGTGACGTGCGGATACTGAGCTAAGAGCTCTGGGATGAACGACGCCAGAAAAGCATGTTCCTTGATATGAATTCCTGTTGCATAGTAGCCCATCGTTATCCCACCATCGGATGGTGGACGTACTAGGACTTCTCCGATATCCTCCCGGCGCGGCAGCGGAGGTAGAAGCCTTACTGCTTGGTTGTCGGCGGCCAGTCGCGCAGCAAGCGGCGGTGTCGATGCCCATATTATGTCAAGCTTGCCGCGGAGCCTAACCATTGGCGCCACATGCCAGCGGACTAGAGAAAACCTATATGGAAACGTGGCTTCGACCCCTGTGATTACGGCTGGGATGTCGTCGTCGACGAGCATCCCAATTCCACATAGGTCGCTTTGATTCTGGTTCAGCCAGTTCACATGCTTTGCACGCAGATAGCGACAGATAATGACGAATGCGCCGGCGGGGTCGATGTCGTCCAGATTGTCGTGGTCAATGCACCGGACAATCACGGGTATTCGCCTGGAATAATACGTAAGCCGGTCCTCGAGATAGTAGGCGAAGGTCGGGTTGGCGTTTTTTCGGAAAACGATGATCGATCGAGGTTTGAAAGTGGCTGGCGTCTTTTCCTTTGTCTTGCCCTTTGGGACGACTTGGGCAAGCTTTAGATGGAGTTTGGACTTTAACTCGTTCAGCATCATCGATTGAGACTACTCGGAATATGGCCGCGGCTGAGATTGTGAGTGGAGTTTCTTTTTGCTGAATCACGTCTGCAAGCCACTTGGATACACCGTGTCATTTCGTCCTCGGCCAGGATGTAAAGTCTGCAAAAGTGACGTGTCGGCGACATTTTGTGGTCCAACGTTTTGAAGGAAGACCGGCAGCTTGTCTTTCTGATCCTAGTTCAGGTGTTTAACACAATGTGGCTCCAGGTGTTGCAGTCATGGAGCATGATCGAGCCATCAGCATCGGCGGTATTTTTATCCCTATCGGCATTTTACGCAACTGATGATGATCCAACTTAGTCCGGTGCCGGAGTGAGTTTAAGGAGGGTGCGGGCACTTCCCTAAGCCATGAAATTGTCGGCATCTTTCTCCGCAGATAATCCTTTGAATGAGGTTTCACCGCTCCGCCTGGGGCTCTCATTACTTCGCCGTCAGCAATTCCGTGCAGTAGCTCGGTCCGTTGGTGCCGGGGCGATCAGAAACGATCGTGATTTCGCGAATGATGTAGTTGTCTGAGACGCTGATCTTTGCGGAGCAACTGACGCTAGCGACACGACCGTTCTGCTGTTTGATGCGGTTATAGCCACCACGCCAGTTGTAAACGGTGGAGGAGCCTTCACCACTGTCGCTGATCGGCGGGCTGAATTTCGCGAAAAACTCGCCAGCCGAATGTCCGACCCAGCGCGCGTTAATCGGATTGCCACCGACGCTGGCGGTGGTGCAGCCAGCCTGCCCCAAGGCAATAAGTGCGGTGCAGATGATGATGCGACGGCTCATGGTTCCAAAGTCCTTATTATTCTCCAGCGCCCGGTGGAATGCGCCTGCGAATCGCACGTAACAGATTCTGTGATAAGGCAGGGAGAGCACCGGAGGCTCCCCTCCGCACTATGGACATCATATTTTGAGGGCGCCGCTTTTTTGCAACGCTTTGTTTTTCACCTCAAGGCTCCAAAACGAGTAATAATTCCGTCGTCATTTTTACGCGACGACGCTTGTGGAAAGAAAAATGCTGGTCTATAGAAACCCCCGCTGGTCACGGAGTGTAGCGCAGTCTGGTAGCGCACCACGTTCGGGACGTGGGGGTCGAGTGTTCGAATCACTCCACTCCGACCAGCTTGAATTTGTCCATACCGGAGATGGGGTATTCGGCTTTCGCCTCATCTTCCACGGTGATGCAGGAGGTGCTGCGCTTCGAGCTGATGATAAAACGTGGTCTGTCCAAACAGCCACAAGCATCAGGAAAGGAAGCGCAGCA
>NZ_PVBM01000014.1 GCF_002968575.1 Neorhizobium huautlense | reverse complement strand
GGCTCGCGCCTGACTTGCTTCCGGGCCTCAAAGGTCCGTATTCTTGGTGACGCGGGGTGGAGCAGCCCGGTAGCTCGTCAGGCTCATAACCTGAAGGCCGCAGGTTCAAATCCTGCCCCCGCAACCAACAATTCCCGCGATAACAAAGAGCCCCACCGCGGGGATTTTTGCGTTCCGGAGGAAACCGCAGCCTCTCCCATCAGTTCTTCAAGGACCGCCGTCTGTGCCAGGGGTGCAATCCTGCCCCCCAACCAAAGATCCCTGCGATTCCACTTAAAGCCCCACCGCGGGGCTTCGGGCGTTCCGCGCGGAGGAAACCCCAATGCCACGGAACACGTCACCTCTCAGAAAAACAATTGCGCGTAATCTTCATAGCGCGGACCCAGTATCTGATATTCTAAGGCGAACCGGGCTTGTTAGGACTGGCGATTTGGCGGGACAGCTTGTCAAGATGAGCAAACACGATAAGAATACTCATATTATATCGGGTATTCGGATAGAAGATGGGGTCTCCGGACAGACGCTTCGGGGCTATCCGGAGAAGTCATTGCGTGAGAGGTTTTTCGGGATGTTTCGTCCGCAGGCGGCAATATTCATGCCGAGCAAGAGTGGATTTAAAAATTGAGTTATTGGCATTCCATGATTTGGCGCACCGAGGGGATTCGGGTGGTGACGCCGGCTAAATGGCGCCAGTTCGACGGGCTGGTGAGCGTTTTTTGGGAGGCTGAGAGCCAGTCGGGCGCCACGGGCTACTATCTGTCCGACGACCCGCGCATCATGATATTCTTCGACGACGTGTCGTCCCGAATTCGAATCTCAAATCACGACGGAGAGTTCGCGCAGCATCATCGGCCCATGACGCGAGCGATCTATGTTCCCGCCGGTGTCCCGATGTGGACAAACAGCAAATCCATACGCCGCTTCTCGCATCTCAATCTGCACATGCACAGGGATCGGCTGCTGAGATTTCTGTCGCCATCGGTGGGAACTTCGGCGGCGTTGACGGCCTTGCGCCGGCCGGTCGAAATTCAGGATATCGGCGCGATAGAAACGCTGGCGGATTTGCTGGTCGACGAGATATCAAGTCCGTCGAAGCATGCAGTCTATGCCGAGAGCCTCGTCGGCAGTATTGTCGCGGGTCTTCTGGATATCCCCGAAAACGACGGCAAGGCCGCCAATGGCAGGCTGACGCAAGCACAAATGAACAAGCTCCTTTCGCGCATCGAGGCCCGTAGCGATTGCCGCCTGACCATTACCGAGATGGCGGGGGCGGTAGGCTTGTCCGAAAGCTGGTTCGCCACGGTCTTCAAGCAGACAACGGGCAAAACGCCACTGCAGTGGCAGCTTGGAAAACGCATCGGCCTTGCGCAGAAACTGCTGGCGGAAAGCGAGATGACGGTGGCCGACATTGCGGCCCGGCTCGGTTTTTCCGATCAGGCCCATTTCACGAAGGCCTTTCGGCAGCTGGCTGGCGACACGCCAGCGGCATGGCGCAGGGTAAGGCAACCCCGGTGAATTCGGATATGTCCCGCCGGCGGTATTGCCGATGGGATCAGCTTGATCACCAGGTCTGGCGCAGCGTCGCATAGATTGCGCGGCCGGGATTGTAGTAATACGCCCCGCCGTCATCGTTGGCGACGTGCTTCTCGTCGAACAGGTTGCTGACATTCAGCTGGAAGGTCGTGTTCTCCTGGATCTTGTAGGTGAAGGCCGCATCAAAGACCACGGCGTCTTCCGATTTTCGCGTATTTGCGTTGTCGAAGTAATACGAACCCGTATAGCGAGCGCCAAGGCCAAGGGTCATGTCGCCGCGGCGTCCGTTTCCTTCCATCGTATATGTGCCCCACACTGAAGCGAGGTGCTCGGGAACCTGTGCGAAGCGTTTGCCGTCGTAGGCGCCGCCCTTCTCGACGATCTCGGAATCGATATAGGAATAGGCGGCTATCAAGTTGATATTGTTCGTTATCTCTGCTTTCGCCTCAAGATCGATGCCACGGTGCCGGATCTTCTCAACTGTTGCCGGAAGGTATACGGGAGCTTCGTATGTCGTGATGTTCTCCATCGTCAGGTCGTAGACGGAGGCGGTGAACAAAGCGGGGAATGCGTCCGGCCGGTACTTGAGCCCGACTTCATACTGCGTGCCGGTCGTCGGCTCCGTCCCTGCGCTCGGCGGCGCGACAGACTCGGCATAACTTGTATAGACCGCGAGCTCTTCGGTGATCTTGTAACTCAGGCCGACGCGCTTGGTGAATTCGCTGAGATCGGATTCGCCGCCATATGGTCCGGTATAGGCATTCACGCCGTCCTCACGTAGGTCAAGCCAGTCATTGCGCAGGCCGACGCTTGCGGTCAGCTTGTCGAAGAAGGTCAGATCCTGCTGGAGATAGATAGCCGTCGTTTTCTGGTCATTTTTCACAGTCGTATAGAGCGGCACCGAACCCGGCACACCTGAATAGACCGGGTTCTCCCAATCTATGCCGGGGGCGGCACCATAGTAGGTATCGCCATCCGAGTTGAACGCATTGTATTCGACCCCTGCAAGGGTGCGGCTGTCCACGTCGTTGAAATGCGTCTCGTAGATCAGATGCGCGTCGACGATGAACTGCTCCGTGGATCTGTCGCTGCCGAAGAACGAGCGGTCCACAATGGTGTCGGAGGGGTCAGCGGCACCCAACGCGTCATAAATGTAGGCGTAGCCGAAGCCCGTATCGGATTTGCTGTAGCGCGCGCTGGAATTGAAGGTCAGGCCATTCCCGAAATCGTGGTCGAACATGACACTGTAGGTGTTCCTGTTCGTGGTGTCGTAGTTATAATCGGGCTCGCCGAAGAAACGGTCCCTGTCGAAATCGGTGCCCCTCGGATGACCGCCGCCACTGGGAGTGCCGTCCCTGTCGAGGTGATCGAACACGAATGTCAGGCTCGTCGCATCGGTGGGACGCCAGGTCAGGCCGCCCATGATGAAGTTTTCGTCGTCCTGCGAATAGTCGTATTCGGCGTCCGACCGCTGCAACTTGCCGGTCAAGCGGTAGGAGAGGGTGTCGTCCTCGGTGATGTTATCCCCGAAGTCAAAACCCGCCTCCTTGTGCTCGAACGAGCCACCCGTGACATAGGCCTCGCCGAAACGCTCGCTCTTCGGCGTCTTGGTAACATAATTCACAGACCCACCGGGATCGGAAACCCCAAAGCCTGTAGAATTGGCTCCCTTCAGAACCTCGACGCGTTCGAAGGCATAGGGCTCCTCACGAATCCCGCTCCAGGTTCTGCCGATGACCAAACCGTCGCGGTAGGTAAACGGGGTGAAACCGCGGATCTTGAAATAGTCGAAACGATCATCCGAACCGTAATAGTCCGTAACCACGCCGGATGTATATTGCACGACCTGCTCGATACTGTCAGCGGCGCGCTCCCTGACTTCCTTTGAGGTGATGACGGAGACCGAAGCGGGCGTTTCAAGGATATCCGTCGGCATCTTGCCGACGCCTGTCGTCTCCGTCACGACGATTGACTTGGCGTCGTTTTCGACGTCGAGCACGGCGGCATTGCTGCTGCCCTGAAGGACAATCGGCTTGAGCGTCGTATCGGAACCGGAACTCTCCGTGTCCTGGGCAAGCAAGAGCGTCGGCACGAAGGCTGCAAGAGCTGTGCAACCCAAAAGGACCGCATTCCGGTAGCGGATAAGGGCCTGGCTTGAGCGGCTGCCTGTTCTTTCGATGTCCATGTTTCAGTTCCAACTGTGACCAATGACGGGTGAGTGCCGATGTTGAGTTCTGGGAATCGTCTCGCAAATCATCGTTGGCCACCCAGCCAAGCAAGAGCTCTTTCCGGGCCGGACAACGGAGATGGCTGGTCTGATAGTCCCCAAGCTACAGCTATTAACTGGAGCGAATTTATCCAGTATTGTAGATTTCTCCGTTTTTGTACAAACCTACGGAAACTTCGCTGCCGTTTGATACGCCCTCAGTATCCGACTTGACGCCGCTCAATGAACCTGAGAATTGAAGTCCACTTAATAATACGAGGCAGAGTTTGCGCGATGCTGCGGTTCTTTCTTCCTGCCGTGCAGGTGGCGGCGGCGTGCGTTTGGGTTATAGCGTTCAGCGGCGCTGTGGCTGGCGAGAACACCTCCTACCCAATCACCATCAGGCACGCTCTCGGCACGACCACCATCACCAAGAAGCCCAAGCGGGTAGCGACGGTTGCCTGGGCGAACCATGAAGTGCCATTGGCGCTGGGAATCGTACCCGTCGGCTTTGCTGCAGCCAATTTCGGTGATGATGACGGTGATGGGATCCTGCCTTGGGTGGCAGAAAAACTGGCCGAGTTCGATGCGGACAAACCGGTGCTTTTCGATGAGGGTGACGGAATTGATTTCGAGGCAGTCGCTGCCACCAATCCCGATGTGATCCTTGCCTCTTATTCCGGCCTGAGCCAATCGGATTACGACACCCTGAGTCAGATTGCTCCGGTTGTCGCCTATCCCGAAGCTCCGTGGTCGACCGACTGGCGCGAGATGATCCGCCTCAACAGCGCTGGGCTCGGCATGGCCGCCGAGGGCGAGGCTTTGATCGCGACGATCGAAGCCGATATCGCCCGGACGGTTGCCGAATATCCCCAGCTTCAGGGGAAATCGGCGATGTTCATCACCCATCTCGATGCAACGGATCTGAGTATCGTCAATTTCTACACAACAAACGACACAAGGGTTAAGTTCTTTGCGGATCTAGGGCTGAAATCACCCAGGAGCGTCATTGCGGCCTCTGCCCCGGGAAAGTTTTCAGGCTCCATCAGCGCGGAGCGCATCGACGCGTTCGACGATGCCGATCTTGTCGTAACCTATGGCAACCAGAAACTGCTCGATGCGCTGGCGGCGAACCCGCTGATGGCCAGAATGCCGGCTGTCGAAAAGGGAGCGCTCGTCATGTTGAGCAGGAATCCACTCGGCACGGCGGCAAATCCGACACCGCTTTCGATCTCTTGGGTGTTAAGGGACTATCTGGCCCTGCTGGCCGAAGCTGCCAGAACGTCGAAATGACAGCCGCAGGTCTAAAATCATCCCGCCGGTGGTCTGCCTCCAGGCGTTCGAACCATAGCCGGAGCCTCTGGATGGCGGGTCTGCTTGCGCTTCTTGCCGCGCTCCTGGCGCTCTCGTGCACGGTCGGAACGCGCGACGTCGGCTGGGCAGACATCATCGCGGCTCTAGGCGGACGGATTGACAGCATCGGTCAGGCGGCGGTCAGCGTCCGTATTCCTCGGACGCTGCTTGGCCTGCTTGCCGGAGCCGCACTCGGGCTTGCCGGTGCCGTGATGCAGGGCGTGACGCGCAATCCTCTCGCCGATCCGGGTATTCTCGGCGTCAATATGGGAGCATCGCTTGCCGTCGTCGTGGGCGTTGCATGGTTCAACATCGCCTCCGCCGCTGCCTATATCTGGACAGCGGTTTTCGGAGCCGCGTGTGCGGCGATCTTTGTTTACGTTATAGGCTCGCTCGGGCGCGGCGGAGCGACTCCGCTCAAATTGGCACTAGCCGGGGCGGCGACATCGGTCGCTTTCTCCTCCATGGTGCTTGCGGTGGTGCTGCCCCGAAACGATATCGCCGGCGGTATCCTTTCATGGCAGATAGGCGGCGTCGGCGGAGCGACCTTCGAGCGGATTTTGCCCGTTCTGCCGTTTCTTGCGGCCGGTTTTGCGGTTAGCCTTCTGTCGGCACGAAAGCTGAACTCACTGGCTTTGGGGGACGAAACAGCGGCCGGGCTTGGCGAGCGGGTCGCAGCCGCCCGTGCCGTTGCAGCGCTCGGGGCGATCCTATTATGTGGCGCAACCACAGCGATTTGCGGGCCCATCGGCTTCATCGGATTGATCGTGCCCCATCTCTGCCGGGTGCTGGTCGGGGTCGATCACCGGTGGCTGCTGCCCTTTTCCGCATTGAGCGGAGCCTGCCTGTTGCTGACTGCTGATGTCGTCGGGCGCATCATCGCCAGGCCGGCCGAGCTGGACGTCGGCATTGTCACGGCGCTCGTGGGTGCGCCGTTTTTCATCTGGATAGTCCGGCGGCAGCGGGTGCGCGAGTTGTGACGATGCTCTCCCCCACTCTCGACCGCATCATTGGAAGCCGCCGCCGTCGTGCGCGCAGGCACGTTCTTGTGGTCGCAATCCTACTGGTCTTCGTGATCGTGATTTTTGTGCTTACCCTGTCGCTCGGTCAATCCTTCACCCGGCCCGGGGATGTCGTCCGCGTGCTCCTTGGCGAAAACGTCCCGGGAGCGAGCTTCGCCGTCGGGCAATTGAGGCTGCCGCGGGCTGTGCTTGCGATGCTGGCGGGTTTGAGCTTCGGGCTCGGCGGTGCGGCCTTTCAGATCATGCTGCGTAATCCGCTTGCGAGCCCCGATATCATCGGCATCAGCTGGGGTGCGAGCGCAGCCGCCGTGTTCGCGATCGTCGTTCTGTCGCTGAAGGGGTCGATCGTGTCGATCTTTGCCGTCGGCGGCGGCATGGGCATTGCGCTGCTGGTTTACGCTCTCTCTTCCAGAAACGGTGCCGCAGGAACCCGGCTCATCCTGGTCGGAATCGGCGTCTCGGCGATGCTGGAAAGTTTTATCGCCTACATTCTCTCCCAGGCTCCGGCTTGGACCCTGCAAGAGGCGGTCCGCTGGCTGACAGGGAGCGTCAACGGAGCACAGCTTGGTCAGGCGCTGCCGCTTCTGATGGCGTTCGCTGTCTTCGGCGCGCTTCTCTTAAGCCGCACCCGAGATCTGGAGGCGCTGCGGCTGGGGGACGATACCGCCGCAGCCCTGGGGATCGATGTCGCGAGGACCCGTATCATGATCATCGTGACGGCGGTCGGCATGATTGCGACTGCGACAGCGGTGACAGGCCCGATCGCCTTTGTGGCCTTTCTGTCCGGGCCGATCGCTGCCCGCATCGTGGGGAACCGCGGATCGCTGCTGATTCCTTCGGCTCTGATTGGTGCCACGCTGGTGTTGTCAGGGGACTACGTCGGCCAGTTCCTTTTGCCAAGCCGCTATCCGGTGGGCGTAGTGACTGGCGCCCTGGGTGCTCCCTACCTGATGTTTCTGATCGTACGCGCCAACCGGACCGGGAGTTCGCTTTGACCGTCCATTCTCTAACCGCCAGCCAACTTTCGGTCGGCTACGGCGACACCGAGATTTTGCATGAACTCGATCTTGCCGTACCGCCCGGCAAGGTGACTGTAATTGTCGGCGCCAATGCTTGCGGCAAGTCCACGCTTCTGCGTGCAATGTCCCGCCTGTTACCGCCGCATCGGGGGCATGTCCTGCTGGACGGCAAGTCGATCCACCGGACGCCGCCGCGGGAACTCGCCAGGACATTGGGGTTGCTTCCCCAATCGCCGATCGCTCCAGAAGGCATCACCGTTGCCGATCTCGTCAGCCGTGGCCGGCATCCGCATCTGAGCCTGTTTTCACGCTGGACACGTAAGGACGACGAGGCGGTGGACGACGCACTTGCCGCAACCAAAACCTCTGATCTTGCCGAAAGGCCGGTGGACGAGCTTTCCGGCGGGCAACGTCAGCGAGTGTGGATTGCCATGGCCTTGGCACAGCAGACGGAAATCCTGCTGTTGGACGAGCCGACGACATTTCTCGATATCAGCCATCAAGTCGAAGTGCTGGATCTATTGACCGATCTCAACCATTCCCGCGGAACCACCGTCGTCATGGTTTTGCACGATCTCAATCTTGCGGCTCGTTACGCGGATCATCTCGTCGCGATGGCGGACGGCCGCATACATGTCTCCGGCACTGCGGAGAATGTGCTGACGGAAGAGAATGTGCGACGGGTTTTCGGTCTCGAAAGCCGCATCATCGCCGATCCCACTTCGGGCCGGCCGATCATGCTCCCGATCAGCCGCCACAGGATGGTAATGAAGCAGGATCTTAAGGAGAGCCGGCCATGAACGCGGTTCAGCAATTCAAACTTTCTGGCACAGCGCTTCCCACGGACGCCGGAAGCATGCTCGACGAAATCTGCGAGCATTTCGTCGAGCACGCAGAGGTGCAGCGGACCGGGAACCTCGCATTGCTTTCGAGCAAGACCGGGACTGCGAGCATTCGCGTGCAAGACCACAAGCTTCTGATTGAGCTGGCCTGCCCGTCGGAATCGGAGCTTCAGATGAGCCGCACCATTATCGCGGAGCACCTGTTCTATTTTGCCGGGGACGATCCGCTCGAGTTGATCTGGTCCGAACCGGCATCATTGTCGGTACTGCCGAATATCCACGAGGTCACCGTCGTTTCTTCCGAAGATGTAACTCCCCGCATGCGTCGGGTGAAGTTCGCATGTTCCGATGTCGCACCCTTCGTCGGCGGGGATATGCATGTCCGACTCCTCGCCCCGCCTAAGGGGAGACATCCGGTGTGGCCGGGACTTCGCGAGGATGGCCGCGTGGCATGGCCGGAGGGGGAGGACGAACTTCTGGTCCGCGTCTATACGATCCGCGCCGTCGACATTGAGCGCCGAGAGCTCTGGATCGATTTCCTGCAGCATCCGGCGCCCGGTGTCAAAACTCCCGGAGCGGATTTTGCCCGGGATGTGCAGCCCGGGGAAAAAATCGCACTGCTCGGGCCAGGCGGTGGCGGCCTTCCGGAGGCACAGTCCATTCTTATGGCGGGGGACGAAAGTGCACTTCCCGCCATTGCGCGCATTGCCGCCGAGGTGCCGCCGGATACGCGTATCCAGGCGATCATAGAAGTGTTGGATGAGGCTGAAGAACAGCCTCTTCCGTCGGCAGGTATGATCGAAGTCCGTTGGCTGCATCGGAAGAGCTATCCGCCCGGAGCAAAAGGCGTTCTTGCGGAGGAGACCAAAAAAGCGATCACTTCCATAGATGACCAAACGTTTGTCTGGGTTGCTTGCGAAAAGGAAGATGTCCGGTCTATCCGCGCCTTCCTGAAAAGCCGCCGGCATGATCGGAAAAACATGTATGTAGCTTGGTATTGGGAACGCGATCCCGCCTGAACCCATAGCATCCGGCGTCAGTGCGTTAGGACCGTTTTTGGTTTCCTGTCGGTCCATTCAGGCGGAAGACCGAATCTGGCCGATACGGCACCCTGGACACCGGGAGCGCGACCGAACGCTTCACACGCTGCGTATTTCGGCTTCCCACCGAACCAGGACTGCACTCGATGTCTTGAAGGAACCGAAATGTCGAGCATCTTCGGTTCCTTGCCAGTGATCAGCATTCGCGAAAAATCGCTCGCGAACTTGGTGGCTTGGCTATAGGCGTCGCCTACATCGGAATAACGGGGTTTGTCCTGTATGAAATTCGCTCCACGCCCCCACATCATCGCCGCGCGCTGGACATTGAAGTTATCGACCGCTTCTGCCTCGACGGCGAGGCCACCGAGACCGTACGGTATACGAGGAATGCCGATAAGAGGTATATTGTCGGGAAGCGCAAAGCCGCCGCCAACGCTAACGACGGTCGCAGCGGCCGCCACACCCTTGTTCGTCGGAACTATCTCGGTGACGACGGAGCGGACCGTCAAATCCGCCGGTTGGTCGGAGGGAACCATTTGATATTTGTCGCTGAGCGCAACGCATAAGGCTCGGTCCAGCGCGTTCGTGATGAGAGATCGGTCAGCTTCCGATTTGATCCTCGATGCAGCGATGAAGGTAAAACTTGTCGGGACGATCCGGACCGTCTTCACCTTGGCCAGCTGCCCGCCATCGACATAAAGCCGTTGCTTCTTGCCCAGCTTTCCTTTTGGGGCGCCAAGATTGCTGTAGGATGTAAGGGTGCCGCTTTCTTTTATTGGAATCGACGTACATCCGGTGACGGCCATGGAGATGAGTAGCGCCAGACATGCGAACAATGATGGCATTGGCGGATAGTCGAGAAATCGGCGAAAGGGTTGGGGATTTCTGTGCATTCTTTGGTCTCCGTCGCGGTATTCGGGCGACAGTGCGAGCGGAGGGTTGCCGCAACATTACAGATCGTTTTCGAGCCAAGGATATCGCCGTGTCCATCGGCCATTTCTAATCGAAGAGCTGTCGCCGGCACGCGGCGGAGCTACGCCACGTACGGTTCCAGTTACTTCTAACGCCGATCAGAGCTGGATCGTCACCTGGGTTCCGGTCATGCCGCTTTTGAGGCTGACTTGGCCCCTGTGGTTTGCGACAATCTGTTTCACCAGGCTCAGCCCCAGGCCAGCGCCTCTGTTTTTGGGCGTAACACGATAGAAGGGCTCAAAAACCAGCTCTTGATGTTCAACCGGTATGCCCGGGCCTTCATCGGACACGTTAATCCGCACGTCGGCCGAGACCGAGACGGTGATCATCCCGCGGTTGCCGCCATGATCGATAGCATTGCGAACGAGATTGCTGATCGCCCTCGATAAAGCGGAGGGACTGCCGAGCCGTTCGAGACTCTCTACCTCATCTTGAAAAGAGATCTGGTAGCCGGCAGCGATCGCCTGGGGTGCCAAGTCGGCAACCACCATTCGTGCGATTTCGACAAGGTCGACCGTCTCGTGGGAAGCAATCGCCTGGTCGTTGCGCTCGAAGTCGAGAAGCTGCTCCGCCGTTTCAGCCAAGCGAGCAACGTCGCTCAACAACCGCTTACGTTCCTGTCCGTCGTGCATTCCGTCGATCCGCGTCTGCATGATTGCAATCGGCGTCCGGAGCTCATGCGACGCATCAATCAGGAAGCGCTGACGTTTCTTCAGCTCACTCTCAAGCCGCTCGAGCGTTCCGTTGAATGCAATCACCAGCGGAGCGACTTCTTTGGGAATTCCCTCCACCGGCAGGCGTGCCCCATGCTGGCGGGGTCCGATCTGCGATGCTTTGTCAGCGGCATCGCTTACTCTTGCGAGGGCACGGCCAACGATCCGCGGAACGGCGAGAAAAATCGCGGGCAGAGAGAGCCCGAGCAGAGGGACATAAATCGGGTAAGCCCTGACCAAAAGGGCGAAGACTGGCGAGCCTTTGTCCGCAACGCCGCCAAACAGAATCCGAACCTCGCCGACTGCTGTTTCGGCATCGTCAATCGTCGCAACCTCTCTTGTCGCAGCGGACCCGCGTATGTCGGCGTCGTAGAACCAATGAACCAGATGCGCGAGCTCGTTATAGGGTGTGGGGATGGTGCCATAAGACACGAACGCTCCGTCTATCGTGGCCACCACATACCAGAGTGAAGTGTTCTGCTCCTTGAGCGCCCTTAGCTCCAGCGTCTCTTGCAACCGTAGACGTCCCTGGCCGTCGCGTGTCGTGGCCGACGCTATCGCTGAACTGATCTTCTCCTCCATGGCAATATTCGGCGACATGATTGTAGCAGCCCATACGCAAAGCCCGAGGATCACCGCAGCGTTAACTGCGATGATGACCAGACTGAGTTGCCAACTCAGTTTCCACCAAAGCGAAGGGTTCGAGTGCAGCGCCTCGCGCATCATCCCTCCTTCAGGAGATACCCGACGCCGCGGATGTTGTGGATCGCGATGCCCGCGCCGGCATCGAGCAGCCGCTTGCGCAGCCTGGAAATATGCGCATCGAGTGCGTTCGACTGGATTTCTTCTTCGTAATTGTAGACCGCCGCCTCAAGCGTCGATCGAAGGACGACCTTGTCCTTTCGCTTCGCCAGCGCCGTCAGAACCAGAAGTTCGCGTCGGGGCAGGTCGAGCGGGATCGCGTCTACGGTCACGCCTAAATGCAAGGGGTCAATCACTATTCGTCCCACTGTGATTTGGAGTTCCGCCAGACTTGCCGGCCGTCGCAGCACGGCTCGCAAGCGAGCGATCAATTCTTCGACGAGAAACGGCTTGCCCAGATAATCGTCAGCGCCGATATCCAACCCCTCGACACGCTCCATCGGCTCATTGCGCGCCGTCAGCACGATGATCGGGGTGTCCGTTCTCGTTCGTCTCAAATGGGGAATAAAGGTCAGTCCCTCGCCATCGGGCAAGCGGCGGTCCAGAAGGATTGCACCGTAGACATTCTGACGCGTCAATTCGATCGCGTCGGCGAGATGCATCGTGTGGTCGGTGAGGATGCCGTATTTGCTCAACGCCCTGGACAGCGCATCCGCCAGCTCCTTCTCGTCCTCTATCAATAAAAGCCTCATCCTCGCCTTGTCCGCCCAAAAGATTGCGACAGCATTACGGGACCGGTTTGTGGCGAAATAGCGCGACAGTGGCTTGTATTCGTGGTACCCAAGATTATCATCGCTGGGGCTTTCCTCGGCTAATCCGGGGGCAGGCCTTTGGGTCAGATCATTCCGATCAACTTTGCCGCGCATTGGAATCTTCCGGTTTTTATCGAGCAGGGCGGCTATCCGAACATAGGGATAGAGGGACCTGCTCAAGCTATCCGGTATATGCAGTTGCGCTTCAGGTGCAGGTCAGGGCCACTTTACTGGAAAGCACTCCTCACGTGTTATTCGGCTGTCCGGCGGGAAGTGGACCCCGAGGAAGTGCGTCGCCATTTCCTTGCAGCGTGTGCCGAGGCCGAATGGAAATCGCCTTGATCTAAACCCAAGGCGCGAACAGTATCAAAACGACAAGGGCAGAAAGGGGCGTATTTGCGTCCCTTCTCACCGGTACCGGGCCATTACAGCCTATGCTGGCCAAACTCAGTTCTTGCTGCCGGCCCTACGACCCTTGTCCGTCTTGGTCCTGCTGGCCGAAGACGTCTTGGCATCATAACCTTGGCCATGGTTCGTGCCGCCGAGATGGCCGCCACCGCTGGTATTTGCAACCTGGCGATGGGCCTTCCTCAGGAGTTGCTCCGCATTGGTTTTTTTCATGAAAAATTCTTTCGTTAAACAAAAATAAAGGCCGGGCGAAAGCCCGACCTTGTCGACCGCTTCGGCAACCTCGCCAGTACATCCGTGGCCAAGGATTTGAAGCGATGCTGTTTTAGGCGACCTGCAGGTTTTCCGCCGCGCTCTTGCCCGAGCGCTTATCCTCGATCAGCTCGTAGCTGACCTTCTGGCCTTCTGCGAGATATGTCATGCCAGAGCGCTCAACCGCAGAGATATGAACGAACACATCCTTGGAGCCGTCCGACGGCTGGATAAAGCCGAAGCCTTTGGAGGTATTGAAAAATTTTACGATGCCGTTGTTCATGACGATCAATCCTTTCAATCGCATAGGTCAGCCGTCCGGCGACATGCCAGCGGCAGAAGATCGATTTTGAAAGGAAAGATAAGCTCGTGCGGGAAAGCACAAAAACGAAGCTCGACAAGCAATTTCGATATGCCGTCTATAAATCCCAACTGTGTTGACACAAAGGCGGGGGCACGCCGAGCGGCATCAGATCGGTCACCGTTGTTATGAGGCTCAGCTATCTTGCTCTTCATCTCCTTCGCCATTGCTCGGCCATTGCCTTTGTCGAGACAAGAGCGCATGCTGAAATCGTCAGTCGCCGTTCAAGAGCGCTGTGGCTTCAAGGTTTTATACTCCAGCCCCCATGAAAGGAGGACGTTATGTCTTCCACCCTTCACCCCGAAAGCATCTCTCGCAATCTGGTCCGGATCAGCGGTCCAGGATACCGGGAAAATATCGAACTCGGGGAAGCTGATGAGCGCGCTCGACATGCAGACTTGGATGTCAGTCATTTTGAAGCCGGCGTTACCCCGGCAGTGATCGCGTTCTCCCGGTTCAGCCACCGACCTGAAACGCAGTTTCACACTGCCGTGTCGAGGGGTATGCAATCAGTCGACATCGCGTCCTACCTGAGCGGGCGCCGGGATACCCTACTGCCTCTATCAAAGAACCACGTCGATCCCACTTCTTAGCGACGTGAGGCCTCAGGCCCGTGGTTGCAAACAGAAGCGGCCTCGCAATCGGAACACTCCAGGAGACTAAAATGGCCAAGGGACAGATACGCAGCAATCGAGAAACGCGAAAACCTAAAAAGGATAAGAGTGTAGCTCCCACGGCTTCGGTCCAGGGAGCTCAGGTCAAACTTGCGGGGAGCAGCCTTAGCCTCGGAAAAAAGCCGAAATGAACTGACCGGTGCGCTGGATTTCGACGCTCCGGTGCGCCCGCTCACTCCATGGCGCAGACGCCGCTGCGGAGTTTATAAGACCCATTGCAACCCCAGCTGTTCCCCTTTGAGGTGTGCGTTTGCAGAAGCTTGGTCTCCTCTCGGGTTGAACGCCGGCAAATTATATGGCGGTCGTCTCCGAGCGATTGCCGGTGATCTCGAGCCGGCTTGAAAGAGATGTCTTTCATCGCTATATACAGGGTCTGCGTTTTCAGCCTTTTCGGCTATCTGATCCTCCCGGCTCAGCCGGTTGCTTGGCTAACCCTGATTTTGCGAACGTTTCGAATTCCGTCTACCGGCGGGAGATGCTTGCGGCTGACATTGTTTCGGTCTCGCAAGCCATAACAAGGATGCCATTATGATCAATACCGCCAGCCATGCTGCCGAAAGCCTGTTCAAGCGCCCGGACGCTGAAGAAGGATCCAACGCGGCGAAGCTGCAAGACTTGCGCAGTAGACAAATTCTACGAAAACGTGAGACAAAGCTTGCGGAGATGCAACAGCGTCTCGAAAAACGTGTTGTAGGCGCCGTTAGGCTGCCTTCCTTCTTCCGTTGAAATTTCCTGGGGTGTCAAGCCATTGACCTCCCGACAACTTCTCCGATTGCAAGGGATAAAACATGGCAGTTTTCGACTACAATGCCAGCGCCGGGCTGTACCCATGCAAAACCGTCAAGAGGCGGAGTAGTCTCCGCTATAAAAGATTCGAGTCTGCCGCTGAAGCTCTTCGCTTCGCAATCGAGGATATGCCGGCTGCCCTTCTGCGTGGCTCCGTTCTTGAGGTCGAGGAAGCCCGTTTCGACGGTGTGCAGATGCGAAAGCTCTACGACGCCGAGGGATATCCGCTCACAAGACGAGCGTGAGGTTAGCGCGCCGACATGATGCTGGATTTGCCGGGCTGACTGCCATGTCGGCACGGTTCGCCAGGCTAGCCAATTCCGCCTTAGTGGGCGGTTCCAACAGCTTACTCCATTCTATTCAAGGACTGAACATTGAACACAATTACGCTTACGCCTGCCCAGATCCGAGGGCTAAAGCTCGCCAAGGAGGGAGATCTGTTTCCGCAGGAGGCCAATAAGTGGACACATCTGAATGCCGCCGTGACCTATGCAAGGAACGACCGGTTTCGGGAACGGCCGCAGAAGATCAAATTTCTGACGACGGCGACATTGGATACATTGCGGGAACTCGGGCTTCTGCGCAGTCTCAATCCGGACGTGAAGACAGAGGAGGCCGCCCACGGGATCACCATGGTCGGCAAGATATGGCTTCTGAAGAACAAATAAATCCCGGCAGGCGCTCCCATACTACGGACGCTCAAGCGCGACCGTAATTGGATGTTCCGGCCCCACGGGGGCCGCTGTTGATACCCAGCCGGCTTCGGCATCTTGTTATTTGGGAAAATCGTATCGTTCGGTAATGCTCCAAAGCATATGATTGATCTCGATGAGGGAATTGATGCTCGACTGAATTCGGCCGATTTCCCGGACATCAAGTTCTTCGATTTTCCCGTATTTGATCTCGTCTCTGCTTTCGAAGATGCGCATGGATTGGGTAAGGTTACGACCGCTGTCGGGATCGAACGAATAGATGCAATGGTTGTATTTGTTGCGAAGCTTCGCTTCGTCCGACAGGCGCTGCGTTGTTTCCAGGACTTCGCGCCGACAGACGGCGGAAGTCTTTTTCATCTTGGCCAGCCTTTCGACAAGATCAATGCGTGCCCGGGTCGTGTTCAATGTAAGGAAGACGACGATTGCCGTCTCCTTATCAACCTTGGCAAGCCCTGCAATCATATGGATCAGCAGGCTTTCGGTATTGGTCCAGGTATAGTTCAGCTGCCCGATCAGGAGCAGTATGGCCTGAAGCCTAGAGTTTATCGCCGGGGAGCGAGCCGCCGTCCTGGCGGTGGATCGATTCGGATGCATTGTCAGCACTATCCTTGCGCCTATGCTCGAAATAGAGAGCCACGACCTCAGTTCTATTGTGCACGCCCAGTTTGGTGATGATGTTGTGGATGTGGATCTTCACCGTATGTTCCGACAGGCCCAGTGCCGCTGCTATGATCTTGTTCTGATTGCCCATCGCGATCCGGGCAAGGATTTCGGTCTCACGTTTTGTCAGCTTGTCGATCATTCGGGCGGAGGACCTGCCAAGCGAAGGTTGGGTGCGTTCCGGTTCGGCCCGATCCTCAATTCCTTCCCACGATAAGCTCTTATGCTGCTGGTGGTGATTTGACGGAAAATATGTGCCGCCCTTGAGGATGATGCGCAGAGCCGACAGGAAGACATCGAGATTCACATTGAACGGCACGACACCCTGGACGAACCCCAGATCCTCAATCCTGTTTATTGCGGGTACCTCATCATCGCTGCCGATGAAAGCGAGCGTAGCGCCGACATGAAGTCGGACGAGCTTCTGCCAATGCTCTTTTATGACATGGATCAGTGCAACATCTGCCAGGACAAGCTGCACTGGATTGTCGAACTCCGTCAAAGCCGACGGCAGATTGGGCACTGTTTTGACCGACAGCCATGGAAATTCGCTCTCTATGGCAGCCGTCATTGCAGTAGATATCGTTCCTGGCGAGCAAATGAAAAGTATTGTCCTGACAGCTTTCATTCTGTTCAAGGCTTTTGTAGCCAGATCCACATCAAGATGTTGCGAAACGCTATGCGGAACTTGCATGATTGGGCCCTCTCCCCTCGTTGAAGCTATACGCAACAGACGCTCCGGATTCTTCTTTTAGGAAACGGTAAACCAAGACTCCTGAGGTGGGAATAGACCGAAGGAGCTATCGATTAGATCAAACTAGCAAGGAATTTAGCTCGTTGAGGTTCGTTTTTAGGAACGAAGCATGATCGAAGGCTAATTTCTCAGGAGGGCAAGCAATCTATCACCCTCCGTAAGACGAAAACGTCAGGAATACATCTACCTCTTCTTATTTATATCCTTACACCTATGGTGTTAGCATCAACAGTCAGTTGATCCACTGCGCTAGCTCGAAATAGCACCTTATTTCTTCTCCTCAATCGGGACACAGTGTGCGCCATCCCGAAAGGCACTGGAGAGCCAACGCTCAGAGTGGGTGGCGTGTGTAGCAAGTAGCCACCTCATTGTTGCGCCCTTTCAAGCCTTCCGGGAAGACAGGGGAGGACCTGAAAAATCAGAGATTGGAACCCGGAAACCGGCCAACGGTCGCGTAGATGCGCGCCCATGGCCCCAAGCAGTTAGCCATCCCAACAGCGGCGACCAAAGACCCCAAAAAAGATGAATGGCGGTCAAGGCGTCGCAATATCAAGAGGATACCGTCATGGCAGACAAACGCAGCCTCAACACGCTGTTTGATGACGACAGCCAGGAACAGCAGCAGCAGCAGCGCCAGCAGGAACAGCAGCAACAGCAGCAGTCGGAGCATCAGGGCCAAGGTCAGGGACAGGGCCAGCACCAGAGCAGTGAGTCCTACAATCTCAACGGCAATGGCAACCTGAACGGCAACGGTAACGGCAACCTGAATCTCAATGGCAACGGCAATGCCAACCTGAACGGCAACGCCAATTTCAATGCGAACGTCAATGAGACCACAGTCGACGTGACCGTCGATGTCGGAATGAGCCTCGAAGACTATCTGCCTGAAGACAACGACTTTGCCGATATCGATATGGAAGGCAGCCAGATCGACGGGATGTTCAACATCCGGATCGACGATGTCATGAACGATGCCCTTACGGGTGCCGGAAACGACGTTGGCAACGTCATTTCGCAGGTTGCCAATATCCAGGACAACGACCATCTCGAAAATGCCGAGGTCAACAACAGCGGCGAGTTCACCCTCGATGCCAATCCCCATGGCGGGTTTGCAATAGCATCCGAAGGGATCGGTGCCGGAGGCGGCGGCGGCGGTGGTGGCGGTGAGGCCGATGCCGATGGCGGCGACGGCGGAGACGGCGGTGCAGCCCTGGGTGGCTTCGCGCTCGGCGGTATCGGTCTTGGCGGCATTGCTGCAAGTGCGGCGGTCGGTGGTGAAGGCGACGGCGGCGACGCGGACGGCGGCGACGGTGACAGCGGCGATGCCGATACTGGCGACGCTACAGGCGGCGATGGCACCGGTGGCAACGGTGGCCGCGGCGGCGACGGTCTGGGCCTTGGCCTTGGTCTTGGCCTCGGACTTGGAGCTGGCCTCGCTTTTGCCGGTAATGGCGACGACGGTGGCGACAGCGAAGGCGGAAACGGTGGAAGTGGCGGCGACGCTGGTAATGCCAACGGGGGCGACGCTTCCGATGCTGGCAATGCCAATGGAGGCGCCGGCGGTGCTGCGACCAACCTGATGGGCAGCCTCGGCTTCATCAATCCGATCTTCTCCGACGGCGATGCCGGATCCGGCGGCACCGGAGGTGCAGGCGGTGCCAACGATGCGGGCGACGGCGGCGACCCGGCCGGCGGGGCCGGTGGTAACGGCGGTGCCGGCGGTGCTGGCGGCGCTGGTGGTGCCGGCGGCGATGCTCTCGGAGCAGGCCTTGGCGCTGGCTTCGGTGCTGGTGCTGGTAGCGGTTCCGGCGGTGCCGGCGGAGCAGGCGGTGCAGGCGTAGGCGGCGGAGCCATCAGTGGCGACGCGACGAGCGGCGATGCCACCGGCGGTGACGCCTGGGCTACCGGAGGCGCAGGCGGCGATGCACTCAGTGGTGCATGGGCCGACGGCACCGGCGGTGATGCCATGGGCGGCTGGGCTATCGGCGGTGCTGGTGCTGCAGGCGGCATGGGCGGCATTGCAACCACCGGCTACGGTGGAGCAGGCGGTGCCGGCGGGACCTGGGGCTCCAACAACGGTGACGACGGATACGTTACCGGCACGAGCAGCGCTTCGTCCGATGCCTTTGTCGAAACATCTGCGTTCAACCAGGAAATCGTTCTTGGCGCGAACCTGCAGCAGAACGCGATCGATATGACGATTGTTGGCGGCGACCTCACCAGCACGTCGATCGGTGACGACGACACCTCCGCTTAACGCGAGCGGCAATCTCTTGCACGTCAAGAGGGACATCAACGGACTGCGCGGTCTCTGCGCAGTCCACTCCATCTAAATGCTTAGCAGGCAATAAGGGGTCCGTGTCATGACGGCTATGGACAAGATCACCGAGGAAATTGCGCATTTCATCGGCCTATTCCATACGACGGTCGAAGAGGCGCGACAGCGCGATGCCTACCCGGATTTCAGTTACCACACGCAAAAAGATCACCTTCATACCGAGCCTTTCATTTCATCGACTTTCGACGCGCCGTATGAGTTTCTGGGTTTTGACCCTGACGTTTTCTATAAGGCGCCGGCTTATCTCAGGCCCTTGGAGCACCCTTCGTTTGCTTCGTGGCAACATCATCCGCCGATTCTGGTGGTGAGAGACGATTCGCCATATTTCCCTCCCGAACAGACAGAGGAAATCCTTCCAGGCGCGCGCATTGGACAAGCGTTCACCGTGCCGCCGATCGAGCCTCCAGGGTCTGTCGTCAATTACATCATTCAGGCAGCGTCGCTGTCGGACGACGACACTTTCAACGTCGGGGGAAGCAATCTTGAATTCCACCCCGATCCAGTGAATGACGCCGCTCTGCTGAAAGCTGCTGACGATGTGCTTTCCCACGCGCCAATCGGCCATCCGGAAATGCCCGGTTCCAGTGCGGAACTCATTGATGTCATCAATGACATTGCCTTCCAGCTGAAAGCGTTGGTCGCGGCGCCCGGCAGTCCGATGGAAACATTCATCGAGCACTCTCCTGTCATCGAGGGCGTCTATGTCAACGGAGAGCTCGTCGAGGATGCTCCAAAGCTTGAAGACTACTTCTCCTTCGACGATGAGGAGAATGCGGAAGAGAATGACGCGGAGAGCCCAGCCGACGAGGATGCCGATAACGACGACGCCGTAGGGGCCGATGCCGACGAAGATGATGGACCGCCGCCCAATGTGGTGATTTCCGAAGACGGCTCGATCACCATCGACAATTCCGTCGAACTCATTGCCGGGGACAACACCGTCGTCAACCAGGCCGTGGTGAAGAACCTCTGGACCGGAGCAACCGTAACGGCGGTCGTCGGCGATCATGTGGAAATCAACGCGATCGTCCAGACCAATGCAATTTGGGACACCGACTCCATCACGTCCGCAATCGACGGGTGGAATAGCGAAGACAGCCCGAACGAGCTTTTCAACATTGCGACTTTCGAGCGTACGGATCCGCTCGAGGAAGGCTCTGGAGATCAGGCCGCCGCAGGAGGTTTCCCGAGCGCTTGGGCGATCACCGAGATCCAAGGGGATCTGTTGATCACCAATTGGCTGGAACAATACGTGTTCATGACCGACAACGATGTCGGGATATTGTCTTCGTCGGGTGTCACGACAAGCGTCATCGCGGGGGACAATACAAGCGTAAACCAGACTTCGATCTTCGAGCTGGGCTTCTCCTTCGACCTCATCATTGTCGGTGGTTCGCTCTATGACGCCAATATCATCCACCAGACGAATGTACTGTTTGACAACGACGTGGTCGGGGCAGTGTCGGGTTTCGAGACGACAGGTCAGGGCAGCATTGGCAGTTCGGGAAACCTGCTCTGGAATCAGGCGCACATCTACAACGTCGGTGGCGCGGACCGCTTCGGAGAATTGCCTTCCGCCTACCTCGATGCCGCCAACGATATGGCCGCGGGAGGCAGAGATCTATCGAAGGGAGTGTTGACCGATCCGGCTTTCGCAGGCCTTGGCGGCCTTCGTGTCCTTTATATCAGCGGCGATTTCCTGAACATTCAATACATCAGTCAGACGAACATCGTCGGAGACAGCGACCAGATCGCGCTCGCAATGAATGCGCTCGATCCGCAAACCGACGCTGCGTGGACGGTTTCAACAGGCGCAAATGCGTTGATCAACAACGCTGCCATCCTCGATTTCGATTCCTTCGGGCACACCTATGTCGGAGGGCAGCAATATTCCGAAGAAACGCTTTTCCAGGCGGAATTGATTTCCCATCAGCCGGACCTGCTCACGGGGGACCCCGATACGCTCGTCAACGAGGCGGTGGTCTTCCTGGATGACAGCATGCTGGATGGCGAGTTTGAAGAAATGGGCGTCACGCCCGCAGAACAAGACAACGGGCACTATCAGAATGATGGATTGCAACATGTGCTCGGATGAAGGGGGGAAGCATGCCGGATACCCAAACACGGGTTGAGCGACCGCAGCCAACCGACAACCAAAACCCGCAACTCAATGATGAGGATATCTATGTCAAGCTGGAGCACGCCGTGGAAGAGTGTCTGAAGCTATCGAACGATAACGCCGCCACCTCGGCAACCGTGTCCCGACTTGAAACCAAGAAAATTCTCCAGAACCCGCCACGCGACGCTCAGAATCCTGAAGGAGCGGACATCGTTGCTCTGCCGGTGACGGACAAAGTCATTGAGCCCCAAATCGAGGTCAAACCGAAACCCGCAGTGCGGGAAGCCACCGAAGCCAAGGCGCCCGAGGGAATGATCACCATCGACGGTGACACCGGCCCTCTTCGCACCGAGAGCGGCAAATTTGCGAAATCACCCTCTACCGGCGGCGGTACCGGTTCGGGCGGCGGCGGTACCTCCTTCCACAAGCGTCTGGCGCCGATAGACTTCTCGGCGAGCCTGCGCGCGGGTATCAAGGCTGTCCGGATCAATCTGGCGATCGTGATGCTGTTTACGATCGCAAGTAATATCCTTGTGCTGGCGATCCCCATATACCTGTTCCAGATATCGGATCGGGTGCTGACCAGCCGGTCTCTCGACACGCTGATCATGCTGACGATCGTGATCGTGGGTGCGGTCATTCTGCAGGCCGCTTTTGATGCACTTCGCCGTTTCATCCTCATGCGGACCGCCGTCGAAGTGGCCGCGCAGCTCGGCGCTCCGATCCTCAGTGCTGCGGCAAGGGCTTCGCTTCAAAGCAACGGTCGGGAATATCAGGTGCTCGGCGACCTTCAGCAGGTTCGGTCCTTCCTCGTATCCCGCACCCTTCTTTCATTCCTGGATGCGCCGATCGCTCCGCTGTTCGTCCTTGCCGTCTTCCTGATCCACCCGCATCTCGGTGCTATCGTGATCCTGACGGCAGTCCTGCTGCTCGCCTTTACGATGGTCAACCAGCGTATGACAGCGGATCCGTTCGCGGAGGCCAATACCGCCCAGATAAAGGCCAATCTTCACCTGGAATCCATGTCCCGCAATTCGCAGATCATCAATGCGCTCGCTATGATCCCCGAGACTGTCCAGATGTGGGGCAAAGACACGGCCTCCTCCTTGCGAGCGCAGGTTATTGCCCAGGACCGGAACATCACCATCGCCGCCGTTTCCAAAGCCTGCCGTCTGTTGACCCAGATCGCCATGCTTGGTTGGGGAGCATTCCTGTCGATCGAGGGCCAACTCACCGGCGGTATGGTCATTGCGGCCTCCATCATCGCCGGACGTGCGCTGGCGCCGATCGAAGGCGCGATCGAAGGATGGAATCAATACAGCCAGTCGAAATCCGCCTATGGCCGGATCACCGCCTTGCTGAAATCGTCGCCTCTCAACTTCGATCGGCTGAATCTTCCGAAGCCGGAGGGTCGGCTGGATGTGGAGAGGTTGCTCTATGTCCCGCAGGGCACAAAGCGGGTTGTTTTGAATGGCATCGCGTTTTCCCTTCAGCCGGGCGATTCTCTCGCCATCATCGGCAATTCGGGAGCCGGAAAAACAACGCTTGGCAAGATGCTGGTCGGGTCGATCCTTCCGACCTCAGGCAGCGTTCGGCTGGATCTCATGGATCTTCGCAACTGGGATCAAAGGCAGTTCGGGGAAAATATCGGCTACCTGCCGCAGGACGTTCAGCTCTTCCCCGGAACCATCAAGTCGAATATCGCGCGGATGAGGCAGGACGTCGAGGACGAACAGATCTACCGCGCAGCCATGCTTGCTGATGTCCACGAAATGATCGCCAGTTTGCCGCATGGCTACGAAACCGTGGTCGCCGCCGATGGTTCGCCGCTTTCGGGTGGCCAAAAGCAGCGCATCGCTCTCGCCAGAGCGTTTTTTGGGGATCCTCGCCTCGTCGTGCTGGATGAACCGAATTCGAACCTCGACAATGCCGGCGATGCCGCTCTGCTGCGGGCTCTCCAGCATGCCAAGGAAAGCGGGATTACCGTGGCGACGATCACCCAACGGCCTGCACTTCTGAACAGCGTCGACAAGATCCTTCTGCTCGTCAACGGCACAGTGGCGTTGTTCGGCATGCGAATGGACGTGCTGAACGCGATAGAAGCTCGCGGGATCAACATCAATTCCGGCTCTTTTGGCCACCAGTTACAATAGGAGCAAGAGATGTCGGCCGTTGTAAAGGTTCATGATCTAGAGTGGTATTCCGAAGTCCCTCGCTCGGTCTGGAAGCAGACAGTGGCGGGATTGGTGCTGACCGCGGTGGCTTTTGGAGGATTCGGAACCTGGGCTGCGACGGCGCCGCTGGCCGCTGCGGTCATTTCCCAGGGAAGTTTCGTGGCTACCGGCCGTAACAAGGTCGTGCAGCATTTCGAGGGCGGCATCATCAAGGAGTTGCTGGTGAAGGAAGGCGACCAGGTGGTCGAAAACCAGCCCCTGGTCCTGCTTGACGAGACGGCGGCGCTCTCCAAGAAACGTGAGCTGTTCCTCCGCCGTATCAGGCTGGAGGCCACAGCAGCCCGCCTCGCAGCTCAGGCGCAGGGCGCCGAGAATATGGAAATTTCGGGCATCCTGGAGCAATTCAAGGATGATCCGGACGTCTCTTCGATCGTGCTGACACAGCAGCTTAACTTCAAGGCTCAGCGCATCAAGCTTGCGACGGAACTGACTTTGCTGAGGCAGAACATGAAGGCTCTGGAATTCCGGGCCGAAGGATATGTACGACATCGCGAGGCCATATCGCGGCAGCTCGTGCTGTTGCAGGACGAACATGAAACGAAACGGGCCTTGTTGGTAAAAGGTCTTCTCCGGGCAACGGAGGTCAAGGCACTGCAGCGAGCGATCGCCGATGCCGAAGGCCAGATAGGGCGTCTCACCTCGGAGATTGCCGAAACCGGCGCTCAGTCGCTGAAGGGACAGCAGCAGATCGCGCAGGCTGAAGAAGCATATCGCGAGGACGCCCTCGATCGTTTGCAATCGATCCAGGGTGAGCGTGACGCAGCACGGGAACAATCGCGCGAAGCAGATGACGTCCTGCGTCGAACCACTATCCTGGCACCGGTCTCCGGCACGGTTGTTCGAACTTATTATCATACAAACGGTGGCGTCATCGAAAGCGGCAAAGGAATCATGGAGATTCTGCCCGCCGCCGTGCCGTTGATCATCGAAGCCAAAGTACGGCGTAATGAGATCGACAGCGTCAAGGTCGGTCAGAAAGCCACTGTCCGGCTCACCGCACTCAACCAGCGCACCACGCCTGTCCTGAACGGCGAGGTCTTTTATATCTCGGCCGATGCTCTGGAGGACAACAAGATGACTATGGCAGACCAAGACGTCTACATTGCCCGCATCAAGGTTTCCTCAGAGGAAATCTCGCGCGTGAAAGGTTTTTCTCCCCAGCCAGGGATGCCGGCGGAGATCATGATTCAAACGGCCGTGCGGACGTTCTTCAGCTATCTGGTCAAGCCCATCACCGACAGCATGTCGAGAGCATTTACCGAACGCTGACTTGGGACGTCACTCTATCGCAATTCATCGCAGGCTCTTCGCCCATGCGGATGCCAATAGTCCGCCCGGGGGGTGATCTAAGCTTCTGGAACTCAAGGGTGGATGGAAGAGCCGATCCCGGCGGCCTCAACATAACGCTGGCGTGATGTTGGCTCTTCCAAAAGGAGAAGGCCCGACCGTTTTTCCCGTTCGAGCCTTCAGCAATCTGTTTGGTAGAGCTAATATTCGCCTACTCGCGGCCAATATCAACTCCATCAAATGGATTAGGTCGTGGGTCGGAAGCTAATAGTCAGTTGAAGAGGGTGTAGAATTGATAATAATCAAATGAGCGCGTTCCACTAGAATTTCTCATCTCTAATATCTACTCCCGTTTCCCCGGGATTATTTAATTCTGATCTAGAGTTGCAGGTGACTTCATTGTTGATTCTGGGCAGGACGCGGTGGATCCGGTAATATACTGAACAGCCGGCTGAGGCCTCTGAATCCTAGGTCACAAAGGCGCTGTATAGCTGGCTGCCCCAGGATAATGACCTATCGAAGAATTTCTCTCGGTCTACGGCCAACCTTTCCTGCAGCTCATGCAGTTTGCCGGCATCGTCAGCAAGCATCATGAGAGCAGAAGCAAGCGCCTCGATATTGTCGGCCGGAAATTCGATGCAGGCGTTCTCCACGAGCTCCTTTGCCGGCACCACTGAGCTGAGTACCGCGGGAACAGCATGTACTGCTGCTTCCACCACGACAAGGGCCAGGCCTTCGGGAAGATTGCTGCGGGTCGGGCAAACCAGAACGTCCGCCCGCTCCAGCTGTTGATGAACCTCTTGCGCATCCAGTTGGCCAAGCATCCTGATCTGATTGCGAACGGGCGAGGCGGCAATCCGCTGCCGTAACCCATCATCGGCCTCGCCTTTGCCGGCAAAGGAGAGGGTCAAGTCGGGGTGGCGGCATGCTGCTTTTTCAAACGCGGACAAAAGATCATAGACACCCTTTTCTTCCTGCAACCGCCCCAGAAACAGAATGTTTCTCAGCCGCTCCAGTTGGCGGGGGGGCTTTAGAAATCTCGAAAGCACCTGGGGGACTTCCGTGTATAGGCTGCCAATCAAGTCACGTCGAATTTCGATCACCTGTCGTCTGGTTTCCTCGGAGGTGCAAACGCCTGCCGATACCCGATGCATCAGCACGCTTGCTATCTGGTGTTTGATTCGCGCTTTGAGGGAAACCGGCTTGAGGCCCATAGGCCAGAAATTGGTATGGGCCGTCAAAATGATACGAGTGTTTTTCGGGATAGAGGCGATCAACAGCCAAGGCGTATCCACACCCAGCAGCACGATATGCGGCTCGTACTTGCGAAGTTCTCGAAGGACTTTCCAGCTGAAGGCGAGGCCGGCCTTTCGATAAGCGATGCGGCCGGGAGGCCGGGCGCGGGGAACGCTTATGAAACGGAAGCGAGGATCGCGATGTCGGGGCAGTTTCTCCGGTTCCGCAATGACGAGCGCCATGGCCTCCAGTTTCTCTACAAGCGTGTAGAACATGGTCGAATAGGCGACGACGGGCGTGCGGGGATCGAAACGTCCTTCCATCCAATAGTCGAACGTCCCTGCGACATCGCCAGGTCCAGCGATAAACGCAATCCGTGGAGTTTCACTCGGCCTTAGGCCGAGACTGGCTCTCAGGCGATCGCCTGCATCATCCGGCACTACGACAAGATCCGAAATATTGTCTTCCATTGCTTGGCACCGCCGTCACGACTTTAGATATCTCGTGGGATCGCTTTGGTTACCTTCCCGGCTGACCCTCCTTAGGCACAGCGTCGGGCGCCGCGATGCCTGGTAGTCGCCGTGCTTCCTATCCAGCGATCTCATTCGGTTTTGAGCAAGCAATCCGAATGGATACGGCAGTCACCTATCGTGCTAGGCGCTCATTCTTTTGGACAGGTGGGGGAAGGTGATCCATACGTGTAGCCTGAGCCTGGATGCGCAATTCCTGCGCAACGGCAAGGGACGCTCACATGGTGAGGATCAGCCACGGGCCTGTTGTTGTTCCGTCCACCTTTTCGGCGCGCGGACACTCTAGCTATGCCTGAATATATTCGAGCGCTGGTATATGTTCTGCTTATCAGCGTCCCCGTGCTCTATGTAGCGAAGAAAATCGCTTTGCCGCTCATAGAGGAGGCGGAATTTAATTTGTGGCGGAACTGTTGGCTCGCCGCCACTTGCGTCACTTTTATCTCGAGCAGCTTTTTTGATTTTTCTGCTGGGCTTGCGCTCATCAGCATATACATCCATCGGAATTCAAAGCAGCCCTTGCTGCTTTATGTGGTTCTCATGTTTGTGGCGCCATGCGTACCGATCGGCGTCGGCATCCCCGGCGTCTTCAACAGGATCATCGATCTTGAGCCGCCGCGGCTGTTGGCGATACTCATCCTCCTTCCCCTCGCAATCAAACTCTGGCGAGAGCCCGAAAACAGGCGAATGCGGGGTCTTGATCTGCCGGTGCTCGCGTATTTCGGGTTTATCACCGTCCTTTCCCTGCGATTGAACGATATCAATTCGATCCTCCGTGTTGTGCCGACATATTTCTTGGATATTTTGCTTCCCTATTTTGTTTTCAGCCGGTCGCTCCGGTCGGCGCTCGATATCAACCGCGTCCTACTGGCTTTTGTGGTTGCCGCCCTGCCTCTTGCCGCGATCGGCGTTTTCGAGATCTGGCGAAACTGGCGGGTTTATTATGTGGTCATCCTCGAGTGGGACTTTGTCCTCATGACGAGCTACCTTTTCCGCGACGGTCTGTTGCGGGCTGCGACCACATCGGTTGAATCCATCGCTTTTGGCTTTCTTTGCATGACCGGAGGCGGATGTCTGCTCGCCTTGCGCACCCAGCGCCATTGGGACTCCTGGCGCTATATAGCTCTCGGTATACTTGTAGTCGGGCTGCTGTCGAGCGTCTCTCGTGGTCCCTGGCTGGGCCTTGCGCTCTGTGCCACGGTTCTGCTGCTGACCAATCTGCGGGCTTCGCTCAAATTGCTTGCCGCGGCATCCCCTGGGATGATTATCCTGGCATTTCTACGACCGTCCTTCATCGATCGATTCACCAACCTGCTCCCATTTATCGGCTCTGCCGACAGGGGCAGCGAGACCTATCGCGCGATGCTTGTTGAGAATTCACTGCTCGTCATCGAGCGTTACCCGCTTTTCGGTTCTGAGACATTTCTCACGGAGCCGGAGATGTTGAGAATGATACAGGGTCAGGGCATCGTGGATGTGGTCAATACCTATCTGCAGATCGCCCTCCACCACGGGTTGATTGGCCTTTTCCTGTTCGTGATGTTCTTCGGGCTGTTGGCAGCTAAACTCTTGGGCCTTTTCCTGGCAAACAAGTCCGTTCTTGTGAGCTATCAGGGAATTCTCGCCATCTTGATAGCCATGCTGTTCACCATAGCCACCACCAGCAGCGCAACGGTCATTCCGTATATCTATTGGGCTTTCTCAGGGATAACGGCTGCGGTTCTTGCACGCGGCCCCTCTATTGAGTGGGAAGTGCGACCGGCGGTCAAAGCGCGGATGAGACGCATCGGCGTCGGTTTGGCGCCGATTCTCATTCGGCCCGGCGCTGATTCCGGAAAAATGCGGGTGATAGACCCGCGCTGATAGCCGCAGCTATGGAAAGAGGCTTTATTCGGGAATGCAGAGGCCGTCAGTTCCCGTGATTAGCTTCATCGGCTCTACTTATACTCGATGATCCGCTGCTGACGGTTGCTCAATCGGTTCATGTGGAACTGAACTATTCCTTGCAATTCGGCGAATTTCCCCAGGACATCGAAGGTCGCGTAAGACCACCGATTTGACGTGGTCGGGGCCATCCGCTGTGCCATCCGCAGCGACTGGAGCGGATAGGCCAGCAGAAGCCCGATGGCGGCTGGATGCAGGAGCGTGCCCAGAGCCGTTGCAAGCGGCAGGACGCCAGCCCAGAAAACGGCGCGTCTAACGTTGCGAGCCCATATTCGGACGGGCGACTTGCGGTGGAGATAAGACACCTGAGCATAGGCGTGCCCGCAACGAACGCTCCTCAGCCACCATTGGCTCACGCGGCTCATGTTCGCATCATGACGGGTCATTTCGGATGGGAGCCGCCAGATCTTCCAGCGCCTTTCCCGCAAGCGGACGCAAAGTTCAGGTTCTTCCCCTGCGATCAGATGACCGGAGTAGCCGCCAAATTCCCTGATGACGGAGGCTCTTGCCAGTATGTCCCCGCCGCATTCCGCGACTTCACCAGGCTTTCCATCCCACTCGCGGTCGCACATTGCGTTGAACAGCGTTCGCTCCGGATATCGTTCGCGACGGCGCCCGAAAACAAGCGCAACATCCTCGTGCGTCGAGAGGAAGGCAACTGCGGTATCGATCCAGTCGCTGTCGAGCTCGCAGTCGCCATCGACAAATTGTACGAAGGTGGTTTGCGGCCAAAGCTGCATAAGGGCCTCGAAACCGGCATTGCGTGCGCGTGCGGCGGTAAATGGCGCTGACAGATCGAGGGGCAGCACCTTCGCGCAAAGGTGCGCTGCCGCCTGGGCACTTCCGTCCGAAGATGCTGAATCGACATAAATCGCCCGCTTCGCATATAGGCCCAGGGATCTGAGGCAATTGATGAGGCGTTCGCCTTCATTTCGTCCGATGACCACGATGCCGACATCATGATGAAGATCGCTGTTATCTTCGAGACGCAGAGTGTCCGGCTTCATTCGGTGCCTCCGATGATCTTGTCGACACGGTCTCGATTAAAGTGTCTCCCATTTTTAGGATCGACCGCCGATGCTGTAAATTTACCCCTTTGGTGGAACCTGCGGCATCCTTACTAAGCTCTTTGTGGGGCTGAGCCTATCTCAGTGTTTTTGCTATAAAAATATGAGAGATGGCTGACAATCAGCAGGCAGAAAAGGGGCGCTTGTGGAATGCGTATAGCGTATTTCACCAATCAGTATCCGGCGCCGAGCCACACCTTCATACGACGGGAAATCAATGCGTTGGAGGAGAGGGGGCACCATATCGCAAGATATGCGGTGCGTCCCTTCCGTGGTCAGCTGAAGGATTGCGACGATATCCTGGAGGCGGCAAAGACGAAGCACCTCCTTGCCAGCCCCGCAAAGGCAGTCGTGGCAAGCCTCGTGCGGGAACTGGCTATTCATCCTGCTTCGACGCTCAAGGCTTTAAAAAGCGCTTTCCGCTTCGCACGGGCTTCGGGCGGGCGCTTTCTACTGCATCTGGTCTATTTTGGGGAGGCGATGGTTCTAGCGGACTGGTGTCGCAGGGAGAAGATCGACCACCTGCACGTGCATTTCGGCACCAATCCGGCAACGGTTGCTGTGCTCGCCCATGAGATCGGCGGCATCCGGTTCAGCTTTACCGTCCACGGGCCTGAGGAATTCGACCGTCCGGAAACTCTGGCGCTGTCGGAGAAAATTCGCGCCTCGTCATTTGTCGTCGCAGTGAGCTCCTATGGCCGAAGCCAGTTACTTCGGTGGGCGGACCTCAGTGACTGGAACAAGATCCAGGTCGTGCGGTGTGGCGTGGACCGGCATTATCTTTGCGACGAGACGGCGCAGCAGCGTAACGCCTCCCCTCGCCTCGTCTGTATCGCGCGGCTTTCGGAGCAGAAGGGCCATCTTTTGCTTCTGCAGGCTGCCGCCAATCTAAGGGCGCAGGGCCTGACATTCGAGCTTGTCCTCGTAGGCGATGGGCCGTTGCGGAGCGAGATCGAACGCGAGATAAAACGGCTCGGTCTCGGCCAATCCGTCACGCTTACCGGTACGATTACCCAGGATGAAGTGAAAACGGAGATCCTCCGTGCGAGAGCCCTGGTGCTGCCAAGCTTTGCAGAAGGCCTGCCGGTGGTCTTGATGGAGAGCCTGGCGCTCAAGCGCCCGGTGATCTCCACCTATATCGCCGGCATCCCGGAACTTGTCCGGCCGGACAACGGCTGGCTGATTCCCGCCGGAGACGTCGACGGTCTGGCGGATGCGATGCGGCGCGCGTTGACCGAAAGCGATGGCCAGATATTGCAGATGGGCGAAGCAGGGCGCCGCCGCACGTTGGAGCGGCACAACATCCATCAATCGGCGGCACTGCTGGAAGCGCTGATCAAAGCGCCAAAAATGGCGGGAGAATGAAAACTGGCCCCTGCGTCAGATCCGACGAAATGGGGCTGTGTGGCGGATGAAATCCTGCAGCAGATGCGGGGGCAAATTTGAGTGCTTGCCTGCGGCGAGAAAGCGGATGCGGAAGACGATATGGCCAGCGAGCCACGCAAGATTCACGAACTGCGCGTAGACGCCGCCATGATGCTTTAGGAAATACCGCCGGCGGGATTCAAACCAGTAGGTCGGACGCCTGGAAGGACGGATGTGCCGCGTCACGTTTGTTGATTGACCAACCAAGTGGATAACCCGGCTCTGCGGCACGTGCCAGCAGGTCCATCCGGCGCGCGCTGCCCGGAGGCAGAAGTCCACTTCCTCGTAGTAAAGGAAATATCCCTCATCAAGATAGCCGATTAGCTCGAACACGTCCGTGCGGACGATCATGCAAGCGCCGGACACCCAATCTATCGGCGAGGGCCGAGCTGGCATCTTCGGCACGACGCGCCAATTTTCAAGCAGGCGAGTGATCGGACCAAGCTTTGCCTCGCTTTCAAACTCGTTGACTATCGAGGGAAAGCGGAATGCGCATGCCTGCGCCGTTCCGTCCGGATCCTCAAGCCTGCTGCCGGCAATTCCGACATCACGGCGAGCGTCCATAAAATCCACGAGCCGGATGATGCTGCCTGGTCGCACCAGTGTGTCCGGGTTCAGGAGCAGAACGTATTCAGGTCGGCCGAAATAGGCTAGAACATGCTCGATGCCTCGGTTATTGCCAAAGGCAAAGCCGCCGTTCGTTTCCAGTGGAAGGCATAGCGAGTCCGTCCAGCCGTTTTCTTCTATCGCAAAGGAGATATCGTCGGCCGAATGATCGCCTGAACCCCCATCGACAACCACGATCCGTGTTCCTGCCGGAATTGTGTCGCTGGCGTGGAGGGATGCCAGACAGTCTATGGCCAGGCCGGCGGTGCGGTAGTTGACGATAACCACTGCGAGCTTCAATCGCGCGCTATCGGATTGTGCGCGGTTTGCAGTAGTCATTAGAGACCATGCCTTCTCATCTTGTTCAAAACCACCTGGGTGCGTTTTTCAGTGCCCAGGTAGCTGCGGCATATTTCGAGATCCGTAAGTTTTGACTTTCCTACCGCCAGCACGATAACAGTGGTGTCGGACATGTCGAGAAACGGTATGACCTCATCTGAATTCAGCATCGGAGGCAGATCGAAAAGGACAACCGTCGGCCTTAGCAATTGGCGTGCCACCTCGATCTGAGCCGCCATCCGTTCGAGGTCTTCGGGCAGCGGGATTTTCGCCGATCCCCAGGCGGCGCGCAAAAGGTGTACGCGAATGCCCCGGATATCGGTCGTCGTCAGCCAGCCTTTGATCGGATCGTAAAAGGATGGCTCTTGCGGCAGGCCTAAAATCTTGCCAACGCCGGGATCCCGACAATTGACGTCCACCAGCAGCACAGTTGATCCCGGCACCCGGGCGAGGCTGATCGCCAGGTTAACCGCCGTCACCGTGGTACCGCAGCCCGTGGAAGGTGCACTGACCGAAATCACCCGCTCGTCTGGTTCCGTCTTCCCGTTCAGCAGGTGGTTGCGCAGGACATCATAGGCATGGGTCATCGAATTGCTGCTGTCGAAAGCAATGACGCGGTTGGAATACAGGAATGTGGGGGACAGTGGCTCGACGTCCAAAAGGGACGGCCGCTCCTCAGTACGATTTTGGCCGTTCGGAAAGGCAGTGTTGAAATCGGTCAGACCAACGCCATCCACATGGTTCGCCACTCGGCTCCGAGGGGAGATATTCTTGATGACTTCCATGAATTTCTTACCCTATCCCAATCAATGGTTTGCTTTCGGTCGGAACCTTAAGTCTGCTAATACCGTCCCCCGCCGGATGGGTTGACGCTGGCGTTTCCAGCGTCGCGGAAGGCTTTGGCGATGTATTTCCTGGGGTTCCAGCGTGGAATGACCACCAGTGTTTCTCCGGCGAGAGCATTGGCGAGATCAAAGGTGCCTCGTATGGTCCGGTCGAACAGATGCGCAGCATAGATCCCCGCGGCGGACGCAGCGGAAGCTGCCGCGAGAACCGCCATCGCCAAATGGAGACGTCTCGGTCCGGCGGCGCCGTTTGGAATCTCAGGCGCTTCCACGATATCGATTTGCTGAGCTGCCTCACCTTCCTCCAGACGCTCGCCAAGACGCGCGGTGTTCAGCTTGGCCTGCATATCGTCCAGCGTCCGTTGCAAAGAAACCTTTTCGGCTTCGAATGCCGCGATCTGAGACTCCACCTCGGGGGCACGGGAAATGGTGGAACGCAACCGGCTTATGCGTTCGGCAAGGTCGGCTCTTTGGGCAAGAGTCTGCTCCTGTCGCGGCTTTATGCCCGCAATGCGTTCTGCAACAAGAATGAGCGCCGGCGGAAGGGATTTGATTTCTTCCGCTGTCAGAGCCTGCGGCGAGGCGGTGGGAATTGTCTTCCCAACCTGGGCCTTCACCTCCTCGATACGTTGCTTCATGGCGCGGATCTGCGGATGGGATTGGGAATAGATCACCGACTTGGCAGCCATATCCGTCTCGAGTTCGGTGAGCTGAGAGTGAAGGCGGGTTGCCTCGCTCGTCTCGCCCGCACCCATGCGCAACTGCGCCTCGAGAAGACCGATTTCCTCGTTGATTGTCACCACTGCCCGGTCCAGCGTCGCGAACTCCTGTTCCTTCGCCTGCATTTCGATCAACAGCGCCGGTATCCGGCTGGGATGGGAATCGTTGTTCTCGGTTAGATATCTTGCCCAAACGGCTTCACGTTCGCGAAACCGCTGCTCAAGGCTATCGACTTCATGCGTGAGGAACTTCGTTGTTTCCGCAGCACGTGCGACGCGGATTCGCTTGTTCTCTTCGATGATGTGAGACACGAGATCCGAGACCACATCGGTGGCAACGATAGGGTCGGCATACTTAAATCCGATTCGAACCGAAGCGTTTCGTGCGGTGCGATCCGCTCCTTCGGTGAACTGGATGTCCAGCGAGATCTGGTGCCGGATCGTGCCGGCGAGCTGGGTTTTCGACCAGGCCTGCGCAACATCCGCAAAGAGATGGTGCCTTTCGGCGAGGGCAAGCAAATTGTTGCGAGACAATACCCGCTGTTCGATGAACTGCAGCCGATCGTTCGATACCGTCGGCGACACGAGCGTCGTCGGTATCTGTTGAAATTCCATGATCAGCAGCGCTTCGGACTGATAGGTCCGCGGGGTCATCAGGATGAAGTAGACGCCGACGAGAATGGCGATCAGTGCCGGCAGGATGGCATAAAGGGGTTTTGCGAATGCAATCTCTACATAATACAGGATGTTGCGTGCCAGCTCGTTGATCATGCCCGTCGCCTCACTGCGTCGCGTCCGATATACTGTTGATCATCATGAAGCCCTCTCATCGAGCGGCCGTTATCGTAGGATTAGGCACCGCGGAGCCGGTAGCTGCCGCCGGCGCCCGAGTATCGGAGGTGGCTGCAGTGTGATCGGGATCGCCGTAGAGCACCCGCAGGAGATCGCCCGGCATCATCGGCGTCGTTTCACTAGCCCTCAATTCCTGCGTTTGACCATCAACCGATCGCAGTATGTGGTAGCCGATGACGCGTCGCTGCCTTTCTTCATTCGCAGCTGCGTTCTGGCCGTAGATGCCCATGATGCTTGTGCTGTCGGTGAGCCTTGCGGCGGTGTCTTCTTGTTCGCGGCGCACCGCATTAAGCTCGATGAGCAATTGCGTCTGGCGATCTTGGCGGGCGGCGTCGTAACGGGCAATCTCCGCTATCCTGGTCCGCTCGGCAGTTGCCATTTCCGACATCAGGCGGCTTACCTGCCCCTCAAGCTCGGCGATTATGCCTTCCTGGACTGCTTGCTGAGAGCCCTCGGCGCCGCCTTTTGCAATAAGATTGGTTATGCTTTGGAGCCGGCGCCTGCCGAGGTCGATGCGCTTGGAGACGGTATCGATCTGTTCCTGCAGTGCAACGGCGGTCCGTTCCGAGAGTTCGTTGCCTTGGCGCTGGGCTCTCTCCTGCATGTCCAGAGCCTCCATCCTGGCATTCAGAAGTGACTGCTCCTGTGAAAGGGCAGGATCGGCAGCCAGAACCTCAGGGCTGCCAAGCGACCGTTCCCCTCGTAATTCCGCCTCCAGACGGGTGATGCGGGCCTTGAGCTCCGTCAGACGTTTTTGCGAATGTTCGACCTCGCGTCGCACAAGCACCGACCGGTCCTGATCGGCGGCCAGCATGGCTGTTCGATAAAGGCCACCAGCAACGGCGACACCATGCAGAACGGTCATATTCGCACGGTAGGGATATTCACCAGGAGTTACGACCTCGCCGGTAACGTAGATCAGCGGCTGATGTTGTGCGTTGGAACGCAGCATAATCGTCAGATTTGGGGTGTCGTTGAAGTATTGCTTCAGCCGCGTCAACAACTGCCCTTCCAATTCGGGAACCGAAAGGCCGACGCCCTTGAGATGGCCGGCAAGAGGAAAAGACAACCAGCCATCCGGAGCGATCACCACTTCCCGGGCGAGTTCAGGCTCCTGAGCGATCCAGACCTGCAGCACATCCCCGGGCTGCAATCGATAGATTGTCTGGGCCTCTGCACTGCCAAACGTCAAGCAAAACAAAAGCGCCGCAAGACTCGCTATCCCACGCATCCATTCACCCCCAATGGCTCGCTGATCCCACCCAGCCGGGATAGGACGAAATCATAGTACGGCGATGGAATAGGCCTGCATACAAGGCACAAAGAAGTACGCAAGCGGGTCATGTACTAGCCCAAACGGATGAGACAGGGGTTCCCCCCTCCTTTCGGATGAAGAATTTCCCCCGAAGGGAACGGTTGTGAAACGGCGAGACAGCCTCGACCATTCTTTCGCGGATCTTTTCCGGACGGGAAACAATGTGGGCGTGACCTCGACAGCGCCACTTTATCCCGTTGCGCCCGCTGACGTCATCGACGTCTTCCGGAACTTCAGAAATGGCATCTGATGGGGAAGTAATGTCCTACGCGCAGTCAAGATATATGCAGATCGCGGGGGCTTCATGAGCCGCCGGATTGGGTTCCTCATTCCCGAATTTCCCGGGCAGACCCACATCTTCCTCTGGCGTGAACACAGAGCGTTGGCCGAACTCGGCGTCGAGGCTCAATTCGTTTCGACATCGCGTCCGCCAGCGGCCATCGCGTCGCATGCCTGGGCCGACGAAGCGCGAGGGAAGACCGAATATCTTTTCCCACTCGGGTTCGGAGATGCGTTCGCAGCGGCGTCCGAAATTGTGAAAGCGGGACCGAGACGTATCGCCAGAAGTCTTGCAGCGGTCAGCGAAGCGGAAGTCCGATCTCCCTTAGGCAGGTTGCGGATGCTTGCCATCCTGCTCGTGGCGGGCAAGCTCGTGCGGCTTGCCCGGCAGGCGAAATGGACCCACATTCACGTCCATTCCTGCGCTGATGCGGCCAATGTGGCCGCGTTCGCTTCACTCTTGTCGGGAATCCCCTACAGCTTGACCCTGCATGGGCCCACTCTGGAAGGATATGGCATCAACCAGCGGCAGAAGTGGAAGGGCGCGGCCTTTGCGACCGTTATCTCCAAACGCCTATTCGATGACATCGATACCAAGCTGAACGGAGCGAAACCGGCTCGGATCGCCATTGCGCCCATGGGCGTGGACCTCGAACAGATTCGCCGGAACCGACAATACGTCCCCTGGAAAGCGGGGGAGCCATGCCGGCTCTTTTCCTGCGGTAGGCTCAATCCCGTCAAGGGCCATGATCTTCTCCTTCAGACAGTGGAAATGCTGCGTGACCGCGGGTTCGATGTTCGTCTGCAGATTGCGGGCGAAGACGAGCTTGGCGGCAACGGATACCGCAAGGCGCTGGAAACGCTGATATGGCGAAAGAAACTTACCGGCTGCGTGGAGTTGCTTGGAGCGGTGCCGGAAAGCCGCGTGCGCCAGGGTCTGGAGGAGGCGCATATTTTTGTTCTCGCCAGCCTCAACGAGGGAATTTCTGTCGCCATTATGGAGGCGATGGCGATGGAGATGCCGGTGATCGTAACCGACGTCGGCGGCAACAGCGAGCTGATCGACGATGGCGTGGACGCAATATTGGTGCAGCCGCAGCGACCTGAAGAAATGAGCGCTGCCATCGAAAGGGTGCTCCAGGACGAGGACTTCTCGCGCCGTCTCAGAGAAGCGTCCCGCGCTAAGATTGCCGCGAAATTTCACCATCGCATTAGTGCTCAGGCAATCTCTTCCCTTCTCGGTCATCCCGACCAGACCGCTTCCCGATACGCCTAAATGAGTATGCCCGATCCCCCAATGGCTACGGCGAAACCATTGGTTTCCATGCGATTATCTTCTTCAGACGCGGAATTTTGGAGGGAAGACCGCCCGCCATCCGCTGAATCAAAAACTGCTAGGATGACTGGATTGATAGCTCTTCTGCCGATCGTGAATTCTCTTAGAAAGGCAGCAGGCATGCCTTTTCCAGACATAGAGGCGGTTGCCCCCGATCGCTGGACCATTGCGCCGGCCACCAAACGATTTATTCGCCCGGCAACATTTCTCCCGCATCATCTCGACAGGATCAAGGGTACAGAGTTTGGTTCCATCGCCGAGGTGTTGAAAGGTTTTCGGGGCAACTACGAAACGACACAGGAAGCGACGATCGGGTATCGGCTGAAGAATGTCGATTTAATCGACGGGGTGATCTACGCCCCAAAATCCTCCAAGAGCTTGAAACCACGCAGCCGCAGACTTCCACTTTACGCAGCTCCCAAGGAAGCGGCCAAGGGGGCTCTCTTCGAGAGCTGGGTCGGCAATCGCTGGTTTGGCAATTGGTTGTTGGACGACTGCCTGACCTATCCGTTGGCGGATGAATACGGCACTCCCGTAACCACCCGGCCAATTACACGCGGTCACGAGCCGCAGTATGCACGAAAGCTCAATCTGAAACCGGTCCATGTCGGCGACGTCCACTTCGATGAACTTATACTCTTCAGAGACAAGGGACAGAACGAAGGAAAGAGACGGCGGGCCATCCAGATCCGCGAGAAGCTCCTGGCGTCCGGGCCGTCGTTTCTGCATCACCCGGGTGTCTTCATCCTGCGGGGCAGCAAGGGCGACCATCGGATACTGTCGAACGAGATGGAAATAGCTCAAGGCTTCGCCTCAAAATATGGCTTTCAGATCATCGATCCGATTGCCTCCTCCGTTGACGACCTCATCCGGGCTTGCGCCGGGGCGCGAGTGGTTGCCGGCGTGGAAGGCAGCCAACTCGTCCACGGACTGACCGTCATGCCTCAGGATGCGGCACTGTTCGTGATCCAGCCGGCGGACAGGGTCGTTTCGGTTCTCAAGGTCATCACCGATCGGCAGGGCCAAAGCTTTGCCTTCGTCGTTGGCGAGGGGACCTGCGAGAGCTTCAGTGTCGGATGGGACGATATAGACCGTACCTTGGATATGGTGCTCAAATGATTTCACGGCTCCGTTTTTTGCATCCCCAATCCAATGCGGCCGGTGTTTCCGACGATTCCATACCCATGCGACCGGCGCCCGGATCTCTGCGGGAGCAGGTGCGAAAGGACTTCCACCGGCATGGAGGCAGAATTCTGAATGCCGGTTTCGTTACGTTGCTGGTCTATCGGTTTGGCCGATGGGCGAATGCTCGCAACAATCGGCTGGCCCGGCGGTCGGCTCAGAAGATCTACGGCGCGATCAGTATGGTCGTTTCGACTGTAACTCGCGTGTGGCTTCCGGCCCAGGTAACCCTCGGAGATGGGTTCCACATCATTCATGCCGAAGGCTCGATTTCCATTCACCCGGACGTCGTCATCGGGAAACGCTGCGGCATCATGCATAATGTGACGATCGGTACCAACATGATCGCCGGCGTGCCGAAGATCGGCGATGACGTGTTCATCGGCGTGAATTCTACCGTTCTCGGCAATATCCGCATCGGCGACCGTGTGCGGATCGGGGCCAATACCGCTGTGACCACGGATGTACCTTCGGACTCGATCGTCATTGGCTCGCCCGCCAAGATCTACCCTCGCCTCGGCCCGTTCGTACGGGGCGATGCTGATACCTGATGAAGCGGCCCTGTCGGAGGAATGGCCATGAATGCACTGACCACCAACTTCTATCAGCTCCTGGCAGACAACCTGGATGTGCGACCGGGCAAGCCGGCTATCGTCGACGGGCACCGGGCTGCGAGCTATGCCGCAATTGCGGCCGATGTGGATCGGCTGGCGGGTTATCTGCAAAGTCGGAACATCCGGCCGGGCGACCGAGTGATCGTGCATCTTCGCAAGAGTATCGCCGAAGTTACCGCCATGTTCGCGATCGCGAAGGTCGGAGCTGTCATCGTCAATGTCAATACCCAGTGGACTGTCGAGCAGCTCGACTATGTGGCCGCGGACTGCGGTGCGCGCGTGATGATCGTCGAGGCAAGGGTGGCGGAGGCGCTGGCGCCACGTGAACTTGCGAAAACGGTAGAGAGCATCCTGGTCAGAGGTAAGCCGTCGGCAGAAACTGGGTTCGATATGTGGGATCACCTTTCGGAAGACCTCTCGGGTGATGAAGTCCCGCGTCTCGACACGGAGCTTGCGATGATCATCTACACATCGGGTTCCACCGGCATGCCCAAGGGCGTAATGCTGACCCACCGGAACATCGTTTCAGGCGCTCGATCCGTGGCACGCTATCTGCAGTTGAGAGAAGACGACCGCTTGCTCAGCGTTCTGCCCTACAGTTTCGATTATGGCCTGAACCAGCTTACGACGATGATGCTCATGGGCGGTACGGTGGTGCATCAGGCTGTGCCGATGGCAGCGGAGATCGTCCTGACGATGCAGAAGCATCGCGTAACAGGGGTGGCCGCAGTGCCGCCGCTGTGGAGCCAGATCGTGCGTTTGCTGGCGGAAACGCCGACAGAATTCCCCGCATTGCGCCGGATTACGAATTCCGGCGGGAAAATTTCGCTCAACATCCTGCAGCAAATCCCGCGGCTATTTCCCGATGTGGATGTCTATCTGATGTATGGGCTGACCGAGGCTTTCCGGTCCACCTATCTGTCTCCGGAAAAATTTCAACGCAAGATGGGTGCCATCGGCCAAGCTATCCCTGGTGCCGAAGTCTATGTCATCAAACATGGCGAAGGTATTGCCCATCCCGGCGAGCAGGGCGAACTCGTCCACCGGGGTCCACTCGTGAGCCTTGGTTATTGGGGCAAACCGGAGGTGACGGAGCAGAAAATTAGGCCGTGTCCGGAGCTCTGGCACCTGATCGGAGACGAACCCGTCGTCTACAGCGGCGACATCGTCAGGGTTGATGCCGACGGCGATCTCTGGTTTATCGGCCGTAATGATGCGATGATCAAGACGAACGGCTTTCGCGTCAGCCCCGATGAGATCGAGGATCTTGTCTGCCGCAGCGGTGTAATCGCGGAGGCGGTCGCCTTTGGCGTGGAGCATGAAGATCTCGGCCAGGCCGTGCATGTGGCTATCCTTCCGGTCGGCAATTTTGATGAGGAAGCGCTGCTTCTCTACTGTCGGCGGGCTATGCCGTCCTACATGGTTCCGCGCCGCTTCCACATCTGGCCGGAGAGCATGCCGCGGACATCCAGCGGAAAAATTGCCCGGCCCGAAGTTGTGCGTCTTTGTCGCGAATGGATGAGTTGTGGCGGCGGCGTTCCGGCCACCGGTACTTCCAAAGCCAGGATCAACAGGAATCAGACTGAGGAGAATGTGCGATGAGCCTTACTTATGGGGCGTTGATCGGATATCTGCGGGACTCTCTGAGCATCAATGATGCCGACCGAGAAAGCGAGTTGTTTTCCTCCGGCCTGCTCGACTCGGTCTCGATGGTGAACCTTCTGGCCTTCATCGAGCAATCGACCGGAATTTCGATCCGTGCCGAAGACGTGACGCTCGAGAACTTCGATACGCCCGACCGCATTCTGCGCTTTGCCGAAGCCAGCGCTTGATGGATTACTCTTCGTCGCTGGATTTCTGGCTACAAAATGCGGCCGAGACGTTCGGCACGCCTTCCTATGTCTATGTCGCGTCGGCTATCGAACAACGGGCAGCCATGCTGCGGGCTGCGTTCGGCGACCGTTTCGCGTTGAGTTTCGCCGCCAAAAGCAATCCCAATCCGGCTGTGCTCGATTTCATGCGGCATCACGTGGAGTTCCTCGATGTCTCCTCGATCGGCGAGTTCAGAACGGCGCTTGCCGCAGGGTGGCTCCCGGAGAGGATCAGTTTCACCGGTCCCGGGAAGCGCGGCTTTGAGATCAGGGAAGCAATCGAAGGCGGCGTGGGTGAGCTGATTCTGGAATCGTTCCGTGAAGCCGTTTTGGCGGACGAGGCGGCGCGGAAGCTCCGCCGTGTCCAGCGTGTTCTCATCCGCATTGCGCCGCCGTCCGTTCCCAAGGGGTTTGGCGATCAGATGGCCGGCCGGCCTTCGGCTTTCGGGATAGATTGGGAAGTCGCGGCGGAACAGATTCCAAAGATCGCAAAGTTGGCCAATCTGCAGATCGTCGGCCTTCATATCTATTCGGGCACGCAATGCCTGAAGGCGGAAGCGGTCTGCGAAAATTACCGCAACTTTCTCAAGATATTCGGCGAGGCTTACAAGACTGGCCTGCCGCCCCCGGAAAAGCTGATTTTCGGATCAGGACTTGGTATTCCATATCACGACGGGGATCTGCCGCTTGATCTCGACGCCGTCGTTGCCGGCATTTCAACCGATCTCGACGCATTCACCTCGCGGCCACGGTTTGCAGATACGCGTCTGGTGCTCGAACTCGGACGCTATCTGATCGGCGAAGCCGGGTATTTCCTGACGCGTGTTATCGCCATCAAGGAGTCCCGTGGTGTGAGGATCGGCATCTGTGACGGTGGGATGAACAATCATCTGCCTGCCTCCGGCCATTTCGGAATGGTCATGCACCGCAACTACGCGATGCATAAGGTGGGAGGTTATGGCGAGCCGGAAAAAATCAATCTCGTCGGGCCTCTCTGCACCTCTATCGACCGGCTGGCGATCGGTGTCGTGCTGCCTCGGATAGAGGAGGGCGATCTGGTTGCCGTACACAACAGCGGTGCCTACGGACTGACGGCCAGTCCCATCCATTTCATCAGCCACGCACCGCCGTGCGAGGTTATGGTGGAGGCCGGCGGTCTGCGGGACATAACCTATATTCCCGCCTTGCCGTTGGCTGCCGGCTCACCGCCGATCTAACCTCCGTCAGTACGCTTTTCCCGTGTCCCAGATCTGGATCGACGTCCGGACGACAATCTTCATGTCCAGCCAAAATGACCAGTTGTTGATATACCAGAGATCATGGAAGATACGCTCTTCCATCTTTTCGATATTAGGGGTCTCACCCCGGCAGTTGTTGATCTGAGCCCATCCCGTCAATCCCGGTTTGACATGCCGCCGATAGGCGTATTTGGCGATCAGCGAGTCGTATAGGGCGTCATGGGCCAGCGCATGCGGACGCGGGCCGACGATCGACATTTCACCTCGGAGGACGTTCCAAAATTGCGGCAGTTCATCAATGCTCAATGTGCGGATGACTGCACCAATTCGGGTTACCCGTGGATCATTTCTGGTAGCCTGGCGAATGTCGTCGGTGTCTTCCATCACTGTCATACTGCGGAACTTGAGAATGCGGAAAGACCGGCCGCCATATCCTTTGCGAACCTGTCTGAAGAGGATGGGCCCCTTGGAATCCAACTTAATGGCGATCGCCACCACCATCAGAAGCGGAAGCAGTGAAACGATGGCGAAGAGAGAGAAGGCGATATCGAAGGCTCTCTTCGTGCCACGTTCGTAGAGGCTGAGCGGCGGGCGTTGCGTCTGGAAGGCAGTCATGCTGCCGATCTTGCGGGCGGGAGCATTGGTCAGCCGGCCAACCACACCGTCGAAGATGACGTTGACGGGCAATACAGAGCGCCGGAGTTCGCTGAGATAAAGCTCCAGGTTGGCGACATTCGGGTCACGCCAGACGATAAAAACCTCGTCAAGATGCTCAGCTTCGCTTTGCCACAACCGTTCCAAGGCGCTTGGGGAGAGCAGGCTGTCGCCGGACAGATGCAGGATCTGAACGAGGGTCATGCCGCTCGCCATGGCTTCATACTGCCAATGCTCGACCGGGAAATCCTCGTGGCAGACCAGGAGGACGCGCCTCATTCTAAAGTAGGCTGCAGCGGCAGCCGATGGCAGATACCAGTGCCAGAAGCAGCGCATCGAGATCAGACCGGCAAGTACGATCACCGCTGTAATGAGCATTGCTCCGCGCGAGTAGTTTTCACCAATCTTCAGGAAGAAGATCACCGTCAGCAGGAAGGCAAATATGCTCGGAACCAGGATGCAGATCAGCCGGATCTGCGGCCTGAGGAGTTGTATGCTTTCGGGGCTGTAGGCTTGGGCGCTGTGCATTGCAAGCAGGAAGATAGTCGACATGACGAGCCCGAGCCCGATGAAAAGCGACGGGTCGGGTGCTGAACCGAAAGCTACATATTGATAACCCGTGAAACCAATGGCCCATGCACCGAGGAGATAAATGAAATCCGCAACTGCGGCGACGTAGGCAATGCTGCGATATTCGAGGCCACTCCGTTGACGCGGCTGCTCAAGCGGCGTCTCGTACCTGCCTACAGTTGGTTCGGTTTGCGTGAACATCATCTTGAGCCCCCAGCCAGAAAGTATAGCTGAGGGAAGAAGCTCGGCAACGGGGGCAGGATACCTCCTAAGCATGATGTCCCTATTATCTACTTTTTGTATGAAGGAAACTGTATATAGTTATATTGAAGTGAGCGATCATTCGCTCGCGCAACCATGCGAACGAATTTCAACGTTTACACGAGTTTCATTTTATATTGTGGAATATCTGTAAGTATACTCAGTCTACCTCGGGTTATTCGATAGCAGCGCTGGCCTTTGCCGCCGATGGGGATCAGGCGGTTGATAGGCCTCGGCTTAGCTCTGATTGTGTTGGGGGCGTAATGGAGTTGGAATGGGACGTTGCCATTGTCGGCGCAGGGATGGGTGGCGCGGCAGTTGGTTATGCATTGGCCACAGCAGGACATCGGGTGCTGCTCATCGAGAAAGGTCTTGCGGAGTTTTCGCAAGACGATGACGACGATCCGGATACGTTCGATGAGGCGAGACGCCTGCGGAACGGACGATGGCCACACCAGATAACGGGTTCGGTCAATGCCCGTTCGGTCCGCTTTTTTCCCGCCCTTGGATGCGGTCTCGGCGGTTCGACGCTTCTCTATTCTGCAGCGCTGGAACGTTTTTCGCCCACCGATTTCAAGTCCGGCGAGGATCTTGGCCGGCCCATCTGGCCCACGGACTACAGAACTCTCGAACCCTATTACCAAATGGCGGAGCATCTTTTGCAGGTCCGAGGCACTCAGGATCCGCTGCAACCGAGATCGCATCTCGTCGAACCTCCGGTGATGACCAGATGCGATCAGCACTTCTTCGATTCGACCCAGTCGAATGGCATGCATCCCTATCGAGTCCATACCGCATGTCGGTATATTGAAGACTGCGGCAATTGCGGCGGTTCTATTTGTCACAAATCCTGCAAGTTCGATGCGCGGCGTGCATTCATTGAACCAGCTGTCGCGACAGGCAATGTTACCATCCTGGACCAGTGCAGCGTTGAAAAGGTCGAAGCCAACGGGGATTCGGTCACAGCCCTGTCCTGTCGGAAAGACGGTGAAGCTGTCACGATCGCGGCCAAATTCTATGTTTTGGCAGCCGGAGCACTATCGACGCCCTTGCTTCTTCTCAATTCCACCAGTGAATTTTGGCCAAACGGCGTGGCCAACACATCCGATATGGTGGGACGCTGTCTGATGTTCCATGTTTCGGATTTCTTTGCGGTCTGGCCACGTGGCCTGACCCGCGTCTCGGCGCCGGGGAAATCTATCGCCCTTCGTGATTTCTATGAACATGATGGAACGAAATTTGGTGTCATCCAGTCAACGGGTCTGACAGCCACTGCGAATAATGTTCTCCATTTTCTGAAATCCGCGATCGATCGCAACGGTTGGATCTGGTTCAAGCCACTCAAGCCTTTCCTTCGCATTCCCGCAATGATCGGAGCATTGATATCCGGCAAGGCGACGATATTCGCGTCGATAATGGAGGATCTCCCCTATCCGGAAAACCGCGTGAAACCCGATCCTCGGGAGCCGAACGGCATCTTTTTCGAGTACACAATTCACGAGGAGCTGCGCCAGCGGATTCAGGCATTCCGCCGTCACTATCGCCGGGCATTCAAGCGGCACCGGATGATGATCCTGGGCCCGGAGGTCAATCTGAACTATGGCCATGCCTGTGGGACCTGCCGTTTTGGTGCCGAACCCTCGAGTGGGGTCGTCGACGCCAACAATCGAACCCACGACCTCCCAAATCTCTATGTGGTCGACGCCTCTTTCTTCCCGACGAGCGGGGGAGCCAATCCGAGCTTGACGGTAGCGGCAAACGCGTTACGAGTCGGCGCGCATATTGCCGATGAACTTTTGAAGGTGGATGCGAAGTCGGGAGACGACGAGATTTCTCCTACACCTTGCTGAAATGGCTTCGGTATCCGTGCGGGATCTCGTCACATGCCCGTCGGCCGGTTTCGGTCAGTTCTAACCCATTGGGTGCTCACCGGTGCAAAGATGTGACGGGGATAGAGCCTCAGTTTGTCTGCTACATAGCCGGGGATCTGGATCATGGTGCGTAACGGAAGCACCGTTCTTCCGTGAAGCCACCAGATCACGATCAGCGTCATGCCGAAGATCAGGACATTTGCTATGCAGATCAAAAGTGGAAAGTTGAGCATGCCTGATGTTGCCAGGCCGGCGCTTGCGACGAGCGCCAGGAAAAGAAGCGCCGCCTGCAAAGTCAGGGGAGGTACGAGGGCATCCACTACCAACGCCAGATAATCTTTCTTTCTGAAAGTGCTGGCGCAGGTCAATGCCGAAAGCAGCGACCGGGTGAGGGCGAAGCGCCCGGTATCCCAACGCGATGCCTGGGCGCGCAGGCCGTCCCTGGAATAGGGAAACGTGCTCTTGACGACAGCCGCATCGCAGAAGAGGGCCGCATGGCCCGTGCAGGCCAAGTCCAAGCCGAGTTTCATGTCCTCCACCAGGTTGCCGTTCGCAAGTTGCGCGTTCTGCAATATGGTCCAGGGAAACGCCATGCCGGATCCGGTCAGCTGCGCCGGAAGGCCGAGCTTTGAGAGTCCAAGAAGCCTGATGCGGTTCTTGAGAAGAAAAGCGAATTCGGAGACGGCAAGATTTATGCCTGCATTGTGCGGTGCGATCATCAGATAGCGGGACTGCGAAGGCCGGTTTGTCGCGGCGGTCATGTAGGCCAGTTCATCCAGTGCTCCCGGCTCCAGCCAGCAGTCTGCATCGATCACGACGGCAACCTCGGGCGGCGCTTCGGCCAGATACCGGATTGCAGCAGCAAGCGCATAACCCTTGCCGCGATGGTCCGCATCGAAACGTTCGATCACCTCAACTTCGGCATCGCGGGCGAGGGACGCAGTCAGGTCGCTGCAATTGTCAGCCACCACTACCAGCCGATCCCCTTTGTGCATCTGTCTTTTGATATTCTGTACTGCGTCCAGGATTTGCAGTTCTTCGTTATGAGCGGGCACAATAATCCCAACCGTCGGCCTCACTGTTCCCCGTTGCCGCAATTTCCGTTGCACCCGGAGGCTGCTGGCGAAACACTCGACCGCAAGCACCGCAGTGGGAATCAGAAGGACTACGGACAATAAGATAACTACGGAATTCAATAGGTACTGCGACATGGCTTCGCCCCCCGCTGGCATCTCGAAGCCATAATAATCCAAAGGCGCAACGCGTGAGTTCGTCCGGACTACGACGTTTGAACGAAAGCGGCCTCATCCTTTTTAGGCTTGCAGACAAGGCTCGCAGCGGTCCTACACCCATTTGATGGGATTGGGCCAATTGAGCCTTCATGGCCGTAGAAGATACTATTTATCAAATAAAACCAAGTATTTAGATCCAACGGACTAGTCCGGTTGGCTGATGGTCTGTGTGGAGCTGAGCGTTAGAGGGGGCTAGATTCATGGCTGTTATTGAAGCAGCGCCATATGAAATGCAGCGTCCTGCCAGGAGCGGCAGGCGTAGCTTTCTAGGCGCCCCGTTCGATCTTATGACGCCTGCTGCTGTGTTGGACTTTGTAGCCAACAGCGGGCCGGAAACAGGGTTTCGCTACGTTGTGACACCCAACGTCGATCATGTGGTTCGACTGCGAGGAAATGCGCAAATCAGGCGTTATTACCAGCAGGCGTGGCTTTCGGTCTGCGATAGCCGCCCAATCGCCGGACTTGCACGGTTGCTTTTCCTGAGATTGCCTGTCGTTACCGGATCCGATCTTACAGCGAGCATCTTCAACTCGGTTATTCGAGATGGCGACTTGATAACGCTGATAGCTTCCGATGACGCCGTCGTGCGCGACATTCGTCTCCGGTATCCCAAAGTAAGGTTTCGTGCTCATCTGCCGCCCCAGGGGCTGTGGAACAATGAGGATGCTCTGCAAGCGTGCGTCGATTTTGCCGCTCGCGCCGAAGCACGGTTTGTCTTTATCGCAATCGGTTCTCCCCAGGCGGAGAAGATAGCTTATGAACTGTCGCGTCATCCAGACGCGCGGGGCATCGGACTATGCGTCGGCGCATCTCTGGAGTTTCTCGTCGGGACAAAAAAACGGGCGCCGATCTGGATGCAGCATCTCGGCCTCGAATGGCTGCACAGACTTACGACCGATCCAAAGAGGTTGTGGCGGAGATATGCCCACGCAGTTCTGCCGCTGGTAACTCTTTTCTATCATGAGGTGACTGGACGAGGGCCGCGGCTTGGTCCGTACTGAGGCGGCTAACGGACAATCATGCCGGCGACGACGTGGCCCTCATGGAATCTGATGCTTCCGCGCAGGCGATCGGCGAGCCGGAAAGGCGGAACCTCGTGGTCGAAATATGCTGCAAATGCCTCCTCTGCGAGGCTTAGTTCTATGTGCACCGCCTCAAACCCGAACATCCTTCTTGTAAGCTGATACTGACATTTATAGGTGCATTCTTTTGCACTGAAAATTGCTTTCAGCAGCTTGCCGCGTTTGCTCGAGGGTTGCTGATCCAGCCAATCGCGCTCGCGTGATGTACAAATCTCCTCTGCAAAAAAATCATCAAGCGGTGTTTCCTCTTCCACGTCCAGACCGACGGCCTTGATGCCATCCGAATGCCGCGCGACGGCGGCGGCGCACCGGGTCGACGAGTGGCTGATGCTTCCGGTAATGCCGAGCGGCCAGATCGGCGCGCGATCGGGCCCGATGGGTATCGCCATTTCGGGCAGTCCCAATTGTCTCATGGCCTCTCGGGCGCAGGAACGGCCGGCGGTAAATTCCCGCAGCCGACGTTTGAACGCGCCGACCATTGCCAGCCGCTCTTCCGGATAAAGCGTTGCGGTGTCTTCGCTGAGAGTCGATTCCGCTACCGAGACAGAAGCATCAAATATGCCTTTGAGCAGCATCGCTAGACTTTCGTGTCCGCGCCGACCACGGTAAGGCGCCGGTCGATCATGTTTCTGCGCAGTGCGGCTCGTTCGGCCACCTTGCTCAATTGCGATTGAGCTTTCCCTTTGCCGGAGATGTGCTCGGCCAGGAGGGCGACCGTCGGGAAACGGAAGAGGTCGGTAATCGTCAGGTCCGGCGCGAGCCTGGCCTTCATCTCCCGATGCACCTGTACCGCGAGAAGCGAATGCCCGCCCAGAGCAAAGAAGTTATCGAATATGCCGACCTTCTCCAGGCCGAGGGCCCGGCCGAACACTTCGCTGATCTCGCGCTGCAGGTTGTTGGACGGCTCGATGAACGTGACGACGGGCGAGGAAACCTTTTCCACGGGGGGAGGTAGCCTGTTGCGATCTACTTTGGCGTTTGGCGTCAGCGGAAACGCCTCCATCGTGACGACATGCGAGGGAACCATCACATCGGGCAGCGCTTCCGCAACATGAGCCCGCAAACTCTGTCCGCAGACTTCTTCTCCGTCGGTTCTGATGTAAGCGACAAGGCGAACATCGCCTGGAGTGTCCTTGCGGGCCACGACGACGGTTTCCCGGATGCCTGGGAATGTCGCAATCCGGGCTTCGATCTCGCCGAGTTCGATGCGGTGACCGCGAATCTTGACCTGGTGATCCGTTCGACCGAGGAAGTGGAGGGTCCCATCTCGGTCGAAACGGGCAAGATCGCCCGTCCGGTATATCCGGCCTTCCGCAAAGGGGTTTGCTAGGAAGCGCTCGTTGGTCAGCTGCTCGCGGTTTAAGTATCCCCTCGCGACGCCGTCGCCGCCGATATAAAGCTCGCCGATATCACCCGGCGGAACCGGCCTCAGCGCGCCATCGAGGACGTAGAGTTGGGTGTTAGCAATCGCACGGCCGATGGGAACGATGCCTGTTGCGGGCCCGGCGGTAAATGTCGAGGACCATATAGTAGTCTCCGTCGGGCCGTACATGTTTTCAATGGTTGCATCCGTGACCGTTCCCAGGGCCGCGAGAAGCGACCCCTGCAACGCTTCGCCGCCCAAGAAGACGTGGCTGATGTCACTCAGCGCTGCCCGGTCTTCATCGACCATCATGAACATACGCGCCATCGACGGTGTGCACTGCAGATGCGTAACTCTGTGCTTGCGGATCGCCTCGGCGAAGCTCTCGACGGGGTCATCGCCTGCAGGTTTCTTGCTGGCTTTCACAACTTCCGACAGTAACGAAAGCCGTCCCAGAACGGTCTCATCAGGCAGGCCGAAATCGATGAGGCAGGCGATCTCGTCGACGCCAATTGCGCCGACCTCCGCCAATCGTTCCAGTGCGTCCTCGACGGTTCCGAAGAGGCCGCTGTCTTCAAAATAACGAAGGAAAGCAAATTCCAGGATGGCGTCCATCTCATCCGGGGCGAGCGACTGCAGATCGATGTCCATCGGCTGGGCGACGCCCTGCGGTTTCTTGAAGGCCGGGAATGCCCATGCGTATTGCTTGATCAGAGCGGCAGCACTGCGCAGATAGTCTTTCATCGGACCGCGGGCCAACTCCCGTACCTCTTCCCGCTCGTTTCCGAGAAGCGTGTGAAGCATCAGCGTCACCTTGTAGTGGCTCGGATTGCGTCCGACCTCGACAAGCGTCTCCCTGTATATCCGGATCTTCTCGGCCAGTTCCTCGACCGACTGCCCGAGCAGGTGCGTCAAAACGTTGGCGCCGAGCCTCGCAGCCTCCCGATAGGTTTCCGGGTTGCCGGCCGTCGTCAGCCAGACGGGGAGTTCCTTTTGAACGGGCCGGGGTTGGGTAACGACGCCCGCCATGCCGCCGCCGAAGTCAAAATCCACCTTGTCGCCCCGCCACAATTTGCGGACGGTTTCGATGTCGCGCATCAGGCTTGCCTTGTTCTTCGGAGGGGCATTTTCCGGCCGCAGCACGAAATCTTCCGGCATCCAGCCCGAGGCGAAGGCAAGAGCGACCCGGCCATTGCTGAGATTGTCGATGATGGCCCATTCCTCGGCCACACGCACGGGGTGATGAAGCGGCAAGACGCAGCTGCCGGCGCGGATCGAAAGATTTTTGGTGACAGCGGCGACGGCCGCGCCGGTCACGGCAGGGTTCGGATAAGGGCCGCCGAATGCGTGGAAATGCCGTTCCGGCGTCCAAATGGAATTAAAGCCGTTGGCATCGGCAAATTTTGCTCCCTCGAGGAGTAGCCGGTATTTTTCGGGGCCGGCTCCGCCATCGTTCCCCCAATAGAACAGGCCAAAATCGAGATCGGCGGTTCTTCCCGAAACGGTTGCGCCTCGCGCCTTGGCCTCGATCACCTCGGACGAATGGATCACCACCTTGAAGCCGCGCGCAAGGGTCCAGAAAAGCTCCAGCACGGAGATGTCGAAAGAAAGGCTGGTGACGGCGAGCCAGACATTCTGCCTGTCCGTCTCACGCGGAACCCGTTCGTCCATACCTATGAAGAAATTGACGACGTTTCGATGTTCGATCATCACGCCTTTCGGCAGGCCGGTCGAACCTGAGGTATAGATGACATAGGCGAGATTGTTTGAAGCAACTCCACTCGTCGGACGTTCCGCAGATGCCTTGCTTCTGAGAATGTCGTCGACGCAGAGAAAGCTGGCCTCGGCGAGAATTGGCGACTTTGCCAGGCTCCGTTCCGTCAGGACGAGCTTCGCACCGCTATCCTTGATCATGAATGCCAGCCGGTCAGCTGGAAAATGCGGATCGAGAGGAATATAGGCACCCCCGGCCTTCATGATGGCCAGAGCGCCGACAACGAGGTCCACGGATCGCGGCAGATAAAGACCGACGCTGATATCCGGCCCAACGCCCTGCGCAATGAGTGCCTGCGCAATCCGGTTCGCGCGCTCGTCCATTTCACGATAGGTCAGCGTGCGGCCGCGAAACGCAATAGCTTCCGCGCCGGGCGTGCGCTCGACCTGACGTTCGATGAGTTCGTGGACACAGGCTGTCGTTTCGTATTCCCGCTCCGTCTTGTTCCAGTCGTAGAGGATGATCTTCGCGTCTTCATCCGACATCAAAGGCAGATCCTGCAGTATTGCGCCGGTCTTGAAGGCGTCGGCCAAAACGTGCAGGGCCTTTGCCAGATCCTCCACTTGCCGGTCGTCGATGCGCGTCCGATCGTAGTGAAGATCGGTGCCGTTCTCGCGCAGGCAAAAAGTCAGGGCACACCCCGATATCGCTCCGCCCTGGCTTGGATCGGTTGTGTTCCTGATACCAATCGTTAGGTCCGGGGGGACAATGCCTGGATAACGATCGGGAAGGTCACGGCAGTAACCCTTGCGTTTACCGATTTCGGCCAGTTTTCGATCGAGCTCTCCCGCCAAGTCATCGGTTGCCCGGTGGCCCGCAGTATCGATATGCAACGGCACTGACTGGGCGAAATAGCCGGGATGGCGTTTTGAGAGATCCGCGAGACCATCATCCTGATAAGCGACATCGAAAGCCGGCTGTCCCGAAAAACGCGCCAGGAAGGCCAGGAGGATTGCCACCCGTTCATTCCTCGCAAGCCCAATCGGAAAAGAGAGGGACTTTAAGCGAATATCGGGCGCCTGCTCCGATGCCTTGATCTGGGGCAGGGAGAGGTCGATTGATGTTTCAAGCGCCCGGCGAAAGAAGCCTTCATGCCGCGAGAGATCCGCCACTGTCTCCGAGAGCGCGATCGTTTCCGGTTCTCCGGGAACAAGTAACCGATCGCCGGGGCGTAAGACTGAGGAAAGCGCAATTCTGTCTGCGGCGGTTTTCCGGAATCCTTCCAGCAGGACGGGTACGTCGCCGGTTCCCACCGTGACACCGTGCGCGCCGACCGACATGACAAGCCCGGGCTCACCGTTCATCTCTCCTTCGAGCACGCGGAAATGGGCGACGGTGAAGACCTCGTCACCGAGACGAACCTTAGGCGTGGCGAGTGGATTCAGATATCCGCTTCCGAAGTCCAAACCCCGCACGAGGCGGGAAAGGGCCTTTGCGGACGAAGAAAAATCAAGGGTTGCAGCGCCAGCCGGGCGCTTGAGGCGTTCATAATAGACGCGGGTGCCGAAATCCTGCCGGCGCGGTGCCAAGACGCCTCGCTCGATTGCATCGAGCATCGTGGAAAAAGTTGCGATGCCGGCTTCGAAACACTTGGTATTCAGTGTCAGCGCGGTGTCGTTGCCGGATATATCGAAGCCCTGCTGGGCATAGATATCGCCCTCGTCGATCCCTTCATTGATCGCATGCCAGGTGACGCCGTGATGGTCGTGACCTTCCAAAATCGCCCAGGCGGGCGTGTTGAGCCCTGCCATCTGGGGCAGCAGGCCATCATGGAAGTTCGCGGCACCGCAGCGGGCGTGTTGCCAAACCGGACGAGGAACAATGGTCAGATTGGCAATGCTGAAAAGCCAGTCGTACGAGATATCGGCGAGGCTGGAGGCGTAGTCGCTTTGGAGGCTGACAGCGAAAATCTCCTCAACCTCGGCCCATCGTCTGACCGGTCCGCTTGATGTGACGACTGCCTGAACCCTGTGCCCGCGCGCCTTAAGGATCTCGGCGCATTGGACGAGCAACGACCCGTCACCGATCAGAACACATGTTAACTCGCCCATGAAGCTCATCCCCGTTCTGTTGTGTCGAAGGAACTCCGATAGAACCGGGGGGCGGTACAAATTTCAACATGCGCCGGGCCAGCCATCCGGATGATCGCGACTAAGCTTGAATTGCAGGGGGCATCGGCACCTCCGTCTTTTGAATGATGCCGGCTCCCAAAGACGTAATTGCGATTGCGTCAGCGCTGGCAGCACACTGAACATGGCGAGTGGACGCTCGCGGACATTTTTTGAAGGGAAGTGGAACATAGCCCATGGGTCATTGCACATGACATCCTCGGGCCGCGTTCATCCGGGGTGGGGCGTTATCGATGCTTGAAGGGGCCAACCAGATCTCAGCTGGCGATATAGCAATTGTCGGCATGGCTTTGAGAGTACCGGGCGCCCGAAATGTAGATGAGTTCTGGAAGAACCTGCGAGGTGGAGTGGAATCCATCCGCACGTACTCACCGGAAGAACTGGTAGCCGCCGGAGAAGATCCCGGGCGCATCCATCATCCCAACTACGTGCCCCGCGGCGCCGAGCTTCCCGACATGGAAATGTTCGATGCAGAATTCTTCGGTCTGAATCCGAAGGAAGCCGCTATCATGGACCCTCAGCATCGCCAGTTTCTGGAATGCGCCTGGGAGGCCATGGAGGATGCCGGCCGGACCCCCACCCCGCATGCCCACTCCGGTCCGGTCGGCATTTTTGCCGGTTGTGGCATGGGTAGCTATTTCTTCTTCAACGTCTGCAGCAATCGCAACCTTGTCGATCAGGTCGGCATGTTCCTGCTGCGCCATACGGGCAACGACAAGGATTTTCTCGCCACGCGGGCATCCTTCACCTTTGATTTACGCGGCCCGAGTGTGAATGTGCAGACAGCTTGCTCGACCTCGCTCGTCGCCACGCACTACGCCTGCCAGAGCCTCATCTCCGGTGAATGCGACATGGCACTCGCCGGTGGCGTGACAATCGAGTTTCCGCATCGGCACGGGTACCTGTTCCAAGAGGGAGAGATTCTCTCGCCGGATGGACACTGCCGCGCGTTCGATCACCGTGCAGCCGGAACCGTATTCGGGAGTGGCGTCGGGGTCGTGGTTCTGCGTCGACTTTCCGATGCCTTGCGCGATGGAGATGTCATCCACGCCGTCATCAAAGGAACCGCGGTCAACAATGACGGAAACAGCAAGGCCGGCTACCTGGCGCCCAGCGTCAGCGGGCAGGCTGAGGCCGTGCTTGAAGCCCATGGGTTGGCCGGCGTTGGGGCGGAGACGATCCAATATGTGGAGTGTCACGGTACGGGTACCTTCCTGGGAGACCCGATCGAGATCGAGGCTTTGACCGCGGCTTTCCGCCAGAGCACCGACAAAACAGGTTTCTGCCATGTCGGGTCGGTCAAATCGAATATTGGCCATCTGGACACTGCCGCCGGCGTCGTGGGCCTCATCAAGGCAGTTCTGGCGATCAAGCATGGTGAAATCCCGCCGACACTTGGCTTCGAGCGCCCAAACCCATCCATCGACTTTGAGAGAAGCCCCTTCCGGGTCAACAGCAAGCTGCTGAAATGGCCTCAGATATCGGGGTCGCGCCGCGCCGCTGTGAACTCTCTCGGCGTGGGGGGCACAAATGCCCACGCCATATTGGAGCAGGCTCCGTGCCGCTACCTGCCCGCAAGCGAGACGGTGGGTTCCCAGGCGGACGACGCGGATCCGCTGCTCCTGTTTCTTTCCGCCCGTCAGCGCAAGACGCTTGATGCAATGACTGAGCGGCTTGCTTCTACAATATCGAGCCAGCCGGATATTTCGCTGGACGACGTCAGTTACACCCTGCGCCATGGCCGCAGGCACTTCGATCATCGCATGGTGCTTGCTGTCCGCAATCGGCAGGATGCCATAACGGCGCTTTCAAATGCGGCGAGCCGAGGTTTTGTTCATCAGCATGTACCGGCCCAATCCGGCACCGTGTTCCTTTTCCCTGGTGGCGGCGTCCAATATGTCGGCATGGCCAAACGGCTCTATTCGGAAGATCCGAAATTTCGCTCGACGGTCGATGAAGGCCTTTCCTACCTGCCAACCGATGTGGCGGCCCGGATCCGGAAAACCTGGCTGGTGGAGGGGAGCTCCGCCGCAGCGGAAGCCTTCCTTCGCCCCTCGCTCCAGCTCCCGGCGATCCTGATTGCGGAGATCGGCCTGGCTCGGTTGTGGATGGGGTGGGGCGTCAAGCCACAGGCTCTGATCGGCCATTCCATGGGCGAGAACGCTGCGGCATGCGTGGCGGGCGTGATGTCGTTCCAGGATGCAGTGCACCTCGTGCATCTGCGCGGCCAGCTGTTCGAGACAATTCGTCCGAGCGGTATGCTCAGCGTGCCGATCGATCGGGAAAGGCTCGCAGAACTCCTGCCGCCGTCGCTTGACGTGGCCTCGATCAATGCTCCGTCGCTCTGCGTCGTTTCCGGCCTCAATGAGGATCTCGAAGCGTTTCGGGAAACTTTGGCGAAACAGGGTATCGATGCGACACGCGTTCCCATCAACATCGCCGCGCATTCCCGTCTGGTCGACCCCATTCTCAAGCCGTTCGAGACCTTTCTTCGTAGTATTGCTCTTCGCGCTCCGACAATCCCGATCCTATCGAATCGTACGGGCTTGCCGCTCAGCGCCGAAGAGGCGACCGACCCGATGTATTGGGTCGGTCACCTTCGTTCGACCGTTCATTTTGCTGACGGATTGGCGACGCTTTCGGCCGATCCCGGATTGGTCTATATCGAGGTGGGCCCCGGGCGCGTCCTGTCGTCGCTGACAAAGGCGCAAGGCTCCGTCCCGGCGAACCAGGTCATCAACAGCCTCCCGCATCCGGACGAGAATACGGACGACAGACTTTATTTTCTCTCAGCCGTCGGCAGGGCCTGGGCCGTGGGGATTGAAGTCGACATAGACCGCATTTGGGAGGGACGTTCTCCCCGACGTGTCCGGCTGCCGACCTACCCGTTCCAGCATCGGCGGTTCTTCATTGACCGCGCGGCCGTCAGCAATAATCAACAGGCTGCCGAGTCTATTCTCTCCAAGGAGCCGGATATCGAACGGTGGGGGTATCGTCCCGCCTGGAAGCGGACACTGGCAGACTATGAGCCCGGTAACGAGAAGGATTGCCAATCATGGCTTTTCTTCCTCGACGAGGGAGGTTTTGGCCTTCGGCTGGTCGAGCGGCTTCGCTCGGAAGGCCACCGTGTCGTGACCGTATCTTTGGGCGACGCCTTCGTTCGTCACGGTTCAGAAGCGTACATGCTTTGCCCCGAATTCGGGCGATCAGGATATGACGCATTGATCGCCGGGCTTGCAGCTGACAAGAACCTTCCGACCAGTATCGTCCATATGTGGCTTCTTACGCAGCAGGAGACCTTCCGGTCCGGTTCGAACTTCTTTCATCGCAATCAGGAATGCGGTTTCGACAGCCTGCTGCACCTCGCTCAAGCCCTGGGTGAAGCGGGCGGGACCGCAGATGTTCACTTCACGCTCGTGACCAACGGAATGCATCAGGTGGGCGACGAGCCGTTGCCTTATCCGGAGAAAGCCACGATCCTCGGCCCGGGTCTCGTCATGCCCAAGGAGATGGCCGGCGTTACCGTCAAGGTGATCGACGTCGATCTGCCGCGAGATGGGGGGGAAGGCAAGACCGGCTTCTTCTCCCGCCGGAAAGGCAAAGGCTCCGGACAGGGGATGTTGGGCGAGTCGTCGCTCGTTGAGCAGCTTTGGGAAGACCTTCATGCCAAGCCCGGGTCCGAGCTGGTCGCTTACCGCAACGGGCGTCGCTGGACCCAAATCCATCAACGGATGTCATTAAGAGAGATAGCGCCGGAGGGGACAAAGCTCCGCCGGCATGGTGTCTATTTCGTCTCCGGCGGCTTGAGTGAGATCGCTCTTGCGCTCGCCGGAAAGCTTGCGAGCCAGTTCCAGGCGCGCCTCGTCCTGGTGGGCCGGATAGCTTTGCCGCCGCGTGAAGAGTGGGATTTCTACGAACGCACCCATGGCCATGACAATATCCGAAGGGCGGTTTCGGCGATCCGAACTATGGAGGAAAAGGGCGCAGAGGTGCTTTATCTCCAGGGCGACGTCGGCAATCCCGAACAGATGGCGCAGGCGGTAGAAATGTCGCTTGTGCGTTTTGGCGAAATAAACGGCGTGTTTCATGCGGCCGGCACGGTGGATGATGGCCTTATCCAAACGAAAACACGGGAGAGTATCGATCGGGTTCTGACGCCAAAAGTGCTCGGCACGACGGTACTTGATGCGGTCTTCGAACACGTGAAGCTCGATTTCTTCCTGATGTTCTCGTCCACCAGCACCGACGTCGTGCGAGCCGGCCAAGTCGACTATGTTGCCGCAAACGCCTATCTCAATGCATTTGCGCAAAGCCGGTCACGCCGAACCGATCGGGCCACCATCGCCCTTCATTGGGGGGTCTGGAACGAGGTCGGGCTTGCGGCCCGCGCCTTGGGTCTGGCAGTCGATCAAGACCGTGTGCGGCCTGTTGCCGGGCCGGCGTCCGGCCCATTTTTCCAACACTGGGCGGAGGACGAGACCGGAACGCCGTGGCTCGAGGCAACGATCGGCCCACAGACCGAATGGATGCTGAACGAACACCGGCTGGTTTCAGGTCAAGCCGTGATGCCCGGTACGGGCTATCTCGAACTGATTGCGCAGGCGGCGCGGGAGTACGGATTGCCGTTGCAGGCCGATATGGAAGATCTCGTCTTTCTGAAGCCGCTGGTCTTCGCCGACGGAGACACCAAGACCCTACGGGTTCGGCTTGAACCGGTCGGGGAGCGTTTTCGTGTCGCCATCGTCGCCGGGCCGGCAGAAGGCGGCGAAACGGCTCTTTTCGTCAAGCATGCCGAAGCAACGCTCACGCCCCGAGAAGTGCAAGAATCTCGCGTTGTCGATCTTCCGGCGTTGGCCCTTTCATTTGGGGAAAGGCGCGTGGCGGTTGGCGACGAGACGTTGCGGGCCGTGCAGGAGAACCACATCCGGTTTGGTCCCCGTTGGGCAGTTCTTCACTCGGTGGCGATCCACAAGCGCGAAGCCCTTGCCGAATTGCGTTTGGATTCCTGCTTCGCGGAAGATCTAACGAAAGGCATGGTCCTGCATCCGGCGCTCCTGGATATCGCAACCGGTTTCGCGTTGGAACTCGCGGCGGGCTATGCCGCCGCAGCTGGCCTCTGGGCACCTGCCGCCTATGGACGAATAGCGCTCTACAAGCCGCTTCCGGCTGAAATCATCAGCCATGTCCGCCTCTCCGACAGCAGCGATCTCGGCGAGGGATATGCCGCCTTCGATGTGATGATCATGGATCGGCTGGGCAATCTTGTCTTCGAAGCTGAGCGATTCGTCATGCGTCGGCTGGAAAGCGATGTTGCGCTTGGAATATCTCATCCAGAGGTGCCAACGGCTTCTCATAAAAAACATGCAACGCCGTCCCCGGCTCTGTTGAAGCTCGGCACACAGGTCAGAAACGGCATCCTCCCCGAAGAGGGCTTCACAGCACTTCTGCGTGCGCTGGGGACGTCAGAACCGCAGCCGATCATCAGTTCGATCGATCTTGAATTGTTGCGGAACTGGGTTGCTGCAACCGCCGAGCCGGCAGCGCCGACCGGCGACAATTTCGAAAGACCTGACCTCGACAGTGAATTTGTAGCGCCGCGCAATCCGATCGAGGAGACACTGGCCGGATATTGGCGCGAACTTCTCGGCATTGCCAGGATCGGCATTCACGACGGCTTCTTCGATGTGGGAGGGCACTCGCTGATCGCAGTTCGACTCTTCCGCATGATCAAGAAGGAATACGGGTTGGACCTGCCGATCTCGATGTTGTTCGAAGCGCCTACCATTGCCCAATGTGCCGAACGCATTGCTGCCGAGCGACCGCAAGGAAACGAGACAGTCCGGCCAGAAACGAAGGCAGCAGAAGTTTCGAGGAGTAAACCACTTCACCTGGTCTTGATGAATCCTGGCCGCAATGCCGAAGCGGCTCCCTTGTTCATCTGCGCGGGCATGTTCGGCAACATCTTGAACCTGCGCCATCTGGCGATGTGCATGGGCGCGGACAGGCCTGTCTACGGACTCCAGGCACGCGGGCTCTACGGGGACAACGAGCCGCATCTCACTTTCGAGGAAATGGCCGCCGACTACATCGCCGAGATTAAAACGGTACAGCCGCATGGGCCGTATCTGCTCGCCGGATATTCGGGCGGCGGCATAGCCGCCTATGAGATTGCCCGTCAGCTGGTGGAGGCGGGCGAACAGGTTGCGCATGTGGTCATGCTGGATACGCCCCAGCCGAGGGAGCCGGAACTGGCCTTCCTAGACCGGGTGGTGATGAAAATGCAGGATATCCGCCGCCACAAGAGGAATTATCTCGGAAAATATCTCCGCGACCGCCGGCGCTCCCGGGCTGAAAACCTTGCCAGGCAAGAGGCCGAACGGCAGGTCGGCACAACGGAGCATTTCAACAACGAGAAGATCGAGATGGCGTTCCGACGAGCTGCCTTCCAGTATCAGGTAAAGCCGTATGCGGGTTCTGTCACGCTCTTCCGTCCCAAGCCGGCCGTCTTCTATCGCCTCAGCGGAGGACGTTGTCTCAGGGAGAACCGCGCCATTCTGCTGCCGGACAACGGCTGGAGCGAGCATGTCGGCGCCTTGAGGGTTTCGGAGGTGCCGGGCGATCACGACAGCATGGTCCTGGATCCCTATGTCCGCGTCCTCGCGGAGCGGATGCGTGCGGTCGTGGCCGACGCTGCGGCAAACTCTGGGATAAGAACGGATGCCTCACACGCCCGCGATGGAGAACGGGTCGAACCGCAACAGGTCATCGAACTTGCATAGTGCTCCTATTTTGCATCCGCAGGTGCAAGGAGCGAGGAGATTCCTTTGGCCGAAGCAGTGACTTCCCGTGACTGGCAACCGGAGCCTTCCGGACCCGGAGACGATCAGGGATCCGGAATTCAGCCGGTTCCGACGGTATCGGATCCGGGGTCTCGCGGCTTTCGCAATCTCATCATGCGTGCCGCGGGATGGACGGTGATTGGGTATGTCCTTCCGCAATTTCTCAGGATTGCAAGCAGCCTGATCCTCACCCGTCTGCTGGTCCCGGAAATGTTCGGAATAATGGGCGTCGCCATCATGGTGCAGGTCTCGATAGCCATGCTGTCGGATCTGGGGCTGAGGCCGGCTGCGATCCAGAGTAGGATGGGGGACGAGCAATCCTATCTCGATACGGCTTGGGTGCTCCAGTTCCTGCATGGGTGCCTGATCTGGTTTGCCTGCATCCTGGTCGCCATCATCGTGGGATATGGAGCCCGATACGAATGGTTTCCTGAAGGATCGGTCTATACTGCGCCCGAACTTCCGACAGTCATCATCGCCGCATCATTCGGCACCATCATCATGGGCCTGCAATCCACAAAGATCATCACGGCCTACCGGAATCTCAATCTCGGACGCCTGACCGTCATCGAGATTGTGGCTCAAATCATAAGCCTGGCTACCGCCGTCTTGCTGGCATTCTACACCGGCTCAATCTGGTCTTTTGTGATCTCTGCCCTGGTCTCATCCTTGGTTACGACCATCCTAAGTCATGTCTGGCTGCCTGGAGTTTCGAACCGTTTCCGTGTGCAGCGGGAAGCTTTGAGCGATCTGCTCCGCTTCGGCCGCTGGATCCTGCTATCGTCGATATTAACGGTCATAGCTGCCAATGGTGACCGCATTCTGCTAGCAGGTTGGACCAGTCCCACGATGCTGGGGCTCTATATCCTCGCCCTCAATCTTATTGCGATGCTCGAGGGGGCCGGAGGGCGCCTTTTTTCCAGCGTGGCTATGCCTGCCTTGAGCAAAATTGCCAGGGAGCGGCCGGAAGATTTGCCTGCCGTCTTCCTGAAAATGCGCCTGCCTTTCGATCTCGTTTTTATAGGCAGTGCTGGCGCGGTCTATTCGGGCGGACGAATGCTCATCGAGTTCCTGTATGACGATCGTTATGTCGATGCCGCTCTGATTATCGAAATCCTCTCTTTCAGTCTAATTGCTGGGCGGTTTCTTATGTTGTCGGCAGTCTACCAAGCCGTCAACGAACCCCGAAACCAAAGCGTCCTCAATCTTGTCCGTGCGATCTCGATTTTCGTGTGCCTGCCTGTCGCTTATTATGGATTTGGATTCGAAGGAGCTCTGTGGGCAATCGCTCTTCACAGCCTGCCGATCCTGCCCTTCGTCTTTTACTTCAACAGACGCAATCGGCTTAACAATCCTCTTTATGAGATCAGCGTGCTGTTTGTTTGGCCCGTCGGATATCTTGCCGGACATTTGGCGGTGACGGCGGTCGAGATGATCGGGATCAGCTTTTAGTGAGTGCGGATAGGGATAGTAAAATTCTACCGCCAAAGACGTAGTGTACTTCTCATTCCTGTATATTGCTGGCGGATAAAGGGAAAATATTATTCTCGTAACAATAGCGCCGCCGAACAAGCTTACCTATCCGCATTCGAACAAGCTCGTCTTTCAAATCGAGGCTCCTTGCATGAAGCATATGTCCTCCCGGCTATTCGTGCCTGAGAAGCGAAAGCGTTCCAGTGCCCAATCGTGCTCACCGATAGGACTGTCATGAGATGACCGCGGAAGGGGGGCATGTGGAAAGGGTTTGGGCAAGCGGATCGCGGGAGCCGGACATAGGTGGCCCTACCCGCGATGACTGTGACGGCGGCTTTCCTGATAACATTTCGAGATCATCCGCCAGGATGCTTCGGCCTCTGTTGATTGCAGAGGCAGCCAACCCGGAATGGACGAGCGTGCCCTTGGTCGGCTGGAACCTCGCAAGGTCGATCATGGAAAGGACCAACGGCCTTATAGTGACTCAGATCAGAAATCGTGAGGCTTTCCTCCGGGCCGGTCTCGTTGAAGGCCGCGATTTCCTGACCATCGACAACGAAGGGGTTGCTCGTCTTCTCCATTGGCTCAGTAAATATCTGAGAGGAGGGGAGAACAAAGGTTGGACGGTCGTCACGGCGCTTTCTTCCTTCTCCTACTACAGCTTTGAGCGAGAGGTCTGGCGGTTGCTCGGCAGCCGACTGAAAGCGGGCGAGTTCGATCTCGTACATAGGATTACGCCGCTTAGCCCGACCAGCCAAAGCCCAATTGCTATCCGACTGAGCAAACACAAAATACCCTTCATTTTAGGGCCTCTCAATGGAGGCTTGCCCTGGCCGAAGGGTTTTACAGAGGTGCGCAGCCGTGAACGCGAATGGTTGTCGCTATTCAGGAGGCTCTATCGGCTAATGCCTTTCTATCGGGCGACCAGGATGCACGCCGCAGCGCTTGTTGCCGGATCCCGTCACACGTTCAGTGAGCTTCCGGAAAGCTGCAAGAAACGAGCCTTTCTGATTCCTGAAAACGCGGTCAATCCGGAACTGTTTCCGTTCCGGTTGCGTCAGCTTTCTGGCGACAGGCTGACTGTCGCCTTTGTTGGCCGGCTGGTTCCGTATAAGGGGGCCGACATCCTGATCGAGGCAGTCGCCGCCTATCCCGGCGGCCTGAAGATCGATGTGCTGATAATCGGTGATGGTCCTCAAAGGAGCGAATTGGAGGACGCCGTTCGGCGGAAGGGGCTTGGCGACAGGGTTCGTTTTGCAGGCTGGGTTCATCACAAGGATTTGGCTGCGGTGCTGTCGGAATCTCACGTTCTGGCACTGCCAAGTGTCCGCGAATTCGGAGGCGGCGTCGTCCTGGAAGCAATGTCGATGGGGCTCGTTCCGATCGTTGCCAACTACGGCGGGCCGCCGGAGTTGCTTGATGAACAGTCTGGAATATCGATAGATTTCAGCGACCGACAGACGTTGACCACCGGCTTCCTGGCTGCATTCCAGAGGATAGAAGCCAGCCCAGAGCTCGTCGCTCTTTTGAGCAACGGCGCGGCGCTGCGTGTACGACAACGATACACTTGGGATGTAAAGGCGAATGAAATGTTGCAGATCTACAAATGGGTTGTGGAGAGTGCTCCCAAGCCAACTCTGGATGTAGATGACCCTACGTAAAGCGAAACCAATACTTTATCAGAACTTTATTTTGATCTCTTGGTAAAGGAAATGGTAATTGAATATAGACTAAAGTACGTTTTAGTCGTATATTAAGCTCCATAAATAGTCGAAGAAAAAAATGGCAGTCTGTTTGGGGTAGTTGTAACTGCAGTTCCCAGGGGGGTGCGCCCTTGCCTGGGGAGGGGGTAGCATGAGTTCAACGACAAGCGGCTATGGCCGCTCTCCTGCCGTGTCTGAAACCTTTCGAATTATGAGTGAAATGCCGAAGCTTGCGGAAAAAGAGAACGCAAGCAAGGCCGATCTCAGTCATAACGAGTCGCTCGTCATCATCGATGCGAGAGCTCTTGATCGTGAATGCCTCGCAAAAGCGCTTGTCGGGCGGGGTCTGCAGATGGAGGTCTGCGCCGTCGGCTCCATCGAAGAATGGAGAAGGGAAAAGGATCTTTATCCTCCGGTTCAGGCCGTCTTGTTCAACATTGGCAGCCGGAAGGCAGACGATCCCGCACTTGCAAACGACATTTCCAAATTGATGGCAGAGTTTAGATCTCCGCCGATCATCGTCCTTTCGGACTCCGATGATCTCGGGCAAATCGTGAAAATGCTGGAATACGGCATCCGCGGTTTCATCCCGTCCTGCGTCGGTATCGGTGTCTGTGTTGAAGCCATCAGCTTGGCTGTTGCCGGCGGTGTCTTCATTCCTGCCAGCAGCATCCTATCCATGCGGCATTTGGTGAACACTTCGCCGACAAGCGAACAGCGATCTCTTTCGGGGATGTTCACGACGCGTCAGGAAGCGGTGGTCGAGGCGCTTCGCAAGGGCAAGGCTAACAAGATTATCGCCTATGAACTCAATCTGCGCGAAAGCACAGTCAAGGTTCATATCCGGAACATCATGAAGAAGTTGAAGGCTACAAACCGAACGGAAGTCGCCTATAAACTCAATGATATGTTTCCGTACGGACAGGTAAACTAGCCGCTGCCCGTTGGGCTTATCCTTGAATATTCCAGCTGCGAACGGCGGGTTCGCAGTTGTGGTATCGAAGTCTCCGCCGGGCTCATGTGGGGCCGGCAATTGTTCGGGGAAAGGATTGGCTGCCATTGCACAGCAATCCGCTTAGAGTGTCCTTTGTGCGTCCAGGCGGACGTACAAAGGATGCTCTATCTCAACAGAATCTACGGCATCGGCCCGAAAATCCATTCCGATTTTCGGGCCGATATCGTTGCGGGATCAAAATCAAAGCGAGGGTTTCGGGAGAGGTTTCCAGTTTGGGTCCGGCCAGATGAAGGGATTGCCGTCCGCTTGTGGCCGGGTCTCGGCGAAATAGCTCCGGCAGCGGCCGACCTCATCGGGCTCTCGAGCAAGAGTCCAATAGGTGTGGCATACTTTTTCGACGATCACCTGGCGACATTCTTCCATGCTTGGTGAATGTCTCTGTTCCCGTTTGAGGAAGTCCTGCACCGATTCCCACGCGATCCTCTGCAAGTCGGCCACCAGGGCAGGCGAAACTGTCGCAGGCGCCTTTGCTCCTTCCGGCGACTGGTGATAGATCGCGGCATAATGAACAGCTGCCATGAAGTAGATGCCTGCATCAGTCAGATGCACGTCATCCCGAAAGATCTGGCCGAGGACTTCCTTGGTGTTTCCCTGTATACCGGGGATTTTTCCCTGAAGCGCCTGATCCACGAGCTCAATCAGGGCGGTACCGCCCGGCACGACCGATAGATTGGCCGGTCGGTTTTCCGACCGTAACGTCAGCCTCACCTTCTCGGCGACACATTGCCACGCGACGGATACGTTCTTCTCATGTTCGAGCCATATCGGCAGCTTGTTCTCATCAACGGCGAGCCATGTATGGACATAGAGTGTTCTTCCTTGAGGATTGCCTTCCATCAGGCGGTCGTGGATATGGCGGAGATATCCGATCGCGTTTTCCCAAATGACATTGCCGAGAACGCCGTGATTCTCCGCAATGACCAGCGTGTCATAAGGTCGTCCCGTCTTGATATGGCGTGCGTGACGCAATTCGTCAGCGACATTCAAGCCTTCGCCGTCGCGGTTTTTCCCATAGCCGTAGCCGGCCCAGGGCTTATCGTTCTCGCCGCCCCAGGTGCGAAGCCGCAGAGGAGCGCCGGGGATATTCTGCTGTTCCCAGGCGATCTTGTTGCCTTTGCTCTTCGCGATCAGTTCGACCCAGTCCGGCAACGGATTGTCGATGAGGCTGTGACCGGTAAAGAAAATCTGGGCGGAATCCCGCCGGTCCGCGAGTGATCCTCCATCCTGCGGTCGCGCGTCGATTGCCAGCAGCAATGCAAGGGCAGAGGCAACGGCAAATAGAGGCTTCTTGGGAGCAATCACCAGCTTTCGCCTTTCCTAAGGTTTCAGGGTTTAGTCCACCCGGCTGCCATGCTTCGTCCGCTCCATTGCATAGACTTGCGTAAATTGCCGGAAGAAGGAGAGCCGGGACGTGTGGCTGGTGGCAGCATATACTGGAGCCAAGCGCCTCTTCACCCTGTCCAAGAGGTGCAATTGTATTCCTACCCCTTTTGGGGGAGAAGCGGCCGAGGTGCTGCGGCACCTCCATCCAAAGCATAAGTGGGCAAGGTTCGGCGCAGCAGCCTAGGATATCGAGCTGGAACCGCGAGAACCCCGATGTCCACAAATCCTATCAACGGCAGATCGACCTCCGTCATTAGCCTGATCATTCCCGTCCATAACGAGGAGGCGGCAATCGGCCCATTCCTGGATGCGACCAGGGCGGAACTCGATCCCTTACATGCCGAAGGCATCGAGTTCGAGTTCATCTTTATCAACGATGGTAGCCGGGACAGGACCGCCGATCGCCTGATCGAGGCTCAGCGCTCCGAGCCTCGCATCCGGATCATCGATCTGTCTCGCAATTTCGGCAAGGAGGCCGCGATGACGGCCGGGCTTGATGCCTGCCGAAGCGATGCCGCCATTCCTATCGATGTCGATCTGCAGGATCCTCCCAATGTCATCCCGCTGCTGCTGGACAAATGGCGTGAGGGCTACGAAGTGGTCGTGGCCAAACGCTCAGACCGGTCGAGCGACAGCTTTCTCAAGCGCAGCACCGCTTCGATGTTCTACCGCCTGCACAACCTGATCGCTTCCCAGGAGATACCGCCGGACGTGGGTGATTTCCGGTTGATGGATCGTCAGGTGATCGATGCGCTGCGGCAGCTTCCCGAACGGCGCCGTTTCATGAAAGGGCTATTTGCCTGGGTGGGCTTCCGGACGGCTGTTGTCGAATATGCGCGTGAGCCGCGTGTGGCGGGACAATCGAAGTTTTCCGGTTGGCGCCTGTGGAATCTGGCGCTCGAAGGGATCACCTCGTTCTCCAGCGTGCCTCTTGAAATCTGGACCTATGTCGGAGCATCGATCTCTGCCCTCTCGTTCGGCTACGGGCTCCTGACGATCATAAAGACACTCTACTTCGGCGTGGAAGTGCCTGGTTATGCTTCGCTGCTGGTGAGCATGCTGTTTCTTGGCGGCGTTCAACTGATTGGGATCGGTATTCTTGGTCAATATCTAGGCCGCGTTTACGCCGAGATCAAACAGCGGCCGATTTATATCGTCCGGCGGGAAATCAGCCCACAGCCGCAAGACAATCTTGTTTCGATAGGCCAGCGCACGCGCCGCCGCCGGTCCACCAGATCCGTATGAAAATCGAATTTAGCGGAGGGCATCGCGGTGAGCTTTCCCCCAACTGATCAGCTGCCTGCGAGCCAAAGTTCCTGGCGCGCTGTTCCCGTGTCGCCGAACTTCCGCGAGTTGGCGTGGGGACATGTTCTTCCGATCACCCTCATCGCCCTCGTGGTTATGGGCATAACGCTGAGGGTCATCAACCTGCTTTTCGAAGCGTCGCTTTGGGAAGACGAGATATTTTCGGTGGCTATGGCCGAAAGTCCGGTAACCGATCTGCTTCTGGCGGCGCTACGTTTCGACACGCATCCACCTCTCTATTATGTTCAGTTGCACCTGTGGGCGGCGCTGGATGACAGTGATCGCTGGTATATTCTCAACTCGACGCTGTTCAGCATCATAGCCATCATAGCGCTTTTCGAGACGTGCCGGCGGATCTATGGCTGGACTGTCGGCCTTTGGGCCGCTGCGATCTTCGCATTGATGCCGCTACAGCTCTTCTTTGCGGAAAACGTACGGATGTATCCGATGCTTGCCCTGCTGCAGATCGGGCTTTGGTATGTGCTTCAGCAGATGATTGTGGAAAAGCGGGCGACGATGCGGCAGTTGTTCGTGGCGCTGTGCCTCGGTCTTGCTGTGACCTTTACGCATGGCCTCGGCTTCTTTGTTACATTCTTCCTGTTCCTTCATGCCGGTTTACGCCTCTTCAAAGCCACGCCGGCACGAGACTTCCGTCTCTTGCTAGCCACCTATGTGGTCGTTGCCCTGGCTGCCCTTTATCCTCTGGCGATTGGTGCCGTCCGGCAGACCGAAGGCGTTTCAGGATTTGATCTTCCAGCGATTGGCATCCATCTGACGCTGACCTTGCTGGGACTGGAGTTTCCATGGCCGACGATCGCGGGACTGCTCGCTCTGCCGCTGATGGTTCTATTGCCTTTGACCAAAACCCGCGACCGCTGGATCGGAATCTTCCTGGTTGTCGTTCCGATCGGCGTGTTGCTTGCTATATCTCTGTTGGCGAAACCGGTCTTCATCTACCGGACGCTTGGCCTCTTCCTCCCGTTTTTAGCGATCTCGCTTGCGCTTTATGCGGATACCGCTTTCAAGGAGAGGATAGTTGCTCATCGTGTGGCGGCTTCGGTCATCGTCCTCCTGATGCTTTTCGGCGGCGTCAACTACACGATGACCTTCGAAAAACGGGGGTACCGCGAGGTCGTCGTAGCCTGGGAAGCCCGGTCGGCAGAGGATGCCATCATCATGACCAATGGCCCCTCTGAATTCTGGGCTGTTCTGCGTTACCTGGGCGACGGTACGGGAAGGGTCAGCGCACTTGAGATCCAGCCGCCCGTGCGGGATGGCATGTTGCGCCTCAGGGAGAAGCTGGATGGCTTCGGAGCCGCAAGCCTCGGGTTGTTCGGCAAGGCGGACCATGCCGTGGTGGGCAAGCGGCACGTCTATCCCTATGTGGCGCAGGACATAATTGCCGTTTCCCCAGAGGTATGGATTCTCAATCCGAAATCGGAGAATTGCGTGCTTGGCGATGCGGAAATCCCGCTTGAGCAACGCGACGCACTTTCTTTGGCGGGGCACAATCTTACAAAATGCCGCAACCTTCAATTCGGCTTGAAACAATAGTTCGATCTTGGAAGGATCATCGGCGGGAAACCGATGCAGGCATTGCCTTGCTTATTTTGGCAGCCAGCCTGCTGCCAACGCGTGATCCACGGAAAGCGGCAGGCGCACGATCTGGCGCTCTCTGGCCGACGCATAGATTGCTGTCACAAGCTCGATCGAGTGATAACTTTCCTGAATCGATGGCAGATATAGGTCCGGTTCTCCGGTCAGTCTTGCATGGACATCCGCGAATAGTCCGGGAAATCGTGGACGGACCTCGGGTACTTGACGAGTTGCCGCGTCGATCTCCGCCTGCCGCGAAGAATCGGTGGCTTCGAACGTCCACGGCCCGGCCCCGATCTGATAAGGCTCGGTGCCCGAGGTAACTGTGACATGCTCGAAACACATCCGCAGCCGCGAGCTGTTTCCAGCCGCACCCAAAGTGACTGAGGACGTGATCAGCGCACCTGTTGCAGTGCGCATCGAAAGCACAGCGCAATCTTCCGTCTCGATCGGATTGACGCGGGTATCAAGGAAGGCGGCAACCTCCACCACATCTCCTACGAGATGAGTCGTCAGATTGTGGATATGACAGGCATGGCTGACGAGCACGCCGCCGAGTTCGCCTTTCCAGGTGCCCCGCCAGCGTTCCGCGTAATAATCAGATCCGCGTTGCCAATGCGTCTCCAGCGCTACCACGTAAGGCCGGCCCAGGAGACCGCGGACCTTCAGTTCATGCGCGGCGCGGTAGCCGGCGCCATAACGATACTGAAATACCGGAAAGACCTGGCGTCCCGTTCGTGTGGAAAGCTCGGCGACCCGGCGCACTTCGGTTATTGAACCGGCAAGGGGTTTTTCGCAGACGACATGCTTGCCTGCTTCAAGCGCGGTGAGCGTCATTGGCGCATGCAATTGAGGCGGCAGGCAGATGTCGACCAGATCCACTTTGGGGTCGGCGAAGACCTCGCTGATATCGGGAACTGCCCGGCTGCCCGGAGCTTGTTGCGCTGCTTCCTCGGCGCGGGGAAGGTTAAGGTCGCAGACGTACCGGACATCGAACAGATCGGCCAATTCGGCGTAAGCGGCGATATGAGCCTTGCCAATTCCCGCGCCGATGACGGCGACACGGATACGCTCTGTCATCGAATTGCTTTCTCTTCCGCGATAAGTTGCGCCTCCAATGCCAGTCGGGTGGCCAGAAACGCGTGAGACTGTGCCATGGCGGTCTCGGTTCGCCTTTCCACGTCGGCAACCAAATGGGCGAAGAATGGTTTTCCGGCGCCTCTCGCCTCGAACCGCAGCACGCCCGACTTATCGACAAGGAAAACGTGGTCCTGGCCGTCATGGCCGGCGATATCAATGTATTTACGAAGCTCGATATAACCTTCCGCTCCCAGAATGGTCATCCTGCCGTCGCCCCAGACTGGAAGACCGTCCGGCGTCAGCCAATCCACCCGGGCATAGCCGCGCCCGCCATTGCCTTCGAGCAGCACCTCGCCGAAATCCTGAAATGTTGGCCGATCCGGATTTGCGACATTGGTCACATGGGCAGAAACCACACGTGCCTCTGTCGATCCGGTGAAATGCAGGAACTGGTCGAACTGATGGGCGCAGATATCAGCGAGAATCCCGCCGCAGCGGGCTCTGTCCCAGAACCAGTCCGGCCGGAGATGCGCATTCAAGCGGTGCGGCCCGAGGCCAACCGTTTGAACCACCTTGCCGATGCGGCCCTCGGCAATCAGCTGATCCGCCAGGGTAGCGCTCTCGACGGAGATGCGTTCGGAAAAGGATACGACCCAGCGCCGACCGGTCTCTCCGACGGCGCGCTGGATGTCTGCCAGCTGATCCAGGCTGGTGCAGCCGGGTTTGTCGACCAGAACGTCCTTGCCGTGCGACATCGCCGCCACCGCGATTTCGGCGCGTTCGCTGTTAATCCCGGCCGAAAGCACAAGGGTTATACTCTTATCCTCGAGGATGGCCTGCATCGGACGGGCCGGCAGATCCGGATAGGTTTCCTGGAATGTCTTGCGAGCCGCCTCCGGGGTCTCCTCGCCCGTCGTCCACGCAACGAGCGTGGCCCCGGCATCCAGCATGCCGTTGATCATGCCGTAGATATGTCCATGGTCTATGCCGATGACGCCGATGCGAAGGTTGAAGGCCATGGAGCTTACCTGTTCAGCTGAATGCCGCGCGCGCGGAGCATGGTTTGGATATTGACCAAGGAACCCGTCTCTATGGAAGCATTGGCGGCGATGCCGGTGAGGATGGACCAGGCGCCGGCGACATGATCGGAGGCGCGGCCGTAGAGGTCGGGCTGCATGCTTTCCGGATCAAAGATATAACCCAGCATGACCGGATCCGCGCCGCCGTGATCCCCCGCAGCCTTCGGGACGGCAAGCTGGCGCGGAGGCTCGCCGGCCAAGTGAAGTTCCGTGGTGATCGCATCTTCATCCGCATGGGCGCGTTTGCCACCGAACACCCCATGGACCTCGACATGGCGATGGGTGATGTCGCCTTTGGTGCCCTGGAACTTGATCTCCAACCCTTCCCAGGGCGAATAGGCCGTCAGAGTGTAATTGGCGGTGACGCCCGAGGCGTAGCGGATATGCGCCTGCATCGTATCTTCGATGCCAATCTCTTCGTCGAACACGCAAAGATCGCGGAAATAGCCGTCTTCGTGCTCAGCCTCGGCATAGAGGTTGCGCAGGTTTTCGTCGGCTGCAAGGTCGAGCCGGAAATCGCATTTATAGGCGACGGGACAGTCGCTGCAGCGTGGTCCACGGCCTGCGAGACCAAGTTCCGTCGCCATTTCCGGACGATAAAAAACGCGGCGCCCGGAAGCCAGGACTTCCGTCGGCACGGTCCCCAGCCACCAATTGAGAAGATCAAAATGGTGGGTGGATTTGTGAACCAGCAGCCCGCCGGAATTCTCCTTCTGGCGGTGCCAGCGACGGAAGTAATCAGCGCCGTGAACCCGGTCGAGGTGCCAACGGAAATCCACCGCCGTGACGGTGCCGATCGCTCCCGATGAAATCAGTTCCTTGATCTGGGTGCGTGCCGGCGAATAGCGGTAGTTGAAGGTCACGGTGACCTTTCGGCCCGTGCGCGCCTGAGCGTCGACGATCTGCTTCAGACGGCTGAGATCGATCGTCAGCGGCTTTTCACAAATGACGTCGCAGCCGGCTTCGAAGGCACGAACAATGTAATCGGCGTGCAGGAAATCCGGCGTGGCGACGACAACCGTATCCGGCCTCTGCTCCGCGATCAGCCGGTCGAAATCGGCGGCGAGGTAAGTCGCGACACCGTTCGTCCCGGGCTTCGAGGCCGCCTGCGCTGCCTCTCCAAGACGATGAGCATTGCTGTCGCAGAGCGCGACGATCTCATGTTTGTCAGCATAATCTTCAACAACGGAATTGCGGAACATCTGATGCCGCGAGCCGCATCCAACAATGGCGATCTTCACTGGGCTTGGCTTTCTTTCTGGATGGGTTCGATGCGTTGGCCTGTGCTATCGAAATAGTGGAGGTCGGGGAGGTCGAATCCGATCGTGACCGGATCACCCATTCGGTAGGACGTGCGCCCATTGTCGCTGACCAGCAGCACCTGGCCTGAAGACAGGGCGATATGCAGCAGGGTCTCGCTGCCCAGATATTCCACCAGCCGAATCGTGCCTTCGCCCGTGACATCGCCGCTGCCGACGCGCAGAGACGAAGGCCGCACGCATAAAGTCAGCGCCTGATCACCGGTTGGAAGCTCGGCAATCGCAAAATCAGGCATGCCGGCCACTGACACCACGGTCCTGCCCGCTTCGCGTGTCGCTTTCGCCTGCAGCATATTGATCTTCGGAGAGCCGATGAAGCCCGCGACAAAGAGGTTCTGCGGTCGGGTATAGAGATCCTGGGGCGTCCCTAGCTGCTCGATCTTGCCACCGCGCAAAACAACGATCCGGCTCGCCATGGTCATCGCTTCCACCTGGTCATGGGTCACGTAGATCATGGTAGTGCCAAGGCGTGCGTAGAGCGAGGCAAGTTCCGCCCGCATCTGGACGCGCAGTTCCGCGTCCAGATTGGAAAGCGGCTCGTCGAACAGGAAAAGCTGCGGCTCGCGCACGATCGACCTGCCGATCGCCACACGCTGCTTCTGTCCGCCAGAAAGCTGGCGCGGCTTGCGGTCCATAAGCTGCTCGATTTGCAAGATACGGGCCGCCTCCGCCACCCGGCGTTCCACCTCGCTGCGCGACACTTTGAAATTCTGAAGGCCAAAAGCCAGGTTTTTTCGCACGCTCATATGCGGATAGAGGGCGTAGCTTTGAAAGACCATGGAGAGCTCACGCTTCGAGGCGGGCAAGTCGTTAACGACCTTTCCACCGATCGAGATCGTTCCCTCGCTGATGTCTTCGAGGCCCGCGATCATGCGCAGGAGCGTCGACTTTCCGCAGCCCGATGGACCGACGAGAACAAGAAACTCACCATCGTGGATGCCCAGGTTCAGCCCCTGGATGATGGACAGCGCTCCATAGCGCTTGCCGACGTTTCGAAGCGTCAATCCTGCCATGCGTCTTGTTCCCTATTTCATTCCGGAGGTGGCGATGCCGCGCACGATGAGTTTCTGGAACAGGACGAAGAAGATGACGACCGGGACCAGTGAAAGGACCGACATCGCAAACATCTGGCCATAGGCGGACTGTCCTTCCTGATCGAGGAACAGTCGAAGCGCCAAGGGCACTGTGTAGCTCTTGATGTCGTTGAGGTAGATGAGCGGGGCCAGGAAATCCTCCCAAACCCAGATCAGAGAAAAGATCGCCGCGGTACCCATGGCCGGCAGCGAAAGCGGCAATATGATCGCCCAATAGATCTTGAAGGGCGAACAGCCGTCGATCATCGCAGCTTCGTCCAGCTCCCGCGGCAGTTGGCGAAAGAACTGCACCATCAGGAAGATGAAGAAGGCATCGGAGGCGAGGAAGCGCGGCACGACCAGAGGCAGATAGGTATCGACCCAGCCAAGATTCAGGAACTGAACATATTGGGGGATGAGAACCACGTGATAGGGGATCATCAGGGTCATCATCATCAGTGCGAAGAAGAAGCTGCGCCCGGTGAAGTTCAGCCGAGCGAAGGCATAGGCCGCGAACGAACATGAGACCAGATTGCCGATCACCGACAGGCCGGTGACGATTGCCGAGTTCACGTAGAAGACCGTGAATGACATGGGCAGGGCATACCAGCCCTTGGTGTAATTCTCGAACTGAAACTCGGAAGGCCAAAGCGTCAGGCTGCCGAAGATCTCGTTCTCCGGCTTGAAGGAGGAAGCGAGCAGCCAGAACAGCGGGTAGAGCATGACACATGAGACGATGATCAGGAAGATATGCTTCAGGATCCGACCGTTGCGTTCTTGCCGGTCGCGTTTCAGCCGCAGCTCGTGAGCCACCCGCGCGGCCTCATCCATCTGGATGGCGAGTTCCAGATCAGTCGCGCTCGTTTTCATAGTGCACCCAATATTTAGACGTGAAAAACGCAATCGCGGTGAAGGTCGCGATGATGACCAGCAGGAACCAGGCTAGCGCCGATGCGTAGCCCATGCGGAAGAACTTGAAGGCCTCGTTGAACAGGTAGACCGTATAAAACAGGAGGCTGTCTGCGGGAGCGCCGGTGCCGTTGGAGATGATGAAGGCGCTCGAAAAGGTCTTGAAGGAATCGATGGTCTGCAGCACCAGATTGAAGAAGATCACCGGGGCAAGAAGCGGCAGAGTGATGCGGGTGAATTGCCGCCAGCGAGGTGTGCCATCGATTTCCGCCGCCTCGTAAAGATCGCGCGGTATGCCGCGCAGGCCCGCCAGAAAGATCAGCATCGGCGAGCCGAATTGCCACATAGCGAGCACCACCAGCGTATAAAGCGAGGTGTCGGGATCGGTGATCCACGACGCTCCCTGAATTCCCACCATCGCCAGAACCTGATTGACCACACCATCGGCAGCGAAAAGTTGGCGCCATAGGATGGCGATGGCAATGGAAGCGCCGAGCAGCGACGGCAGGTAGAATATGGCTCGGTAAAGGCCGATCGTCCGCAGACCCTTGTCGAGCAGCATGGCGACACCCAGCGCCATGATCAGGCGAGCGGGCACAGCCAGCGCAACGTAGGTAAACGTCACCTCCAGCGCTTTCCAGAACCGCCGGTCGCGCGTGAACATATATTCGTAATTGCCCCAACCGATCCATCGGGGCGCGCTCACCATGTCATAGCGGGTGAAGGAAAGATAAAGCGATGCCAGGATCGGCCCCAAAGCGAGCAGGAAAAATCCGATCAACCATGGAAGAAGAAACACATAGGCCGGTGCATTGCGGGCAAAAAAACGTTTCATCGAAACGACCTTGTTGTCGGAAGAGAGGCCCCGGCGGCAGGAATGACCGGGGCCTTGATATCCCGGCGCCTCTTACTGGGCGCGCTCGACGATTGCCTGGGCGTCCTCGATGAACATGCCCGCGGCTTCCGCAACTTCCGCCTTGCCCAGCACGACATCAGTGCCGATACGCATGAAGGCGTCTCGTACCTCTCCGGCTCCCTTGGGGGCGGGCAGCGGCAGCGGGCCTACCTTGCTCTGAATCGCGGTGAAGTAGTCGACGGAGAGCTTCTCCACCTCGGTCAGCTTCGGGGTCAGCGCTGCGCGGACCTTGGGCGAACAAGGGATTCCGCGTTCCAGGCCGAGAATACCGGTGATCTCGGGATCGTTAACCCAGGCATTCATGTAGGCGATTGCGGCTTCCGTGTCCTTTGCGTCGCGGCTGAGCGACAGGAACATCGAGGGCTTGATGAACTGCCCAGGCTTGCCGCCAGCCTTGTGGGGCACCATGGCGGCGCCGATCTTGTCCTTTGCGACAGCCTGGATGCCGACCATCTGGTTGGACCAGTAGTGGGACATGGCAGTGTCGCCAACGGCAATGCCGGACTCCGCAATCGGCGGGTCGAGAATGACGGTCTTGTTCTTGTCGCGGACGACCCCGGCCTTGCGCAGGTCGGCCCACATCTGCCACCAACCGGCCACGTCCTCAGCCGTCGCCGTGACCTTGCCCTCCGGGCCATAAAATTCCCGGCCATTCTGGCGAACCCAGGATTCGAAGGTCTCGATCATCAGGGACAGATCGTCCGACCCCTTCATCTTGCCTCCGGACTTGGCGGTGATCTTTTCGCAAACCTTGCCGAAGTCGTCCCAGGTCCAGTTGATCAGGTCGGCATCGATACCGGCCTCCTTGAAGGCGCGTGTATTATGGACCATCACCTGGCTGTTCGACCCGATGTTGAGGGCGTAGAGCTTTCCATCGACCTTGCCGCCGTCAAGCGGGCCTTTGTCGAAATCGGCGATCATCAGGCTCTTGCCGACGAATTCATCGAGAGGCTTCAGCGCACCGCGATGGACGTATTCGAACAGGAACCGATAGTCCATCTGCACGAGGTCGGCCATGTTCCGGCCTGCGGTCTGAGTCGCCATCTTGGTCCAATAGTCGCCCCAGCCGATCGTTTCGCCCGAAACCTTTATTCCGGCGTTCTTCTTCTGGAACGTGTCGATGACTGCAAAGGTGCGCTTGTCTCGCTCCGGATTGCCCCACCAATAGTGCCGGATCGTGCGATCGGCAGCAAAAAGCGGCGTGGCTGGAAGTGCAGAAGCAGCGGCCGCCGCTCCGATGGTGCTCAGCACGGCACGTCTTGTCAGTTTGGTCATTTCATCCTCCTCCTTCTAATCCGGAGCGCCTTTTCGGCACCGGATTCGTTGCGGTCGTTCATGTTTGCGTGACGGCTCCTCCTGCCGGATACGCTTCATTCTTGTCCGCACAGCTTGCTAGATGAAGCTGCGCAAAAGTTCGGTCAGGCAGAGCATGGCCATCGCTTGACCGTAGGGCATGGATGTCAGCTTGATCTGCCGATAGAAATCGAGATCGCCGCCCATCGCCGTACCGAAAGATACCTGCTGAAGTTCTCCGTCGGGGCTGATGTTATCGATCACGCCCTTCATTGCCTGCTCGGCGGTCTCCAGATATTCGATGCCCAAATACCGCTTGCGCACGCCCTTCATCAGGCCATAGGCGAAGCCGGCAGTCGCCGAGGCTTCCAGATAGCTCGACGGATCATCGATCAGCGTGTGCCACAGGCCCGATGGATGCTGGTGCAGTTTCAGCGCGGCTGCCTGCCGGCCGAGCAAGGACACCAGGTGACGGCGGACGGGGTCGTTTTCGGAAAGATCCAGGAGCTCGATGAATTCCGGAATGGCGATCGTGATCCAGCTATTGCCGCGTGCCCAGCGAGCCCGGGCGAAATTATGATTGCCGTCGAACGTCCAGCCGTGGAACCAGAGGCCGGTCTCCGTATCGGAGAGATATTGGGCGTGGACCAGGAACTGGTATTTTGCCTCTTCCACGAATTCCGGCCGCTTGAGCACAAGGCCGATCTTGGCAAGCGGCAGCACGCTCATCATCAGCGTGTCATCCCACATCTGCTGATCGTTGACGCTGTTATAGACGATATGCTGCAGCCCGCCTTCGCGGGTACGCGGCATCTCGTACATCACCCATTCGGCCCAGGTTTCCAGGTATGGCCGCCACCGGGAATCCCCCGTCATCTCGTAGAGATAGGCAAGCGTCAGGAACGGTGCGACGGTATTAATGTTCTTCGTGGGCGTTCCTTCAGCAAGCCGAGCTTCAAACCAATCGACGATGATATCCATCACTTTCTGGTTGCCGGTCAGCTGCCAATATTTGAGAAGTCCAAAAAGGGCGACGCCATGGGTCCATTCCCAACCCGCCCAGCCCTTGGTGTCGATAACGCGGCCGTCATCGAGACGCAGGAGAAATTCGCCGGTGCGATCCTCGATATGGACAAGGTTGTCAATTAGCCGATCGATAAGGCTGCACACATCACTGCGCTGGATCAGGTGTTGCTTCTGCCGCAGCAGCGGATGCATCCGGAAACCTCCTTTAAAATATTCGGAACGTTATTCCGGATTTTAGGAAATCACACTCCTGCTGGCTTTTCAACCATGTTTTTCTGCTGCAGTCTGCTTCCTGACGGAGCCTCCGGGTGCCGCCTGTCTATCTTGACATCGGTTTCTCTAAATTCCAGAATGAGATTTCGAAAAAAATAGAACAAGCGATGTCAGAGCTGCACTCGAAAACCGAAAATGTCGCTGCCGTCCTTAAGGTCTTTGCCGTGATGGAGGCCTTGGTCGAGGGGAAAAAGGTGAGCCTTGCGGATCTCGCCCAACGAGCCATGACCTCGAAAACCACGGCGCATCGCCTGCTGCAGACCATGGTCGATCTCGGCTATGTGGAGCAGGATGCGGAGACGGAAAAATACGGCTTAACGCTGAAACTCTTCAGCCTCGGGGCCCGTTCGCTGACCGAGCAGACCGACCTGCTGCGTGTGGCGGACCCGGCGATGGGAAAACTTTCCCGAGCAACCGGCGAATCCATCAATCTCGGCATTCTCGACGACCGCGATCAAAAGGTGGTTTATATTCACAAATACGATTCCGCCTACAGTCTCTCGATGAAATCGACACTGGGGCTACGCAACCCGTTGCACAGCACCTCTCTGGGAAAAGCCCTTCTTGCCTGGCGGGACGACGAGGAGATCCGTGAGCGGATCAACAAGATGGAACTGACGAAGCTCGCGCCGCGCACCATCACCGATCCGCAGGAACTATTTGAACAACTGCATATAACCCGCAGCCGCGGCTTTGCCGAGGAGGTGGAAGAGAGCGAGGCGGGCGTGCGGTGCATGGCGGCGCCGATCTTCAACTACTTGGGAAAACCGGTCGCGGCGATGTCGATTTCCTTTCCGATGTTCCGGTTCGATGAAAGCCGGAAATCCGAATATGTCGAGCTCTTGCGCGCGGCGGGGCTTGCTGCCTCCACCGGGCTCGGCTACCAGCCGGAAAGAAACTAGATACCGCCTTTGCGAGTTTCGACGCAGTTTTCATGTTGCGTCGAGACTTTGCCGGCGATTGGTCGGCTGCCCCCGGTGTCAGAGTCGTTTGCAAGGAAATGGCGCTTTCGACTGAATTTTTCTTCCAGGCGCTGCATCACCACAAACAGGGACGGTACGAAGACAACCGTCAAGCATGTGGAACCAAGCATGCCGGTCAGCACGGCGATGCCGATGGACTTCTGGGCACTGGCACCTGCGCCGGTCTGAAGCACCAAGGGCACCACCCCGAGAATGAAGGCAATTGACGTCATCAGGATCGGACGGAAGCGGCTGCGAGCGGCATCCACTGCGGCCTCGAGGATCGTTCTGCCTCTAGTCAGCCTTATATGCCGCGCCGTTTCGACGATGAGAATCGCGTTTTTCGCAGAAAGTGCGATCAGCAACACGAGACCAATTTGGGTATAGAGATTGACGGCAGCGTTGGCGGCCAGAAGCGTGGCCGCTGTGCCGATCAGCGCAAGAGGGACCGTGGCGATCACCGAAACGGGTGCGTACCAGCTCTCGTATTGGCCGGCCAGCACGAAATAGACGAGGATGAGGCTGAGGGCGTAGACCAGGTAAATCTGCCCGCCGAGTTCGCGCTCCTGATAGGAGACGGCAGTCCATTCGGTCGAGAAGTCACCAGGCAGTAGATCGCTGGTCATCCTTTCCAGTTCATCCAGCGCTTGACCCGTGCTGTAGCCCTGGGCCTGCGTGCCGATGATTTGTGCAGAGGGATAAAGATTGTAAAGGCTGATCAGTGAAGGTCCGCTTACGGCTTTTACCTCCGCCAATGAGCCGAGAGGCACCATTTGGCCGGTCGCGCTCCGGAGCCTCAATTGCTGGAGGTCGGCAAGTTCGATCCGCTTGCCCGCCTCTGCCTGAACGTAGACCTGGAAAACCCGCCCGAAAAGATTGACTTGGCCGGCGTAGGAAGAGCCGATGAACTGACTGACCGTGTCATAGGCGTTGCCGATGTCGACGCCCGCCGTTTCGGCCTTGGTTCGGTCGATGGATACGGCGAATTGGGGGGCATCGGCCCTAAAGGGACTGAATGCCTGGCGAAAGACCGGGTTGATCCGCGCCGCTTCGGTAATCGAAGCGGCGACCTCCTGCAGAGCCGCGTAGTTGAAATTGCCGTCGCGCGCTTCGATCTGCAGTGAAAAGCCGGCCGCGTTGCCTATGCCCTGGATCGGAGGCGGCGGAAGGACCAGCGCCTGACCATCCGGCAGATCGGCGGTCAACTGGTGGAGTTTCGTGTAGAGAGAAAGCAGATCTTCTCCGTCTTTCCGAGCGCTCCAGTCCGTGAGAATGACATAGAGGATTCCGGCGTTGGCGAGGCCTGCATTGTTGTTGAGGGCGGATAGTCCACTGATGGCGATGACCGTCTCAACGGCTTCCGCGGTCTCGATCCGCTTGCGGACGGTTTCGAGCGCGGCGCGGGTCCGTTCCAAAGAGGCTCCTTCCGGAAGCTGCACCGATACCAGAAAATAACCCTGGTCCTCGACGGGCAGGAAAGCCGTCGGCACGCGGGACAGAAGATAGACTGAAAAGGCTACCAGTAGGGCGGTGACGAGTGTCAGCGCTGTGCTGACACGGATCATCCGCGCCACCATAGCGGCATAGAGGCGTTCGCTCGCGTCGTAGACCCTGTTGAAGCCACGAGAGAGGATGTTCTTGCGGTATCCGGGTGGGCGTGCCTTCAGCCAGAGGGCGCATTGGGCAGGTTTCAGCGACATCGCGTTGACCGCGCTAATGAGCGCTGTTGCCGCTATCACAAGCGAGAATTGCTTGTACATTTCGCCGCTGAGGCCGGGCAGAAAGGAAGCTGGCAGAAATACGGCCAGCAGAACAAGCGTGATGCCGAGAATGGGGCCTGTCAGCTCCCGCATCGCGAGAACGGCTGCGTCGCGCGGGGAATGACCCTCTCGGATGTGCTTCGCCGCCGCTTCGACAACCACAATGGCGTCATCGACCACAATGCCGATGGCAAGAATAATCGCGAAGAGGGTGGAGAGATTGACGGTGAAGCCGAATATCGCGAGCGCAGCGAAGGCACCGATAATAGTGACCGGGACGGTTGTTGCCGGTACCAAGGTCGCTCGCCAGTCTTGAAGAAAAATCAGGATGACCACGAGCACCAATACCGCCGCTTCCGCCAGCGTATGATAGACATCGTCGATCGCGGCGGAGACGAAACGGGTGGTATCGAAGGGAATGGAATGGGTCATGCCTTGCGGAAAATCGCCAGACAGTTCCGCCATCTTCATGTTGACGCGCTCCATGACGTCAAGGGCGTTAGCTTCCGGCAACAGGAAGAGCGCGAGCCCTGCGGCCGGCCGGCCGTCCATCGAGAAGTCCTGGTTGTATTGCTGGGCACCCAGCTCCACACGCGCCACATCGCGCAGCCTTATCACTTGCCCGCCATCCGACACGCGGACGATGATGTCTTCGAACGCGGGTACATCGGTCAGCCTGGAATCGAGCCTGAGGGTATATTGAAAACTCTGACCCTGCGGCACCGGCGGAAGACCGAGTTGTCCCGCCGACGTGGAGCGGCTCTGCCTGTTGATCGCGTTGATGATGTCGGCCGGAACGAGGCTTCGGGCGGCGAGAAGTTCCGGATCCATCCAGATGCGGACCGCGTATTGTCCGGCGCCGAAGACAACCACGTTGCCAATGCCCGGGATGCGCGAAATCTGGTCGATAACGTTGATCGTCGCGTAGTTTGCCATGAACAGACTGTCATGGCTTGGATCGGAGGACGAGAGGGCGACAATCGCAAGGATTGCCGTCGAACGTTTGGCGGTCTGCACTCCTTGAGCCTGCACTGCGTCGGGTAGCGAGGGAACGGCCCCTGCCACCCGGTTCTGCACCAGGATCTGCGCTTGGTCCGGATCGGTGCCGATCGCGAAGGTGACGGTGAGCGTATAGGACCCATCGCTCGTCGCGGTTGACTGCATATAGAGCATGCCTTCGACACCATTGACTTTTTGTTCGATGGGCAGGGCCACGTCGCGAACAATGGTCTCGGCATTGGCGCCGGGATAACGAGCGGTGACCTGGACCGATGGCGGCACCACATCGGGATACTGGGATACAGGCAGCCGCGTTAGCGCCACGATGCCGAGAATCATCGTCAGAATGGCGATGACGTTGGCAAGAATCGGTCGATCGATGAAGAACTTGGCGATCATAGCAAGCCTGTAGGGTGGAATTACTGGAGTTTCTCGACCACCGTGACCGTCTCGCCGGGCCGCACACCTGCAGCTCCCTGGACGATAACGCGGTCTTTGTCGGAGAGCCCTTCCACAATCTCCCGGGAACCGGCTCCTGCATTTTCGCCGACGACCACTTTGCGCAGTTCAACCCGATTATCCGCATTCACGACAAGAACGGTCCGCCCCTGCTGCGAATTACCGACGGCGGTTTCCGGGACGACAGACGCCGTATGGGTCGCAAGCGGAATGCGAACCTTTGCGAACATGCCCGAGGAAAAAAGGTAGTCACGATTATCGATGATGCCCCTCACGGTCATAGTTCCCGAAGCGGGGTCTATCTCGGGAGAGATGTAGTCGAGCTTGCCGGAGTGGGGGTATCCTTCCTCGGCCTGGAGGCCAAATTCCACTCTGATCTTGCTAAGATCGCCGATCGTCATATTCCGTTCTGCCAGCGCCTTGCGAATTTCGATGACCTGCCGTTCGTTGGCAGAGAAAAGCACATGCATTGGATCGGGCTGGACGAGGGCAGCTAGTTTCGGAGCCGATGCCGCGTTGACATACGCTCCGATGTCGGTTGCGCGAGCTGCAAGAATTCCGTCAAACGGGGCCTGGATCTCGGTGTAGCTGAGGTTGAGCTGTGCGCTGCGGACCTTCGCTTCGGCAGCGGTTACCTGGGCTTTGGCAATCTCATTCTGCGCGACAGCAGATTCGCGCGCCGCCTGGGCGGTCACCTGCTGTTTGGACAACGCCTCCTGCCGGATCAGATTGGCATCCGACTGCTGCAGATTGGCTTGCGCTTGGGCAAGTTCCGCTTCGGCTGACGCCAGACCGATCCGGTAAGGCTCCTGTTCGACCACGAAGACGATGTCGTTCTTGCGCACGCGTGCGCCATCCTCGAAGTTGATTTTTTCAAGCGTTCCCGACACCCTGGCGACAAGATCGACGGCGTTGACCGCCTTCAATGTGCCGGTCGAATGAAGATATCGCGTCACCTGTTGGCGCGTCGGCGATTGCGCGACGACTTTCCTCTGAACCTCCTGTGCGGCGGCGATGCCGTTGAGCATGCAAAGGAGAGGCAGGATCGCAAATACAGTTGTCGACCGGCACATGGTTTCGATTCCCGATGCAGTTACGTCAGCCGATCACTTGAGCGATGAGAGTTCGTCCACCGAGACGAGGCCATCCTTGTTCTTGTCAATGCGGCCGAAGGCGAGCCCATAGCGGCCGGAGGCCTTGATTTTGGCTGCAATCGGCTTTCCTGATTGGGCGATCGTATCCACGAACGTTTTGAATTCGGTCTGCGTAAGCGAGCCGTCACCGCTTTTATCTGCGGTAAGGAAAGCCTGCTCCTGAGCGGCCGCCGGAAGTGCGGTAACAAGAGCAGCGGCAAGGGCAAAAGCCGGCGAAAGAGTTCTGATTACAGACATTGCATTTCTCCTGGTGTCGTTTGCGGTTGATCGTTCGTCACCCGAGATTGGGCGGCGTTCAGCGGTGTCCCGCCGCCGCGGAAGCGGAGAGCAGGGCATTGTCGAGTCTGGGAACGGAGAGCACGATCGTTTCCAAGCCATTGAGAAGCGGGCTGCTGCGGGTTCCATCGGCGAGCGTTCGTCCGATGCCGGCAATGGTGGCATCGTCACCGAATGCCTTGCCGTGGTTCTTGCCGATGCCACCCTTCACGCCGGAAATGTCGTGGGCCGTTATGCCGAGCTCTTCAAACTGCACGATATCGGTATTCTCACCGGCACGGATCTTGCCGCCAAACAGGCGTCTGGAGATCCTGAGCGCACGGTCGTCCTGGGATACGTAGATCTGAATGCGGGAACGAAGCGGTCCAAGCTGGCTGACCTGTGTCCTGAAAACATCCATGTCTACGTCGGGCGCGGCGAGGACGACGGTTCCGATCCGGTCCAGGGTCTTCGCCCCTTTCGATAAGGCGATCTGGCGGAGCGTTTCCATCGTGAGCCAGCCGCCCATTGAATGGGCGACCATATCCACGCCACCCAGTGCGGGCTCATACGTCAGCGTCTCGAGAAGCTGCTGCATGGTGTCGCGGCTGAAGTTGACGGAATCTTTGTCATATCCGTAAGCGGCGGTCAGCCCGCGTGAAGGCCAGCTGAAGAGGATGGGGACGCCCTGGAAGCCGGTATCCTCGACGATCTGGGCAAAGCGCACGACCGAGGAATCGAAGCGGGTACTGTATCCGTGTGTGAAGACGAGAGCTCGGGGCTTGGCTACTGGATCAGCGGAGGGCCACGCTTTCGCTTGCGCGATAAAATCGGAATAGCTCAGCTCTTCTGAGGAGACGAGAGCGATGTCCTTTTTCGGATCCGGGTGATCATCAGCCACAGGCAGGGTGCCTGGTTCCCGCTGGGGTGGCATTGAGATGGTCAGGCTCAGGAAATGGACGCGATTGTCGCGCTCTCCGCTGAAGAGGAAACCGGGTGAGCTTTTTTCTGCAGCCCGGCGCGTCGTGACCGCCAAAATCGTTTTTGTCCAACTTACATCAGCCCCACTCTTCAGCGGAATCAGCACGCCGGCGTCCGGCGTGCTGCAACTGCTCATCGCTGCAATGACAAGCATTGGCACGATGGCGGCGGCTCCATGCTGGCGCCGGCGTCTGCCGTTGATCGCCCGAGCCGAGAGCCTTGGGTCGGGTCTCTTCAAAAGGCGATCCGCTATGGCGCCCCGTCGCCCTGCCGTCGCAAGACGGGCCCTCTTCAGCATGTTGGCTTCCCCCATATTCAGTGGCCGAACGTCCGCGAATACGGAACTTCAGGCGGCTGAAGGTTTATCAAGGCTTGCCGCTCAGGCTATCCCATGTTCATGGTGTAGACGCTCGTGGCGAGGGGACGGGGACTGAGCCATTTGCCTCCCGCACACCGGAAACAAAGACATTCACCTTCCCGGTCAGCAGCTTATCCAAGCCCGCGTCGCCGATCGCCTCTTCGACGAGGCTGGCGATCAACGCTTCCGAATGCAGCGCAACAGGGCGGGACATGTGGAAGGACAACAGGAGCCGCCCGCCAGGCTCCTGTTCATCATTCATCGCGGTGGTGCTGATCTTGCCGATTAGCGCGGCTTGAATGACCGGTTCGCTACGGATTGTTGCCGCAGCGAGCCGGGAAAATCGCTCCTGGTCCGCTCTGTTCGGGAGCCTCGCGACCGGAACGGTCGCGGTGACGCTCGACAGGCGGCGGCTGTAGCTGGCCACCGTCGCAATTTCTCCGAACGGTATCGTATGCAACCGGTCATCGTCATCGCGCAGCCGGAGGCTCCGGAGCTTGATCTGCTCAACTCTGCCTCGGACATCGCCGATTTCGATCATCTCTCCGAGCCGGAATACGTCATCCAGCATGCAGAAAATGCCGTTGATGATATCCTTGACCAGGGCCTGCGAGCCAAGGCTGATCGCAAGCCCGAGGATGCCCGCGCCAGCCATAACCGGCGTGATATCGATGCCAAGGGCGGAGAGTGCGATCAAAGAGAATACGCATGCAATCAATGCGAGGACCGTGAACCGAACCACAGGCAGAACTGTCGAAAGCCGCGCCTGTCGTGTTTCCCTCGCCGCTGCGGCTTCTAGGGCTTCTGGTGGCGTCATCTGTGCTTCGATCCAGACATGCGTGGCAGACCCAAGCCAGGCAGCGACCACCAGCACGACGGAAGCGAATGTCAGGCGTCGCGAAAAATGCGGCCAGTCTGCTGGTGCGACGAAGCCGAAGGTCCCTACGAGCCAATATTCTGCGATGACGCGCAACATTACCGCGATGGCGATGCTGTCGATCGCTACGCGCAGGACAAATAGCAGGCGCATGGTTGCGGGGCGGCGCGACAACGCAATGCTGAGCGCCAGCGTTCGATCAAAAACAAGCGTAACAAAGGTGGCGGCAATTGTGCCCTTGATGCCTCGATAGAGATCGAAGTCGTCGGCAATCCAGCCCCATGTCCACAACAGGAGGGTGAGGAGGGCAAGCCAAATGCCGAACAGATAGAGTTCCGGCCGAAGCCCATGCTGTCGCAGGACATGGAACAGCCGGAAAGTGCCGGCCAGCATTGCGGAAGAAATCGTGAAGGTCAGGAGCTTGACGGAATCAAGAGGCAATCCGTTGCGGCCGGCGGCCTCGAGCACAACGGCATGCAGATGCCCGACGGCGAGGATGGCGCTGCCATACCAGACGGCCTTCTGGGCGCCCTCGTCATCGAGCGCTATGAGCCTGAGCGACGAGATATTCGGCCGAAATATCACGCCCATCAACGTCAGGGTTGCCAACCATCTGATCATTCCCCCGGCAAGATCCACGGGAAACGTCGCTTCGCCCGGGGCAAAGCCAAACCAGCGCACGAGCAAGAGGCGTGCGACGACGATAGCGGCAATCAGCGGCAGCAGATCCCATCCCATGAGCTTGAGCATGCCGATGAAGGGCAGCCGTTCGCGTGCCGCAGCCTGTCTTCTGTCGCGAAGCAGATGGGCAACCGTTGCAAAGGCCAATATCGCCGCACAACTGATTGTCGCCGTTGCGGTTAGATGAGCGGAAACATGCCCGGCGTTCGACTGGAATGTCCGGAGAATGTCTTCGGGCAGGCGGGGAAACGCCAGTATGGCCGCAACGAGTTCAGCTTCCAGCCGATCGGCAAAGGCTTGAATCAATTGCAGCGGAGAGCCGAATTCTGACGCCACCAGTTGAGGCGGTGCGCTCACGGGAGCGATCCCCCTCTCGATACTCCAGTCGATTGCATATCACCCCCGACTCCTCCAACCAGCCGCGGCGATTTCAGGTTCTCCAATGCGCGGTGATCGAGTTTGAACCGGAGCGGAATATCCTGAGAACACTTTCCGAGCCACCCCATGAACATGGCATGTCCCGACGTCACGGTTTTCCGCATGGTGAGGTTCACGCTCAGGATGGCTTGGGCTCTGAAGGTCTCGACAGGAGGAAGATGATGGGTCGCAAAACGGGTCCCGTGCGCGCCGGATTGGCGTTCGTCTATCTAGCGACGTTGTCGATCGCCGGATTGGTGCCGGCACCGGCATCGGCCGTGGTCTATTGCAAAGCGGTAGGTATCCCCAAGGGTTGCGTGGTCCGACCGCCGGCTGCGGCGGTGATCTATTGCACCGCGCCCGGCGTTCCCGTGGGCTGCGTGGTTCGTCCGAGGACGGCGACCGCGATCTATTGCACTGCACCCGGCGTGCCGGTTGGATGTCGGCCCCATCCCGTTGCTGTCGCTCCCCGCGTTGGGGCTCCGGGCGTGGGCGTCGTCGGAACACCGATGAATCGGGGCGGCCCAGTTAACCGGGTAGGCAGACGATAGGACGGCGTATGACCTGTCCGTCTTGGACGGCAGGTCCTATGCCGGTCAGTGCCGCTCGCCTGCAGCGCCATCCCTGTCATCGGCAGAAGGCGTCGTACCGAAGTGACTGGGCAGGATCAGGCTTACCCTCGTACCTTGCTGTCCGGAGGATATGGTAAGAAGTGCGCCGCACAGCTCGGCGCGCCTCTTCATGTTCAGAAGTCCCCGCCCTGTCCGCGGATGAGCCGGTGAGGCAGCGACGCGCGGTATGCAGAGGTCGAACCCGCTGCCATCATCTTCGACGCTGATCCGCCCGCTTGCCTCCTCAGGGACATCATGAATGGTCTCGATGATAACCCGGAGCTTCTTGGCCCCTGAGTGCTTCACGGCATTGGTGACCGCTTCATCGAGCAGGCGGATCACCTGGATCACGTGCCACGGCCGTAACCCCGGAAAAATAGGCAGACCACCCGGCGTCAGCACCTGCCATTCGAGTTGAATGCTGTGTGCGCGTAGCTGTGCCGAAATGCGTTCGCGCCATGAGCCGAGTACCAGCATCAAGTCGCCGTCGATTTCCTCCATGGCATCGATGACGAGGCGTAGGTCTTTCAGTGCGGCACGCGCCGCGTCTCCTATCACTGTTGCGCTGCCGCCATGTTGCTGTTCCGCGAGCGCGACGATGCTGACGAGCTGCCCCCCTAAACCGTCGTGCAGATCGCGCATCAGGCGTGTTCGCTCCGCAGCCAATGCTTCCTTGCGGGATCGTTCCTCCTCGCGCGCGAAACTGGCGCGCAGCTTCTCCTCCGCGTCCCGGACCTGCCTGAACAGGCGGCCCGCAAAATCGTCAGCTTGGTTCAAGGCCCGGACCACGCGCAGGGTGAGGCCGATACCGATTGCAATCAGCACTACCGAGTAGGAGAGACGACCGAGAAATATACGCTCGCCCGGCAGTGCATCGAGCACGGTCAGCGCATCGTGGACCCAGAAAACCAGGACTGCAGTGAGCGTCGATCCGAGGAAAAAGCTGCTTCGTTCGCTTCGGAACAACGCAGACCAGCCAAGAATGACAGCCGTCAGTACAACGAACACGCCGATGCTTGCGGGTCCCAGCAACATATAGGTTGTTCTGACGACTTCGGGATCGCCAATCGCGCTGGCTGCCAAGATGATCAGGCTTGGAAGGAAGACGAACCATCCCAGCCGCGACGAGACCTTAAGGCCAGTGAAACGCGCTGCGAAATGGAGCACGAGAGCGCTTTCCAGCGGGACCGATGCGCCGAGAAAGCCATGCAATATCTGATGGGTGGGGAAAGGGATGAATTGTTGGATAACCCCCACCGCCATAGCCGCCGCAAGCCAACCATAGGCGTGTTCATGGCGCCTGCTGAGCCATATAAAACCGAGGATCGCACCGACAGTTCCCTGCCAGGCAGCCAGGATGAGCGGGATTGTCTGGAACAGGAGCATCCGCTTATCGTACGAAGACCTCAGTTCTGTATCCGGGCCGACATAGATAGTGTCCAGGTATCCCGTGAGTGGCCCCCAGACGAAGAGCCGCAGTGTAATTTCGTTCGGCCCGTCCCGCAGGAGTGCGGATGGAATAGGGGCTATGGCTGGAATGTTGCGATCCACGCGTCCAGCGGTCGGATTGAGGCGGCTATCCAGGATTGTGGCCCCATTGACCGCCACCTCCACCCCACTGGTAAATCTGGGGAGGAAAATCGCCCAAGGTTGCGATGCTTCCGTGGGTGCGCGTTCAAAGCTCATTCTGTAGATGAAAGGCGGCGCGTCGGTCCTTGTCCGCTGGTGCCGGTGAGGCAGGGCGATTGCCAGCCAAACCGCTTCGTCCTGGCGAAGTTCGGCGCTCAACACTTGGTATTGTGCCGGCGGTCTGGGTGGATCCAACTGTAGGAGGAAGATACACGCAGCCATAATAATGAGCTGCAGACCGAGATAGGTCGGCAGCCTCAGATCCCGCGGGCGAGCAATGGTTAAAGTATCGGTCATTAAAAATTGTTTCTACAATTTGATCAGCCCTTGCTGAAGAGCCTCGAATACTGCCTCGCCGCGGGTGTTGACTTCGAGCTTGCGATAAATGTTCTTGATATAACCCGGAACGGTTTGCCGCGATATCCCAAGATGATCGGCTATGTCCGCATAGCTGAAGCCTTTGGCGATGCCCCAGAGGATATCGATCTCGCGGCGGGTGAGTTTTGCGGTGTTGAGGTCGGAGACACGAGAGTTGGTGCCCGGCCCTCCTTGCGTGCGCCTCACGATGAAGCGGGCGATCGACGCCGATATCGGCGAATGACCCCGCAACAGGTTTCGCACCGTATCGGCGATGTCCGTCGGAAATGCATCCTTCAGCAGATAGCCGTTTGCGCCCACCAGAATTGCGGAAATGACGCTCTCCTCATCGCCGAGTATGGAGATCACCATAATCTCGGTGGTGCCGTTGCGTTGCTTCACCTCACGGATCAGCTCCATCCCGTTCCCATCAGGAAGCTGGAGATCGGTCAGCAATACGTCCGGCACGGAAGCGTTGACGATCTGACGGGCCTCGCCGAGGGTTGCCGCCTCTGCAACGCTGAATTCGCTCTCGCGCGACAGTGCATCGCTGATGCGCCAACGGGTCGGCGCGTCGTCTTCGACGATCAGAATCGATACCGGATTGCCGGTACCCCCATTCGACCGTACGGATGACACTTGAATTCCTCTCCGCCCATTTGATGCCCTGCGGGACTATCGCGTAAATCATCCCGCCAGACCAGCCATGATCATGGGGAGCGGTGCATTCCCCTTGGTTGCACGCTCGGCCGTACTCATCGGTCTGCACGAGCGTCGGCGACTTACTTCAAGTAACGAAGGAATACATCCAACTATATGCTCAGACGGCGTCTGAACCGATATCCCAGTAAAGTCCCGCCATGATCGCCAACCCTTCCCTGACGATGGATATCGGCAGATGCTCATTGGCCGCATGCTGCAAGCAACCTGGATAAGAATGTGGAATCCAGATCGTCGGCAGTCTGAGCAGGTCCGAGAAGACGTTGTTGGGCAGCGAGCCTCCCAGGTTGGGAAGGATCGCGGGTGGTGCACCCAGCGTCTTCTCAATGGATGCCGCGACCCGCTTTACCCAAGGGTGATCCGGGTCCAGGCGGCTTGCGCGGAAGGTAGCATCTGTCGGGTCTTTGACGACCACCCGGTCATAGCCGGCCGCCTTCAATGTCTTGCGGACGGCGGGGATGACCGCATCCGGATCAACGCCTACCGGAAAACGTAGCTGGACCCGCGCCCTTGCCCTGGGCGGTATGGCATTGAGCGGTTGAGCGAGATTGCCGCATTCCATCTCCATGACATCGAAGGAACTCCAGGCAAAGACCTTTTCCTCCGGCGTCAGGCCCGGCTCTCCCCACCAAGGTTCGACTGGCGGGTCGCCGTCGGCGGGTGCGATGTGGCAGTCCTTTAAGGCTACCCGGACGTTTTCGGGGATCATTCCCGGTGTCATCTCGGGCACCTGGATGCGGCCGGCCCGATCCACGAGCGTTGTGATCGCATGGCAAAGTTCGATAGCCGGGTCGGAAAGAAGACCGCCCCAATTGCCCGAGTGCTGAAACGTCTCTCTCGTGTTGATTTCCAGATGAAAGGAGATGCCGCCTCGGGCGCCAAGGAATATCGTCGGCCGGTCAAACGAGAGCCGGGGTCCATCGGATGCGATGAACACATCAGCCTTCAACTCCTCGGCATGCGCGGCGCATATCTCCCCCAGGCCGGGCGAGCCGGACTCTTCGCCCATCTCGATCAGGTATTTCAGGTTGAAACCCAAGGACCCCTTGACCGCCAGCAATGCCTCGACTGCCGCTAGGTTCACCGTATGTTGGCCCTTGTTGTCTGCGGTGCCACGGCCATACCAGGCGCCATTTCTCACTCTCATCCCGAAGGGCAAGAGGCCATTGTCCCACTGGTCCTCAAGTCCGGCGACCACGTCGCCGTGGCCGTACTGCAGGACCGTCGTGTAGCTCGGATTCTCCATGCGTTCAGCAAGCAGGAACGGTCCCGGGGCCACCTCGCTTTCATAGATTTTGGTGGTGAAACCGAGCTGCTGAAAGAAGGGCTGCATATTCTTTGTTACGTAATGCCAAAGGTCCGGCCGATTGGCGGCAACGCGACTTACCGAGGGTATTGCGATCCGATCGCGCAGCGTGGCTTCAAAGGAACCGTCGTCCACATAGCTGACGGCCTTGTCGATGGTCGCTTGACGGGAAGGGGGTATCCTCATCATGAAATTCCTGGATTGTCAGGTCGTTGTGGCCCACTCGGGCGATGCTGTTGTCGAAATATGTGACAGATCGAAGCCGAGGTGACAACGAAACATGCATGAGGTTCGGCGGCCTTCTGCGGCGAAAAGGCGCTCTGGCAGATGTGACCTTGGACTCCTCAGCCGTTGAGGAACATTGGTCCACCCCTGTGGGCAGGAAAGCCATAGCCGTTGATCATTACGAGATCGATATCGCTGGCACGGTTCGCAATGCCCTCAGCCAGCAGGGCCTTTCCTTCCGCAGCCATAGCGCTCAACAAGCGACCAAGGATTTCTTCTCTCGAGAAGGTACGGGGTGCGATGCCTTTTTTGGTCCGAGCGGCTTCTATGATTGCGGTGACCTCCGGGTCGATGGTGCGTTTGCCGTCCGGATAGACGTACCAGCCGCGACCGGCTTTCTGGCCCAGGCGACCGGCCTCGCAAAGCGTATCGGCGATCTCGACATAACGCATCGAAGGATCGCGGGCGGCGGTCTGCCGCTTCCGGCGCGCCCAGGCGATTTCAAGGCCGGCCATGTCGTAGACGGCAAACAGGCCCATCGGGAACCCATAATCTTCCAACGCGGCGTCGATCTCGTGCGGCAGGGCGCCGTCTTCCAGAAGGAATTCAGCTTCGCGGCGATAGGCGGAGAAGATGCGATTGCCGATGAAACCTTCGGTGACGCCTGTCACGACCGGCAGTTTGCGGAGACTCTTGGCGACCGCCAGCCCCGTCGCCAGGACATCCGGCGCCGTTTCGGCGCAGCGAACGACCTCCAGGAGCCGCATCACATGGGCGGGCGAGAAGAAATGCAGGCCGAGCACCCGCTGCGGATGGGCGGTCGCGGCGGCGATCTCGTCCGGGTTCAGGTAGCTGGTATTGGTGGCGAGCACGGCATCCGGACGGATAACCTTGTCGAGGCGCCGGAAGAGATCGGTCTTGACGGCGAGATCGTCGAAAACGGCTTCGATGACGAGATCGCAGGGGGCAAGATCGGCGTCCATCGCCGTCACGGAAAGCTTTGCCTTCTGGGCTTCGAAACCGGCCTGGTCCAGACGGCCCGAGGCGACGTTGCGTTCCAGAAGGCCGATGATGCGTTCTCGGCCTTTTTCGGCGGCTTCGACGGTTTGGTCGAGGCCGATCACCGAATAACCGGCGCCAAGGGCGGAGACGGCGATGCCGCTGCCCATCAGGCCAAGGCCGCATATGCCGATCGTCCTGACCGGACGTGGTTCGACGCCTTCAAGACCTTCCACCCTGGTGGATTCGCGCTCGGCGAAGAAAACATGGCGAAGGGCGGCCGCCTCGCGGCTGTCGCGGAGTGCGAGGAAGGTAGCGCGTTCGTCCGCCAGGCCTTCGGCAAGGGGACGATCGGACGAAGTAACCAGCCGGACGGCTTCGGCGGGCGCCTTCTGGCCGCGTGCCCTGGCGAGGATCTTCGCCGAGGTTTTTGCGATTTCGGCCGGATCGGCAGTGGCCATGCCCAACTCGCCGGTGCGGCGGACAGGTTTGCCGGCCAATGCGGAAACAGCGGATATTGCGGCCTCGACAAGGTCCGTGGCCACCGTGTCGACTATCCCTAGTTTCAGGGCTTCCTCGGCCTTCGCCGCACGCCCCGAGGTAATCAGATCGAGTGCCGCCGGGATGCCGATCAGGCGCGGCAGGCGTTGCGTGCCGCCGGCGCCGGGTACGATCCCGAGTTTGACTTCGGGCATGCCGACCTGCGCAGCCGGCGCGGCGACGCGAGAGTGGCAGGCAAGTGCGACTTCGAGACCGCCGCCGAGTGCGGCACCATTCAGGGCAGCGACGACCGGCTTCGACAGGCCTTCGATCTTCTCGATGACGGAAGGCAATGTCGGGTCCGTGGCCGGCTTGCCGAATTCCTTGATGTCGGCGCCGCCGATAAATGTCTTGCCGGCGCCGGTGACAACGACGCCGGTCACGTCGGCTGCCGTTTCCGCGTGCGCAAGCGCTTTGGCAAGACCGCTGCGGACATCGACGGACGTGGCGTTGACTGGCGGATTGTCGATCGTGACGACCAGAACTCCGTTGCGGGTCGTGGCGGAAACCGTGGCGGAAAATTCGATCGTCTTGCTCATGACTGCCTCAGGCCGGAATGACGGCGGTCGCCTGGATTTCGATCTTGGCGCGGTCTTCCACCAGCGCCACGACCTGCATGGCGGCCATGGCGGGGAAATGTTTGCCGATGATTTCGCGATAGACCTGGCCTATGCCCTTGAGGTTGCCGAGATATTCGGCCTTGTCGGTAAAATACCAGGTCATGGTCGTGATGTGCTCTGGCCCGGCACCGGCCTCCGCCAGCACGGCAACGACGTTCTGCAGCGTCTGCCTAACCTGGCCGACGAAATCATCGGTCTCGAACTGGCACTGGCCGTTCCAGCCGATCTGCCCGCCGACGAAGATCTGACGGCCGCTGGCGGCAACGCCGTTGGCGTAACCGATCGGTTTGGCCCAGCCTTCAGGCTGCAGAATCGTGTGCATCATCGTTCTCCAAATGCTGTGTCAGCGCCGCGCGCATATCGTCCGGCCAGGGGAGGGCCTTGTGGGTTTCGTTCGAGATGGCGACGAGCCGCTGCTTTGCCGTCCAGAGCAGCCGGTCGCCGACCCGTACCTCGTATTCGAGATCGGCGGAACTGTCGCCGACCCGGATGACCCTGATGGTGAAATCCATCATGTCGCCGTGATAACCGGGGCTCTTGAACGCGACGTCGAGCGTCACCGTCGGCACCCCGATCTTGCGGTGGTTGATCATCTCCGGCCATGGCGCGCCGAGCGCGCCGAAAAACTCCTCGCAAACCCCGACCATGATGTTCAGGTAGGAGGGGAAATAGGCGATGCCGGAGGGGTCGCAATCTCCGAAGTTCAGGCGGCGGGAGGTCGTGTAAGCCATGATCGTTCCTCACGCCTTCAGAAGTTCGCGGGCAATGATGAGCTTCTGGACCTCGGTCGCGCCTTCGTAGATGCGCAGCGCCCGGATTTCCCGGTAGAGGCTTTCGGTGATCTCGCCGCTTTTCACGCCGCGGCCGCCAAAGATCTGCACGGCGCGGTCGATGACGCTTTGTGCATTCTCGGTCGCGACCATCTTGGCTATCGCGGCCTCCTTGGTGGTCGGCAGGCCCTGTACGTCGCGGCGCCAGGCGGCGCGGTAGGTCAAGAGTGCTCCGGCATCGATCCCGGCCGCCATGTCGCCGAAAGCGGCCTGAGTGAGCTGCAGGTCGGAAAGGTGGTTGCCGAACATCGGCCGCGCCTTGGCATAAGCAACCGCTTCGTCGAGCGCGCGCTTGGCAAAGCCGAGCGCTGCGGCGGCGACCGAGGCGCGAAAGATATCCAGTGTGCGCATGGCGATCTTGAAGCCTTCGCCGGGTGACCCGAGCAGGCGCGAAGCCGGAATGCGGCAGTTTTCGAAGCGGATCGTTGCCAGCGGATGCGGAGCGATCACGTCAATGCGCTCGGCGATCGAGAAGCCCGGATCGTCGGCGAAGACCACGAAGGCGGAAATGCCCCGCGTACCGGGCGCTTCGCCGGTGCGGACGAAGACCGTGTAGACATCGGCGATGCCGCCGTTGGAAATCCAGGTCTTCTCGCCGTCCAGTATGTAGTGGTCGCCGTCCTTGCGGGCGGCGCAGGCCATGGCGGCGACATCCGACCCAGCTTCCTTTTCAGAGAGCGCGAAGGCGGAAATCCATTCGCCCGATTGCGCTTTCGGCAGAACCGTGCGGCGCAGTTCCTCGGAGCCGGAAAGACCGATCGCGCCGGTGCCGAGGCCCTGCATGGCGAAGGCGAAGTCGGCAAGGCCGTCATGCCAGGCGAGCGTTTCGCGGGTGAGGCAGGCGGCGCGGCTGTCGACCGGCTGGCTGCCGCCGGCGCCGGTCGCCGCATCCAGAAGGCCGGCCTGCCCAAGCGCCTTGACGAGTGCCCGGCAGGCGTTGTCGGTATCGGAATGGTCGATATGGGCGAGCGCGCCGGAGGCCGCGAAGGCATCGAGCTTTTCGGCGAGCGCCTTGTGGTTCCCGTCGAAGAACGGCCAGTCGAGGAAATCGCGCGCCGGCCCTTTGAGCGTCGTGGGGGCGGCCATCAATTGCCCTCGAAGACCGGCTTGCGTTTTTCGGCGAAGGCCTCGAAGGCACGGCGGAAGTCCTTGGTGGCCATGCAGATCGCCTGGGCCTGGGCTTCGGATTCGATCATCTCGTCGATGCCCATCGCCCATTCCTGGTTCAGCATGGTCTTGGTCATCGTATGGGCGAACCAAGGCCCGTCGGCCAGCGAATGGGCGAGCTTCACGGCTTCGGCTTCGAGAACGTCGCCCGGATGGATGGTATTGAAGAAGCCCCAGGCCTCGCCTTCGCGGGCGTTCATGGTGCGGCCGGTGAAGAGCAGTTCGGCGGCGCGGCCCTGGCCGATGATGCGCGGCAGGATCCCGCAGGCGCCCATATCGGCACCGGCGAGGCCGACGCGGGTGAAGAGGAAAGCGGTCTTGGCTTCGGGCGTCGCCAGCCGGATGTCGGAGGCCATGGCGAGGATCGCGCCGGCGCCCATGCAGATGCCATCGACGGCGGCGACGATCGGCTGCGGGCACTTCTTCATCGCCTTGACGAGATCGCCGGTCATGCGGGTGAAGGCGAGCAGATCCGGCATCGCCATATGGGTCAGCGGCTCGATGATCTCGAAGACATCGCCGCCGGACGAGAAATTGCCGCCGGCGCCGGTCAGCACGATCGAGCGGATATCGGACGCATAGACCAGATCACGGAAAAGGTCGCGCAGTTCCGCGTAGCTTTCGAAGGTGAGAGGGTTCTTGCGCTCCGCCCGGTTCAAGCGGATGGTCGCGACGCGGCCGTTGTCGCTGGCTTCCCAAAGGAAGTGCTGCGGCTGGTAGTCCTTGAAGGGGCGGAGATGTCCCGCCATCGAAGCCTGCTCGCTCATCCTGCCAATACCTCCCCACCGGCAACCGCGATTGCCTGTCCGTTGATTGATGCAGCTCCGGGCGATGCCAGCCACAGAACCGTGTGCGCGACCTCCTCCGGTTTCACCAGCCGCCCCTGCGGATTGCTTTTGGTAAATTCCTTCAACGCCTGCTCCTCCGTCCGTCCGGTCTTGGCGACGATTGTTTCGATCGAACGGGCGATCAGAGGCGTGTCGGTAAAGCCGGGGCAGACGGCGTTGACGGTGATGCCGGTCTTTGCCAGTTCCAGCGCCAGCGAACGGGTGAGGCCGACGACGCCATGCTTGGCGGCCACATAAGCCGAAACATAGGCATAACCGGTTAGTCCCGCGGTCGAGGCGATGTTGATGATCCGCGCGCCCGCGCCAAAAACCTTGAGATCCGGCAGCACGGCCTGGGTTACGAGGAACACGCCGGTGAGATCGACCGACATGACCCGGTTCCACATCTCCAGCGAGGTTTTTTCGAAGGGCGCGCTCGGGCCTTCGCCGGCATTGTTGACCAGGATATCGATAGGACCGAACGCGGAATGCACCGTCTTCAGGCCGTTGCCGATCGCCATTTCGTCGGTCACGTCGAAACCATCCGCGACGCACACCCTGTCCTTGCCAAGCGTTGCGGCAAGCGCCTCCAGCGGCTCCGCCCGGCGGCCGGCCAGAGTGACGCGCGCGCCGGCCTCCACCAGTGCAGTGGCGATGGCCGCGCCAATGCCCGAGCCCGCGCCGGTGACGAGGGCGTGGCGGTTGGCAAGCCTGGCCGGGGCCGCTTCGGTCATGACGTGATCCTTATTTCGCCGCAGCCGCCGGGCCGACGGCCGGAGGGGCAGCCGCTGCAGCAGCGCGCGCGAGGTTGGTCTCATATTGAGCCTTGCCGGAATAATACTGTTTCGGCCACGGGATGTTGGTCAGGCCGATCTTTGCCGCCTCGTGCAGCACCCAGGCAGGGTCGGCAAGATGTGGGCGGGCGACGGCGCAGAGATCGGCGCGGCCGGCGGCGATGATCGAGTTGGCGTGATCGGCCTCGGAAATCGCGCCGACGGCGATGGTCGGGATGCCGATCTCGTTGCGGATCTTGTCGGAGAATGGCGTCTGGAAGAGGCGGCCATAGACCGGCCTTTCTTCCTTCCAGACCTGACCGGACGAGCAATCGATAAGGTCGGCACCGGTATCCTTGAACATCCGCGCGTAGATCGCCGCGTCTTCAGGCGTGTTTCCGCCTTCGAACCAGTCATGGCAGGAAAGTCGGATGGAAATCGGCTTGTCGTCTGGCCAGACTTCGCGGATCGCTTTGAAGACCTCCAGCGGATAACACGCGCGGTTTTCGTGGCTGCCGCCATATTCGTCTGTGCGGACATTGGTGAGCGGAGAGAGGAAGCTCGACAGCAGATAACCGTGTGCGCAGTGCAGTTCCAGCCAGTCGGCGCCGGCTTCGGCCGCATATCCAGCCGCCCGTACAAAATCCGCCCTGACGCGATCCATATCGTCTCGGTCCATCGCTTTCGGGATCTGGCTGCTCTTGAGGTAGGGGAGTGCCGAAGCCGAGAGCAACGGCCAACCACCCTCTTCGACCGGCTGGTCGATACCTTCCCAGGCAACCTTGGTCGAGCCTTTGCGGCCGGCGTGTCCCAGCTGGATACCGACCTTTGCCGCGGAATTCTCATGTACGAAGGTGACGAAGCGTTTCCAGGCGGCCGCCTGCTCCGTGTTCCAGAGACCGAGGCAGCCGGGGGTGATGCGGGCCTCCGGCGAGACACAGGTCATTTCCCCAAACACGAGGCCGGCACCGCCGAGCGCGCGTGAACCGAGGTGGACCAGATGGAAATCGTCCAGCAGCCCGTTCTTGGCAGAGTACATGGCCATGGGCGACATGACGATCCGGTTCGGCAGGTGCGTTTCACGCAGCGAATAGGGCGTGAACATCGGCGGCAGGGTTCGGCCGTTGCCGGTCACCTCGATGCCGTTCCTCCTGGCGAACCAGCGCTCGTAACCTTCCAGCCATTTGGGATCGCGCAGCCGGAGATTCTCGTGGCTGATGCGCTGCGAGCGGGTCAGCATCGAATACATGAACTGTTCCGGCTCCAGCGTATCGGCATAACGCTGGCCGACCACTTCGAACCATTCCATGGCGTTGCGGGCCGCATTCTGGATGCGGGCGACATCGACTCGGCGGATTTCCTCGTAGGTTTCGAGAACCTGCGGGATGTTTTCCCTGGAATGACCGAGCTTGTTGAACTGGTTGGTAAGCTCGATCGCATCGTCAATCGCAAGTTTGGTACCGGAGCCGATCGCAAAATGCGCGGTGTGGGCGGCGTCGCCCATCAGCACGACATGCGAATTGCCGTTGAAATGGCTCCACTTGCCGCAGATCAGACGGTTGAAGTTCAGCCAGGCGCTGCCACGCAGGTGGCGTGCATTGGTCATCAACTCGGAGCCTTCGAGCACTTCTGAGAACAGGTCCTGGCAGAAGTTGATCGAGCCCTGCTGGTCCATCTGGCCGAGGCCGTGCTTTTCGTAAGCCTCTTCGGTGGTCTCGACGATGAAGGTCGAGGTCTTGTCGTCGAACTTGTAGATATGCGCCTGGAACCAGCCATGGTCCGTCTTGCGGAAATCGAAGGTGAAGGCGTCGAACAGCTTGTTGGTCCCGAGCCAGATATAGCGGTTCGGGCGCACCACGAGGTCCGGCTCGAAAACTTCCGGATAACGGTTGCGGATCTTCGAGTTGAAGCCGTCGGAGGCGATGATCAGGTCGGCATCCGGATAGTCGATACCGCCATTGGCCTCCGTTTCGAACACGAGTTCGACGCCCAGTGCCTCGCAGCGGCGCTGCAGGATGTTCAAGAGCTTCTTGCGGCCGATGCCGACGAAGCCGTGGCCGGACGTGCGCTGGCGCGTGCCCTTGAAGAGCAGTTCGATATCGTCCCAGTGATTGAACGCATCTTCGATTTCGGCGGCACTTTCCGGGTCCCAGGCCTTCATCGACACCATGGTGGCGTCAGAGAACACCACGCCCCAGCCGAACGTGTCGTAAGGTTTGTTGCGCTCGACCACCGAGATCGAATGCTCGGGATGAAACTTCTTCATCAGGAGCGCGAAATAGAGGCCGGCCGGGCCGCCACCGATACAGACGATGCGCATATCCAAGTCCTCCTCACAGTTCACCGTTTATTATTTTAAGTTTAAACTATATGGCTTCGGATCCGGCCGTCAAGCTTATAATTCGTGAGCCGCCCTGGCTATGGTCGTCTTGCGAGCGCCCCTCTCGCCGGTGGGACCAATGGGCCCGACGGCATATTGAAGACTGGGACTGCGCTTTAACGATATCAGACACATTATAGCCGCGATCCCGTTGCTTTTGCTGCGCGTCTGATCAAAATCCGGGCGCGAAATCTTTCTCAGTATCGGCAACCAAAATGGAATCCACGGATCGTCAGCCCAACCGCTTTCGAGACCTCGTTGAAACGTATCGTTCTTACCTCATCGCGCTCGCGGTGCTGCTGGTCTTCGCCTTTACGACCTTTGCGATCTACGATCTCACGACCGAGGTCAGCTATGACGACGTGATTGAGGCGCTCGGCCATACCCGTTGGTCTTCGATCGGGTTGGCGATCTTCTTTACCGCGTTGAGCTTTGCGGCGCTCGTCGGCTACGACATGAACGCGCTTGCCTATATCGGTCGGTCATTGCCGCCGGTGCCGGTCGCAATGACAGCGTTCAGCGCCTATGCGGTCGGCAACACCGCTGGCTTCGGGGCGCTCAGCGGCGGGGCTATTCGATTCCGGGCCTATTCGCGTCTGGGGCTTTCTCCCGATGATATCGGCCGGGTCATCGCCTTCGTTACGCTTGCTTTCGGTAGCGGATTGTTGGCGGTTACTGCTTTCGCGTCGCTCGTTACGGCCCCGCGGATCGCGGCAATCGTCCATATAAACCAAGGCTGGGTGCGAGCCGTGGCGGTTCTGATCATCGCGGTTCTTTTTGCATTGGTTGTATTGGGGAAGAACGGTCGGACCATAGCGATAGGCCGCTTGAACATCCGGCTGCCGGACACCCGTACATCGTCGCAGCAGTTTCTGGTCACTGTGCTCGATATCGCCGCTTCGTCGTCGGTCCTCTACGTCCTCTTGCCGCAGACCGAAATCGGTTGGCCGTCATTCCTGGCAATCTATGCTACCGCCGTGGGAATTGGGGTACTCAGCCACGTGCCGGCAGGTCTTGGTGTCTTCGAAACCGTAATCATCGCGGCTCTTGGCAGCACGGTCAGCGTCGACGAGGTTCTTGGCAGCCTCGTCCTCTACCGTGTCATCTACCACGTTCTGCCTCTGCTGATCGCGACACTCGTCGTTATCGGTCTTGAAATTCGGCAGCTAGCCCATCATCCGGTTGCGTCGACCTTGCGAAAACTGGAATTCCGGCTGGCACCGCCCCTGCTTGCCACTTTTGCGATGATCGCGGGGGCAATGCTGATCTTTTCCAGCGTCACTCCGACGCCGGATTCCGATCTTGACCTGCTTTCCAGCTATCTGCCGCTGCCGTTGGTGGAAGGCGCGCATTTCCTGTCAAGCATTTTCGGACTTGTGTTGTTCGTCGCTGCGCGCGGCATTGGGCAGAGGCTCGACGGAGCCTGGTGGACAGGGCTGGTTTGTGCCGCGTTCGCTCTTGTCTTTGCCTTTGTACGTGCGGTTGCTCTTTTCGAAGCAGTGTTCTTGATCATTCTTCTTGCGGGGCTAGCTCTCAGCGCCAAACAATTCAATCGGCGGTCTTCGATGTTTGGTCAGGTTCTGACACCGAGCTGGATGACCGCAATGCTGGTCATTGTTGCCGCAGCCGTTACTGTCCTGCTTTTTGTATATCGCGAGGTGCAATACACCCACGAGCTGTGGTGGCAGTTTGAATTTGCCGAAGAGGCGCCACGTGGCCTGCGTGCTGCGCTCGGTCTTACGATCTTTGCGGGAATGCTCTCTCTTTTCAGTCTGCTCCGACCGGCGGCATTTCGCTCGCCACCGTCAACGACCGGCGACCTTGAGGCGGCCATTCGGATTGCGATGTCGCAGGACAACGCCGACGCCAACCTGGTCCGAATGGGCGATAAGCGGCTGATGTTTTCCGAAAGCGGACATGCGTTCATCATGTATGGGATTCAGGGCCGATCCTGGATTGCACTTTTCGATCCAGTAGGAGCCCGAGAGGAAACCGCCGATCTGGTGTGGCGTTTCATCGAGGAGGCACGTGCCCGAGGCGGGCGGGCCGTCTTCTACCAGATATCGCCAGATCTTCTTTCCCATTGTGCAGATGCGGGGCTGAGGGCTTTCAAGCTGGGTGAACTTGCAATCGTCGACCTCACGCGTTTCGATCTCAAAGGCAGTCGCCTCGCGAGCCTTCGTCAAGCGGTTAACAAGGGAGCGCGGGAAGGACTGGAATTTTCGGTGATCGACCAGCCGGAGGTCATGGCTTCGATCGAGGATCTTAAAGCGGTTTCCGATGCATGGCTTGCGGAGCATAATACCCGTGAAAAGACCTTCTCGCTCGGTTCCTTCCGCGACGACTATGTGAGCTCTCAGGCCGTTGCCGTTTTGCGAAAAGAAAATCGTATCGTTGCTTTCGCAACGCTGTCGGTCACTGATACGAAGCAGGAAGGAACCGTTGATCTGATGCGTTTTGCGCCCGAAGCTCCCAGGGGATCTATGGATTTTCTATTTGCGAAGATCATGGAATATCTCCGCGACGCCGGTTATGCGCAGTTCAATCTTGGCATGGCGCCGCTCTCGGGTATGGCTGCACGCGAGGCAGCGCCGGTCTGGGACCGGATCGGCGGCATCGTGTTTGAACATGGCGAACGGTTTTACAATTTCAGGGGATTAAAGGCCTTCAAGTCGAAGTTCCATCCGATCTGGAAGCCACGGTACCTGGCCGTTGCAGGTGGCGTGAGCCCTGCCATCGTGATGATGGACGCGACGCTTCTGATCAGCGGCGGCTTGAGAGGAGTGGTCGGCAAATGATGTCTATACGTTTTCTCGTCATCTCGCTTGCCGCATGGTTGTATATCACGGGGGCTGCCGGTCAGCAGCCAGGCTTCAATACGGGAATGATCCCGGCGCCTCGTATCCTGTTGCCGACCAATAGCGCCGATCTCAACGGTATTGTCTTTCTGATATCCGGCGGCGAAGGTTGGAGCGCTCGCGAGGATGTCCAGGCGCAGGCTGCAGTGGATGCCGGTGCCGCAGTGGTCGGTATCGATTTCCCGTCCTACATCAAATCGCTCGCGGCGGACGACGGCGGCTGCGTCTACATGGTTTCCGATGTCGAAGACCTCTCCCAGCAGATTCAGCGGCGGATCGGCAATTCGAATTATCGCCATCCGATCGTGGCTGGCCTCGGTGAGGGAGGAGCGCTGGCGCTGGCCATGGTCTCGCAGAGTCCCAATGCTACGATTGGCGAGGCGATTGCAGTCGACCCGGTTGCGGGCATACCGCTCTCCAAGGAGCTTTGCACTCCAGCTCCGAAACAGAAAGTCGGTGATCGCACGATCTACGGCTTCGACGGCGGCTCCTTGCCGACGGCGGTTACGATCATTTCGACCGCAGCGGCCGATATTGCCGGAAAGGCGCATGCCCAACGACTGAAGCAGGAACATCCGGAAGTGCAGCTTGATGATTCTGCCTCACCCCCCGAGGCGGCGCTCTCCCAAGCGCTGGCGGTCGGCCTCTCAGCAGCAAGTATGAACGACCTGCCGCTCGACCTGCCGCTGACCGTGCTGGAAGCCAAACCAGCAATAAACACGATGGCCGTGATTTATTCCGGCGATGGCGGGTGGCGCGATTTGGACAGCGAGGTTGGCGGCTATCTGCAATCGCAGGGCATACCAACCATCGGGGTGGACTCCTTGCGCTATTTCTGGTCGGAGCGGTCCCCCCAGGGGACGGCGGAAGATCTTGCAAGGATCATCGAGCACTATCGTCGCCAATGGAATGTTCAGAACGTCCTCCTTGTCGGCTATTCCTTCGGTGCGGACGTGTTGCCGGCCACCTACAATCGCCTCGCGCCTTCGGACCGGGAACGAGTGAAACAGATCACCCTTTTGGGCTTGTCGCACCAGGTTGATTACGAAATTTCCGTGACCGGTTGGCTGGGAGCCGAGGGATCCGGCAAGGGTGGAGATCCCGTGGATGACATTGCGAAGATCGATCCCAAACTCATCCAATGCGTCTATGGCACGGATGAAGATGACGATCCCTGTCCCACGTTGAAGGATCGAGGCGTCGAAGTCGCACCGATCGAGGGTGGTCATCACTTCGATGAAAACTATCAAGCTCTGGGCAAGCGCATTCGCGACAGTCTCCAGACACGTCTTAAATAGCGCCTGCGATTCCGCGCTTATTCTGCCCGACAACAGTGGAAGTTCCTGGATGATCTTGTCTGGCTTTAGGCCGGTCAGTGGGAATATGGGAGTGGCAACAGAGACCTCAACTCAACACTTGAGTTTCTGTCGTCGGGCCGTTAAATCTCACGCCACCAGACCGGGCCCCTCTGGCAGTTCGTCTTGAACTGTGATGTCGGACTGGAATCGTCCAAGTTAGGTGCCTGGTGTTCGTGGCGGTCTCCAACGAAAACGGCAGTGAACCTACGGCAGGCAAAATGTCAGTCGTATGCTCCTGCTGAACTACCATCGCGACATGAGGCATTCCACGCCATAAGAGATTGGGTGCCAAATGATGGAAATCTTCACCGCAGAGGCGTTATCTGCCCTCCTGCAAGTTATCATGATCGATCTTGTCCTTGCCGGCGATAATGCGATCGTCATCGGTCTTGCTGCAGCTGGACTGCCGAAGGAACAGCGGGCCAAGGCAATCCTCGTCGGTATCATTGCCGCGACTGTTCTTCGTATCGGGTTTGCGCTTGCTACCACGCAGTTGCTGCAGATCGTCGGCTTGCTGCTTGCAGGGGGCGTATTGCTCCTGTGGGTTTGCTGGAAAATGTGGCGAGAACTGCGTACACCGCATCAGCAGGAGGACGAGGCGGCTGAGGCGCTCGAAGGGGTGGATCTCAATAAAGACGGCACCATTGCCGGTGGCGCGCCGCGCAAAACCTTCTCGCAGGCTGCCTGGCAGATCGTTATCGCAGACGTCTCAATGTCGCTCGACAACGTCCTGGCTGTCGCCGGCGCAGCCCACGAGCACCCTGAAGTCCTGATCTTCGGTCTGGTTCTGTCGATCGCTCTCATGGGTGTCGCCGCAAGCTTTATCGCGCGTCTCCTCAACAAGCACCGGTGGATCGCTTATGTCGGTCTTGCCGTGATCCTCTACGTGGCGCTCGAAATGATCTGGCGCGGCGCGGTGGAAGTCATGCCCTATCTCGGCGGCTGATTATTCGCGGCGCGGTGAGATCTTCACCGCGCCGCCTTTGCACGACCGGTACTCTTGCTCGCTGCTCGCGAGCCTATCCCCTCCTCAATCAAAACTTATGGCCCTGCAGCAGAACCTATTCGTCATGCCGACGATCTGCTTTTATGCCTTTACCATGATGCGGCGTTCGTCGCCGGCCGCGTTGAGGTGGAGGACGCGGCTTTCGTTTGGAGGAGAAGGCGTCTTTCCGCCTGGCGCCTATGAGCTAACCGCTCGGGACAGACCCAATGACCGAACCCTGTTACGATGTCGCCCATCTGGGTCACGTGGAACTCTACACTGATCGTTTCGATGAAAGTCTGGATTTCTTCACCCGCATCTACGGGCTCACGGAAAATGGGCGTGAAGGCGATAGCGTTTATCTGCGAGCTTTCGACGACTACGAATTCCATACCCTGAAGCTCACCAAGCACCATACCACGGGTGTCGGTCATATCGGCTATCGCACATCGTCCGTGGAAGCGCTTGAGCGGCGCGTCAAAGTAATTGAGGAAAAGGGCTGGGGCGTCGGCTGGATGGAAGGCGATCTTGGCCATGGCCGCGCCTACCAGTTCAAGAGCCCCGACGGTCACCTGTTCGAACTCTACTGGGACACCAGGGAATATGTGGCGCCGCCGGAGGAAAAGCCGGCACTAAAAAACATCGCCCAGCGTTACCATGGCCGCGGAACGTGTCCTCGGCGCCTTGACCACGTCAATCTGCTCGCCGCCGATGTCAGCCTCATGCGAGAATTCATGATCACGGCGCTCGGCAGCCGGGTGACGGAAATGATCCAGCTCGACAACGGCCGTCTCGGCGGCTGCTGGTTCACCATCAACAACAAGACCTATGACCTCGCCTGCTCCGAGGATCATACCGGTTCGCATGGTCGCTTCCACCATGTCACCTATGCCTGCGACCAGCGCGAAGATATCCTGCGCGCCGCCGACATCTTCCTGGAAAATGGCGTTCACATCGAGTCCGGCCCGCACAAGCATGCGATCCAGGGCACGTTCTTCCTCTATGTCTGGGAGCCGGCCGGTAATCGCGTTGAACTCGCCAATGCAGGCGCCCGCCTGATCTTGCGGCCCGACTGGAAGCCGGTCGTCTGGACCGAAGCCGACCGCAAGAAGGGCCAGGCCTGGGGGATGAAGACGATCGAAACCTTCCACACGCACGGCACGCCGCCGGCTCTGCATAAGTAAATCAAGAGGCATCCCATGGCAAAGACAGCATTGGTCATCAGCGCCCATTCGGCGGATTTCGTCTGGCGTTGCGGCGGCGCGATCGCGCTGCACGAGGAAAAGGGCTATGACGTTACGGTAGTCTGCCTGTCCTATGGCGAGCGCGGCGAAAGTGCCAAGCTCTGGAAAAACCCGGGCATGACGCTCGAAAAGGTGAAGACCGAGCGCCGCAGGGAAGCGGAAAACGCGGCAAAAGCGCTCGATGTTACCGACATCCAGTTTTTCGATCTCGGCGACTATCCACTGGTCGTCGATCAGGACGCCAAGTTCAAGCTGGTCGACGTGATCCGCAAGGTTCAGCCGGAATTCATGCTCTCTCATTCGAAATGGGACCCGTACAATACCGACCACATGTACGCGACACAGGTGGCACTTGACGCCCGCATGATTGCCCAGGCCTGGGGCCACAATCCCGGGGAAAAGGTTCTCGGCGCGCCGCAGCTTTACCTGTTCGAGCCGCACCAGACCGAACAGATGGAATGGAAACCGGATGTTTTCCTCGACATCTCGCCCGTCTGGGAAAAGAAGTGGGCGGCTATCCAGTGCATGGAGGGCCAGGAGCACCTGTGGCACTACTACAAGAACGTCGCGGAAAACCGCGGAAACCATTTCATGCGCAATTCGGGCGGGCAGTCCGGCGGGCGCAAGTCCACCCACGCCGAAGGCTTCCAGTCCGTCTTCCCCCGTACTGTGGATGAACTCTGATGTCGGTTGTCGTTCAGAACATCGAGCGTGCTGATCAGTCAGTCATCGACCGGCTGGCCGCCTGCGGCGTTGCCACGGTGCATGAAGCGCAGGGCCGCAAGGGCCTGCTCGCCAGCTATATCCGGCCGATCTTTCCGGGTGCACGCCTCGCGGCGAGTGCCGTCACTATCTCCGCACCTCCGGGCGACAACTGGATGCTGCATGTGGCGATCGAACAGTTGAAGGCCGGCGACATTCTGCTGCTCGCCCCGACCAGCCCCTGCGAGGACGGCTATTTCGGTGATCTCCTCGCCACGTCTGCGCAGGCGCGCGGTTGCAAGGGATTGATCATCGATGCGGGTGTTCGGGATGTGGCTGATCTGACGGAGATGAAATTTCCTGTCTGGTCGAAGGCGATCTTCGCCCAGGGCACAGTCAAGGAGACCCTCGGTTCTGTGAACGTACCGGTCGTATGCGCTGGCGCCTATGTTCGCCCGGGCGATGTGATCGTTGCCGATGATGATGGCGTTTGTGTCGTGCTGCGCGAGGAAGCTGAAGTGGTCGCAAAGAAGGCGGAAGCCCGTGTTGCGGCCGAAGATGGTAAACGCAAGCGGCTCGCGGCCGGCGAACTCGGCCTCGATATCTACGACATGCGCGGCCGGCTGGCTGAAAAGGGCCTGAAGTATATCTGAGCGCTGCAAAAGAGCGGAGGCGGTCATGAGTAAAACCGAAACCGGCGTCCGATGCATGTGGATGCGGGGTGGTACATCCAAAGGCGGATATTTTTTGGCCGAAGACCTGCCGGCCGACCGTGAGGATTTCCTGCTGCGCGTCATGGGGTCGCCCGATGCGCGCCAGATCGACGGTATGGGCGGAGCCAACCCGCTCACTTCCAAAGTGGCGGTCGTGAAGAAATCAGCGCGGGAGGGTGTCGACGTCGATTATCTGTTCCTGCAGGTCTTCGTTGATCAGGCGATCGTTACGGATGCGCAGAACTGCGGCAACATCCTCGCCGGTATAGGACCCTTCGCGATCGAGCGGGGATTGGTGCCGGTCCGAGGCGAAAAGACCGAGGTGTCGATCTTCATGGAAAATACCGGCCAGATCGCCATTGCGACGATCGAGACGCCCGGCGGCCGGGTGACTTACAAGGGCGAAGCCCGGATCGACGGCGTGCCGGGAACCTCCGCGCCGGTGCCGATCGTGTTCGCGGATACGGCCGGTTCTTCCTGCGGCGCGCTGCTGCCGACCGGAAATGCGGTCGATGTGATCGATGGCGTTGCCTGCACGCTTATCGACAACGGCATGCCCTGTGTGGTGATGCGGGCCGATGCCCTCGGTATCAAAGGCACGGAAAGCCCAAAGGAACTGGAGGTGAACCAGGAATTGCGAGCAAGGCTCGAGGCAATCCGGCTAAAAGCCGGACCGATGATGAATCTTGGTGATGTCGCAAAAAAATCGGTGCCGAAAATGACGATGGTTTCGGCACCGACGGCAGGCGGGGCTGTTTCCACACGCACTTTCATTCCGCACACCTGTCACGATGCAATCGGCGTGCTGGGCGCCGTCAGCGTTGCGACCGCCTGTCTTCTGCCGTCAGGCCCCGCATCGGAGCTCGCCGTGATACCCGGCGGCGATGAGAAGCTGCTGTCGATCGAGCATCCGACCGGCGAAATGAGCGTCATTGCCACGATCAAGGACGGCGAAGTCGATCGAGCCGCCGTATTGCGGACGGCACGCAAGCTTTTCGATGGCAGGGTCTTTGCGGAATGATCTGTGAGGCAGCAATATGAGGATCGCATTCCTGGGCTTTGGCGAAGCGGCGCGCGCTTTCCACGACAGTCTCGCTCCGACGCTCGAGCATGCCCAGTTCCGGGCCTATGATCTGCTGCTCGATCAAACCGAAAGCGTCGAGGAGATGCTTACGGCGATGACCAGCCGCAACGTTAAGCCCGCCGCGTCACCGGCGGAGCTTGCAGACGCGGAATGGATCTTCAGTGCCGTTACAGCCGATCAGAGCTTCGTTGCCGCGCAGTCTTTGGCGCCGCATCTCGGTCAAGGCGCACTGCTGATCGATATCAATTCCGTTTCGCCGGGCCGCAAGCGCGAGACCGCGGCGCTTATTCATGCGACGGGAGCCACCTATCTCGACATGGCAGTCATGGCGCCCGTGCATCCAAAAGGACATGCGACTCCGGTGCTGATTGCCGGCGCGGAGGCCGCAGATTTGTTGGAGCGTTTTCGCAGTCTCGGTTTCGAAGCGGATTTAGCTGGTGATGCGCCCGGAGCGGCGACTGCCATCAAGATGGTGCGGTCCGTGTTCGTCAAAGGGCTGGAGGCGATCACGGTCGAAGCTCTTCTCGCCGCCGAGGCATCCGGCTGTTTCGAAGAGATATTGGCATCCCTGTCCCGGAGTTTCCCTGGCCTCGACTGGTCCAAATTCCCAGACTACCAGTTCGAACGGACCACGCGGCATGGCCGCCGTCGTGCAGCTGAAATGAGGGAAAGCGGCGTGACGCTTGATGCCCTGGGCCTCAACGGCGGGCTTGCCCGGGAAATTGCCGCCGTGCAGGACGAGATGGCAGCAACCGGCCCAAAAACTGCGGGAAATCTCAGGCAGACAGTCGCGCGCGTTCTGGCTGCCCGCCGTCAGTCGAGATAGCGTACTCATCCTCCAGCCCCTGTCTCTGATCTGCCGGTGCTGGGCATGCACAGCCAGGCTGTATACATGGCGCTTGGCCAATTGATCAGATGTGGCTAAGATTTCGGGATCGAGGGGTGGGGCTGTGCCGACCTCGCCGCAGAGCACAGGTGCTGATTTGGAAGAAACTTCGAGAAACACTCATACGATGCGGGCTCTGATGGAGTTGCGCAAGAAGATATTGAGCGGCGATTATCCCGGAGGCACCCGGCTTTTCGAGGTTCCGCTTGCGGAGACACTGCAAATTTCCCGCACACCGGTTCGCGAGGTTATGTCGCGTCTTGCCGAGGAGGGTTTGCTTGATCGGCTCACGAACGGTGGCTTCGTCGTACGCAGCTTCACATACGCGGACGCCGTGGACGCCATTGAGCTGCGCGGCGTGCTGGAGGGAACGGCAGCGCGACTTGCCGCTGAGCGTGGGGTGCCTCAGACAGGAATCGATCAGCTTCATGAAATCCTGGCGCGTCTCGAGACATGTTTCGGGGATGGCCAGGACGACGTGAATTTGGAAGCCTATTCCGAGGCAAACGCGAAATTCCATGCGGCTCTAGTTGCCCTTTCCAACAGTTCTGTCATCCAGCGCGAAGTAGAGCGAGCGACGCGCCTGCCCTTCGCGTCGCCATCGGCATTCCTTTCCAGCCGAACGCATGTTGCGGCCTTCCGGCAGTCTCTGCATATCGCCCAGGACCAACATCGTTCTCTGGTCGCTGCGATCGTCGGGCGGGAGGGAGCGCGAGCGGAGTTTCTCGCGCGGGAACACGCGCGCATTGCCCGTAAAAACCTAGAATATGCAGTCTACGAAAATCCGGAGCTGCTGCTGACCGTCCCCGGCCTCGTTCTGCTCAACTCCTGACGCAGCACCACGTTTGCACTTCCGACGGTGCAGGCCGGAGGTCGCGCTGACCTCGAATATTTTCCCTTGAATTTCCTCCCAGATGGCGTCATGTATACATGAAACTTCAAGCCATAGGGAGGAATTCTATGACCAAAGCCAATCTCACCCAAGTTTTGAAGGATGCGGGTAACACAGTCACGCATCTTCGCAACTCCAAAACAGGGATCTATGTATACCCTGTGGTTGCTCCAGAATTCTCCAACTGGCGCTCCGAACAGGCTGCTTGGCGGCAGACGGCTGTTCTTTTCGACCAGTCCCATCACATGGACGAACTTGTCGTCGAAGGTCCCGATGCCGCTAGGTTCCTGGAGAGCCTCGCGATCAACAGCTTCGCCAATTTCGGTGTCGACCGCGCCAAGCACTACGTTCCGGTCACGCCGGCCGGTCATGTCATAGGTGACATGATCATCTTCCGCGAAACCGAGGAGAAGTTCGTTCTCGTCGGTCGCGCGCCGACCGCCAATTGGCTGCTCTACAATGCTTCTCTCGGCAAATATAACGTCAAGCTGACACACGATCCGCGATCTCCCTCCCGTCCGGACGGCAAAGAGGTTACCCGAATCCACTATAGGTTCCAGATCCAGGGACCGGACGCGCCGAAGGTCTTCGAAAAGATGAACGGCGGACCGATCCCGGAGATCAAGTTCTTCCACGTCGACTGGATCAATGTCGGCGGCCGCAAGGTTCAGGCTCTGCGCCACGGCATGGCCGGCGCTCCGGGTCTCGAAATATGGGGTCCCTATGCGGAGAAGGACGAAGTCCGCGCCGCCATCATCAAGGCAGCTGAAGAAGCCGGCGTCGACCTGCGCCCGGTCGGCAGCCGCGCCTACGCCACAAACACCCTGGAATCCGGCTGGATTCCGTCGCCGCTTCCGGCGATTTACACCGGTGATGAACTGCAAGGATATCGCGACTGGCTTTCTGCCCAAAGCTATGAAGCCAGCGGCTCGATCGGCGGCAGCTACGTTTCCGACAATATCGAAGACTATTACCTGAACCCCTACGAGCTGGGTTATGGCGTCTACGTCAAGTTCGACCACGACTTCGTCGGCCGCGCCGCCGTCGAAAAGCAGAAGGCAACCCCGCAGCGCCGCAAGGTCACCTTCGAATGGAATTCCGACGACGTCGTCAAAATAATTGCCTCGGCCTTCCAGCCGGGCGAACAGGCCAAGAAGTGGATCGACTTCCCACTCTCCAACTACGCCTCCTCGAGCTTCGACAAGGTTCTGAAGGACGGCAAGGTCGTCGGCCTGTCGATGTTCAACGGCTATAGCTACAACGAGCGTTCAATGCTGTCGCTCGGCGTCGTTGATGCTGACATCAAGGAAAACGATATCCTGACGCTCGTCTGGGGCGAGCCCGACGGCGGGACCTCCAAGACCTCTGTTGAGCAAGGCCACGGCCAGGCCGAGATCCGCGTTCGCGTCGCTGCAGTGCCCTACGCACAGGAAGCACGTGAAAATTACGCCGAAAGCTGGCGCACAAAGAAAGCCCTCTGATCTTCAGGCGTGCGAGAACATGGGTCTCGCACGCCGCTCCGTCCATCTTGGCCGGAGGTTCATTCGGATTAGACGGGGGAGGATCGATTATGGCACTTTTGAATCTTTTCAAGGGAAAGCAGGAGGAGAAATCCACCGAGCCGGCTGGCTTCAGGGATCTCATCACTGACTACTCCATCGAAGTCATGCCGCGCACAGCGGCTAAAATAGAAGACTTCAAGGTCCTTCTTCCAAAAGGCACGCGGGTCTATATCGCCCATATCGATGGCACGCCAATCGAAGATATGGTTTTAACGGCCAAGCGTCTGGCCAAGGACGGTTTTGCGGTGATGCCGCACTTCCCATCCCGCATCATTCCAAGTGTCGCAACGCTTGAAGATTGGATCAAGCGTTACAGAAACGAAGCCGGTGTCGATCAGGCGTTGTTGCTCGGGGGTGGGGTGACGACGCCGGCAGGCGATTTCGACAGCTCGATCCAGCTGATCGAATCCGGTCTATTCGATCGCTATGGCTTCAAACGCCTGCATGTCGCTGGCCATCCGGAAGGCAACAAGGACATAGATACCGGCGGCGGTACGAAGATCGTCGACGAAGCGCTGCAGTTCAAGCAGGCTTTTTCCCAGCGCACCGATGCGGAGATGGCAATCGTCACCCAGTTTGCTTTCGATGCCAAACCCGTGATCGCCTGGGCGGAGCGGATTGCTGCGGCCGGCATCAAGTTGCCGATCCATCTCGGCGTCGCCGGACCGACCAAGCTGCAGACATTGATCAAGTTTGCGGTCTCTTGCGGTGTGGGTGCCTCGTTGAGCGTGTTGCAGCGGCGAGCGATGGATCTCAGCAAGCTGCTGGTGCCATATGAGCCTACCGATTTTCTGACGGAGATCGCCCAATACAAAGCGGCTCATCCGGAAAGCCTGATCGACCGCATCCATGTCTTCCCGCTTGGTGGTATTCGTGCCGGCGCCGAATGGATGAATGAACAGATATCCGGGGAGCGCGCGATCACGCCGTGATGGCGTCAGTCGGGCAAGGCATCAATCGCAGATGTCGCAGACACGAGTGTTCTCGGCCGACAGATTGCCTATCACTGGTTGGGGTTCTTGATCCGATCGATATAGCGGCGCGCAGAGCGCGCCACGATATCCTGCCCGCCTTGTCGCACATTCTGGTGAGAGAAGGCGCCGTAGATTCGTTCGAAAGGCCATGGCGCCAATCGTTCGGCGACATCCGCTACCTCCGCGGCACTGAGCGGCAGCATGTTGGGGTAACTCCACATGAATGACACGTGATCTGCTCCCGGAGTTACCTGGACGATGTCTCCAGCAAGCAGCACGCCCTGCCCATCTTCGCCGGCCCAATGCAATACGGTACCGCCGGCGAAATGTCCTCCGCCATGAACAAGCGTGACGGCGGAGGAAAGGACGAGAGCATCCTCTTCCCATAGGCGGATGTAATCAGAGGAACGGCAGATCCATTCTTTATCCGCGGCGTGAAGATAAATAGGCGCGTCGAATGCGGCGGCCCAGTCCTGCATCGTCGTGTAGTAGTGAGGGTGCGAGATGGCAATTGCGCTCAGGCCGCCAAGCGCGTGGATAATTGCTTTAGTTGCTTCGTCAAGCAGAGCAATGCAATCCCAGAGCACGTTTCCGGCCGGCGTATGCAGAAGCAGCGCACGCTGGTTGATGGCGAAGGCCGGAACAGTCTGGATGGCCATCAATCCCGGCTCGAGTTGAAACCACGTATTCCGGTGTGCGAGAGCAAGTTTTTCCGGCGTCGTCCAAACCTGTCCGGAGGTCGGCACATATTGGCGCTCGTCGGCGCAGATCCGGCATGTTCTTGGTGGATGCTCGCCGTCATCGAAGGATGTGCCGCAGGCGGAGCAAACAAAGATCGTCATGGGAATCCTCCTCGATGTCCTGACCGAATCCGCTCGCAAGACAAGAGGAAACGCCATTCACGGCGGAAAGGGAAGACGTTGCGTGCGGGAAGATCTCACCGGTCAGATCTATTCATATTCTTTCCGATGGATTCACGGTTTTCAAAGGCTCATTCCATAAGATGCCGCAAATTATCCTGTGAGAGGTGTCGATGACGATTGGGAAGACGCCACGTATCCTTAACCTGGATCTGCTGCGCCTCATTTCGGCACTGATGGTGCTGTTGTTCCACTACGGATTCCGCATGCAGATTTCCGGGGAGGGCGGCGGCATCGGTTTTCCAGAGCTTGCGCCGCTGGCCATGTGGTTCGACACAGGCCTCCTGATCTTCTTCGCTATTTCCGGCTACGTCATCACGATGTCGGCAGAAGGACGTTCGGCTTACGAATTTGCGGTCGGGCGGGTGGCCAGGCTCTGGCCGACTTTTATCGTCTGCGCGACGATTACCGCCATCGTTCTGACAGCCATGCCGGTACCGTCCCTCCAGCCCCCGACGCTTGAGCAGTGGATGGCGCATGCCGTCATCCTGTCCAGAGCGCTCGGCCAGCCTTTCCTCGATGGTGCCTATTGGACGATTGCGTACGAGATCATCTTCTACGGCTGGATATTTCTGCTGATTGCAACAGGCCTTTTCGACCGCGGCTGGCGCATGCTCATCCTGCTGTGGCTTAGCATTTCCGCTTGCAATGAAATTGCAATCGGAAGCGGAGTCCTGCAAAAACTGCTGATTACAGAGTATTCTGGTTACTTTGCGTTCGGGTTGGTGCTCTACAAGACCCAGCGGCATCGTTCGGCTGGAAATCTTTGCGTCCTTGGCGTGGCCGTTATCTGGGCCATGTTCACGCCTTTCCTCACCGAATCGGATTTCGTCGAGACCTATGGCCTGAGCCGGCAGGTTGTCGGCCTAGCCATTATAGGTCCGGCAGCGCTTGCGGTCATGACCATTGCCGCGCTCTCGCCGTCACTGCGGATTGCTCCTGGCCTGGCTATGGGCTTGGGCGGACTGACCTACCCCCTTTATCTGCTCCATCAAAACATCGGCTACTCTGTCTTCGCCCATTTCGGCACGGAAGATGATCGTTGGATAGTCGGCGTCGCGTTGGTTGCGGTCCTCTTCCTCCTGTCATGGTTGATCGCCAGGGGGGTGGAACCGGCCGCTCGGCGGGTCATCATCCAATTCGCCCGGCGGATCGAGGATGGCGTCTCACGTCGGAGGCAGCGGGCAATCCAAGCCGATTGACCCTGCGATTTTACCCGGATAAATCATTTCCGAAATGAGGAGAAGCGGGTGAAGCTCAGTTGGACCGCCTTTCAGGGCGATAAACGCATCGCCGGCGGCTCGCCGGTCGAAGTCGTCACGGCATTGAAAGCCGAGGAAACAAGCGGAGTTCTGATCTTTGACGACGCTACTGGACGGCTCGTCGATCTCGACCTGCGTGGGGATGTCGAGGAGTGCCTTGCGCGCCTACCGATGGGTGACGAAAGTTCCGTTGAGCCGACGGAACGGCGGCCGGGGCGTCCGAAGCTTGGTGTCGTCGCTCGCGAAGTGACGCTGTTGCCGCGGCATTGGGAATGGCTTAACCGGCAACCGGGAGGTGCATCCGTCGCATTGCGGAAACTGGTCGAATCTGCGCGGGCTGCCGGTGAGCCCGACAATCGCAAGCGACAGGCTCAGGAGGCTGCCGATCGCTTCATGCAGGCGCTCGCTGGCGATCAGCCGGGCTACGAAGAGGCGGCTCGAGCGCTCTATGCAGGGCAGGCTGACCGGTTTGCCGATCTGGTCGCGCCATGGCCGAAGGATATCCGCGACCATGCCAGACATCTGGCCGAAGGTGCTTTCGCGACTTCGAGCCCTGCGCAAGAATAGCGATTGCGGCAAATGCTTCGGCAACTGGCTCAGCCAAGCGGGCACGTTTCTGCACATATCCTGTTCGGGATTGAACATGGACCGGCAGCTCCGACGTGCTTAAGTTGCGCCTCGCTGTCTGGAGGGCGAGCGGGAGGATTAACGCATGGATCGCATGAAGAACAAGATCGTCGTTGTGTTCGGCGCGGGGTCGGTAGGACCTGGCTTCGGAAACGGCAAGGCGGCGGCTGTTGCCTACGCTCGCGAAGGCGGAAGCGTCGTCTGTGTCGACGTCAACAGGGACGCTGCCGAGAATACTCTTGAGGTGATCGAGTCCGAGGGTGGCGTCGGTCTGGCGCTTGCCGCTGATGTGACCAAATCCGATGACATCGCTGCCGTAATCGAAAAGACCATGGAGCGGTTCGGTCGCATTGATGTGCTGCACAACAATGTCGGCATCAATCTTCCGGGCGGTGCCGCGGAGGCGACCGAGGAAAGCTGGCGGCGCGTGATCGACGTCAATCTGACCAGCGCTTTTCTGACCTGCAAGGCGGTCTTGCCGATTATGGAGCGGCAGGGAGGTGGTGCCATTATCAATATCTCGTCGCTCGCATCCATCAGGTGGACCGGCTATCGCTATGTTTCATATTATGCATCGAAGGCGGGCCTCAATCACTTCACACGGGCCATCGCGATCGAGTATGCCGCAAAAGGCATCCGCGCGAACACAATCCTTCCCGGGGTCATGGATACGCCCCACATCCAGAAGCAGATAAGTGGCTACTATGGTTCGGCGGAAGAAATGAAAGCCAAACGCGATGCTCTGGCACCTATGAAAAAGCAGGGAGACGGCTGGGACATTGCCTGGGCCTCCGTTTTCCTTGCCTCCGATGAGGCGAAATACATCACCGGCGTGGAATTGCCGGTAGACGGAGGTCTGCATGTCACGGTTTCCGGGAGCATCACCTGAGCCGATTCTTGTTCCATGATATGAACCAGAAAAGAAGATTTTTCCTTCTGTTCTGATTTTACGCTTGCCTAGTTGACGAAGCTCGCGCAGAGTTTGGGGAGTTCGGAGAGAACCAGTTCCAGAAAGTGGACTATTATTGAGGCTGGAGGAGCCTGAGACAGGGAGGAACGGCGACGCCGGTGAGGAGGCGTTGCGGTTTCAAATTCGCGGTGAGCCGCTTTCCCCGTCTGCTTTCGGCCTTCGCGTGCGCCTGTTCGGAGGAGGGGGAGTTGTGACGGCAGCGAACAACGTGATCGAGTCCATGGACGAGGCTTCGTTGCTTGCCGGCCTTGAAGGTGTAGCTCCACAGCAGCGCGGGTCGATCTGGATGCGTCCCGTGGAGTGGATCGCAGCCATGCTGCTTGTGGCGGTGATCGGCTTGCTTCTGACCGGGGTCGTTTCGCGCTATGTCTTTTCGCTGCCGATCGTCTGGATTGACGAGGTTGCCTCGATTTCCTTCCTCTGGCTCGCAATGCTCGGAGCCGCAATGGCGGTCGACCGCAACGAGCATCTGAGGCTTACCCTGTTCGTGGGCATGCTGCCCGGTAAACTGCAGGACCTGGCCCATACCCTGACGATGTTATTGATGGCGGTATTCCTCGCGGCCATGCTGCTGCCTGCCTACGAATATGCGATTGAAGAGTCCTTCATTACGTCCGCTGCGCTCAATATCCCGATGAGTTTTCGAGCCGCTGCCTTGCCTGTTGGTGTCGCCCTGATGCTGATCTTGGCGCTGGCCAAAGGGCTTAGAGGGTCAGGCGTCAGGCGCGTTGCCGGTAGTATCGTTCTGATCGCGGCAGTCACAGGTCTCCTGTGGCTCGTCGGGCCGGGTCTCAAGCAGATCGGCAACTGGAATATTCCAATCTTCCTGGTCGGCTTCGTGGGATTGTTTCTGGTGCTCGGCGTGCCGATAGCCTTCTGCTTCGGCCTCGGAACACTCGCCTTTCTCACCTTCACCACTTCGGTACCGGTTTTCGTGATGATCGGTCGCATCGATGAAGGCATGTCCAGCATAATCCTACTCTCGGTGCCGATCTTCGTCCTTCTCGGCTGCATCCTCGACGCGACAGGCATGGGCAAGGCGATCGTCGAATTCCTGGCCTCGCTGCTTGGGCATGTGCGCGCCGGCATGTCTTATGTGCTGCTCGGGTCGCTTTTTCTCGTTTCCGGTATTTCCGGTTCTAAAGTATCGGACATGGCGACGGTTGCGCCGGCGCTGTTTCCCGAAATGAAACGGCGCGGTCACAAGCCGCCGGAGATGATTGCGCTGCTCGCGACCGGGGCGGCCATGGCCGAGACCGTGCCTCCTTCGATCGTGTTGATCGTGTTGGGGTCAGCAGCCGGAGTTTCCATCGCGGGCCTGTTTACGTCCGGCTTTGCAATCGCCATGGTGCTGCTTCTGGTGTTGGCTGTCCTTGCCCGGTGGAAATCGCGGCATGAATCCATGGCCGGCGTGCGCCGGGCGCCGTTGCCGGTCGTCAAGAAAGCTCTTCTGGTCGCGGCGCCCGCCCTCGTGCTGCCTTTCCTGATCCGCACGGCGGTCGGTGAGGGCATTGCAACCGCTACCGAAGTTTCGACCATCGCCGTGCTTTACGCCATGATTATTGGCGTCCTGCTTTATGGCGGCATCAGCTATGGCCGGCTATATTCGATGCTGGTTGAGACCGCGGCACTTTCCGGTGCAATTTTGATGATCCTGGGCGCTGCTTCGGCCATGGCGTGGGCGCTGACGCAGACCGGTTTTGCCGCCCAGCTCGTTGATGCGGTGCAGGGACTGCCGGGCGGCTGGATGACCTTCATGGGCGTCACCATCCTCATCTTTCTGGTGCTCGGCTGCGTGCTCGAAGGGCTGCCGGCGATCGTGCTGATGGCACCGATCATGTTCCCCGTCGCTCGCTCGCTCGGCATCAACGACATTCACTATTCCATGGTGGTGGTGACGGCGATGAATATCGGTCTCATGACCCCTCCGATCGGCATCGGTTTCTACATCGCGTGTAAAATCGGCAATGTTTCGCCGGACGAAGCCATGAAGGCCATCTGGCCCTATATCGGCGCGCTGATGATCGGCCTTCTGGTGATCGCAGCTGTGCCCTATTTTTCCACCGCCTTTTTGTGAGAGGGCAGGAAACGCATAACCGGGAACTGAAGTCGGAGGAGGATTTCATGAACGTCAATCGCAGAACTATTCTTTTGGGCGCGGCCACGACTGGTCTCGCCACCACATTTTCGATCCGCACGCGGCCCGCGAATGCCGCCGAGTTCACCTACAAGTTCGCGAACAACCAGGCTTTGACCCACCCGATGAACATTCGCGCCAAGGAAGCGGTGGCGAAGATTCAGGAGGAGAGCGGCGGCCGCATGGCGATCAACATCTTCCCGTCCAGCCAGCTCGGTGCCGATACCGACATGCTGAGCCAGGTGCGTTCCGGCGGCGTCGAAATGTTCAGCCTGTCGCCGATCATTCTTTCGACGCTCGTCCCGAATGCGTCGCTGAACGGTGTAGGATTCGCGTTCCCCAGCTACGATCAGGTTTGGCCGGCGATGGACGGCGAGCTCGGCAAATACGTCCGCGGCGAGATCGAGAAGAAGGGCCTGCTGACGCTGGAGAAGATCTGGGACAACGGTTTCCGCCAGATCACTTCATCCAAGGGACCGATCGAGTCCCCGAAGAACCTCGAAGGGTTCAAGATTCGCGTGCCGGTCAGCCCGCTCTGGACCTCGATGTTCACCGCCTTTGGTTCGGCACCGGCATCGATTAACTTCGCAGAGACCTATACGGCCCTGCAGACCGGCATCGTCGATGGCCAGGAAAATCCGCTTGCCATCCTTGCGACTGCGAAGCTTTACGAAGTGCAGAAATATGTCTCGCTGACCAACCACATGTGGGATGGTTTCTGGATCCTGCTCAACCGCCGTTCGTGGCAAGCGTTGCCGGAAGATCTGCAGCAGATCGTCTCCAAGCACTTCAACGCGGCTGCCGAACTGCAGCGCAAGGACGTCATGGCCTTGAACGCTACTGTTCAGGCGGAACTGGAGAGCAAAGGCATGAAGTTCAACAAGCCGGATGGTGCTCTCTTCCAGGAAAAGCTGCGCAGCGCCAATTTCTACAAGGACTGGAAGGCCAAGTACGGCGACGAGGCCTGGGCGATCCTGGAGAAGGCTGTCGGCAAGACGCTGGGCTAGCAGGAAAACCAGGCGCCAATAGAGGCTCATGATGGAGCGGAACGTGGAAATTCCGGCGGTTCTGCGCGAGAGCGTGGCTTCGGGAACCGGCGCGCAAGCGGTGGAACGGGCTTTGCAACTACTTTCCATCGTCGGCCGCCGTGCGGAAAAGGGCATTGCCCTTGGCGATGTGGTTGCCGAAAGCGGATTGAACAAACCCACCGCCCGGCGATTGCTCATGGCGTTGATGCGGTCCCGCCTGGTGGAACAGGATGAGCTAACCCGCCGGTATTATCTCGGAGGGGAGCTCTACGTGCTCGGCATGCTGGCTTCGCGCCGGCATGGCCTGCTGGAAATGGCTGGCGAAAGCCTGAAGCGGCTTTCCGCCGCGTCAGGCGACACCAGTTTCGTTTCCATGCGGCGTGACGATTATGCCGTCTGCCTGCATCGCGAGGAAGGGACGTTTCCAGTCCGAACGCACGCCCTTCTTGCAGGCGATCAGAATCCGCTGGGCGTCGGTGCGGGGTCGCTTGCTATGCTCGCTGCTCTGCCGGATGCAGAAGTGGCGGCGATAATCGGCCGAATAGAAGGGGTCGTCGCGGCTCAGTATCCCGGCTATTCGCCGGAAATCATCGCCAAAGATATCGCCTGGACGCGCGAACGGGGCTATGCCTTGAACCCAGGAAGAGTGATCGCCAACTCCTGGGGAATAGGAATGGCAATCCTGCTGCCGGATGGCCGTCTTGCCGGTGCGCTGTCCATTGCGGCCATCGACAGCCGCATGAATGAAATGCGGCAGAAAGAACTGATGGCACTGCTGCGCAAGGAGGTGGAGCGAGTCCAAGGCAAGCTGAAGGCGCTTTTCGGCGGCGAAAAAGCGCCCATTCCAAAGCCGCAGCTGGCGGCGCGCACACGGGCGCCAGAACGGGTCTGAAACAAGGGAGAAGGTCATGGCAGGAGCACAGATCGTCGGTTGGGCTCATTCGAAATTCGGCAAGTCCGAAGCCGGATCGACCAGGGAGCTGATGGCCGAGGTGATCAATCCGGCGCTCGAACACGCGGGGATCACGGCAAGGGACGTCGACGGGATCTTCGTCGGGGTGTTCAACAACGGCTTTTCCAAGCAGGATTTTCAAGGCGCTCTCGTCGCGATGGCTGCCGACGGATTGGACCACGTGCCTGCGGTGCGGATGGAGAACGCCTGTGCAACGGGTTCGGCGGCCCTTTATTCAGCGCTCGATTTTATCGCCTCCGGCCGAGGCAAGATCGCCCTCGTCGTGGGCGCGGAGAAAATGACGGCGCTCCCGACAAAGGAAACGGGCGATATATTGCTTTCCGCTTCCTATCGCGAAGAGGAGGCGGATGTCGAAGGGGGGTTTGCCGGCCTCTTCGGACGCATCGCCAGCCACTATTTTCAGCGCTACGGTGACCGTTCAGAAGAGCTGGCGATGATCGCCGCGAAGAACCATGCAAACGGCGTGAAGAACCCTTATGCCCATATGCAGAAGGACTTCGGCTTCGATTTCTGCAACACCGTGTCGGACAAGAATCCTTACGTAGCAGCGCCGCTGCGCCGTACCGATTGTTCGCTGGTATCGGATGGAGCAGCCGCATTGGTCATCGCGACACCCGAAGTTGCCGCCGGCATGAAACGGGCTGTCGCCTTCAAGGCGCGCAACCATGCCAACGACATCCTCGCCATGTCGCGGCGCGATCCGATCGCCTTCGAGGGAGCGCGCAGGGCCTGGCAGAAATCGCTTGGTGAGGCGGGTGTGTCGCTCGATGATCTAGATTTCGTCGAAACGCACGACTGCTTCACGATCGCAGAACTCATCGAATATGAAGCCATGGGACTTGCGGCACCCGGAGAGGGTTATCGCGTTATTCGTGAAGGCATTACCCGCAAGGATGGCCGTTTGCCGGTAAATCCATCGGGCGGGCTCAAATCCAAGGGGCATCCGATCGGCGCCACTGGCGTCTCCATGCATGTGATGGCGGCAATGCAACTCTGTGACGACGCAGGCGAGATGCAGATTCCGAACGCCACCCTTGCCGGGGTTTTCAATATGGGCGGTGCGGCTGTCGCCAACTACGTCTCCATTCTGGAGCGGACGAAATGAATGCCGTCACTTCGGTGTCTGCCAGTAATCCTGCCGAGCCGAAGGGAGGGCTTGTGCCCTGCTCGACACGAGTCATGAATCTCGCGCATTTCGTGACGCAGGCCAGGCGCCGCGATCCCCGGGGGGTGGCACTCGTCTGGGCGGAGAAGACCTGGACATGGGAGGAATTCGAGACGCGTATCGACGCCATGGCCGCTGCCTTGCAACAGCGCTTTGGGGTCTCCAAGGGTGACCGCATCCTGGTTCAGTCGCAGAACTGCAACCAGATGTTCGAATCCATGTTCGCCTGTTTCCGGATTGGCGCTGTCTGGGTGCCGACCAATTTTCGGCAGACCCCGGAAGAAGTGGCCTATCTCGCTAAGGCCAGCGGCGCCAAGGGCATGATCTGCAACGCCTCCTTTCCCGATCACGCACGCGTGTCGCGCGAGGCGAGCGCCGAGATCGGTTTCGTGATCGCCATTGGCGAAACGGAATTCGGTCCCTCATACGACGAAATTGCCGAAGAATTTCGTGGACGGGCGGCTCGCGAGGAGTGGGTCGATAGAGATGATCCTTGCTGGTTCTTCTTCACCTCGGGTACGACGGGGCGGCCCAAGGCGGCGGTGTTGACCCATGGCCAGATGAATTTCGTGGTTAATAACCATCTCTGCGACCTGATGCCGGGCGTTACTTCCGCCGATGCGGCTTTGGTCGTCGCGCCGCTGTCGCATGGGGCCGGCGTGCACCAGTTGACCCAGGTTGCGCATGGGGCGAAGACGATCCTGTTGCCGACCGAAAAGTTCGACATCGATGGGGCATGGGCGCTGATCGAGAAATGGCGCGTCTCGACTATGTTCACCGTGCCGACGATCCTCAAGCTCCTGGTCGAGCACCCGGCGGCGGAGAAATACGATCACTCCTCGCTGCGGTATGTGATTTATGCGGGTGCGCCGATGTACCGCGAGGATCAGAAACGGGCGCTGAAGAGCCTGGGATCCGTCATCGTGCAGTATTTCGGTCTCGGTGAGGTAACGGGCGCGATCACCGTTCTGCCGCCGGCTCTTCATTCGGCGGAAGACGGGGAAGGCGTGAAGATCGGGACCTGCGGTATGGAACGTACCGGCATGCAGGTGTCGATCCAGAATGATACAGGTGAAGAGGTCCCGCCCTTCGAGACTGGGGAAATCTGCGTCGTCGGACCGGCGGTCTTTGCCGGATACTACGATAATCCAGAAGCGAACGAAAAAGCGTTCCGCAACGGTTGGTTTCGAACGGGCGACCTTGGCCACATGGACGACCAAGGCTTTCTCTATATCACCGGGCGTGCATCCGACATGTACATATCCGGCGGCTCGAACGTCTATCCCCGCGAGATCGAGGAGAAGCTGCTCACCCATCCTGCGATCAGCGAAGTGGCGGTGCTGGGCGTGCCGGACCCGCTTTGGGGGGAGGTGGGTTATGCGGTCTGCGTCGTAAAGCCCGGCACGACCGTTACAGAAGCAGAGATGCTTGCATTCATCGATGGCAAGATGTCTCGCTACAAGATCCCGAAACGCTTCATCTTCTGGGATGCGCTGCCGAAATCCGCCTATGGCAAGATCACCAAGAAGATGATCCGCGAAGAGCTTCAGGCGAGAGGCGAGCTTGATCACAAGCCGGCTCATGAAAAACCGGTGCTGCGTCAGCTCAAACATCCGGGACCTGTAGCGCGAATCCGGCATCAGGCGGTGCGGACTGAATTGAGGCCTGTCGAAGGCGAGCTGCGACCGGGCGAAGTCTTTCTCGCCGGCGTAGCGCGTGTTTTTGCAGATGCGGGCTGCAAAGGCGGTTACGTCAATATCGAAGGCGGAGCCTGCGACCCGTTCAGCTACGTGCTTCCGGCCTTTTCCCCGGACGAGGACCATGCCGCCTGGTACAGCGCGACTTTTGCGCCGTCGGCGGGCGGCAGATTCGAGAAGGCCACCGCCATATTCGGCGAACGCGATGGTGTGCCCTTCCTTCATTGCCACGGTATCTGGGACACAGGCGAGAACAGGCTTCGAATGGGCCATGTCCTGCCGTTCGACAGCGTGGTGAGTGAGCCGGTCACGGTCAAGGGCTACGGCAGCGCAACCGCTACCTTCGATTCGATCCCCGACCCAGAAACAAATTTCACCCTGTTTTCCGCCAAGGGCGAAAGCGGGTCAGGCAATGGCATGCTGCTGCTGGTGCGGCCGAACGAAGATATCGCAACGGTAATCGAGGACGTGTGTCATCAGCACGGGATTGAAAGCGGGAGGATCTTCGGCATCGGCAGCATCAATGAGCCGGTGTTCGAGGATGGGCGACGAGTTGCCTGCCTGGCGACCGAGATCGCTATCGAGACGGGGCTGTTGGAACAGACAGCCGAGGGGCCGCGCGCAACGCTGGATGCGGCGGTCGTCGATACGGACGGCGTCATCTACCACGGGCGGCTTGCGCGCGGCGACAACCCCGTCGGCGTCACTTTCGAACTGGTCATTGTCGGAAACTAGGAGAATGGGATGCGAAGCGTCGTCGTTACGGGTGCGGGATCGGGTATCGGCCTTTCGACGACGGAGCTTCTGATTGACGGCGGCTGGCATGTGGTTGCAGCCGACCGGGATGCCTCGGCCCTCGCGCGTCTGGGCGAGCGGCTTAGCAATCGTCACGCGATCACGCTTGCGCCGCTTGATGTGACGGACGAAGCGGCGGTCGCGCAGTTGGCCGACCGATGCCGAACGCTCAATGCGCCGCTGGCCGCGCTCGTCAATAGCGCAGGTATTGCCGCCAATGCGCGTTTTGCCGATACGACGACCGACATGCTGCGGAAGATCTATGAGATCAACGTTATCGGCGCCTTTGCGCTATCGCAGGCGCTGGCCCCGGTTCTCAGGGAGAATGGCGGCGGTTCGATTGTCCATATTGCCTCGGTTTCCGGGATAAAGGGCAATCTCGGTCGCTCGGCTTATGGCGCTTCCAAGGGCGCGTTGATCACGCTGACGAAGATCATGGCCGTTGAACTCGCTGACGACCTGATCCGCGTCAACGCGATCGCACCCGGGCCGATAGAAACCCCGATGGTCAAGAAAAACCATACTGCGGTGACACGGGAGGAATGGCAGCGCACGGTTCCATTGCGTCGTTATGGTCAACCGGAGGAGATTGCATCGGCTATTGCCTTCCTCGTTGACGGCGAACAGTCCTCCTATGTGACCGGCCAGATCCTGGCCGTAGATGGTGGTTTTACGGCAGCCGGACTGATGGCCTGATCCGATCCGGCACAGTTTTCCTGTATGACAATATCTTCATGAAAAGGGGTGCGTGAACCGCCTTAGTTTCGTTTGACAAGTTCCCGCACACATCGGAAAACTGGCGCATTCAACGACAGCCATTGGGGGGACGGTTCATGTCCAGGCGCGCGTTTTTCGGCTTTTCCGCTCTTCTCTTTTCCGCATTCGCTCTCGCCTTGCCGTTGACGGCTGCGGAGCGGCGTATCGAGAGCACACCGGATAGCGACTATCTTGGTTTCGATCTCAGAACCGTGAAGAACGTCAGCCAGCCGCAATGCGAGGCGGCGTGCATCGGCGACAATGCATGCAAAGCCTTCACCTATAACGTCAATGCCAAGTGGTGTTTCCTGAAGACGGACTACGGCCAGCTCAATCCCTTTCCCGGCGCCGTGGCGGGCAAGATCGTTGACGTCGCCACGGAGCCGGACATAGGCGCACCACAAAAGCTCTCTTTCCTGTCCGAGGACCTGCTGCAGCAGGCCAGGGAGCAGAAAGAGGGCCTGACGCTCGGGGATAACCAGCAGGGTTATGGTGTCGAAAACCTGAAGACGATCGCCCAGGCGGAACTCCTCCGCGGCAATGTCGATACCGCGATCTACAATCTCAAAGGTGCGCTTACGTTGACCCCCGATAATGGTGCGCTCTGGATCGAGCTGGCGCGTGCTGCCGGCACCGCAAGGGACAATAGCACCGCCGATAGCGAAGGTACCCTTGCTGCGATCAACGGCTACCAGCTGTCCCGCACGGCCCAAAGCCGCGCGGATGCACTGGCGGTTCTTGGAGCAGCGCTTACCAAGCAGCAGAATTACCGCTCTGCACTGAATGCCTATAAAGCGAGCCTCGCGTTGGTGAAGGCCCGTACCGTGCAGACGGCCTACAACGACCTTCGCGAGCGCCAGGGTTTCCGCGTGACGGGTAATACGGTCGATGCGGACAGCGCCAATCCGCGCGCCTGCGTGCAATTTTCCGAGCCACTGGTGAAAGCCGGTGTCGATTACGCTCCGTTCGTGGTGCTAAACGGCCAGGCGCCGAAGGCTATGGAAGCCAAGGACAACCAGATCTGCGTCGAAGGTCTGACGCACGGCCAGCGATACAAGCTATCGCTCCGCCGCGGCCTCCCGTCATCGGTCGACGAGCCGCTCGTCGCCCAGATCGATCTTGATCTCTACGTCAAGGACCGCTCAGCGACGGTACGCTTCACCGGTGACAGTTTCGTCCTGCCTTCGACGGCCCGTCGCGGTATTCCGATCGTTTCGGTCAATACGGAAAAGGCGGACCTGAAGCTCTACCGGATAGGCGACCGGAATATCGCCTCGCTTCTCGCCAATTCGCAGTTTCTCACCCAGATGGACGGCTACAATGCCGGCCAGATCGAGCAGCAAAGCGGCGAGCTCGTCTGGCAGGGAACGATCGATATTGGCACCGAACTCAACAAGGATGTGGTGACGAGCTTTCCGGTCGATGAAGCGTTGCCCGCCCGGAAGCCGGGCGTCTATGTGCTGACGGCGGCCGCTTCCAATACGGTCTCGCAGGAATGGGACAGCAAAGCGACGCAATGGTTCGTCGTTTCCGATATCGGCCTTACCACCTATGCCGGTACGGACGGCCTGCATGTCTTCGCCCGCTCGCTTGGTTCCGCCAAGCCGATCAGCGGCGTCGATCTTCAGCTTCTTGCCAAGAACAATGAAATCCTTGGCACCGCGAAGACGGATGCGGATGGCCGCGCGGTTTTCACTGCCGGCTTGATGCGCGGCACCGCAGGCATGGTGCCGGCGGTCCTGACGGCACTGAACAGCGGCCAGGATTTCGTCTTCCTCGATATGACCCGCGCCGGTTTTGATCTCTCGGACCGGGGCGTCACAGGCCGCCCGGCGCCGGGTGCCATCGATATCCTGCCTTGGACGGAACGGGGCATCTACCGCCCCGGCGAAACGGTTTACGCGAGTACCCTCGCCCGCGATGTCGATGCATCGGCCATCGAAAATCTACCGCTCACCTTTGTCTTCCTGCGTCCGGACGGCGTCGAGGATCGGCGGATGGTCAGCAATGGTTTGCTCGGCGGCTATGCCGTGAGCCTGCCGCTGCAGCAGACGTCCATGCGTGGCACCTGGACGATGCAGATCTTCACGGACCCGAAGGGCTCCGCAATCGGCGAAAAGACGTTCCTCGTCGATGACTTCGTGCCTGACCGCATCGAGTTCGAGATGGCGAGCGATGCGAAGGAGATCGAAGCGGGCAAGCCGGCGTCAATCAACGTCGACGGGCGCTTCCTTTATGGTGCACCCGCAGCCGGTCTCAATCTGGAAGGTGAGATTGCACTGAAGCCTACCCGGGAAAATTCGGCGTTTCCCGGCTATCAATTCGGATTGGCGGATGAAGAGGAAACCGAGACGGTAAGGATACCGCTCGATGAGCTGGAGCCGACCGACGAGGAAGGCAAGGCGACCATCGAAGCGCTGGTGAGCGAAATCCCATCGACCACGCAGCTTGTCAACGCAGATATTGTCGTGCGGATGCAGGAGGCAGGTGGCCGGGCCGTCGAGCGCACGATGACCTTACCTGTCAAGTCAGAGGGCTCTCGTATCGGGATCAAGCCGGAGTTTAGCGGAGATCTGACAGAAAATTCGGTCGGCAATTTCACGGTCATCGTCGTGGGCGCCGACGGCAATAAGCAGGTGATGCGCGGCCTTTCGTGGAAGCTCATCAAGGTCGACCGCGACTACCAATGGTATCGCGACGGGTCTTCCTGGCGTTTCGAGCCGGTAACGCGCACGAGCCAGATTGCCGATGGTGCCGTCAACGTCACCGCCGATGGCGGCCGGATCTCCGTCCCGGTCGGCTGGGGACGTTACAGGCTCGAGGTCGAGACTGCCGATGTCGGCGGACCCGCGTCGAGCGTGGAATTCGACGCCGGCTGGTTCGTGACCGCGACCTCGACCGAAACGCCGGATGCACTGGAAATCGCTCTCGACAAGCCGAGCTACAAAATCGGCGACACTGCGAAGCTCAAAGTCTCCTCGCGTTATGCCGGAGAACTGATGCTGACGGCAGGCTCTGAAGAGCTGATCACCGTGCAGGCGGCGAGCATGGGCGAGCAGGGCGGTGAGGTGGAAATTCCCGTCACGGCGGCTTGGGGCGCCGGCGCCTATGTAACAGCTACGCTCTATCGTCCGGGCGAGGCACAGCAAAGCCGGATGCCGATGCGCGCGATCGGTATCACATGGTTGAAGGTCGATCCGGAAAATCGGGACCTGCAGGTCTCGGTTGATGCGCCTGAAAAGACGCTGCCGCGTCAGCCGCTCGATATTTCCGTGCAGGTAGCCGGAGCCGGGGCAAATGAAAACGCCTATGTAACGGTCGCCGCGGTCGATGTCGGTATCCTCAACCTGACGCGCTACGAGCCGCCGGCACCGGACGACTGGTATTTCGGCCAGCGCCGCCTCGGGATTGAGATTCGCGACATATACGGCCGGCTTATCGACGGCTCGCTCGGCGCCACCGGCCGCCTGCGCACCGGCGGTGATGGCGGCAGCATTGCCCTGCAGGCGAGCCCGCCAAAGGAGAAGCTGGTGGCCTTTTTCTCAGGCCCCGTAAAACTCGACGCCGAGGGCAAAGCAAAAGTTTCCTTCGATATTCCGCAGTTCAACGGCACCGCCCGCATAATGGCGGTCGCCTGGTCGAAATTGGGGGTCGGACATGGCGTCAAGGATGTGATCATCCGCGACCCGATCGTGGTAACCGCAAGCATGCCGCGTTTCCTCGCCCCTGGAGATCAGGGCAATCTGCGTCTCGATATCGCCAACACGGATGCGCCGGCCGGCGACTATCAGCTTACTGTCATGACGACCGATCCGGTCTCAGTCGGGCAGAACGGGAGCAAGAACCTAAAGCTCGCAGCAGGCGGAAAGGCAAATCTCACAATCCCGCTTTCCGGTATCGAACCGGGCAATGGTGAGGTCTATGTGCGTCTGGCGAGCGTTTCAGGACCTTCCGTGTATCAGCAGCTTGATATCCCGGTGCGGCCGGCGTCGATGCCCATTACGGAGCGTCGGCTTGTTGAGCTTCGGCCCGGGGCGAGCCTCACAGTTGATTCCAACTTGCTTGCGGACAGTGTCCTGCCCGGGGGCTCCGTCAGTGTGAATGTCAGCCGGTCGAACGCCTTCGACATTCCGGCGCTGCTGATGGGCCTCAGCCGTTATCCATACGGCTGCGCCGAACAGACCACGAGCCGCGCGCTTCCGCTTCTTTATCTCAGCGAAATGGCGGTGCAGAACGGGTTGGCCGACAATGCGGATATCAAGAAGCGGGTGCAGGACGCCATCTATCGCGTGCTTTCGTACCAGTCCTCGGCCGGCAGTTTCGGCCTCTGGGCTCCGGGCGGCGGCGATTTGTGGCTCGATTCCTATGTGACGGACTTCCTCTCTCGTGCCCGAGAGCAAGGTTACGACGTTCCGGAAAAGACGTTGGTTCAGGCGTTGGAGAACCTGCAGAATACGCTCGGCTATACCAACAACATCAAGGACCAGGGCAACGAAATCGCCTATGCGCTCTACGTGCTCGCGCGAAACCGGAAAGCCGCGATCAGCGATCTGCGCTACTACGCGGACACGGCGCTCAATGACTTCCCGACGCCTCTCGCCAAGGCCCATATTGCTGCGGCGCTGGCGCTTTATGGGGATGCCCAGCGCTCAAAGAGCATTTTTGCAGATTCCCTGCAGATGTCGGAACAGGCGCAAATCCACAAGGTGAGCCTGGCTCGCTCCGACTACGGTTCGTCGTTGCGGGACGGCGCTGCGGTCCTGGCACTGGCCGCCGAGAGCAAACCCGTGCCGCCGATCGTCCCGGCGCTGGCGAACATCGTTGCCAAGGAATGGGCTTCCAAGAAATATACCAGCACTCAGGAACAGACCTGGATGCTGCTCGCCGCCCGTGCTCTGCAGAACGGCGACGACAGCCTGCGGCTTAACGTCAATGGCGCTTCTCACCGCGGGACGCTGATGTCGCAGATGACGGGTGACGCGCTGATCGACCATCCGGTAACGATCAGGAACGACAGCGGCGAAACGCTTTCGGCGGCGATAACCACGGTTGCGGCGCCCGCCCAGCCGCTTCCTGCCGGTGGAGAAGGCTTCGAAATCTCCCGAACCTATTACAATATGGATGGCGAGGAAGTGAACGTCAGCGAGGCGCAGCAGAATGAACGTTACGTGGCGGTGCTGACCATCACCGAGACGAACGAGTGGCCGTCGCGCATCGTCGTGACCGATCTGCTGCCGGCCGGTTTTGAGATCGACAATCCGAGCGTCGTCAACAGCGCCAACCTTTCGAATTTCGATTGGCTGGAGGAGGTTCAGGCTGCGCATACGGAGTTCCGCAACGACCGTTTCGTTGCCGCATTCGATCGCAGCGCCGGCGACAATCGCCAGATCACGCTCGCCTATGTCGTGCGCGCCGTGACACCGGGCGTTTATGACCATCCGGCGGCGCAGGTCGAAGATATGTACCGGCCGCAGTTCTCGGCGCGGACTGCAACCGGCAAGATGGAGGTGCTCGCCGCGCAATAGCGGCGGCTCGATCCCATGAAACGCAGCTGGAAGCTCTCGATCGGCATCGGTGCCGGCCTGGTCCTCCTGGCCGGGCTGGTCGCCGGTCTTGATGCCGCCGACCGGGCCTTCCCACCGCCGCTTGAAAAGGCGCAGGTCGTCTCGACCGAAGTGCTGGACGCGGATGGTGTGCTGTTGCGGGCCTTTGCCACGCCGGAAGGTCGCTGGCGACTGAAGACCGCAGCGGAGGACGTCGATCCTCGGTTTATCAAAATGCTGGTTGCCTATGAAGATCAGCGTTTCTACGACCATGCAGGCGTCGACCCTCTGGCTCTCGGCCGGGCGGCGCTGCAATTCATCACGAACGGCCGCATCGTTTCCGGAGCCTCCACGCTTTCCATGCAGGTGGCTCGGCTGATAGAGCCGCGCGAAACCCGTTCCTTTTCTGCAAAGCTCCTTCAGCTTGTCCGTGCCCTGCAAATAGAGCGGCGCTTGAGCAAGCAGGAAATTCTCGAAATCTACCTGACCCATGCACCTTATGGCGGCAACCTGGAAGGGGTTCGTGCTGCGAGCCTCGCCTATTTCGGCAAGGAGCCGCGCCGATTGACGGTGGCGGAAGCAGCCCTGCTCGTGGCCCTGCCGCAATCGCCTGAAGGCCGGCGTCCGGATCGGCATGCCCGAAGCGCGAAGGCAGCGCGTGAGCGGGTGCTGGTGAGGTCGGCCGTCGCGGACTTGACGGGCGAGGGCGAGGCGGAGCGTGCCCTAAGCGAGGCAATCCCGCTGCGGCGGCTGCAATTGCCGGCCTATGCCGCGCATCTTTCCGAAGCGGCTACTCGAAAGCGACCGGATATCAAACAGCACAAGACGACGCTCAGACGCGGCATCCAGCAGGGACTGGAACAAGTCGCCCGCGAGGCGACATCCAGGCTCAGCCCCCGGGTTTCGCTCGCGATGGTCATGGCGGATGTGACGACCGGTGCAATCGTCGGCGAGGTGGGTTCCGCGGACTATTTCGATGCGAGCCGTTCAGGCTGGATCGATATGACGCGGGTTCTGCGCTCGCCTGGCTCGACCCTAAAACCATTCATCTACGGACTAGCCTTCGAGCAGGGGATCGTCTCCCAGGAGACGATCATTGAAGATCGGCCGGCGGATTTCTTCGGCTACCGGCCGAAAAATTTCGACATGAGCTACCAGGGCGACGTCAGCATACGGCAGGCACTTCAATTGTCGCTCAATGTGCCTGCCGTGCGTCTGCTCGATGCGGTCGGGCCGTCACGGCTGATGATCCGTTTCCGGCGAGCCGATATACGGCCGGTCCTGCCACCAAATGAGGCACCCGGTCTGGCAATCGGGCTTGGCGGCGTCGGCATCACGCTCAAGGATCTCGTGCAGGCTTATGCCGCGCTGGCAAATCAGGGACAGCCCGTCTTGCTCGGAAATGGGGTCGATCGGGCGCCGGGTCTCATTGAGGGCGAGCCATTGCTCGAGCCGCAGGCTGTCTGGCACGTCGCAGATATTCTGTCGGACGTTCTGCCGCCGCAGGGGAGCCCGAGACTCGGCATCGCCTATAAGACCGGCACGAGCTACGGCTATCGTGATGCATGGTCCGTTGGCTATGACGGTCGTTATGTGCTCGGAGTCTGGGTCGGTCGGCCGGACAATGGAGCGGTGCCGGGCATTGCCGGCTATCAGACCGCTGCACCGATCCTCTTCGAAGCCTTTTCCAAATCAGGCGTTCCGATCGCGCCCTTGCCGCCGGCTCCTGCTGGTGTCGTGCGGCTTGCGCAGGCCGATCTTCCGATCAGCCACCGACGCTTTTCGATGACGGCGGCCGGCCTCATCTCGGCCTCGACTCGAGAGCCGCCGCCGCAGATCGTCTATCCCCCCGAAGGGGCAAGGGTCGATCTTGGCGCTCGGTCCGGGCAAATCTCGCCGCTGGCACTGAAACTGCAGGGCGGGCGGGCGCCCTTCCGCTGGCTGGCCAATGGAAGACCGCTCACCGAATTGTCGCGTCGGCGAACCAATCAATGGATGCCAGAAGGGGCAGGCTTTTCGACACTGACGGTGATTGATGCCGTGGGAAGAGCCGCGAGCGTCAGGGTATTCGTGGAGTGAAAGCTGTGACCTTCCCTGAAGGGGATGTCGCCGCGAAGCGGTGGGTGGGGTGCAATCTTTCAGATGGATCACCCCACCTCCTTGAGGGGAGGAGTCAGGCCTCGGCCATCGCCTTCTTTTTTGCAATACGCTGGCGGATGGTTTCGACGTCCGCGCGAGGTGTCGCTGCAAACAGCGTCCGGGTATACTCGTGCTTGGGGTCGGAAAAGACCTCATCGCGCGTACCGTATTCAACCGCCTCTCCGAAATACATCACCATGACCTCGTCAGCGATATAGCGAACGACGGAGAGATCGTGGCTGATGAAGACGTAGGTGAGATTGAACTCGTCCTGCAGGTCGGCAAGCAGGTTCAACACCTGTGCCTGGACCGAAAGATCAAGCGCCGAGACCGGCTCGTCTAGCACGAGGAGCTTTGGATTCAGCATCAATGCGCGCGCGATCGCGATACGCTGGCGCTGACCACCGGAGAACATATGCGGATAGCGGTTATAATGCTCCGGCCCCAAACCGACCTTCTTCAGCATCTCGTTTGCGCGATGCCGCCGTTCTTCCGCCGATATATCCGTATTGATCGCTAGCGGTTCACCGAGCACATCGCCGATCTTCTGGCGCGGATTGAGCGAGCCATACGGATTCTGGAAGACGATCTGCACCTTCTGACGCATTTCATGGGTGAGGCGCCCCGGACGTGTATCGACCTTTTTCCCGTCGATCAGAAGGTCGCCGGCAGTCGGCTCGTCGATGAAGGTGATCATGCGGGCAAGCGTGGACTTGCCGCAACCGGATTCGCCGACGATCGCGAGCGTTTTGCCGCGTTCCAGCTTGAAGGAAATGCCCTTCACCGCGTGAATGATCTTCTTGGGCTTGAAGAGGCCGCCTGAGAGTTCGTAGTCGCGCTTGATGTCGCGCACCTCGAGCATAGTATTATCGGTCATGCATTTGCTCCCAATCCCGTTCCCTGGGCAGGTTCCGGAGTTCCGTCAAAGAAGGCGGAAACGGTGGTGAGGCGGTCGCCGGTGGCGTTTTCCGGCAGCGCCGCCAACAGGGCTTTTGTGTAGTTGCTCTTCGGGTTTTCGAAGAGGGAGAGCACGTCCGCCTCCTCCATCTTGCGGCCCTTGTATTGCACCACCACGCGGTCGGCCGTCTCGGCCACGACGCCCATGTCATGGGTGATCATGATGAGGCCCATGCCGTTCTTGGCCTGCAGCGACATGATGAGGTCCAGGATCTGCTTCTGGATCGTCACGTCGAGAGCCGTGGTCGGTTCGTCGGCGATCAAGAGCTTCGGGTTGCAGGCGATGGCGATGGCGATCATCACCCGCTGGCACTGCCCGCCCGACATCTGGTGCGGGAAGCTGCCCAGCCGCTCTTCCGGGTTAGGCAGGCCCACCTGCTTGAAGAGTTCGATGGCGCGGGCGCGGCGGGCTTGTCTGTCGAGGCCGAGGTGGACGCGCAGTACCTCCTCGATCTGGAAGCCCACCGTAAAGCACGGATTGAGGCTGGCGATCGGTTCCTGAAAGATCATCGCGATATCCTTGCCGATCAGCTTGCGCCGCTCGGCCGGGCTGATCTTCTGGATGTCGCGGCCTTCAAAGAGCATGCGGTCTGCGGTGATCTTCGCAGTCCAGGGTAGAAGCCCCATGACCGCAAGCATGGCGACCGACTTGCCGGACCCGGATTCGCCGACGATCGCCAGCACTTCACCATTTTGGACCGACAGCGAGACTCCGTCCACGGCTTTGAACCAGCCTGTCGCGGTTTCGAATTCGACTGTGAGATTGTCTATTTGCAGAAGCGCCATGATCAGGACCTCTTCAGTTTCGGGTCGAGCGCATCGCGCAGGCCGTCGCCCATCAGGTTGATGGCAAGGACGGTGATGAGGATCGCCAGGCCGGGGAAGGTGACCACCCACCAGGCGCGCAGGATGAATTCCCGTGCTTCGGCGAGCATCGTGCCCCATTCCGGCGCGGGTGGCTGAGCACCCATGCCGAGGAAGCCGAGGGCAGCCGCGTCCAGGATGGCGTTCGAGAAGGAAAGGGTTGCCTGAACGATCAGCGGCGCGGTGCAGTTCGGCAGGATCGTACGGAACATCAGGCGTAATGGGCCGGCACCTGCAAGGCGGGCCGCGGTCACATAGTCGCGGGTCTTCTCGGCCATCACAGCCGCGCGGGTGAGACGCACGAAATGCGGCTGGAGCGTTAGCGCGATGGCGATCATTCCGTTTGTCAGGCTGGGTCCCAGGATGGCAACGAGCACCAGGGCGAGCAGCAGCGACGGAAAGGCCAGGATAATATCCATCAGGCGCATGATGACTGTGTCGACCCAGCCACGGAAATAGCCCGCGATCAGACCAACCAGAATACCGCCCACCAGCGACAGCGTGGTTACGAAGACGCCGATGAACAGCGAATATTGAGCGCCGTAGATCAGGCGTGAAAGAATATCGCGTCCAACAGGATCGGTGCCCAGCAGGTATCCAGCGCGGCCACCTTCGGTCCAGATCGGCGGCACCAGTACCGCGTCGCGATACTGTTCAAAGGGTGAGTGCGGCGCGATGATCGGTGCGAATACCGCGATTACGACAAGCGCCAGGAAGACGAAAAGCCCGATGACGGCGCCGCGGTTTTCGGAAAAATAGAACCAGAACTCCTTGAGCATCTGGCGGCGCATGGCGGCGGTCGAAACGGCCGCGGGCGCCTTGTCGATGATGGTATCGGCCATGGGATTTTCTCCTTCTTAGTGCCGTATACGGGGGTTGATCAGGCCGTAGAGCAAATCAACGATGAGATTGACGAACATGATAATGGCGGCGATGAGCAGCAGGCCGCCTTGAATGACCGGGTAGTCTCGGCGGAAGACGCTGTCGACCATCCATTTGCCGATGCCGGGCCACGAGAAGATCGTTTCGGTCAGGATCGCGCCGGCGAGCATGACGCCGATCTGCAGGCCGATGGTGGTGATAACCGGGATCATGGCGTTGCGCAGAGCATGGATGCCGACGACGCGGAAGGGCGAAAGCCCCTTTGCCCGGGCGGTGCGGACGTAATCCTCAGACAGGACCTCCAGCATGGCCGAGCGCGTTTGCCGCGCAATGACTGCCAGCGGGATCGTGGCCAGCACGATCGAAGGCAGCGCCAGATGGCTCAGTGCCGATGCGAAAGCACCCTTCTGGCCAGACAGCAGCGAATCGATCAGCATGAAGCCCGTCACCGGCGGAAAGAAGAACATCAACGAGATGCGTCCGGAGACCGGGAACCACTGCAGGGTGCCCGAGAAGAGGATGATCAGTAGCAGGCCCCACCAGAAGATGGGCATCGAATAACCGACGAGAGCGACGCCCATCAGCGCCTGATCAAAGAACGATCCCCGCTTGATGGCCGCGATTACGCCAGCCGGAATGCCAAGTGCAACCGCGATGATGATTGCGCAGAGTGATAGTTCGATCGTGGCTGGGAAGAGGGCCAGGAACTGGTCGAGGATCGGTTTCTTCGACACGATCGAAGAACCGAAGTCGCCGGTCACCACGCCGCCTAGATAATCGAGATATTGGACCACCAGCGGCCGATCGAGACCCAGTTGCTGACTGATAACGGCATGGCGCTCCGGCGACATGACTCGTTCACCCGAAAGAAGGGCCACGGGATCGCCCGGCAGCAGCCGGATAAAGGCAAAGGCGATGATAGAGACCCCGATAAAAGTCGGGACCAGCACGGCGAGGCGCCGCAAAAGGAAGCCAAACATTCTAAAACCTTCGATGGTTTCGGTCTTGGCCGGTTCAAGGCTTTGTCAAGCCATGGAAGCGGCGATTGAGGCGTCTGTGCCACATTTTTTGGCGTCTCATAAGAAAATGCCGCGGGAAACGCAACGCGCCCCGCGGCAAAAACATTGTGAGCCGCTAAATTACTCGGTGATATCGACGGCTTCGAAGGTGAAGTCGCCGAGCGGGCTCTGGGTGAAGCCCGTCACGCCCTTGCGCATCGGAACGATGGAGAGGGAGTGATCGAGTGTGGCCCAGGGGGCTTCCTTCTTGAAGATCACCTGTGCCTGCTCATAGAGCTTCGTACGTTCCTCGTCGTTGGACGTGACCTTGGCCTTCTTCACGAGTTCGTCGAACTCCTTGTTGCACCACTGAGCGCGGTTGTTGCCGCCCACGGCATTGCAGCCGAGCAGGGTGTCGAGGAAGTTGTCCGGGTCGCCGTTGTCGCCGGTCCAGCCGAGAATGACGGCGCCGTCACGGTCCTTGGCCTTGGAGCGATCGAGATATTCGGCCCATTCATACGAAACGATCTCGACCTTGACGCCGATCTTGGCGAAATCGTCCTGCATGATTTCCGCTGCGCGGCGGGCGTTCAGCATGTAGGGGCGCGAAACCGGCATCGCCCAGAGCTTCATCGAAAGATCCTTGACGCCGGCGTCGGCGAGCATCTTCTTTGCAGCGTCCAGATCATAGGCGTCGTCCTGGGTGGCCTCGTTGTAAGACCACATGGTCGGCGGGATCGGGTTTTTCGCCGGGGTCGCCATGCCTTGGAAGACGGCATCGACGATCGCCTTCTTGTTGATCGCCTTGTTCAGCGCCTTGCGGACTTCGACCTTGTCGAATGGAGCCTGGGTTGTGTTGTAGGCGAGATAGGCGACGTTCAGGCCTTCCTGCTCCAGAACCGTGAGGTTCGGATTGGATTTCATGGACTGGACGTCGGCTGCGTTCGGATACGGCATGAGGTGGCATTCGCCAGCCTGCAACTTCTGATAGCGAACTGCTGCGTCGGTGGTGATTGCGAAGACCAGATCGTCGATCTTCGGAGCCGGACCCCAGTAGTCGGCATTCTTTTTGTAGCGGATAACCGCGTCCTGCTGATAGCCGACGAACGTGAACGGACCGGTGCCGACCGGCATCTGGTTAAGCTGTTCCTTCTTGCCGGCCTTGTCGAGGCTGTCGGCATATTCCTTCGACATGATCGATGCGAACGGCATGGCGAGGTTGGCGAGGAACGGTGCTTCCGGCTTGTTCAGCGTGATCTTGACGGTGAGGTCATCGACCTTTTCCACCGACTTGATGAGTTCCGGGAAGCCCATGCCGGCGGCATATTCCCAGGCGGCACCCGGGATATACTGGTTCCAGGCGTTCTTCGTGTCGATCTGGCGGCCAATCGAGAAGACAACATCGTCGGCGTTCAGGTTGCGACTCGGGGTGAAGAAGTCGGTGGTCTGGAACTTCACATTCGGGCGAAGCTTGAAGGTGTAGACAGTGCCGTCACTGGAGATTTCCCAGCTCTCGGCGAGGCCTGGCTCCGGCTGCGTCGTGCCCGGCTTGAATTCGAGAAGGCGGTTGTAGATCGGATGAGCGGACGCGTCGAAGGTGGTGCCGGCCGTGTAGATGCCGGGGTCGAAGCCTTCCGGGGAACCTTCGGAGCAGTAGACGAAGGTCTTGGCGCTAGCAGCGCCCGCGAAGAAGGTCGCCGACAGCAGCGCCGCGGCAAGGGTCAGTTTGTATTTCATGATAGTCTCTCCCGTGTGACCTGTGGCCTCTTGCGGCCCAGGTAATCTGTCATTGAACTAGATGCGCAACGGTGCGCTTCAAGCTTGATATTCTTGTTATTTACCTCCCGGTCGGCGAATTGGACCCTCGTGTGCTTCGATTGTTCCTTCCGGCGGAAGTCATTTTACGTCCACGTAATTGCAGAGCGCCAGGTTTTCGCAAGGCTACAGCTCCGTCTATTTTCGTAGCGACAGCGTTTCTTAGAAAATTTTCCGCAAGTTCGACACAATCCCCATGTGTTCTTACCATTTTTGGTCCGATCTTTAGATTCTCGACCGGCAACGGCGCGGGAGCATAGCGATTATCATTCTGTTGTCGAGATGCGAAAATTCGCCTTTTCGGTCACTTTTTCATTTCAGATGTGTGATCCTGACGAGTGCTGTATTGGCGCATTGCCATCGGGTGAGAATGGAGTACGGTTCGGCCCTCCAATCAGCATTACTTGCATCGAGGCGATGGTTCATGAGGACAGGCAATTCCAATCTCCCGCTTATCTGGGATTTCATCGACCGCAAGACCGAGGTTTTTATCGATTTGGCGGACCGGGTCTGGGAGACGCCTGAAACCTGCTACATGGAGAAGCTGTCAGCGTTGGCGCATCGGGAAATGCTGGAAGCTCAAGGTTTCGCCGTTACTGAAGATGTGGCCGACATACCGACAGCGCTGATAGGGGAAGCGGGTGAAGGTGGCCCGGTCATCGCCTTTCTCGGGGAATATGACGCATTGGCAGGACTGAGCCAGAAGGCGGGACTTTCCCACCACGAGCCGATTGTTGCTGGCGCAAACGGGCATGGCTGCGGCCATAATCTCCTCGGCTCGGCCTCGCTTCTTGCGGCGACGGCGCTCAAGGATTGGCTGGAAGAGACGGGAACGCCCGGCCGCGTGCGCTACTACGGCTGCCCCGCGGAAGAAGGCGGTGCGGCCAAGGCTTTCATGGTTCGCGCCGGTGCCTTCGAGGACGTGGATATTGCCATCAGCTGGCACCCCAGCAACTTTGCAGGCGTGCAGCGCGAGACTTCGCTCGCCAATTGCAGGATCGATTTCAGCTTTACTGGACGCGCCGCTCATGCAGCCGCGGTGCCGGAGCTTGGGCGCAGCGCCCTCGATGCGGTGGAACTCATGAATGTCGGCGTCAACTATATGCGTGAACACATGCCGTCCGATTGTCGCATACATTATGCGGTGCTTGATGCCGGCGGCATTTCGCCGAATGTGGTGCAGGCTTATGCCAAGGTTCGTTACGTCGTCCGTGCGCCGGAACTGCCGGGCCTCCTCTCACTGATCGAGCGCGTGAAGAAAGTCGCGGAGGGCGCGGCTTTGATGACCGAGACGAAGGTCGAGAGCACCATCCTTGCGGGCGTATCCAACCTCATCGTCAACACGCCGTTGATGGATGTGATGCAGGACGTCTGGGACAGCATCGGTCCGCCTCCATTCGATGAGGAAGATCGAATATTCGCGGAAAAAATCCGCGCAACATTAACCCCGGAGGACATTTCGGCAAGCTGGAGCCAGGAGCGGCTGGAGGAACGGGATGTCCCGCTTGCGGATTTCATCCTGCCGGCTCATAGCGAAAATCGCCAGATGGGCGGTTCCACCGATGTGGGGGATGTCAGCTGGGTGGTGCCGACGGTGCAGGCCTACGGCGCAACGCTTGCCGTAGGGACCCAGCTTCACACGTGGCAGGTCGTCGCGCAGGGCAAGAGCCCCCTTGCCCATAAAGGAATGATCTCTGCAGCCAAGGCTATGGCTGCTACCGGTCTTGCCGCGATCGAGAGCGAGCAGCTCCGCGAAGCCGCTTGGGCCGACTTGAAGAGACGGCGCAAGGGACAGGTTTATACAAGCCCAATTCCGCCGGGTGCCAAGCCGCCAGTTGCGGCGATGACGGTGAAATAGCCAAATCCATTGATCGAACCGTCAATTCTTTTGACCGTTCGGTGGGGCTGAAAACGGCAATTGGGACTGTCCAATGCCGTGGTTTGCTCCTATGAAAATCCATCTATCGTGGTATGTCTCACAGGAGGTCACCCGTGACTATTCAGCCGAACTCCATCGAAGCCCGGGACAAGGCTTATCACCTTCACTCCTACACCAATGCCCGCGCATTGGAACGGGACGGTTCCCTGGTGATGGATCGCGGCGAAGGCATCTACGTCTACGACAACAACGGCAAGAAATACATTGAAGCGATGGCAGGGCTTTGGAGCGTCGCCGTCGGCTTTGGCGAAAGCCGTCTCGTTGACGCGGCCACCAGGCAGATGGCGAAGCTGCCTTACTATCATACCTTTACGGCCCGCAGCCACGGACCTTCCATTGAGCTCGCCGAAAAGCTGATCCAGATGGCGCCGGTTCCGATGTCGAAGGCTTACTTCACCAATTCCGGCTCGGAGGCCAACGATACCGCGATCAAGATGGTCTGGTACCGCTCCAATGCGCTCGGCAAGCCGGAAAAGAAGAAGATAATCTCCCGCATCAAGGGTTATCACGGGGTGACGATCGCAGCTGCGAGCCTGACCGGCCTACCGAACAATCATCGTTCCTTCGATCTTCCATTGCCCGGAATTTTCCACACGACCTGCCCGCATTATCGCACCTTCAAGCAGGAAGGCGAGACCGAGGCAGCGTTCGTGGAGCGCTGCGCAAAGGACCTTGAGGATCTGATCCTGAAGGAGGGCCCTGAAACCGTGGCGGCCTTTATCGGTGAGCCGGTCATGGGTGCCGGCGGGGTCATCGTGCCGCTTGCCGGCTATTGGGAAGCGATCCAGAAGGTGTTGAAGAAATATGATGTTCTTTTGATCGCCGATGAAGTGATCTGCGGTTTTGGCCGGACTGGCGAGATGTTCGGCACGACGACCTACGGGCTTCAGCCGGATATCATGACGTTATCCAAGCAGATTTCCTCATCCTATCAACCCATTTCGGCACTGCTTATCAACGAGAACGTCTACCAACCGCTCGCCGATGAATCGGCGAAGATCGGCACCTTCGGCCATGGGGTGACGGCCGCGGGGCATCCAGTGGCGGCCGCCGTAGCGCTGGAAAACATCGCGATCATAGAGGAGCGCGATCTCGTCGGTAACGTGCGGGCCTTGGCGCCGAAATTCCAGAGTCGCCTGAAGGCGCTGGAAGGCCATCCGCTGGCGATCGAAGCGCGCGGCGTCGGCCTGATCGGCGCATTGGAGTTGAAGCCGCGTGACGGTTTTGCCGCCGGACAGCTTGGTCCGAAGCTGTTTTCGATCATGGTGGAAAAGGGCCTCATCTCCCGCGCGATCGGAGATTCCATGGCACTTTGCCCACCGATGATCGTCAACGAGCAGCAGGTAGACGCCATTTTCGACACCTTTGAAGCTTCGCTTGACCTGTTCCAGAAACAGCTCGCCGCCTGACATCGTACCGGATCTGGATAACCTCTTGATCCGGCTCGATTGCGGAAAGCACTTGCGCTCCTATATTGAGCGTTATGCTTGATCTCGCCGAGGGCTATTGGCCGCACATCCTCTTCACTGCATCGGTCCTGGCGGGGGCGGCGGCGGCAATTCACGCCGCGATGACAAAGGAGGAAGTACGTTCGGCCGTGGGCTGGGTCGGCGTCATCATCCTTTCCCCGATCATCGGAGCCCTGCTTTACCTGATTGCTGGGATCAACCGCATCCGACGCACCGTCATCAGTGATCGCCGCGCGCTGCTTCAGGGGGAGATTCGTGCCCATTTCGCTTCTTATGATGCTACGGACGACCTAGTCGCCGACGGATTCGGCCGCCGGTTCGTAGCCATGAAGACGCTTGGCGATCGTGTGACGCATCATCGCTTGACGACCAGCAATCTGATCATTGCGCTTGATACCGGGGACGAGGCCTATCGCGCGATGCTCGGTGCCATCGACGGTGCTCAGCGAAGCATCATCCTGGAAACCTACATATTCGATCGCGACAGGATCGGTGAGCGTTTCGCCCGCGCCTTGATCGAGGCCGTGAAACGCGGCGTTGAGGTCCGTGTCCTCATTGATGCGGTTGGCGCTCGGTATTCCGTCCCGAGCGTTCTCGGCCGGTTGCGCGACGGCGGCGTCATCGTCGACGTCTTCAACGGCAATGTCATCATGGGACTTAGATTGCCCTATGCCAATCTCAGAACGCACCGGAAAATATTGGTGATCGATGGCAAGACAGCCTTTACGGGCGGCATGAACATCCGCGAAGGCTTTTCAAGCGAATTCAGCGGAGACATGTGCTCCTTCGATACGCATTTCAGGGTCACCGGTCCGGTCGTGGCCGATCTCTTCGCGATTGCGGCAGCCGATTGGCGGTTCGCTACCGACGAGATGTTGGACGAGGAGGCCTGGGCTCTTGATCCGCCGGAAACGGAGCCGGGAAAAGCCGTCTTCGTGCGAGCTGTGTCGTCCGGCCCCGACCGCAGCGTGGAGACGAACCACAAGATGTTGATGGGCGCCTTATCGGTGGCGCGGTCCTCCATCCGCATTGTCTCGCCATACTTTCTGCCGGATCGCGAGTTGATTACGGCGCTAGTTACCGCGGCGCGACGTGGTGTGAAGGTCGATATCGTCGTCCCTACCTCCAACAATCTGGTGCTGGTCGACAGGGCGATGACGGCGCAATTCGATCAGATGCTGAAAAACCATTGTCGGATCTGGCGAGCTTCCGGTCCCTTCAATCACTCGAAACTCATGGCCATCGATGGTCGGTGGGGCTATGTCGGCTCGTCAAATCTCGATCCTCGGTCCCTTCGGCTTAATTTCGAGGTGGATCTCGAAGTTCTGGATTGCGCGTTTGTGGAAGCTTTGGAGCGAAGGATCGACCTGGCAATTTCCTCCGCAACTGAAGTGACGCTTGAGGCGTTGATGGCAAGACCCTTTGTGGTACGTCTCATTGAGCGCGTGCTATGGCTCGGGTCACCCTATCTTTAGACTGAGCTGGAAATGCTAGATCAATGAGCGGATTGTCGTATAATCCACCTCTCTGCGAATAACCTTCGGAACCATGCGGGAAAAGCGCACAAATCTTCCCACAAATATCCTGGCATCAATCCGCGCCCGCAAGGACCGCGGAGCCGGCGTCCATGCACCGCATGACCGGGCCAAGGGCATGCTGGTTGCCTCCTATAACGTGCATAAATGCGTGGGCATCGACGGCAAGTTCGATCCGGCTCGAACCAGCCATGTCATCCGCGAGATAGGCGCCGACGTGATCGCTCTTCAAGAGGCGGATACCCGCTTCGGCGAACGGCGCGGGCTGCTCGACCTCGCCTGGATGGAGCGTGAAACCGGGCTCTTTCCCGTTCCGATCAGCGGCGTTGCCAAGGCGCATGGCTGGCACGGCAATGTTGTCTTCTTTCGCGAAGGGCTGGTTCGCGACGTGCATCAGGTCAAATTGCCGGGGCTCGAGCCTCGGGGTGCCCTTATCACAGAGCTGGAATTGAAGGACGGCAGCGCGTTCCGGATCATCGCCGCCCATCTCGGGCTTCTCAACCGTTCCAGGCATCAGCAGGCCCGCGTCATCATCGATATCCTGCGATCACGTGCCGAACAGCCGACCGTTCTGATGGGCGATCTCAACGAATGGCGGCTGGGAGACCGGTCCTCCCTCAACACGCTCGCGAGCGTGTTCGGTTTGCCGGCGGCTGTGCCGAGCTTTCCGTCGCGTTTGCCGGTGCTGGCTCTTGATCGAATCATGGCGAACCGGCCGGGTCTGCTGGACACCGTAGAGACCCACGACACGCCCCTCGCAAGGCTTGCTTCCGACCACCTGCCGATCAAGGCAGTGTTGAAGCTCGGCATGCTGCCTGCCAGCGATCACGCTGAAGCCGGCTGATATGTTCTACAGCCTTTACCAGGACGGAAAGCGTCGATAGGCTGTCGGCCATCTGCTTCATCTTTCCTTTGGAATTCCATATGACCGATATCAGCATGATCGAAGCCGCGCAGGCCCGATTGGACGGGCACGTGCGCCGCACGCCGTTGCTGTCTTCTCCATTCCTCGATGAGATTGCGGGGCGGCGCTTATTCGTGAAGCCGGAATGTCTGCAGCATACCGGTTCCTTCAAGTTCCGCGGCGCCTGGTCGGCGATATCGGCTCTCTCGCCTGAGGTGCGTGCCAAAGGGGTCATCGCCTTCTCTTCAGGCAACCATGCGCAAGGCGTCGCGCTTGCAGCGAAGATCCATGGTATCCCGAGCGTTATCGTCATGCCGTCCGACGCACCTCGCATCAAGATCGACAACACCCGCGCCTATGGCGCCGAGGTGGTGCTTTACGATCGCGCCAACGAGGATCGAGATGCTATCGGCGCTCGATTGTCGCAGGAGCGTCAGCTCACCCTCGTCAAGCCGTTCGATGACCCGTATGTGATTGCCGGTCAAGGCACCGCCGGATTGGAAATCGCCGAACAGGCGAAAGAACTGGGCATCGAGAAGGCCGACGTGCTGGTGCCGACCGGCGGCGGCGGGTTTATTTCGGGTGTCGCCTTGGCCCTGGAAGCCAAAGCCCCTGATTTTGTGGTACATCCGTGCGAGCCGGAAGGTTTCGACGACGTCGCGCGCTCTCTGGCGTCCGGAAGGATTGAACGTAATTCCACCCAATCCGGCTCGCTTTGCGATGCAATCATCACGCCCCAGCCAGGTGCGATTACTTTTCCGATCATGTCGCGGCTTTGTGGTTCGGGCCTCGTGGTGACGGAAAGTGAAGTGCTTCATGCGGTAGCACTTGCCTTCAACCGCCTCAAGATCGTCGTGGAACCAGGAGGTGCTGTAGCCTTGGCCGCAGCGCTGTTCCATGGGGAAACGCTCGGGGAAACAGTGATAGCCATTTGCTCGGGCGGGAATATCGACCCAAATGTCTTTCGTCTGGCCCTTGACCAGAGTGCAATTTAGAAGCGATACGAGGCTCAGGGAATAACAAACCGTTAATCCCTTGGAATGCTCGTTAAGAAAAAAGGATTTTCTACGGAACGCATAGCTGAGTGAAACATTATCTCTATCGGGTTTATCGAGATAAGGTAGCATAGGTAACGCTCGCAAAGGGCGGCACCAGAACCCGGGAGGCATCCATGCGCCAGCTACAACATCAGACACGGTCCTTTTCCGTTCGTAGCGCTAGCAAATGGCAGTGGGCAGCCAATACCGCCCTGGTTTCGGCAGCCTTCATCTTCGTCGGCGCCGTAGTGCTTGGGCTCTTTCCGTAAGCTTCCGGTCTTCCCAAGACTGTACGACACCTCCCGCGCTCCGCTGGCGCGGGAGGTGTTTTGTTGTGCGCCCAGCATGGGCGCATTCTTGTGGGTGGAAGTCCCACCGTAAGCTGGTCATGGCGAGCGAAGTGAAGCGCAACTGCGGAAGGGCGACCGACCGTGGGGAGGAAGCGTGGATCGAA
>NZ_PVBM01000146.1 GCF_002968575.1 Neorhizobium huautlense | reverse complement strand
GGGCTCATTCCGGATGGCGCCACTGCCTTCAAGGGCAAGATGAATGAAAGCGTGAAGATCACCTTCGACGTTGAAGGCGCTTATGCCGTGAAATGCGCGCCGCATGTGGGCATGGGGATGATCGGTCCGGGCATTTTTCTTTAACGAGTTCCCACTCAAATTCATTGCATGCTTCCGCCATCCGTCAGGCGAGCCCTTTTGGGGCGCAATCTGCGGCTCGGGTCTATTCCCAGGTGACCGGCTCG
>NZ_PVBM01000145.1 GCF_002968575.1 Neorhizobium huautlense | reverse complement strand
AGGTCTTCCTCGCCAGCCATCCCATCGACTTCCGCAGAGGGCCGGACAGTTTGCTGTCGCTGGTGCGGGATGCCGGCAGTGATCCGTTCAACGGCTCGCTCTATGTCTTCCGGGCGAAGCGGGCACAGTGCGCTTCATAATGCATCCCTCCATCAAATTCCGGGCAACCGGACGACTTTATCGTATTGATAATCTTCATAAAACTTGGGGCGCCGATCGACGACACCCTGCACCCCTATCCGGACGGC
>NZ_PVBM01000144.1 GCF_002968575.1 Neorhizobium huautlense | reverse complement strand
GTAGATGCAGATTAAACTTTTGCCACGCCTGAACGGTGAGACCTGCACTTTCTTCCCGAACAGCGGGTGCCAAGGATAGGCAATCGTCGAATAACGGGAAACGTATGCAGAATGTCGGTAGTTGTGCCGATCGGGTCAAGATCGTGTGGTGGGATGGATCAGGCGTCTGCCTCTACTCGAAGCGGCTGGAGAAGGCCCAGTTCTGTTGGCCACGGATCGGCCATAACCGGGTGCAGCTCAACCATGCCC
>NZ_PVBM01000143.1 GCF_002968575.1 Neorhizobium huautlense | reverse complement strand
AGATGCAGATTAAACTTTTGCCACGCCTGAACGGTGAGACCTGCACTTTCTTCCCGAACAGCGGGTGCCAAGGATAGGCAATCGTCGAATAACGGGAAACGTATGCAGAATGTCGGTAGTTGTGCACAGTGCGCTTCATAATGCATCCCTCCATCAAATTCCGGGCAACCGGACGACTTTATCGTATTGATAATCTTCATAAAACTTGGGGCGCCGATCGACGACACCCTGCACCCCTATCCGGACGGCT
>NZ_PVBM01000142.1 GCF_002968575.1 Neorhizobium huautlense | reverse complement strand
CCCTCGAATAACCACTGCGACAAAGGTCCGGCTTCAAGTCCGACCCGCTCGACGTTCAAGGTCTGGCCCTTCAGCACTGCAACGAGATCGTCAGGGTGGCTGACCACCTTCACCTCACGACAGATCTCCGGTGCGTGATTACCGCGTGATGCGGTCGGCACAGACATAGGTCCGAACTTGCCTCATCCATCGTCCTGCGAAGGACGTCCTTCCGCCGGTTGGCGGAACTTTGTGTCTTTCTCCTTCCGCC
>NZ_PVBM01000141.1 GCF_002968575.1 Neorhizobium huautlense | reverse complement strand
GGGCATGGTTGAGCTGCACCCGGTTATGGCCGATCCGTGGCCAACAGAACTGGGCCTTCTCCAGCCGCTTCGAGTAGAGGCAGACGCCTGATCCATCCCACCACACGATCTTGACCCGATCGGCACAGTGCGCTTCATAATGCATCCCTCCATCAAATTCCGGGCAACCGGACGACTTTATCGTATTGATAATCTTCATAAAACTTGGGGCGCCGATCGACGACACCCTGCACCCCTATCCGGACGGCTT
>NZ_PVBM01000140.1 GCF_002968575.1 Neorhizobium huautlense | reverse complement strand
CCTAATGCTGATCGGCACCGAACACCACAGGCACACCTGCCAGGAATGTGCGGAGATCTGCCGCCAGTGCGCTGACGACTGCGAACGTATCGGCGACATGCAGAGCTGCGTCGACGCCTGCAGGAAGGTATCCATCCGAGGTGGGCCGCAGGACTTGAAGTCTCGCGCGTGATATCATGACAGAATGGAGATCGATGAGGACAAAATCGATGACGCGGTCCTGGCCCTGTTATGGCTGACGCTCCACAACG
>NZ_PVBM01000013.1 GCF_002968575.1 Neorhizobium huautlense | reverse complement strand
AAACCCAGGCGCCAGGCCGGGAGAACTACGGGCCTGACGACCTCAACTGCTCCAACCGCCCGGTGCGGACCCGCATGCCGGGTGGTGTGGGAGGGGCGGAGCCAATAGGCTCCCCCCTATCCCGATTCCTGCATGAGCGGGGCCAACCGCTCCGACCATTCCTCAAGGTTGTATTTTTGGAACTTGGCTCCCCCTTTGAAGTTCGTTATCTACTTCGGCGGGAAAAATCGGCGGCGCCACTAAAATCGAATGCTGCCCGTCGCTATATAGACCGGGAATGCCGCAACCCTGCGGCCATGAGGAGAAAATGATGTTATCCAAGCTTCGGCGTTTCCAGAAACTGTTCGCGATCCTTGCGGTCGGCATGGCGGTTTCGCTGACCGCCGTCGATATGGCCGAGGCGCGCCGCGCTGGCGGTGGCGGGTTCGGCAGCCGCGGGACGCGCACCTATTCGGCGCCGGCGACCACCAACACGGCCCCCACGGCGCCGACCGGGATCAACCGCTCGATGACGCCAAATACGCAGCAGAACGCGACAACGCCGCAGAGCGGGTTTGGCCAGCAGGCGGCGCAGCAGCCGCGTCGCGGGCTGTTTGGTGGCTTGGCCGGCGGCCTGCTCGGCGGTCTCGCGCTTGGCGGCCTCCTGGGCATGATGATGGGCACGGGCTTCGGCGGCATGGCCGGCTTCTTCGGCATGTTGTTGCAGATCGCGTTGATTGCCGGTCTCGCCATGCTGGCTTTCCGTTTCTTCGGTCGCCGCCAGCAGCAGCCGGCAGGCCCTGCCGGCGGTTACGGCCAGCAGCGCAATGCCTATGAGCCGCCGCGGCAAAGCCAGTCGGGGTTCCAGATCCCGAAGATAGGTTCGCTGGGCGGTGGCGCCGCGACGGGCGAATACGCCGCCGCGCCGCGTCAGGCAGGCCCTGAGACCGACGAGATCGGCATCACCAATCGCGACCTCGACCAGTTCGAGAAGCTGCTGACGCAGGTGCAGTCCGCCTACGCCGCCGAGGATTATGCCAAGCTACGCAACCTGACGACCCCGGAAGCGATGTCCTATCTGGCGGAAGAGCTCGGCGAGAACGCCACCAACGGGCTCAAGAACGAGGTCAAGGACGTGAAACTGCTGCAGGGCGATCTTGCCGAAGCCTGGCGCGAGAACGGCCAGGACTACGCAACCGTCGCGATGCGCTATTCCAGCGTCGATTTCATGCGGGACCGCAATACCGGCGCCGTCGCCGAGGGAGATCCCGACAAGGTGACCGAGACAGTCGAGGTCTGGACCTTCGTGCGCAAGCCGGCCAACGACTGGAAGCTTTCGGCGATCCAGGCTGCCGCCTAACGTTCCAGCAGCGCGAGCGTTTTTTCGTCGCGCTGGCCATGATAGAACTGGACGAGGGCTCGCTCGAAAGGCGAGCCCTTTTTGCTGACCATATCGAACAGCGTCATCGAACTTCTGAACTTCGTGTCGTCAGGAGAACCGAGGATGGCATGGGCGGAGAGGTGCTTGTGGAGCAGCATCGCTTCGGTGCATTCGATCAGCCGCACGCCCAACAGCGGATGATCGAGGTAGGCGGCGGCCTCTGCCTTCGAACCGATCGCGAAACGCTGCGACATGATCGAGAAGCCAAGCCCGGCAACCTGGGGAAATATGTACCACATCCAATGGGAGCGCTTCTGGCCGCGCCGCAGTTCATCCAGGACCTGAGCATAGACCGGCGCCTGCGCATCGACGAAGCGCATGAGATCGAATTGCATGCATTATTCTCCGCCCTGTTCGTGGTTTATCCACCCCGCGCCCATGAAGAGCCTCAAACGTGATATTTTTGGGGCCGGCCTTTCCTGTGTTGCATCGCACACTAGGTGAGGGCACATGGAACGCTTCATTCAGGAATTCCGCAACGACACGGCATGGCTGCCGAACGGGGTCGTCAGCATCGGCGTGCTCGCCGTCGCCTTCCTGGTCGGCCTCGCCATCCAGCGCTTCGGCTTCCGCTTCCTGACGCGCCTGGTCGAGAGCAAGGATCTTTTCTGGAGGTCGCTGGTCGCCCGTACGCGGCGGCCGATGCGGCTTGCAATCCTCACCTGGACCTTGTCTTTCGGTGCCGCGATCGCCCCCTTGACCGAGGATCAATCCACGTTCCTCCGGCATGTCCTGCTGCTCTGCTTCATCATCGTCGTCGGATGGATGGCGAAGATCGTCCTGCATGTCTGGATGATCGTATATCTTCGCCGCTTCAAGCTCGATGCAGAAGACAACCTGCTGGCCCGTGCGCATGTCACCCAGTCGCGGATCGCCGAGCGCATCGCCGGTTCGATGATCGTGGCAATCACCATTGCGGCCATGCTGATGACGTTTCCGACCGTTCAGCAATACGGGGTCAGCCTGCTCGCATCGGCAGGCGTTGCCGGTATCGTGCTCGGTCTTGCGCTGCAGCCGGTGCTGAAGAACATTCTCGCCGGCATCCAGCTCGCCATCACCCAGCCGATCCGGATAGACGACGCCTTGATCGTCGAGGGCGAGTGGGGGAATGTCGAGGAGATCACGTCGACCTATGTGGTCATCAAGCTCTGGGACTGGCGGCGGATGATCCTGCCGCTCAGCTATTTCATCGAACGGCCTTTCCAGAACTGGACGCGCGAAGGGGCAGCCCTGATCGGCACCGTGATGATCTATCTCGACTATGCGGTTCCCGTTTCGGCCATTCGCCGCAAGGCGGAGGAGATCGCGGCAGCGTCACAGCTATGGGACAGGCGGGTTGTGGCGGTGCAGATCACGGATTTCAGGGAAAACGTCATGGAGATCCGGGTTCTCATTTCTGCTTCCAATGCACCGAAGACTTTTGATCTCCGCTGCGAGATGCGGGAAAAAATGATCGAATTCATCCAGAAGGAATATCCGGCAAGCCTGCCGCGTGTCCGGGCGGAGACCTTTGGCAATTCAAACGGCGCGATTGCTGCCGAAGCGATGCGGCAGCCTTCACTGCAGTCGTGAGTTGTCTAAAAAATAATACTCTAGGTCGCTAGATTCTTTAAATCTTTTAGTTAATTCGAAATGAAGCATGTGCCAGTAATTTGATTCATTACAGATGGCTCGCGAAGAGAGCCCCGAAATTGAGACGCAGCCATGGAACAGGTCGAGAATTTAATGCCGCTCATTCTCTTCTTTTGTGTGGTCTATGGCTTCTTCCGCTGGGTCGTTCATGACATGAACCGTTCCTCGGACTGACACGGCGCAGCGCACTCTCTGCTCCTGGCGGCGAGATAAAGTGTGTTGCATTGCTGCACTGCGTTAACCTTTATTTTAGCATTATCTTGCGTAGTCCGTGTGGTGTGCGATGCTCTCCCCAGGTTGGGAGACCAGGCACATGACCGAAAAACATCCCACGCAAGATGAACCCTATGATCCGCTGACCATCAATCGCTTCAAAATCGAGGCGGCGATGTTGGACCTGATCGATCAGTTGCAGCGGCAAGGGCTTGATAAGCTGGAGATCGCGCTGGCGCTTGCCGATGCCGCGGAAGACTATGTCATGCGTCTCGCCAGCACGACCCCCGACGAACCGGAAGACGATATCCGGCCGCACGGATACCAGTAGGAAGAACCTTCCGATCTCCACAGATCGACCGGGGGACAAGTCCCGAGATCATTGGTCCGTTTCCGTTGATGGCCATACTCCTTGCGCTGGCACGCAATCCTTTCTATATCCCCCAAGAATTGCCTGACGCGCGGCCGATCCCGCACCGGGCCGGATATTCCGCCCTTTGACTTCGGCATCGGCGGTTTGAGAGACCGAGAGAGTTACCCGTGAATACGCTGGATTTCGACAAAAGGCCGGAAGACACACGCGTTGTCGTTGCCATGTCGGGGGGAGTTGATTCCTCCGTCGTCGCAGGTCTGCTCAAACGTCAGGGCTATGATGTGCTCGGCATCACGCTGCAGCTCTACGATCACGGCGCGGCGGTGCACCGGGCAGGTTCCTGCTGCGCCGGCCAAGACATTGACGACGCGCGCCGCGTTTCCGAAACGCTCGGCATTCCACATTACGTGCTCGACTACGAAAAGCGGTTCCGGGAAACGGTGATCAATCCGTTTGCGGAAGCCTATGCCATGGGCGAGACGCCGATCCCCTGCGTCGCCTGCAACCAGACGGTCAAATTTGCCGATCTCCTGGCGACGGCGAAGGAACTGGGTGCCGATGCGCTGGCGACCGGCCATTACATCCGCTCGCGACCCAACCCGACCCCCGACAACCCGACCCGGCGTGCGCTCTTCCGTCCGGTCGACAGCGACCGCGACCAGAGCTGGTTCCTGTTTGCGACCACCCAGGAGCAGATCGACTATCTACGCTTTCCGCTCGGCGGCATGCCGAAGGCGGAGGTGAGGGCGCTTGCCGAAGACATGGGGCTCGTCGTCGCCAAGAAGGCTGACAGCCAGGACATCTGTTTCGTGCCGCAGGGCCGGTATGCCGACATCATCAGCAAGGTGAAGCCGAATGCCGCGCTTGCAGGCGAGATCGTCCATATCGACGGGCGTGTGCTCGGCCGGCACGAAGGTATCGTGCACTACACGATCGGCCAGCGCAAAGGCCTCGGGGTGGCAACCGGCGAACCGCTTTATGTCGTCTATCTCGACGCCCGCTCCCGCCGCGTGATCGTGGGGCCTAGAGAAGCGCTCGACACTCACCGGGTCTACCTGCGCGACGTCAACTGGATCGGTGACGGTTCGCTCGAAGCCGATGCCAGGGATGGTTTTGCCTGCTTCGCCAAGGTGCGCTCGACCCGTCCGCCGGCGCCTGCCGTCGTCCATTGCGACGATCGCGGCGTCTATGTCGACCTCGCCGTCGGGGAGGCGGGCGTGGCGCCCGGCCAAGCTTGTGTGCTCTATTCGGCGGAAGGGCCGGATGCGCGGGTCTATGGCGGCGGCTTCATCGAACGCTCGGAACGTGCCGCCGATGCGGAAGCCTCTCTGAAGGCATTGCTTTCCACGCCTGTCGCGGCCTGATCGGGCAACTTCCGGCGGCGCGGAAAATAGCCGCCGGATTTGCCAAAAGGCTGCTTGACACTTTGGTGACGGGGGTCTTATAAGCCGCACGACCGAAGCGGACTGGGCTCTTCAAGAGCTTTCCGCGGACCCTGTGGCGGGGTAGCTCAGTTGGTGAGAGCGCAGGATTCATAACCCTGAGGTCGGCGGTTCAATTCCGCCCCCCGCTACCACTTCCTATCCCCTGATGATGTCCTCGTATGCCATGGCCGCCTGGAGCAGGCCGTCGTCGTGATTGGCATTGGCCGAGAGCAGGAAGCCCACCGGCATGTCGGCATCGCCGGTCCCGCACGGGATGGAAACGCCGCACCAGTCGAGGAAATTGCCGAGCATCGTGTTGCGCAGTGTTTTTCCGTTTGCAGCAAAGAACGTATCGTCGTCAGCAAGATCGGCGATCTTCGGCGCCACGTGGGCGACCGACGGCATGGCGACGAAGCGGTTGCCGATCAGCGCTTCCGTCTCGGCGATCAGCCGTGCGCGGGTCTCCAGGATGGCGAGATAGTCGGGCAGCGTTATCTTTTCGCCGAGCCTGGTGCGGGCGACAACCCGCTGGTCCATATCGGCGGCTTCCGGTCCCCTCAGTCTTTCCTGATGAAGCCCAAAAGCTTCGGCGGTGACCAGGGCGCCCCGCGTGGACATCAGCCGCAGGATTTCGCCGAAGGCGGGGATGGCTATGCGAGTCACCGTGCAGCCAGCCTTCTCCAGCCGCTGGATCGCCGCTTCGAAGGCCAGGGCCACTCCCGGTTCGGCGCCGTCGAAGACGATATTGGTCGGGACGACGATATCGAGCGGCACGGCCGGCTGTCTTGCGATCTGCGAGGCGGCAAGCCCGCGCATTGCCGCGTCTATCCAGACCGCATCCTGCACCGTGCGGCAGAGAGGACCAAGCGAGTCGAGGCTTTTCGCGAGAGGGTAGACGCCCTGCATGAGATGGCGGCCGCGGGTCGCCTTGTAGCCGACGACGCCGTTCAGGGCTGACGGAATGCGGACCGAGCCGCCGGTGTCGGTGCCCATCGCGACAGGCACGAGCCCTGCGGCGACCGCAACGCCCGCAGCGGAGGAGGAACCACCCGGAATCCGCGGCCCATCCTTGCTGCGCGGATTATGCGGCGTGCCGTAGTGCGGGTTGATGCCGATGCCGGAGAAGGCGAATTCGCTCATGTTGGTGCGGCCGATGGCAACCATTCCGGCCTGCTTGAGAAGATCCACCACGGCGGCGTCATTCTTGGCCGGTTCGGCAGCCTTCAGCACCCTGGAACCGGCCGTGGTCGGCAGGCCCTCGATGTCGAACAGGTCCTTCCACGCGATCGGGATACCGTCAAGGAGGCCAAGCGAACGGCCCTGCTTGAGGCGCTTCGAGGATGCCGAGGCTTCGGCCAAAGCCCGATCCTTGAAAAGTGTGATGAAAACCGCCTTGTCCGGATAGGCTTCGATGCCGGCGAATACCGTTTCGGTCACTTCGACCGGGTCGGCCGCGCCCGTCTGGATAAGCGCGGAGAGTTCGGCGATCGACATGGCTCCAAAAGACTTCGTCACGGCAGCTATTCCCCTCTTTCACTCCTGGCGGTTCACAGGTGTAGCCGATATTTTCCCGATGGACAGGAGATTTGTTGCGTCGCAACGGCGCAAAGGAACTTCAAGCGGCTAAAAGCAGTTCAGCGAGTCCCCGCTCAAACGGGAACAATCAGAGGATCGTCCCATGAAGAACATCGTCGCCATTGCCGGTCTTGCCGTTATGCTGGCCGGCTGCAGCACGGCTACAGGCAGCTTCAATACTGGTGGCGGGCTGGAGCCCATCCCCGGCAGCATCACCTATGGTGGCCAGCCGCGCACCCGATTGAAAAAGGCGCCCGTCGGCAGTCTCGTGCCGCATACGTTCCGCAATTCCTTCGGCCAACGGGTGGATGAGGAATATATCATCCAGCCGGACCGCAGCCTGAAGCTGGTCAGCCGCCGGGTCTATCGGGGGCCGTTCTGGGACGATTGACAGATATCAGTCGGAGATCCTCGCCCAGGCCCGTTCGGTAGCAGGCGCCTCGTCGGTGGTGATCTGATCCGGTTTCAACGCCATCAAAGTCCTGAAGGCGTGGGCTTCGGTTTCGCTGAAGCCTGTTTCGGGGTTCTTGAGGTTGAAGGTCCAGGCATCGACCAGCTTGCCGGCATCGTGGCAGAGGGCGATCAGGTCGAGCCCGTCGCGGGCGGCCTGCAACAGGAGTTCCCAGGCAAGATAGATGGTGTCCGGCTCGGTCGGCCCGGCGAGATCGGAGCGAAGGTCTGTTTCCACAGCCTTGAGGCCCTGATGCCGATAAATCTCGACGAGCTTGTCGGTGGGGTCGATGCCGCGCTTGAGATCCGGCAGCCTTTCCTTCACTGCAAGGATGAGGTCGAGATCGGCGCCGCTGACGATGATCGAGGAACCGGCACCGGCGAAATGGTGGGCGAGATGATCGAGGCCTCGGTCGCCGATTACCGCCAGTTCATCCTTCATGTCGAATTGCAGCAGCGCGTCAGGATGCGCCGCTTCGAGCATGGTTGCCAGATCCTCGCTAAGGATCGGCGGGGTGCCGGCTTTTTTCATCCGCAGACGTCTGATGTCCTGCGCGGAAGCTTGGCGGACGAGGCCGCTGCCGTCCGTCTCGCCCTCCAGTTCCCCGTCGTGCAGCACAACGAAGCCGCCGTCGGCGCGGACCCTGAGGTCGAGTTCGGTCGAGGCGCCCAGGCGGAACCCATCCGCCATCACGCTGGCGGAAAATAGCGGATCGCTCATGCTGCGGCGCAGGCGATGCCATTTGAGACGTGTGAAATGATCGCGATAGGCGATGCCCAGGCCTGAATATTCGGATGTCATACCGGTCCGCAAAGGTGAGAGGCGATTCGGGAAGAGCCCCAGACTATGCTCTTCTGTTTCCCCTGCCACAGATCGATGACAGAATTCTGAACACCTCCTGCAATCTTCCATTCGGATTGAAGCCCGCAACAGGCGGCATGATTGGCGGCAGATTGACGCGCAACGGGGGAACATGTTGCGATGGGGGCGGGTTTGGCGGTAATCCCGCAAGGATATAGCCCGCCCTATGTCACGAAAGGCAGATATCATGGCTTATGAAGCGAACTGGGCGCCTCTTTCCCCGTACACCACCGGGATACGCGGCCGCTGCCCGCGCTGCGGCCAGGGCCATCTCTTTAACGGCTTTCTGACTTTGAAGCCGAGCTGCGAGGTCTGCGGCCTCGATTATTCTTTTGCCGATCCTGCCGATGGTCCTGCATTCTTCGTCATCTGCTTCGCCTGCGTGCCGAGCGTCGCGCTGGCGGTGTGGATCGAGGTGATGTTCCAGCCGCCGTTCTGGGTGCACCTGCTGATCTCGCTGCCCGTGCTGTTGATTACCTGCCTGCTGCCCCTCAGGCCGCTCAAGGGCTGGCTGGTCAATAGCCAGTATTTCTACAAGGCGGAGCAGGGAAAGATCGACAGAGGCCCTGGCGGAACTCAGGCGGGCGACCGGCAAAAGGACGGCAGCTGACCGGCAGTTTGCCGAACGGGCTCCATGTGCCGATCGAATTCAGGAACAATTTTCTCCTGAAGCCATTCGAGAGGTTAGAATTCAAGGAGCCCGCAATGACTGATACCGCCGAAATCGAAATGGAAGTTCACCGACGATCATTGGCCGTCGAGGGAGCGCTGCTCGTCCTGATCGACGGTCTCGCCGCGCGCGGCACGATCTCAGCGGACGAGGCGGAGGAGATGCTGCAGATATTGTCGAAGAGTTCGGATTTCTCCGCCACCCGCGCTTCGAGTTCACTGAGGATCGTCACCCAATTGAAGCGTCTTCGTGGAGGAGATGGTGCGGCGACCCCCGGAGCTTAAGGTGGTGAACTGCAGGAAGGTGCGTTTCGGCGCGCCTTTTTCTTTTTCAGCAAGGTCTTGCTCTAAAGTGGAACATCCCGCTGTGAGGCTAGTTGGAAGATAAAACTTTCCAACGAAAAACACGGAGCTTTCCATGCCCCAGTATCCCACCCCACCTTTTCCCGAGCAGCAGCAGCCGATGCCTGGCTTTACCGGCCGTATGGACCCGGTGCCGGACCACGGCGAACTTTCTTATCGCGGTGCAGGGCGGTTAACGGGGAAAAAGGCGATCATCACCGGCGGCGATAGCGGTATCGGCCGAGCCGTCGCCATTGCTTATGCGCGCGAAGGCGCCGATCTGCTGATCTCGTATCTCGATGAGGACGAGGATGCCAGGGACACCAAACGCCTGGTGGAAGAAGCAGGCCGCAAGGCAGTGCTTATGCCCGGTGACATCAAGACCTCGGCTCATTGCCGCGCCATCATCGACAAGGCCGTCAGCGAACTCGGCGGCATCGACATCCTCGTCAACAATGCGGCGCATCAGGCCACTTTTTCATCGATCGAGGACATTTCGGACGAGGAGTGGGAGCTGACCTTCAAGGTCAATATCCACGCGATGTTCTATCTGACCAAGGCGGCCGTGCCGCATATGAAACCGGGCAGCGCGATTATCAACACCGCGTCGATCAATTCCGACAGCCCGAACCCGTCGCTGCTCGCCTATGCGACCACCAAGGGCGCGATCCAGAATTTCACCGCCGGTCTGGCGCAGCTCCTCGCCGAGAAGGGCATTCGCGCCAATGCCGTTGCGCCCGGTCCGATCTGGACGCCGCTCATTCCGTCGACGATGCCGGAAGACAAGGTGAAAGAATTCGGCAAGCAGGTGCCGATGAAACGACCGGGACAGCCGGCCGAACTTGCCACCACCTATGTAATGCTGGCGGACCCGCTCTCCAGCTACGTCTCCGGCAGCACGATTGCGGTCACCGGCGGCAAGCCGATGATCTGACCGGCTCTCCTCCCCCCCAGAACAACGGCGGCATGTGCGCAGGCCGCCGTTCGGCGTTTCAGGTTCTTCGCCCGATTTCCCTGGCCAGATCATCAAAACAGAAGGATTTGCCTTCTTCATGCGCCTCGTTCGCCAGAAGCAGGAGGCGGATCGGAAAGGCTACTGCCTTCTGATGGGAGCTCGACACGTTGAGCGGCTTGTCGTCGGCCAATACTGCGCGCTCCGTGGCTTGAAGGACATCCTGCAGTTCGGCGTTCGACACGAGCCCCTTGTCGACGAGAAGCCGGTTGACGGCGGCAAGCGCCAGATAGAGGCCTTCAAGCTGAGGGTTGGCAGTGTTCATGTCTCTGTCCTTTGCGTGGAAGACGGCACGAAGGAGGCTGCATTTTCGTCGATCAGCCGTGCTCCGCGCTGGCGGGTCAGGTAGCGCCAGATCCACTGGATGCTGACGAGCAGCCGCTTTTCGAAATTGACCAGCAGATAAACGTGCACCAGCGCCCAAAGAAGCCAGGCGAACCAGCCCTTGAGCGTCCATCTGCCGAAATCGAAGATCGCGGAATTGCGCCCCACGACCGCCGTATTGCCGCGGTTGCGGAAGCGGAACGGTTCGACTGGTTTACCAGCCAGCAAACTGGCGCCTAAAGCCTTGCCGAGATATTCTCCCTCCTGCTTGGCGACCTGGGCGAGTGCGGGCAGCGGTTTGCCGTCTTCAGCAAGTCCGAGGGCCGTGTCGCCGATGGCATAGACATCCGGAAAGCCAGTGACGGAAAGATCGGGCTCGACCGGAATCCGCCCGCCTGCCTTGCCCTCGATGCCAAGCCATCTGCCTGCGGGAGATGCCTTGACGCCGGCTCCCCAGATGACGCAGCCGGTGCGGATACGCATGGAGCCTGCCACCACCTCGTTCTTGCTGATCGCCTCCACCGCTACGCCGGTCATCACCTCGACCCCCATCTTTTCCAGTGCCTGCCGGGCATAGGCCGTGAGATCGTCTGGAAAGGCCGACAGTATCTTGGGGCCGGCCTCGATGAGGATCACCCTCATATGGTCGGGCTCCAGCTTGCGAAAGTCGCGGGTAATCATGAAGTGCCCGAGTTCCGCAATCGCGCCGGCCATCTCGACACCCGTCGGGCCGCCGCCGATGATGACGCTGGTCAGCAGCGCCTTTTTCTCTTCGGGATCGTGGGAAAGTTCTGCTTTCTCGAAAGCAAGCAGCAGGCGCTGGCGGATCAGCCGGGCTTCGTGAATGGTTTTCAGGCCTGGGGCCCAGGCCCGCCAGTCGTCGTGACCGAAATAATTGTATTCCGAACCGGTGGCGATCACGAGCCGATCGTAGGCGACCTCGTTTCCGTCATCGAGCTTCACCGTTTTCGCCGCAGCATCGACGCCGGCCACTTCCGCCAGCATGACCTTGATATTGCGGTAGCGTCCGAGGGTACGGCGGATCGGTTCTGAAATGTCCGCCGGCGACAGGGCGGCCGTGGCGACCTGGTAAAGCAGCGGCTGGAACAGGTTGTGGTTGCGCCGATCGATAACGGTGACATCCACCTCGGTATTGCCGAGCTCACGGGCTGCTGCGAGGCCGCCGAAGCCGGCGCCGACGATGACGACCCTGGGGGGCGGGCGGGAAGAACTCGTGCCGTCCACAATCTCGTTTCGGGAGTTTTTTTCGTCCATTTCCCCACCCGTTGGGCAAAGCTCGCAGCCTCGCACGACGCTCGTTCAACACCCGGAGGAGGCGTTTGTTCCAAGTCCCGTTGCCGGAACCTTTTTACGCCCGCGCCGTTCAAATCCACAACAAGGAAAGGAGAATGCCATGAACAGCATCGTTTGGTTCGTCGGCGCCGTGGTGATTGTGATCGCGGTTTTAAACCTCGTCGGATTCGCTTGATTTAGCTTGATTAATTTTATCTGGAGGCTTTGCTTCCAAACGGCAACCTGAACAGGAGATCGTCATGAACAGCATTGTCTGGCTCGTTGGAGCCGTCGTTATCGTTCTTGCCATCTTGTCCTTTATCGGCATCGGTTGAGAGGCAAGGCTCGAGGGAGAGTTATCAGAGGCACCGGACCCAGGCGGATCGGTGCCTTATTTGCTGCGCCATCACTCCGCCAGCAGAAGGCCGAAGGGGTGTTCGGCGAAGACCCAGCTAACCGGAATCCGTTCCTTCGGATCGATACTCTTGCCGCTGCAGATGTCGCGATAACGGCGGTTTGCGAGCCTCTCCGGAAGGGTGATCTCGGTCTCCGCCCGTCGTTCGGAACGAGGTTCCGACACGCCCGTGTGAAGCGCATTGAAAACGAGCCTCGGGGCGATCACCACGATCGCGTCGTCGGCTTCCGCGCGGGCGAAGGCGACGATATTCCCCGCTCGCTTGCCGGTCACGCCAAGCGGCACATACTCGCCCTTGCGAAACAGCGTCGGGGCTTCCTGGCGAAGGCGCAGCAGGGCCGCGATGACCTGCTGTTTCAGTTTTCCACTCTGCCATTCCTCCTCTTCCGACGAGGCGAGTTTTCCCTTTTCCGAAAGCCGTTCCTGCAGCGCCCCGAAGTCCGGTTCCCGCCGGTTGTCCGGATCCACCAGGCTAAGGTCGAGGCCCTCGCTGCCTTGGTAGATATCGGGCACTCCGGGAGCGGTGAGTTTGACAATCGTCTGGGTGAGGCCGTTTACCAGGCCTGCGCGAATGAAAGGGCGAAGAGTATGGGTGAAATCCGCCAGGAACATCCGGTTGTCGGGTGATAACAGCCGGCGGGCATAAGCGATGACGGCATCCTCATAGGCCTGATTGGCATTGCCCCAGTTGGTTCGAAGCTTTGCCTCGCGCAACGCCTTTTCCACATAGGCGGCAAAACGCGCCTCCAGCGACTCCAGACCTTGACGATCTTCCGGGCGCAGGTCGTTCGGCCAGGCTCCGGCAAGCGCCTGATAGAGCATCCACTCGACGCCGGGGTCGGGCGCCGGACCATCGGCCAGAACAACGACCCCCGCCTTGTTCATATCGCGCCAGCGGGCAACCGCCTCGGCCCATAGGTCGGGCGCTTCCGTTATCGTGAAGAGACGGGCGCGAGCATCCTCGCCACGCTTCGTATCATGAGTGGAGGTGCCGGAGAGGGCATCCGGCTGCCGCTTGAGACGGGTCTGCATCTCCTGATGGAACCGGTCGAGCGAAAAGACGCGAGGTAGCGGCTCGCTGCCAACCTCGTTCAGCGCCAGCAGCATATGGTGGCGGAAGAAAAGCGTGTCTTCGACCGATTTCGCCATCAGCGGACCGGTCAATTGCTGAAAGCGGGTGCGAAAGATGGAGGCGGGACCTGCGGCCGATTGCTCTACGTCGCCGATCAGGATGCGCTCGAGGAAGGAGAGGGCGTGATCGTCCGGCGCAGTTGGGCTGTTGCGCACCCTGTCGAGAACCTCGGAGAGCCGCTGCCGGCCTTCAGGCGGCATCCCTTCACGCGTGCCATAGGTACGATAGACGGGGAAGGCCACCAACAGCTCGCGCAGCGCGGTTTTGATCGAGGTTTCGGGGAGCGAGCACTCCCGGTCCTCGGCCTGACTGATCTGCATGGCGAGCTTCAACAGGCTGGCCACTTCACCCGAGAAATTGTGATCCGTCATCAGCAGCTTGGCGGCGCGCAATGCGGCCGCCATGTCGGCAGGCTTGCCAGTCACCCGCCCATAGGCGTCACGCAGGATATCGAGCTTGTCGGCATCGACCAGCACATCGCTGACGGCCGCGATGAACTCGTAACCGGTCGTGCCGGAAATCGGCCACTCCGCTGGGATGTGTTCGCCTTCGCCAAGGATCTTTTCGACGATGATGTAGCAGTCGGGGCCGGCCTCGTGGCGCAGCCGTTCAAGATATCCCTTGGGATCGGCAACTCCATCCACATGGTCGACGCGCAGGCCGTCCACCTTGCCGCTATGGACGAGTTCGAGGATGAACCGGTGGGTGTCGTCGAAGACCTTGCTGTCCTCCACCCGGACGCCGGCAAGGCCGGTGACTTCGAAGAAGCGGCGGTAGGAAAGCTCGCGCGGCGCGTCCCGCCAGGAGATCAGCCTATAGGGCTGCTCGTCATGCAGCCTGGCGATCTCTCTCCTGTCTGTGATCGACAGGGTTTCCGCTTCTCGGCCTTGGTAGCTCGCCGGGTCGAGAGGATAGAAGGCGTCGAAATAGGCCAAAGCAGGCCTGCCTGTCTGCGGGTCGGCTTTCACGGATATCTCGCCGGCTTCCAGAACCTTCTCGAACCTGTCGCCGAGAAAGGGCAGCGTCAGGCGTCGGCTCCAGTCGATGTCGAAATGGCGGGCATAGGCACTTTTTTCGCCGTTCTCCACCACGTCCCGCCACCATGGATTTTCCAGCGAGGCGGCCATGTGGTTCGGCACGATATCGAGGATGAGACCGAGGCCCTCCGCCTTGAGCGCCTTGACCATCCGTTCGAAACCCTCGCGGCCGCCGATCGTCGGTTCGACCTCATTGGCGTTCGTGACATCATAGCCATGCGTCGAGCCGGTTGTGGCGGTGAAGATCGGCGAGGCATAAAGATGGCTGATGCCCAAACGCTTCAGATAGGGCACCAGGGCCGCGGCTCGGTCGAAGGTCATGCCGTTGCGAAACTGGATGCGATAGGTGGCGAGCGGTATGCTCATAGAGCCTCTCCCGCGGGTTCGACGCTGACCAGTACCGAGTTCGGCGGCAGACGCTTTCCCGTCTCCGGCAAGGCAAAGATCACCCTGCCCGGTTGTTCCGGCAGCTCATGGTCCCGATCGCTGATGTTGAGAGCAAGCGAAAGCGTGCCCTTGGGGAAGCTCCACGAAACGGCGAGGAAGCCTTTGCCCGTCTTCACCACCTTGCCGCTGCGGCCACCTGCCGATCCGAGCAGCGGCACGACATAGCGCCTGCGAAGTTCCAGCAGTTCCTTCGTCAGCGCCAGCCAATCTCCGCCGTCGCTGGTTTCAAGCTTACTCCAATCGAGCTTGCAGACGTCGAAGGACTTTTTGGCATTGGGATCGGGCACCGCATCGCCCTCGTGACCGGCGTGACCCTCGAACTCCTTGCGGCGGCCTTCGCGAACGATCTTGGCCAGATCGCCGTGGAAATCCGTGAAGAACAGAAACGGGTTGGTCTCGCCATATTCCTCGCCCATGAAGAGGAGCGGGATATGGGGCGAAAGCAGAAGCGTCGCGAGCAGCACCTTCGTCCTGTCCGGACCGGCGAGCGAAATCAGCCTCTCGCCTTGCGCCCGGTTACCCACTTGGTCGTGGTTCTGGATGAAGTCCACGAAGGCGACGGGCGGCTGGTCGACGCTTTTGACGCCGCGCTTCTTGCCGTTCTGCGGCGAGACTTCTCCCTGATAGGCAAAACCTTCGGCGAGCACCCGGGCCACCAGCTGTTCCGGGTTTTTGGCGAAATCTTTGTAATAGGCGTGGGTCTCACCGGTCGCGAAGACATGGACAGCATTGTGAAAATCGTCGTTCCATTCGCCGGTGAAGAGCGGTGCATTACCCTGTTCGTCACGCGGATGCAGGAAAATGACATTGCGCGAATCCTCCGTCGTCAGATGGATCGGCCGTTCGGTGATCTCTGCGCGGATGCGTTCGGCGATCTCGATCAGCACGTGCTTTTCGGACGGATCTTCGATCTGGTCGATCGCGTCGAAGCGCAGGCCGTCGAGGTTGAATTCCTCCAGCCAGTAAAGGGCGTTTTCCACGATGTAGCGGCGCACCGGCTCCACGTCATAGGCGATCGCCGCGCCCCAGGGCGTCATTTTTTCCTCGTGGAAGAAAGATGGCGCAAGCAGCGGCAGATAATTGCCTTCCGGTCCGAAGTGGTTGAGCACGATATCCAGCACCACCGACAGACCATGGCCGTGGGCCGCATCGATGAAGGCCTTGAAATCCTCCGGCGGACCGTAGGCTGCGTGCGGCGCATAGAGCAGCACGCCGTCATAACCCCAGCCGCGGTTGCCGCCGAAATGGGCGACCGGCATGACCTCGATCATGGTGATGCCGAGCTCGACGAGATAGGGCAGTTTGTCGATTGCAGCCCGGAACGTGCCGTCCCTGGTGAAGGTGCCGATATGGAGTTCGTAGACGACCGTCTCCTCCCAAGGGCGGCCCTTCCAGTCAGTGTTTTGCCAAGCGTAGCTGGTGGGGTCAATGACCAGCGAGGGTCCGTTGACGTCGCCCTTCTGGCCGCGCGAAGCGGGATCGGGAACCGTCATGCCGTCGGCGAGGACGTAGCTGTATTCGACACCCGGTGCGATGCCTGTGGCAAGAAGCTCGAACCAGCCGTCGTCGGTGCGGGTCATTTCGGTATCGTCGCCGTCCAGCCGAAGTGTCACGGTCTCCTGGCCCGGCGCCCAGAGGCGGAACCGGACCTCGCCGGCGGCGACATATTCGGCTCCCCAAGTCTTCGGAAAAGTCCGGAATTCGGCAGCGGCATTGACGTCCGACATTATCGATCAGCCCCATTAAAAGAGACCGGCAAACGGTCGAGGGGCCTGCAAGTTCCATCCTTCCATCGGCGCGTAATAAAATTGCTGAAATGAGCAATAAATCGCAAGTTCGCGGGAGTGGCCCGCCAGCGATTCCGGCTCTAGATTAGGGGAAATGCAGACGGTTTCGAGGAGGAGATCTTTGCATGCTGACAGATGAGGAGGAGCTCATCCGTTCGACGGCCGCGGAGTTTTCCCGCGAGGTGCTGAGGCCCGGTGCGGCGGCGCGCGAGAAGGCGCACGCGATCGAGCCGGAGGTGCTCCAGCAGCTTGGCGAACTGGGTTTTCTGGGCATGCGCACGAGCGAGGAGTGGGGCGGCGTCGGCTGTTCCTATGTGGCGTATGCGAGCGCACTGATGGAAATCGCCGCCGGCGACGGTGCGGTCTCGACGCTGGTCAGCGTCCATAATTCACCCGTCTGTTCGCTCATCGACGCGCATGCTTCCGACGAGCAGAAGGAACAGTTCCTGCGGCCGCTCGCAGAGGGACGGCACATCGGAGCCTTCGCGCTGACCGAGGCGGATACGGGTTCGGATGCCGCAGCCATCCGAACCCGGGCGACCAGGGACGGAGGCGACTACGTCATCAACGGCTCGAAAATGTTCATCACGTCCGGCAAGATTGCCGGAACGGTCATCATTTTCGCTGTCACAGACCCTTCGGCCGGCAAACGGGGCATTTCGGCTTTCGTCACCTCCACGGATGTTCCGGGCTTTTCGATATCCAAGGTCGAGGACAAGCTCGGGCAGAAGGCGTCGGATACCGCGGCGCTGATGTTCGACAACCTGCGCATTCCCGAAAGCCAGCGAATCGGACCGGAAGGCGCAGGCCTGAAGATCGCGCTTTCTGGCCTGGAGGCCGGACGTATCGGTATCGCCGCCCAATGCGTCGGCATGGCGCAGGCGGCCTTCGACGTGGCACTCACCTATGCCAAGGAGCGCAAGACATTCGGAAAGCTGCTGCTCGAGCATCAGGCCATTGCCTTCCGGCTGGCGGAAGCGAAGACCCAGATCGAGGCGGCGCGTCAGCTTGTGCTGCATGCCGCACGGCTGAAGGATCGCGGCGAGCCCTGCCTGGACGAAGCCTGCATGGCGAAGCTCTTTGCCTCTGAGATGGCGGAGAAGGTGTGCTCCGAGGCGATTCAGACGCTCGGCGGCTATGGCTATATCTCCGATTTCCCGGTCGAGCGCATCTACCGCGATGTCCGCGTCTGCCAGATCTACGAAGGCACGTCCGACATCCAGAAGATCATCATCGCCCGCGGCCTGGCAAACTGAGAGGCAAGGATGAAGATAGAAGGCGGAAATTTCCTGGTGACGGGGGCCGCTTCGGGCCTCGGCCTTGCGACAGCAAAAATGCTCGTTGAAGCAGGCGGTCGCGTCGCTCTGCTCGATCTCGATGAGACGAACGGTCAGGCGAGGGCCAACGAGCTTGGCAGGGATACGATCTTCATCAAGACCGATGTGCGCAGCGGCACCGCCGTCGAAAACGCGGTGGCGCAGGCGGAGGCCGCAAACGGGCCGATTCGTGGTGCCGTCTGCTGTGCCGGAATCGCCCCATCGGAGAAGGTTCTTGGCAGGGAGCGCGTGCATGCGCTGGAAAGCTTCACGCGCGCTCTGGAGATTAATACGATCGGCACGTTCAACGTGATCCGGCTGGCGGCGCAGGCGATTGCGAAGGCCGAGCCAAACGAGGAAGGCGAGCGCGGCGTGCTGGTCGCCACTGCCTCGGTTGCCGCTTATGACGGGCAGATCGGTCAGGCGGCCTATTCCGCGTCCAAGGCGGCCGTTGCCGGCATGACGCTGCCGATTGCCCGAGAGCTTGCCCGCGACGGTATCCGCATGATGACGATTGCGCCCGGCATATTCGAGACGCCGATGATGGCGGGGTTTTCCGAAGAGGTGCGCTCCTCGCTCGGCAAATCCGTGCCGTTTCCGCCGCGGCTCGGCCGGCCCTCGGAATATGCGCGGCTGGTGCGCGACATTATCGAAAACCCGATGCTGAACGGCGAAGTCATCCGTCTCGACGGAGCGCTTCGCATGGCGCCGCGTTGAACGGGACAATACCCGGTTCTTTGGGAGGAGAAGCGAATGACGGATGACATGAAGTTCGGCCTGCCGGGCAAGTTAAGTCTTCATGTGCCGGAGCCGGAGGTGCGGCCGGGAGGCAAGCCGGATTTCTCCAATGTGACCATTCCGAAGGCGGGTTCCGTGCGCCGGCCGGAAGTGGACGTCGATCCCGAAACGATCCGCGATCTCGCCTTTTCCATCATCCGGGTCCTGAACCGGGAAGGCGAGGCTGTCGGCCCCTGGGCCGGGACGCTGACCAATGAGGAACTGATGGAGGGGCTGAGGCACATGATGCTCCTCCGCACCTTCGACAGCCGTATGCTGATGGCGCAGCGGCAAGGCAAGACCTCCTTCTATATGCAGCATCTTGGCGAAGAGGCGGTCTCCTGCGCCTTCCGCAAAGCGCTGCAGCCGGGCGACATGAATTTCCCGACCTATCGTCAGGCAGGCCTTTTGATAGCCGGCGGCTATCCGATGGTCGAGATGATGAACCAGATCTATTCCAACGACGCCGATCCCCTGAAGGGCCGGCAACTGCCGATCATGTATTCGGCGAAGGACTACGGCTTCTTCACGATATCAGGCAATCTTGCGACCCAATATGTGCAGGCGGTGGGGTGGGCCATGGCGTCTGCGATCAAGAACGACACGAAGATCGCAGCCGGCTGGATTGGCGACGGGTCCACTGCGGAGTCGGATTTCCATTCCGCCCTGGTCTTTGCGTCCACCTATCGCGCGCCGGTCATCCTCAACGTCGTCAACAATCAGTGGGCGATTTCCACCTTCCAGGGCGTTGCGCGCGGCGGTTCGGGCACATTTGCAGCGCGTGGGCTGGGCTACGGTCTGCCGTCCTTGCGCGTCGACGGCAACGATTATCTTGCGGTGCATGCAGTCGCCAAATGGGCGGCGGAGCGGGCGCGCCGGAACATCGGCCCGACGCTGATCGAATACGTCACCTACCGCGTCGGCGCCCATTCCACCTCCGACGATCCTTCTGCCTATCGCCCCAAGGAGGAGTCGGAGGCCTGGCCGCTCGGCGACCCGGTGATCCGGCTGAAGAACCATCTGATCCGCGTCGGCGCCTGGAGCGAGGAGCGTCACAAGCAGATGGAAGCGGAAATCCGCGACACGGTCGTTGCCGCCCAGAAGGAGGCGGAACGCCACGGCACGCTGCATTCCGGCGGCCGGCCGTCGATGCGCGACATGTTCGAAGGCGTCTACGCGGAAATGCCGCCGCATCTGAAGCGGCAGCGGCAGCAGGCGGGGGTGTGAGGGAGGCGGAGATGACCAATATGTATATCCTGTTCGCATCCTCGGCTGTCGGTAGATTGGGTGGTAAGCCATGCCTCTTGCCGATCTCCCCCTCAAGGGGTGAGATCATCGGGAGTTCGTCGCTCCGGCGGAACTCCATTCGCGACCCCCATTCTATTTGCATGGAGGCCTTCCCATGGCTCGCATGACGATGATCGAGGCTATCCGCAGCGCCATCGACGTGTCGATGGAGCGTGACGACAGCGTGGTCGTGTTCGGCGAGGATGTCGGTTATTTCGGCGGCGTTTTTCGGTGCACTCAGGGGCTCCAGCAGAAATACGGCAAGACGCGCTGTTTCGATGCGCCGATCAATGAATCCGGTATCGTCGGCACGGCGATCGGCATGGCGGCTTACGGGCTGAAACCCTGCATCGAGATCCAGTTCGCCGATTACATGTATCCGGCCTATGACCAGCTCACCCAGGAGGCGGCACGGCTGCGCTACCGCTCGAACGGGGAATTCACCTGCGGAATGGTGGTGCGGATGCCGACCGGCGGCGGCATATTCGGCGGGCAGACGCACAGCCAGAGCCCAGAGGCGCTGTTCACCCATGTCTGCGGCCTCCAGGTCGTGGTGCCCTCCAATCCCTATGATGCCAAGGGCCTGCTCATCTCCTCGATCGAGAATCCGGATCCGGTGATCTTCCTGGAGCCGAAGCGGCTCTATAACGGTCCGTTCGACGGCCATCACGACCGGCCGGTGACGTCGTGGGCGGGCCATCCGCTGGGGGAAGTGCCCTCAGAGCACTATTCCGTGCCGCTCGGCAAGGCGGTCGTCCGGCGGGAGGGCTCGGCCGTGACCATTCTCGCCTACGGCACCATGGTGCATGTGGCTGAGGCAACGGCGGAGGAGACCGGCATCGATGCGGAAATCATCGACCTGCGCACGCTGATGCCGCTCGATCTCGAAACCATCGTGGAGTCCGTCAGGAAGACCGGCCGCTGCATGGTGGTGCATGAGGCGACGCTGACCTCCGGTTTCGGCGCGGAACTTGCGGCGCTGGTGCAGGAGCATTGTTTTTACCACCTCGAAGCGCCGGTCGTGCGCATCGCGGGCTGGGATACGCCTTATCCGCATGCGCAGGAATGGGACTATTTCCCGGGACCTGTCCGGGTGGGCCAGGCGTTGCGCGACATGATGGAGGCCTGAGCGATGGCTGAGAGAATTATCAAGCTGCCGGATGTCGGCGAAGGGGTCGCGGAAGCCGAGCTCGTCGAATGGCATGTCAGTGTCGGCGACCTTGTGCGCGAGGACATGGTGCTCGCCGCCGTGATGACCGGCAAGGCGACCGTCGAGATCCCCTCTCCGGTGGAAGGCGAAGTGACCTGGCGGCACGGGGAAGTGGGAGACGTTATCCCCACCGGCACGGTTATCCTGAAGATCAAGACCGCAGGTGCCGAGGACGAAGAAGAACCGGAGGCGGAAATCCCCGCGTCCCAACCGGTGTCGCTTTCGATGGAGCCGAAACAGGAGCCAGCAGCGGAAAAGCCCAAGCTGGCTCCCGACATTGCACCGCTGCGGGTCGCCGCGGCACCGAAAACAGCCGGCGTTCCTCACGGGGCTCCGCGCGCTGAAGGCGAGAAACCGCTTGGTTCTCCCGCTGTCCGGCTGCGGGCGAAGGAAGCGGGTATCGATCTGCGTCAGGTCTCGGGGACGGGCCCGGCCGGTCGCATCACCCACGAGGATCTGGACGCATATCTCGGCCGCGAGAACGGTCCGGGCATGGCGGCGAGACTGCAGCCAAACAAGAACATCGAGGAGATCAAGGTCGTCGGCATGCGCCGCCGCATCGCGGAGAAGATGGCACTCGCCAAATCCCGCATTCCCCACATCACCTATGTGGAGGAGGTGGACATGACCGCGCTCGAAGAGCTGCGCGCCCGCATGAACGCCAGCCTGAAACCCGGCAAGCCGAAGCTCACCATTCTGCCGTTCCTGATGCGGGTCATGGTGAAGGCAGTCGCCGAGCAACCGGGGATCAATGCACATTTCGACGACGAGGCGGGCGTCATCCGCCAGTTCGGCGGCGTGCATATCGGCATTGCGGCGCAAACTCCGGCCGGGCTTGTCGTGCCGGTCGTCAAGCATGCCGAGGCGCGGGATATCTTCGACTGTGCCCGCGAGATGGCGCGGTTGAGCGATGCGGCGAAGAATGGCACGGCGCAGCGGGAGGAACTGACCGGCTCGACGATCACGATCAGTTCGCTCGGCGCCATGGGCGGCATCGTCTCAACGCCGGTCATCAACCATCCGGAAGTGGCGATCGTCGGCGTCAACAAGCTGGCGATACGACCGCATTGGGATGGCACGCAATTCGTGCCGCGCAAGATGATGAACCTGTCTTCCAGTTTCGATCATCGCGTGGTCGACGGCTGGGATGCGGCAACCTTCGTGCAGCGGCTGAAAGCGCTTCTGGAAACGCCAGCGCTGATATTCGTCGACGAGTGAGGTGGGGAAAGAACAATGAAAGAAATCACCTGCAAGCTCCTCGTCATCGGTGCCGGCCCGGGTGGCTATGTGTCCGCCATCCGGGCCGGTCAACTCGGCGTCGATACGGTCATCGTCGAAATGGCGAAGCCGGGCGGCACCTGCCTCAATATCGGCTGCATTCCCTCCAAGGCACTGATCCACACGGCCGACGATTTTCATAAGGCGGTCGCCATGGCCGCCGGCCGCAATGCCATGGGCATCAGGGCCGAAAGCCCGGCCATCGAGCTGGCAAAGACCATGGCCTGGAAGGACGGCATCACCGGCCGGCTGACCATGGGCGTCTCGGGTTTGCTCAAGAAGGCAGGCGTGAAAATCGTCGTCGGGCGTGCGAAATTTCGAGACGGCAAGACGGTGGAGGTGGAGACCGAGACCGGCCAGCAGGTCATCCGCGCCGAAAACATCGTGATTGCGACCGGATCGGCGCCGGTCGCACTGCCGATGCTGCCTTTCGGGGGCAAGGTGCTTTCCTCCACCGGCGCCTTGTCCCTGACCCAGGTGCCGGAAAGGCTAGCCGTGGTCGGCGCCGGTTATATCGGCCTCGAACTCGGCATCGCCTTCGCCAAGCTCGGCTCAAAGGTGACGGTCGTCGAAGCGCTCGATCGCATCCTGCCGCTCTACGACAGCCAGATCACCCAGCCAGTCGCGAAGCGGCTCTCGGCGCTGGGTGTTGAGATATTGCTGGGCACCAAGGTGAAGGGCATGTCTGCGAACGGCGAAGCCTTGCTCGCCGAAACGGCCGACGGCGAGGAAAGACGGATCGCCGCCGACAAGGTGCTGGTGACGGTGGGCCGCAAGCCGGTGACCGACGGCTGGGGCCGCGAGGAACTGGAACTCGATATGGACGGAAGGTATCTCCGGATAGACGACCAGTGCCGCACCTCGATGCGCGGCATCTATGCGGTCGGCGACGTGACCGGCGAACCCATGCTAGCGCACCGGGCGATGGCGCAGGGCGAAATGGTGGCGGAAATCGTTTCGGGCAAACGCCGAAACTGGGACAAGCGCGCCATTCCCGCCGTCTGCTTCACCGATCCGGAAATCGTGTCGGTGGGGCTGTCGCCGGATGAGGCGAGGGCAGCGGGCCGCGAGGTCAAGATCGGCCAGTTCCCCTTCACGGCCAACGGTCGCGCGATGACGCTGTCGTCCGAAGAAGGTTTTGTGCGCGTGGTGGCACGCGCCGACAATCACCTGGTGCTCGGCATTCAGGGCGTAGGAGTGGGAATTTCAGAGCTCTCCGCCGCCTTTTCGCTCGCGATCGAGATGGGAGCGAGGCTGGAGGATATCGCCGGCACGATCCATGCGCATCCGACCCAGTCAGAAGCTTTCGCGGAGGCGGCGCTGAAGGCGCTCGGGCATGCGCTGCATGTGTAACCGTGATTGAGGCTGTGATCGAGACGTCGCAATCGCAAAGAGACGGCGACGCCTTCTAAAGCTCCAACAACGCATAGGGCTTGCCGGTCGGCTTCTCGATATGTGATGCGACGTTATAGACCGGGGCGCCGCCGGGCGTCTTGCCCTGGTAGGTGCCTCGGTGCGCGTGGCCGTGGACGACGGCTTTAACCGGGAAGCGATCGATGGTCTCTGCGAGACGTGATGAGCCGAGAAAAGGATAGATTTCCTCCGGTTCGCCGGCCACCGTCTCGCGGATGGGGGCATAATGGAGGATGACCATGGCGCGCTCGGAGCGCACCTGGCGGAGGGCGTTTTCGAGCCGCATCGTCTCTTCGACGCTTTCGGTGACCATCGCCTTGATCGCCGGCTCCCCGAAGGAGCCGAGCATATGCCGGCCAAATCCGCCGGCAAAGCCTTTCACGCCTGCGAAACCGACACCGTTGATCTCGACGGCCTGTCCTTCCAGGAGGTGGACGCCGGCATCCTTCAGGATATGCGTCACTTCCTCCACGCAGCCGCATTCGTAGTCATGATTGCCGAGGACGCCGACGATGGGAATCGAGCAGGAGCGCAGGTCGGCAGCAAGGATCTCGGCCTCCTTCACCTTCCCAAGGTCGGTGAGGTCGCCGGTCAGCACCAATATGTCCGCGTTCTGGGAAATCTCGGTGAACAATTCCTTGTAGGATGTCGTGCCGTGCTCCTTGACATGCAGGTCGCCCATGGCGGCGATCTTGGCCTTGCCATTCGCCTTCTTTGCTCCGGCCTTGGCGGCGTCGTTGTTTACATCCGTCTCCTTGGTCACACCGTTCCTCCTTGTGCCGTTTCCTGCTGTACGCCTTCGCGCAGTTCACCTTCTCCGCCTACGTCCGCGAAACCCCATTCCTTCACGTCGATTTCGAAATCCACCCGGCTGAACATGCGGCCGCGGCAGATCTTCATCTGCGGCAGCGGCAGTTCGCGCTGCGCCTTCAGCCGGTCAAGCAGTTCGTCCAGCAGCCAGTCGGGCACCTTGTCCCGCTCGGTCGGATAGATCCAGCGGAAGTTCAGGAGGTGGATCAGCAACACCTCCCAATGCACTTCCATGTGATTGAGAAGCCGCTGCCAGTCGATCTGGTCATGCGCCCGCAAGATGACGTGGACGATGTCGCCGCCATCATATCTGTGGCGAAGCTGCACGAAGCATTTCGACCAGACGAGCTCCGTCGGCGCGATGATACGCACCTTGTGGCCGTTCATCTCGATCTGGCGAGCGTTCTCGAACCAGGTATCGCCGATCGGCATGGTGCCGTTCGAACCGGCGAAAATCACGTCGAAAAAGTGCCGGCCCTTCTTCACCTTGCCGAGCCAACGGTCGTCTTCCACCTCGATCTCGTAGCCCTTCTCCTTGAAATGGGCGAGGATGCGGGCGTAGTCGCCCGCCCGGCAGAAGATATCCAGATCCTTGGTCGGGCGGGAAATGCCGGTATAGGCGCTGACCGCAAAAGTCCCGGCCAAAAGGAACGGGATGTGGCAGTTGACCAGATCCTCCAGAGCCCCGGCAACGAAGGATTCCGAATCGGCATCCGCCAGCGTCGGCGAAGCCTTCACCTCCATGTCTGGCTCGTTCTTCAACGCGTCCTTCTCCGATCTCGGAGTGAGGGTCAGCGCTGCATTGGCTTCGGCGTTCATCAAGCTCTCCCAATCTCGGCTCGCGCAGGGGAACACTCAGGTGCGCCTGTAGGTTCCGCTTCGACCCCTTTCCGGATCAGGAGATCAGGTCAGCGTTCGGGATTATCGGCGTTCGCCATCGGGCTGGCGCGGCCATCCGGCTGGTCGGTGTCCTCGCGCTGGTCTCGGTCTTCGAGATCGGTTTGGACGAGATACGTATCGCCGCCCCCCATCCTTGCGGCTTCCTTGAGTGCCTCCTGGTTGGTCATGTCCATCTGCGCGTGAAGGGCATCCTCCACTCTTTCCCGTCCCTCCTGTTCGAAACGGGAGGAGTCGCCGCCGGCTGCGGTGTTGCGTTTCTCGCTCATTGTTGGCCCTTTCTGCGTTCTGAAGCCGCTGACACGCGCGGCAGCTCAGCAGAACAACCCGTCAATGGACCACATGTTCCGTCTCAAAATCTGGAACCAAAGCGGCGGCGCCATGTTGTTTTCCAGAGTGAAAATACGAGGAGGCCGATATGCCTGCAAAATCCAAAGCACAACAGAAAGCAGCCGGTGCCGCCCTGGCTGCCAAGCGTGGCGACATCAAGAAGAGCGAGCTCAAGGGAGCCTCGAAAAGCATGGAGAAATCCATGACAGAAAAGGAACTCGACAAGATGGCTTCTACGAAGCGGAAGGGAAAGCCGGAGCACGCCGCACAGCATTGATCGTTCCGGAACTTTGGAGATCGGGCGAGCGTTACGGGACGCTCGCCTTTTGTTTTCCGGGATGATTTTATGGTTTCCAATCCGACCAGCCTGACTCCAGAGCATGATCTCGAACCGCGCAAGGGCAGCCCGAGTCCTCGCCTCGACGAAGCCGAGTTCAAGCGGCGCTTTCTGGACCAGTTCCAGGACAGAGCCTATGTTCCGCTGTCGGTGGAGTTGGGCCGTATCGCGGAGGCTGCCTGGGACGCCTATCTCCACTCCCGAAAGAGCCCGAAGACACGTAAAGCCGGGCCGGATTTCGCAGATCCGGACTATGACCTTGCCACCGACTGGCTGGCGGCACGGGAAGAAATCCAGGCGGCGCAGGCCCGGCATGACGAGGCGGCCGGTCCCAGGCGTTTTCTCCTGATCAGCGGATCGTCGCGAACCGAACACACCTGCCCGGGAGAGATCTCGAAAACCTATCGGCTGATCAAGATTGCCGAAGACGTGCTGCGGCAGGCGTCTCATGTATCGGTCGAAGTCCTGGATCTCAGCCGTCTGACGTCGGAATACGGCCGACACATTCATCCTTGCAAGGCGTGCTTTTCGACCGCGGCCGCGCTCTGTCATTGGCCGTGTTCATGTTACCCGAACTATTCGCTAGGGCAGGTCCATGACTGGATGAATGAAATCTATCCCCTATGGGTTGAGGCGCACGGCATAATGATCATCACGCCGGTCAACTGGTATCAGGTCTCGTCGCCCGTGAAGCTGATGATGGACCGGCTGGTCTGTGCCGACGGAGGAAATCCCGATCCCACCACCACCCACGGCAAACACGCCAAGGAAGCCAAGGAGATCGAGATGCGCGGCTGGCATTATCCGCGGCATCTGGAGGGACGGCTCTATTCCGTCATCAGTCACGGAGATGTGGAGGGTGCAGAAAATACACGCCGCAGCCTTTCCGACTGGTTGCGCTTCATGCACCTTGTGCCCGCCGGCCCTTTGGCGGAATTTGACCGCTATATCGGCTACTTCGAGCCTTACGCCACAAGCCACGAGGCGCTCGACAGGGACAAGGCCGTCCAGGAGGAAGTCCGCAACGCGGCCCGAACGCTGCTGGAGGCTGTGCTCGCCAAGCACGCCGGGCACAAAATCGGCGCCGGCGACCGTTTGCAGGAACCACGCTCAAAATAGCTTGAGAGGAGGAAGATCATGCCGCCTGAAGAACTGGATGCAACATTGACGGCTTTGCCGCTTCGGATCGGAGTCTACGTCCCCGACGACCTCATGGAGGACTGGTTCGCGCCGGGCACCGGCATGAAACCGGTAAGCGAGCAGGCGTTGAAGGCTGCCGAAGCGTATGGCAGGCGGTTCGAGTGCGAGTTCAAATATTATCCCGAGAGGATGGAAGGCGTCTTCTGGAAATGGGTACCGGCGCTTTGAGGCGCCTCAAATGTTTTCCTTCGTCTTTTCTTCCGGAAGTCCCTTGCCGCAGTCCATCCAGGGCAGGCGGCTTTCGATGCCGTAATGATAACCGGGAACGATCGTTTCCGGATTATCCAGCGTGCCCCCCGTCACCCGAAAGCGGCCATCATCATCATATTTCAGGAAAAGTGGGCTGCCGCAGTCCGGACAGAACCCTCGCTGCGCAATCGGTGAGGAGCGATAGACCGAAGGCGGCTCGCCGCGCCATTCAAGATCGCCTTCCTCGACACGCACGAGGAAGGCGAAGGGTCCGCCAGTGGCGCGGCGGCACATGGTACAATGACAGAAGCCGGCGGAGGAAGGAGGGATTCGAAAGCGGTAACGCCGCTTTCCGCAGAGGCATCCTCCGGTCCATTCGGTTTTTGTTGCCATATGCCGCTAACGGCGGAACGCACGAGTCGTTCCGCAGATTTCCGGCTCGGGCAAAAATAACGGGCCACGCCTCAATCTCAGGCGTTGTAGCGGTCGCGCAGCGCCTCGAACTTCTGAAGCTGCTCGATAATCAGTTCGCGGTTCTCGTCGCGGCGGACGAAAACCTTGAACATGGCCGAACCTTCCTGGTTCATGAACCACACCGAACACGAGCGGCGGCCATGGAAGGCTCGGTCGACGAAGGTCACCGAGGCGCAATTGTCCTTCTTGATATGACCGCCGATCGGGCTGTCGCCGTGAATGTTGAACCAGCCATGACCCTCGGAACCGACGGGTAGGCTGCCCTCCGCCTCCAATACGATATCGTCGGTATGGACGATAAAGAGGACTTCTCCCCAGCCGGTCATTTCGGACCAGATGTCGAGAAAGTGTTCCTTGGCCGCGATGACGGCGGCACCTTTCGGGAGGATCTCCAGGATTTCGGCCGGGGTAACCTCCGCGTTTGCCGCGATCGCCTCGACGACGCCATCGGGCTTTTCTGCAAGGGCGGCGAGGGCTCGTTCGCGACGGTCCGGCTTGATATCGGAAAGGGCGTTCATGCGCTGACCTCAGGCAGCATCGGCGCGAACGCCGTTGCGGTCTTCATGAATGATCACCTCGAAACCTTCGAAATGAGGTCCGGAGAGATATTCGACCTTGCCGCGATTCTCACCGGCCTTGGCGTGCGCTGCGCGGAACTGCTCCGATTTCGTCCAGGCCTGAAAATGCTCGAAGCTCTCCCAGACGGTGTGAGACGCATAGAGGGTGTGATCCTCGGCCTTTGGCCCTTTCAGCATGTGGAATTCGATGTAGCCCGGCAGTTCCGCCAGACGCCCCTGGCGCGTCCGCCAAATGGCTTCGAAAGCCTCTTCGTAACCCGGCACGACGCGGAAGCGGTTCATCGCGATATACATGGATCATCCCTCACAATAAGTTTCACTTTCGGCTCAAGATATCGGCGGCCGGCGCTCTTGAAAAGCCGAAAAAACTTGCGTAGTCAACTCAAGTTATTGCCGTGCGGCATGCGGGCAGAGGCGTATTGCGCCTCGGTTTGGGCAAGAAAGGGGCGGATATCATGGGGTCTTACTTCACTTCCGGCAGGCTGTTCGCAGCCGTTCTTTTAGCGGTGACTTGCGTCGCTGGTGCCACGATGGCAGCTGACAAGGGCAATCCCGAAGCCAGCCGCATCGTTTCGATCGGCGGTACCATCACGGAAATCCTTTACGCGCTTGGCGCAGAAGACCGCATCGTGGCACGGGATTCCACCAGTTTCTATCCCGACGCGGCAAACGCCAAGCCGGATGTCGGCTATATGCGGCAGCTTTCGGCGGAAGGGATTCTCGGCCAGAAGCCGGACCTGATCCTGATGGAAGAGGGGTCCGGGCCACCGCCGGTTCTGGAAATCCTGAAGGCCAGCGAGGTGTCGATGGTCGTGATTGCGACGCCGGCCAAGGCCGACAAGATCGGCCGGAAGATCCGCGATGTGGGCGCTGCCGTCGGACTTGCGGAAAAGGCTGAGACGCTTGCGGCGAAAACCGAGGCAGACCTCAAGGCGCTGGCAGCAGACGTTGCGAAAATCCCCGGTCCGAAAAAGAAGGTTCTCTTCGTGTTGTCGCTGTCCAACAACCGGGTGATGGCCGGTGGAGCAGATACGGAAGCCGGAGCTGTCATCGAGATGGCCGGCGGTATCAATGCCGCCCCGACGATTAACGGCTACAAGTCGCTCGCCGACGAGGCTGTGATCGGCGCTCAGCCGGACGTCATCCTCTCCATGTCGCGCGGCAATCATGAATTGACGCCGGAACAGGTCTTCGCCATTCCCTCCATGCAGACGACGCCCGCTGCCGCCAACAAGGCTCTGATCTCCATGGACGGCCTTCTTCTCCTGGGCTTCGGACCACGCACGCCCGAAGCAGTCCGCACGCTTGCCGCCCGGATCTATCCAGGAGCGATCAACTGATGGCGAAGGCGCTGGCGATGCCCTTTAGCGTGTCGCCCGATGGCGACCGGACAAGGCAGGCCGTTCTGGTCCTGATCCTGCTTGGGACGCTGCTCGTGGTCGCCTGCGCGATTTCGCTCGGGGTGGGGCCGACCGGCGTCGGCCTGCGGGATCTCTGGGTTTATGCGACCGGCAACGGGGACAGCCTCTCGACGCAGGACAGAGTGATCCTCGAAGCGGTTCGCCTGCCGCGTACGGCGCTTGGACTTCTGGTGGGGGCGGGGCTCGCCGTCTCCGGCGCCATGATGCAGGGGCTCTTCCGCAATCCTCTCGCCGATCCCGGTATCGTCGGCGTCACCTCTGGCGCGGGTCTCGCGGCCGTGGCGGCAATCGTGCTTGGCAATACGCTGCTGGCGCCGATCTCCATGCTCCTCGGAAACCAGTTCCTGCCGCTGATGGCCTTTTTCGGCGGGCTTTTCAACACTTGGATGCTCTATCTCATCGCCACCCGCGACGGCCGAACCTCCACGACGGCGCTGATCCTTTCCGGGATCGCGATCGGCGCGCTTTCTGCCGCCATCATGGGCCTCATGATCGTCATGGCCGACGACCGGCAGCTTCGCGACATCACCTTCTGGAGCCTTGGCTCGCTCGGCGGCGCCACCTTCGGGCGGGTATTTTCTATCCTCCCTTTTATCGCCGCCGTGCTGGTCATCATCCCCTTCGTGGCGCGCGGCTTGGATGCCCTTGTGCTTGGGGATGCAGCCGCCTTCCACATGGGCATCCCGGTGCAGCGGCTGAAACGGATCGTCATCGTGGCGGTTGCCGCAGCCTGCGGCTCGACCGTCGCTGTCGCCGGCTCGATCGGTTTCGTCGGCATCGTCGTGCCGCATCTCCTGCGGCTGACCATGGGGCCATCGCACCGTTTCCTGCTGCCGGGTTCGGCGATCGGCGGCGCAGCCTTGCTTCTGATTGCAGATAGTGTGGCGCGAACCGTTGCCGCACCGGCGGAATTGCCGATCGGCGTCATAACGGCGCTGTTCGGCGCACCGGTCTTTCTCTTGCTGCTGCTTGGCAGGAACGGCATCAACATGCGGGACATGCCATGATCTCCGCCGAACATATCACCGTCGCTCGGTCCGGCCGTAAGCTGCTCGACAATGTCGGAATCGATCTGGATCCGGGTCGGTTCACGGTCGTGATCGGGCCGAACGGTGCAGGCAAATCGACGCTGATGAGGGTGCTTTCCGGCGAGATGAGACCCGATACGGGTGTCGTCTCCTACTACGGGACGAGGTTGGATCTCTGCCAGCCGGGCGATCTTGCCAAACGCCGGGCCGTCCTGCCGCAGGCGACACAGCTTGCCTTCCCCTTCACCGCGCTGGAGATCGCCCGCATGGGGGCGGTTGCGCAGGGCGCGCTCAACCCGACGGAACAGGCCCGCCAGGCGCTTTCTCGGGTAGGATTGCGGGGTTTCGAAAACCGGCCCTATCCCTCGCTGTCGGGCGGAGAGCAGCAGCGCGTCCAGTTTGCCCGCGCTCTCGCCCAGGTGCCGCAGCCGGTCGCCGATGGCGTGCCGCGTGCGCTCTTTCTCGACGAGCCGACCGCCAGCCTCGATCTCGGCCATCAGATTTCCGTATTGGAAACCGCCCGCGATTTCGCGGCCGCGGGCGGCATCGTGCTCGCCATCCTGCACGACCTCAACCTCGCGGCCGAATTCGCCGACCATCTGGTGGTCCTGAACCACGGCCGAGTTGTCGCGGAAGGACCTTGCCCGGAAACGGTGAGTGACGGGCTCATTGCGAGTGTCTACGGGATTGTCGGCGCTGTTGGACGTCTGCCTGCTGCCGATATTCCCTACGTCCTCCCGCAATCGCGGCATCGCTGACTTACGCGTTCGGCCGGGTGACCACGAAGATCGCCGGCGCGATCATCAGTGCTGCGACGAAAGCCGCCCGAGACAGGGGCGGCGAGGTGCCGAACCAGAAGATCGCGTAGCTGGCGCTCATCATCACCACGGCGGCGATCTTGGCCTTTGTTGGAATGGCGCCCCTTTCCCGCCAGTCTCTAAGAGACGGCCCGAATTTCGGATGGTCGAGCATCCATGCCTCAAGCCGCGGCGACGAGCGGGCGAAACAGGCGACGGCAAGCAGCAGGAAGGGCGTCGTGGGCAGCACCGGCAGGAATGCGCCAACGATGCCGAGCGCCACGAACAGCCAACCGAGACTGAGAAAGAGAAAACGCATGAAGAGCCTTTAAAAATCCTGAGTAGGATAGATAAGTTCAAAGCGCGCGTCATCCAATATCGAAGCTCGGGTTCACCCTTCCCATTTGGGCAGCGCCGGTTATAGTGCCGCCGACTTCAACAACCGAGAGGGACATGATGTCGAAGAAGAAGGTGCTCGTCGTCGGTGGAGCCGGCTATATCGGTTCGCATACGTGTCTGGTGCTGGCGGAGAAGGGGTATGAACCCGTAGTCTTCGATAATCTGTCAAATGGCCATGCGGAATTCGTCCGCTGGGGCGAATTGGAACAGGGCGATATTCGTGATCGCGCCCGGCTCGATGAGGTCTTCGCCAAGCACAAACCGGATGCGGTCCTGCATTTTGCGGCGCTGATCGAGGTGGGCGAATCGGTCAAGAATCCCGTCGGGTTCTACGACAACAACGTCATCGGCGCATTGACCCTGATGTCTGCCGCCATGGATGCCGGTGTGAAGGCCTTCGTCTTCTCTTCCACCTGCGCCACCTATGGTCTGCCGGACCGCGTGCCGATGGACGAGACGCATAAGCAGGCTCCGATCAACCCCTATGGCCGCACCAAATTCATCATCGAGCAGGCGCTCAAGGATTATGGTCAGTACAAGGGCTTGAAGTCGGTGATGTTGCGCTATTTCAACGCCGCCGGCGCCGATTTCGAAGGCCGGATCGGCGAGTGGCACACGCCGGAAACCCATGCCATACCGCTGGCGATCGAGGCGGCGCTCGGCCGCCGCCAGGGCTTCAAGGTCTTCGGGGATGATTACGATACCCGCGACGGTACCTGTGTACGCGACTATATCCACGTGCTCGATCTGGCGGACGCGCATGTGCGGGCGGTGGATTATTTGCTGGCCGGCGGCGAGACCGTGGAGCTGAACCTCGGCACGGGCACCGGAACGACCGTCAAGGAGCTGCTGGCAGCGATCTCCGAGGTTTCCGGCAAGCCCTTCCCGGTGGAATATGTCGGACGCCGCGAAGGCGATTCCACGTCCTTGGTCGCCAATAACGACAAGGCGCGGGCGGTGCTCGGCTGGGAACCGAAATTCAGCCTGAACGACATCATCCGCTCCGCCTGGGACTGGCATTCGCGCTCGAACCATCTGGTCATTTGAGGACGGATATGGCGGAGGGCGAGGTCAGGATCGAGGAAAGCTGGAAACGGGTACTCGGCCCGGAGTTCTCCAATCCGTACATGAGCGAACTGAGGCGGTTTCTCCTCGCCGAGAAGGAGGCCGGCAAGCGCATCTTCCCGAAAGGCGGCGAATATTTCCGCGCGCTGGATCTGACGCCCCTCGACAAGGTGAAAGTCGTCATTCTCGGCCAGGATCCCTATCACGGTTTTGGTCAGGCGCACGGGCTGTGCTTCAGCGTCCGCCCCGGCGTTCGCATTCCCCCTTCACTCGTTAATATCTACAAGGAAATCCAGGCGGATCTCGGCATTCCTCCGGTCAATCACGGCTTTCTCGAGCACTGGGCTAACCAGGGCGTGCTGCTGTTAAACAGCGTGCTGACGGTGGAAGAGGGCAGGGCGGCCGCACATCAAGGCCGAGGCTGGGAACGTTTTACCGATGCTGTCATCCGCGCCGTCAACGAGGAGTGCGATGGCGTGGTCTTCATGCTCTGGGGCTCCTATGCGCAGAAAAAGGCCGCCTTTGTGGATACGAGGAAACATCTCGTTCTGAAGGCCCCCCATCCGTCGCCGCTCTCGGCCCATAACGGCTTTTTCGGCTGCCGGCATTTTTCGAAGGCCAATGATTTCCTCAGGTCGCGCGGCAAGGAGCCGATCGACTGGCAGTTGCCATCACCGCCTTCTGTGAACAATTGATCATCTTCCGTCTACGGATGGTGAACAATGCGTTCTGACACGTTCATCTATCCAATCCCCGTTCGATGAACCAAATATTGCCCCAGAACAACGGATCGCCGAGGCGGTCCAGAAAGGGGTTTACAATGCTCGACCAGATCAAGGGCCTCCATCACGTCACGTCGATGGCTGCGAGCGCCAGCACCAACAACAAGTTCTTCACCGACACGCTCGGCCTGCGCCGGGTCAAGAAGACCGTCAATTTCGACGCGCCTGACGTCTACCATCTCTATTACGGCGACGAGGTCGGCACGCCCGGCTCTGTCATGACATACTTCCCGTTCCCGCATATCGCCCGCGGTCGTCCCGGCACCGGCGAAGTGGGCACCACGCTCTTCTCCGTTCCGGAAGGCTCGTTCGGTTACTGGACCGATCGGCTGACAAAGGCCGGCGCCGAAGGGATCAAGACGGACAATGCCTTTGGCGACAACCGGCTGCATTTCGCCGGTCCCGATGGTGACGGGTTCGCGCTGGTCGAAGTCAGGGACGACCCGCGTGCTCCCTGGACCGGCAACGGCGTCGGCGAGGCTGAGGCCATCCGCGGCTTCCATTCGGCTTCGATGCGTCTGCATGACGAAGGTGCGACCGCCGAGCTCCTGAAGTTCATGGGGTACGAACAGGTTGATGCCAGGGACGGCGTGACCCGCTTCGGAATGCCGGGCGGCAACGGTGCCGATTTCATCGATGTCGAAACCATGCCGAACATCAGCGGTGCGCGGCTTGGTGCCGGTTCGGTTCATCACATCGCCTTTGCGGTTGAGAACCGCGAAAGGCAGCTCGAGGTCCGTAAAGCACTGATGGATACCGGCTATCAGGTCACCCCGGTCATCGACCGCGACTACTTCTGGGCGATCTATTTCCGCACCCCGGGTGGCGTGTTGTTCGAAATCGCCACCAATGAGCCGGGCTTCGACCGCGACGAGGACACCGCACATCTCGGCGAAGCGCTGAAGCTGCCTGCGCAGCATGCGCATCTGAGAAGCGCACTCGAACAGCACCTGGAACCGCTGGCTTAGTGGGTTCAGGATCAGGAGATTGAAATGAGTTACGACAGCTATGTGCACCGGGCGAGGCCCGGTGCCCCGGGATCACCGATCCTGTTCGTCTTTCATGGCACCGGTGGCGACGAAAACCAGTTCTTCGATTTCGGCGGAAGGCTGCTTCCCAACGCCACGGTCATCTCGCCGCGCGGTGATATTTCCGAACACGGCGCGGCGCGCTTCTTCCGGCGCAAGGCGGAAGGCGTCTATGATTGCGAGGATCTTGCCCGGGCGACCGAGCGGATGAGCGAATTCGTGGTTGCCAACCGCGACCGATACGAGTCATCCACCGTTCTGGGGCTCGGATTTTCGAATGGCGCGAATATCCTCGCAAATATCATGATCGAAAAACCCGGCCTCTTCGATGCCGGCGTTCTGATGCATCCGCTGATCCCGTTCCAGCCAAAGGACCGGAAGATCAAGGAGACGGCGCATGTGCTGATCACCGCCGGCCAGAACGACCCGATCTGCCCGGTGCCGCAAGGCGTCGAGCTTGCCGATTATTTCAAGCGGCAGGGGGACAAGGTGACACTCGAATGGCATGTCGGCGGCCATGAGATTCGGCCGAACGAGATCGAAGCTGCCAAGAAGTTCTTCGCTCCCTACGGAGCCTGAACGCCAAAAAAGATTGCCCGGTTTGCTGCCTGCGAGGGCGCAAACCGGGTCTTCGTATTGCGTTACCTCTACTGGCGACCCTTGGCCTTGCCGAACACAAATTTCAGCCCCGGCTTTGCCTCGCCGATTTCTTCTTCGCCGCCCTCGGCATTTTCCCTGAAATACCGGGCGATTGCCTGCGCGTGCCACTGCATCAGTTCGTAGCAATAGGTCACTTCGCGCTCGCTCGGCGACCAATAGGCGTTTGGTTCGCCGCATTCGGCTGCCGTCAGCTTGATGCCGTCGTCAAGCTTGTAGAGGCCGGAGACCAGTTCCTGCAGGATCTCGAGAACCTGAGCCTCCTTCACCAGGTCCGCGTAGTCCTTGAGGTCGTTGTTCTTCGCGGGCTGGTAGGTGATCGTGAACTTGCTCTTCTGGTCGCCGGTCTGCAGATGCGGCTTCAGCACACCGAACCAGCTTGCATGGGCCTTCTGGTATTCACCCACGCATTCCTGCCGACGGCCGGCCGGCAGTTCGAGATCGTCTGCGGATTCGGTGAATTTCTCGGCATCCTTGCCGACCATCAGGCAGACCATATTGAAAGCGCGTTGGCGGTCGAGACCGTGCGCGTCCCAGAGAATTTGCTCATGTTCCGCCGCTTCGCTCGCTTCGGCAGACAATGTCCATCCGTCGACGGAATCGATGAGAGCTGTCTCGAAGACGTCTGCATCCGCCTCCAGAAGCAGGAGGGTGGAGAGCGTATCCACCGCATCCTCCTCGCGGCCAAGGACCGGCAGGTCGAATTCGGAGACCAGCATGTGACCGGCCTCGTGGAAGAGGAAGAACAGCGCGTTGCCGAAGGCGAACTCGACCGTATCGCCGATCTGTTCCTCCGTCAGGCCCTTGAGGTCGTCCTCCAGGGTTTCTGCACCCACATTCGGTGCCGACAGAGCGAGTAGCCCTGCCAAGGCAATTTGAAGAAGACTGCGTCGCATAGGCCCTCGTGACATCGCTGAAAACTGTCTTGATCTGTAACAGGCGCAGTTTAAATCTCAATGAATTCGTATTGTTGCCGAAGTATTAGCGGTATGACGAGAAGTATCGGAGACGCTTCAAGCCCGCTTGATAGGGTTCGGAAGATCCGGGAAATGCCGATGTCGCTCTGCGGCCTTGCGGGGCAAAAATTCATCGCCGATAGTGCTCTTCCATATCCGCCCCGATCCGGAGAGCTTCCATGAGCAACCATCTGAAATTCTTCATCAACGGAATCTGGATAACTCCGGATATTCCCGTCGCGCTCGATGTCGTCGATCCGTCGACGGAAGAGGCCTATACTCAGGTCGCTTTAGGCTCGAAGGCCGATGTGGACAAGGCGGTTGCGGCGGCCAAGGCGGCATTTCCTGCTTTTTCGCAATGGTCCAAGGCGGAGCGGCTGGCGCTCCTGAAACGCATCCTGGCCGAGTATGAAAAGCGATACGAAGACATCGCGCGAGCGGTCTCCCAGGAGATGGGGGCTCCGCTCGCCTTTGCCCGTGATGCGCAGGCCGCGGCCGGCAAAGGGCATCTCGCCGCCACGATCGAGGCGCTCGAAAACTACGAGTTCACCGAGGCGCGCGGCTCAACGATGATCGTCAAGGAGCCGATCGGCGTCTGCGCGCTGATCACACCGTGGAACTGGCCGCTCAACCAGATCGCCTGCAAGGTCGGCCCGGCGATCGCCGCCGGCTGCACCATGGTGCTGAAGCCTTCCGAGATCGCGCCGATCAGCGGCATCATCTTTGCGGAAGTTATGGAGGCGGCGGGCACGCCGAAGGGCGTCTTCAACCTCGTCAACGGAACCGGGCCCGATGTCGGCCAGGTTATGGCCGGCCATCCTGATGTCGATATGGTTTCCTTCACCGGCTCGACGCGGGCCGGCATCATCGTCGCCAAGACTGCGGCCGACACCGTGAAGCGCGTGGCCCAGGAACTCGGCGGCAAGTCGCCCAATATCATCCTTCCCGATGCCGAGTTTGAGAAAGCCGTTGCAGATGGCGTTACAGCCTGTTTCGGCAATTCCGGCCAGTCCTGCGATGCTCCGACGCGGATGCTGGTGCCGGCAAAGCGCCATGACGAAGCTCTGGATATCGCGAAGGCCGCAGCCGAAAAGCTGAAGACCGGCGATCCGCGTGGGGATGGTATCGATCTCGGCCCGGTGGTCAGCCAGACGCAATACGACAAGATCCAGCGGTTGATCGAGGCTGGCATCAAAGAAGGTGCAACGCTGGTCACCGGCGGACCGGGCCGGCCGGAGGGCCTCAACCGAGGCTATTATATCCGCCCGACCGTGTTTGGCCATGTCACCAACGACATGACGATCGCGCGAGAAGAAATCTTCGGGCCGGTCCTTTCTATCCTCTCCTATGAAGACGAAGAGCAGGCGGTGGAGATCGCCAACGACACGCCTTACGGGCTGGCGGCCTATGTGCAGTCCGGAGATATCGGCAATGCCCGCAAGGTGGCCGCGCGGCTGCGGGCCGGTTCGGTGTTCATCAATTATCCGGACTGGGACCTGTTCGCGCCCTTCGGCGGCTACAAGCAGTCCGGCAATGGCCGCGAATATGCCGATTGGGGCATCCACGACTTCCTCGAGATCAAGGGCATCGTCGGCTACGGCGCGTGAAACCGGCGACCACGGGCCTCAGGGATCAGATATGCGGTTCGGAATAGGCGGTGCAGGCTCCAACATCCCTCCAGGTCGGAATCCTGCCGTCCCGTTTGGCTTTTCTGTCCGACAGCGCGAGGAAGATATCCAGCCGACGGTCGCGCAGGCCCGGAACCAGCGCGGTCGCCGAGAGAGGAAGAGGCGCGAACGGATTGCCGCGATGATAGGCATGCAACTCCACCCGAACCGTATGCCGATGGCTGACAGCCCGTGAATGGAATGCGTAGGTATCGGCCACCACGAGGGTGTTTGCGGAAACCACGACCTTGCGTGGGGTAAAATCGCCAAGCGTCGACAATTCTTCGGGCGTGATGCGGAACGATCCTTCGGCATGGTGTGTGCGTCCGTCCGCGCTCGCCACAAGGCTCTGCCGGTATTCCCATTCCAGCCGCTTTTCGGTCAGCCTGTGGCTACCGGGGACGAAGACGAAGGGGCCGTCGTCCGGTCCGACATCATCGAGAAAAAGCCAAGCCTTGGAACTTGAATGGAAGGTATCGGCATGCAGGGCGGTCTGGGGATCGGCTTCCTGGATTGCGGGTTCTGCAATCACGGTCTGGATGAAATACACGGGATCGCCGCCGATACCTCCGACATACCGGATGAGGCCTGCAATCGAGGGATCATTGCTGAACCGCGCCAGATCCGGCAGTTTTCCCAGCGCATTCCGGTTGATCGGGGTCATCCGCGTGACGGTCTGCCCCTGGCGCATCTCGCGAGCCGGCAGAGGCTCATTTTTGAGGTAGTCGCGTATCCGCTGGAACACGTCTGCCGGCAGGGCATTCTCGCGGATCACAAAGCCGTCCCTCTGGAATGCTTCCCGTTCTGCGGCACTTACCGAGACGCCGAGCAGTCGCCGGCGATAGGCGGCCATCCCGGCGGCAAGACGCACGCGTTCCCGATGGAGGCCCAGTTCGTTGAAACGCGGATTGCCGATCACAGGGTTTTTGCGGAAGGATTTTTCGCTTCCTAAGACTCGGAAGGCGTAGCCCGGATAACGCCACCATTGGTCGATAGCTCGCGGCATGGATGGATCCCCCTTTCCATATCCGGAGGATAGGGAGAAACCGTCCCGAGGCAAGAGGGCGCGGTTGGTGACAATCGGAATCATCGGATATCCACGCCTTGAACACAGGCCCGAATGCCGGTCTACTGCTGTCGATTCCAGATATGCCTGAAAGAGAAAGAGGTTGTTGCCATGAAGCGCGTTTTCAACCCACCGGCCGTCCGCAGGCCTTTCGGCGCTTATAATCACGGCCTGCTGGTGCCGCCCGGTGCCAGCCTGCTCGTCACCTCCGGCCAGCTCGGAATATCACCGGAGGATAGGATCCCGCCTGATGTCACGCGGCAGGCGGAGCTTTGTTTCCAGGCGATCGGCGCGATCCTGGAGGAGGCGGGCATGACCTATGCGGATGTGATCCGCATCTCGGGCTTCGTCACCAGCCGCGAGGATTTTCCCGCTTACATGGCGGTGCGCGACCGCTACACGCTCGACCCCAAGCCGGTCTCGACGCTTCTCATCGTCGGCGGATTTACACGCGCGGAATTCCTCGTCGAGGTGGAAGTCACGGCCGCGAAGGTGTTTTAGTAGCCGCAGCGCCTCAGTTGCGCTTCATACTTGGCGGCCATGCCGGCGGACTTCTGCGCTGCCTGCCGGGTTCCTGACGAGAACTGGCCGCGCTCGTATCCCGCCTGGCCGGAATAATAGGCGAGGTAGAGGTTGTAGCTGTCGTTCAACGGGATGCCGTTCTTCACATGGCTCTGGTTGTGGTACCAGCCGACAAAATGGATGGCGTCGCCGAAGTCGGAGCGGCTGGCGCTCCAGCGGCCGGTGTCCTTCTTGTAAGTGAGCCAGGTGCCATCCAATGCCTGGGCGTAGCCATATGCCGTGGACTGACGCTTCCAGGGAATGAAGCCGAGCAGTTTGGTACGCGGCGGGCGGGCATTAGCCCTGAAGCCGGATTCCACATAGATCGTCGCCATCAGGATCGGCACGGGGACGCCGAACTCGCGTTCGGCCTTTTTGGCATCGCGGGCCCAATTGTTGAAGAACCCGTCGCGCTGTTCAAAAACCGCGCAGGCATCGGTAACCCGGCTCGGCGCGGAGGCGCAGGCGGTCAGGGACAGGGCCATGAGGGCGATGAAAAACGCAATACGCATCGCTTAATCACTCGGTTCTGAGAGATTAATAACCGGTAAAATTTAAAGAAAAGTTTAGTGAGCCGCTGCGGGCATCGGAACCGACCGGGTGGCGAGCCAGTTGCGGGCGATGACCCCGAACACCGCGGCCGCCGCGATCCCGCCGATTCCAAGCCCGACCGCGGGTGCAATCAGGCCCAGCAGACCGAAAACGAGGAGCGCATAACGCGCCGCGCCGTTGCAGGCAAAGCGGTCACGCACGAACCAGAGGCTTGCGAAATATATCGCGACCGGAATCCCCACCGCGTAATCGCCGACGATAAGCGGAACCTCGGCATGGTGGGTGATGACGTCGACCAGCACGGCAAAGCCAGCACCCACTGCTGCACCGGAGGTGAAAATGAAGAAATGCCCATAACCCCATTGCAGCGCGCGACTCAGCCTGTGGCTGCCGAGGTGTTCCTGCCGGGCGAAATAGGCCCACCAGAGCGCAAAGACGATAACCAGTGCCGAAAGCGCGGTGTGCACCAGCATCAGATTGAACTCGCCTGTGAACTGGCGGAGCGCGATGGAGCCGGCAAGCAGGGTTTCGCCGAGCACGATGATGTTCAGGAGCCCGTAACGTTCCATGATGTGATGGCGGTGCCAGGGCGTGTTCTTGGTCAGCGGTTCAGCAATGGCGGGAACCGCGAGTTCTAGCAGGGCGCCGAGGGCCCAGAGGGCGTATCCGAACCCGGTCGACAACAGCTGTGTCCCGAGGAAGATCAGCCAGTAGATCTGCACGAGGAAGATTCCCACGGCATAAGCGACATTGGTCCTGCGGTGGGCGGGATCATGGTAGGCAGCGCGCAGCCAGAGCACCACCATGGCGAGACGCATGACGATGTAGCCGAAAACCACCATGGTCAGATCCGGTACTGCGGTAAACAGGAACTGGATGCCGGCCGCCATGGTCAGTGATCCGCCCATCAGGATCATCGTCAAGAGCCGGTAGACGACATCGTCGTTGTCGTAGGCGGACGAGAACCAGGTGAAGTTCATCCAGGCCCACCAAATGCAAAAGAACGCGATCAGGTAGATGACGATACCCTGGCCTGCGTGGTTTTCCGAAATTGCATGGTGCAGCCCCGCGGCGGCGGATGCAATCGCGATGACCGACACCAGATCGAAAAGCAGTTCCAGCGGCGTCGCAGCGCGATGATGTTCGTCGGGATCGCGCGGGAGAAGAGGGCGCAGGATGCGATCTTTCAAGGAATACATGTTGCTCATCTTGCCCCTCCAGCCGAAAAATCCGATCCCCCGTTTTCTGAAGGCAGATCCATCCGATGGCAAGCATGAACCTCGCGACGCTTCATGGGTCTCCGACACACGCTAATCCATTCGGTACCCCCCTCTCTCTTCGTCTGTCTGCGTCAAACGGTCGCTTCGTGCTATGGCTGGCATTTGATAATAGCTAGTTTGCCAGCAGCGCTCATCGGGGGAGAGGGTGCATGACGAGACGCAGCTTTTCGTTTCCAGCCGCCGACATTCGAGCGCGTGCGCTCGGAGAAGTCCATTCGCGTCCCTATACTCTCGTCTCGCTTCCGCGGGTGATCTTCCAGCTCGCCTTCCTGACGGAAGCGAACTTTGAAGCCGATCGGGCGATCCTGGCGGATATGTCGCTGGGGCAGGGGGTGGCGCCACCGGCCGCAGACACCAGCCATCACACGATGAACTGGGGCAACGGCACGCTGCGCTGGGAAAAACATACCGAATTTTCCACCTATTTCTGGGACGCGCCGGCCCCTGTCCTGTTCGGCGGAGACGTTCCGGTCAACCCGTTTGGCGCCAGCTTCAAGGCCCCAGGTCCGTTCATTTCCGGTGTCCGGATCGAGATTCGGCCGGCGAACGAAGACCTCAGCCAGGTGATCGCCAGTTTCGATCCGACCAGCCTCTGTCGAAGCATCGTCGCCGATGGCCAGGCAACCGTCGTGACCGATTTCCGTCAAGACGGCGACGGGCTTACCAAATTTCTCATCCTTGACAACGGAATGACCGACGGCGGTCGTGGCGCCCTGGTCCAGCGCATTCTCGACATCGAGACCTATCGGACATTGGCTATGATGGGATTGCCCCTTGCGCTGACCCTGTCGCCCGAGATCCGCCGGATCGAAACCGGCCTTACGGCCGTGACGCAACGCATGAAGCAGCATGCCCGGCAGGAGGCCGACGCGATGCTTGCGGAGATCACCCGGCTGGCGGCCGAGCTTGAAGCCAATGCGGCGCTCAGCCTCTACCGGTTCGGCGCGAGCCGGGCTTATTACAATATCGTTCTCGAACGCGTCGCGATGCTGGCTGAAAAGCCGGTGTCGGGCAACGAGTCGCTCGGTTCGTTCCTTCAGAGGCGGCTCGCCCCGGCGATGCGGACCTGCCAGTCGGTCGAAGAGCGGCAGGCGAACCTTTCGCGCAAGCTGGCGCGGGCGACCGCGCTTCTCAGAAGCTGGATCGACGTCGATCTGCAGAAGTTCAATACCAAGCTTCTGGATTCCATGAACCAGCGCGCCCATCTGCAGCTTCGCCTGCAGCAGACCGTCGAAGGCCTCTCGGTTGCCGCCATTTCCTATTACGTGATCGGGCTTGTGGGCTATCTCGCGAAGTTTGCCCACAATATCGGGGTCCATATCGCCCCGGAAACGCTGACCGGCGCTGCGGTTCCGATCGTAGTGATCGCGGTCTGGCTGCTGGTCAGGCGTATCCGCAAAAGCCACAAGGACGACCACGTCCAGCCGAACCCCTAAAACCGCTCCATCTCCCGCTTCACCTTGGCAAGGAATGCGGCTCGGGTTTCCGGCGTGCAATTGTTCATGTCGTAGTGAGCAAGGAACATCACCCTGCGAGCCGGATTGGTGGTGACCCGGAGCACGCGCGTAGCAATCTTTTTTGGCGGATTGCCGGCCATGAAGGCCCGCCAACGGGTGGCGCCGTAGGTCAATACCACGCCGACCTTGCGAATATTGGTGAGCTTGCGGGTGAGCACGCCGTCCGCCAGATCGAAGGTTACGCCCGGCAGCCAGACGCGGTCGAAATAACCCTTCAGAATGGCAGGCCAGCCGAAGTTCCAGATCGGGGTGACGATCACCAGCGCTTCGGCAGCCTGCAGCCTCTCCACATAGGAACGGACCGGCTCGATATTGTCCGGCACGTCGTGATAGCCGATCCGCTCTTCGCGCGAGAGGACCGGATTGAAGTTTTCGGCATAGAGATTGCAGTCATCCACATCGTGGCCAGCCCTCTGGAGGCTTTCGCGGGTTGCGGCATGCAGGGCAGCGCCGTAGCTCGATTCGACCGGATGCGAGTGAAGAAGCAGAACCTTCATCAGCCCCCCGCGACGGCAAGGCCGGGGAAGAGGTAGTTCTTGCCCGCCGAAAAATCGAAGTCCGGATTCTCCCAGGCGATCATCTTTCCGGGGTTGAGCAGGCCCTTCGGATCGGTCTCTTTTTTGAAGGCGAGCTGCACCACGTCCGTCTGCTTCATGCCGCCTTCTTCCAGCGTATAGCGGTGCGGGTTAAAGATCGGGCAGCCATTGTCCTGATGTATCTTGATGATCTCCTCCAGACGCTTCCTGGTCGTATAGCGCACCAGCGGCAGGCCGGAGCACTGCATGCGACCGTCGAACTTGATGAATTCCAGGTGGCCCGGCACTTCATCACCGAAAATCTTCACCATTTTCTCGACCTTGGCAACATGGTCGGGTCCCGGATACTGGACCTGCAGATAGGTGAAGTTCGGATCGACCTTCAGCGCGCGGAGCGTCGTATGGTTCCAGGCAAGCTCATAGGCATGCGGGATGCCCTTCATGCTTTCCACCCTGTCGGAACGGAAGAGGATTTCGCCCTTCTGGCGTTCGGTAAAGGCAGTGAAGGCATCCATGGAATGCGGCGCCACCATCAGCACGCAGATCGACTGGCCGCGATGGCGGATGAAAGGCTTGTGGCGCGGGAAGAAGTCGTAGGGGATCGGCGCGGCGATCGGCGCGATTTCCTTGACGAGGATGCCGTTCTTATGGGCGATTTGATCGCCGAAGCGCACGGCATCCATGAAGTCGTCGTATCCGACCAGCACGTCGACCCAATCATAAGCCGGTGCGAGCGGCATCTCCACCTCGACGATGATGCCGTTGGTGCCGTAGGCATGGGTCACCTTCTGCAGGTCCCATGCGGTGAGGTCGAGCACGCGCGGCTCGGCTTCCATGGTGACGACGCGCAGGCGCAGGATATTGCCGAGGTCGCGCAGGCCGCCCCAGTGGATCGAGCCGACACCGCCCGAACCGCCGGCGATGAAGCCGCCGATCGTCGCCGTCTGGGCAGTCGAGGGGTGGAAGCGCAGTTCCTGACCGGAATGGGCCTTGGTCTGGCGGTCGAGTTCGGCGATCACGATGCCGGGTTCGGCAATGACGCGGCCGGGATGAATCTCCTTGATCTTGTTCATGTTGATGAGGTTCAGCACAATACCGCCGGAGAGCGGCATGGCCTGTCCGTAATTGCCGGTGCCGGCGCCGCGCGGGGTGATCGGCACGCCGTGCGCGAAAGCGACTTTTAGAACCTGAATGACCTCTTCCTCGGTCTTCGGCGAGACGACGAGATCGGCGGTGACGGTGTCGAGTTCCTCTTTCAGGATTGGGGAATACCAGTAGAAATCGCGGCTCTTCTGGCGCACCAGCGCCGGATTGTCCTCCACCGCAATGCCTTCGAGCTCTTTCTTGATCTGTGCGTAATCTGCCATCTTATCTTTCCAGAATCGGGTCCAGGTCACGGTAATCCGGCAGGCGACGGTCGATGCCCATGCCATTCCGCATCACGATGCGGTCGGCCTGCGGACGGGAGAGGAATTCGCTCCAGCGGCGGGCGCTGAAGAGCACGAGATCGGCGGGGCCACCTTCGGCGATGACGCCGATATCGGGCCGGCCGAGGATTTCCGCTGGCGTCGAGGTGACGACGCGGGCGGAGGTGTCGAGCGGGTGGTCGAGATGCAGGATGCGTACGGCCTCCCGGAACACCTCGACCGGATCCATGTCGCCATAGGCGTAGAAAGGGTCACGGGTATTATCCGAGGAGACGGCCGTTTTCACGCCGGCCGCGGCCAATTCGTGGAATAGCGTGACGCCGCGCCAGCGGGGGGTGCGGCCGGCGTGGCGATCCTGCAGATACATGTTGCACATCGGCAGCGAGACGACTGAAATCCCGGCTTCCGCGACTTTGTCGACAACGCGTTTGGCGGTGTCGTCATCCTGGCGGGCGAGCGAACAGCAATGGCCGACGGTGACCGAACCTTCGAAGCGGTTGCGGCGTTTGGCGTCGGCGATGGTTTCGAGCGTCAGGACCTGTTTGTCCTCGGTCTCATCCACATGCAGGTCGATGTCGAGGCCGTTGTCGGAGGCTGCCCGGAAGAGGCTATCGAGGATGTTTTCGAAGTCCGGGAGAATGCGTGTGGCACCGCCAAGCAGCCCGCCATAACGTCTCACCGTCGCGACGATGCCGTTGAAGACCGCCTGGTCGGGCACGCATTCCAGCGGCAGGAGAGCTACCGCCTGCAGCGCGATCCGGTCTTTCCACTCCTCGCGCAGTTCGGCAAACAGCGGGAACGAGATATCCGGCTGCGGCGGTATGCTGTCGAGATGGGTGCGGATCAGCTTCGTGCCGTGGGCATAGGCGCTCTTCAGCGAGAATTCGAAGCGGGTGCGGACGTCCTCCGCCGTCCAGTTGGCGATGCGGTCCTCGCGCACGTTCATCAGTGCGCCTTCGAACGTGCCGTCCGGGTTCGGTCTGCGGTCCCAGAAATGGCCCTTGTCGAGATGCGTGTGCATGTCGACAAAGCAAGGCCAGACCATGCCGCCGCGCATGTCCACCTTCACCAGATCGGCAGGTGCGGTGGCGGCCGGAAGTATCCTTTCGATCCTGCCGTCCGAGATGATCAGATCCGCCCCTATCAAGCCTTCCTTTGCCGGTGCGGAAAAACCTTTGACGAGGACCGCCGGCAGGGTGGCGTTGACGAGCGCAAAACGACGGGCATCGGGAAGCGTCATGAATTCGCCAGGCATCAGTTTTCTCTCTTGAGGCTGCTCTCATGCCAGCGATGCAGGAAAGCCCAGGCGATGAAGGAGGTAATCATGAAGATCACCACGCCCAGCACCGAAAGCAGGATCAGCGCTGCAAAAAGACGCGGAATGTTGAGACGATACTGGGACTCCAGCAGGCGGAAGGCGAGACCGGAGCCAGCGCCCGCGGAACCCGCCGCAAATTCCGCCACCACGGCTGCGATCAGCGCCAGTCCGCCGCCGATCCTCAATCCTGTCATGAAATAGGGAAGCGAGGAGGGGAGCTTTAGGTAAAGCAGCGTCTGCCAGCGCGAGGCGCCGTAGAGGTCGAAGAGGTTGAGCAGGTTATGGTCGACGCTCTTCAAACCCTGCACCATGTTCGACAGGATTGGAAAGAAGGCGACGAGGAATGCGCAGATCAGAAGCGCGACCTGGGTCGTCGGCGCGTAGATCAGGATCAGCGGCGCGATCGCCACGATCGGCGTCACCTGCAGGATGACGGTAATCGGATAGAAGGCCGTCTCGATCCATTTCGACTGGACGAGGAAAATGGCGATGCCGACGCCGCCGATCAGCGCCAGCGCCAGCGCCTGCAGGGTGATCTGCGTCGTGACCCAGAGGGCGGGCCAAAGCGTGCCCCAGTCGTTATAGAGCGAGTTCGCCACCGCCAGCGGCCCGGGCAGAATATACTGCGGAATGCCGTTGACGCTGATGATGAACTGCCAGAGCAGGATCAGGCCGACCACCACGCAAATGGGGATCAGCGTGCGCAGCAGCGTCTCCCGGTTGCGAGCGAAGAGGCCCGGCTTCAGAGGCGTAAGGATCGGATCATCTGCCATCAGTGTTCCTCCCCGCCGATCGCTTCCAGGAGCATGTTGGAAACCTTTTCACAGGCCTGCCGGTATTCTTCCGACGTGCGGTAATGCGCATCGCGCGACATGCTCGTCTTCAGCGGGAAGTCCGCATGAACCCGGCCCGGCCGTGCCTTCATCACCACGATGCGGTTCGAGAGGTAGGCGGATTCGAAGACGGAGTGGGTGACGAAGATCACGGTGATGCCCGTTTCGTGCCAGAGCCTCAACACATCGTCATTGAGTTTCTGGCGGGTGATTTCGTCCAATGCCGCAAAGGGCTCGTCCATCAGCAACAGCTTCGGCTTGGTGACCAGCGCGCGGGCGATCGAGACGCGCATCTTCATGCCGCCGGAAAGCTCGCGGGGATAAGCATCGGCGAAATCCTGAAGGCCGACGGTTGCAAGCGTCTCCATGATCTCGTCGCGGGCGGCGGTTTTCGAAACCCCGCGCAGCTTAAGCGGCAGGTGAACATTGCCGAATACCGTCTGCCACGGCATCAGCGTCGGTTCCTGAAAGACGAAGGATATGTCGCCTTCGGGCAGACCCTTGGAATTGATGCGGGAACTCGGCCAGTCGATCGTGCCGGCCGAGACATCGCCGAGCCCCGCGATGATCCTGAGTGCCGTCGACTTGCCGCAACCGGAGGGACCAAGCAGGCTCACGAACTCACCGCCCTCGACAGTCAGCGACATGTCGGACAATGCGAGCGTGCCGCTCGAAAACATCTTGGAGACGCTGCGCATCACGACCAGCGGGCGTTTGCGGCTGTCTCCGGGAGCAGGCATCAACGGGGCTTGGGACGTGGTCATGCTTCACTCGATCAGAAGGGCGGCATTCGCCGCTGGGTGCCCGGCGGCGCGCGAGGTTAAGTCCCCCTTGTGGGGAACGGTTGGAGAGGGGGCTCTTGCGCGGAAAACCCTCCCGCCTGCCGGCACCCTCCCCGCGAGGGAGGATTAAGTATGCCGCACCGTCTACTCTACTTCTTAAGCGCCATTCCGACGCCCTTGCAGACGAATTTGGTCGAATAGGCCTTCTTGTAGTCGAGGTCGGCAGGCTGGACGTTGATTGCCACCATCGAGTCGAAGAACTTCTTGTAGCGCTCGTCGGTGATGCAGCCGATGCCCTTGGTCTCGGCATCGCCGGAAACCACTATTCCGTATTCCTTCATCTTGGCGATGGAATAGGCGATCTGACCGTCCGTCATTTCCGGATTGTCCTTCTTGATCAGATCGTTGGCGGCTTTGTTGTCGCCGTAGAGATAGTTGTACCATCCTTCGATCGACGCATCGACGAAACGCTGCACGACCTCAGGCTTCTTGTCGAGCATCGGCTGCGTCGTGGTGATCATCGTCGAATAGGGGCCGTAGCCGGCATCGGCGATGAGGAACACTTTCGGCGCCCAGCCAGCCTGTTTTTCGATCTCATAGGGCTCGGAGGTCAGATAACCTTGCTGTGCGGACTTCTTGTCGGCGATGAAGGGAGCCGGATTGAAGGTATAGGGCTTGTACTGTTCATCGCGGAAGCCCTTGAAGTTCTTCTTCATCCACTCGAAATACGTGACATAGCCTTCCTTACCCATGAAGATCGTATCGAGATTGGCAAGGTCCTCGAACTTTTCGACGCCCGCGTCGGGATGGGCGAGCAGGACCTGCGGGTCCTTCTGGAAGATCGAGGCGACGCTGACCAGCGGAATGCCCTGCTTGACGGCATCCATGTCCCCGAGCGGCCCGCCCATGTAGAAATCCACCTTGCCGGCGATCAGAAGCGCGCGGTTGGCAGCGTGCGGGCCGCCCTGGATGATCGTCACCTTCAGGCCATGCTTCTCATAGGTCCCATCGGCCACGGCCTGGTAGAAGCCGCCGTGCTCTGCCTGGGCCAGCCAGTTGGTGCCGTAGGATACTTCATCGAGCGCCGCTGCCGGAGCCGCTGCGAGCACCATCGCAGAGAGGCCGAGCGCCGCCAGAAAACTCTTCATAGTCAATGAATTGGACATGTGGTTTCGTTCCCCTGTTAAACCCTGCGGCATCGTGAGAGTATTTCTTTTCCAGCATTTGTACGGTTGCGTTGCTCTTTGAAAAGCATCAAATTTCGTCCGCATTGATGCCTTTCCGGCATCGGTCGAAAAATGACATGCCAAATTGTGCGGCATGGTCAAAAATGATGCAACGGGGGTGATGTAAAATGCTGCATTCGCGAAAGCTGCTTTATATCGATGAGATCGCCCGTTGCGGATCGATCCGCAAGGCGGCAACCCGTCTGAATGTTGCATCGTCGGCGATCAACCGGCAGATCCTGGCGCTGGAGGAGGAGTTAGGGGTGCCGATTTTCGAGCGCATGCCTCGCGGGCTGAAGCTCACCGCTGCCGGAGAATTGTGCATTGAACACATCCGCGAAGTTCTCAAAACCTATGAGCGGATGGAATCGCGCATCCGCGGTCTCAAGATGCCGCAGGCCGGCAAGGTGGCGCTGGTGGCGACGGTGGGACTGGCGGCGGGACCATTGCCTGATATCATCGCGCGGTTCGTCGCCGAGCACCCGCGTGTGCGCATACACTTGAGGAACGACGGCCCTTCGAACACCATTCAGCCGGTGGTAAACGGCGAGGTCGACATCGGTATTGGTTTCAACATCCCGGCGACGCCCGGCATCCGGACGCTCGCCAATTTCGATATTCCGATCGGGGTGGTTATGCCGCCGGGACACAGGCTGGCGGGCGAGGGCGCGGTCGATCTGGCCGAGGTGGTGCAGGAGCCGCTGGTGCTTTCGCAGCCGGGCACGAGCCTGCGCAACGTCATCAATCTGGCGCTTTCGCCCTTCTCGATTCCGGTCGAGCCGATCGTGGAAACCAATGCCTCGGAAATGCTGAAGCAGCTCGTGAAGGCAGGCACCGGGTTGACGCTCCTCAATCCACTCGACGTGCTTCAGGAATGCCGGCGCGGCGAACTGGTTTTCCGGCCGCTCGCCAATCCGCATGCACGTCATCAGCCGATGAAGCTCTTTGCCCGCTCGCGCGCCACGCTCGATACCGCCACCAGCCTATTCGTCGAATTTCTCTTGTCGGAACTCTCAGGCCTCGTCGGAGAGCTGCAGGCGAAGGGGCATGTGCCGCCTCAGCCACAGGCGAGGGATGTCCAGCGGGAGCAGGATCAGCGCGAGTAGAGATTGTCGAGCGAATATGCTGCGAAATCGCGCAGCATCTCGATAAAACGGGCAACCTGATGGCGGCAGATCGAAGCGCCCTTTTCGGCCGTGCCTTTCGATGCGTCGCCCACCACGCCGTTCGGATTGAGGTCATGGGCAAGCCATGCGAGCGCATGCGGGGGCGTCGGCTGGATGAATTTCGATTGAGACTTCATCCATTCCGCCTTGGAAACGAAATTCTGAGCCTTGTCCATCCGCACCAGATCCGGGCGGAAATGCAGCATCAGCGAGGTTTCGACTTCGCCGCCATGGATGCCAAATTTCTGCTCATGCTCGCCGATCAGCCCTTCCGGATTGCCGAAGCGGCCCCACTGCGTGCCGATCACCGCCATCTGGTAGCGGACGCGCAACTCGCGACCGACAATGCTCATGATATCGACATTGCCGCCATGGGAATTGACGATGACGAGCTTCTTCACGCCGGCTTCTGCTACCTTGGCGCCGATGGCCGTCCACATCGGAATGAGGAGTTCGGCACCGAAGGAGAGGGTGCCTGGACCATAGACGTGTTCGTTGGCCTTGCCGATTTCCTGGGTGGGCAGGATCAGGAAATCGAGATCCTCCGGCCGCTGCGCCTTCAGTTCCGCAAGCATACCGTTGGCGATCACCACGTCGGTGGCGATCGGAAGGTGCGGACCGTGCTGCTCGGTCGAGGCGATCGGCAGAATGGCGATGGTTTTTTCGGGCGAAAGCTGCGCGAAATCGAGGGTATTGAGTTCGTTCCAGTAAAACGGCTTGCCCATGCTGCCCCTGCCTTTCCTGATGTTTGTGACAGGGTTAGGAGATCGGGCACGTCTCGAAAAGCATCAATTTCCGCCCAGCGCGTTGCCTTTTTGAGCGCAGACAGGGAGGCCGGCTGTGCCATGGCAAGAAAAAGGCGGATTTCAATAAAATTGCATCTATCCGCTTAATCGCGCCGAGAGCCCTGCCGCATATGGTTGTGCCATAAGAGACAAGACGGCGACCAAGCCGCTCGACAAACGGGGTGCAGCGCAATGATCAAGAAGCTCATTATTTCCGCGGTCGTTCTGACGGCCCTCATTTCCGGCAAGGAAGCCAAAGCCGCCGGTGCGGGTGGTTTTGCCCGGGCGCTCTCTTCCGTGCCTGTCGTTCAGGTTCCGGCTGTCGAAAGCCGGTCGATGGGAACTGAGGAGCGTATGGTGGACGAGGCATTGATCTTCGATCCGTCGGACAGCCGGGCCGCGCAAGGCCAACTGCCTCCCGCAGTTTACCACAACATCTGATTTCGACAGCCTCAACTACCGGCAACCGACTTGCCCGTCTCCACCATTATGCGGAGACGGGTTTTCCCCATTCGGCGATTGCGATCCCGCCGAGGGCGAGCGCCAGCGCGACGATGTGGAAGACCTGCAGGGCTTCGCCGAGAATGGCGACCGAGAGCAGCGTCCCGAAGACGGGAACGAGATTGATGAACAGGCCGGCCCTGTTGGCGCCGATCTTCTGGACGCCGACGATATAGAGAACCTGTGCGATCAGCGAGGCGAAGATGCCCGTATAGAGCACGATCAGCCAGCCCCTCGTATCGGGCCAGATCAGCCGGTCGGCGGAATATTCCCAGAAGACGAGCGGTGTCGTGAAGATGAGCGCAAAGAGGGCGGGGAATGCCATCAGGGTGCGCCAATTGACCTGCGGCCGCCATCTGAGCGCAACGGTGTAGATGGCGTAAGCCATGACGGCGATCATCATGATTGCGTCGCCGAAATTGACGGTGAGCGTCACCAGCGTGCCGAGATCTCCGTGGACGGCGGTAATCACGCCTCCGAACAAGGTGAGGGTGAAGCCGAGGATCTGTGCCCAGGAAACCTTCATGCGGAACAGCAGGAAGTTGATGACGAAGATCAGCATGGGGATGACAGCCTGCTCAACCGTTACGTTGATCGCCGTCGTGTAGTTGACGGCGGTATAGAGCGCGGCGTTGAAAACGACATAACCTATGACGCCCAGGAAGATGAGAATCGGCAGGTTCTTCCTGACGATCGGCCAGTCCTTCACCAGTTGCGGCACCGAGATCGCGAAAATGATTGCAACGGCGGCGAACCAGCGCCAGAAGGTCAGCATCATCGGGCTGACATGGCCGACGGCGAGCTTGCCGGCCACCGCATTGCCGCCCCAGCACAAGGTGGCAATGACGAGGGAAAGATAGGCCTTTTTGTGCAAAACAATTCTCCGGCACCGGCCGTAGGGCGCCGGTATCAACAGTCGGGGCCGGGAAATAGCCCGCCGCTCACGCATTTGTCACGTAAAAACCGCGAGCGAGTCACAAACAGGTCGCTTTCCTTCGGCCAAGGCATTATAGATGCGCGCGTTTGCACTGTTCGCGGATATCCTTATCCGGAAACGGAGCCTAAATCTAAGTGGCGCATCGACCCGTAGGTCAAAAACGATCTACGGTAGGTGCGCGTATGGTCGTGTGGGGCTTTGCCCGCAGTACAGGAAGCAGAGATGACGAACGTAGTCGTGGTTGGTTCGCAATGGGGTGACGAAGGCAAGGGCAAGATTGTCGACTGGCTTTCCGAACGCGCCGATATCGTCGTGCGCTTCCAAGGCGGTCACAATGCCGGCCATACGCTCGTTATCGATGGCGTCAGTTACAAGCTTTCGCTTCTCCCGTCCGGGATCGTGCGGGGCGGCAAGATCTCCGTGATCGGCAACGGCGTCGTTCTTGATCCGCATGCTCTGGTTGCCGAGATCGACAAACTCGCCGGACAGGGTGTGAAGGTCACGCCGGAAAATCTCCGCATCGCCGACAATGCGACGCTCATTCTCTCCCTGCACCGCGAACTCGACGGTCTTCGCGAAGATGCCGCCTCCAACAGCGGCACCAAGATCGGCACCACCCGCCGCGGCATCGGTCCTGCCTATGAGGACAAGGTAGGCCGCCGTGCCATCCGTGTCATGGACCTGGCCGACATGGACACGCTGCCCGGCAAGGTCGACCGTATCCTCACCCACCACAATGCGCTTCGGCGCGGCCTCGGCGAAAAGGAGATCTCGCACGAGGCGATCATGCAGGAACTCACCTCGGTCGCCGCGCGCGTACTGCCTTTCCGGGAAACCGTCTGGGAACTGCTCGACAAGGAACGTCGCAAGGGCGCCCGCATCCTCTTCGAAGGCGCTCAAGGGTCGCTGCTCGATATCGACCACGGCACCTATCCCTTCGTGACCTCATCCAACACCGTCGCCGGCCAGGCTTCGGCCGGCTCCGGCATGGGGCCGGGTACGCTCGGCTATATCCTCGGGATCACCAAGGCTTACACGACTCGCGTCGGCGAAGGCCCGTTTCCGACCGAACTCAAGGATGAGATCGGTCAATTTCTTGGGGAAAAAGGCCATGAATTTGGAACGGTTACCGGCCGTAAGCGCCGCTGCGGCTGGTTCGATGCCGCGCTTGTGCGCCAGTCGGTCGCGACCAACGGGATCACCGGAATTGCGCTGACCAAGCTCGATGTGCTCGACGGCCTGGACGAATTAAAGATCTGCGTTGGCTACAAGCTCGACGGCGTTCAGATCGATCATCTCCCGGCAAGCCAGGGCGCGCAGGCTCGTGTCGAGCCGGTTTACGTCACGCTGGAAGGCTGGAAGGAATCGACGGTCGGCGCCCGCAAATGGGCCGATCTCCCGGCCCAGGCCATCAAGTATGTCCGCCAGGTGGAGGAATTGATTGGCGCGCCCGTCGCGCTACTTTCCACCAGTCCTGAGCGGGAAGACACCATACTTGTGACCGACCCATTTGAAGATTAAAGTCAAAAATTGGTTACCATTCGGCTGATCTTCGGATTGGCGATCATGAGAAAGTGCTGATGGCTGATTTTGTTGCGGTTATCCGCCGCGCGGTTGACGGACTGGCGAGCAATACGCCGGAGATGCGCGCGAAGGTGTATGATAAGGCTCGTGGCGCCGTGCAGCGGCAGCTCGAGAACATGAAGCCGCGCCCACCGGAAGACATGCTGCGCCGGCAGATGGAGAAGCTCGAGGCCGCGATCGTCGATGTCGAGAGTGAGCATGCCGAAGCGCTGGCGCCCGTCGTCGACGAGGCCCCGGCGGGGCATCCAGCCGAAGAAGCCGTTGTCGAACCGGTCGCCGCCGAGCCGGTGGCCGAAGCCGGCGAAGAACCTGCTGCGCAAGTTGCCGAGACTGTCGAAGGAGAGGCTGTCTCTCCCGAACAATATGCGCAAGAACAGCAGATCGCTGTGGAGGAGGCCGCCGAGCCTGCACCGGCACCGGCCGAATACGAATCGGCACCGGTTTTCCGGGAGGACGACTACCAGGCGCCCGAAACGGTTACCGTCGTAGAGGAGCCGGCACCAGCCGAGACAGAACAGCAGGCCGTGGAAGAGACGGCGCCGGTTGTCGAGCAGCCCAGCTTCCATGAAGAGCAGGAAGTCGCGGCTGCACCAGCTGACGAGCCGGCCGCAGGCCACCAATACGGCGATTGGCGCGACGACATGCCACCGGAAGGGGCTCCTTCAGCCCCGACGGTTTTCGATTACGACGAGCCGGCGACTGAGGCGGTGCAGCCCGCTGTCTGGCCTGACGAGCCGCCTCCACTGGAGCCTGAGCCCCTGTCGGAGCCGGCGGCCGCCGAGCCCGTCGCCGCCGAAGACGATTTTCCATATCCCACCCGGAGCGGAGAAGACCAGCGTCCGAACGAGCCTGAATTCGCTCAGGAATGGGCCGGCGAGCCGCATCCCCTGGAACCGGAGCAGGCCGCGGAAGAACCTCCGAAGGCTGAAGAAGATTGGGGATGGGCACCGTCCCAGCCTGAGGCTGCGCCGGCCGCCGGTGCCGCCGCGAATGTCGCTGCCGTATGGAATGAAGTTCCCGAACTCGTGCCAGCCGGTCCTGCCGGCCACGAATTGACGGCTACACCGGTCGAGGCGCATTTCGATTCGGAAACCCACGTTTCGGCCGATACGGTCCGGATGCCTCCGGTCTCCGACCTCCCCGTGGCGAATGCGGCGGTCGCAGCGGCAGCCAAGGACCCGATCGCAGACTATCTCGATCCGCAGTCGAAGCCGGGAGAGAAGACCGCGGAAAGCGATCCCTGGGCCGATCTGGAAGAACTGATCGGCTTCAACAAGGACGCTCCTCTACCGGGAGGCACCTCCCGCAGCAGCACTCTGCACAGCGAGGCGGATGCGGACGATCTGATGCCTGCGCCGGCCCGGCCCTATCGGGTGACCCCGGTGCGCAAGCGGAATTATGCGGGCATCATCCTTGCCATCGTCGGCCTGGCTCTCGTGGGTGCCGGCGGTTACGCGATCTGGCTGAACCGAGATTCGCTGAACGATATGGTGGATGGGCTGTTCCAGTCGAGCGCGCCGACGACGCAGACCGCAGAGCAGACGCCGGCTCCCGCACCCGCGACCCCGGCACCGAGCCAAACGCCTCCGCCGGCACCGCAGACCAATGCCGCAGCGCCCGCCACTCCCGCGACGCCAGCCACTCCCGCCACTCCCGCTCCGGCGGACGGATCCACCACGACGACGAAATTTACCCAGCGCCTGATGGCAGACGGCAGCGAAGTCGACGATGGGCCGGGCGGCACGGGCGGTCTTGCGCAGAATGCAGAGGGGCAGTCGGTCGCTCAGCTCAATACGCCGCCGGCCGCTCAGGCCGCGACGCCCGAGCCCGGCGCACCCGCAGGTGCCGCACCTGCTCCGGGTGCCGGACCAACCGAAACCCCGCAGGCTACGCCGGATCAGGGTGCTGCCGCACCGTCCGCCAATCCATCCGACGCCCCGGCGCTCGCCGGGGAAAAGATGTTCCTCTACGAGGAGCGGATCGGCCAGACGGCGCCCACGGCGATCGAAGGCGCGGTCTCATGGTCGCTCCAGCGCGAGCCGGGCGCGAACGGCCGACCGGAGCCGGTTATCCAGGGACGGATCAACATTCCGGGCCGCGGCCTGACGGCGCTCGTCACCGTCAAACGCAACGGCGATCCATCGCTGCCAGCCAGCCATCTCGTGGAGATCGTCTTCGCGGTGCCGCCGGATTTCGAAGGCGGCGCGATCGACAGCGTGCAGCGCATCGCCATGAAGCAGACGGAACAGGATCGCGGCAATGCGCTCATCGCCGTGCCGGCCAAGATCACCGATGACTTCCACATGATCGCGCTCAACGATTTCCCCGACGCCCGCACCACCAATCTGGAGCTCTTGCGCAGTCGCAACTGGATCGACATTCCCGTTGCCTATCGCAACGGCCGCCGCGCGCTTTTCACCCTCCAGAAGGGGCCGGAAGGCGAGCGGATCTTCGCCGAAGCTATCAGGGAATGGGCCACGCTCGGGGCACCCGCCACCGGGCAGTAAGGATTTTCGGCTTAAAACGAAAAGGCCCGGCAACGACGCCGGGCCTTTTTTGTATTTATTTCGGTGGCGCCGGTCCGGCTGCTGTTAAGCGTCGACCACGCGCAGGGCGTTTGCCTGGGCAAGCGCTTCCTTCTGGACGGCCTCCTGCACCTTCTCGAAGGCGCGGACCTCGATCTGGCGCACGCGTTCGCGGCTGATGTCGAACTCCGACGACAGCTCTTCCAGGGTGACCGGCTCGTCGGCGAGGCGGCGTGCTTCGAAGATACGGCGTTCGCGGTCGTTCAGTACGCTCAGGGCCTTGGAGAGCATCCGGCGGCGCGTATCCAGTTCGTCCTGCTCGATCAGCACTTCTTCCTGGCTGTCGCGGTCGTCCACCAGCCAATCCTGCCACTGTCCCGCTTCACCTTCGCTGGCGCGGATCGGCGCATTTAGCGAAGCGTCGCCGGACAGGCGGCGGTTCATGGAAACCACTTCCTCCTCGGACACATTGAGCTTGGTGGCGATTTCAGCAACCTGATCCGGCTTCAGATCGCCTTCGTCGATCGCCTGGATCCGACCTTTGAGCCGGCGCAGGTTGAAGAAAAGCCGCTTCTGGTTGGCGGTGGTGCCCATTTTAACGAGCGACCAGGAGCGCAGGATATATTCCTGGATCGAGGCCTTGATCCACCACATGGCATAGGTTGCCAGGCGGAAACCGCGTTCCGGGTCGAACTTCTTGACGGCCTGCATGAGGCCGACATTGCCCTCGGACACGACTTCGCCGATCGGCAGACCATAACCGCGATAGCCCATGGCAATCTTTGCGACGAGGCGCAGATGGCTCGTCACAAGCTTATGGGCGGCATTGCGGTCGCCATGTTCGGCGTAACGTTTCGCCAGCATGTATTCCTGCTGGGGCTCCAGCATCGGAAACTTGCGAATTTCATCGAGATAACGGTTGAGACCGGCTTCGCCGGCGGTAATTGAAGGCAGAGTATTGCGGGCCATAAAGCACCCCTTTCCGATCGTTGTCGGCTCCCTCTTACGTGTGGCAATCTTCAAGGTGTTAATGCATGCTGAGGCGAGCCAAGGCCGCACGGGTCATTTCCGACCCCGCACCAACCCACGTAACAAATAAGTACGGCAGAACCGTGGTTCAAGTGATCACGGCGGCGTTATATCATTACAATGTGGTAATGTTCCCGGGCTTCTCACCGATATACGCGTTCGGAAAACTTCCGCATTCCGGACCGGATCATCAATTCATATACCATCCGGCGGCTCATGGGATTGTGCAGTCTTGCCACCTTCGAGCCGAGGAATTCAGTCTCCACGTGACGGAAGGCGAGCAGATCCGAAGCCTCGGTGATCGCATTGTAGTAGAATTCATGGAACTGCCTGCGGCACACATAGGTCTTGTATTTTGTCATGCAGAAGGTCGAGAACGCGCTCTTCTGCTGCCGCAGGAAATCGGCGACGCCGACCGTCACCTCCGGCCAGGCCGGATTGAACGTGTCGTCGAAGGCAATGACGCCGTGGTCGGCGAGCGTATCCATCGCGAGCGTGCTGTCTGCGGTGATGTGATCGAGCATGTGGCCGCCGTCGATGCTGAAGAAGCGCGGCCGGCCGATCCTGGCGATGATGTCTTCCGCCTGCAACCCGGTGCTGTCTGCCTTGATGATCAGGTCCTCATCGACGGGAACGCCGAGCCGCTGACCGTTTTCGATGAAGCGTCGGTATTGCGTGGCAGAGCCGTCCGCTACCTGGCCGATATCGAAAAGATCGATCCCGAGAACTTTGTCCCCGTCTTCGCAGATCTTCTTCAGCAGAAAATAAGAACGCCCGTAAAACACCCCGATCTCGGCAAGTCCTCCCTCCATCCCCTCTCGCTTCTGGGCCTGCAGAAGCGAGAGGAAGACCAGCGCGTCCGGCGGGTCGATATATCCCTCGACTGTCTGAAGGTCGTGGAAAATGAACTTCCGGAGGGTTGAGTTCATGCCTTGCTCGTTCCTCGGTCTGTAGTTGTCGAGCCGACGTTTTGAGATCACGCGATGTACATCTCCCGCCCTGGTTGAATTTCGCCGGACGATATTTTGCATTGCAACAAGTAAGACAAATGGAGCAAAAATTTGACGAGAGCCTAATCCGATTGATCTATGCGCAATGCTCACTTCCAGCTCGAACTATATTGGCGACGTCTGGACCTCGTCTCGCATAATGCCTACAGGCATTTTCGTTCTAGAGGGTGCGAACCGCTCCGGCGATATCGGCTGTAGTCGCCATAGGCCTGGCTCCTCGAAAGGCCGACATCCTTCAGTTGATCATCCGTCAACTCCAGGAGTGCCATCCGGTTTCGATGCTCACGGAATTTTCTGACGACCAGCATGATGAGCCGTGAAAGCATCAATCCGAGACGATGTGTTGAGGCGTTGTCTGTATCCTCCAGAGGCTTGCCGTCGTCCCGGTGCGGCAGTTGAAAGGCAAAGTCGCATGGCTCCGGCATGCGGTCGAAGACCGCCCGGTTCTCGTTCTTCATTGCTGTTCTCCTTGTAATTGTCTGCCGGTGCCCGGCAGGATGCGAGGCGGGCTATCATCCGCCTCGCGGTCCGACCGGCTACTTGGCGCCGGCTTGCGCGGTGCGTGCTGCCGCTTCGGCCTCGCGAAGGGCTTCGGCACATTCCTCGCAGCAGACCTCGACCGTCTTGCCGCCGATCTTCACGGCAATGCGCGTTGAATCGAGTTCGCAATCGCAGGCGGCGCAGGTGTTCTCTTTCATGGTGTCATCTCCCGATGTTGGCTTTTTACGGGAGAAGGAAACCATGTCGGCCGACCGGCCGCTGTCAGAATCTTTAGCGACTTTCGGAAAGGGTGCTCTACCGCAATCCCGCAAAGCGCTGGAATTCGGCGGGTGTGCGGCCATAGGCCTGACGGAAGGCGGACGAGAAATGGCTATGGCTTGAGAAGCCCAGTTCCAGCCCGAGCTGGGTCAGGTCGTCATAACTGCCGAGCAGATCGAGCGCGCGGGCGAGCCGGAGGCGAAGCTGGTAACGGTAGAGCGGGGTGCCCTCGACCTGCTGGAAGACTTGAGTGAGGTAAACGGGCGAAACGCCCGCCTCCCTCGCTATTTCTGCCAGCGTCCAGCGGCGGGTCAGATCTGCGGAAAGGGCAAGCTTGGCGCGGTCCACCAGCTTCTGCCGTCCCGCGCTTGCGCTCGCGGCATGGGCGGTTCGTTCGCCTACCGCCCGGCGCACCAGCGTCAAGCCCAGCGTTTCCGCCTCCAGCGTCTCGGCAGTGCCGCGAAGCAGGCTGTGGCGCAGCAGCGCCACAAGCGCCTGGGCGCGGGCGTCTATCCGGAGGCGCTGCTTGTTGAAGACGAAGCGGGAGCCTTTCGGATTCCGATGTTCGCTGGGGACCAGTTCTTCCAGCATGGATTCGGGAACATCCATGCTGAGACAGGCATCGCCGCCTTCGACCGGATGGCTGATCTGATAGCCCTCGTCGCAGTTGAAGAAGAGCACCTGATTGGCTTCGGCCACCGTGTCGTCGCGGCCGACGTGGCGCATGAACACGCCGCGATAGGGAAAGACGAGGCTTGTCGCATGCGAGCACTCCTCGCCGCTGCGGTGACGGCACTCGCCATTGCACATGACGTCGCGGACCGTGATCAGGCCGGTATCGAGCAGTTTTTTGACGGCGAACTGGCTCATGTGCCTCTCATCTGTTGAACGCAATATAAGCCTTGACGGCCCCGACAGCCACCCGTTTCGACACCTGCGCAGGAGGCGGCTGCCGCGTCTTAGGGCGAGTTTTCTCCGTCCTCGTAATGGAAAAGCTCATGCGAGCTGCGCCACATCCGGCGCAAGGCGGCACTTCGGCCCCTGAACTCCGCATCGAGAGTTTCGCATTTGGAAATACGGTCGTGGCGGAAGTGGCGAAAATCCTGGCGCAGTTCGCAAAACCCGGCAAGCAGCACGCCGTCGATATAGTAGACGACGGCAAGAGGGCAGACCGTCCTCTTTGTCTCATGACCGGTTCCATCGCGGTAACAGAAGCTCAGCTTGCGTTCTTCGCGGATGGCACGACGCAACAGGCGCATGTCGACCGTCGAATCCGGTATCGCATGCCAGGAGGAGACCAGAAGATGGGTTTCGCCGATCGGCGGCTGGGAGGAAGGCAGGACCGAATTGATCTTGGCCATCGCGGCGCTGCCCGCATCTTCCAGGCTGCGATCGCCGGTGCGCCCGATGAGCGACAGGCCGACGGTTATCGCTTCCATCTCCTCCGGAGTGAACATCAGGGGAGGGAGATCGAAGCCGCGCCGCATCACATAACCGATGCCGGCGGCACCCTCGATCGGCACGCGGGTCGCCTGCAGTGCCGCAATATCCCGATAGACCGTCCGTTTCGTCACCTCCAGACGGGAGGCAATCGCTTCGGCCGTCAGCGGCGATCGGGAGGCGCGCAACATCTGGATGATCTCGAACATGCGGCTCGAACGCGCCATCATTGCACTCCAAGGTGATCTCAGGCGATTGAACACTGCTGACAGGCTGCTGTCAGCACCAATCTGTTAGTCCGGCTTCAATCGCACCCAGCCTTCGGGACAGCCAATGAAATCTTCGCCCTATGTCGCCGGCCTTGTCATCATCCTGTTTTCCACCATCGCCCTCAGCACGGCGGGACTGATGGCGCGACTGGTATCGCTGGACAGTGCGACGATCCTCGTCTGGCGTGGTCTTGCCGGGGGCGCAGCCCTATTCCTGTTCTTCCTGATCACGTCGCCGCAGCGCAAGCTTCATGGACTTGGTCGCCTGGGCTGGCCGGGGATCGCGATTGCCGTCGTCTCCGCGGCCGGCATGGTTCTGTTCATTGCGGCGCTGCTTGAGACGAGCGTTGCGCATGTCTCGATCATTTTCGCGACATGCCCGTTCGTCTCGGCTGGCCTCGGTTTCCTCCTACTCGGGGAACGGCCGGGGCGGAGCGCGGTGGCGGCCAGCGTGGCGGCCGTGGGCGGGGTTGTCGTGATGGTCGGGACAGGGGAGGCCGGCAGCCTTTTCGGAGATTTCCTGGCTCTGGGGATGACCGTTTGCGTGGCCCTGATGACCGTACTGATGCGCCGTTACCCGGCTCAACCGGTTCTTCCCTCTGCCGGGCTCGCAGCCTTCCTCAGTGCGCTCGCCGCATTGTCATTTGCATCGCCGTTCTCAGCTTCGCTGGGAGATATCGCGAGCGTCGCCTTCTTCGGCATCCTGGGGTTCGCGCTCGGCATCGGCCTGCTGCTTCATGGATCCCGTCTTCTGCCACCCGTCGAGACGGCGCTGATCGGCGCACTCGACGCGCCGCTCGCACCCCTCTGGGTCTGGCTGTTTCTCGGCGAAAGCCTGGACGAGGCAACCGTGATCGGCGGCAGCATCGTCATGGCGGGGGTCCTCTTCCACGTGCTGTGGGATCTGCATCGGCGTCAAGTCGGGATCGAAGTCGGCCCTTAAGCCTGCAGCGCCTCGACCAGTTCCTGCATGTCCTCCGGCATCGCCGCCTCGAATTCCATCACCTCGCCGGTGCGGGGATGTTCGAAGACCAGCAGATAGGCGTGCAGCGCCTGGCGCGGGAAACTGTTGACGACGGTCTTTGCCGCTTCGGGCAAAAGGTTCGCCTTGGTCCTGAAACCCGCGGAATAATCCGGGTCGCCGATCAGCGGGTTGCCGACATGCGCCATGTGGACGCGGATCTGGTGGGTCCGGCCGGTTTCCAGCCGGCATTCGATCAGGGATGCCAGCGCCGTGGCGTCCGGTTTTTCGTGGAAGCGCTCGATCACCTCGTAATGGGTAACTGCCTCGCGGGCGTCGTCGCTGTCCTCGCGCTTCACCGCCCGCTTGGTGCGATCGGCACCGGAGCGGCCGAGCGGAGCATCGATCGTGCCCCGCAGCATGGCGGGGCGGCCCCAGACCACGGCCTGATAGGCGCGCTCCAGCGGACCGGAGCGGCCATGGTCGGCGAACTGCTCGGCAAGATGGCGGTGGGCGATGTCGTTCTTGGCGACGACCATCACACCGCTGGTATCCTTGTCGAGACGATGGACGATGCCGGGACGGCGGACGCCGCCGATGCCGGAGAGGCTGTCGCCGCAATGATGGATCAGTGCATTCACCAGGGTGCCGGTCCAGTTGCCGGCGCCGGGATGCACGACCAGACCGGCGGGCTTGGCGATGACGATCAGGTCGTCATCCTCGTAGAGGACCTCAAGCGGAATGTCCTCGCCCTTGGGTTCGGGATCCTCCGGCTCGGGAAGCGTGATTTCCACCGTGTCCCCCATATGGATCTTCTTCTTCGGCTCCGTCACCGGTTTGCCGTTCAGAAGCACAGCGCCCTGTTCGATCAGCGCCTTGATGCGGCTTCGTGAAAACTCACCTTCCAGGACGGTGGTCAACCAGGCGTCGAGCCGCCCTTCGGCCTCATCTCCGGCAGTGAGGACTTTCCTCGGGCGCTCTATCTCGTTAAAGGGATCGTTCATTTAATCTTTCCGGTAGCAATCCGACGCAAGGAACTCCCCATGCCCCAGCCCGATATCGAGGAACAGGAAGAGCCGCTTGATCCGGCAATGGAGAGAATCCGCCGGAAGATGGTGCTTCTGCAACTCGTTTCGGGCGGGATCTTGTTCGTCTGCTTTATGGCCGTCCTTGCAGCGGTTGTCTACAAGGTAGCGCAACGGCCCGATACCCCGGCGCCGGCGACCTCGGCAGGCGGCTTTGCCGTTCCCGCGGGCCAGCCGCTTGCAGCGACGGCCGAACTGCCGGCGGGTTTCAACATTCAGTCGGTATCGCTTTCCGGCGGCCAGATCCTGTTCTACGGTCTTCTCGACGGCGACCAGAAGATATTCATCTTCGATCTCTCGGCCGGCCGCATCGTTGCCGACGTGGCGGTCGGCGTCCCCCGATAGTGGCGCCGATCCGAATCGGCGATGCGGACGATCCGCGGATCGCCGAGTTCCGGTTTATCCGTGATCGCGACCTGACGGGCCGGGAGGGGCGGTTCATTGCGGAGGGGACGGTGGTCCTCAGGATGCTCGCAGCCGCCCACCGCCAAGGAGGGGCGTTCGTTGCCGAAAAGATCCTGCTGCTGGAAAACCGGGTGGCGGGGCTCGCCGACATCCTTTCCGCTTTTCCCCGGGACATTCCCGTCTATGTCGCGTCCGGCACCGTGCTTGACGAGATCGCAGGCTTCCATCTGCATCGCGGGGTGCTGGCGCTCGGCAGGCGGCAGCGCGATCCCTCCGCAGCAGAGTTGATGGCCGCCCTGCCGGAAAAGGCGCTGGTGGTCGCGGCATTCGGCATTTCCAACCACGACAATATCGGCTCCATCTTCCGCAATGCCGCTGCTTTCGGTGCGGACGCGGTGCTCCTCGACCAAAGCTGCTGCGATCCGCTTTACCGCAAGGCGCTCAGGGTCTCGGTCGGCTCCGTGCTCTCCGTGCCCTATGCCCGCAGCGGCAGCATGGCCGAAGTCCTGGCAGCCCTCATGGAAAACGGTTGCGCCGTGTGGGGGCTTTCCCCGGCCGGTGCCGTGGAAATGCGGTCTGTTCCGGCTTCCGATCGCATGGCCCTGATTACGGGCACGGAAGGTGAGGGCCTGCCGGCGGATGTGCTCTCGCGCATCCATACCGCAAGGATTGCCCAAACGCCGGGCCTCGACAGTCTGAACGCGGCGACGGCGACCGGCATCGCGCTCTACGAGATCGCCATGGCGCAAGGCCGGCTATAGACGTTTTGCTCCGGCTAGCCGGCCGCGTCCTGCGCGGCCGCCAATCTCTTCTTCGATTTTGCCGCGAGGCTCTCCCGGTTGCCGTTGCCCGACTTGCCGGAGAGGATCTTGTGGATGGGCGACGACGAACCTTCGCTCAGTGCCGTCAGCGCCACCATATCGGCGGCGATCGAGGCAAGCTCGTCGCGAATGGCCTGATCGCTGCCGCCTTTGTCGCTCTGAAGCCGCTCCGACAAGGCCGTTGCGTGATTGCGTACGTCTTCGGCCATATCTGCGATCATCGGGTCGGCGTCCGCGTCCTGCGCGAGCAGGGATTGTCCCGGCATCGGTGCGTGGGGCAGTTCGCGCAGAACGACGTCCTGCGCCGTTATCTTCTTCTTGGGAACGGGTGGTTTCATCTCTGATTGGGTCAGGGCTGCATCGCGAAGCGCCCGGCTTGCGCCTCGAGCCTCCGCATTTGCAGCTTTCAGTTTTTCCCGCAGGCGGCTGATTTCGGCGAGCCGCCGTTCGAGCGCATTTTCCTTGTCGGCGCGGTCGGCGATCTCGCGCGCCAGCTTTTCTTCCAGCCGCTGGACGCGATGCTCTTCCTGGCCCAGCCGGTTTTCGGCGTCCCTGGCTCGGGCCGCCTGCGCTTTCAGATCGTTGCGCAGCGTATCGCGCTCGTCTCGCAATGCGGTGATCCGGAATTTAAGGTTCTCCACTTCCGTATCCCGGGTCGACAGGTCAATCCGGAAATTGTCGGCTTCGGCGATCTGCAGCAGTTGGCGCTGCTGAAGATTGTCGATTTCCAGATCCCTGGCCGCGATCTTTTCTTCTGCCGCCTCCATTGCCGCCTTCAGCTGCTGGATATAGCTGTCTTCCTGGCGAAGACGGGAGCGCGCCTCGGCTGCCTCGACGTCCAGGTTCTCGATCTGGATGCGCAGTTCGATTGCCTCGCCCTGCAGGCGTTTCACCTCTTCTGACAGGGAGTCGTTCCGAAGCTGCAGCGAAATCGCCTTCTCTCGCTCATGAACCAGCTCCTGCTGTGTCCGTGCGTTTTCGGCCGCATAGACGGCGCGTGCCATGTCGCGCTGGGCGCGCACTTCCTGCGGGCTGATCGGCAGTGTCGCCTTGATGCGGTTTTCCGTATAGCGCACGATCCGCCCATGGATCGCCGGCGCGACGAGCATTGCGAGAAGTGCGGCGCTCAGAAAACCCAAGCCGAACAGGAGAGCAAATTCGATCACGACGAGGCCGTTTCGCAGGCTGGACGGGAATGACGATGTTTAAGCATGCACGGATGCAACCGGCAAGCACCCTTTGGGCGATTGCCCGATCCATCGGTCGCTCTGGTCGATTCCATGAAAGTCCCTCCGATCTCCGGAGGGAAGAATGCCCGGCCTCAGAATGGGTTCCAGGTGGGTGCGCGCGTAAGCTTCAAATACCCGACATTGATGCCGAGGCGGGCGCCGAGCCCGGTGCGGATCGGCACCAGGATCACGTTGTTGTTGCGCAGAACGGTCATGCCGACGCCAGCCACCACGAAGGCCGAGCCCGAAACGCCGCCGAAGCGGGCATAGAGCGCGTCCACCGAGGGGAGGTCGTAGACGAGCATCATCGCCCGCGTCCCCTGTCCGCCGTAGTCGATGCCGAGCGAAGGGCCTTGCCAGAAGGCCGGGTGCTGGCCGGCATTCTTCGTGTAGAGCTCGCCCTCTCCGTAAGTCAGGCCGGCGATGAAGGCGCCCGAACCTTCCTGGCCCAGGATATAGCCGTTCGGAAGGCCGTATTTCTGGAAGGCGTTTTCGACGACTTTGGCAAGCCCGCCGCTGGCGGAGCCGAAGAAGCCATGGCCGGCATCGATGATCTCCTGCGCCGTATACTGGTTCGAACCCTGCTGGGCGGACGCGGTGCAGGTTGAGAAGAGCACGGCTGCGATCATCGCAAACAGCGTCGCGGCAAACTGTGCGAAGGCGGAGGATGTGCGGATGCGCATAGTCAGATCCATCGATTGTATCGTACGGGGTCGGGCCTTTTACATCATGCTTAAGGCTTGGCTATTTTGGAGGCATGGTCTTAATAATCGGTTTACCAAATATGGTGTCATTATGGCCGCCATCATAGCACCATCTCCGCGCAATCTTGGCGTGGCAGAGCAACCTCGGCGCAGATCGCAAATCAGGAGACTCCCATGCCGAAGAATCCGAATCTCACCCTGAGTGGGCCAGATCTGGCGGCGCTTCTGTGCAGCCGTGTCTGCCACGACGTCATCTCACCGGTCGGCGCCATCAACAACGGTCTCGAATTGCTGGACGAGGGCGCCGGCGACAGCGATGCGCTCGATCTCATCCGTACCTCTGCCGTCAACGCTTCCGTCCGCCTCAAGTTTGCGCGCCTTGCCTTCGGCGCCTCCGGTTCGGTGGGAGCGTCCATCGATACCGGTGAGGCGGAGAAGGCGGCAAAGGATTTTGCCATCGCCGAAAAGAAGACCGAAGTCTCCTGGAATGGCCCCAGGGCGATCATCGCCAAGAACCGGGTCAAGCTGCTGCTCAACCTCTTCCTCGTCGCCTATGCAGGCATTCCGCGCGGCGGTTCGGTCGATGTTACGCTGGAAAACCCGGAATATGATGCAAAGTTCGTCATCACGATTAAGGGCCGCATGATGCGCGTGCCGGCAAAGTTCGTCGAGATCGCCAACGGTACTCTGGAAGAGCCGATCGACGCCCATACGGTCCAGCCCTACTACACGGTCCTGCTTGCCGAAGAATGCGGTATGGATCTGAAGCATGTGGTATCGGAAGACAAAATCGTCTTCATCGCCGAAGCTGTGGCGGCCTGAGACGATCCCCCAAAAATCGCTGTTCCAGGTAACCATTCGTTAGCGCCGTGCCCGTAATGATAATTGCTCACAGCCCAGCGAGGCTGCAGCATCAAGGGAAGCACGATGCAGCGTTTGATGATTGCTGATTCGTCGGACGTCGTCCGCAAAGTCGGCAAACGGATCCTTTCGGAATTGGGTTTTCTCGTCGCCGAAGCTGGCAGCGCTCGCGAAGCGGTGCTTCGCTGCCAGACCGATTTGCCGAATTTCCTCATCGTCGACGCGACACTCGATGATGCGCTTGGCTTGATCGCTTCCGTCAGGGCAATGCCGAACGGGAAGAGCGTGCGCATCTTCTATTGCGTCATCGAAGCGGACCTCAAGAGGATGATGGCAGGCAAGCGCGCCGGTGCGGATGACTTCCTCCTGAAGCCGTTCGACCGCAAGATATTGACCTCGGTCTTCTCCGGCTTCGCCCAGGCCGCCTGATCCCAAATCCGCCTTTTGTGACCGTTCTGATTTTTCGCAGAGCTGGCTCCCGTTCGTTGACGTCAGCGGCATAAAAAAGCGCCCGCCGGACGGGCCGGCGGGCGTTCTCGAAAAGGGGAAGGTCAGTCTGTCAGGCGGTCTCGGCGTATTCGGTGCTGTCCGGCTCGCGCAGCACATAGCCTCGGCCCCAGACGGTTTCGATGTAGTTGGCGCCGCCTGCGGCATTGGCGAGCTTCTTGCGCAGCTTGCAGATGAAGACGTCGATGATCTTCAGTTCCGGCTCGTCCATGCCGCCGTAGAGGTGGTTCAGGAACATTTCCTTGGTGAGGGTGGTGCCCTTGCGGAGCGAGAGAAGCTCCAGCATCTGGTATTCCTTGCCCGTCAGGTGGACACGCTGGCCGCCGACTTCGACGGTCTTGGCGTCGAGGTTCACGATCAGTTCGCCGGTGACGATGATCGATTGAGCATGGCCCTTGGAGCGGCGGACGATGGCGTGGATACGAGCGACCAGTTCGTCCTTGTGGAACGGCTTGGTCATGTAGTCATCGGCGCCGAAGCCCAGCCCGCGGACCTTGTCCTCGATTCCGGCCATGCCGGACAGGATGAGGATGGGAGTCTTGACCTTTGAAAGCCTCAAAGTGCGGAGCACTTCGTAACCCGACATGTCGGGGAGATTGAGGTCGAGAAGGATGATGTCGTAGTCGTAGAGTTTGCCGAGGTCGACACCCTCTTCACCGAGATCGGTGGTGTAAACGTTGAAGCTTTCCGATTTCAGCATCAGCTCGATGGACTGGGCCGTCGCGCTGTCATCTTCGATGAGTAGAACCCGCATATTTTTCCCCTTTACCGCCGCGTAAGGTACCTGATTGCCCCCTTACTCGTTACGGATCCAGACTGAGCCTGATTTGGAAGCTGCCACTAAATGGTTAACAAATTATGATTCCCTATGGCAAGGTACATCAATTCGTTAAGCAAAATTAGTAGCAGCCTGTTTTCCCTTATGGATTGGCCATCACCAAACTTGAATCAACGGATGAGGAAATTCCGCTAAGTGATTCATACGACTCTTACATCGTCGCGGCCAAATCAGGCCCTGGCATTTACCGACCCTTAAACGATCGGGATTATCATTAATGATGCCCGTAAACGAAAGGTTAACGCGGCGGCGAATTTATTAACGCCGCGGAAATTTTTTGGTCCGGAGTGTAACAGAGCGGATACACGGGCCTGGGTCTCGCTATCCACGGAGTATTGCGTATGAAGTCGCGTGACAGTCTGGTTCGCCTGAAAGGATTTCAGGTTAACGAAAAACGTCGTCAGCTGCAGCAATTGCAGATGATGATGGCCGAATTCGAGCGAATGTCTAAAGAGCTCGAGCATCAGATCACGGTCGAAGAGAAAAAATCCGGGATCGCCGACCCGAATCACTTCGCCTATCCAACCTTCGCGAAGGCCGCCCGCCAGCGTGCGGACAATCTTCAGGTTTCGATTCGCGAGTTGAAGGTTCAGCAGGAAGCTGCCGAACTGGCGCTCGAGGAGGCGGAAGCAGAACTCGCCAAGGCCTCGGCGCTTGAAGAGCGCGATGGCGGCATGCGCGCCCGGGCCTGATCAGCCGGGCGTCCCGTCGCGGAGTTTGTAAAAGGGGCGGCGCCTTGGCGCCTGTGCCCCATTTCCGTTTGTAATCTCGTTCAGAGACGGTCCCCGCACTGCAGGGCCTATCGCAGGATATCCTGCCAATCCGGATGGCGCTCCACCTGGCTCTTGAAAAACGGGCAGAGCGGAATGATTTTCCATCCGCCCTTGCGGGCCTCTTCGACCGCATGCAGCGCCAGGGCCTGCCCGACACCCTTGCCTCGTAACTTATCGGGTACGCCGGTGTGATCGATGATGATCAGTTGGGGCGAGGCACGGGAATAGCTCATTTCGGCGTAATGGCCGCCGAGTTCGGCGATGTAACGCCCGCCCGATCGTGTTTCCTCATGTGCGATATTCATGCTGGCTCCGTTTTTTCCTTGCAACGCATGATGTAATACGCAGGAGATGAGAGGGAAACAGCGGTTCGCGCTCCGAAAGGGAGACGCACCGTCAACCGGAGCATGGGATGATTTGGCTGCGGTCGCTTCTTCTAATCCTGGCGGCCAGCTTTCTGGCGCTCGGCCTTTTTCTGCCGATCATCCGTTTCGATAAGCTCTACTTCTTCAGCGAGGCACCTTCGCTGATCGAGCTGGTGGCGGCGCTTTTTCGAGAGGGAGATATTGTGCTGTTTCTGGTGGTCGGCCTGTTTTCGATCGTTTTCCCGATCGTGAAGCTGATCGGTCTCGCAGTGCAGCTTTTGAGCCGGGCCGGGGAGGCCGGGCTTTTCCGCCGCGCGATGCCGCATCTCTCCAAGTGGTCCATGATGGATGTGATGCTGGTGGCGATCGTCGTTTTCGCGGCGAAAAGCAGTGGTCTGGCAACGGCGGTTTCCCAACCCGGCCTGTGGTTCTACGCAGCTTCCGCCGTCATTGCCGGTCTGCTGCCCACTTTGGCCGGGACCGGCAAGAAAAGCGTCGCGCGCCGAACAAACTGAAAGGTGCCGTTGCATCTCTTGCAGCGGCACCTTGTTTTCGGCGCGGTAAAACGAATTCTTCTAGTGGCGGTATTGCTGGATGCGGGTCGTCCGCAGGCCCGCCAAGCCATGATCATTGATGGAAGACTGCCAGGACAAAAATTCCTCGACGGTCAGGGTGTAACGCTCGCAGGCTTCTTCCAAGCTCAACAGGCCACCGCGAACCGCCGCGACAACCTCAGCCTTGCGACGGATCACCCAGCGGCGCGTATTGGCCGGCGGAAGGTCCGCAATCGTAAGCGGGCTGCCATCGGGGCCGATGACATATTTTACTCGGGGACGGATCATTTCGGTCATTGGACTCTCTACACAACACAAGACCACGTCGGAGAGCCTAGCGCCGCAGTTTTAACATTTGACTAAACAGCCGCGCGCATTTGTTCCTAGACGTCAAAAGGCGTGCTGGCGCGCATTTTCCGGCGCGGCTGGATCTGTCAGGCGCCGGAAAGGAGCGCGCGTCAAGCGCCGTTACCACCTCGCGGGCGGAGAAAAAGGATGAGCAAAATCAACATGCTTTGCCGCCGCGGACCTCGGCGAGGATGGTGCCGAAGATGATGCGCAGGTCGAGCAGCAGCGAAAAATTATCAATATAATGGAGATCGCAGACAATGCGGGCGCGGGCTTTCCCGGGACTGTCCGCTGGCCCGCGAAGGCCGCGCATCTGTGCCAAACCGGTCATGCCGGGCTTGACCAGGTGGCGACGGTGGTAGTCCGAAACCAGCTCCTCATAGGGAATGCCGGCCGCCAGCATGGCGATGGCGTGGCAGCCAGGACCAACCAGGGACATCTCGCCTTTCAGGACGTTGAGGAGCTGCGGCAGCTCATTGATATTGGTCTTGCGGATGATTGAACCTATCCGGCTGACGTGGGGATCGCCCCCGACCGTCTTGGCAACGCCAGTCGCGTCGGCGAGACCGGTGCGCGTCGAGCGAAACTCGTAGACGCCGATCCTGCGACGGTCCTTGCCCCAGCGGACCTGGGTGACCAGTGCCGGGCCCGGGCTGTCGAGCCGGATCAGGAGCGCCACCATCAGCATGAGCGGCAGAAGCGTGACAAGGGAGGTCAGAGAGACGGCGATGTCCAACCCGCGCTTGACTGCCAATTGGGGTCGCAAGGCGGCATTCCGTCCATGAGGAGACGAGGCCGTCCCAAGATCGGACGCTAGCTTCCCCGCATCGTGGTCTCTTACCCCCACATAAGCGGTTTCTCCATGCAGATCAGGAACACGCAACCCCTTCGCCCGCATATTCACCCCCGCAGCCCCCTGCCGGTTACTAGGGTTTCTAAATATTACACCTTCCTGCGCGAGTCATCCGCCAAGTTAATATCTGGTTAACGATGAATAGAACCTTTCTCGCTTTCCAGTGTCAAAGCATTGTCAAAAACAACTCGGTTTTTCCTGGCCCCAACGCGAGTTCTGCATTTCCCTCGTGGCCGAGCGTGAGATAATCGCCTGCCGACAGGGAGAAAACTCCACAGGCAGACTGCATTTGGGCTCCGCCCGCGAGACCGGCAATGGAAATAAGGGTCTGTGAACCGTTGAGCATCAGGCTGGTTGTATGGCCCGAAGAGGTCTGCACTGCGATATTCACACCGACCAGGTAAAGGCCGGCGGCAGGGACCAGCACACGGTTGCCGCCGGCGGACACTGCGGCGCCGAGCGCTACTCCGCCCTGCGCAAGCGCCAAAGTCGTGAATCCGCTCTGCTGCCCGGAGGAGGGAGAGAAGCTGTTGCCGGTGCGGTGGGCTCGGGCAGCGGGCTGATTGGGCTTTGCGACATGCCCGGCTGCGGAAATGGTGAGGCCGGTGTTCCAGGTGCTGCCGTCACTTACCTTCACCGAGAAGCCGTCGTTGCCGGCCAGGCCCATTTCGGCATGGCCAACCCAGTTGGTCTGGAAGAGCAGCGAGGCGGTATCGGTCGCCGCGGCCTTGTTGATCTTGATCTGATGGCCGGAGCCGGCATGGTTGAAGAGGCTCGCCGGAGAAGAGACAGCGAGCCTGTTCGTGCCGTCCGGGGTGGTGCTGATGCCGAGTTGCTCAAGGCTGCCGCTCGCCGGCAGAGGAATGTCCTGCCACTCGACGCCGGTGAAGACCTTCAGTCTCGAGTTCACGGCGAACCATGCCCGCCATCCGATTTTCGGTTGAGAGAAAGCCCAGTAGCCGTCCTGCCATGATGCGATCTGCGCCTGCCTGCCGGTCCAGGCACCGGTCGGGGCGGCCGCGACAAGATAACAATCGCCTTCCGCCGGAGAACCGGGCGGCATCGCCTGTTCGGCGACAATCGCCAGGTGCACGAGCGCGTCCAGTTTCAGCAGCGCTTCGTTATGGGTGACGTGTTTCTGCGCCTGCGAAGGCAGGATGAAGGGCATTTCCAGGTTGGCGGTGGTATCGGCCATAATCTCTCTCCGTTCTCGTTCGAAACGGAGCTTAAGCTTTAGGGGGAGGGTGGGGAGATGGATTGGCCCAAGGCCTTGATAAGGCTCGATCCCGATCGCCGGTTGTGCCTCATTTCTTTTGCCGATCCGGCATCAGCCGGCGCGAGGCAACTGGCGCCGGGTGCACTACTCCTGATGCTGCAAGAAGACCACGCCGTCATAGCTGAGCGAGAAGTTCGACAAGGCATACGTCCCGTCATCCCGCTGCTTTACGAGATCTCCCGACACCGAAACGATGCTGTTCAGGCCTTCGGATAGGTCGAGCAGGTTGCCCTTGAAGCGCTCCACCCAGCTCTCGTTAAGAGCCTGAAGCCAAGCCGGCTTGTCGTGCGTGCTGTTCACGCGTTCCTGATACATGTTCAGCTGCTCGACCGTCTGCTTGATCCTCCCGACGATATCCTGAGCCTGCCCCTTGAAGGAGTTCGCGACGAATTCGGGATTTTCCCGTTTCATCCTCGCCATCATCTGGCGGGTCACTTCGGCCGCCTCATCTCGCGTTTCTCTCTGGCGCAAGATGGAGGCCACGGTATCAGGAGCATAGACTTCAGCGAGTTCTTCTGGCGTGGCATTAAGCCAAAACTGGTTTTCCTCATGGACGCTTTTGAACTGAGCGCCTGTCGGTCCAGGCTTCTCCGTCGACGGTTCGGCCAATTTACCTGCCCGGTTGTAGATAAAACTGTCGGTGTCATCATGATCCCCCGCAGCCAAGGCCTGGGAAACCGCTTCAACTTCCGAAACGCTGAGGTTTCCGACAGCAGATGAGGCGGCCGGGCTCCCCACATCTTTTGCCACCCCGCCAGCAGCCTTATCGCTACTCTCGGACCGCAGACCTTCGATATAGGTCTTGAGCGTTAAGCCATAATAGGATGTTGACCCGATCGTCGTCATGAGTGCCTCTTCTCATTGTTTCCCTCTCTGATTGCATGTCATCCTTGCCTGGAACTAGCAGCATCATCGCGTCGTGGAGCTTCGGAGGTGTAAAAGAGAGTCCCCAAGAGATTTCTCCTGTCGTCCCTGGATTTGAGGCAGACATTCTCTTCAACTGAGTGGCACACGGACGCACATCCGACCGCGCCTTTTTCGGGCTGGCCTAAATGGAGGCTTCTAAGCAGATGCGGGCTCGCCGGAGAGATGCCGGATCGAGAGAGCAGGATTTCGGCTTTAACGTTAACGGCATCACGATGTTAAATTGCGGTAAGCGTCGGGTTTGGCTAATTTTTTGACAGAAGCTGCCGGTTTTTTGGAATATCTGGTCTTTGCCGCGCCAAATTGTTGAGAAGTGCCGCGTTTTTGACCGGCCCACGGCTTTTTGTCTTCACATTTCTTGCGAAACCGGTATGGAATGCGGTCAAGAACGTAAGAACCCGCAAGGGGCGTAATACAAGAGATGCGGCCGTCTAAAGATCGCATCCGGGGGAAAGTATATGGAGTATTTTATCCAGCAGCTCATAAACGGGCTGACTCTTGGATCCATCTATGGCCTTGTGGCAATCGGCTATACGATGGTTTATGGCATCATCGGCATGATCAACTTCGCCCATGGCGATATTTTCATGCTCGGCGGCTTTGCTGCCCTCATCGTTTTCCTGATCCTCACGTCCTTCTTCGCCGGCATTCCGGTGGCGTTGCTTCTGCTGCTGATGCTCGTCATCGGCATGCTGATGACGGGGTTGTGGAACTGGACGATCGAGCGCGTGGCCTACCGGCCGCTGCGCGGCTCATTCCGGCTCGCGCCGCTGATCACAGCGATCGGCATGTCGATCGTCCTGTCGAACTTCATCCAGGTGACGCAGGGGCCGCGCAACAAGCCGATCCCGCCGCTGGTGACCGATGTTTTCCACGTCGGCGGCATTACTGTCTCATTAAAACAGATCCTCATCGTCGTCATCACGGCGGTGCTGCTGTTCGCCTTCTGGTACATCGTCAACAAGACGCCGCTCGGTCGCGCCCAGCGGGCGACCGAACAGGATCGCAAGATGGCGGCGCTGCTCGGCGTCGACGTCGACCGGACGATTTCGATCACCTTTATCATGGGGGCCGCTCTCGCAGCCGTCGCCGGTGCCATGTATCTGATGTATTACGGCGTCGCCTCGTTCAACGACGGCTTCATTCCGGGCGTCAAGGCCTTCACCGCGGCCGTTCTCGGCGGCATCGGCTCGCTGCCCGGTGCGGTTCTCGGCGGGCTGCTGATCGGCCTCATCGAATCGCTGTGGTCGGCCTATTTCTCCATCGCCTACAAAGATGTCGCCACGTTTGCGATCCTCGCTTTCGTGCTGATCTTCAAGCCGACCGGCATTCTCGGCCGGCCGGAAGTGGAGAAGGTGTAACATGGCAGCTTCCACCGAAACCGGTCATCCGAACGTGCTTGGCAAGGCCGTCCGGGAAGGCGTGTTCGCGGGCGTCGTCGCCTTCCTCATGTTCCTGCTGTTCGTCGGCATCGAGACCTATCAGGACATCAACAACGCGCTGGTCTGGCGCACTCGCTGGGGTCTTCTGGCCATCTTCGTGCTGGTGGCGGCGGTCAGCCGTTTCTTGAGCGTCGGCTTCATCAAGCCGCATATCGATCGCCGCAAGCTCGCCAAGGCAAAGAGCGGCGTTCTCGAAATCTCCGAGCAGAAGAGCTTCTTCCACCGCCATTTTCTCAAGATCGCGCTGGTCTTCCTGCTGGTCTATCCCTTCCTGTCGCTGCTGATCGTCGGCAAGCAGGGATCCCTCAAATATGTCGACAATTTCGGCATCCAGATCCTCATCTACGTGATGCTCGCCTGGGGCCTTAATATCGTCGTCGGCCTCGCCGGTCTGCTCGATCTCGGCTATGTCGCCTTCTATGCGGTCGGCGCCTATTCCTACGCGTTGCTGTCCTCCTATTTCGGCTTCTCCTTCTGGCTGCTCTTGCCCATGTCGGGCATTCTGGCCGCGCTCTGGGGCATCATCCTGGGCTTCCCGGTTCTGCGTCTAAGGGGAGACTATCTCGCCATCGTGACGCTCGCCTTCGGGGAAATCATCCGCCTTGTGCTGATCAACTGGACGGACGTGACCAAGGGAACCTTCGGGATCTCGGGCATCGCCAAAGCGTCGTTCTTCGGCATCTGGTCGTTTGATACTGGCAGCGCCAACAGTTTCGTTAAGGCGTGGGGCCTGTCGGCATCCTCGGTCTATTACAAGATCTTCCTGTTCTACGTGATCCTGGCGCTCTGCATGCTGACCGCCTATGTCACGATCCGGCTTCGGCGCATGCCGATCGGCCGGGCCTGGGAAGCCCTGCGTGAAGACGAGATCGCCTGCCGCTCGCTCGGCATCAACACGGTCACGACCAAGCTGACCGCCTTTGCGACCGGCGCGATGTTCGGTGGTTTCGCGGGCTCCTTCTTCGCCACCCGCCAGGGTTTCGTATCACCGGAAAGCTTCGTCTTCCTGGAATCGGCGGTCATTCTGGCAATTGTCGTTCTCGGCGGCATGGGTTCGCTCACCGGCATCGCAATCGCCGCGGTGGTGATGGTGGGGGGCACCGAAGTGCTGCGCGAAATGTCCTTCCTCAAGGTTGTGTTCGGGCCTGACTTCACGCCGGAACTCTACCGCATGCTGCTGTTCGGTCTGGCGATGATCATCGTCATGCTGTTCAAGCCGCGCGGCTTCGTCGGATCTCGAGAACCGACCGCCTTCCTCAAGGAGCGCAGAGCCGTCTCGGGTAGCTTCACCAAGGAGGGCCACGGCTGATGGCTCTCGGAACGACGACAATGACGAATGACACGATCCTCAAGGTCGAACACCTGTCGATGAAGTTCGGCGGCCTGATGGCGATCAACGACCTGTCGCTGGAGGCCCGGCGCGGCGAGATCACCGCGCTGATCGGCCCGAACGGCGCCGGCAAGACCACGGTGTTCAACTGCATCACCGGCTTTTACAAGCCGACAATGGGCATGCTCACCCTGCAGCGCAAGGACGGCAAGGAATACCTGCTGGAACGCCTGCGGGACTTCGAGATCACCAAAGTGGCGGGCGTCGCCCGCACCTTCCAGAACATCCGGCTGTTCTCGGGTCTGACGGTTCTCGAGAACCTGCTCGTGGCACAGCACAACGCGCTGATGAAGGCGTCGGGCTATACGATCCTCGGTCTTCTTGGCCTGCCGGCTTATCGCAAGGCGGTCGATGCCTCGATCGAGAAGGCGAAATACTGGCTCGACAAGGCCGATCTGACCGATCGCGCCGACGATCCTGCCGGCGATCTTCCCTATGGCGCACAACGGCGGCTCGAAATCGCCCGCGCAATGTGCACCAATCCGGAACTGCTGTGCCTCGACGAACCCGCCGCCGGCCTCAACCCGCGCGAATCGGCGGCGCTCAACACGCTGCTGCACCAGATCCGCGACGAAGGCGTGTCGATCCTGCTGATCGAGCACGACATGTCGGTGGTCATGGAGATTTCCGACCATGTCGTGGTGCTCGAATACGGCCAGAAAATTTCCGACGGTTCGCCGGACCATGTAAAGAACGACCCACGAGTGATCGCCGCTTATCTCGGCGTCGAGGATGACGAGGTGGAAGAAGTGATTGCGGAAGAACTCGATGGGGGCACGCGCTGATGGCAGCTGAATCCCTTCTGAAGGTCCAGGCTGTCGAGACCTATTACGGCAATATCCGCGCGCTCGCAGGCGTCGATGTCGAAGTCAACAAGGGCGAGATCGTCAGCCTGATCGGTGCCAACGGCGCCGGTAAATCCACGCTGATGATGACCATCTGCGGCAGTCCGCAGGCTCGCAGCGGACAGGTGATCTTCGACGGCGAGGATATCACCCGCCTGCCGACGCATCTGATCGCACGCCGCCGCATCGCCCAGTCTCCCGAAGGCCGCCGCATCTTTCCGCGCATGACCGTCTACGAAAACCTCCAGATGGGGGCAGGTCTCGACAACCTCAAATATTTCAATGAGGATGTCGAGAAGATCTTCACGCTCTTCCCGCGGCTGAAGGAACGCCAGACGCAGCGCGGCGGCACGCTTTCGGGCGGCGAACAGCAGATGCTGTCGATCGGGCGTGCGCTGATGGCACGGCCGAAGCTGCTTTTGCTCGACGAACCGTCGCTCGGCCTGGCGCCCTTGATCGTCAAGGGCATTTTCGAGGCGATCAAGAAGTTAAACCAGGAAGAGGGGCTCACCGTCTTCCTCGTCGAACAGAACGCTTTCGCAGCGCTCAAACTTTCAGACCGCGCCTATGTGATGGTCAACGGCAAGGTGACGATGAGCGGTTCCGGCAAGGAACTTCTTGCCAATCCGGAAGTGCGCGCCGCCTATCTTGAAGGCGGACGGCATTGATCGCAGAGGTTGTTATTTCGACAGCCGGGGGAATTTAAGATGCAGGGACTGTTTTTCGAAAGCGATACCGGCGTCCGGTACCTTTTGCGTTTCCTCGTGCTGGTCATCGGCTTCTGGACCGCCTGGCGGGCCGGGAAGGCGGCCGCCGAGGGCTGGAACAACTATCTGACGGTGGTGGTCTATACGCTTCTGCTCGGCGTGGTGATGCGTTTTCTGCATTTCGCGCTGTTCCAGGGGCCATTCATCGACGCCTTCTATTACATCCTCGACGTGGTCATCCTGCTCGTCTTTTCGAGCGCCGGATACCGCATTCGCCGGACGCGTCAGATGGTGCAGAATTACTATTGGCTCTATGAGCCGACTTCGGCTTTCTCCTTCAAGAAGAAAGATTGACAGCCGCTCTTTTCTGTCCTCAGATTAGCCCCGGGTTGAAACAATAAGTAACCTAGAGTGGAACAATTCCGGCGCAGTGATGGTGGGTATTGCGCCCGGTTTCGAAAAACCTGCTCACCTAAAAAATTGGGAGTAACTCGATGAAGAAGTCTCTTCTTTCTGCGGTTGCGCTGACGGCCATGGTCGCCTTCAGCGGTAGCGCATGGGCCGACATCATTATCGGCGTCGGCGGTCCGCTCACGGGCCCGAACGCCGCCTTTGGTGCGCAGCTCCAGAAGGGCGCCGAACAGGCAGCAGCCGACATCAATGCCGCCGGCGGCATCAACGGCGAAAAGATCAAGATCGTTCTCGGTGACGACGTTTCGGATCCGAAGCAGGGTATCTCGGTTGCCAACAAGTTCGCGTCCGACGGCGTGAAGTATGTGGTCGGCCACTTCAACTCGGGTGTATCGATCCCGGCTTCCCAGGAAGTCTATGCCGAAAACGGCATGCTGGAAATCACCCCGGCTGCAACCAACCCGGTCTTTACCGAGCGCGGCCTGTGGAACGTCTTCCGCACCTGCGGCCGCGACGACCAGCAGGGCGGCGTTGCCGGCGCATACCTCGCCGACAAGTTCAAGACTGCCAAGATCGCCATCATCGACGACAAGACGCCTTACGGTCAGGGCCTTGCCGAAGAAACCAAGAAGGCGATGAACGCCAAGGGCGTCAAGGAAGTCATCCGCGAAGGCGTCAATGTCGGCGACAAGGACTTCTCGGCCCTCATTTCCAAGATGAAGGAAGCCGGCGTTTCGATCATCTACTGGGGCGGTCTCCACACCGAAGCCGGCCTGATCATTCGTCAGGCCAAGGACGCCGGCCTCAAGGCAACGCTCGTTTCGGGTGACGGCATCGTCTCGAACGAACTTGCCTCGATCGCCGGCGACGCCGTCGAAGGCACGCTGAACACCTTCGGCCCGGATCCGACGCTGCGCCCTGAAAACAAGGACCTGGTTGCCAAGTTCAAGGCTGCCGGCTTCAACCCGGAAGCATACACGCTCTACTCCTACGCTGCCGTTCAGGTCATCGCTGAAGGCATCAAGGCCACCGGTTCGGCCGATGACGCCGAAGCCGTTGCCAAGACGCTGCACGAAAAGGGTCCGTTTAAGACCGTTCTCGGCGATCTCGCCTTCGACGAAAAGGGCGACCCGAAGCTTCCCGGCTACGTCATGTACGAGTGGAAGAAGGGTCCGGACGGCAAGTACAGCTACTTCCAGCAGGGCAGCTAAGCCCTTATCGGCCAAACCGCATTTTCAGGGGAAGCCCGGCCAAAAGCCGGGCTTCCTTGCGTTTGGCCGGTGATTGCGGCAACCGGCAATGGGCCGGTCTTTCGTCTGCTCCGGGGACGATCCATGTCTGCAGAAGATTTTTTCGGCAGGTATTCCAATGCGATGAGAGAGGTCATGGCCCCTTTTCGTCCCCGCATCCTTCGTTTGCGGGACAATCGTCCCGTCATCGGATGGGAACCGGGTTCGCGAACCGGCCTCCTTCTCCTCGGGTTTTCGGCTCGGTTCCGGTGATGGTCGATGAAGTGGTCTGACGAGGGCTGGGAAATCCTCCAACGATCACCGAAGCGGCCGGGGCAGGCAGACCAAATCTACCTAACACCCCACATACTCCTGCCTGCCCCGTTCCCAACCATGCCGGCGCCGCCGGCGTGGCTAAACGTGTTGGCGGCCGTTATCAGGACGCTGCCTTTTTCTGTCTTGCCTTGAGCCGAAGCCCTACTCGCCGTGCAGCACATGCGCGGCCTTGACCGCGGCCGACGCGCGGTTTTCGACGCCGAGCTTCACATAGATCTGTTCCAGATGCTTGTTCACCGTGCGGGACGAAAGACCGAGGATATCGCCGATGTCCCGGTTCGACTTGCCCTTGGCGATCCAGAGCAGCACTTCGGACTCGCGCTGGGTCAGCGGAAAATGCCGGCGCAGCACTTCGTCGTCGGGTCGTTTGTTGGTGGCCGTCAGACGGAAGAGGTGTTCGTCCGCTCCGATTGCGCCGAGGAAGGAGAAATGCAGGCTCGCCTGGCCGTCCTCCATGAGGGAGAAAGCGGCATCGCGGGCAAAACTCGGCCTGTCCCGTTCCGCCATCCAGGCGCTGATCCGCTGGGCAACGATGTCGAGGCCGTCGTCGCTGCCGGTCGCGGCGTTGATCAGCCGCGTCGCCTGCGGCGTCGACCAATGGATGGCACCATTGGCCTTGACCGCGAGCAGGTGGCGGCCGGCGGCGTCGAGCGCCACGCGGGCGCTCTGCGCCGAGCGGGCATTGGACAGATGCACGCGAATGCGGGCGCGCAGTTCGTCGATGTTGATCGGCTTCGTCAGGTAATCCACGCCGCCGGAATCGAGCGCGTTGACCACATGTTCGGTTTCGGTCAGGCCGGTCATGAAGATGACCGGCACCTGAGCCACGGCGCCGTTGATCTTGAGCCTGCGGCAGGTTTCGAAGCCGTCCATGCCGGGCATGACAGCATCGAGCAGGATCAGGTCCGGCGTGATGCGCTCGACGATGTTCAGCGCCGCCTGGCCGGAGGTGGCGATCAGCACCGAAAAGCCGGACTTTTCCAGCGCTTCGGTGAGGAAGCCGAGCGCTTCGGGGCTGTCGTCCACCAGGAGGACGATGTCGCGCGGCAGGGCAGTCTCAGCCATCACTCGTCCTTTCTGGGGCAAGGCGTGTCAGGAAATTCATGTAGCCGGCAAGATCGAAGGCCTGCACGTAGGTGCCGAGTTCTTCCGCGAAGGATTTGTGTTCCTCCTGCTTGGCGAGATCGGCGAGCTTCGCTTCGATACCGCGGACGTAGCCGATTTCGCCGAGCCGCAAAAGGTCCTCGATATGGTTCGTCCCCGGACTTTTGATCGGCTTCCTGAGGCTTGTCGGAACGGCAAGCGAAGTATCGCTCTCATAAACCCAGACAAGGCCGAGATGGGCAGCCAGCTTGTCTGCGAGACGGCGGATGTCGACGGGCTTGGCGATCGCATCGTTATGGCCTTCGTCGCCGGAGCTTGCGCCGGAACTGTCGCCGATATTTGCCGAAAGCATGACGATCGGAGCTGTCTGGCCGATCTCGCGGAGCCGACCGACGAGCTGCCAGCCGCTCATGCCTGGCATGGAGATGTCGACCAGGAAGAGGTCCGGCGTCACGCCCTCGATCAGCGTCAGGCAATCCGGCCCGCTGTTGGCCGTCAGCACCACGAAATCCATCGGCACGAGCAGTTCGCGCATAAGGTCGCGGTGATCTTCGTTGTCGTCGACGACCATGATGGTGCGCCGCGGGCCGGTATAGGAGACGATCTTCTTTTCCGCGGCCGGCGCCGTGTTGGGCCGCTCGACCGCCGACAGCATCAGCCTCACCTTGAAGATAGACCCTTCTCCCTTGGTGCTGGCGACGGCGATTTCGCCGCCCAGCGTGTTGGTGAGGAGCTGGGTGATCGTAAGCCCGAGGCCAAGCCCCGGCATCGGGCGGATGCTTTCGGCCTCGCCGCGCTGGAAGGGTTCGTAGATGCGGGAGAGATCCTTCTCGGCTATGCCGCGGCCGGTATCGGAAACGGTGAAGGTCGCGACCTGGCTGCGGTAGGCGACCTCGAATCTCACCTTGCCTTCGTCGGTGAACTTGATCGCATTGGAAAGCAGGTTGACCAGGATCTGCCTCAGCCGCTTTTCGTCGGTGCGTACATATTGCGGCAGGGAGCGCGCCCGCTCGTGCTCGAACTCCAGCCCCTTGGCCTGCGCCTGCAGCCCGAACATCTCGACGATCTGGTCCAGAAAGTCCTGGATATTGATCTCGTTGGAATAGACCTGCAGCCGGCCGGCCTCGATCTTGGATATGTCGAGCAGCCCGTCGATCAGGCCGGAAAGGTGATCGGCGGAGCGCTTGATGACCTTGATCGCCGATTGCCGCGGCGGGGGGATTGTTTCGTCGCGTTCGAGGATCTGCGCATATCCCAGCACGGCGTTGAGCGGCGTGCGCAACTCGTGGGACAGACCGACGACATAGCGGCTCTTGGCGCGGTTGGCGGCCTCGGCCGTCTCCTTGGCGTCCTGAAGTGCCGCGTCCGTCTTCTTGTGGGCGGCGATTTCCTTGAGGAGCAAGGTGTTCTGACGGGAGGATTCCTCCTCGGCCACCACCCGGCTGTCATGGGCGAGCACGTAGAACCACGAAACGATGCCGGCGATGATCGCGAAGACGAAGAAGACGATCGTCACCGTCCCATAAATAACCTCGGCATTGGCGGGTGTGGCCCGGCCGACCTGGTGGGCGATCATCGCCAGGATCGCGCCAATCGCAGAGACGGACAGCACAGCGGTGGTTGCGTAACGCCCGAGGCGGGTGGTGAGCCGGGCGATGACGCTTTCCGGCAGGACCGTGCGGGCGACGCTGCCGATCTGGGTATTGAGCCGGGCGCGCGGCTTGCACATGTCGTGGCAGCGGCTGTCGAGCGAGCAGCAGAGCGAGCAGATCGGTGCCGCATAAGCCGGACACCAGGCCATATCCTCGTGCTCGAACGGATGCTCGCATATGGAGCAGGTGATCGAGCCCATGGCTTTCCAGCTCTGCCGCGGTTTTCTCGCGAGGTAGAACTTGCCGCGGGTGGCGAAGGCGATTGCCGGAGAGATGACGAATGCGATGAGCGTCACATAGGTGGCGAGCGAGGCCATCAACGCGCCGAACAGGCCGAAATGGGCGGCCAGCGCCACGCCGGCGGAGCCGAACATTGCGCCGAGCCCGACGGGATTGACGTCGTAGAGATGGGCGCGCTTGAACTCGATGCCCGGAGGCGCAAGACCAAGTGGCTTGTTGATGAAGAGGTCTGCCGAAATGGTGCAGAGCCAGGCCATGGCGACGATCGAAAAGACGCCAAGTGTGGCTTCCAGCAGCCGGTAGATGCCGAGCTCCATCAGCAACAATGCGATCAGCACGTTGAAGACAAGCCAGACGACGCGGCCCGGATGGCTGTGGGTCAGCCGCGAGAAGAAATTCGACCAGGCGAGCGAGCCCGCATAGGCGTTCATCACGTTGATCTTGAGCTGCGAGACGACCACGAAGGCGGCCATCAAAAGCAGCGCCGCGGTTTCGTTCGGGATCATGTAGCCGAACGCCGCCAGATACATATGGGCCGGGTCGGCGGCCTCGCCGATCGGCACGCCTGTCGAGAGCGTCAGGACGGCCAGGAAGGAACCCGCCAGGAGCTTCGGCACCCCGACGACCACCCAGCCGGAACCTGCAAGGAAAACAGCGAGCCGATGGCGCCATTTCCGCAAGCCTTCCGGGGGCAGGAAGCGGAGGAAGTCGACCTGCTCGCCGATCTGCGGCATCAGCGCGAGGATGACGGCCGAGGCGGCTCCGAATTCGAGGAGGTCGAAGGGCGCCGCCCCGCCAACTTCGGCATTCGAATGATTAATTCCGGCAAAGGCGCGCCAGAGGTCGAACTTTTCCCAGTCCAGAAAGGCGATGAACACGAAAGGCAGGACGTTCAGCACGATCCAGAAGGGCTGCGTCAGCAGCTGGAAGCGGGAGATCAGCTGCACGCCGTAGATGACGAGCGGGATCACCACGGCGGCGCTGATCATGTAGCCGATCCAGGGCGGAATGCCGAAGGCAAGATCGAGCGCGCCGGTCATGATCGAGGCTTCGATCGCAAACAGCATGAAGGTGAAGCTCGCATAGATCAGCGAGGTGATGGTCGAGCCGATGTAACCGAAGCTCGCGCCGCGGGTCAGAAGATCGATGTCGACCCCGTGGCGGATCGCGTAGCGGCTGATTGGAAGGCCGATGACGAGCATGGCGATGGCGGCAGCGACGATTGCGAAGAAGGCGTTCGTGGTGCCGTAGGAGAGGGTGATCGCTCCGCCGATCGCCTCGAGCGCCAGAAAGGAAATCGCCCCGATCGCCGTCTGCGAAATACGGCTGGAGGAAAAGCGGCGGGCGCTTTTGGCGGTGAAACGCAGCGCATAGTCTTCCAGCGTCTGGTTGGCGACCCAACGATTGTATTCCCGTCGGACCGGGATGATGCGTTGCCGCGCTGCCATGCCTAATTTCTAGCACCTTGAGGGAGAAGACTGTCTATTAGGCACTTTCAGCTGTGGCGCAACGTTTTGCAAGCAGGCTTTCGCATTTGCGAAGCTTAGGTTCACTTCCACCGGCTGTTTTCGGACGTGCTGATACTTGTTTATTGATTGTGAGGAGAACTGCGGACCTTCTGCCACAGCCGTAGCTATAATGTTCCAGGCCGCCACAACTGCGACACAGACGCTTGCAAGCTGGAACATGACATCCCATGTCAACAAACGTTAACCCAGGCGGAAGAGGTATGGCGGCAAGTGCCTTTAACGCTTTACATCAACCAAATTGTCAGGCGCATTTCCGTGAAACCGTCATCCACCACCATCCCTGAACCTGAACAGAGTTTCGGTACCTCCGGCATTGCGCCGATGGAGCGTCCGAGCCCGGTCACCCGTTTCTTCATGTCGATCGTCGCCTGGGCGGAACGATTGAATTTCAAGTACGCAAAACTGGGCAATCCGCCGGTTTACGACAACGCCACGTTTCCCTGGGCTGCAGAAATCGAAAAGGCGGCGCCGGCGATCCGCGCCGAGCTCGACCAGATCCTTGTTCGCAAGGACGAATTGCCGACCTTCCAGGACATTTCCACCGACGTGAAGACGATCTCCACCGACAGAGGCTGGAAGACCTTCTTCCTGCTCGGTTTCGGCGTGAAATCCGAACAGAACATCCGGGCCTGCCCTGAAACCTGGAAGGCGATGCAGAATATCCCCGGACTGACGACCGTGATGTTCTCGATCTTCGAGCCGGGCAAGCACCTGCCGCCGCACCGCGGCCCGTATAACGGCGTTCTGCGGCTGCATCTCGGCCTGATCGTTCCCGAGCCGCGCGACAAGCTGGCGATCCGCGTCAAGGACCAGGTCTGCCATTGGGAAGAGGGCAAGGCGCTGATCTTTGACGACGCCTATGAACATGAGGCGTGGAACCATACGGACAAGACGCGGGTGGTGCTGTTCGTGGACTTCGTCAAGCCGCTGAAATTCCCTGCCCGGCTGGTGAACTGGCTGCTGATGCACATGGCGATCTTCACGCCCTTCATCAGGGAGGGCCTCGATAACCACAAGGAATGGGAAAAGAAGTTCTACGCCCAGGCGGAAGCATGGCGCAATCGCCCCGACGCGAAAGACTGAGCGAGCTCGCGTGAATCTCGGCAATGCCGTATGTAGTCCATGCGGCATTGCCACCTAGCGCATCAGCGGCCAGAGCGTCGCGGCGAGCAGCAGGCCCATCGTGATGTTGAACCATTTGAGTTTTTGGGGATCGGACAGGAAGCGTCGCAGCATCACACCGAAACCCGCCCAGATGGACACGGTCGGCAGGTTGACGACCGCGACCACGAGCGTAACCAGCGTCACCGAGAGAAACGGGTTTGCCGCATTCGCGTAGGCCGCCATGGCCGTCAGCGCTGCGATCCAGGCCTTTGGGTTCACCCATTGGAAGGCGGCAGATTCCAGGAACGTGAGCGGCCGGGCGGCTTCCGCATTGCCGTTTGAGACGGCCCGCGACATGCCGATGCGCCAAGCGAGATAGAGCAGGTAGGCGCCCCCTGCTATCTTCAGCCCCAGGCCGAGCGGCGGATAGGCTGTCATCAGCGCTCCCAGTCCGAAACCGACCGCCAGCAATACCGAGGAAAAGCCGATGGTGATGCCGAGGATCTGCGGCACCGTTCGCCAGAAGCCGAAATTCGTGCCTGAAGCGAGCAGCATGAAATTGCTCGGTCCAGGCGTCACCGAGCCGACAAGCGAGAAAAGTCCGATTGCGAGCATGGTCTCATAGGTCATGGCAAAATGCTCCCGTCGCGGGAGAGGGCCTCCCTGCGGTGTTCAAAGGTTCGGATTGCAGATCGGTCGGATCAGAGGTGCCGGATGCTCAGCCTGCCGCCCCATTTGCCGTTCAGGTAGTCGCAGACGAGCCGCCGATGGCAGTGATGCGGCTTGTCCTCCGAACAGAGCAGACAGGAGCCTTCCAACTCATCCGGCTTCAAGTGACTTTCCACCTTGCGTTCCGCCATCAAGCTCATGAAATCGTTCTGGAAGATGTTCCAGTCACCCTTCTCTTTCTTGAAGAAAGTCATGAGCTCTTCGGTCGGCGCAAGCAGGGGCTCGTGCCTGTAGGCCGCACCGCAGATCGTCCTCAGGAAGAAGGCGAGGTCATCGGATTTGGCAAAACCGGCAAGTTGCGAGGTGTTGTGAAGCCGTACGTCGATCATTCTTTCTACCCCGGCGCTTTTGATCCGGCCAAAAAAATCCTCGGCCGTCGTCTTGGTGAAACCGATCGTGGTGACGTCTATGCTCATGCCGGTGCCCCATGCCTTTGTGCCATCATGGCGGAACGCGGTATCTCCTGCTATTGTCAATATTGACATTCTGGATATGGATCTTGCCATGAAGCTGCAGGTGCTTGCTTTGGACGGTGTTTTCGATACCGGGCTCTCGGCCATCCTCGACGTCTTCACGACCGCCAACGAACTTGCCGCGATGCTGTCTCTGAACGTGCCGCCGTTCGAGGTCTCCGTCGTCGGGATGCGGAAGAAGGTTCAGACCTCGCAGGGTTTCGTCGTGCCGATTTCCGATCCGGTCTGTACAGCCGCAGGCGGGTGGCTCGTTGTGCCTGCGCTCGGTTACAAGGTGCCCGATCTGCTGCTGCCTGCGCTGGAGCGGCCGGACGTTCGGGATGCGACCGCAGCGCTCCGCGAGGCGAGGGACGGTGGCGTAAACATTGCCGCCGCCTGTATCGGTACGTTCGTGCTTGCCGAATCCGGGCTGCTTGACGGACAGAAGGCAACGACCACCTGGTGGCTCGCGCCGCTCTTTCGCCAGCGTTACCCCGCCGTAAATCTGGAAGACGGAAGCATGCTGGTTAAGTCCGGTCCGCTCGTGACGGCAGGTGCCGCGCTCGGCCATCTGGACATGGCGCTCTGGTTGGTACGGCAGGCGAGCCCCGAGCTTGCGGGCCTGGTTGCCCGCTACCTCATCGTCGACAACCGGCCGGCGCAGTCGACCTATGTCATTTCCGACCATCTAGCGCATGCCGACCCGTTGGTGGAGAAGTTCGAGCGCTGGGCTCGCGCCCGGCTTTCGGAAGGCTTTTCGCTTGACCAGGCGGCCGATGCCGTCGGCGCCAGCAAGCGCACGCTCGCCCGCCGCCTGGAGCAGGTGCTCGGCAAAACGCCGCTCTCCTATTTCCAGGACCTGCGTGTCGAACGCGCCGTGCATCTCCTGAAAACCAGCGGCAAGAGCCCGGATGAGATCGCTCCACTGGTGGGTTACGCCGACGGCGTGACGCTTCGGGCGCTGCTGCGCCAGAAACTCGGTCGCGGAGTGCGTGAACTGCGAATGGCCGAGTGACGGTTCGTCAGATTTCCTCGCGCTTCAGCAGATAGTCCAGGCCGCCCAACCGGAACCAGCGGTAGTCATAGGCATCGAGCAGAAGGCGGTGGCGGCCTTTCCCGTCGGCGCGGCTGTTGCCGCCATCGGCGATGTCGATCAGCAGATGCCCTTCCGCTCCGATGCCCGCGTCGAAGTGAATTTCTGCTGGCCTCGACAAGAGGTTATGCACCGTCAGAACCGAGTTGTTGCGCCAGTCAAATCGGAGCGCCAGCACGCCGTCGTCGCCGGTATCCACCACCGTGCATTCGCCCCAGCCGATTTCGGGCGTCTCCTTGCGCATGCGGATCAGCCGCTCGGTCCAGTTGAGCATGGACTCGGCCTCCCGCTTCTGATCGGCGACGTTGACATAGCAGTATCCGAAGGGACCTTCCTTGATGACGGGCAGTATCGGTTTGTCGCTCTTGGTGAAGCCTCCGTGCGGTTCCGGGGACCATTGCATCGGCGTGCGGGCGCAGTTGCGCTCGGGCAGGCTAAGGTCGTCTCCCATGCCGATCTCGTCGCCGTAACGGATGACCGGCGTGGCCGGAAGTGAGAACATCAGGCTGTAGGCGAGTTCGAGCCGGCGGCGATCGCCCTCCAGCATCGGCGCGAGCCGGCGTCTTATGCCCCGGTGATAAAGCTGCATCTCCTTCTCGGGTCCGAATTCCTCAAAGACCTTTTCCCGCTGCTTCTCCGTCAGCCTGCCCAGATCGAGTTCGTCGTGATTGCGCAGGAAGATGCCCCATTGGGCTGTGGCGGGTTTCTCACGCGTCGCATCCAACGCCTTGGCAAGCGGGCGCGAGTCTCCACTGGCCATGGCATAAAACAGCGCCTGGTTGACGTGAAAGTTGAACATCATCTGCATGCGGTCGCTGTCGTGGCCGAAATACTGGAGATTGGTCTTCGGCACGACATTCGCTTCCGCCAGGAAAATCGAATCCCCAAGCCGCCACTGCAGGAATTCGCGGAAGCCGCGCAGCATCTCGTATTGCGGCTGAGGCCGCTTCACCTCCGCTCCCTTCTGGGCGATCACGAAGGGCACGGCATCGACCCGGAAACCGGAGACGCCAAGCTGAATCCAGAAGCCCATGATCTTCAGGATTTCCGCCTGAACCTCCGGATTGGACGTGTTGAGGTCGGGCTGAAAATGGTAGAAGCGATGGAAATAATATTGCTTCGCCTTCTCGTCATAGGTCCAGGTGGTTTCCTGCACGCCCGGAAAGACCATGCCCTCGTCGGCATTGCCCGGCTTTTTGTTCGACCAGATATACCAGTCGCGGAAAGGCGAGTCCGGGCTGCTTCGCGCCTGCTGGAACCAGGGATGCTGGTCCGATGTGTGGTTGACGACGAGGTCGATCAGCACCCGGATGCCGCGCTGCTTGGCGCCGTGGGTGAATTCAACGAAGTCACCGAGCGTGCCGTAGCGGGGGTCGACGTTGTAGTAGTCCGAGACGTCGTAGCCATCATCCAGTCCAGGCGAGGTCTGGAACGGCATCAGCCAGATGGCATTGACGCCGAGGCCGGCAAGGTAGTCGAGGCGCCGCTCCAGCCCCTCGAAGTCCCCAACACCGTCGCCATTGGCGTCCATGAAGGTCTCAACGGAAAGGCAATAGATGACGGCGTTCTTGTACCAGAGATCGTTGATCACGGTGCGCTCCTCGAATGGGCTGGTTCGGGGAGGGCAATTGCTCAGCGCGGGAATTGTTCCAGGCGTAGGACCAATGCCGCATGAAAGCGGGCCTTATGGCCCCGTCCTCTCAATCGCTGGGGGATCGAACGCGCCTATTCGATCAAAAGTAGGCCCCGCTTGCTGTCGCCGTCAAACGTGTTCATCGCCGAAAACAGACGTTCCGTCTCGACCAGCCAAGGCTTGTAGTTCTCGTTGACATCGAGAACGAACACCATGTCTTGCGCCTCAAGATATCCTCCAACCGGAGAATGATGGCCGGCACCTGCGCCGAAGATTTTCTCTCGCGTGAAGTTGACGATGTAGCGGCGGGCGGGGTCGTTTGCCCGCTTCATATGCTCGCGAAACTCGTCGGCCGTCAGGTTGCGCAGAACCGTGACCTTCCGCTGTGTTTTCATCTTCGCAAGACCAGCGAGCTCATCCAGCGTCAGCCCCATTATGCAAAGCCCGGTCCAGCACAGGCCGGTTCCATCCAGAACCTCGGCCTCGGTCTTTTCCTCTTCGCCGACGGAACGGAACGTGTTGGCGATGCTCGCCGGCCCGCACCGCGATGCATTTGTTTGCCAGGCGATATTCCGATCAAATGTTGCCGCCACAGGCAGCTTCCAGGCGGTCTCGATCAGTTCCGGAACACGGATGACCGAGGATTGGATCGCTTCCGGCGGGACTTTGGTCTGGCTGGCGATGAAGCCTGCGGTGCCGACGAGCACACCGGCGGCGGCAACTATGCCAAGAAAGAAGGCGCGCTTCATTTCGATGCTCCCGAAGCACGGATGGTCACCGGACAATGAGCCTGGAGACAGCCGCCATCAAGATATCCATACGGCGGATGAGGGATCGCAAACTCGTACTGCGGAGTGAATTCACCCCGCGCGGTCGCTGCGGATCGGATGCCAGATCGAAATATCGCGAGGACCGGCGAGGAGTTCGGGAAGGGCCGCGTGCCATGCCTCCCGATAGGGGCGCTGCAATTGCACGTCCAATACGTCCTGATGATCCTCCCATGTCTCGTAAAGCATCATCCGGTTTTCGTTTTCTGGATCGGCATGCAGCACCGCCTGGTGAAACATCGGCTCGTGCCGCATCGCGTCCAGCACGCCGTCGAGCAGCGTCATGAAGCGCTCGCGCTCGCCCGGAAGAATATCGAAACGGATGACATAGGTGACAGGCATGGCTGATCCTTTCTTTTTTCTACGACCGGAATAGCCTTGCAGGAACGGCAGGTCGATTACCTCCGAGGTCATAACGGTGGCTCACACCCTTCCCGCTTCTCCCCCTGCGGTACGTCATTTTACGTATGTGGTTTTGCGATGCAGCGCCCGATAGTCGCTTAAGCAACGGTTAAGGTTTTCGTTGCGGACGAACGAGAAGAGGGGTTCGAACCAATGACTTTCAAAGCAAAGTTTGCTGGCGCATTGCTCGCCACCGTCATGTCGACGACGGCGCTTTCCGGCGCCTTCGCCGCAGACGACACCATCAAGATCGGCGTTCTGCACTCGCTTTCGGGCACCATGGCCATCTCCGAGACCACCCTCAAGGATGTCATGCTGATGCTCGTCGAGGAGCAGAACAAGAAGGGCGGCGTGCTGGGCAAGAAGCTCGAAGCCGTCGTTGTCGACCCGGCATCCGACTGGCCGCTGTTTGCCGAAAAGGCCCGCCAGCTCATCTCCCAGGACAAGGTGGCTGCCGTCTTCGGCTGCTGGACTTCGTCTTCGCGCAAGTCCGTCCTACCGGTCTTCGAGGAGCTCAATTCGATCCTCTTCTACCCGGTCCAGTACGAGGGTGAAGAATCCTCGCGCAACATCTTCTACACGGGTGCCGCGCCTAACCAGCAGGCCATCCCGGCTGTCGACTACCTGGCTGAAAGCGAAGGCGTGCAGCGCTGGGTTCTGGCCGGCACCGATTATGTCTATCCGCAGACCACCAACAAGATCCTCAAGGCCTATCTGATGTCGAAGGGCGTTGCCGAATCCGACATCATGGTGAACTATACGCCATTCGGTCACTCCGACTGGCAGACCATCGTCTCCGACATCAAGAAGTTCGGCTCCGCCGGCAAGAAGACCGCCGTCGTCTCCACCATCAACGGCGATGCCAACGTTCCCTTCTACAAGGAACTCGGCAACCAGGGCATCAAGGCCGAAGACATTCCGGTCGTGGCCTTCTCGGTCGGTGAAGAAGAGCTTGCCGGTCTCGACACCAAGCCGCTCGTCGGCCATCTCGCCGCCTGGAACTACTTCCAGTCCGTCGACGCCGAGGTCAATGCCGATTTCATCAAGGAATGGAAGGCCTTCACCAAGAACGACAAGCGCGTCACCAACGACCCGATGGAAGCCGCCTATATCGGCTTCAACGCCTGGGTAAAGGCCGTCGAAGCCGCTGGCACCACCGATACCGACAAGGTTCTGGACTCGATCATCGGCGTTTCCGTTCCGAACCTTTCGGGCGGCACATCCACCGTCATGCCGAACCATCACATCACCAAGCCGGTGCTGATCGGTGAAATCCAGGCGGACGGCCAGTTCGAAATCGTCCAGGAAACACCTGCCGTCGTTGGTGACGAATGGTCCGATTATCTGCCGGACTCCAAGAACCTGATCTCCGATTGGCGCAAGCCGATGTCCTGCGGCAACTTCAACGTTGCTTCCGGCAAGTGCGGCGGCAAGGGCAGCTGATTCTAACTGGTGAAACCTGAGGGCTGGGGGGTGAGCCCCCGGTCAGACCCTCTCCCCGACCTGAACCAGGTCGGGGAGAGAGAATTGCGGCGTCGCCGCCAGTTGTTCCTTCGGCCTCAGGGTTTCAGGCGAGGGGCGTTCCGGCCGGCCGACAGGGGCGATATCATGACCTTGAAATCTTTTCTCCAGGCTTTGCTTGCCTGTCTGATCCTTTCCTTCGCCGCGCCGTCTTTCGCGCAGAGCGACCCCAAACCTTTGATCGATGCATTAGCCAAAGCTGATTTCAACGAGGCCGAAAAACTGCTCGGCCAGATCGCCGCAACCGGCGATGCCCGCGTCGTGCCGGCGCTTAATGCCTTTGCCGAGGGCGATCTCTATTTCCGCAAATCCGACAATCTCGTTTTCATCGCTAAGGCCGCCGGTTCCGGTTTCGAGTTGATCGATCCGTTGACAGGTGCCGCGGCCGGGCAGGCGGCGAAGAACGCCGTCACCAAGATCAAGGTCAACAACAATCTGCGCCGCGTCATCCGCTCCGCCATGGGCGGCCTCACGCTTTTGAGCCCGGATCGCGCCGTGCGGCTGCAGGCCGCCGAGGCGGTGCTGCGCTCGCCAAGCCCGGAAAACCTCGATCTGGTCGAGGCAGCCCTTGCCAAGGAGACCGATGGGGAGGTCAAGGCGCGCATGGAGGAAGCGCGGGCGGTTTCGGTCCTCTCCTCCGACCGCTCCATCGATGAAAAGCGCTCCGCAATCGAAACCATCAAGAATCTCGGAGGCCGCAATTCGCTCGGCATCCTGAATTCCGTTTCCGGTTCGATCGAAGTCGGGCTCAAGGGTGACTTGGATGCGGCCATCGCTTCGATCGAGAGCGAACAGCAGCTCTGGGACATGGCGCAGAACGTCTGGTATGGCCTGTCGCTCGGCTCCGTGCTGCTGCTCGCCGCAATCGGCCTTGCGATCACATTCGGCGTCATGGGAATCATCAACATGGCGCATGGCGAAATGGTCATGCTCGGCGCCTATTCCACCTTCGTGGTGCAGGAGGTGATTCGCGACAATGCACCAAACCTGTTCGACTGGTCTCTGGCGATCGCGCTGCCCGTCGCCTTCCTCGTCACCGGTGCCGTCGGTCTGGTGATCGAGCGCGGCGTCATTCGTTTTCTTTACGGTCGCCCGCTTGAAACACTGCTCGCCACCTGGGGCGTCTCGCTCATCCTGCAGCAGACGATCCGCTCGATCTTCGGGCCGACAAACCAGGAAGTCGGCAACCCGTCCTGGATGTCGGGTTCGTTCCCCGTGGGCGGCATGACGATCACCTGGAACCGCATGTGGATCATCCTTTTCTCCATGTCGATCTTCGTGGCGCTGCTGGTGGTGCTGAAGAAATCGGCCTTCGGCCTCAATATGCGGGCCGTCACCCAGAACCGCCGCATGGCGTCGTCTATGGGCATCAAGACGCCGTGGGTCGATGCCTTCACCTTCGCGCTGGGCTCGGGCATTGCCGGTATCGCGGGTGTCGCGCTTTCCCAGATCGACAACGTCTCGCCGAATCTCGGCCAGAGCTACATCATCGACAGCTTCATGGTCGTGGTCTTCGGTGGCGTCGGCAATCTCTGGGGGACGCTGGTCGGCGCACTGTCGCTCGGCGTGCTGAACAAGTTCCTCGAACCTTCGGTCGGTGCCGTGCTCGGCAAGATCCTGGTTCTGGTGCTGATCATCCTCTTCATCCAGAAACGTCCGCGCGGTCTCTTCGCGCTCAAGGGAAGGGCGGTGGAAGCATGATTTCCGGCTTTGTCTTTCGGGCTCTCGACGGCAGGATTGTCGTTGCCGTCGCCATTTTGCTTGGCGTCGCCCTGCTCGTGCCGGCGCTCAACCTGATGACCCCGCCGGACAGCGCGCTGCATATTCCGACCTATGCCGTGTCGCTCTTCGGCAAATATCTCTGCTATGCGCTGCTGGCGCTCGCGCTCGATCTCGTCTGGGGTTACTGCGGCATTCTCTCGCTCGGCCACGGTGCCTTCTTCGCACTCGGCGGTTATGCGATGGGCATGTATCTGATGCGCCAGATCGGCAGTAGAGGCGTATACGGCAACCCGATCCTGCCGGACTTCATGGTGTTCCTCAACTGGAAGGAGCTTCCCTGGTTCTGGCATGGTTTCGACTGGTTCGTCTTCGCCATGGCGATGGTGCTGGTCGTGCCCGGCCTGCTTGCCTTCGTCTTCGGCTGGTTCGCCTTCCGCTCCCGCGTCAACGGCGTCTATCTGTCGATCATCACCCAGGCGATGACCTATGCGCTGATGCTCGCCTTCTTCCGCAACGACATGGGCTTCGGCGGCAATAACGGCCTGACCGACTTCAAGGATATCCTGGGCTTCCCGGTCCAGGCGGACGGCACGCGTGCGGTTCTCTTCGCCATGTCGGCAATCATGCTGGCGCTCTGCCTCCTCGTTGCGTCGGCCATCGTCCGATCGAAGTTCGGCAAGGTTCTGGTCGGCGTGCGCGATGCGGAAAGCCGGGTGCGTTTCCTCGGCTTCCGGGTGGAGAACATCAAGCTCTTCACCTTCGTCGTCTCGGCGATGATGGCGGGCATTGCAGGTGCGCTTTTCGTACCGCAGGTCGGCATCATCAATCCGGGCGAATTCGCGCCTGCCAACTCCATCGAGGTGGTCGTCTGGACGGCGGTCGGTGGGCGCGGCACGCTGATCGGGCCGGTCATCGGCGCGGTGCTCGTTAATGCTGGCAAAAGCTTCTTCACCGGCGCCTTCCCGGAAATCTGGCTCTATGCGCTCGGCGGCCTCTTTATCGCCGTGACGCTCTTCCTGCCGAAGGGCATCGTGGGCACGGTTCAGCAGGGTTGGAATTCGCGCAAGGCGATGAAGGCTGCCGCGGAGGCGGAAAAGGGCAGGGACGAGGCAGTGCCCGTCACGCAGGCGCAGGCGGCGGAGTGAAAACGATGAATATGATTGCCGAAACAAGACAAAAAAGCCTGCTCTATCTCGAAAACGTCTCCGTCTCCTTCGACGGTTTCAAGGCGCTGAACTCGCTGTCCTTCGTGGTCGAACCCGGCGAGCTGCGCGCCATCATCGGTCCGAATGGCGCCGGTAAGACGACGATGATGGATATCATCACCGGCAAGACGAGGCCGGACACCGGCACGGTGTTGTTCGAGGATGCGATCGATCTGACGAAAAAGGACGAGGCCGATATCGCCCAGCTCGGCATCGGCCGCAAATTCCAGAAGCCGACTGTCTTCGAAAGCCACACCGTCTGGGACAATCTGGAACTGGCGCTCAACCGCGACCGCGGGGTGTTTGCCACGCTCTTCTACACGCTGTCGACCGAAGACGAGGCGCGCATCGAGGAAATCCTTTCGACCATCCGCCTGACCCATCGCAAGGACGAGCTCGCAGCCAATCTTTCGCACGGCCAGAAGCAATGGCTGGAGATCGGCATGCTGCTTGCCCAGGAGCCCAAACTCCTGCTCGTCGACGAACCTGTCGCCGGCATGACGGACGCGGAAACGGCCGAAACCGCCGAACTCCTCAAGGAAATCGCCAAGACGCGATCAGTCGTCGTGGTCGAACACGACATGGGCTTCATCCGCGAGCTCGGCGTCAAGGTGACGTGCCTGGCGGAAGGCTCCGTGCTCGCCGAGGGCTCGATCGATTTCGTGTCCAACGATCCGAAGGTGATCGAGAACTATCTGGGGCGGTGATTATGCTGACGGTCAACAACATCAATCTTCACTACGGCGCGGCACAGGCGTTGCGTGGCGTCTCGATCACCGCCGAAATGGGCAAGATCACCTGCGTGCTGGGGCGCAACGGCGTGGGGAAGAGCTCTCTTCTCCGAGCCGTTACCGGCCAGCACGCGGTCAGCGCCGGTACGATCAGCTTCCAAAACGAAGTGCTGAACGGCCTGCAACCCTATGCCCGCGCCAAGCACGGCATCGGCTACGTGCCACAGGGGCGCGAAATCTTCCCGCTGCTCACCGTGCAGGAAAACCTTGAAAGCGGTTATGCGCCGCTCGCCCGGAAGGATCGCTCCATTCCGGATGAAATCTTTTCGTTGTTTCCGGTTTTGAAAACCATGCTCGGACGACGCGGTGGCGACCTGTCCGGTGGCCAGCAGCAGCAGCTGGCGATCGGCCGCGCCATGGTCACCCGTCCGAAGATTCTCGTGCTCGACGAACCCACCGAAGGCATTCAGCCTTCGATCATCAAGGATATCGGCCGGGCGATCCGCTATCTCCGCGACTCGACCGGCATGGCCATCCTGCTGGTCGAACAGTATCTGGATTTCTGCCGAGAGCTTGCCGATCAGGTTTACATCATGGATCGTGGCGAAATTGTGCATGAGGGTGCGGCCGAAACATTGGATACGGCAGAAGCGAGGCGGCACCTGACTGTGTAGTCCTAGTATTTCCATGGTGAATGTTTGTATCGCGTCGCAGCACTTCGTGCGTTTCGTCATCAGCGGATATGTGTTACCTAGGCGGCGTAGGGAGCGTTCCATGTAAGCTTGGAACACTCTGAGGCGGACCTTGCACATTGTTGACACCACTTCCCGCACCCATGATGAGGCGCTGATGGATTTTGCTCGCGTTGCCGGTACCTTTTCCAACCCCGCTCTTACTCGCGCGACCGCAGTAGGGGCTTTTTTCTTGGCTGCGAGCGGTGCCTATGCCGGCTGCGGCCAGCCCCTGGAACCGGGCCGTCATCCCATCACCATCGAAAGCGAAGGGGTTTCGCGTTCGGCCGTCTACTTCATTCCCTCTTCCTATACCGGCAGCCAGAAAGTCCCGGTCGTTTTCGACTTTCATGGCAGCCACAGCAATCCTCAAGGTCAGCTGAACAGGAGTTCCTGGGACAAAGTTGCCGAAAAGAACGGCTTCATCGTCATGGCGCTGCAGGGGAGCCTGCCCGGCAGTTCGGCCGGCACCTATGCCTGGAATGTGCCTTACGTAACGACCCAACCCGGCGGCCTCAATGAAGTTGCCTATATCACGCAGGCGCTCGAGACGGTGAAGGAGACCTTCTGCACCGATCCGGCACGCATCTACGCCTCCGGTTATTCCGGCGGCGGGCGTATGCTTTCGGCCTATCTTTGCGCTGGGCACGACGATTTCGCGGCCGCAGGCTTCGTGCATTCGCTGCGCGCCGGCCGACCGGTCGAGATCGACGGCAAGTGGAGGCCCGATGCGGAAAACTGCTCGCCAGCAAGGCCGATCTCCATCATGGCCTTTGCCGGCGAGAAGGACGACGCCAATCCCTATGCCGGCGGCGGCAAGGCCTACTGGCAATACGGCTTCAAGACCGCGATACAGAGATGGACCGAGCTCGACGGCTGCAAGGGCAACGGCGATCCGAAGACCGTCGACGACGTGACCTTCAGCCTCTACGGCACCTGCAAGAACGGTGCCCGTGTCGCATCCTACGTCTTTGCCAATGGCACCCATGCCTGGCCGAAACCGGCACCGGCGACGGAAGCGGTCATTGCCGCTGCCAAGGATGGCGCTGCAGGCGTCACCAAGGTCGCCACCGTTGCCGACGCCAAGCCGGCTTTCGATGCGAATATTGATCCGGCATCGCGGATGTGGGAGTTTTTCGGCAAGGCCGACAGCACCGATGTGATCGCCACCGCCGCGCCCGCAAAGGGGAAATCTGGCACGGGCGTTGCATCGGATTGCGCGACCGATACCGATCTTCAGGGGACGACGTGCAGCAGCACCCAGCCGATCAATATGCGCCGCAGCGGGCAAGGGGTGCAGGACGCCTTGTAACCAAGGCTTCCGGCGGGCGCACCCGGCTCGCCGAGTTCTACCAGGAAGGCTGCGCAAAAATTCGTCTTCCGGAAACATTTTCGCCTGAAATGGAGGCGATCCTCATCAATACGTCAGGGGGACTGACCGGCGGCGACATGATCGAATGGTCCGTCGCCGCTGCTGATTCCACCAGACTTTCGGTTACCACCCAGGCAAACGAGAAGATTTATAAAGCCGCCGCCGACACGGCTTCCGTTTCCACCCACATAACTGTCGGCAAGGACGCCTCCGTCCACTGGCTTCCCCAGGAAACCATTCTGTTCGACCAGGCCTCGTTGACCCGCCGGCTTGATGTCGACCTTGCCGAAACTGCCGAATTTCTAGCGGTCGAGGCGGTGCTGCTCGGGCGGAAGGCGATGGGCGAGGCCGTTGCCGAGGGCTTTTTTCGCGACCGGTGGCGGGTGCGCCGCTCCGGCAGGCTCATTCATGCCGAAGAGCTGCGGTTCGACGGCGCGATCGAGCGGATGACGCAGTCGGCAGGGGTCCTCTCCGGTCAGGTCGCCTTCGCCACCCTGTTTTATACCGGGCCGCTTGCCGAGGTGCTTTTTTCCAAGCTCCGCGCCTGTCTTGACGATACCGCCGGCGGAGCCAGCCCGTGGACTGGCGGAGCCAGCCACTGGAACGGCAAGCTGATTGCGCGGCTTGCGGCGCCGACCGGTTTCGAGATGAGAAAAATCCTGACACCGGCAATTTCCGTATTGCGTAACGGCGCGCCAGTGCCGAAAGTCTGGAACATCTGATTTTTATCACGGGATTCCCATGAACCTGACGCCCAGAGAAAAAGACAAGCTGCTGATATCAATGGCGGCGATCGTTGCGCGCCGCCGGCTCGAGCGGGGCGTCAAGCTGAATTATCCGGAAGCTATCGCGCTGATTACCGATTTCGTCGTCGAGGGTGCCCGTGACGGTCGTTCCGTCGCCGATCTCATGGAAGCGGGTGCGCATGTCGTCAGCCGCGACCAGGTAATGGAAGGCATTGCCGAAATGATTCACGATGTGCAGGTGGAGGCGACCTTTCCCGACGGCACCAAGCTCGTCACTGTGCACGAACCCATAAGGTGAGGAGGGCGCCATGCTGGAGCTACGCCCCAATTGCGAATGCTGCGACAAGGACCTGCCGCCCGAAAGCCGGGAGGCGATGATCTGCACCTTCGAATGCACATTCTGCGCCGACTGTGCGACCGCCATCCTGGCCGGCACTTGTCCGAATTGCGGCGGCGAACTGGTGCGCCGCCCGGTGCGCCCGGCGGGGAAGCTCGCCAAGTACCCCGCATCCACGAAACGCGTTTTGAAGGCCGAGGGCTGTGCGCCCAAGGCTGCTTGAGGAGGAGAGTCATGATTCCTGGCGAAGTCATTGCCGCTGCAGGCGAAATCGAGCTCAACTCCGGCGCTCCGACGGTGACGGTGGAGGTCTCCAACACCGGCGACCGGCCAGTGCAGGTGGGCAGCCATTATCATTTCTTCGAGACCAACAACGGCCTTTCGTTCGACCGCGAGAAAGCCCGCGGCATGCGGCTCGATATCCCGGCCGGCACGGCAGTGCGCTTCGAGCCCGGGCAGACCCGGCAAGTCACGCTAATCCCGCTTTCGGGCAAACGGGAAGTCTACGGTTTCCAGCAAAAGATCATGGGTGCCCTGTGAAATTGACGATAGCCGCCGCCGTTCTGTTGGTTTTCGCCCTGCCTGCGCTTGCGCAGGAGCCGAAGCCCAACTGCAAGAACCCCATCACGCAGATGGAAATGACCTATTGTGAAGAGCAGGAATTGAACGCTGCCGACAAGATCCTCAACGTGGAGTACCAGAAGGCCCGCAAGGCCATGAAGACATGGGATGCCGACGCGGAGGCCAATCTGAAAGGGGCCGAAGATGCGCTCGTCAAGGCGCAGCGCGCTTGGGTCGCCTATCGCGATGCTCAATGCGCCTCCTACGGTTATCAGGCCCGCGGCGGCTCGATGGAGCCCCAGCTCATCTACGGTTGCCAGGCAGACCTCACCCGCAAGCGGACGGCCGAACTGAAAGAGCTGACCGAGATCATGGGGAACTGAGTTCCCTATCGGTCAAAATTCCATTCCCAAATTACTCGAATTCCAGAGGTAGACCGTCCATGCCACACAAGATGTCCCGCGCCGCCTATGCCTCGATGTTCGGTCCGACCGTGGGCGACAAGGTGCGGCTTGCGGATACGGAGCTCTTCATCGAGGTGGAGAAGGATTTCACCGTCTATGGCGAAGAGGTGAAATTCGGCGGCGGCAAGGTCATCCGCGACGGCATGGGCCAGAGCCAGGCGACGCGGGCGGAGGGCGCGGTCGACACTGTCATCACCAATGCGCTGATCGTCGACCATTCTGGCATCTACAAGGCGGATGTCGGCCTGAAGGACGGACGCATCCATGCAATTGGCAAGGCCGGAAATCCGGATACGCAGCCAGGTGTCACGATCATCGTCGGCCCGTCGACCGAGGCGATTGCAGGCGAGGGCAAGATCCTGACCGCCGGCGGCATGGACGCGCATATCCACTACATCTGCCCGCAGCAGATCGAGGAAGCGCTGATGTCGGGCGTCACCTGCATGCTGGGCGGCGGCACTGGGCCGGCGCATGGCACGCTCGCCACCACCTGCACCGGTGCCTGGCATATCGAACGGATGATCGAAAGCTTCGATGCGTTCCCGATGAACCTCGCGCTTGCCGGCAAGGGCAATGCCTCGCTGCCGGCGCCGCTGGAGGAAATGATTCTTGCCGGCGCCTCATCGCTCAAGCTGCATGAGGACTGGGGCACGACGCCAGCGGCCATCGACAATTGCCTGACGGTTGCGGACCAGTTCGACGTGCAGGTGATGATCCACACCGATACGCTGAACGAAAGTGGTTTCGTGGAGGATACGGTCGCGGCCATCCGGGGCCGCACCATCCATGCCTTCCACACGGAAGGGGCTGGCGGCGGGCACGCGCCCGACATCATCAAGGTCTGCGGCAATCCGAACGTCATCCCGTCCTCGACCAACCCGACGCGGCCTTATACGGTCAACACGCTCGCGGAACACCTCGACATGCTGATGGTCTGCCATCACCTGTCGCCGTCGATCCCGGAAGACATCGCCTTTGCCGAAAGCCGCATCCGCAAGGAAACCATCGCGGCGGAAGATATTCTCCACGATATCGGCGCCTTCTCGATCATTTCTTCCGATAGCCAAGCCATGGGCCGCGTCGGTGAGGTGGCGATCCGCACCTGGCAGACGGCCGACAAGATGAAGCGTCAGCGCGGTCAGCTGAAGGAAGAAACCGGCGATAACGACAATTTCCGCGTCAAGCGCTATATCGCCAAATATACAATCAACCCGGCGATCGCCCATGGCGTTTCCCATGAAATCGGTTCGGTGGAAGTCGGCAAGCGGGCCGACCTCGTACTCTGGAATCCGGCCTTCTTCGGCGTGAAGCCGGACATGGTGCTGCTCGGCGGCTCGATCGCAGCCGCGCCGATGGGCGACCCGAACGCCTCGATACCCACCCCGCAGCCGATGCATTACCGGCCAATGTTTGCGGCCTACGGCAAGCTTCGGACCAATTCCTCCGTCACGTTCGTATCCCAGGCCTCGCTCGATGCGGGTCTCGCCCACAAGCTCGGCGTCGCCAAGAAGCTGCTGGCGGTCAGGAACGTCCGCGGCGGCATTTCGAAAGCCTCGATGATCCATAATTCGGCAACGCCGCATGTGGAGGTCGATCCGGAAACCTACGAGGTGCGTGCCGACGGCGAGCTGCTCACTTGCGAGCCGGCGACGGTGCTGCCGATGGCGCAGCGTTATTTTCTGTTCTGACACCCAAATCCGGAGGTAAGCGGCAATCAGGCGGCCGCCGATCGGCGCGTTACCCATGTATGCGTAGAGCGCATGGCTGTTATGCCGCAGACCTTTGATGCTGCACTGCAAGATATTTTACGTTAGTTTTCGTCATCTCATTCAGGCGGTCGCCCAAGCCGTCGATTTTCCGCGATTTCAGGAGAGTTGAAACCATGCTTATTGGAAAACGTATTCCCGATGTGACGTTCCGGACCCGCGTACGCGACGAGTCGATCGGCGGCCCGAATCCCTTCCGCTGGGAAGACAAGACGACCAGGGACTATTTTTCCGGCAAGCGTGTCGTCCTCTTTTCGCTACCTGGTGCCTTCACGCCAACCTGCTCGACTTATCAGCTGCCGGATTTCGAAAAGCTTACCGGTGAGTTCAAGGCACAGGGCATCGACGAAATCTATTGCATTTCCGTCAACGATGCTTTTGTCATGAACGCCTGGGGCAAAAGCCAGAACCTTGAGAACGTCAAGCTCATTCCGGATGGTTCGGGTGAATTCACCCGCAAGATGGGCATGCTGGTCGCCAAGGACAATCTCGGCTTCGGGATGCGCTCCTGGCGTTATGCCGCCATCATCAATGACGGCATCGTCGAGCAGTGGTTTGAAGAGGAAGGTTATTCCGACAACTGCGACTCCGACCCCTATGGCGTTTCTTCTCCGCAGAATATCCTGGAGAATCTGAAGTCGGCCAAGATCGCGGCTTGATTTGGTGCATTCCGCGCCATCCGGAACCCGGACGCCAGTCCGGGTTTTTTGTTGATTGTTCAAAGGCCTTGCTCGTTGAGGCAAGCTCCGCAATGATGCGGTTTTCGCAGACAGACGAGTGGTTCCATGCAGCATATCCATTCCTACCGCCCCGCCGGCGTCATCACCGATCCGCCGGTCGATATCGTCACGTTGCCGCATGACCTGCGTCATCTGCGCCGCAAGCTGCTGCATCTTTCGAATGGCGACATGGTGATGCTCGACCTTAAGGAAGCGGTGCTCTTCCATCACGGTGACCGGCTGGTGCTCGACAGCGGCGATACCGTCGAGGTGCGTGCGGCGCCGGAGAAGCTTTTCGAGGTCAGGGCGCGTGACACACTGCATCTGATCGAGCTTGCCTGGCATCTCGGCAACCGGCATCTTTCGGCGCAGATCGAAGAAGGCCGCATCCTGATCCTGCGCGACCACGTGATCCGCGCCATGCTCGAAGGGCTTGGCGCCACGGTCGCGGAGATCGAGGAGCCGTTCCAGCCGGCGCGCGGTGCCTATCATTCACATGGGGGGCATTCGCATGGCAGCCATGCGCATGGACATGATAACCATGACCATCATCACCATCATGATTGAGCCTGCATGAGCCAGGCCCTCGATACGCAGGCGCTTCTGAGGTTGATGGCCTGGCTGTCTCCCGCCTTTCCGATTGGCGGCTTTGCCTATTCCGGCGGTCTTGAGCGGGCAGTTTTTGATGGTCTGGTGACGGACGCCGCAGGCCTTGAGGAGTGGATATCGACGCTGCTCCGGCGTGGCAGTCTCTGGAACGACGCGGTTCTGTTTTCCGAAGCCTGGCGGCAGGTGGAGAACGAGGCGGAACTGAGTGAGGTCGCGGAACTGAGCCTCGCCCTGAGCGGCTCTGCCGAGCGGTTCATGGAGGCGTTGTCGCTCGGGAAGGCATTCGTCGTGGCGGCTTCTGCCTGGCCAAATCCGGTGCTGGATCGCCTGCCGCGCGATGTGCCTTTTCCCGTCGCAGTCGGAGCAGTCTCGGCAGCGCATCACATTCCTGCCGGCAAGGCGCTGGCCGCCTATCTGCATGCCGCCGTCTCCCAATCGGTCTCGGCGGCCATCAGGCTTGGTGTCTGCGGACAGTCGGAAGGGGTGAAGGTCCTGGCCTCCCTCGAGGTGCTGATTGAAGAGATTTCACAGTGCGCGGTGCGGGCCACCCTCGATGATCTCGGCAGCGCGGCGGTGCAGGCGGAAATCGCCTCGCTCCGGCACGAAACACAAAATTCACGGCTTTTCCGCTCGTGAGGGCGGCTTAAGCTGACTTGGGATTTATGAAAGGAAGTCACATGAAATCGACGAACGGCCCCTTGCGCGTCGGCATCGGCGGCCCTGTCGGCTCCGGCAAGACGGCTTTGACGGAAAAACTCTGCAAGGCGATGCGGGAGAGTTATTCCGTCGCTGTTGTCACCAACGACATCTATACGAAGGAAGACGCCGAGGCGCTCGTCAGGATGCAGGCGCTTTCCTCCGACCGGATCGTCGGCGTCGAGACCGGCGGTTGTCCGCATACCGCGATCCGCGAGGATGCGACGATCAATCTCCAGGCGATTGCGGGTCTCAACGAGCGCATCCCCGATCTTGACGTGGTCTTCATCGAATCCGGCGGCGACAATCTTGCGGCGACCTTTTCCCCGGATCTTGCCGACATCACCATCTATGTCATCTCAACCTGCCAGGGCGAAGAAATACCCCGCAAGGGCGGCCCGGGAATCACCCGCTCCGACCTGCTCGTCATCAACAAAAAGGATCTGGCACCCTATGTCGGCGTCGATCTCGATGTGATGGACCGCGACGCCCATCGCATGCGCGAGGCGAAACCGCATCTCTTCACCGATCTGAAACGCGGCGAAGGAGTGGACCACGTGGTCCGGTTCCTGAAGGAGCAGGGCGGGCTGTAAGCGCTGCCTTGGAAAAAGAAGGCGGCGGCCTCGAAAGCCACCAGCCTATCGCATGCCGCCGCCACCGCCCGTGTACGGCATGCTTTCGGGAAGCCGGCCTTGCCAGGCGGGACCTCCCTCGCGTCAACCGTGATGAACGTTCATTTCCCGAAGCGCTTGCACATCGCCCACCTGGATCACACGGCCTCGCACGGTGACGCCGGTCTTCCGCAAGGTGGAAAATGCGCGGGAAAGGGCTTCCGGGGCGAGGCCCAGCATACCCGCCAGCAGGCTCTTCTGGAAAGGGAGGCGAATGGAGGCCGGGCCACCATCCACCGGACAGCGCGTCAGGATGTAATTCGCCACCCGTTGCGGCGCCGTATGCAGCCGGTCGTTGGCGACGCAGTCCATGGCCGTCAGAAGGTGTTGGGACAGGGAGATCATCACCGCCTTGGCGACATCGCTTTCCTGTTCGGCAAGTTCCCGGACGGTCTGCGCATCGAAACGGGCGAGCGTCGCGGCTTCGGCGGTCTGTGCATGAAACGGGTATTTCTTGTCGCCATAGAGAAGGCACTCGGCGAAGGTGTCACCCGGTGCGCAGATGCGGATATCCGCTTCGCGCCCCTCCCGATTCAACCGGTAGAGCCTGACATAACCGCTGAGCACGCAGTAGAAGGCGCCGGCATCTTCCCCTTCGCGGAAGACGGATTTACGTGCAGGCAGGCTCAGCACCGCCATGCTGCCGAGCATCCGCGCAAGCGAATTGCCGCTCAGGCCGCTCAAGAAGGGCGCCCTCATCAGCACCGCCCGGTCTCGGCTGTTGAGCTTGATATTGGTGTTGATCATTTCCATCGTCTGTTCCATGACGTCGGCCGCTGCGCACTCACGATGGCACCAAAATAACAGTTTCATGAAAGCGGTTTTTGACGCCGATCAAATATGCCGTATTTTTCTCGCCATTTCTTCTTCAACGAAAAACGCCGGACCCAAAGGCCCGGCGTTTCTTGAAGCATTGGCGAATGGCGCTTATTCGGCGGCCATCGGAGGCAGGCGCAGTACCTTGCTGCCGGCCTGCGCACCCGGTGCGGCCCGGTCGTCGTTGGCGCCGATCTGGCGCTCGATCTGGTTGAGGCGTTCTTCCAGCGAGGCGATCGACTGCGCATTCCTGCGTGCTTCCTGCGTGAGCTCTTCCGGTGAAAGACCGAGATCTTCGGCTTCCTTCTTGCCGACGAACCGGCCGAAGAGCTTGCCAAGCAGAAGGGAGAGGTCGTCCATGATCAGGAAGAAGGACGGCACGACCACCAACGAGAGCACCGTCGAGACGATGATCCCGCCGATCACCGCAATCGCCATTGGCGCGCGGAACGAACCGCCTTCGCCGATGCCGAGCGCCGAAGGCAGCATGCCTGCCGACATGGCGATCGAGGTCATGATGATCGGCCGGGCGCGCTTGCGGCCGGCCTCGACCATGGCGTGAACGCGCTCCATCCCGTGGCGGCGCATTTCGATCGCGAAATCCACCAAGAGGATGGCGTTCTTTGTGACGATGCCCATCAGCATCAGGATGCCGATCAGCACCGGCATGGACATGGCATTCTGTGTCAGGATCAGCGCGACCGCCACACCGCCGATGGCAAGCGGCAGGGAGAACAGGATGGTGAAGGGCTGGATCACATCCTTGAAGAGGAGGATCAGCACCACCAGCACCAGCATCAGGCCAAGCAGCATCGCGTTGCCGAAGCTCTGCGTCATCTCGGCCTGGATTTTGGCGTCCCCGCTTTCCGCAAGCCGTACGCTCGGGGGAAGCTTGGTCTCTTCGACGATTCGCTTGAATTCGGCACTTGCCGTGTCGAGCGCGGTGCCGAAGGGCACATCCGAACCGATCGAGACGACGCGGCTGCGGTCGTTGCGCTTGATCGAGCTCGGACCCTCCGAATAGTCGATATCGGCGACACTGTAGAGGGGCACGCTCTGGCCGCTCGCGGTCTTGATCTTCAGAGCGCGGATGGCGGCCAGATCCCTTCGGACATCAAGCGAAGCCTGTACGCGGATCGGGATCTGCCGGTCATCGAGCGAAATCTTCGCCAGATTCGCATCGACATCGCCGATCGTCGCGACACGGACGGTTTCCGAAATCTGCTGCGGCGTGATGCCGAGCCGTGAAGCCTCGTCCATGCGCGGCCGGATCTGCAGTTCCGGACGGGGCAGGGCACCTTCCGAACTGACATTGGCAAGGATCGGCGAGGCACGCAGGCGTGACTCCAGCAGACTGACGGCGTCGTTCAGGTCCGCCTCGTTGGTGGAGAGGAAGTTGAACGAAAGATCGCGTTCGGCGCGGTCGTTGAGCTTGGCGACGCGAACATCCGGAATGGATTGCAGCTTCGCGAGGATCTCCTTCTCGATATCCCATTGTGGCTTGACGCGGCCCTTCACCTCCATCTTCGGCAGGTAATCGCCGAGGATCGGGATTGAGCCGAGCCCTTTGTTAACCAGGGTCTTGACGAGCGAATGTTCGATATTGCCGAGGATGACGCGTACGGTGGCGCGGCGGAGTTCGAGGTCGCCCTTGGGCGATGCGCCGCCCAGCACGAAGACGCTTTCGACGCCCTCGATATCGCGGATCGCCTCGTAGATCTGCGTCGTCGTCGCGTCGGTCTCGTCGAGCGTGGCGTTCGGTGGCAGTTCCACCGACAGCACGACGCGCGAGGCGTCTTCCGGCGGTATGAAACTGCCGGGAACCTGGGCGAGCAGCATGACCGAGCCGACCAGGAAGGCGATTGCCGCAAGCAGCGTCGTATAACGCCAGTACCATTTGCGGGTCGTGCCGCTGATAAGGCGCGTATAGGCCTTCATTAGACGGCTGTCGTTGTCGTGGTGGTCGTCCATCGCGTCTTCGGCGCGCATGAAATAGGCGGCCATCAGCGGCGTGATGAGGCGCGCCACCATCAGCGAGAAGAAGACCGAGAAGGCGACCGTCAGGCCGAACTGGATGAAGTACTGACCCGGAATGCCCGGCATGAAGGACACCGGCACGAAGACCGCGATGATCGTGAAGCTCGTCGCGATAACCGCAAGACCGATTTCGTCGGCGGCTTCCAGCGCCGCCCGGTAGGGCGTCTTGCCCATCTTGATATGGCGGGCGATGTTCTCGATCTCGACGATCGCATCATCCACCAGGATACCGGTGGCGAGCGTCAGCGCCAGGAAGCTCACGAGGTTCAGCGAGAACCCCATGATGTCCATGATCCAGAAGGTCGGGATCGCCGACAGCGGCAGTGCCACGGCGGCGATCAGGGTCGCACGCCAGTTGCGCAGGAAGAGCAGCACGACGATAACGGCGAGGATCGCACCTTCGATGAGCGTGTGGAGAGCCGCCTCGTAGTTGCCATAGGTGTAGTAGACGGCGTCGTCGACCATCTCGATGGTCACATCAGGATTGGCCTTACGCACCTCGTTGAGGCTTTCCGCGACCGTTTCCGCAACCGAGACCTCGCTTGCGCCCTTGGCGCGGAAGACCGCGAAGGTGACGGACGGCGTTCCCTTGAAGCGGCCGAAGGATTTCGGCTCTTCATAGGTGTCGGTGATCGTGCCGAGCTGCGACAGCTTCACGAAACGACCGTTGGAAAGCGATATCGACGTATCGGAAAGCTGGGCCACGTCGCGGGCGTCGCCCAGCGTGCGGATGGTCTGCTCGTTGCCGGCTACCTGCCCACGGCCTGAACCGAGGTCCACGTTTGTGCCGCGAAGCTGCTGGTTCACATCCGCTGCGGTGATGCCATAGGCATCGAGCTTCGCTGCATTCAGCGACACGCGGATTTCACGGTCAGCGCCGCCGTAACGGTCGATACGGCCGATGCCCGGCTGGCCCTGCAGCGAGCGCTTCACGGTATCGTCCACGAACCACGACAGCTCTTCGAGCGTCATGTTGGGCGAAGAAACGGCAAAGGTCTGAATGGCCTGGCCTTCGACGTCGATCTTGGAGACGACGGGCTCTTCGATGCCGGCCGGCAGATCGCTGCGGATCTTATCGATGGCATCCTTGGTGTCCTGCACCGCTTCTTCGGTGGGCTTTTCGATGCGGAACATCACCACCGTCTGTGACTGGCCATCCGTCACGGTGGACTGGATCTCGTCGATGCCGCTGATCGATGCGACGGCGTCTTCGATCTCCTTGGTCACCTGCATCTCCAGTTCGGCAGGCGAAGCCCCGCTCTGGGTTACGGTGATCGAAACAACCGGGACGTCGATGTTCGGGAAACGGGTGATCGGCAGCGTGAAGAACGACTGGAACCCCAGATAGAGCAACAGCGCGAAGCCGAGCAGCGGCGCGATCGGATTACGGATCGACCAGGCGGAAAAATTCATGAGTCAACCTCAGCTCAGTTCGCAACAGCCGCGGGCTCGGCCAGGACCGGGGCGATCTTGTCGCCGTCCCGCACGAAAGCACCAGCCTTGGCAACAACCAGATCACCGGCTTCGAGACCGCTGACCACCTGAACGAAACCGCCATCCTGGATGCCGGTTTCAATCTTCACCTGTTTGACCACATTGTCTTCAACCTTGCGGGCACTGGAGCCGTCGCGGCCAGTAATGACGGCAGACAGCGGGAGCGCCAGCGCGCTGGTCTCGGTAACGACGATCTCCGCACTGGCATACATGCCGGCCCGGGCGCCGCTTTCATCATTGATGACAATATGAACGGCACCAAGCCTTGTCGCCGCGTCGACGGTCGGGGAGACCAGGCGCACCTTGCCCTCGATCTTTGTCTTGCCGCCGGCAACCGAGACAAGCGCCTTCTGCCCGACCTTGATCTTCTGGATGTCGGTCTCGGAGAGATCCGCCACGAGTTCGATCGCGCCATCCCGGATGATCGTGAACAGCGGTTCGCCGGTGCCGCTGGCAATCGCGCCGACCTTGGCGCTACGGGCCGAAACAACGCCGGACACGGGCGCCTTCACGCCGGTCCGGGCGAGCTTCAGATCGATATCCTCGATCTGGGCCTCTACGACCTTGATGTCGGAATCACCCACGGCAACGGACTGTTTGGCGGCGTTCAACTGTGCCTGCCGTACTTCGACCAATGCTTCTGCCTGTTCGACCTGCGAAACCGTGCTGGTGCCGCTTTGGCTGAGCCGCTTGGTGCGATCGCGTTGGCGTGTGGCATCCGCCAGATTGGCTTCGGCTTCGATCACCTGCGCCTTGTATTGGGCAAGACCTGCCTCGGCCTTTGCCTTGTTGGCTTCGAGCTGACTCTTTTCGAGGAGCAATGCGTCTTCGTTCAGCGTCGCCAGCACACTATCGGCCTTCACCTCGTCGCCGATATCGGCGTTGAGCATCTTAATCGACAGTCCCTCTACCAGAGGCTGGACATAGACTTCCTGGACGGGCTTGATCGTGCCGGTTGCGATGATCCGGTCGACGAGCGGCTTGGTTACGGTCTCTGTAACAACGATGGAAGGCAGCTTCGGCTGCGATGCGGCTGCGGGTTGGGCCTCCTGTGACAGGGCGGAACCCGCGGCAAGCGAGAGGAGGATCGCCGAAATGCCGGCAGACTTCGAGAACTTGCGAAACATGTGTTTATGTCCGACCTGAATTAAAAAAGGGGCAAATATTTCGCTGGGAACCTCCCCGGTCTCGCTGCGCCCCCTCTGCGCGCGATATCCCGGATCTAGGTGGTAAACGCCAAAAGCGGTTACAAGACCGGCAGCGAAAGATTCATCAGGACTGAACTTTTACGTGTTTGCGTCGCACAAATCAATCCATGCTCGTTATGGAATGGATGACTTTTGGTTATGGTTTACGTCAAAAAATTTCGGAGAACGCATGAAGCATAGTTCATGCGTTCTCTTGATATGGCCGATAGCCGATTTTTATTTCAGCGCCGCGGCAGTGATGTCGGTCGTATAAGCGCCTTCCGGCTTCTTGCTGATGATCTTCTGGTCCAGCAATGCCTTCACCGTGCGGTCGTAGGTTGCCATGTCCAGCTTGCCGTCGCCGATCAGCTTGGCGACTTCTCCCATCATGCGCTTCTGGTGGTTCTCGTCCTGACCGCCGTTGTCCATGACGATTTCGGCTGCTTCCTCAGGGTTTTCAAGCGCGTATTTCCAGCCCTTCATGGAGGCGCGGACGAACTTGACCATGTTTTCCTTGAACTTCGGATCCTTGAGCTTGGTCTCCGTGACATAGAGGCCGTCCTCGAGCAGGTCGTTGCCCATGGCGGTGTAGTTGAAGACGACCAGGTCTTCCGGCTTGAAGCCGGCGTCGATCGCCTGCCAGTATTCGTTGTAGGTCATCACCGAAATGCAGTTTGCCTGTTTCTGAACGAGTGGCTGCACGTCGAAGCTTTGCTTCAGAACCGTTACGCCGTCCTTGCCGCCATCCGTCTTGAGGCCGAGCTTGTTCATCCAGGCAAAGAAGGGATATTCGTTGCCGAAGAACCAGACGCCGAGCGTGTGACCCTTGAAATCGGCTTCGGTCTTCACCGGGCCGTCTTTGGGGCAGATCAGCTGCAGGCCGGATTTCTGGAACGGCTGGGCGATATTGACCAGCGGCACGCCTTTTTCGCGGGCAACCAACGCGCCGCCCATCCAGTCGACGATGACGTCGGCGCCGCCGCCGGCGATCACCTGTTCCGGAGCGATGTCCGGACCGCCCGGCTTGATCGTCACGTCGAGGCCTTCTTCCTCGTAATAGCCCTTGTCCTTGGCGACGAAATAGCCGCCGAACTGGCCCTGCGCCACCCATTTCAACTGCAGGGTCACCTTGTCGGCGGCGATCGCCTGGGCTGCGGCAAGCGACATGGCGCCTGCCATCAATGCCATCATGATCTTTTTCATTGTCGTTTCCCTCTGTGTTTGCCGGCCCCGTTGGCCCGAGCCGGATATCAGCGTCTAGCCACCACGGTTAGACGGATGCCAGAACGTCGTCGCCCTCTCGACAAGCGCCACGACGCCATAAAAAACCGAACCGATCAGCGCTGCAACAGCGATTTCGGCCCAAACCATATCGACATTCATGCGGCCGATCTCGGTCGAGATGCGAAAGCCCATGCCGACGATCGGCGTGCCGAAGAACTCGGCGACGATCGCGCCGATCAGCGCCAGCGTCGAGTTGATCTTCAGTGCGTTGAAGATGAAGGGCATGGCGGCGGGCAGGCGCAGCTTTATCAGCGTCTGCCAGTAGTCGGATGCGTAGGAGCGCATAAGGTCCCGTTCCATAGCGCCCGCCACACCGAGACCCGCCACCGTGTTCACCAGCATCGGGAAGAAGGTCATGATGATGACGACCGCCGCCTTCGACTGCCAGTCGAAGCCGAACCACATGACCATGATCGGCGCCACGCCGATGATCGGCAGGGCCGAGACCATGTTGCCGATGGGAATAAGGCCGCGGCGCAGGAAAGCGAAGCGGTCGGCCAGGATCGCGACGGCGAACCCCGATGCGCAACCGACCACATAACCGAACAGTACGGCCTTGAAGATGGTCTGCTGGACATCGGCCCAGAGGACGGAAACCGAGCCGGCGATGCGGGCGCCGATCGCGGAGGGTGGCGGAAGCAGGATGAAGGGGATTCCGGCCCCTCGGGTGACGGCCTCCCAGAGGATCAGGATCCAGATGCCGAAGATCGCCGGGATCAGCAGGCGCAGGAAGGAGCGGGCCGTGGAAGACCGGGGCTCGATCTGCGCGAGTTCGGAAACGGTGCCCCAGGCGAGGAGCCAGCTCGCCGCGATCATCAGGAAAAAGGAGGCGGACATCTGCCCCTCATTTCCGTCCAGCCTGGAAAGCAACATGGCGGCGGGAATATGGGCTCCGACGAAGAGAACACCGGCACGCATTGCATGCCCGCGATCTCCCAGCGTCAGCACGACATTGAGTGCTGCGGCAAGAATTATCAAAGCTATCGTCATGCCGCCCTCTATGGGAGCCGGCGCGTCGGGGAGGGTGAGCGGCAGCCGGGCTGCGGCCAGAGCCGTCAGCAGGCCCGCAAGCAGCGGCTGCCAATTGCGCTTCAACCGCCTCATGCCGGCCTCCCGCCCATGGAGCGATCGACGATCCTGGCGACGATCCCCACGATCGTGACCAGGAGGGCGGCCAGCACGGAGCCGGCGATCAACGCCGCCCAGATGTCGATCGTCTGGCTGTAATAGGCGCCGGCCAGGAGCTTGGAGCCGATGCCGGCGACGGCACCCGTCGGCAGTTCGCCGACAATCGCGCCGACCAGGCTTGCGGCGATCGCCACTTTCATCGACGTGAAGAGGAAAGGGATCGATGCCGGCACGCGCAGCTTCCAGAAGGTCTGGGCGGCGCTGGCATTATAGGTCCGCATCAGATCGAGCTGTATCAGTTCCGGCGAGCGCAGGCCTTTCACCATGCCGACCGCGACGGGAAAAAAGGAGAGGTAGGTGGAGATCAGCGCCTTGGGGAGGAGGCCGGTGATGTTGACCGCCGCCAGCACCACGATCACCATCGGGGCGATCGCCAGGATCGGAATCGTCTGCGAGGCGATGATCCAGGGCATCAGGCTGCGGTCGAGCGCCTTCACATGCACGATGCCGACCGCGATCAGTATGCCGAGCAACGTGCCCATTGTGAAGCCGGCGACCGTCGAGGACAGTGTCACCCAGGCATGATAGACGAGGCTGCGGTTGGACGTGACGCGGCGCAGGAAGGTGTTTTCGAAAAGGTTCTGCGCCACCTGATGCGGCGCCGGCAGCACCGGTTTCGGCTGTGCCATGGTCTTGCCGACGAACTCCATCGCTGTCGATGTGACATTGCCCCGCCGATCGAGATCGCGCTGGAACGGCGCGTTCATGAAATAGGCGCCGACGTACCAGACGGCGACGATCACCACGAGGATGGTGAGGACGGGGAGGGTGCGGTTCTTGAGGGAGTCGGGCTTCATGCGATGGCTCCCCGAGGCTGCGGATCGTGGCCACCCCCCTCTGTCCTGCCGGACATCTCCCCCTCAAGGGGGGAGATCGGCCAGACGGACCACCTTTGCGAAATATTCAGCGCCTTGGCGGTAGGCGCGGCAATCTCGGATCCGACTTGAGGTCTGAGCCATGCTGCTATCCGATCTCCCCCCTTGAGGGGGAGATGTCCGGCAGGACAGAGGGGAGCATACCCACGCAACAAGGCGTTATTCCTCATAGCTGTGCCCCGCCCTCAAACCTTCGCGCACCCGGTGGGCAATCTCCAGGAATTCCGGCGTTTCGCGGATTTCGAGCGGCCGTTCCTTCGGCAGCGTCGATTCGATGATATCGGTCACTCGGCCCGGGCGGGGCGACATGACGACGATCCGGGTCGACAGATAGACGGCTTCCGGAATGGAGTGGGTCACGAAACAGATTGTCTTTTCGGTTCGCGCCCAGAGTTTCAGAAGCTGCTCGTTCAGATGGTCGCGGACGATTTCGTCCAGCGCGCCGAAGGGTTCGTCCATCAGCAGAAGATCAGCATCGAAGGCAAGCGCGCGAGCGATCGAGGCACGCTGCTGCATGCCGCCGGACAGCTGCCAGGGATATTTCTTGCCGAAGCCCGACAGGTTGACGAGATCGAGCGTGCGTTCGATGCGCTTTCCGCGTTCGGCTGCCGAATGTCCCATGATCTCCAGCGGCAGTGCGATGTTCTTTTCGATCGTCCGCCACGGATAAAGGGCCGGCGCCTGAAAGACGTAGCCGTAGGAGCGGGATTTACGCGCCTCTTCGGGCGTCATGCCGTTGACGGTGATCTCGCCATCGGTGTTTTTTTCCAGATCGGCGATGACCCTGAGGAATGTAGTCTTGCCGCAGCCTGACGGCCCGATGAAGGAGACGAAATCGCCCTTGCTGACTTCCAGGTCCACATTCGAGAGCGCATGGACGGGGCCGTCGCCGGTTTCAAAGGTCAGGCCTAGTTTTCTGGCGGAAACGACGGAGAGGGAAGTCACTGACATTGGATATAAAGTCCATGCTGGATATCGTCCGGGAGGCCGGGCGTATTCTGAAGGGAAGGCGTATCACCAAAAGGCATCGGATCATGGTAAGTTTGAAGACGATGCCGTCGTCTGGAGGAAGAACGCAATGGACACTGTTTCAAAACCCACCTGCCGTATCGTGAAACCCGATGCCACCTATGACGGGAAGCAGGGACTGAGCTACTTTCAAGGCATTGCCGCCGAGACCGTCGGCTCCAGGGGCATCTGCATGCATCTGCTCACCATCCCGCCGGGCGTGAAGGCAAAAGCGCATCTGCATGAAACGCACGAAACGGCGATCTACATGCTCTCCGGTTCGGCCCACACCTGGTACGGCGACCGGCTGGAGAACTATGTCGTGCTGCATGCCGGCGAGCTGATGTATATTCCTGCCGGAGTGCCGCATCTGCCGGCCAATCTGTCGAACACGCCCTGCACGGCGGTGATCGCCCGCACCGATCCCAACGAGCAGGAAAGCGTCGTGCTTTTGCCGGAGCTGGATGGGTTGGTGGAGATTCCAGCCTGACTGTTCATTGCCGGCCTGCTGCATCGCCCTCACATTACACCCCGCTTGCCGGAATGCCTGTCCGTTCCACCTTGCGCGGCGCGGTCAGCTCCTTCCAGGTGGAAAGCGCCCTGTTGACCGCCTGGAACGGTTCGCGCTTGACGAACTGGCCATGGCCTTCCTGGGTCTTGACGGTGGCCTCCTCGATGGCGACCACGCCGCGGGTGAGCGTGTAGCGGGGCAGACCCATCACCTGCTTACCTTCGAAGACGTTGTAATCGATCGCCGACTGCTGGTTTCCGGCCAAAATCGTCTTTGAGCGCTTCGGATCCCAGACGACGATATCCGCATCGGCGCCTACGAGGATGGCGCCCTTTCGCGGATAGATATTGAGTATCTTGGCGATATTAGTGGAGGTGACGGCCACGAATTCGTTCATGGTGATGCGGCCGGTATTGACGCCATAGGTCCAGAGCATCGGCATGCGGTCTTCGAGGCCGCCGGTGCCGTTCGGGATTTTCCGGAAATCGCCGGCGCCGGTACGCTTCTGTTCTGTGGTGAAGGCGCAGTGATCGGTCGCCACCACCTGCAGCGAGCCCGATGCAAGGCCCGCCCAGAGACTGTCCTGATGCTGCTTGTTGCGGAAGGGCGGGCTCATGACGCGGCGGGCGGCATGGTCCCAGTCCTTGTTAAAATATTCGCTTTCGTCGAGCGTCAGGTGCTGGATCAGCGGTTCGCCATAAACGCGCATGCCGTTCTGGCGGGCACGGCGGATTGCCTCATGCGCCTGTTCGCAGGATGTGTGGACGACATAGAGCGGCACGCCCGCCATGTCGGCGATGATGATGGCGCGGTTGGTCGCCTCACCCTCGACGGAGGCCGGTCGGGAATAGGCATGCGCCTCCGGCCCGTTATTGCCTTCGTCCATGAGCTTCTGCTGCATGGCTGCGACCACGTCGCCGTTTTCGGCATGGACGAGGGGCAGGGCGCCGAGTTCGGCGCAGCGCTGGAACGAGGCGAACATCTCGTCGTCATTCACCATCAGCGCGCCCTTGTAGGCCATGAAGTGCTTGAAAGTGTTGATGCCGTGATGCAGCACGACGGCCTTCATCTCGTTGAAGACCTGCTCGCCCCACCAGGTGACTGACATATGGAAGGAGTAATCGCAATTGGCGCGGGTCGCCTTGTTGTCCCAGCGCTTCAGCGCATCGAGCAGAGACTGACCCGGTTCGGGCAGACAGAAGTCCACCACCATGGTGGTGCCGCCGGCGAGCGCGGCGCGGGTTCCGCTCTCGAAATCGTCGGAGGAGTAGGTGCCCATGAAGGGCATTTCCAGATGCACATGCGGGTCGATGCCGCCCGGCATGACATAACAGCCTGCAGCGTCCAACGTCGTGTCGCCCGAAAGATTCGGTCCGATCTCGATGATCCTGCCGCCGTCGATCTTGACGTCCGCCTTGTAGGTCAGGTCGGCGGTGACGATGGTTCCACCCTTGATGACTGTGGTCATGGTTTTCGTTCCTTATTCTCTTTTTTGAATGAGGCCGGTGAATAAAAGCCGGAGGCCGGGTCTGCCTCAAGGTGGCCGCTTAGCGCTGCGAGAATTGTCTCGAGTACGGAGGGGCGTGCACGCGAAACTTCGTGATTCCAAAAACGCAGCACTGCGTACCCTTGAGCGTTCAGCCAGCCGGTCCGCCTGCCATCATAAGCGTTGTCTGCATGTTGAGCGCCATCAACTTCAACGACGAGGCTGTGCTCGCGGCAAAGGAAATCCACGATGTAGGGACCTAATGGTACTTGGCGTGCGAACTTGTAACCATTGAGCCTGCGAGCGCGCAGGTCGCTCCAGAGATGGTATTCCTCTTCCGTTTCATTTTGACGGAGCTGCCGGGCTTGCGAAGTTTTTCCCGGACGGCGCTTGGTAACATCGTCCTTGGGCAGCTGCCGCTCCCCCTTATCCGACCCTTCGGGCCACCTTCTCCCCGCTGGGGAGAAGGGAAAAGTTGAGGCTGCGGCACGCCCTCCCTTCTCCCATCGGGGAGAAGGTGCCCAACGGGCGGATGAGGGGGCCAAGGCCTCGGTGCTTGCCATCACTCCACGATCTCCGCCGTCTCCAGCACGGCGTGGAACAGCACGTCCGCTCCCGCAGCCGCCCATTCCTTGGAAATGTCTTCTGCTTCGTTGTGCGAAAGGCCGCCGACGCAGGGGCACATGATCATCGTCGCGGGCGCGACTTTGGCCGCCCAGCACGCGTCGTGGCCAGCGCCGGAGATGATGTTCATGTGACTGTAGCCGAGTTTTTCCGCGGCCTCGCGCACGCGCCCGACCAGAACTGGGTCGAAAGTCACCGGATCGAAATGGCCGACAGCTTCGACGGAACAGCCGACGCCGAGCGCCTCGCAAATCTTTGCCGCTTCCGCCTCGATCTTCGCCCGCATGCGGTCGAGCTTTTCCTGTGAGGGGGTGCGGATATCGACGGTGAAGACGACCTTGCCTGGCAGAACATTTCGCGAGTTCGGCGAGAAAAAGACCTGGCCGACGCCGCCGACGGCACCCGGCTGTTCGCTCATCGCGACGTCCTGCACCATTTCCAGGATGCGGCCCATGGCGAGCCCCGCATTGACGCGCATATTCATCGGCGTCGAGCCGGTATGGGCCTCCCGACCGGTCAGTGTGAATTCCAGCCACCAGAGGCCCTGACAATGGGTGACGACGCCGATCTGCTTGTTTTCGGCCTCCAGGATCGGCCCCTGCTCGATGTGGTATTCGAAATAGGCGTGCATCTTTCTCGCGCCGACCTCTTCGTCGCCCACCCAACCGATGCGCTTCAATTCGTCGCCGAAACTCTTTCCTTCCGGATCCTTGCGGGAATAGGCGTAGTCGATCGAATGCACGCCGGCGAAGACGCCCGACGCAAGCATGGCCGGCGCGAAGCGGGCGCCTTCCTCATTCGTCCAGTTGGTGACGACGATCGGATGTTTCGTCCTGATGCCGAGGTCGTTCATGGTGCGCACCACCTCCAGCGCTCCAAGAACGCCGAGCACGCCGTCAAACTTGCCGCCGGTCGGCTGGGTATCGAGGTGGGAGCCGACATAGACCGGCAGCGCATCGGGATCGGTGCCGGCGCGGGTGGCAAACATCGTGCCCATCCTGTCGACGCCGAGTGTCAGCCCTGCTTCATCACACCATGTCTTGAAGAGATTGCGGCCTTCCTTGTCGTCATCCGTCAGCGTCTGGCGATTGTTGCCGCCGGCAATACCGGGGCCAATCTTCGCCATCTCCATCAGCATGTCCCAGAGACGGTCGCCGTTGACGCGCAAGTTCTCGCCTGGTGCTGCCACCATCAGATTGTCCTCACCTGTTTTTCACGCGTCCGCTTTTGCCGCGGGCGGCATGCTTTTTGTTCCCAATGGTCCTTCATCCGCATGGCGTTGGAAGATCGGCATTGCCTTTGTTTTGCTTGTCGCCGATAATTTGACCGATTGGTAAAACATTACAATTTCCGCAGCATCACTCAAGCCGAAAATCAGCAAAAATCCAGAGAAATGTGATCGGCGAAGCGAAGCGGACAGGGGAGGGAACAGGATGGCCATTCCGAGGGCTGCAAAGACGCAGCGGCGCACGCGCATCCAGGAGGAAAAGGAGGAACGCATTCTCGAGGCGGCGCTCGACGTTTTTTCCTCCAGTGGTTTCCGTGGCTCGACTATCGACCAGATCGCCGATGCGGCCGGCATGTCGAAACCGAACCTCCTCTATTATTTCCGCACCAAGGAGGCGATCCACCGCCAGCTCATCGACCGGGTGCTGTTCACCTGGCTGGAGCCTTTGCGTGCCTTCGATGCCGAAGGCGATCCCGAAGCGGAAATCCGCTCCTACATCCGCCGAAAACTCGAGATGGCCCGCGACTTCCCCCGCGAGAGCCGGCTTTTCGCCAACGAGATCCTGCAGGGAGCACCGCATATCGAGGACGAGCTGAAGGGGCCGCTCAAGGAGCTCGTAGACGAGAAGGCGGAGGTCATCCGCGCCTGGGCGCGGGCCGGCAAGATTGCCGCATGCGATCCTTATCACCTGATCTTCTCGATCTGGGCGACGACGCAGCATTATGCGGATTTCGACGTCCAGGTGCGGGCAGTCCTCGGACAGGAGGCCGCAGGCGAAGGCCGTTTCGAAGATGCCGCCCGGTTTCTGGAACAGCTCTACATGAATGGACTGCGGGTTGGGGCGGACTGACTGTCCAATATATTCGGCAGAAAAGAAAAAACGCCGGCCTGGGGCCGGCGTTGCAGTCTTGGGGTATGGGATCAGGCGGCGGCCGAGGCGAAACCGGCGGTCGGGACTTCCGAGATCGTCTTCAGAACCTGCGAAGCGATCTGGTAGGGGTCGCCCTGGGAGTTCGGGCGGCGGTCTTCCAGATAGCCCCTGTAGTCGTTCTTGACGAAGGAATGCGGAACGCGGATCGAAGCGCCGCGGTCGGCAACGCCGTAGGAGAACTTGTTCCACGGAGCCGTTTCGTGCTTGCCGGTCAGGCGCTTGTCGTTGTCCGGGCCATAGACGTTGATGTGGTCCATGAGATTCTTTTCGAACTGGGCCATCAACGCCTCGAAATAGGCCTTGCCGCCGACTTCGCGCATGAACTTGGTGGAGAAGTTGCAGTGCATGCCCGAACCGTTCCAGTCCGTGTCGCCGAGCGGCTTGCAGTGGAACTCGATGTCGATGCCGTACTTTTCGCAGAGGCGGAGAAGCAGGTAGCGCGCCATCCAGATCTGGTCGGCGGCCTTCTTGGAGCCCTTGCCGAAAACCTGGAATTCCCACTGGCCCTTTGCCACTTCGGCATTGATGCCTTCGTGGTTGATGCCGGCAGCGAGGCAGAGGTCTAGGTGCTCTTCAACGATTTCGCGGGCGATTGAACCGACGTTCTTGTAGCCGACGCCGGTATAATACGGACCCTGGGGAGCCGGGAAGCCGGATTCCGGGAAGCCGAGCGGGCGGCCGTTTTCGTAGAAGAAATATTCCTGCTCGAAACCGAACCACGCGTCCTCGTCGTCGAGGATGGTTGCGCGGCTGTTCGACGGATGCGGCGTGACGCCATCGGGCATCATCACTTCACACATTACCAGCACGCCGTTGGTGCGGGCTGGGTCAGGATAAAGCGCGACGGGCTTCAGCACGCAATCGGAGCTGCGGCCTTCGGCCTGCATGGTCGACGAACCGTCAAAGCCCCAGAGCGGAAGCTGCTCGAGCGTCGGGAAGCTGTCGAATTCCTTGATCTGCGTCTTGCCACGCAGGTTCGGGGTCGGGGTGTAACCGTCGAGCCAGATGTACTCGAGCTTATACTTCGTCATTTTTTATCTCTCAGGCCGTGGTGTTCATGGTTGAGCCATCCTGAGGAAGCGGCGCCTGAATGGGCCGCGCCTCGGGCATGAACAAGGGGAGTGCATATCCCGTGCCAGTTTGAAGGCCGGGTGTCATTTTTTCTTAAAAAAGTGTGAAGGCGAGAGATGCCGGCCTATCCGACCGGGCGGCTGCGTCCCATAAATAAGCGCTCGCTCATGAAAATGGCGGCTTTTGCGCCTCTCCGGCACCTCGTCTGGAACTGCCGGAGACGAAAGACGTTTGCCTTGCGGGCGCTCGAAAAGAGCAAATTTAGCTTCGGCAGGCACAAGCGGCTAAATTAGTGCCTAGCGCCCGAGATTGAAGTGATATAAAATCGTGCAATCAGCACAAAAAATGTGCAATTTGTGCTGGTGTGTATCTATATGCACCATTCGGTTTAGGAGACGATAGGATGACCACTGACATCCATCGTGAAACGGCCAGAATCTACCAGTTCCCCATCCGTCCCCGGCGGCGGCTCGATAACGGTGCTACGGCACCGAGCAGCGATCTGGAGATCGCCGGCAACGTTGTCGACACGTGCTGGTATCACGACGAAGCGGTCAAGGATTCGACCTCAAAGACCAACGAGCGCCCGAAGCCCTGCTGAGCGCTTATGGAGAGGCTTTGCCTTTCCGGCGGAGCTTTGCCTTTTTCTCCCGACTTATCAAAAAGCAAATAGCTTGAGCATCGCATATCCGAAGATTGCGATGAACAGCCATCCGAAGGCGCCGAGCGCGAGGGGGCGCCAGCCCTCCGCTTTCAAGTTTCCGATATCCGTATGCAGCCCCATGGCAGCGAGGGCCATGGAGAGAAGAAAGGCAGTCGCTGTCGCGAGCGCCTGGCTGATGCCGGCAGGGATGGGGACGGCACTGTTGAACAGCATCATGCCGACAAACCCCAGCACGAACCATGGCATCGGTATGGCACCCTTTGCGGCGCCCGCCGGACCGGAGCGCATGGCGAGCGCCAGCGTCATGACCAGCGGCGCCAGCATGACGACGCGGGCGAGCTTCGAGATCGTCCCGAACTGGCCAGCGACATCGCCGCCCTGGAAGGCCGCCGCCACCACCTGTGCCACTTCATGGATCGTGGTGCCCGTCCAGAGGCCGAAACCGCGAGCATCGAGGCCAAGAGGGGCGGCCAGCAGAGGATAAACAAGCATCGACAGTGAGCCGAACAGCGTGACGCAGGCAACCGCATAGGCGACGTGTTCCTGCTTTCCGCGAATCACGGTGTTGGCCGCGATGACTGCCGACGCACCGCAGACCGAGGTGCCGGCGGCAATCAGATCGGTCAGCGAGCGGTCGACACCCATCATCCGGCCGGCGATGCGGATCGCGACGAAGGTCGCGGCGAGGGTCAGCGCGACCATCGCAAGACCACCGCCGCCAAGGGACAAGATCTGTGCTGCAGTCACCTGCAGGCCAAGCAGAATGATGCCGAAGCGCAGAATACGCTTCAGCGAAAAGGTGATTCCGGCTTGCGTCGCGGCTGGAACCGTGGCGCCGTTGCGGATCAGTATGCCGATGAGGATCGAGAGAATAAGCGGGCTCAGCGCCATCCATCCGGTCAGATTGCGGATGGCAATCGCCGTCGCGGCGATCGCGGCCGTCAGAACGAGGCCGGGAAGAACAGGGGCGACAGCGGCGAAGCGGAACGAAGAGGCGGAGGAGTGTTCTGCTGCCGGTTGGATCTGCTTCATGATTTTTCCAAAGCGTGAGGCGATGATGGAAAATCATTCTCGATGGAGAAGAAACACAAATCCAATTGATAAGTCTTGTGATACCGTTCTTAAAAATCGAATGGTTTGGCTAGCATGACCCTTGAACAGCTCAGGATATTTCTCGAAGTAGCAGAGCGCGAACACGTCACGCGGGCGGCGGAGGCGTTGAACCTTACCCAATCCGCCGTGAGTGCGGCGGTCTCGGCGCTGGAAGCGCGGCATTCCGTCATCCTGTTCAACCGCGTCGGACGCCGGATCGAGTTGACGGAAGCGGGGCGGCTCTTCGTGCCGGAGGCACGGGCGGTGCTGGAGCGTGCCCGGACGGCAGAGCACATGCTTGCCGATCTCGGAGGTTCGGCTTCGGGGGTGCTGCGCGTTCACGCCAGCCAGACGGTGGCGAGCTACTGGCTGCCGGCGCGGCTCGTCGGTTATCATGAGCGCTTTCCGCGCGTCGACGTGCAGCTGACCGTGGGCAATACGCAGAGCGCTGCGGAAGCAGTGCTCGCTGGAGCGGCCGAGCTTGCGGTGGTGGAAGGCGAAGTCCTGCTGCCCGGCCTCAAGCGTCGCAAGGTGGCAGAAGACCGGCTGGTGCTGGTCGTCGGCCGCCGTCATCCCTGGGCCGACGGGAGAAAGATACGGTCCGGCGATTTCCTTGAGACCAACTGGATCATGCGCGAAAAAGGGTCCGGGACGCGTTCGGCCTTCGAAGCGCTGCTCGTCAATCTCGGCATCGAGCCGCAATCCCTGTCCGTCGTGCTTGAACTGCCGTCGAACGAAGCGGCCATGGCCGCAGCCGAGGCAGGCCTTGCCGCGACCGTGATTTCGAGCCGCGCTGCCCAACCTCATTCTTCTTCCGGCCGACTGCATGTCGCCGATTTTTCAATGCCGGTGCGGCAGTTTTCTGCGCTCCATCACGCCGAACGGCATGCGACGCGGGCGCTGCGGGCCATGCTCGACGTCCTCAGCGAACCGATGGAAGAGGAAAGCATCTAACCGCAAGAACTGGAAGAGCGCGAAGAACCGGAACTCCTTCCTTCTGCAGAACGTTTGCCCGGCAGGACGAACCAAGGGATCGGATATGGCAGAAGACAAGAAAGCTCAAGAAGCGGTGGAGCATGTCGGGAAACCGGGAGACGCGGCAAAACATCCCGCTGCCGGACCGCATGCCAAGCCGCACCTCACCGACAAGGAGAAGACGCCGGGGACCGGCTCGCTGCCCGAGCCGGATGCAAAGGAAGCCGACGCCGGACCGGATTAGGTGCGACGCCGTGCCCCTTGCCCTGATGAGGAGACGCCATTAACACCATGACGCAGCAAATGTGGCGGTGGGCATGGCAGGCGAAACAATCACACTCTATGAAGCGATCGGCGGAGACGCGACGGTGCGTGCTCTGGTCAGGCGCTTCTACGAGCTGATGGACACGCTGCCCGAAGCCGCCCGCTGCCGGGCCGTGCATCCGCCGAGCCTCGAAGGCAGCGAAGCCAAACTGTACGATTATCTGACCGGCTATCTCGGCGGCCCTCCCGTCTACGTGGAGAAATACGGTCATCCAAGGCTGCGCTCGCGCCATTTCGGCGCCGCCATCGGCCCCGAGGAGCGGGACGAATGGATACTCTGTTTCCGTCGGGCGATGGACGAGACCATCGAGAATCCGAAACTGCGCGATATCATCTGGGCGCCGGTCGAACGGCTGGCCTTCCACATGCAGAACAAGGAATAGGCCGTTGAAGGGGCTGGACAAACTGCGACCGTTGATCCTGCTTGTGAGCGGTCTGATGGGCGCTGCGGGGGTGGCTCTGGCAGCGGCTGCCAGCCACGGCGGCGATACTGTTTTCCTGGGCTCGGCCTCGACCATGTGCCTGGCACATGCGCCGGTCCTGCTCGGGCTCTATCTTGGCCACCTGCATTTTCGAACGGCAACGCTTGCCGCTCTGGTGCTCGGGTTGGGCACGATCATCTTCGCCGGCGACCTGGTGTCACGGCACTATCTCGGCGACCGGCTGTTTCCTTTTGCGGCGCCGACCGGCGGCACATTGATGATGCTCGGCTGGCTGGCGGTGGCGGCAGGCACGTTTCTCACCGTAAGACGCGCCTGAACCTTGCCTGATGGCGGCAGAGGAGGTTCTACTGCCTCGCTGGTATGATCGCCTGGATGAGCTGACCCTCGCTTTTGCCGGATTTCGTCGCAATATCGATCAGGGCAAGATCGGCCGCGGCCGCGGAGAAACCCTGTTCATTGAGATGTTTCACCAGATTGTCCGACGTATCCCCCAGCAACGGGGCGACTTGCGACAATGGATTCTTGATGATTTCGCGCGTGAATGCAAACTGGGGCGGGCCGCCGGCCTGCGGTTCGCTGCTCGGCCAGATGAAATAGGCGCTCCCCAATACGGAGACGAGCAGCGCCACGGTCATCGGCAGGTGCCGGAAATAGTTGGTAAACGGCCGCCAGTTCTTCCAAACGTGCAGGACGAAGGGCAAGATAAGCGCCACGCTCAGCCATTCGTGCATTCCGTGAAACCATGCCGTACCGACATGGAAGAAAAGGGCGACGCCGGAGATGAGCGAGACCAGGAAAAGGCCGGTGATAAGCGGGGTCGCGTAGCGGAGAAAGAAGTTTTTCATGTGAGGCACCGTCGTTCGTTTCAACGATATCTGCCCCAGCACTACGCCTTGTTGTAGTTAAATCCCTGTAACTATTGATGCCTGTCAAAAGCCAACACCACTCCCGTCTCCGCAGCGGAAAGGGTCGGCTCGTCACGTCGGCGCGGGGCGACCGGCAACGCCACCACATTGGTCATGTCCGGCGCCGCATTGGCCCGATTTGCCAGCAGCGCATAAAGCTCGGGCACCAGACCGTCGCCATTTTGTTCAGCAAGCTTGTGGAGGCCGATAAAGAGGCTCACGTCACGACGTTCTTCGTTCATCATTGCGTTCCTTCATCGTCTGGAGCGCCCGCTCCAGACTCGATTTCGATCCGTTGCGCAGGGGCACGAAGGCGACGCCGAACTTCTTGCAGCCGGTCTTCACCCTCAGGCATGCATCGTGGCTGATACAGTCGATGGGGCAGAAAACGCAGTCCACCGAGGGCAGCACCGTATCGATGCGCGAAACTGCTTCACGCAAACCCCCGTCGTGGTGAATTAGTTCCGCACCGAAATCGCTGGCAATCTCGCGAAGGTGCGCCACCTGACAATCGCGGCCGCCGACATAAAGGAAACTGCGGACGTCGATCGCGCCGTTGCCGGCGGCGGCCGATGTTCTGGATGCCTTCTCGGCGTCGCTATTGCCGTTCTTGCGCTTCTGCTTCTTTGCCATGACGCTCCCCGTTTGGCCGAGTCTGTGCGGGCGGAACCCCTCGATGGCGCGCACCATAGTAAAGTTGATTTTGTGAGTAAAGATTAAAGTTGATTGATTAAGTCATGATATCGAAGGCCGGCTTACCAGTCGGCTTCGGCAAAAATTTACCGTTTGATAAATTTTTTTGCTGTGGTACCTTTTTCCCAATAGTTGTCCATGAATCCATAAAAGAGGGAACATAAGATGGATCGACTGGGAAACGGTATTGAGGCCGGACGCCTCACGCCGGCGGAATACGAGTCGAATTTCGCCGATCTCCACCCGCGTCTCGACAGTCACGAGGCGCTGGTCGCCGCCGACCGCTGTTATTTCTGCTACGACGCGCCGTGCATGACGGCCTGTCCCACCGCCATCGATATCCCGCTGTTCATCCGGCAGATATCGACGGGCAATCCGATCGGATCAGCCAAGACGATTTTCGACCAGAATATCCTGGGCGGCATGTGCGCCCGCGTCTGTCCCACCGAAACGCTCTGCGAGCAGGTCTGCGTGCGCAACACCGCCGAGGACCGTCCGGTGGAGATCGGCAGGCTGCAGCGCTACGCGACCGATATCGCCATGGAGCAGGGGCGGCAGTTCTATAGCCGAAAAGCATCTACCGGAAAGACCGTCGCAATCGTCGGGGCAGGGCCTGCGGGACTTGCGGCCGCCCACCGCCTTGCCATGCACGGACATTCGGTGGTGATGCTGGAGGCCCGCGAAAAAGCGGGCGGGCTCAACGAATACGGTATCGCCACTTACAAGGCGGTCGACGACTTTGCCCGGCGCGAGGTCGAGTACGTTACGGCGATCGGCGGTATCGAGATCAGGAACGGCGTGGCGCTCGGCCGCGACTTCTCGCTTTCGGATCTGACGGCGAACTATGACGCCGTCTTCCTCGCCATGGGGCTTGCCGGCGTCAATGGGCTCGGCATCGAGGGCGAGGAACTCGAAGGCGTCGAGGATGCCGTCGATTTCATCGCGGCTCTCCGCCAGACAGCCGACAAGGCCACCGTTCCGATCGGACGGCGGGTCGTCGTGCTCGGCGGCGGCATGACCGCGATCGATGCGGCGATCCAGGCAAAGCTGCTCGGCGCCGAAGAAGTGACCATCTGCTATCGGCGCGGCAAGGAGAATATGAATGCGTCCGCCTATGAGCAGGATCTGGCGACCGCCAACGGCGTCATCATCCGCCATGGGCTGGCGCCTAAGGTAATTCTCGGTCAGGACGGCAAGGTGGCCGGTATCGAGGTGGAATATACCGCGATGCGCGACGGCAAGCTCGTCGGTACCGGCGAAACCGGCGTGATTGCCGCCGACCAGATCATGAAGGCGATCGGCCAGAGCTTCCTTGCCTCCGGTCTCGGGGCGCTGCAGATCGAGAGGGGCAAGATCTCGACCGACATCGAAGGCAGGACTTCGATCGAGGGCGTCTGGGCCGGCGGCGACTGCATCGGCCTTGGCGAGGATCTCACCGTTTCGGCCGTGGCGCAGGGGCGCGACGCCGCCGAGAGCATCAACCGTGTCCTGGCCGCCGGGGCGCGGCCGGCGACCGCCGTCGCCTGAGGGGAGATCGAACCATGGCTGATATCCGCAACAACTTCGTCGGCATCAAATCCCCCAATCCGTTCTGGCTGGCTTCCGCGCCGCCGACCGACAAGGCCTATAATGTCGAGCGCGCTTTCAAGGCGGGCTGGGGCGGCGTGGTCTGGAAGACGCTGGGCGAAGAAGGACCGCCGGTCGTCAACGTCAACGGCCCGCGCTACGGCGCGATCTGGGGCGCCGACCGGAGGCTTCTCGGGCTCAACAACATCGAGTTGATCACAGACCGCGACCTCTATACGAACCTGCGCGAAATGAAGCAGGTGAAGATGAACTGGCCGGACCGGGCGCTCATCGCCTCGATCATGGTTCCTTGCGAGGAAAATGCCTGGAAGGCGATCCTGCCGCTTGTCGAAGAGACGGGCGCCGACGGCATCGAACTCAACTTCGGCTGTCCGCACGGCATGTCCGAGCGCGGCATGGGCTCGGCGGTTGGTCAGGTGCCGGAATATATCGAGATGGTGGTGCGCTGGTGCAAGCAGTACACCCGCATGCCTGTCATCACCAAGCTGACGCCCAATATCACCGACATCCGCAAGCCGGCGCGGGCGGCACGAGCCGGCGGCACGGATGCCGTGTCGCTGATCAATACGATCAACTCGATCACCGGGGTCAATCTCGACACCTTCTCGCCTGAACCTTCGATCGACGGCCGCGGCAGCCATGGCGGCTATTGCGGTCCCGCGGTCAAGCCGATCGCGCTGAACATGGTGGCTGAAATCGCTCGCGATCCGGAAACCTACGGGCTGCCGATTTCCGGCATCGGCGGCGTCACGACCTGGCGCGACGCGGCAGAATTTCTGGTACTCGGCGCCGGCAACGTGCAGGTCTGCACGGCCGCGATGACCTACGGGTTCAAGATCGTCCAGGAGATGATCACCGGCCTCTCCGACTGGATGGACTCCAAGGGCCACCGGACGCTCGACGACATTACCGGTCGAGCCGTCCCGAACGTCTCCGACTGGCAATATCTGAACCTCAACTATGTGTCCAAGGCGCATATCGACCAGGATGCCTGCATCAAGTGCGGCCGCTGTCACATCGCGTGCGAGGACACCTCGCACCAGGCGATCACCAACGTCGTCAACGGTATCCGGCATTTCGAGGTGATCGAGGAGGAATGCGTCGGGTGCAATCTCTGCGTCAATGTCTGTCCGGTCCAGAACTGCATCACGATGGTGCCGCTTGCCGCCGGCGATCTCGACAAACGCACCGGCAAGGTGGTCGAGCCGACCTATGCCAACTGGACGACCCATCCCAACAATCCGATGGCGCGGCAGGCCGCGGAATAGGTTTCAATCCAAGAAAGGGCGGCGCGAGCCGCCCTTTTCGTATTCGTTTCTCAACCGCTGCTGATCCCGGCATAGATGCCGATGGTCAAGTATAGCAGCAGCGCCGCGACCGCGACGCCGACGATGAACAGAACAAGGCCTTTGCCGGCGCGGGCCTTTTTCACCTTCTGCCCGTGGCTATCGGCTGACGGCGCCAGTCCTGGTTCGTCCTCGGGTTTCATTCTGCCGCACTCCGTTTCTCAGGGCATTGAACATCGTTTTTTTTCATCAGGTTCCTGGAGTCCTGAAGATTTCGCGCCAATTGCCGAAAAGAGCGGGTCAGTGCTTTCCTGCGCTTCCTCGATGTTGTCCGCCTGATCATCGAGCGCTTTGGCCTGTTCCTCGAGGCGGTCGCTCAGTTTGCGGAGTTCCCGCTCGTCAAGCTTTTCGATGCCGACAAATCCGTTGGCTGCCTTGCTTGTAAGGATGAGTTCATCGAGTTTCGCCTGAACTGCCCTGCCATCCCGGTTCTGCGAGTTCTGCAGAACAAACACCATCAGGAACGTGACGATCGTGGTGGCGGTGTTGACGACGAGCTGCCAGGTTTCGGAGAAGCCGAAGAGAGGCCCGGTCAGCGCCCAGATAATGATGAAAACGACGGCCGAAACAAAAGCGACTGGTTTGCCCGACCATTCGGCAATGGCGCTCGAGAATCGGTCGAATATGTTGTTGCGTCCGCGGGGCGAAGCCATTTTCAATGTTCCAGGTGTCCTCTGCAGCTGCGTTCTGACGCTAGAAAGTTTAAAAGCGCGCCGAAGGTTCCACCGGCCGTTACAATCGAGGGGAATTGCGCCGCTCAAATGCCGGAACGGCCTTGAAGGCTCCGGGCATCGCCACACCTACTGTTTTTCGCCTATGATTTCCCGGACTAGCGGAAGCGAAGTTCTTTAGCGTTTTGTAATGTATTCTGGAATATTCGAGTCGAAGGCGGCTCTGGAGTGATTCTATGAAGGCCTTGGTGATCCGGTCAACGAAGACGACCCCCATTGCCGTCTTGCTCGGGTTCCTGGCCTTTTCCGCTCTGCTTGGGTGGACGGAGTACTCAAATTGGAGGGCCGAGGTCGGACGGGTCGAGATGAGCCTGGAGCAGACCGCGGAGGCAATTGCCCAGCATGCGGACGATGTCATCGAGACCACGCGGCTCCCCCTTGCCAGCCTGATCGCGGTGATTGGCGATGAAGAGGGGCATCCCCATATTGCGGCGAAAATCAAATCGCTGATCACACGCCAGATGAAGGCGTCGCCGACGCTCGACACACTTTCCTATATCGATGCGGAAGGCCGCATGATCGCGACATCGGCTGACCGGCCGCCGGCGGGCGTGCTCTATACGGACCGGGAATATTTCCAGTACCACAAGGCCAAGCCCTTCCCGTTGCCGGTCCTCGGCAAGCCGATCAAGAGCCGCCTGTCGGGGGATTGGGTCTGGCCGATTTCACAGAAGGTCCTGCGGGCCGACGGCTCGTTCGGAGGCGTTGTCGTCTCCACCATTCGCGTCAAGCATTTCATCAATTTCTTCCGAAATTTCCCGGTCGGGAGCGACGGGTCTTTCCTGATGGCGCGCGGCGACGGCATGATTCTCGCTCGCGGTCCGATGGCGGAAAACTTCCTGGGCACCAACATGGCCGCGCACGAACTCTTTGCGCGACACCTGAGAGCGAGAACGGCGGGAGCCTTTCATTACCGATCTCCGGTGGACCAGCAGCAGCGGATCGGCGGCTTCTATCAGAGCGAGCGGACCGGCATCGTCGTTCTCGCCGCGGCCGCGAAGCAGCAGATCCTGCTTGAGTGGATGACACAGGCCAAGCTCCGCTGGATCTATGCCTTGGTTTTGATGGCCATTTCGGTCCTTGCCGCGTCCCATTGGCGCCAGCAGCTCAAGCGGCGCGAGGAAAGCGAGGCCCAGCTTGCGGCGCGCGAAGCCGAATTCAGGTTGCTTGCCGAATCATCGAGCGACGTCATCTCCCGTTTTGATGAGAACGGCATCCGGGAATATGTCTCTCCATCCTCGGCCGCGATCCTGGGCATCGAGGCGGATAGATTGATCGGAAAAAGCGTCTATGCCGGCATGACGGAAGAAGCCGAGGCAACCATTCGGGAGGCTGCAGCGCGGTTGCAGAACGGGTCGACCCACGAGAAATTCCTCATCAAGCATGTGAAGCCGAGCGGCGAGGAGGTGTGGCTCGAGACGGCCCTGAGCAAATTGCCGGAGCAAAACAAAGCGAGCGCGACGAGGGTCGTTGCGATCACTCGCGACGTCACGACACACAAGATCATGCATGATCAACTGGATCAGCTTGCCAGTACCGACGATCTGACGAAGCTCGCCAACCGCCGGTCCTTCAACGTCCGATTTGAAGAGGCAATGAAGCGGGCCCGGCGCGGCAGGACGCCATTGTCCCTGCTGATGATCGATGCCGACCGCTTCAAGCTGTTGAACGACATTTACGGTCATGCCGCCGGCGACGAATGCCTCGCACAGATTGCCGCTGTCGTCAGGAACTGCGTCAAGCGTCCCGGCGACATCGCCGCCCGTTACGGCGGCGAAGAAATGGCGGTGCTGCTGTCGGATGCGGATATCGGCGGGGCGTGGACAGTGGCTGAAAGAATTCGCGTGCAGGTCAGTGCGCTGGCCTTGCCGCATACGGGCAATCCGCCGTTCGGCCACGTCACCGTCAGCATCGGAACGGCCACGCTGCCACCGGAGGCGCCGGGCGACATCACTGCTCAGGCTCTGTTCACGCAGGCCGACGCGGCGCTTTATCGGGCGAAGGAAGCGGGGCGCAATCAGGTCATCAACGCCAACCGGACGTGGTACCAGATCGCGAAGTCGGCCACATGACCGGTATTTCCTACAAGCCCGTTGCTCTTGGCGAATATGTCGCGGATTTGCCGCGTGCATCGACTGTATCGGACATGCGCTTCAACTGTATCGAATGGCGACAAATGTCCCTATCCGATGCTTCGACGCCATGGAAGCGTTCACCGAATAGCGGCTGGTTGCTGTTGATCTTGTGGATCGGGGGATGCGCGATCTAGAACTTCTGTCTATGCTGCGTCAGCATTGTCTGACGATGATTTGCTCGGGACAGGGATTATCGTCGCAGATGCGGCCGGCAGAGGGGAATTTGATGGAGCGCAAGCGAGTCTGGGCTGGCGGAGAGTTATGGAAGCGTTTGCTGCCGGAAGAACCGCCATCATGGAAACGCGGGCTGGCCGTCGCTTTTGCATGCCTGCTCATCGGTTTCGCCATTCGCGCTTTTCTTTCGATATGGCTGACCGGTGCGCCATTTCTTACCTTTTACCCGCTGATCGTGGTGTCTGCAGCCTGGGGAGGCCCGTGGGCCGGCGCCCTGGTGATTGTCGCGGCCGCTTCTTTCGCTTTGGCCGGCGCTACCACCGGTGGCGCCTGGGCGGGCACGATGGCGGCGACCGTCATGTTCGTCGTATTCGGCGGCTTGATGGTCACCATCATCCACGCGCTTCAGCAGGCTATTCAGGCTCAGCAGGCCGCCGAAAGGGAAGCCGAAATCATGGCGCGCGAAATGCGCCATCGCGTTTCGAACATCATGCAGCTCGTTCTGTCCATTGCCCAGCTGACATGGCGCAATACCAAGGAGCCGGAACGCTTTATGCCGCTGTTCGAAGGCCGCCTCTCGGCGCTGTCGCAGTCGCATCGCATTTCTTCCGGCAGCGCCGGCGCGCCGCCCGATCTGCACGCGCTCCTTCGGGTTCTGCTCTCGCCCTATGGTCCCGAGCGGTTTCGCTTCTCCGGACCGAGCGTTCAGCTGCATGAAGCCATTACGCCGCGGATCGGTTTGATCATCCACGAACTCGCCACCAATGCCGCCAAATACGGCGCTCTCTCGGTGCCGGAGGGAATTGTCAGCGTGGAATGGAAGATGCTGCCGCAGCTCGTCGAGATCCACTGGACCGAAAGCAACGGCCCTTCGGTCACCCAGCCCGAGCGCCAGGGGTTCGGGAGCAAGCTCATTCCTGCCGCTCTATCGGGAGGAATGGGCGAGGTGGAGACGGTATTTGCACCCGAAGGCGTGCGAAGCTGTCTGCGCATACATTACGACGAGGCGCCGCCCGAGGCGCGGCTCTCCGCCTGAACGGCGGGTGTGCCTCCGTGTACCGCCGTTGATCGTCAATTGCACGGCGATCCCGAAAGCGAAGCCGCGTTTCGGGATCGCCAGCCCCAAATGACCTATTTCGAAAGCCCGAAGAACTCTCTTTTGTGTTCAACCGACAGAAGCCGCAGCCGCGCAAGGTTCCTCAGAATATTGACAGGCCGCTTCAGAGCGCTCCTGTTCAGGAAATACATCTCGATAAGACTGGGCGCCTTGCTGTGCGATCCCTTGTGCGCGACGCGATAGACCGCACCCGGGAATGGCAGTGATTTCAATGGTGTTCCGCGCGCAGCCAAAGCTGGCGCTATGCGGACATGGCTGCCGAGCATATCCTTGATCCATTCGAGGGAAGCATCTTCTGCGCTCGGCGGCAGCCCGTAGAGATCCGAGCGGATGATCAGCGATGTTCCGCAATAGTGGCTGAACTGGTCCCGACCCAACAAAAGACTGCCGCCGTCGTCCCAGATATAGCCCTTGTCGATCGTCCAGCCGTTCTCGTTATGATGCTGCGACACATACTCGACAATCCGGGCGCTTACAAAATCGTCGTCGTCGACGATCATGAAGAAACGGCTGTCTCTGGCATCGAGCATGCCTGCAAGCACGCGCCGGCCCTTGTCGGCGCGGAAGGAATCGAGAAATTCTTCCTGGGTCGCATTGCCGCGATCATGGATGTCGTTCGGCGGAAAATCCACCCAGGTCACCGAGAATTTGTCCGGCAGCGCGGGAAGATCAGCGCCTCTGTTGGCGACGATCACTCCTCGCCAGTCAGGGCTGGTTTGATTGGAAATCGAGGCGACGGTCTGCGTCAGATTTTTCTTCAGCAGGCCCCAGTCGCGCGCATTTTTCTGGTGCCTCACGGGGATGATGAACGTTACTACGGTCATGACGGCCTCCGGTCGTTGTCTTTGGGCTGGGTCACGCTGCGACACCCGCCTGTTCCCTTGCCCATCGGATGCCGTCGTCGAGCGAGGTTGCCTTGTAAGAGAGATCCGTGCCTCCCGAAAAAGCATTCATGAAGCGCCGGATCTTGCCGTAATTGTTGTCGAGTACGGCATGGCGGCGTCCGATCAGGAGAGAGCAGATATGCACGTGCAGGCGGTCGGTCACGATAGCCTTGCCGCGGGAGATCTGCCGGATACCGCGCTGGAAGCGGTTGTTGGCCGCGGCATCCAGTTTGCGCAGCCGTACTTCCGAGGGACTGAGATGCAGCAGTGCGGATGCCGCGCCGAGCGCCTTTGCGACGCGCACCTTCGAACGGTTCTCGGTAATCCAGTCTTCCTTCGGGATGTCGGGATAGGCGGAAAAATCGACCGTCCCGACCTGTTCCTTATCCTGGCGGAGCATTGCAAGGACGGGGAATTGCGGCGTGTCGGGCTCTATACTGCCGATGCAAAATGCCATGTCCGGGCACAGATGCACCTGGCAATCGAAATTTTCCTTGGCGAACTGAAACGACTCCTCGTCCCGCACCAAGAGCACGAAGTTGCCGTGCCTGCCGATCGCGCGCTTGCTCTGCTCCAGCCGTTCCGGAGACTTGTAGTGAATCGACTGCGGAAACTGGACGATCTGCCGGTTCGGAAACAGCTCCATCACCCGCTCCCGGAAATCCTGGTGGAAGACCCAAACGTCGCCGAAATTGCCGCCCCCGTGAATGAAGATCGGACCGCTTGGGGCCGCGCTCTTGAGTTCGTCCGGTGAAAAATCGTCGGTCGTGCAGACGTAGGAGGGCCGCTTTGCGTAGCGATCCTTCAAATAAGCCATTTCCCCCAGCCAGATCGCGGAATCTCCGCAGTTCTTGATGTCGGGAAAATCCAGTATCGCCAAAGGTTCATCGGGCTTGACGAATTGCTTCAGGCAATCGTGCGTTCTGTTCTGGAGCCTGGTGATGAGTTCGGATTGCTGTACCGCGGGCATCGTACCTCTCTTTCGAAAGTTGTAATTAAACAGGCCTCTGATCAGGCGTGGCTGACTTTGGAAATCACCTTGGAGGCGATTCTTCGTATTTCGGTCTCGGGACCGTTTGGACGGTCCATGACCAGCCAAAGAAGGATACTGGAGGTGCAATAGAGAACGCCTCCAAGGCAAATGAGGATGGCGAGCTGCAGAGCCAGCGCCGTCGAGGTGGTCTCAACCCCCATCTGGCGGTGAGCAAGCAAGACGCCTGCCGCCATGATGGCCGAGCTCGCGAGCGCCCGGAAATTCGCCCACAGTTGTGCCGTCACCGGAACATTGATGAAGCGTTTGACGATGATCATGTTGACGAAAGCGCTGAAGAGACCGGTGAGCACCCGGCTGACGATCAGCCCCGGCAGGCCCCAGAAGACTAGGCCGACGGTGATCACTGGAACCCGCACCAGAAGCATCTGGGTATCGCGGATGAACAGGGTGCGGGTGTGGCCGAGAGCCATGCCGAGCGGCTGGTTGAGCGAGCCCAGCGTCTGCAGGGCGTAAACGGACGAGAGCGCTTGGATGATGAAGATGACGGGAAGCCACTTTTCTCCGAGAACGAGCCGGACGAGGGGGTCGGCAACGACCGCCATTCCTATGCCGGCAGGCAAGGCAACGGCCGTCAGCAGCGCCTGCGCCCGCTGATAGGCTGCCGCCAGACGATGGGGGTCGTGGCGGACATTGGCGAAACCGGGATAGATGGTCGCCGTCAGCGGCGCCGTCGCCTCGCGCGTCGGCGTCATGGCGAGCTGGCCGCCGAGCGAATAATAGCCGAGCGCGGAGCCGTCCAGCAGCTTGCCGATGAGCAGGTAGTCGAAACGCCAATTGAGCGTATTGACGATCTGCCCGGCGGTAATCCAGAGGGAAAACGAAAAGAACTCCCGCATATGGGAGAAGGTGAGGCGGGGGCGGAAGGGCATCACAAGGTATGACGTCAGGACGTTCGTCGCCTGCATGACCAGAGTGCCGACCACAAGCGCCCAGTAGCTGTGGTAGATGACGGCTATGGCGACGGTCGCGACGAATCCGGCAACTTTCTGGGCGACATTCAGTACGAATTCTTGCCAGAAGATCAGCTCCCGCTGGAGCATGATCCTGCGCGGATTGGCAAGCCCGTTGATCAGCAGGCTGAGGCTGAGCGCGAGCAGGACCCCGAACAGGCGCGGCTCCTCGTAAAGGACGGAGGCCGGATAGGCGAATGCGGCGAAGAGAAGGCACAATATCAGGCCGCGGGTCGCAGCCAATGTCCATGCGGCGCTGAAATGGGATTCTCCGGGATCTTCGTGCCGGATCAGCGCTTCGCCGAGGGAAAGCTCGGTAACCGTCGTGACGATGGCGAGCATGGTTGTCGCAAGCGCCACCACGCCAAAATCCGAAGGCAATAGATACCAGGCCAGGATAATGGTGCTGAGGGTCGACAATCCATTGACGATGACCCTCGAGAGGGTGACCCAGAGACTTCCCGTCACCAACCGATCAGCGATGCTCATGGCAGGCCCCTTCGATGCAATGTCGGGCATGGCTCATCCGGAACCGCCGCAGGCCGACAGCTACGCGAGGCGGCCATAAGCGGTCGACGTCGCTCGCGCCAAGCGAAAGCTTTTCCGGGTGAGCCGCGTCCGAAAGACACGGGTTGCCTATTGGGCACTACGCTCATTGAGCCCCCTATCTGCACTCTCCTCCCTGATGGAATTGCCACGACTTCCGTGACTGACGACGACCGCCCCCTCCGGCGGGTGATATAGCGGAGCCCAAAGCCACGGCCAGAGGTCCTTCATCAACTACTTGGCTGCGAATAATGTTGGTTTTGTGGAAGGCCGCGGGCAAGTGCGGAGGCGGTGTGGCGCGGCTGCGGTCCGAATGGCGGGATGACGACGTTCCGTCACGCTGCGTCGGTTCAGCGAGGCCATGTCTTTAGAGGCGCCCGAGCCGCCTCGGTTCAGAGCGATTGGCACGCTATGATTTGGCCGTGCATAAGCTATGTCGGTATTGGCGGCGGGCGACCTGGATCCGGGCCTTGCGCTTTAACAGAATGCCGCCGGTCAAGATCCCACATGCCCCCTGTGGCGGGATATCTTTTCGCGATTTCCGCAAATCCGCATGTTGCACCAGCGGCGCTTCCCGCCTCGCGACGTGTCTATGAACAGCCATCCACATCGTGGGCATGCATGCAGCCTTGTGCGCGGCAGCGTAAAGAATGCCTCGATCGACAGGCAGGCGAGGAATGCGGTCACAAGGGCCGGATCTTGCCATTGATTGGAGGCCAAAGCGGGCCTTTCCGCCTTCCACCCGACCGGCTGGGCTCCGAGGCCCTGCGCTGCGCCTGAGAACAAAAGGCCAAGCGGCTGCGCGGGTATCTCCTCATCCGAGGTGATCGCGTCGAAGACCTCGTACGACGATTCCCGTATCTCACGAACGCTGTCGAGGAAATTCCGATCCCATATCTCGGCGACCGCTGCTGCTCCACGCTCGTCTGCCAGGCCCGCCGCAAGGAGCCACGTCCCGACGTCCCGGCAGGACTTAAAAAGTTCATTGTCCGGCGGTGGCGCGCGCCGGTCATAGACCGCGTTCGAAAGGTCCAGAGCGGGGTGACCGCCTATGAAGTGCTCCGGCACCCAGGCCGTGTGATCGCTCGACAGGGAACGTAACCTCTTAAAGCTAGTTATACGGTTACAACCACGTAACCGTATAAATCAAATTATCAGGTTTCAACGACAACGGCAAACTCAGGAGCGAATCATGCAAACCCAGTCTGACAAAATTGCCCGGCGCCGATTGGGTCTATCCGGGGGAGGCGAGCTCGCCTACGTCACGGCGGGCGATCCCTCCTACCCCGGACTATTGCTGCTGCACGGTTATGCAAGCTCATCGGCCACGTTCCGTGACGTGATCCTTCCGCTGTCGCGCGCCGCCCATGTGATCGCGCCCGATCTGCCCGGATACGGGGAATCCGATCCGCTTCCCGCGCCGTCGTTTGCAGCGCTCAGCGACGCCATCGGCGAGCTGTTGCGCCATCTCGCGGTGGGGCAGCGTTTCATCTACCTGCATGATTGGGGTGCGCCTGTCGGATTGTCGATCGCCATGCAATCGCCTGAGCTGGTGGAAGGCCTCATCATTCAGAACGCCAATGCGCACCGGAGCGGATTTGCGCCGCAATGGGAGGCGACATTCGCGTACTGGTCCGATCCAACCCCGGAAAACAAGGCCAGGGCGACCACGTTTCTCACCTATGAAGGCACGCGCGACCAGTATACGCGCGACGTGCCGGCAGAGGTCGTCGCCAAAATCAAGGGCGAGCCCTGGGTCGAGGATTGGAGGGTGCTGAACCTGCCCGGCCGCATGGAGATGCAGCGCACCCTGCTTGCGGACTACGGCAAATACGTCGCCCGCTTCGATGCGATCGGCGCGTATCTCAAGCAGTGGCAGCCGCCGGCGCTGATGATCTGGGGCCGCCATGACGCCTTTTTCGACATCGCCGAAACGCTCTCCTGGATACAGGACCTTCCACGCATGGAAGCGCACATCCTCGACGGCGGACACTTTCTCCTCGAAACTCACCCCGAGCCGGCAGCAGCCTTCATGACGGGGTTCATCAAGCAAACACGAGAGAGAAGCGCAACCCGCCTCAGGGATTAACGCCTACCGCGCCGCGACCGTATCACGGCATCCCGGTCGGTGCTCATCCTAGTGCTTCGGCCTCGCCCGACGAACTCACTTCGATGGCCATGCTGTTCGACAACCGGGCCAAGTCCTCCGAAATGGCAGTTGCTGCCGATCTGAGAACAGGAACATAGCGCTCACGGGGCTCCTGGTTCGAATCAAATGCGGACTTGAAATAGGTGAGGCCGAGGCTCGCGAGAACTCTTCCATCCTTGGCGATGATCGGAACGGCGATTGTATCGGAGTTTCGTGGTTCGACAGTCGAGGAACGGGTCGCATAACCGTTCTTCCGCACTTGCCTGAGCACGCGCAGAAGTTCATCGCGATGATGGCTTAGTGCATTCTCCGGGTTCTCCGACTTCTGCAAAATATCGATCATGACGTCGCGATCTTCAGAATCGAGAAAGGCTAGATAAGCAAGGCCCAACCCGCGCGTGAGCATGCACAGGCGCTTGTTCACCGTGCTGTGGAACGGCGAAACAAGGCTGTCTGGAACCGTGCTGAAGCGGATGATCATTCCGTCATAGTCAGGCAAGGCGATGGCGACCGGCCACTTGTGCTTGCGAGTGATTGCGATCGCCCAGGCTCGGCCAGCCTCCACGACCAGCGGCCCCTTGTGGAAGCCGGAGCTCAGCGATGTAACCAGAGCGCTCACCTGATAACCACCCTGACGCGTGTCGTTCTCGACATAGCCGGCCTCCTCGAGTGTTCGAAGGATGCGTACAAGGGTCGGCTTGGGCAGTTTCGTGCGGGCATGGAGCTGCGCGATCGTGTTGATCGGCTGCTGATTCAATTCCTGGAGCACGTTCATTGCGCGCTCGATGGCTCGAATGGTCATGGGTCCTCCTCCCAGACATCCTGCGGGTATATTTCGGCTCGCGAAACGCTGACGACGATAGGTTGTCGGTGAACCAAGTCAAGCTTTAAGGCTTCCTTAGATACGCAGAGGAGGGTTTCATGGCGACAGCAGATGATTCGAAACGCAATCGCGAGGAAGTGCGCAAGCTGATAGCGGGCGTTGACGAGGCGCTGGCGGCCAGCCTCTTACGCGGCGCACTGGATCTCCACGTGCATTCGGGTCCTTCGACAATGCCGCGGCAGCTAGATCACTTGCAAGCGGCCGAAGAAGCGGCGGCAGCCGGAATGCGCGGCCTGCTGTTCAAGGACCACCATTACTCCGTAGCGCCCTTCATTCCCCTGATGGAGCGAGTTCTCGGGGATCGAGGCCTTGCCATGTATAGCGGCCTCGTGCTCAACAATTCGACAGGGGGCTTCAACCCATTCGTCGTGGACGCTCAGTTGAAGATGGGCGCAAAGCTCATCTGGATGCCGACGGCGCAGGCTGCCAATCATATCAGAAGCGCCCACCGGAAGGTTCGGCTGGCTTCAAACGTGGAATTGAGGAGCTCGCCGGCACTGAGCGTGGTCGATGGCTACGGCAACATCCTGGACGAGGTGAAGCAGATCCTCGACATGATCGCCGAATTTGATGCCATTCTGTCGTCCGGTCATTTGCATGTCTGGGAGATCTGGCGACTGTTTGAGGAGGCGAAGAAGCGAGGAGTCAAGCGCCTGCTCATAAATCACCCGATGTACGGCCTGCACTTCACCTATGACGATATCCGCGACCTGGCAGCTATGGGCGCACTGGTCGAACAGTCCGCCGGCATGTATGTCGACAGCCGCTTCAACGTATACAGCCCGCAGGAGCTAAAGGAGCACATCTTGGCTGCCGGCGTCGCTCGCTCCTCGATCGGCTCCGACCTCGGGCAGGTGGACAATCCGACGCCTGTCGAAGGCATGAGGCAGGCCATCAAGCTCTGCCTCGCACTCGGTTTCACTGAGGTCGAGGTGCGGACCATGGTGGCCGACAATCCTGCGCGTCTGGTCGGCCTGTCCGATTGACACGACAGCGGATACGAGCCGGTGAAAGTTGTTGAGATCGAAAGGCCGGGTGGTCCGGAGGTTCTCCGGATTGTCGAACGGCAACGGCCCCGTCCCGGTCCCGGCGAGGTGCTGATCCGGGTGGTCGCGGCAGGCGTCAATCGGCCGGATGTCCAACAGCGGCGCGGGCTTTATCCGCCACCGCCAGGCGCGTCCGATATCCCTGGTCTCGATGCTGCGGGCTTCGTCGAAGAGGTTGGTGCGGGCGTGAAGACGCTGAGGGTCGGGGCTCCAGTCTGCGCATTGGTCAATGGCGGGGGATATGCGCAATATTGCTTGGCGCCGGCGGTCCAATGCATGCCAATTCCGCGTGGGCTCAACTTTATTGAAGGTGCTTCGCTTCCGGAGGTATTCTTCACCGCCTGGAACAACCTGATCTGGCTGGCGCATCTTGCCGATGGAGAAACGCTACTGATCCAGGGAGGTGCAAGCGGCGTCGGGATGGCCGGAATCCAGATCGCTCGGCATTTGCGGCAAGCGACAGTTTTTGCAACGGCAGGCAGCCCGGAGAAGCGCGACGTCTGTCTGTCTGTCGGTGCAAAAGTAGCAGTCGACTACAGGGGAGCCTGGGACGACGAAATTCGCAAACATACCGGCGGCGCGGGCGTCGACGTCATCCTGGATGGACAGGCAGGTCCGAAGACTCAGCGGCAGCTTGACCTGCTCAAGATGGATGGGCGCCTGGTCTTCATTGCAAGCCACGAGGGCGAAACGGCAGAGGTCAATGTAAGGTCGCTGGTTCGCCGCCGCCTGACTATCGCGGGCTCAACCCTGAGGCCTCGAACAGCGGATTACAAAGGTCGGCTGGCGCGCGAGCTTGTCGCGCAGGTCTGGCCGCTGATTGAGGATGGGCGCATCAAGACGCACATTCACCAGGCTGTACAGTTTCATCAGGTGGAGGACGCTCACGCCATTCTCGACGAGAACCGGCAGATCGGCAAAGTCGTGCTGGTCCTCGATCCGGCGATTGCGACCACTGTGCCCGGACCAATGCAGCCATTCTAGAAAGCGAGAGACAAAGATGACCGATCAACGACCGAGCTTCACCATGTTCCGTGAGCGTCTTCTTGCCCGTGAGCGGATGCTGGGAACCTTCCTGAAGCTGCCGACGACCCAGGTGGTCGAAATGCTCGGGCCGCTTGGCTACGATTTCGTCGTCATCGACCAGGAGCACGCGCCGCTGGATCGCGGCATCACCGATCTGATGATCCTTGCGGCCCGCGCATCCAACATCGCGCCTCTGGTCCGCATTGCCGAATTCAGTGCCGCGACCATCCTTTCGGCGCTGGACTGCGGAGCCATGGGAATCATGGTTCCGCATGTCAATTCGGTCGAAAAAGCTGAGGCTGTTGCCCAAAGCTGCCGTTATGCGGGGGGCACTCGGGGCTTTGCCGGCCTGACGCGCGCCAGCACCTGGGGCAGTGTCGCCGGCGCGCAGCACATGAAGGCGCAGGACAGGCAGGTTGCCTGCATCGTCATGATCGAAGATCAGGATGCGATCGAGCACGCGGAAGCAATCGCCCGAGTCGATGGAGTGGATGCGCTATTCATCGGTCGGGGCGATCTCACCGCTTCGTTCGGGAACGATCCGGATGCCGGCAGCAAGGTTGCGGAGATCAGCAGGAAAGTCGCTGCCGCAGCCCGAGAGGCCGGCGTTCCGCTCTTGATGTTGCCGACGACCAGAGACGATTTTGAATTTGCGAAAGGTCTCGGGGCAAGCGCCTTGTTGCTCTCAAGCGATCATGGCTTCATCCGCTCCGCCGCGGCCAAGACGATCAAAGACTTCTCAGACTGATTCAGCGTTTAACAAATGAGCATTCGATCGGAGAGAGATGTGACTGCAATCGATATCCCCATGGCCACGGTACCCGAAGTGGCCGTTGTCACAGGAGGAAGCAGCGGTATCGGCAAGGCTACAGCAGCCCGCCTGGCGGAGCTGGGTTCAACCGTCGTCGTCGGCTACAACAGCCGGGCGGATGCCGCCAACGACGTGGTAGGCAGCCTCAAAGGAACGGGCCACATCGCCATGCGCATCTCGATCGATGATCCCGCATCAATCGCCGACGCTGCTGCTGCCGTAGGCGACCGATTTGGGAAGATCGATACGCTCGTCAACTGCGGTGGTGCGACGACGCCGGTTCCCGCCGCTGACCTAGAGGGTCTTACAGACGACATATTCGACCGCACGGTTATGCTTAACCTCCGCGGCCCATTCGCAGTGATCCGTGCGTTTCGGCCGCTGCTGGAACAGGGCGACAACGCTTCCATCGTTAATCTTTCCTCGATTGCTGCGCGCACGGGGATCGGAAGCAGCCTCGCCTATCTTGCGGCAAAGGGTGGGCTTGATTCACTGACGATTGCGCTTGCCAAGGTGCTGGCGCCGAAAGTGAGGGTGTTTTCGGTATCGCCTGCAGGTGTCGACACCGATTTCGTGCCCAACCGCAGCCGCGAGCAGCTCGAAAAGGTCGCAGAAAAACTGCCGCTGGGGCGGGTGACGACACCCGACGACGTGGCGCGCGCGGTGATTGCCTGTATCGTTAACCTGACGAGTTCCACCGGGATCATTGTGCCGGTGGATGAAGGCCGGCATCTATAAGGAGCGTTTCGAGCCAGTGCCAGGGCCGTCAGGCGAAACGCCGAGGAGATTACGTTGCCACCGGCGCCCGGTCCTGTACTGCTCTCAAACTCCGAGTCTTCTGGGGAGGATGCCGATGAAGATCAGTCGAGATAGTATATTAGGGCTTTTTTTTGCAGTGACCGGCTGTGTCGTGCTGGGGATTGCAGTCCAGTATCCATTCGGCACGGCAGGCCGCATGGGGCCAGGCTTTTTTCCCGTCATCGTATCAGGCCTTCTTGTCGCGACCGGTATCGGCGTTCTTGTCCGGTCGGTTTCCGGATCAGTTGAAGTCTTGTCTGCGATCAACTGGAAGGCGCTAATCATGGTGCCTGCAGCGATCGTTGTCTTCGGTTTAGCGATCGAGCCGCTTGGCTTCCTGCCAGCCGTGCTGCTGCTCCTCGTCCTATGCGCCGTGACGAGCGTCAAGTTTCACATTGAGTTGAAGTCGGCAGTCGGAGCGCTGGCCTTCACCGGACTGTGTACCGTGCTCTTCATCGAACTGATCGGGTTGCCGATTCCGGTGCTCGGCACCTGGCTACACGAATAGGACTTGTGGTTCCAACATGGATATCTTCAACGGACTTCTGCTGGGCTTCTCGACTGCCACGACGTTTAGTAATTTTCTCTATTGCTTCCTTGGGGTTTTGCTCGGCACGACTGTCGGCGTGTTGCCCGGACTGGGGCCGGTCGCGACAATCTCCATGCTTCTGCCCTTCACTTTCGGACTTCCCGTCGATACTGCACTGATCATGCTGGCCGGCATTTTCTATGGATCGCAATATGGCGGGTCGACAACCGCGATCCTGATGAACCTTCCGGGCGAGGCTTCCTCGGTCGTAACCACGCTTGATGGCCATGCAATGGCCAAACAGGGCAAGGCGGGCCGTGCTCTTGCAGCAGCGGCGATCGGCAGCTTCTTCGCCGGCACTGTGGGCACGCTTTTCATCGTGGTCTCGGCGCCGTTGCTTGCCAGTTTTGCTCTGACTTTCGGCCCGGCGGAATATTTCTCCTTGATCGTGCTTGGGTTGATCACGTCGATGGTGCTGGCCAGCGGGTCGATGCTCACTGCTTTGGGTATGGCCCTGTTCGGCGTCATGCTGGGGATGATCGGAACAGACGTTAATTCGGGCGCTGCGCGTTTTACCTTCGGCACACCGAACCTGCTCGACGGGTTGAACTTCGTGGTGGTCGCGACGGGCATCTTCGGCCTAGGCGATGTCCTTGCTAATCTCGAGGACGAACGCAGCCGGCCGGCCAGCGTCGCGACCGTCAGCAGTCTCTTCCCGACCCGCGAGGACTGGAAACGCATCATAGCGCCGGTGCTTCGCGGTACTGGGATTGGCGTCCTGCTCGGCGTCCTGCCCGGAGCGGGGGTTCTCCTTGCGTCCTTCTCGGCCTACGCGCTGGAAAAGAAGGTTTCGCGTCGTCCCGACGAGTTCGGCAAGGGAGCGATCGAAGGTGTGGCTGCACCCGAAGCGGCCAACAACGCGGCGGCTCAGACATGTTTCATCCCGATGCTGACGCTCGGTCTGCCCGGCACGGCAACCATGGCGCTGATGATCGGGGCCTTGGTGGTGCAGGGTGTGCAGCCAGGACCGGAAATCTTGACACAGCAACCGGCACTCTTCTGGGGCCTCGTGGTGTCCATGTGGCTTGGCAACCTGATGTTGCTGTTCTTGAATCTCCCGCTCGTCGGCTTGTGGGCCAAACTGATTTCGGTGCCGTATCACTACCTGTTCCCGATGATTTGTGTCTTCGTGGCGATCGGCGTCTACAGCATCAACAACAGCGTGTTTGACGTTTACATGATGGCCCTGTTCGGGGTGCTGGGATATTTCTTCAGGAAGGTCGGCGCAGAACCCGCGCCGCTCATCCTCGCGATGATCCTCGGTCCGATGGCCGAGGAATATCTGCGCCGGGCGCTGCTGATCTCGCATGGCGACGCCAGCGTCTTCTTCACCAGTCCGCTCAGCCTTGGGACCCTCATTGTTGCAGCGTTGCTGCTTCTATCGATCATATCTCCACGTTTTCGCAAAGTACGCGAGGAAGGGCTGCAGGAGGCAGACTAAAAGTCGTCGGCTTCCTGCACCTTCGCACGATCGGCATTCAACACATCAGGAAACGCTATGCCACAAGACCTCGACGCTCGCTTGCGTGCACATCTCGACCGGGAGGAAATCTTTGACCTTGTCAGGCGCGAGCGCTTTGCACGCGACCAGCGCCGTTTCGACGTGATGGCCGAATGTTTTCATCGCGACGCCTATGTCCGCACGAGTTGGTATGACGGCCATGGCGGTGATGTCTATGTGGAGGCGACGCGGAAATGGATGGGTGATACCGGCAACAGCAAGCACTGGGTATTTCCGGCCTTTGCCCAAATAGCGGAAGACCGGGCGACGGTGGAAAGCCCGGCGATGATCTTCAATCGCGCGCGGCTTGGGGATGTTGAGGTAGATTTTCATGTGTTCTGCCGCTTCTTCTCCCGCGTAATCAGGGAGGGCGGTGTGTGGAAACTCCTGTCCTTCCACGTTTTCTTCGAGCGCGACGTGATGAAGCCGGTTAACCCGTCCGAAACGCTTCCGATCGACTGGAGGCAGCTCAACATGATGCGGCCCTCCTACAAGTTCCTCACCTATATCCAGACTGTAAGGGGAGTGAAGGTCAATCCCGACCTGCTTGGCGACGACCGGCCGGATGAACTTGCGGCCTTCCACGCAAGTGAGGAGGTTTGGTTGGCCGGGGGCGAGTAGGAAGGGTTCCTGGTTGTCTGGGCCATTCCATAGAGCGAAACAACGGAAGCCAGATGTTCGAAAGGTGACCGGGTTGTTTTAGTTTAACACTCAAGAGTGGGAGGAAGAACAATGAAGAGACGCGAATTCATGGTGCTCAGCGGCACTGCATCCTTGTTGGCCGCAAGCGGAACCGCATGGTCAGCGAGCAAGTGGCCGAGTAAATCCGGTGTGGTAATATCGGCGTACCCCCCAGGTGGCACGAGTGACATCATCACCCGCCTAGTGGCGGATGCCTTGACCGCCAAGTTCGGCCAGCAGTTCGTCGTGGAGAACTACGCCGGCGCGGCGGGGGCGTTAGCCGGCGGCAAGCTCGCTCGCGCGGCGCCTGACGGTTACACGATCATGGTAAGCGGCAGCGCGCCGATCGCGGCAAACAAGGTCGTGCAGAAGAACCTTGCTTACGATCCTCAGGTGGATTTCACTCCGATTTCGATCGTCGCCGAGAGCCCCGCGCTACTGACTGCGAGTGCTTCTGCCCCAGCGAAGTCGCTTCAGGAGCTCGTTGCTTACGCCAAGGCGAACCCCGGCAAAGTAAATATCGGCAATCCCGGCGCCGGTACGAAGGGACATATCGCAGCGGCGATCATAGGGCAGATGGCAGGGGTCGAAATCAACCACATCCCCTATAAGGGGTCACCGCCGCTGCTGACGGATCTGCTTGGCGGCCATATCCATTTCGCTCTCGATGCCCCCTCGAACTATCTGCCGCATATCCGTGACGCCAAGATTCGCGGGCTTGCTGTGACATCTCTCAAGCGTGCCAGTGAGATGCCGGATGTGCCCACGGTCGCTGAACAAGGGTTCAAGGATTACAACCAGACTTTGTGGTTCGGTGCCGTCGGTCCGAAGGGCATGCCTGCCGAAATCGTCGACGCGCTCCATGGCGCTATCAAGGAATGGACGGACATGCCGGCGACACAGGAAAAGCTGAAATCGCTTGGCCTCACTCCGATTGCCAATACTCCGGACGAAATGCGAGCCGCAATCGACAAAGAAATCGAATCCATCCGGCCACTTGTAGACGCTGGTCTCGTGCAGCCGACCTGATTCTGATCAACATCCAAAGCTGGATGACAAGAAGCCCCGGAGAAACAGGCTGTGTGGAAACGATTGGCAAATCAGTTAAGATGGCCACCTCGGGATCGGGGTGGCCATTTTCATGGGATATATTTTCGGTTTGGATCGGGAGCAGGCATCGCTTTTGCCAGCTCGGATTGAG
>NZ_PVBM01000139.1 GCF_002968575.1 Neorhizobium huautlense | reverse complement strand
CAAACCCAGGCGCCAGGCCGGGAGAACTACGGGCCTGACGACCTCAACTGCTCCAACCGCCCGGTGCGGACCCGCATGCCGGGTGGTGTGGGAGGGGCGGAGCCAATAGGCTCCCCCCTATCCCGATGCGCTCCCAGCATGGGCGCATTCTTGTGGGTGGAAGTCCCACCGTAAGCTGGTCATGGCGAGCGAAGTGAAGCGCAACTGCGGAAGGGCGACCGACCGTGGGGAGGAAGCGTGGATCGAACCTGCGGGCCGA
>NZ_PVBM01000138.1 GCF_002968575.1 Neorhizobium huautlense | reverse complement strand
AACTCCATGCTGGGAGGGCAAAACGCCGATCCCGAAGAGAAGCGAGGACCTGCGGACGATGTCATGTTCCGACGAGGCGGAGACGCTCGTAAGCGCTTGACCTCAACACGCCGAATAGAGAAGACATCGGTAACAGATCGTACCTAAGACATGGGTGACAATCTCGTGCCGAACGGATTGTCGATGGTTTGCAAAGTTCTCTGCTCCAGGTCGATATATCCCAAATCATAGTGCATGAAGCTGACGAGCCAAATACCGTCGTCGACTTC
>NZ_PVBM01000137.1 GCF_002968575.1 Neorhizobium huautlense | reverse complement strand
GGCGGAACACCACGCCCAGACGCGCCTTCAGCGCCGACAGCTCCCCTTCCCAGGAAATCCCCGAACCCGACCATTCCGAAACAGACATGCCACATCCCCTTCAAGAGAATCATGATTTGCCTTCATCTACAACTGTAGTACTAGGCGGCTGACGCCGAAGGACGATGCCCCCGGTCGGCATGAGGAGCGACCAAACCACGCCGTCGCCTGTCCGTTCCACGTCGACAAGGACGCCAGTCCCGTCCTCATTGACCGCGGCTACCATCTTCG
>NZ_PVBM01000136.1 GCF_002968575.1 Neorhizobium huautlense | reverse complement strand
TCATGGTCTCGACCAGGCTGAAGATCGTCATCCTTGCTCCCAACGTTGGCTTTGACCAGTGCGTCGAGAGGCGAGACTGTCGCATCTCTAACTGGCCCAACTGTCGCATTACTAAATAGCCTCTACAGTCTAGGATCGCATAATTCAGTTTATGGAACACAGCTATGTAACGGCGTAACGGGCGTTCCCCGGCACATAGCGCCCATATTTAGCGTGTGCTCACGATCCCCAGCAAGCGATGTGACAAGCGGCAGCTTCAGTTTCTAACCAGGCCCGAGATTGAAGCGATCCTGGACTGCACGGATCGAAGCACGT
>NZ_PVBM01000135.1 GCF_002968575.1 Neorhizobium huautlense | reverse complement strand
AGATGCAGATTAAACTTTTGCCACGCCTGAACGGTGAGACCTGCACTTTCTTCCCGAACAGCGGGTGCCAAGGATAGGCAATCGTCGAATAACGGGAAACGTATGCAGAATGTCGGTAGTTGTGCACCGCGGCCGCGGAATACGAACAGGTGACCGCACATCGGGTCGCGCTTCAGCGCCTCCTGCACCATCAACGACAGGCCGGGGAAGCCTTTGCGCATATCGGTATGGCCTGTCGCCAGCTAGACCTTCACGCCACTCGGAACCGGGATCATCGACGACCCAGCACGCAATCGAGAATGCGGCCAAGCGCTTCCG
>NZ_PVBM01000134.1 GCF_002968575.1 Neorhizobium huautlense | reverse complement strand
GCGGTTTTGAAGATGTCGCCGGTCGCAAAGGCCAGATGCTGGATGCCGGAGCCGAATGTCTCGGCGATGAAGTGGCCGGCGAGCGTGCGGCGGTTCTCCGCCCCGTTCAGGGTGATCCTCAGCGTGCCCGAGGCGTTTTCCACCACCTGGCTGCGCACCACGCCGGCCGGATCGATGATGTCGACCATCGGCGTCTTCTGCATCTCGAAGATCGCCGTGTAGAACAGAAGCCAGGTCGGCATTTCCTCGTAGGCGACCGTCTGGGCGATGTGGTCGACATGGTCGAGATGTGCCGGCACCACGGCCTCAGCCTCTGGCTCTGTCCCTGCCCCTGTTCTTGTCCCGGCCCCTGCCCCTGCCT
>NZ_PVBM01000133.1 GCF_002968575.1 Neorhizobium huautlense | reverse complement strand
ACCTCACGCCCTACTCCGCCAAGTACGCTGGCTACCCGATCACCAAGGGCAAGCTGACGATGGATCTGCACTACCTGCTCGACCAGGGCAAGTTGACCGCCGACAACCACATCTTCATCGACCAGCTCACCTTCGGCGACCGCGTAGAGAGTAAGGACGCCACCAATCTGCCGGTGCGACTGGCGGTGGCGCTGCTGAAGAATTCGCGGGGCGAGATCGACGTGCGCGTGCCGGTATCTGGCTCGCTCGATGACCCACAGTTCAGCATCGGCGGCGTCATCCTGCGTGCATTCGTCAACCTCATCGCACGCGCTGTGACGGCGCCGTTCTCGCTGCTGGCCAGCGCGTTTGGCGGCAGCGGCGGCGAAGAACTCGGCTACAT
>NZ_PVBM01000132.1 GCF_002968575.1 Neorhizobium huautlense | reverse complement strand
CTGTTCAGCCGTGCTGTCATATTTTCCACGCGCATAGTCATCCTCTGTGGCTCGCCGTGTATAGCCTTCTTTACGAGAGAGGCGGCCGCTGGCCAGCGCGCTATAGGGGGTCATTGCGATATTATACTCAGTGCACAGGCCGAAGAGCTCCCGTTCATCTTCGCGCATAATTAGATTGTAGTGGCTCTGTACGGAAACAAAGGGCGTCAGCCCTTCGCGTTCAGCAAGGGCGTTCGCCTTCGCCAGCTGCCAGGCATAGCAGTTTGAAATACCAACAGATCGTACTTTGCCAGCAGTAACAGCGGTATGTAACGCTTCAAGCACGTCGATAATGGGCGTGTTGTAATCCCAGATGTGGTAGATGTAGAGGTCGATATAGTCC
>NZ_PVBM01000131.1 GCF_002968575.1 Neorhizobium huautlense | reverse complement strand
GGGAAACAGCGCGTATCAGGACTACGTGCTGACCGAGAAAGGGCGCGCGCTGTTTCCCCTGCTGGTGGCGCTGCGGCAGTGGGGTGAAGCGTTCTGCTTTGCGCCGGATGAGGCGCACGTTGTACTCGTCGACAAGGCAACGGGTAAGCCGGTGCCTCGCCTTGAACTCCGTGCGCAGGACGGGCGCGCGCTGGCACCGGAGGATACGGTGGTCGTCCACCCATCGGCCATCAGGCCGACGAAGCGCCAGCGGGCGAAGGCGGGCTGAGCGTTAGCGCTCAGGCGCGAGCCGCCGTTTCACTCGGCAAGACCCAGCCGTTCGAGCAGGCGCCGGGTATCGGAAGGCGCTTCGACCTTTTTATCGTTATCAGCGGATGCGATCGGCC
>NZ_PVBM01000130.1 GCF_002968575.1 Neorhizobium huautlense | reverse complement strand
ATCTGGATGTGCAGATGGTGCCAGTGTCGGTGATGTTTGGTCGCGCGCCGGGGCGTGAAAAAGGCGAAGTGAACCCGCCGCTGCGTATGCTTAACGGCGTACAGAAATTTTTCGCTGTACTGTGGCTCGGTCGCGACAGTTTTGTGCGTTTCTCGCCGTCAGTTTCGCTGCGCCGTATGGCGGATGAACACGGCACGGATAAAACTATCGCTCAGAAACTGGCGCGCGTGGCGCGTATGCACTTTGCCCGTCAACGTCTGGCTGCCGTAGGCCCACGTTTGCCTGCTCGTCAGGATCTGTTTAATAAGCTGCTCGCCTCCCGCGCCATTGCCAAAGCGGTAGAAGATGAAGCGCGCAGCAAAAAAATCTCCCATGAAAAAGCGCAGCAG
>NZ_PVBM01000012.1 GCF_002968575.1 Neorhizobium huautlense | reverse complement strand
CCGCTTAGCTCCATACCGGCCAGCAGTAAATTCCAGACTGCATCAAAGGCCTGATACATGACCGCATCCAATCACACGTTCAAACCGCTCAAAGAAAAACTTGCATGAACGGGGGCATCCATACATGAGCCGGTGGGGCTGCGGACGAAAACTCGGACCGCCAAGGAGGTAGTTCATGTATTCCTACGCAGACAGACTTCGAGCGGTTGAGCTCTATATCCGGCTTGGCAAGCGGCTTAACGCGACCATTCGCCAGCTGGGATATCCCACCAAGAATGCGTTGAGGGGCTGGTACCGCGAGTACGTACAGCATCTCGACCTGCGTGTTCAGCCGGTAGCGTGAGAACCGCGAGCTTCGTCAAGCCAACGAGATTTGCGAAAGGCGTCGGCATATTTCGCGATGGCGGAGCTCGACCGCCCCTTCAAACGATGATCTCGTTCATCAACAAACACCGTGGCGTTTTCGGGGTCGAGCCGATCTGCAGACTGCTGCCGATTGCCCGTCAACCTATCACGAGAATGTCGCCAAGCGCCTGGACGTAGATCGCCTGTCGATCCGCGCCCGCAGCGATATCAGCCTGAAGATCGAGATACGCCGCATCTTTGAGCAGAACTTCCGCGTCTATGGTGTTCGGAAAGTCCGGCGGCAATTGAAGCGTGAAGGCTTCGATGTCGCCCGCTGCAGACCACACGATCTGGCAGATGTTTGAGGCCGAACGCGGCAGTCTCGTCCACTATGTCGGTCCAGTGAGATCGTCACGGTTGGCCGGGCAATGACTCAGGGGCGGGGCCCTATACAAGATGCGGCCGAAACAGCGCCACGACGCTTTCAGGGGCGCCCTCGCCAAAGAACCAGTCCAGATTTTTCGCCGTCAGAGACGCGATACGGGCACTTCGAGGAAAGAGCTTCTCCTCATAGCGAGCAAGGGCCGCTTCCAGGTCGTCCGGCGACGCGACGAGCGCCTCGGCGAGGTCTGCACCGTCATAAAGCGCCAGATTAGCCCCTTCCCCTGCAAAGGGAGACATGAGATGCGCCGCATCGCCCAGCAAAGTCACGCCGGGCCTGCGCGACCAGCGGTGCTCAACCGGCAGCGCATAGATCGGACGGAACACGAGCGCGGTGTCGCTCTCGGTCGCAAGCGTCAGCAAAGGCTCCGACCATCCTTCGAAGTCGACGGCAATCCGAGCCAGGGCCCCCCTGGTATCGGTCAGGTCTATCGACTTCGTCCAATCCTCGGGCTTGCGCAGGGCGATATAGGTATGGAGCGTTCCGTCCGCATGACGATGGGCGAGGATGGCCTGACCGGGCGCGACAGCCATCAGCGTGCCTTCTCCAATTGCCTCGGCAATGGCCGGGAACCGCCGATCCCCATCGAGCAGCATCGTTTCGATGAATGAGATCCCCGAGTAAATTGGCTTCGCATCGGAGACAAGCGGACGAACCTTCGACCATGCGCCGTCCGCCCCCAAAAGGAGATCGGTCTCTACGCTTGTCCCATTGGCAAACGTGGCACGACGGCGGCCTCCCTCCAGAGACGTGACGGATGTCAGCTTGTGCCCCCACTTGATCGCATCGGCCGGGATCGAGTTGATCAGCATCGCGCGCAGATCGCCCCGGTCGACTTCCGGACTCCGGAAAGACCCGTCTCCGGGATGCTCGAACAGAACCGCACCATTCCTATCGACCACGCGTTTGGCGTCCTCACCGGGACGGACGAGACCGAGAAATTTTTCATAAAGTCCTGCGGCCTTGAGTGCGATCTGGCCGTTGTGTTCGTGAATGTCGAGCAGGCCGCCCTGTGAACGAGCATTGGCGGTGGGTTCGGCTTCGTAGATGATTACCGCAATAGCGTGAAGATGAAGAATTCGTGCGAGGGTCAGGCCGGCAAGGCCGGCACCGATAATCGTGATGGAATGACGCATGCAAGCGCTCCTGCAGATAGATCTGTTGCTTCGGGAGACGCTGGTGCGGCCAGGACAAAAGTCGTGACGGACGTATCTGCGACTGTCAGGACCGGCAGCCGATTTTCGCGACGGATGTAATCCTATATAAGCTAATCGGATCACGCAATGACACCGTCAAGTTAACAGGCTGCGGTCAAAAGCCTCGCCCGCCACTTTCGCTTACGCTGCCTGCAGGTGAGCGATTTCATTCCACTTCTGCATGGCTGCGGCTCTCAGTTCGCGATGATGGTCGGACGGTCACCTATCCTCACTGGCAGAGGTTCGCGGGTAGGAGGCCCCTCGATAATTTCTGTACCGAGTAAGGGACGTCCGCCACCCGGCCACCCAAGTACAATAGGAAGGTAGTGGAGCGTAAGAGGCTTCTCGCAACCTCGCCCGGAAAATTCGGGTAACGGAGGAGGCGCCGCTCGCAGCCACTACCTAGTGTTTGAGACGAGAGGAGGTTTGACTGCCGCCTCCCTCACAAAGGCATTTGATCAAGAGGTTTTGGTGAACCTTAGCGTACTGGCAAGGGTTCCAGCCCGGTCCACCAACGAGCGGGCATTCTGTCCAGTGATCAGCAGGCCGTTCTGAACCGGATAAAAGGTGGCTATAAACTGCCTGTCGCCGCGTCCCAAATGGTAATGCGCGCGCTGCATCTTCATGTTCTGAGCCGTTGGCCCGCAGTCAACGAAATGCTATTGGGAACAGATGTCAAATCCTGCTTCGTCGATCGGACTCAGCGCCGGTATTCGAACCGCCCTTCAACTATTGCATCTGACGGCCTCCCTGCTTTGGCGTTTCTGGCCGCAACTGGCGGCGCTCTGGCTGCTGGGGTTTATCGGCAATCTCCTGCTGAACGAGGCCGCAGCCATGATCGGGCGATGGAATTCGCTGGCCGGCCTGTCGGCGCTGGCGTTAGTGGTCCTGCTGAAGCTCGTCGTCGTCGTTGCTTTGTTCGAGACGGTCCGCCGCGGCCTGCCGGCCCTCGACGCGGCCTCGCGGACGCTGACGGGACAGCCGCATGCCGAGATCGAAACGGTTCCCGGCAATTTCGTGAGCGCTCTGGCTCTCACTCTGGTCCCCTTCTTCGCCTTCTACGCAGCCTGGGGTTTTCTGGGCGACACCGTGCGCGACTACTCCCGCCTGTCTCTCAGTCTCCTTCTTTCGGGCGAGGCAGTCGGCCTGCTTGACGTATCGGGTAGCGCATGGCTGATCGCGCCCGTGGTCGTCGCCTGGGCCGTGCGCCGTTTCGCAAAGGCTATGCACAAACGTTCGCGCGCCTCGATATGGCCGATCCTTATCGTGATTTGCGAAGCCAACTGGGCTTTTATCGGCCTCTTCGTCCTCTCTGAATGGGAGGATGACGTTCGAGCCTGGTTCAGCCATCTGCCGGAAACGATGGGCATGCTGCTTGGCTTCCTGACGCCGGTAACAGACGCCGCCGCACAGCAAGCCATTCCGCTGCCTCCAGAATTTTCCCCCCTGCCGCTTCACACACGACTAGTCGGGCTATTCTTCTATTCGCTCTACCCCGTGGTCTGGTTGACGTTCGCAGCTCTTGTCTACGGCTATGACATCCACGGCGAGCGCGCGTTAGGTGAGGGGCGTTTCGCTCGTGCCGTTTCCCGCTGGCAGACGCTGCCGAAATCCGTACGCGACTTCATTTCGCACTTCGTTGAGGGCACACTTAAACGGTATCGCGCCCTCGCCGAGGGCGTCGGCCTCGCGCTGAACTCCGGCATCGTCGCGATCCTCGCCGCCATTCTTGTCTATCGCCTGCTGGATTGGGGATCCGCTTGGGCCTGGTACGGTCTCACGCAGTTCATTGGCCCACATGACCTGTCGCTCTGGCAGATCATCGCGCAGACCATCTCACCCTTCATAGGCACGCCAAGCGAGCCGGGCGAAGGACTACTGGTGACGCCGATCAAGATTTGCCTTCTGGCGGCCACGCTCGAGATCGGATTCGCACAAGGGCGAGAGTGGAGGGGCCGAAAATGAAGGCGGAGCGCCGCGACTTCAATTCAAATCAAGAGCAAAACCGATTGCTTTCGGCCGCAAGGCAGCTGTGCTCAATTTGACCGAGAGGACCGGAACTGCCTCAGCCGGAACCACGAACTTCTCTTCGATCAGGGCAGCATGATCCTTTGGAGGCGGTTTCAGCGACGTGATACCGCAGCCACTTACGGGTTCCCTGCCAGGATCGAGGTCGCGGCTGATATCGTTTGACAGGCTGACGTCGAGCGGCAACCAGCGACGCCCCGTTCCATCCGTCAGGCTGACCTCGCATTGTCCCCAGGCATCACCGATGTCGCGCGTGGCGGTGGCTACCAAGCGAACGATGACAAGTCGCATCTGACCGGGAAGGCGCAGTTTGGCGTCCCGGCCATCACCAAGCAAGCGTACGTTTTCGAGCCGCCACGTCGCGCCTGCGTAATCGAGGTGATCCGGCCCTTGCGTGATATCGGTCTCGATGCGGTGCCTGTAATTCTCGATATTGCGCCAGGCATTGATCACGACGGCGGCAGCGACGAGCGCTGGCAGGCTGGCGAGCGAAAGCCACCACATCTTCCGCTCGCGGTCAAACACCATCTTTGCCAATCTCCAACCTGTCGCGCGAGGCCGTTCCATCGTCTTCGAGAAACACGCCGATCTCGTCCTTCAGTTGTGGATCATATTGCTCCGAAAGCACGAGCTTCATGCCTAGTGTCTCGTCGTCGGGGAGCTCGAAAACGAAAATGCCTGTCGTCGGCAAGCCCGGCTGAACGACTTTCGCCGAGAGAATGCCTGGAGCCTCCCCTGCGCGCCGAGACTGGCGATACGATCGGCCGGAGGCGCCGATGAGGGTCGCTGCGCGAACCGGCATCGTTTCCTGGAAGGCCCGCAGCTCGGCGGAGACCACGATCCAAACTCCGGAAGTCTGCAGTTGGACTGCCCGCCCGAACCGCGTGTAGGCAATCGTTCCGGCCTTCAGTACGCGATGGACCTTCACGCCGAAGGTCGTGCTCAAAACCGTCTCGGTCTGGTGCCCTGTCGTGCGGATCGGCCCGGTCAGCATGGCATAGGGCGGCGTCGTTGCTTGCAACGCCGCGAGGAGCGCAGCGACGGGGACTATTGTGAGGACCATCGGGGCTGGCCGCGTCATGGCTCAATCCCCACTTTGAGGGGCAATGCTACCTCCGCAACGCTGCCCGAAGGAAACCAGCCGGGCGCGGCATAGAGATTGTCCCGCGGTTTGAAGATGGCGCCCTCGATCCGTAGCCGCAAAACAGTCGGTAGCGAAAGTGTCGCCGGAACCTCCCAGACTGCAGTTACAGCTTCAGGCATTCTCGGATGCAAGTCCCACAATATGGCCCGGTCACGCTTCAAATAGTATTGTGGCTTTGATGCATCGTGGACATTGGCGAGCTTGATCAGGTTGCCATAGAGGTTCGAGCTTTCCGCTGAGATATTCTCTAGCATCATCTCGGCGACGATCGCCTTCTTGCCTGGCGATATTCGTGCCCCGTTCGGCATCGCTGCGTCGATAGTGCTTCTGCTGACGGAAACCTTCCAGCGTCCGGCCTCAACCGGCGTCGCCGCTTCCACCTGCGGAATCATGTCGGCTTCGCGCTGCTCGTATAGGGAATATCCTAGGGAAAGCGCTGCGGCCAACAGCCCGCCCGCACCGGCGAGCAGCTTTGTGAGCCAAGCCCTGCTCATCTTCCGCGTCATTGCCGGCTTCGGTCCGCAAAATCGATCATGCCGAGATAGATAGTCGAAGTCTCCCGTTTTTTCGACCCGATGGGTTGTTTTATGCACCGACCCTGCTGCACAGCGGATGTATGCCGGCCCTAATTCTGGGGGTCTGCTTTTCTTCGAAAGCGTTTGACCCTTGCGTGCGTGCCGCAGGTTGCATTGGAACACCAAAGACGGCGCCCGCCCTTCGAAGTGTCGAGAAACAGCCAGCCGCAATTATCGCCTTTGCATTCTCGCACCGGACGGCGCTCATGTCGCCTGATGAGCAGTTCAGACGCCTGCCAGGCGAACAGGTCCACAAGGTCGGTAAGTTCGCTAATCGGCTGCAGCCACTGAAAGCCTTCTTTTGTTTCGAAAAGGCGCTGCCGCGCACGCGCGCGCCTAGCCCTCTCGTGGATAACTGCAAACGGCTTGTCCGGGTAGGGCTGATTGGTGTCTTCCACCACGAAGAGGTCGTATATCGCCTCCCGCAAGCTGATCGCCTCTTCAACTAAGGTTCCTGCTTGTTGCGGCCGCCTCTTAGCAAGTTGGTCAAGGATGACCGCCTGCTTCTCATCGATCAGGCCAACCCGCGCCGCCAGGACGATAAGGTCGTCGCAACACCGCAGCAGGTCAGGGCCCCATCGTCCCCTTCGGCTGTCAACCGTGTTGACGAAGTCAAGAGCCGGATGGCCGCCATTCAGCGGCATGTCTCTCGTCGAAGTCGCCATGTCACCACCGGAACAAGTTCGCCGGCACCTTGTTGTAACGCATGTAATGCATTTAAACCGTTACATAGGACAAGCCCAGTGACATCTGTTGGCAACTTCACCAAGTTCCTCATCCTTTGCCTCGTTTGGGGACTGACATGGATCGCCGTCAAGATCGGCGTCACAACCGTTCCTCCGATGCTCTTTGCCGCGACACGTTTCATCTGCGCAGGGATCGTGCTCCTGGGATGGGGTGCGATCCGGCGCTCCCTGACGCTGATGCAGGGGCAGCACGTAGTTCGGCTGCTCGTCACCAGTCTGCTTATGATTACCCTTTGTTATGGTCCCTTGTTTTGGGGGATGAAATTCGTCCCCTCCGGCACGGCCGCCGTGCTGGAGATGTCATTGACGCCGCTGGCTCTGCTTGTTTTCGGCATCGCGCTGAGTGAGGAGGGCTGGAGCATCGTTCGCTTTGGCGCCATGGTGCTCGGCATGGCTGGACTGGCCGTTCTCTTCGCACCTGCGCTCGCGGCGACCAATGCAGGCTCGTCGGCAGTGCTCGGTCTTGTAGCGGTTGCCTGGGCAGCGATCTCCTCGGCATGGGGATCGGTCCTCGCGCGACCGCTCATATCGCGCTATGGAAGCGTGGTCCTGTCTGGATCGACGACGCTGATCGGCGGTGGCGTGCTGCTCGCAGCTTCCTTCATCATGGAGCCGGATGCCGCGGCCGCCATCGGGACCATGTGGAGCTGGCGCGCAATCGCGGGATGGCTCTTTCTTGTCATCTTCGGTTCCTTGATCGGATACAGCATTTACATGCAGCTCTTGCGGGACATTGGCCCGTCGCGAGCCGGCAGTTTTGCCTTCGTATCTCCGGTGATCGCCGTCGGCGTGGGTGCTTTGCTGGCAGGGGAGGCGATCACCCTGCAGAGCGTCACCGGAATGATCTTGATGATGCTGGCCGCGGGGGGATGCCTATTCGCCGACCGGCTTGAGAGCCTTCTTCTGGCGGCAAGGAAAGCATGAGCGACAAACGGCTGCCGGACCTTCGTTACGGTCCGGCTTCGAAGTTCGAGTCCGGCGCGAAATGCTGTGTCTCGCCAACCGAGCCACCACCTGACCTTATGGTTTAGGGTCTGAGATGCGGGCTGAGCCCTTTGATCCCGCCTCTCTTGGCCGGTCCGGCTCCGGCTCGCTACGTGTTTGCCACAGCGAATACGCAATACCGGCTGCGATCAACGCGAAGGTGACGCCAAGGCTTACCGCAGGCGGGAACTTATCTCCTCCGAGCCAGAAGTCAGCGACGAAGATCTTTGTTCCGATGAACACGAGCACCGCCGCAAGCGCGTATTTCAGGTAGTGGAAGCGGTGCACCATGGCCGCGAGCGCAAAATAAAGCGCGCGCAGACCCAGGATCGCCATGATGTTGGAGGTGTAGACGATGAATGTGTCGGTGGTGATTGCAAAAATGGCCGGCACGCTGTCCACCGCGAACACGAGATCCGCCAAGTTGATCACGACGAGCGCGAGGAACAGTGGCGTCGCCGCAATGACCGGCTTGCCCGTCTTTCCGTCCCGCACACGCGCAAAAAAGCGCTGGCCATGCAGTTCCCTGGTGACCGGTATATGGGTCGAGATGAACCGTACCGCGCGGTTGTTCGCGACGTCCATCGGCTGGTCGCCCGCAAAGAACATCTTCACGCCTGTGAAGATCAGGAATGCCGCAAAGAGGTAGAGGACCCAATACGCCTCATTCACCAGCGCCGCGCCACCGGCGATCATCAGGCCGCGCAACACGATCACAGCAAGGATGCCCCACAGCAGCGCCCGGTACTGGTATTTGGGCGGGATCGCGAAATAGGTGAAGATCAGGCTGATGACGAAGACATTGTCGATCGAAAGCGCCTTCTCGATGAAGAAGCCGGTGAAGTATTGCATGCCGGGTTCAGGCCCGCGCGCATACCAGACCCAAGCCCCAAACAGCAGGGCAATCCCGATATAGAAGGCTGAGAGCTTCAAGCTCTCGCTGATCCCCATTTCGCGATCCTCCTTGTGAAGGACCCCGAGGTCGAATGCGGTGAGCGCGGCGACGAGGCCAAGAAATGCCAGCCAGAACCAGACAGGCGTGCCAAGCAAGTCGGTGAAGAGAAAATCCATTTTGTCGCTCCTCTTGATCGGAAATGATCGGAGCGACCGCACATGACTGTGGCGCGAATGCCGGGCTGTCAGAGCATCGGGATCGTTCCGATGCGGTCCGACATCACGAGGCTTGATCAGCCTCCGCGAGAGGGGCCCGGTCCGCAATAGCCAGATAGGTTTGCATGCTCTTTGGATCAAGGATCGATCGCGAATTTTCCCGACAGTGGCTGCAGCGTCGACGACTCCCCAAAAATCTCGGAGCTGGGTTGGGCCGCATTTCCTGCAATAGCACCTAAACCACGGATGGCGACCGCGGTGCGCTCTATGATGGCCGGGATCGTCCAGACTTGGTGATCGAATATCTTCCGGCCCAAATCCCTTCAACGGCCAGATTTCAGAATGCCTAGATAGATGGTTAGGTCCCCCATTAGGCCGGATGGCGTTCAAACGCACGCTGCTCATTATGGAACGTCAGGCCGCAACATCCACGACATTGCCCCCGTTCGTCGTCAGCATCGCCTCACGGATCTGTTGCCGTAACCATATGCAGCCAAGATCGCTATCCATCTGAAGCGGCCAGACCATTGCGACCGGTGGAAAAGAAAGCGCCAGTGGCACCGGGCTGACCTCAAGGCCCAGCAGCGGCCCGTAACGAAGCGCAATTCGCGATGAGACGGTGGCAATCACCGCTGATGAATGTGCAGTCGCCAATACCGACATGAAATCGGGAGCTGCCGCCACCACTTCCAGTTCTGCACCCGCATGCTCCAGCGCATCCTTGACACAGCCATGCAGGCTGTCGGTTTGCGAGATCACCGCATGCTGTGCTGCCATATAGGCATCAAGGCCCACCGGATTGGAAAGCTTCAGCAAATGCGGATTGAAACAGCACAATACGCTGGACTGATACAGCGGCTCGCAATGGTGCCGTGAGTCCGGTAGATAGCTGCACCCCACAGACAGATCGATGACGCCCGCATCCAGCATCGCGTCGACCTCTGCCGCATCACCTCCGCGAGCCAGAATGCGTATGCCCGGTGCGGTTTCTCGCAGGCGTGCCGTCAGATCGGGCAGCAACAGCAGTTCCACTTCGCTGGAAAGTCCCAGCCGGAACGTGCGTTGCTCGGTGGCCGGATCGAATACGTCCGCCATCAAGACGGCCGCTTGCGCCTGCCGTAGAGCTTGCCGTACCGGACCGGCCAGATTGAGCGCTCGTGCCGTGGGCTTCATCACCTGTCCTATACGGATGAAGAGCTCATCCTGAAACAAGGTCCGCAGGGTCGATATATTGTGGCTCATGGCAGGCTGCTGAATTTTCAGCCGCTGCGCTGCACGGGTGACGCTCATTTCTTCCATCATGGCATCGAAAGCTACGAGAAGATTGAGATCGAATGAACGTAGATTGAAGTGATCGATGACTTGCATAAGTGGTATCGATTTGATTGCTGATCGAGACATCCTTAGCTGATGACGAGGAACTTGCAAGTCACTCCGCACCCTCAATCAAGGATCAAATTTATGCCATCCCGCCGTTCCATTCTCAAAAGCGCTCTGACCGGCCTCGTCGTCGTACCTTTTGTCGTGCCGTCAGTCACTTTCGCCAAAGCACCCTTTGCAGCTGTTCAAGCACCCGGATTCTACCGGTTAAAAATCGGCACTGTGGAGGTTACGGCCCTGTCGGACGGAACTGTAGCCCTGCCGCTTGCCAAGCTCTACACCAACACCAGCGAGCACGATGCACAAAACGCGCTGAAAGATGCGTTTCTGCCGGACATGGTCCCAACCTCCGTCAACGCTTTCCTTGTCAATACTGGAGAAAGACTGGTGCTGATCGATGCAGGCACCGGTGCCTATCTAGGGCCATCGCTCGGCAAACTCGTGTCCAGCATTGAGGCTTCCGGTTACAAGGTGGATGACATCGATGATGTCGTCCTCACTCATATTCATACCGATCACTCCGGCGGGTTGATGAGCAATGGCAAACGTACCTTCCCGAACGCCATGTTGCGGGTCAATGAACGAGAGGCAAAATTCTGGCTGAGTGCGGCGAATGCGAAGGCAGCCTCGGGCATCGTCAAGCAGCAGTTCGTCGAGGCGGATCAATGTGTAACACCATATGCTGAAGCTGGAAAATTCGAGACCTTCGCGGATAACGCGGCACCTGTTCCCGGTCTCGGTTCCATTCTTTATGCGGGGCATACGCCGGGTCACAGCGCCATCACGCTGGAAAGCGAAGGCCAGAAGATCGTATTCTGGGGCGACATCACCCATGGCGATATCGTGCAATTCGATGAACCGGGCGTCGCCATTGAATTCGACATCGACCAGACAGGCGCCGTGGCCGCACGCGACATTGCCTTCAAGCAGGCGGTGGAAGGCAGATATCTTGTGGCAGGCGCGCATATCGCCTTTCCGGGCATCGGCCATGTGCGCCAAGACAGCACGAATTACGACTGGCTGCCGATCAACTACGGTTAAGGTCCGACAACGGGCGATCACCCGATAAAACAGGTGGCTCAGGCAAATGCATGAAGAGGCTCAGCAACAGCCTCTTCCGCGATGACGAACGTCGTCTTGCCGAGGGTTCCTGCTGATTTAGACTTTTGAATGTGTACAAATGCTCAACAGGCGCCGCCTGCTCCCCGTGCTAGCCTATCCCGGCATAGCCTGCTAGGTCTGGTATCCAAGCGATGGGTGCGGTCGGAAATGGTTAAAATCCTCCGGCCATTCTTCGATGGTGCTGCGGGCACGATCAACGCCGAAGAACAGGCTTTCGTACAAGAGATCGCCACGCATACGGCCGGTGGAGGACGCGACATAGCCGTTCTGCCTCGGCTTTCCCGGTGCGATGTAGTGCCACTCGACCTTGTGATGTCTCGAAGAGCCGCACTCTCCGGCCGTGCGTTGTCGGCATAAACTCAGCGGCCGACATTCGGACGCTCAGTGAAGATCCGTCGGAAAGTGGTGATGATGCCAGGTAAATCCGGCCACCGGCTCAGGTAAGTCCCTGGCATTACTACGATCACTCGCATCAGCAAGATAGCGGGCGTCCGCGTCTGAGATTGTGAACTTGAGTTTAGCTGGCGGAACTCTGTCGCGCTAACAGACGTTAAACAGCGTTGATGCGCCGGGGGTGCTAATGACTAATGCGTGGATCGGGATCGATGACGGATTGATGGATTCCGGGCCAGATATTCTGCAGGCGCCTCTTACTCTACATCCGGTTGCCGAACTCCTGAAAACCGTTGACTTCGCACGCACATCCCTTGGCCCGCCGGACTGTTGGGATCCCTCTCTCAAATCGGTGATAGCCCTGATGGTCGATAGCCAGTTCCCCATGTTCGTGGCATGGGGTGACGAACTGGCCTTCCTTTACAACTACGCCTATGCGCAGATACTCGGTGGAAAGCATCCGGCCGCCTTTGGCGCGCGGTTCAAGGATATATGGCACGAGATTTGGGACGACATCTTCCCTCTTATTGATAGAGCGATGAGGGGCATCGCCACCTTCAGCGAGGACCTTCCGCTGATTATGAACCGCGCCGGCTATGACGAACAGAGCTGGTTTACCTTTTCGTATTCGCCGGTACGGGATCAGCATGGCGCCGTGCGGGGAATGTTCTGCGCCGTCACTGAAACCACCCAGCGCGTCATGCTGGAGAAGAGGCAAGCCTTTCATCTCGCGTTGGAGGAAACGCTGAGGGATATCGCAGATCCAGTTGCAGTGATGGCCGCAGCTTCCGAAGCACTGGGCAGAGCGCTCGGCGTAGCAAGAGTTGGTTACGGTGAAATCGATGATGAAGAAGAACACGTCATCGTGGAGCGCGATTGGACAGACGGGCGAATCGCGAGTGCTGCTGGCAAATACCGCATGAATGACTTCGGCCCGTCGATCATCGAAGAGCTCAAACACGGTCGGGTCCTGTGCGTAGACGACGTCGACCAGGATGATCGGATCGGGAGCATGGCTGCGGTGTTTCATGCAATCGGATCGCGAACCGTCTTGGCAGTGCCCCTGATCAAACATGGCCAATTAAGAGCTATATTGTTTCTTCACCATCCGCTTCCACTCAAGTGGACGCATAACGATGTTGCTCTTGCGACCGAGGTTGCCCAACGGACGTGGTCGGCTGTCGAGCGCGCAAAATCGGAAGCTGAAAAGGCACGGTATACGGCGCGGCTGGATTTCCTCGATGCGCTAGGAAAGACGACGTCTCCGCTAAAGGATGCGGACGCCATATTGGAAACCAGCACCCGTATGCTCGGCGAACAACTGGGCGTATGCGTTTGCGCCTACGCCGACATGGACGCTGACGAGGACGGCTTCACCATACGAGGAGACTGGGCGGCCCCCGGTTCCGACCACATTACTGGCCGATATCATCTCAGAGATTTTGGCAGATTGGCCGTTGACGAGCTTTCTGCGGGACGCCCCCTCGTGATCAGTGACAATTTGAAGGAACTTGCCCCGGAAGAAGCAGCCACGTTCAGGCAAATTGGCATCGCGGCAACGATCTGCTTGCCACTGGTGAAAGATGGAAAACTTACGGCTCTCATGGCCGTCCATCACAAGCTGCCGCATAATTGGACGTCTCATGAACTCGCGCTGGTCCAGGAAGTCACTGAGCGCTCATGGGCCCATATTGAACGCGTAAGATCAGAGGCCGAGTTGTTCGCGAGCCAGGCGGAGTTGCGTCGCGCCAACGAGTCATTGGAGGCAACGGTCGCGGAACGCACTGGCGAACTCATGGCAGCGGAGGAATCTCTGCGGCACGCGCAAAAGATGGAGGCCGTAGGGCAACTCGCCGGCGGACTGGCCCATGACTTCAACAATCTCCTGGCAGGTATCCTCGGCAGTCTCGAGGTGATGAGGAGCCGCGTGGCAGAGGGGCGTTTGAGCGATATCGATCGTTATCTGACTGCTGCAACTGGCGCGGCCGCGCGCGGCGCATCTTTAACGCAGCGTATGCTCGCGTTCTCCCGGAGACAAACGCTTGCTCCCAAGCCCACGGATGTCAACAAGCTCATAACTTCGATGGAGGAGCTGGTGCGTCGGAGCGTTGGCCCTGCAGTCGCCGTCGAGGTCGTTCAGGGATCCGGAGCATGGCCGACACTTGTCGATCCGGGTCAATTGGAAGGCGCGCTTCTGAACCTGTGTATCAACGGACGCGACGCGATGCCATCCGGCGGCACGTTGACGATCGAAACGGCAAACCATTGGATTGATGATCGCATGGCGCCTGCTCTGGGGTTGAAGGCCGGTCAATATCTATCGGTTTCTGTCTCGGACACGGGTACGGGCATGGCACCAGAAACAGTCGCCCGCGCCTTTGATCCATTCTTTACTACGAAGCCCATCGGCGAGGGGACCGGCCTCGGCTTGTCGATGGTATGGGGGTTCGCCGGCCAATCCGGCGGCAGCGTTAGGATCTTTTCGGAGCTGGGCGAAGGTACGGCTGTATTCATCTACCTGCCTAGGTTCACGGGTGAGGTTGGCGCGGACGAGACGATACCTGCCGGCAGGCCGACTGCCGCGGCGCCAAGTCAGACAATCCTTCTCGTGGACGACGAGCCTCTGATCCGCATGGTCGCTGCTGAACAACTGGAGGAATTGGGTTATGTGGTCATTGAGGCTGGTGACGCACGTGAGGCAACCAAGGTCCTGGAAGCAGATCGACGGATCGACCTGTTGCTGACCGATGTGGGGCTGCCAAATGGCATGAATGGCCGCCAGCTTGCAGATCGTGCCCGCGAGACGCGGCCGAACCTACCTGTCCTGTTTGTGACGGGCTACGCGGAGAATGCAGTGTTAAACCAAGGGCATCTATTGCCGGGCATGCAGGTTTTGACCAAGCCGTTCGACATGAATACGCTGGCACGACGGGTGAAGGTGTCCATCGAGGGTGAATAGCCCACGCGAGATCCCAGCCTTACGACCGCCCGCTTTCCAGCACGCTCTGGCCGAAAACCGATATCGCTGGTCCAACTCCCATTAAGGTGTGAGCAGCTGTTAAGGCAATCCGGGCGCCGCGACCGGCGGCATTGAGCTGTTGTTGTGGCAACACCGGACTTGCTTATGCAAGCGCCTAAACCCATCAGAAGGTCTCCGACGTCAGTCTGCCTTCAGCGCCGCACTGCAGTTCCAACATAAGCTCTCGCCCGAGAGCGTGGTAACGCGATCGAGCGTCTGGTTATTGCCGAACGAAACCCGAAGGCAGCGACCTGATCTTCTTGTGTCACGTCAAGAACGGCAGTGCGAAGTCGTGAACCCTCACCAGCACACTTTTTGCGGCTTCAAGCCTCTGCTGCGAGCGACCCACAATGGTCACATTCGCGCCCTCGAGAAGGAGCCGCCGCGCAAGCGCCAGCCCCATGCCGGAGCTCCCACCCACAATAACAATCTCTGCGTTTTCGATCTTGATATCGTTCATGTGCATCTCCTTTTCCGATGGTAAGAAGATGTGTTGCTTCGACCGGAAAATAAAACGCAATGTTCCGATTGTGCCATCGGTTTGTCCGATGGACGCTTTGCCCAATATAGTCCCCTTCGCATAGAGGGCGACAACGCGCTTCAGCCAATTATATGACTGCATGCGTCCTTGGAGGCTTTGAGGGTGCAGTTGGTCTCCATTCCTTTGCGGGCAGACAGCCCGTGCCTCACTTGGTATCGCTAGCCCGCCCTCGCTCTGTCGCCCGAAGGGCCTCGAGTAGCAGACTCTGCATGAGACGCTGGAGTGCATCGGTCGCCTCCCGAACATCGGCCATTGCCTTTCCTACTTCCACTTCCTTGAGCGGCAGGGCACTTGCCGACGCAAGCTCACGCCGCGCCTCGCGCAATTGGCGAAGCGCCTGAACGGTTTGCTTTCGGTTTTCTCGCAAGAGCCGACGAAACTCCGTGCGGACATCATCCGGATATGCCGAAAACGCGCCTTCAGCCAAAATGGACATTGCGGGGGCGTCACGATCCCTTTTGAACACGTAGCCCAGGGAGAAGGCATTTCCGAGCAGCGACGCTATGAAGACGGCCAACAGGAGTAAGCGAGGCCAGGTAAATCGTTTCACGGGCGGCTTCCTTCTTCTTGTCTGAAGATCGACGTATGCGCCACTTCGGAGGGGGGGACGCCAATGGCAAAGGCCAGAAGGGCGTCGTCGGAAATGTCTATTCGCGCCCCCGCTGCCCAGTAGCCACTGGCCGCAGACAGTGTGATGACAAATGCCATGCTTGCCGCTGTTGCCGGGATCGACCACCATCGAGGGCCAACCGTAGGCCCAAACCGGCGCCTGGACTTTGCAACTCTTGTCATCACATGGCGAACGAGCACGGTCTCGTCGACCGACGTTTTCGCCGCGTCGAGAACAAGATAATCGAGCGTTTCATCGTCGCTGAGCGCAGCAAGCCGGTGCCCAGTCAGAAACCGTGACGCCTCCTGTCGAAAAGGCGCCGGCCACGTCGCGGTGTCGGGCCCAAACCTGACTTTCAGGTTCTCGAACTCGTCTGTGTTCATTTTGACAGCCTTTCATCCCTTGGTTCGAATTCACCAACCTTCGCGAGCCGGGCGCGCAGCGTCCGCCTTGCCCGCACCAGCAGCTGCTCTACCGAACCGGCACTGGTTCCCATAGCTTCGGCGATCGAGGTGACGTCAAGGTCTGCAACAGCGCGCAGGAGCAGCGCCATGCGCTGGCGTTCCGGTAACGTGTCGAGACCGGCGCGGACGATGGCCAGTTCCTGGCGTGCGCCGATCAGCGTATCCGCTGGCGGATCGTCTGATGCAAACACATCGTCGGTGTCGTCAAATCCGAGAAACAGCCGGAACCGGCGCCACCGCTTCACGTCGATGCATCGGTTAACAGCGATCCGGTAGATCCAGGTGGTCGCGCGTCCTTTTGCGGGATCGAAACGCTTTGCGTTATTCCAGACGGAAAAGAAGACATCCTGAACGACATCCTCCGCCTCATCGGCTCCGCCGAGATAACGTGCAGCGAGTAGCTGCAGGCCCCGTCCGTGTCTGTCTATCAGTTGCCGGAGGGCAGGCTGCTCGCCAGCAGCAATACGGGCGAGCAGCTCCCCGTCATCGAGGCGCTCCGGCAGCCCAGCTGGTTCCGGGACACGCGCCTGGCTCACGCGGATTTATCTCCAATGGCGGCGGATGACGCCGACTGTTCCGCCGGGGCCATTGTGAACCCCGATGGAACGCACGCGATAGGGACCTCGCGCCGTCGCAGTATTGCCTGAGTACGTCCGGCCATCAGGACCCGTGGCCGAGTAACTGCGGCGGCAGCGATCGACCACACCATCACGGCAGGTCGAACTCGAGGTGTAGGTCGCGCCGTTCGGTCCGACGCGCGTCGTTTGTCCCTGATAGATGTTCCCGTCTTTCGTTCCGTTGCGGGTGATCTGACCGCCGCTTCGCGTATCCCGCGTCAACTCGGCCGACATCGCCGGCATCGGGACCAACGTTACGACAACACCCAGTGCGGCAAAGATTGTCTTCCAGCAAGTCATCATCGTCATCTCCTTATTACCAATGGAATTTTTTGGTTTGTAACTGCAATCAACTCAACGGTTGAACAGAATGCTGCGAATGACGAGAAATTCGCCGTCCGACAGCTTCTCATCCCCGTCCCGGTCAGCGAGATCGAAAAGGGGCGTGCGCGCTCGAAACTCGTCTGCGGACACCTTGCCATCGCCACCGGTATCCAGACGGAGCATCTGATTTCCGAGAAACGCTTGCATCGCCATCGCGTGATCCATAATCGCGTCACGGAGCCGTTCCGTTTCATCCTGGTCGATTGCGCCGTCTCCGTTGGCGTCGAGGCGCGCGAACAGTTTCCCGCGCGCCTCCTGGATCTCGTCGCGCGTAACAGCATTGTCCTTGTTCTGGTCAAGCCGCTGCAGAACAGGCAAACTTGTTTGCGCCTCCGCCGAGAACGCTGGCACTGAAAGCGCCGCCACCAGCGCCGCGATGCGTGCGTATGGCTTCAGTTTCATTGGTCGTGGTCCTTTTGTTGCGTTGTTTCCGGCCGCCGATGGGCAGCGACACGAACTGATACGACGCAGCTGCATGCCTCCTACGCCATCGCCTTCCGAATTCGACAGGCGGAGCACGCAGCAGAGAGCCTTCCCCTCAAACAGAAAAAAGCGAGACCGCTCGTAGGAACCCCGGTCAGCGCCCGTAGAAGAGGGCATTGATGCCAATCCCATCTGAGAAAAGGGGAGAATAGAATGAACGTGAAACCGCTGGCTTGCGTGATGATTTTTCTGGCGACCGGGAGCGCTTGTGCGGCAGACGGACAAGAGGCCCGTCAGGCCTTCCGCCAAATGGATCAAAATGGTGACCGATCACTTCAGTTCAGTGAGCTGCAGGCGGCGCGCGCCATTGTGTTCGATCGTCTGGACGCAAATCGAAATGGCGTGTTCGATAAAGATGAGGCAAAGGTCGCCCTTGAGCGTGCGAGAGCGGGCGGCAGGTTTCAAATGGCAACCGCTGGGGGCTTGGAAACGCAAGCACACCGGATGGACACGAATGGCGATGGTCGAATTGCGAGGGCCGAATTTGCTCAGTTCGTTCCTGATCGTCTTCTGCACGCAGACAGCAACGGCGACCGCAGCCTTTCCCTCTCTGAACTCAGGGCTCTGCGCAAACGTTAATCGCCGCCCTCCCTCTCAAATGGAGAGATCCAAAACCATGAGTAAGACAATCACCGCATTGGGCACAGCTACATTGCTGGTTTTAGCCTATGCCGCTCCCGCATTTCGTCGAATCCGATCTTACCGATGTAGGCTAGACCCTCGTCGATCTTCTGGAACGTGCGTCCGTCGAACAGGTCCGGCGTGTGCACGATGTGACCGCTGTGGCCCGCAAGTCGTCGGCGAACGCGCGCACACCCTTGGTCAGCCCCTGTGGGTGGTGGAACAGCAAGACCTCATTCATACAGGCCTCCGGGTGAGATGGTTTGGTGCACGTTCGATCAGTTTCCCGGTTTTTTGTACTGCTCAAGCCAAGCTCGTTGCGGTCTTGAATGCCAGATCTCTTCGCGCCGAACGCCGATGTCCACCGGAATATGTTCGGACTGAAAGAACAATGGATCTGATCGGGAGCATCCCTTGGAGCTTATTGAGGGGAGAGAAGTGGGTCCATTCCGTTGCTTGCTCTTAATAAATAACCGATAGAAGATTCTTTTCACCTTCATTTTCCACAAAGTCATTCGTGTTTCCCCCACGCGCGCCAGCCGGCAGCATCTTTCCAGCGAGGATGCCCCGGTGGTGAGCATTCAAGAGTTTCGGTCATCCGGTCCCTTAGTCGTAATCAGCAGCCGTGAGCTGCGGACATGGGAATAATAGGAGGAGTTCGCCCAGTCGGGCGAACTCTGCACAGGCAATCTCCAGACGCGTTATCCGAGTCTTTGGGTATGGAGCGCCTTAAGGATTGAGCATCTCGGGCGCCCTCTCCGAAGTAAAACATCGAAGCCGCGGCATTCAGGGCATGTGACTAGCGCTTCACCCGGACGCGTGTTCCTCAATCAGTCCAACGCTCCCAACGACGATCCATTCTCCGGTGAACCCGATATTCGATCCTTGCATCGCGCCGTGCTGCCGCTCTCGGATTGTAGTAGGGCTGACCGACGTAATAGCGCTCGTAGACGACGGGGTCATAGGTGATCATGGGTACGCGAACGTGCACCGCCCCAAGATAGGTGCCGCTCAGCCAGCCGCGATATCCATTCCAGCTTACGTCGCACCAGCGGCCCTGATCGAGACATCCGAACACAGTGACGGTCCGGCCCACTGGGACCGTGGTGATTGGCTGATACCCAACGCCTGGGCCTGTCCTCAAATTGAGGTCTGCCTGCGTGACTGCCGATGCGGCCAAAGCTGATGTAGCGGTGAAAAGAAGTAGAAAAAGGGACAGTGATTTCTTGAGCATGAGTGTCTCCAGCATCTCGGTTAAAGGGATGAGTTCGCCGTGATACGTCCGACTGACTAAACTCCTACGCGGATATGAGCATCTCCATCGACGGTGCAGGGGCGTTGTCACCTTGTTTCACTGGGGCCGGACGAGGCGCTTTGGGGAAATTTCCCGTCGACGTGAACGTCCGAAATGGAGGCGCAAAGCGGAAATCACTTCCGCTGTCGGCCCAAAGCAAACCTCCGGTCACGCAGAATCTTTGGTAGTGGAGGCCCAGGAGACGTCCGCCCCAGCCAACTCATCAACCAATTTGTTCGGTCCCATAAGTGCAGGGTGATAGGTCCGACTTTTGTCGAATGATATACGGGGCCATGATCCGATCTGCATCGCCCGCCTTCATGTTTTCGCTTATTGCGTTTGGCACAATCCTCGGTATCGCCGGCACTGACCTAGTCCTTCCCGCGGTTCCCACGATGCCACGCGAATTGGACGGCACGCCCGCTTTAGCCCAGATGGTGCTGGCAGCCTATGCCGCAGGGACTCTCGTGGGCCTGCTGACATTCGGCGAGCTTGGGGCGAGGTATTCCCCTCGCAAACTCCTGATCTGGTCGCTGACCCTATTTGCTTTCACCTCCATCCTGGCAGCATTCGCGCCTACGCTGGAGTGGCTGGTGGCATTCAGGTTCGCTCAAGGAGCTTTCGGCTCTGGTCCTGCAGTATTTGCTCCAGGTTTCATCCAGGGTCTCTTCACTAGTGACAAGGCGGCCGGAATGTTCGGACGACTTGGCTCGATCGAATCTCTTACCCCGGCGCTTGCCCCGGTGGCAGGGGCGTTCCTGCTCGGCGTGAGCGGCTGGGAAACATCCTTCCTGGTTCTTGGAGGTTTTGCGATCTTCTGCGCCATTGCCTGCGTGGTCTACAGCCACTCGCTTCCCGATCGGACCATAGCCCTCGAAACGCACTGCAGCTACCTATCGATCCTGCGGGACGGGGTGTTCCTTCGGCACGCGCTGAGCCAGGCTTTCTCCCTCGCCGCAATCCTCATCTTCGTCTTTGGCGCACCGGTCGTGATGACAGAGATCATGGGTGGCGGCATTGAGGATTTCATCCTTCTGCAGATTTGCGGAATAGCCAATTTTATCCTGGCGTCGAACCTTTCAAGCAACCTCGCAAGCAAGTTCGGGGTCGAACGCATGATCTACCTCGGAACGGGAGTCTTGCTCACTGCCTTCCTGCTGATCCTTGCCTATGTTCAGTTCGGTGGAAGCAGCCTTGCTGTCATCGTGCCCATCTGGGCCATCACCAATGGGGCGTTCGGTCTGCGTGGTCCGATAGGCTTCCATCAGGCCATAGTAGCCTCCAAGGGCGATCATTCTCGTGGCGCTGCACTGGTTGTGGCAGGCATCTTGGGGTTCACGGCGGCAGGTACCGCTATCGCCGCGCCGTTCCTTGGCCTTGGTTGGTGGCCTCTCGCCCTGGCGAGCTGCCTTTCGGCAGCCCTTGCCTTCCTCTGCCTAGCAGTCTTTCCAATAGGCTGAACAGCTCTTTCGACGCAAGAAGGTAGGCGTGATAGGCAGAAACGTCCACTGTATGCTTTACACAGTTTAAATAAAAACCCCCTAATATAAGGGGGTCGCGATGAAGGCGGCCATGCCCTTTTCCCCCTCCTGCAGATGAATCTGCCTGAAGCGGGAACCCGCATTCATTGGAGAATATGGTGTTCGCATATATTGCTAACCTTCGGACGATGGCCAAGCTGATCGTCTCATTCAGCCTCGTCCTTTTGGTCGGTCTTACCGTCAATCTCATCAGCGTCAGGTCTTCCGCCACCCAGCAACAAGCGACCGGTTGGACCGAGCATACATATCAGGTTCTTCGAACCGTCGATGACATGATTTCGGGGATGGTCAATCAGGAGACTGGTCTGCGCGGCTACCTCTTGGCCGGAGACGAGCGGTTTCTTGAGCCCCAAAAGGCGGGAGAAGCCCAGTTTCGATCAGCATTCGATCGAGCCAAAAGTCTGACGGCCGACAATGCGTTGCAACAGAAGAGGCTCGCGGATCTACAGGCTCAGGTCCATAGCTGGAGCAGCGAGGTGATGGCCAAGGAAATCGCCTTGATGCGGGATGCAGCGACTGTCGACCAGGCTCGATCCATGGAGATTTCTGGTGCCGGCAAAAAGTATATGGACGCTATCCGTGCGATAGCGAAGGAAATATCCGATGCAGAAGCGTCGCTGCTCGATGAACGTGCGGCGGCGTCTGCGGATGCAGCAAATCGTACTTTTTGGAGCATCGTGGTTGGTTTAGCCGCCACCGTTGTTGTCATAGCTATCTCGCTGATATTGCTGTCGGCAACCATGATTCGCCCCATCCAAGCGATTACCGCGTCCATGAATAGGCTTGCGGGCGGCGATGCCGACACTCCGATTCCCTTTGCCGGCAGGACCGACGAGGTGGGTGAAATGGCGGCAGCAGTAGAGGTATTCCGGACCAACGCGCTGGAGAACCGCCGCCTTGAACGAGAGGCCAATAACCAGCGCTCTCTGTCTGAGGAGCAGCGTCGTACCATCGCCGAAGAAGAGCGCATCCGTGCCGAGGCGATGGCGCAGGCGACCAACGGTCTTGCGGATGGTTTGAAGCAGCTTGCCGCAGGCAATCTCGCCGTCCAGGTTACCCAGTCCTTCGCCGAGGAATTCGAGGGCCTGCGGGTCGACTTCAACCAGGCCGTTGCCCAGTTGAAGGACACGATGGCGTCGGTCGCGGAAGCCACGAGCTCTATTGACTCCGGCTCGCGCGAGATCAGCCAGAGCGCTGAGGATCTGTCAAAGCGCACCGAGCAACAGGCCGCATCCCTGGAGGAAACGGCCGCAGCGCTGGATCAGATCACCGCGAATGTCGCGAACTCATCCAAACGCGCGGAAGAAGCCCGCATGGTAGCAATACAGGCGAACGAAAGTGCCCGCAATTCAGGTGCCGTCGTCGCCAATGCCGTCGATGCAATGGGCAAGATCGAAGAGTCGTCCAATCAAGTCTCCAACATCATCGGCGTCATCGATGACATCGCCTTCCAGACCAACCTGTTGGCACTGAATGCAGGTGTGGAGGCGGCGCGCGCTGGCGAAGCCGGTAAGGGCTTTGCGGTGGTAGCGCAAGAGGTGCGGGAACTCGCACAACGCTCCGCCACTGCTGCGAAGGAGATCAAGGACCTGATCCGCAACTCTTCGGTGGAGGTCGGCAATGGCGTTAAGCTTGTCAGTGATACTGGTGAGGCGTTGAAGACGATCGAAACCTATATCGTCACGATCAATCAACACATGGACGCCATCGCCACCTCCTCTCGCGAACAGTCGGTTGGGCTTTCGGAGGTCAACACCGCAGTAAACCAGATGGATCAGGTAACCCAACAGAACGCAGCTATGGTCGAGGAGGCGAATGCGGCTGGGGCGACCCTGGCAAATGAGGCGAGCCGTTTGCGAGGTCTGATTGGTCAGTTTCAGCTCGGTGCCCCGGCGACCGACCGGCGCGTATCGGAACACCGGACAAACGGCGTCACAAAAGGAGTGTCCCGATCGGTGCCGGTTGCCTCGCCCCCCCGCCGTATGTTGGGCAAGATCGCGTCTACATTCTCCGCCAATAGAGCTGCAGCCGTGGCAGTCAGCAACGAACGCTGGGAAGACTTCTGAGTGACCGATGCAGGCGGGGGCAGTTGCCTCCGCCTGCATCTTGAGATCGACTCCATGACGGTAGTTGTCCTCAGCAGTCGTGCGAATTTCCGCGCCGGGAGTGACACTACCTTTCCCCCGTCTCCTTGGGGTGGGTTGGCGACCGGGTGATGTCACGTTGTTTGACTGAAGCCGGGCGAATGGCTTGCCGTTGAACTCAGGCAGCTGCGCCGGTTACGGCCCTCCACTGCGCCATTGCGCGGATTCGATGAATGTGGGTGGCGAGGGCGGTGTGCTTATGGTGGGACGGGACAAAGTGATTTCTGATTGCCGAAAAGACCGCGGTGAATCGTTGCAATCCGCCGGAGGCTCGGAAGCCTTGCATCATCCGTTCTCGCTTTCCCAGCGGCAGGTGTGAATTTTCCGCGCGATTGTTCAGGCCTTTATGCGATCGATGTTCGACAGAAGGCATCACGTCCCGCTTTGCCGCTCCATATGAGCCCAGCTTGTCGGTGATGATCCGCTTCGGCGTGAGGACTTACTTCTTCAGCAGCCTGACCAGCAATCGCCTGGCAGCCTTCGTGTCGCGACGAGCCTGCACGATTTCGTCGAGAATATATCCGTCCTGAGCGACGACTCGCCAAAGCCAGTGTTTCCGGCCGCCAATGGAGATAACCACCTCGTCCAGATGCCAGATGTCCTTTCGCGACGACTTCTTCCTTCGCAACTGCTTTGCGTAGGCAGCACCGAACTTGCGGCTCCATCGCCGGATCGTTTCGTAGGAGACAATGATGCCACGCTCCAGAAGCATTTCCTCGACCAGCCGCAGGCTCAGAGGAAACCGGAAATAAAGCCACACGCCATGGGCAATGATCTGCGGTGGAAAACGATGATTCTTGTAGCTGACGATCGACGGGTTCATCGCACCGGCTTAGCCTTCAACCGTTAAGGTCGCCGATAAAGTGACCTCACCGCGTGAAGCGTTCTGCCATCATGCAGATCTTTCCTTTCGCCCGAGCAGCCAGAGAAGGTAGGGACCGCCGATCAGCGCGGCAAAGAGGCCGACCGGCACCTGATAGGGATAGATGACAACCCGCGACAGCCAGTCGGCCATCATCATCACGCCTGCGCCGATCAGGATCGCCGCGGCAAGATTGTATTGCAGCTTCTGGAAGCCGAGAAGCCGGGCGAGATGCGGCGCGATCAATCCCGCCAGGCTCAAGGGGCCAATCAGGAAAGATGAGATCGCCGTCATCAATCCAGCAAGAATGGCGAGCACAAGGCGGGACAGCAGGACATGAAGACCGATGCTGCGGGAGAGGCTGGTGCCGAGCGGCAGGATGGCGAGCCAGCGGGTCATCAGGAAAAGCGGTGCTGTCAACACGACGAGCGTGATCATTGCCGTCCAGGCTTCGACAGCGCCAGCGCGATTGGTCGATCCCGACATCCAGGTGAGCAGGGCATAACTGCGCATGTCGCCCTGGGCGAGCACCATGCTGACGATTGCCATGCAGAAGGCGCTGATGGCGATGCCGGCAAGCAGCAGCCGTTCGGCCGAAAATCCGGAGCGGCCGGCAATTGCGATCGTCACCAGGAAGGCGCCAAGCGAGCCGAGCGCCATGCTGAGAAGCACGACTGCAGGTGACGGGACACCGAAGACGAAGAGAGCGATCGTCAAACCGGCGCCGCCGCCGCTCGAAACACCGAGTACTTCAGGGCTTGCGATCGGATTGCCGGTCACCCGCTGCATGGTGAAACCGGCTGCTCCGAGCAGCGCGCCGGCCCCGCCGGCTGCCAGGATACGTGGCAGGCGAAAGGGCAGGAGCTCGGAAAAGAGCGGGCCAAGTGCAACGCTCAAGCCCCTCTCCGTTGGGCCCAAAGTCAGCACGAGTGCGAGGATGACGGCAAACGCCGCTGCCAGGAGCGACAGTGCGACGGCAGGCTTTCGAAACTGTCGCGAGGTGGCATCGGCTGTTGCGGTCATGGCAGAGAATCCGTTGACGCGCGGCAGAAGGAGAAGAAGCAACGGCCCGCCGAGCAGCGCGGTTGCGGCACCTGTCGGTACGAGATCGGAAAAACCTGGACCCAGCAATTGCGTCAGGCAATCGGCCAGGAAGAGAACCGTGGCTCCCGCGAGAGGAGACGTTATCATCACCTGTCCGGTTGTTCGCGCGCCGCAGAGCCTTGCCATGGCGGGCGCTGCAAGCCCCAGAAAGCCGATGATGCCGACTGTTGCCGTGACCGAGGCGGATAGCCAGACGGCGAGGATAAGGATCGAGAACCGGACCCCGTGCAGCGCCACGCCGAGGCTTTTAGCACTGGAATCATCAAGTGCCAGGACATTCAGCGGTCGCAACAACATCGCCGCGGCGACGATGCCCGCTCCGAGCCGCGGCGCGAGCGAGTTGACGCCACTCCAGTCCTGCTGGTTGAGGGCACCCGCACCCCATATATGGATCGACATTGCATATTCGCCGCGCGCCAGGATGAGCGTCACGCTGAGCGAGGCGGTGATCAGGCTGACAATCATCCCCGAGATCGCTACCGTGACCGGATCGAGCCCGCGCCGCCAGCTCAGCGCCAGCACGATGGCGACCGCCCCAAAGCCGCCGGCAAAAGCGATCAGCTCGCGGGAGATGCCGCCCAGAAGCGGCAGGAAACCGAGACTGAAAACCAGCGCCAGTTCCGCACCCGATGCGATGCCAAGGGTCGAGGCATCGGCGATCGGATTGCGCAGCACCCTTTGCAGCAGCGCACCGGAAAGGCCGAGCGCGGCACCGGCGATCAAAGCGATTGCAGCGCGGGGCAGAAGGCTGTTCCACAGCAGGATTGCGTCGAGCGCCGCGGTCGGCGCTGCCTCCCCCGGAACGTGCGGGCGAAACGCCAGCAGCAGAATGAACGACGTAACGCAAGCGATGCCGAGCACGACGGCAGGGAGAAAGTGGGGCAGGCCGGTGCGCATGGGCATGGGGAGATTAACCGCTCCGGACATAAGAAAACCCTTCCGCCAGGAAATCGGCAAAGCGGCTTGCTGCGGGGAGAGCCCCGTAGGGATTGATCGATCCGACCGTCAGAACGCGGTTTTCCCGCACCGCCGGCAAGGCCTTCCAGAACACGCTTTCGGTCAGTGCCGCAAAGGCATCCTCCGGATGCGGAGGAATGAGGACGATCCAGGCTTCGGGCATCGAAGCCAGCGTCTCAATGCCCATCGGCGCCATGGCCGAATAGCTGGTCGCGCCTGCCCATGCATTGGCCAGCCCCATGCGTTTCAGCACCTCGCCGAACAGGCTGTCGGACCCGAAGACCCTGTAGTGGCGCGCATCGCCGAGGTTGATCGGCAGGAGGGGACGGCCGTCACCCTTGGCAAAGAGGTTCTTATAGCGATCGAGCCTGTCCGCGAGATCCTCGACCAGCCGGCGGGCTGCGGGGAGCCGCAGGCGCTCGCCGATCGCCAGCGTCGCCTGCTCTGCAAGGATGTATGGGCTTTCGCCGGGCTTATAGATCGGATGACTTTCGACCGGCGCGATACGGTTCATCAGCGGATCGGCCCAGGCATAGAAGTTCGAGTTGAAGATCAGGTCGGGGCGGGCGAGACGCAGCGCCTCGAAATTCGGCGTGCCCCGCAGGCCGAGATCGGCGACGCCCTGGGGCACATCGGGCTTGACTGCAACCTGGCGGAACTGGCGAAGCTCGGTTGCAGCCACGACATTGGCGCCGATCGCAAGCAGCGTTTCAAGAAGTGCCCAGTCGAGAGTCGCAATCCGCGGACCCGCATCTTGCGCGCGCAGGACGCGCGCCGCAGCCGACGCAGCGGCGGCTGAAAGGATGGCTCTGCGGCTAAATCGGTGCACTCTTGACATGTCTCCCAAGGCACAGGAAGGCCAAAATGGCCTTCCTGCAAAACTTGTCTAAGATTGTCAAATTACCAGACCTTGCTGATCTTGAAGTTGACGGTGCGTGCCTCGCCGTAGCCGCAGAAATATTGCGTGTTGCAGCCTGCGACATATTCCTTGTCGAACAGGTTGGTGACGTTGAGCGACGCCTTCCAGTCGTTCTTCTCGTAGTGGATCGCTGCGTCGAAGACGGTCGCATCCGGAACGCGCAGGGTATTCGCATTGTCCGCCCAGGACTTGCCGCGGTAGCGCACGCCGGCGCCGAAGCCGAGCCCTTCCAGCGGTCCTTCCGTGACGGTGTAGTCGAGCCAGAGCGAGGCCAGGACATCTGGCACGACATTGGGCGTCTTTCCAATCAGCGTCGGATCGTCCTTGGTGATCTCGATGTCGGTATAGGACGCTGCCGCTATGACTTTCCAGTTCTGGTCCAGGTTGAACTTGCCTTCCACCTCGATACCGCGAGAGCGGACTTCGCCGATCTGGCTGGTTATCCCGCCGGTCGTGATCGTGTAATTTTGCTTGGTGATCTCGAAGACGGAGGCCGTCAGGCTGCCATCGAGCCAGGTCGGCTCGTATTTGACACCTGCCTCGAGCTGATAGCCTTCCTCGGGCTTCGGCGCGGCGCCCCCCGTCAGGCCGACGATCGGGCTGAAGAAGCTTGCGGCGCTGACATAGGGCGTCAGGCCGTTGGCGAACTCGTAGGCCAGGCCCGCGCGGCCGCTCCAAGCACGATCGTTACTGGAATAGTTCTGCGTTCCCGCGAGCAGGTCCTCGATCTCGTTGTGGACGTAATCGTAGCGGCCGTTCAAGGTGACGATCCAGCCGTCGCCGAACTTGATCTGGTCCTGGGCGTAAACGCCGACCTGGTTGATCGTATAGACCTGGTGCAGGTTGCGGGCGACCGGCGGCAGGGCGACGCCGTAGGCGGGGTTGGCTGGATCGAAAGCGGGCACTGATCCGAAGGCGCTCGCGAACTGGTCGGTATCGAGGCGGTAATACCGATAATCCAGGCCCGCCATGACCTTGTGCGAGGCGCCGCCCAGGTCGAATTCGTTCTCAATCCGGTTGTCCACGTTGAAGGCGTTGGCCTTCGAAGTGATGTCCTCGCTATAGCGGCCGACCACCGCGTCCGTCTGGTCGATATCGAACGGATAGACGTATTGCTCCCGCTTGAAGAGGTTGGAATAGCGCAGGTTCTGCGTGAACTTCCAGCCGCCTTCGAATTCGTGCTCGAACTCGTAACCAACCATCTTCTGGACGACCGTGCCGTCGTCGAAATTGGGGTCTCCGAGGAACATGTCGCGCGGGATCTTGCCGTAGCCGGCGCTGACGACCGTGCCGCCGTAGGGCAGCAGGCCGTTGGTCGTGTGGACTTGATCCAGACCGCTGATATAACCCCAGACCGTCAGGCTGGTGCCCGCGTCCGGCGAGAAGGTGAACTGCGGCATGATGAAGCCGCGCAGGTCCTCGCTGTAATCGGTATAGTTGTCACCGCCCGCCAGCTTGCCGGTGAGGCGATAGCTGAAGCTGCCGTCAGGCGTGATCTTGTCCGAGAGATCGAAGCCGAAGAAGGCGTTGCCGTTCGTGTTGATGCCGGTCTCTGTGTAGTAATAAGGCTCGTCGGTCGGGCGCTTGCGGATCAGGTTGACGACGCCGCCGGCATTGGCGCCGCCGAGCAGGACGGAGGCCGGTCCCTTGAGGACCTCGACGCGCTCGAGCATGAACGGATCAAGCTGGAAGCCGCCGTAGGAGTGACTGGTGAGCGCCAGGCTGTCGAAGAACACGCCCGTCTGCGATGCGTTGAAGCCGCGAACATAGATCCAGTCGGTGTCTGGATCGGAGCCATAGGGCTGACCGAACACGCCAGGCGTGTAGAGGAGCACCTGGTCGATCTTGCTGACGGCGCCGCGGTCGTCCATCTCTTCCCTGCCGATGACCGACACGGATTGAGGGATTTCCTTGAGCGGCATATCGGTCTTGGAGCCGGTCGTCGATTTCTTCGCGACGTAACCTTTGACCGGGCCGGTTCCATCGCCTTCGCCTTCGCCATGAAGAACGATCGGCGCCAGTGTCGTATCGGCATTCTGCGCATGCGCCGCCCAGGCGGCGCAAAGGGTTGCCAGTGCCACACCCGCACCCAGTCCTAGCCTTGCCCCCAAGGCTGCTTCTCTCTTTTCCATTCCAAGCCCCACTCAGACGAACTTTTCCGCCGCTCGCGAGAAGCGGCATCGCAATAAGATGAGCAGCTAGCTCATATTTAAAGTTTCGGCTTGGTTCGATCGGCGGCAATTGGACGTTTTTGGGCAAATTCAGAAACAGCGGGCAAATATATGCAAAAATGCATCACTCCTGCTTCGCCTTCCGCCAGCGGGCCGGGGTCGTTCCGACATGCTTGCGGAAGACCTTGGTGAAATGCGCCTGATCCGAGAACCCGGTTTCGGCAGCGATTTCTGTCAAAGGATAGGCATCTGACACCAGTAAATTCTTCGCATGTTCCAGCCGGGCATTCATCTGCCAGTCGTGGGGCGCCATGCCAGTCGACGCCTTGAACGAATGGCTGAAATGCGATGGTGACAGCCCCGTCAAGTCCGCGAGTTCCTGCAGACGGATATTGCGCATGCAGTTTGCGGTGATGAAATCCGTGGCGCGCTGAAGCTGGGAGATTGCCAGCGTTCCCCGCCGCCGCGGCGGTGTCTTCACCATTTTCAGGACATCGATGAGGAGCGCCAGGGTAAGCCCGTCCCCGTAGAGATCGTGCAACGGCTCGGGATTGCAAATCTCGGCGGCAATCAGTCCGGCCAGCGCCATGACGCGCTGGTCCGAGAACAGCAGTTGGGGGTCCTTGAGCTTTTTTGAGTCGATTTCTTCCATGAGCCGACGGCCGAGGATATCCGCGTCGAAGTGGATATCGAGATGACGTACATACTGCACGTCGGCAAAGTCCATCCAGAGATCCATGCCGGCGGGAATGTACGAGATCGGGCTCTGGTTGCTGTCCTGTGGGGCGCCGCGGGATTTCGGCGAAAGCTTGACCAGAGGACGCCCGTGGCCGCGCTGGTCGAGCAGGATGAACAGTCTTGGATCCCGTGCCACATAGTGGCCGCCCGCATAGGCGGCGCATTCCACGTCCCACAGGTCGGCGGTCATGCCGTTCCAGTAGCGGCGCTTCAGCCCGCCCATCACCGAAAAACCCTCGATCCTGTTCTGCATTCGTGGCTGGAAAGTCATGCAGCTATCCTGATCGAATAAACATGTGTATAGTTATCAACTTTAATGCAGGGTATCAATCCTGCCTGCGTGTGGTCTTCAAGCAGGCCATCTGTTGATAACAAAGGAAGCCTACCCTTGCAGTTTATGGATGATGCACTATGCCGCTGAACGCAAACGAGCGTGAGATCGCCAAGCCAAGTCCTCCTCTCCTCTCATTGAAGGAGGTGAGCTTTGCAATCGAAGGTCGCGTCCTGTTGCATCCGCTGACGGTCGATCTTCGGGCAGGCCGGTCCATTGCTCTGATTGGTCACAATGGCTCCGGCAAATCAACAATGTTGAAGTTGATCGGCCGGCAGCAGGCGGCGAGCGCGGGCACTATCCAGTTCGAAGGCAAGCCCCTTGAAGGCTGGGGTACACGGGAACTCGCCCGCCGGCTCGCCTATCTGCCGCAGCGGACGCCGGCAGCGCCCGGCATGTTGGTCAAGGAGCTGGTGGCGCTGGGCCGTTATCCCTGGCACGGCGCGCTCGGCCGGTTCCGCGCCATCGACAGGCAGAAGGTGGAGGAGGCAATTGAACTCACCGGTATAGGTCCTTTTGCCGAGCGCATGGTGGACAGCCTGTCGGGCGGCGAACGCCAGCGTGTCTGGCTTGCCATGCTCGTGGCGCAGGATGCCGCCTGCCTTCTGCTCGACGAACCCATTTCCGCACTCGACATCGGCCATCAGCTGGACGTCCTGTCTCTGACGCACGATCTTTGCCGCGACAAGGGCATCACCATCATCACCGTACTGCACGACATCAACATGGCCGCCCGCTTCTGCGATGAGATTGTTGCCCTGCATTCCGGCCGGCTGATCGCCCATGGCACTCCGGGAGAGGTCATGACGACCGAGGAACTTGTTCGCATTTACGACGTCCGGATGGACATCATGCGCCAACCTTCAAGCGGTCGGCTGGCGGCTCTGGCTCAGTAATCTCAAGAAGGCTCTGTCGCAATTTGGTATGGATGTCATACAGCGGGATCGTGGGAGGCGATGCCTGTTCTCGGGGCGCAGATAAGGACTTATCCCTCGCGCAGCTGGCGCCCGGCGCTCGTCATCCGGCGTGGGCCGATCATCATCTATCGTTCGCTCCTTGTCGATCCAGCGTGCGATGGCTTCAAGGCCTGGCAGCAGGTTCTTCTTAAGCGCCGCCGTCAGCTCGTCTTCGAGACCGCATGCATCGCTGATTGAACGCCAGTTGATGCAGTTCATCCGCATCGGCGGGTGTTTGCGGTAGACGATTTTGCGGTAGATGATCAGGCTAGTCAGGTACGGCTTGATGTTGTCCAGTGTTCATTTCGAGACGAGCGGGGCCAGGCGGACGTTGCAGAATTCGGCAATTTTACGCGAAAAGGAATGGATGAAGCAGTTTGGTTTCTCATGCCGATCTTGGATTCGTATTTAGTTGCCGGCACCAATGCCGGGGCGGGGATCGAGGAGGCACTTGCATTCCTGCAGCAGCAGCGCCAGTCGGTGGTCGATGCTATGGAAGCATGCCTCAAGTCGGATGAAGGCCTTGCCCCTCAAGGCGAAGGTTCTCATGTCGCTCAAGAGCATCGATCTGCGAACCGCATGCTTCCTGATTGCCGGCCTTCCCGAACTGGGGCTGATTGGCAAAGACGAGATTGCTAAGCTGGTCGGCGTTACGCCCGTCAATCGCGACAGTGGTCTGATGCGCGGCAAGAGGATGATCGCAGGTGGTCGCAAGCCCGTGCGAGACGCCCTTTACATCGCAGCGTTGCCCACTATCCGCTTCGATCCCGCCATGAAAGCCGTCTTCGAACCACTGAAGGCGGTTTGAAGGCGACCGCCGCGAAGCGGGCAGGTGATCCGCCAGCCAACCGGCCCTCCGGCTCGGACAGACGAAGCCTGGTTGGTAGCTGTGGCTATCACTGGCAATGGGTCGATACTCGACCGTTGGGGGTGCATCCTTATGTTTTCTTTATCTCCACCACGCGCCTTCCCAATCGAAGCCTAACCCGAAGCGCCCTTAATCCTGTGTCGGTATCAACAGGAGAAACGGACATGTCCGACTTCATCTTCATCGCGCTTGGCGGCGGCACCCTCCTCGTGCTGGCCCTTTATGCCCGCGCGCTCGACCGGCTTTGAGGGATTCCGATGATTGAACCCCTCTTCGGCCTCGCCGTCGCCGTCGCCCTCGGCGTCTACCTCGTCGTGACGCTCCTGCGTCCCGAACGCTTCTGATCGGAGCAGATCCATGACCCTTGTCGGCTGGCTGCAGATCAGCCTCCTCTTCCTCGCCGTTATCATCGTCATCAAACCACTCGGCCTCTACATGGCGCGGGTGTTTTCCGGTGAGCGGACTTTCCTGTCACCCGTCCTTGGCCGCGTGGAGCGGGATCTCTACCGGGTGAGCGGCATCAACCCTGAGAAGGAGCAGAGCTGGCTCGGCTATACGCTCGCCATGCTCGCCTTTTCGCTCGCCGGCTTCCTGGCGCTCTATACGATGCTGCGGCTGCAGGCCTATCTGCCGCTAAACCCTCAAGGGTTTCCGGGCGTGCCCTCGGATCTCGCATTCAACACGGCAGTCTCCTTCGTCACCAACACCAACTGGCAGAACTACGGCGGTGAGACGACGATGAGCCACTTCTCCCAGATGGCCGGCCTCACCGTGCAGAACTTCCTCTCGACCGCGACCGGCATGGCGCTGGCCGTCGCGATTACCCGCGCACTAGCCCGATCCAAGGTCGCAACGCTCGGCAACTTCTGGGTCGATATGACGAGAGCCACCCTCTACGTCCTGTTGCCGCTCGCCATTGTCGTCGCCCTCGCCTTTGTCGCCATGGGTCTGCCGCAGACGCTCGACGCGTCCGTCACCGCGACCACGCTTGAAGGCGCCAACCAGGTGATCTCGCTGGGCCCCGTCGCGTCTCAGGAGGCGATAAAGCAGCTCGGCACCAATGGCGGCGGCTTCTTCAACGTCAATGCCGCGCATCCTTTCGAAAACCCGACCGCCTGGTCGAACTATCTCAACATCTTTGCCATGCTGTCGATCTCGTCCGCTCTGGTCTACACCTTCGGTCAGATGGTCGGAAACCGCAGGCAGGGCTGGGCGCTGATCTCGGCCATGGCGATCCTGCTGATTGCAGGCGTGGCCGTCACCTACTGGGCCGAGGCCCAGGGCAATACCATCCTGACGGCGATCGGCGTCGATCCAGCCCTCGGCAATATGGAAGGCAAGGAAGTCCGCTTCGGCCAGGCCATGACAGCACTTTATGCGGCTGTTACCACAGGCCTCTCGAATGGCGGCGTCAACGGCATGCACGGCTCGTTCACAGGCCTGGGCGGCCTGGTGCCGATGTTCCTGATCCAGCTCGGCGAAGTGCTGCCCGGCGGCGTCGGCTCCGGTCTCTACGGCATGCTGGTCTTTGCAATTCTGTCCGTCTTCGTCGCGGGTCTGATGGTCGGACGCACGCCGGAATTCCTCGGCAAGAAGATCGAGGGACGCGAGATGAAGTTCGCCATGCTCGCCGTGCTCATCCTGCCGCTGGTGATCCTCGGCTTCACCGCTGTGTCGGCCATGCTGCCCGTTGCTGTGGCAAGCATCGGCACGGCTGGCCCGCACGGCCTGTCCGAAATCCTCTATGCCTATACCTCGGCTGCCGGCAACAACGGCTCGGCCTTCGGTGGCCTCACCGGCAACACGGTCTGGTACAACACCACGCTTGGCATCGCGATGCTGCTCGGCCGCTTCGCCTATGTCGTACCGGTCATGGCGATCGCCGGATCGCTTGCCGCCAAGGTGAAGTCACCCGCTTCCGCTGGCACTTTCCCGACCGACGGCCCTCTGTTCGTCGGCCTCTTGATCGGCATCATCCTCATTCTCGGCGGCCTGCAATTTCTGCCTGCACTAGTGCTCGGCCCCATCGTCGAACACTTCGCCATGCTCGCCGGCCAGACCTTCTAAGGAACCACCATGTCAAAAGACCATAAAGCCCCCGGTCTTCTCGACCCGTCGATCCTGTTCCCGGCGATCCGCGATGCGTTCGTCAAGCTCGATCCGCGCAAGCTCCTTCGCAACCCGGTCATCTTCGTGACCGAGATAGTCGCCGTCGTCGTGACGATCCTCTTCATCCGCGACCTCGCCGTAAATCCCGGCGAGGCCGGCTTCTCCGGCCAGATCGCCGCCTGGCTCTGGTTCACCGTGCTCTTCGCCACCTTCGCCGAAGCCGTGGCGGAAGGCCGTGGCCGCGCCCAGGCCGACAGCCTGAAGAAGACCAAGTCTGAACTCGTCGCCCGCAGGCTTGGCGCCAACGGCAAGGCGGAAACCATTCCGGCCTCCAGCCTCAAGGTCGGTGACATCGTGCTCGTCGCAGCCGGCGAGTTGATCCCGGGTGATGGCGAAGTGATCGAGGGTGTCGCCTCGGTCAACGAAAGCGCCATCACCGGCGAATCCGCCCCCGTCATCCGCGAATCCGGTGGTGACCGCTCGGCGGTGACAGGCGGCACGCAGGTTCTGTCAGACGAGATCAAGATCAGGATCACCGTCCAGCCGGGCTCGTCCTTCGTTGACCGCATGATCGCGCTAATCGAAGGCGCACAGCGCCAGAAGACGCCAAACGAAATCGCGCTGTCGATCCTGCTTTCGGGCCTGACTCTGGTCTTCCTGTTCGTCTGCGTCGCGATCTGGGGCCTGGCCGGTTATTCCGGCACCGTGCTCTCGGTCACCGTGCTGGCAGCCCTGCTGGTCACGCTGATCCCGACCACGATCGGCGGCCTGCTCTCGGCCATCGGCATCGCCGGCATGGACCGTCTCGTCCGCTTCAACGTGATCGCCACATCCGGCCGCGCGGTCGAGGCCGCAGGCGACGTCGACACGCTGCTCCTCGACAAGACGGGCACCATCACCTTCGGCAACCGCATGGCGAGCGACTTCCTCGCCGCTCCCGGCGTCACGCCGACAGAATTGGCGGAAGCCGCACTCATTGCCTCACTGTCCGACGAAACGCCTGAGGGGCGCTCCGTGGTGGCGTTGGCAACCGGCGAGTTCGGTGTTCCCATGCCGAAGGCCGAGTTCAATGCAGTCATCGGCTTCACCGCTGAGACGCGCCTTTCGGGCGTCGACATCGGTCAGCGCCGTCTGCGCAAGGGCGCCGTCGATGCCGTGCTGAAATTTGCCGGCCTCACCGAACAGGATGCGCCTGCCGAATTCCGCCGCGCCGTCGACCAGGTCGCCCGCACGGGTGGGACGCCGCTCGGCGTGGCCGACGGCGACCGTCTGCTTGGCGTTATTCACCTGAAGGACGTCGTCAAACCCGGCATAAAGGAACGCTTCGCGGCCTTGCGCGCCATGGGCATCCGTACCGTCATGGTGACCGGCGACAATCCGGTCACGGCCGCCGCCATCGCGTCCGAAGCCGGCGTCGACGACTTCCTCGCCCAGGCAACCCCGGAAGACAAGCTCGCCTATATCCGGCGCGAGCAACAGGGTGGCCGCCTGATCGCCATGTGCGGCGACGGGACCAATGATGCGCCGGCACTTGCTCAGGCCGATGTCGGTGTGGCCATGCAGACCGGCACCCAGGCCGCCCGCGAAGCCGCCAACATGGTGGATCTCGATTCCAGCCCGACCAAGCTCATCGAGATCGTCGAGATCGGCAAGCAGCTGCTGATGACGCGCGGATCGCTCACGACGTTTTCGATCGCCAACGACGTCGCCAAATATTTTGCCATCATCCCGGCGCTGTTCGTCGCCACCTATCCGGCGCTCGAAGCCTTGAACATCATGGGCCTTGCCTCGCCGCAATCGGCGATCCTTTCGGCCGTCATCTTCAACGCGCTGATCATCGTGGCGCTGATCCCGCTGGCTCTGAAAGGCGTGGCTTACCGTCCGTCCGGTGCCGCGGCACTGCTTCGCCGCAATCTGCTGGTCTACGGCGTCGGCGGCCTGATCCTGCCCTTTGCAGGCATCAAGGTTATCGACATCGCCGTCAGCGCTCTTAATCTGGTGTAATCATGCTCAACCAACTCAGACCCGCCCTCACTCTGGTCGTCGCCCTCACCGCCCTGACGGGGCTTGCCTTTCCGCTGGCGATCACCGGCATCGCCCAGGCCGTCATGCCTTCGCAGGCCAATGGCAGCCTGATCGAACGGGACGGCAAGGTCGTCGGTTCGACCCTGATCGGTCAGGCCTTCACCTCCGACCGCTATTTCTGGCCGCGCCCCTCGGCGACCGGCCCCGACGCCTACAACGCCGCGGCATCCTCCGGCTCGAACCTCGGCACGACTTCGGTGAAGCTAAAGGATCGTGTCACGGCAGATGTTGCGCGGCTCGCGTCGACCGGCGTTGCCCAACCCGTCCCAGCTGACGCCGTGACGGCTTCGGGCTCTGGCCTCGACCCGCATATCTCGCCTGCATTTGCCGAGGCTCAAGTCGCGCGAGTGGCGCAGGCGAGGGGGCTACAGCCCTCAGCCGTCGCTGCAATCGTGCAGCAGGCGACTGAAAAATCCGACTTCGGCGTTGTCGGCGAAGCAAGGGTCAATGTGCTAGAGCTGAACCTGGCGCTCGACGCCCGGAACTGATGAGATATTGATGGCGGATGACGACCGCAGGGACGAACGGCGTCCCGATCCCGATGCATTGCTTGCCCTGGCGGAGAAAGACCGCCGGGGCAAGCTCACCGTTTTTCTGGGCGCCGCACCCGGTGTCGGCAAGACCTATGCGATGCTGTCGCGCGCCAGACGCCTGAAGGCGGATGGCGTTGATGTCGTCGTGGGCCTTGTCGAGACCCATGGCCGTGGCGAGACGGCGGCCTTGCTCGACGGGTTGGAGATTCTGCCGCGCCGGCGTGTCGCCCATCGCGGACGCATGCTGGAAGAGTTCGATCTCGATGCGGCTCTCGCAAGGCGGCCGCGCATCGTCATCGTCGACGAACTCGCGCATTCCAACCCGGAAGACAGCCGCCACCCCAAGCGGCATCAGGACATCGAGGAACTGATTTCGGCCGGCATCGACGTCTGGACGGCGCTCAACATCCAGCACCTCGAAAGCCTGGCCGATCTCGTCGCACAGATCACCGGGGTGACCGTGCGCGAGCGTGTGCCCGATGTCGTGCTCAAGCGCGCTGACGAGGTTCTGCTGGTCGATCTTGCGCCATCCGAACTCATCGAACGCCTGAAGGATGGCAAGGTCTATCTACCCGAAAGCGCCAATCGCGCCGTCGATCGCTTCTTCCGGCTCGGCAACCTGACGGCGCTGCGCGAACTCGCGCTGCGCCGCACCGCCGACCGGGTCGACGACCAGATGGTCGACTACCTGAAGCAAAATGCCATCGACGGCCCCTGGGCCACCGGCGAACGGCTCCTGGTCTGCGTCGGTTCGGATCTGCTCTCGGAAAAGGTGGTGCGCGTGGCAAGCCGTCTCGCCTCGGGTTTGAACGCACCGTGGCTTGTCGTTTCGATCGAGCGGGCCGACCGAGAGGTGGAGACACCGGAACGCTTGCAGCGGATTGAAACGCTCTTTCGTCTCGCCGAGCAGTTGGGCGCGGAAACGCGCCGTGTCGTCGGCAATGATTTCGTTGAGGAAATCCTGAAGCTCGCGCGTCGAGAGCATGCGACCCAGATCGTCATCGGCACGCGCAAGCGCAGCCGCTGGCAGAAGCTCGTCTCCCGCTCGCTGCCCGATGCGCTGGCGCGCGAGGCCTCAGGTCTCGGTGTCCACATCGTCACACCGGAGGGGTCGCCCCCTGAACGCGCGCGGCCCTCAGTCAGCCTGCCGAGGGCTTCCGCGCTCAGGCAATCGGCAATCTGGGCTCTCGGTTTCGTCGCCCCGACGACGGTCGTGGGCAAGGGGATCGACGTCTTCGTTGAGTTGCCGAACATATCGCTGCTCTTTCTCCTGGCAGTTCTCGGAGCCTCGGTGGTCGGCGGCTATGCTTCGGCATTCCTGGCCGCTATCCTGTCGGCGCTGGCCTACAACTTCTTCTTCATCGATCCCCGCCACACCTTCACCATCGCGGCCCCGCACGAGGTCTTCGCGCTCTTCGTCTTTCTTGCCGTTGCCATCATTGCTGGCGGTCTAGCCTCGCGCATCCGCGAACAGGCGGAGGTGGCGCGGATCCGCGCGGCCGCGCTGCAATCACTTTACGATTTCTCCCGCAAGCTGGCGACCACGGCCAAGGGCGACGACGCCATATGGCTCGCCGTCTCGCAATTGCAGGCAAGCCTCAAGCGCAAGGTCGTGCTTCTCGTGCCGCGTAAGGGAGACCTTGCCGTGACGGCCGCCTGGCCGCCGGACACCGAACTCGACGTGACCGACATGACCGCCGCCCGCTGGACCCATGATAAGCGCGAGCCCGCCGGCCATGGCACCGGGACGCTGCCGAACAGCCGCTTCGAATTTCGGCCGCTTCTTGGACCGCACGGCATTGTCGGCGTCTGCGGCATCGAGCATTCGGGCGCGAGCCTCGATCTCAACGCTGAACGTTCGCTGACTGCCATTCTCGACCAGACTGCGATTGCACTGGACCGCGCGCGCCTCGCCGACGAGACGGTGGAGCAGGCAGCACGCCTTGAAGGGGAGCGTTATCGCGAGGCGCTCCTCTCTTCCATCTCCCATGATCTGCGCACGCCGCTTGCGACCATCACCGGTGCCGTGACCGGCCTTCGCCAGCTCGGCGGGCGGATGACGCAGGAAAACCGTGACGACCTCCTCCAGTCGATCGAGGAGGAAAGTGGCCGCATGAGCCGCTTCGTCGCCAATCTGCTCGACATGACACGTATCGAGGCGGGTACGCTTAAGCCAAAACAGGACTGGGTTGACATTGCCGACGTCGTGCAGTCCGCCGTCGAGCGGACCCGGAAACATGCGCCGGGCCGCATCATCGAAACCGGCATCGCCGCTGATCTGCCGCTGATCCGTGGCGACAGCGTGCTGATCGGCCAGGTGCTGTTCAACCTCTTGGACAATGCCGTGAAATACGGCGGTGAAGAGCCGATCAACGTCTATGCAAGACGTGACGGCAGGGACGTGCTGATCTCGGTCACCGATCAGGGTAAGGGCATTCCGCCCGAAGATCTGGACCGCATCTTCGAAAAATTCTATCGCAGGGGAAAGCCGGACGGGCGCGCGCCGGGAACGGGGCTCGGGCTTTCCATTGCCCGTGGCTTCGTCGAGGCCATGGGTGGCAAGATTCATGCGGAGAGCCCGGCCTTGAAGAAGAGGGGCACGCGAATCGTCATGCGCTTTCCAGCAAGCAGTGAAGCCAGGGACGACGTCAGATGAACCAGTCCCGCATCCTGGTTGTCGACGACGAGCCGCAGATCCAGCGTTTCCTCAAACCTTCTCTCTCCGCTGCCGGATACGAGGTGGTCGAGGCCGGCACGGGCGCCGAAGCGCTGAAGGCCGTGGCGACCCAGGCACCTGACCTGGTGATCCTCGATCTCGGCCTTCCCGACATGGATGGCAAGGAAGTCATCACCAGCCTGCGCGGCTGGTCGGACATCCCGATCCTCATCCTGTCGGCCCGTGACCGCGAAAGCGAAAAGATCGCGGCGCTCGATCTTGGGGCAGACGATTATGTCGAGAAACCGTTCGGCATCGGCGAACTGACCGCCCGGATCCGCACCGCGCTCCGCCACCGCGGGCGGCGCGACGCGATCCCGGCCGTTACGGAGATCGACGGTTTGACGATCGACCCGATCAAGAGACGGGTCACCCGCGATGGCGAAACGGTTCACCTGACGCCCAAGGAATACGACCTGCTTTTGCTGCTTGCGCGCCATGCCGGCCGCGTCGTGACACATCGTGCTCTCCTGACGACCGTCTGGGGTCCCGCCCATGGTGACGACTTGCATTATCTGCGTGTCTTCATCGGTCAGTTGCGCCAGAAGATCGAACGGGATCCGACGCAGCCGAGGATCGTCAGGACGGAGCCTGGCGTGGGCTATCGAATGGCCGAGCAAGAGTGAAGCCGAAATCTAATGACCTGTATCAGGTGTCGTTCCAGGAGTGACCTGGATATGAACTCGTGCTGTCCGCAGGAGGACTGGAGGCCGAACGGGCAGTGCGGGCACGTGTTGTCGCGGAATGCAAAAGAAGTCCGCGACGAACTGACCCGGCTACCGGCGAACGGAGTCGCCGATAGCTAGTGCCATGAGGCAGCCGGCAAGCAAGTGACCACTCATGAGGCGTGGTTGCGTTACATCCGCAATCGATTCGATAGCAGACGTCACCCGCGCTTCTCTTCTCGCCCGAAAAGCGCGTCAATTGATGATAGTCGTGAAAAGCGATGCAGCAAGATTCCGGCCTTCATACGTTGCAAGAATCCAGGTCATCTGACGGAAGATCGGATAGGCTAGCGCGGGAATCGCTTCATTCGACAGTAAATCCCTGAGGGCGCAGATGACGTATGATAGACAACGACTGAACTATGTTCTGCTCCTCATTGCGGGCTCCGGATTCGTGACCATCGCCCGCGCCATGACGCTGTCGTTCCTCGCTATCAAATTGCAGCAGTCATTCGGGCTCGGTCCGGCCATGATTGGTGCGCTTCTCGGGATCGGCCCCCTGCTTGGCGCTCTCACGGCTCCCTTCGCAGGCACACTGTCCGATAGGGTGGGGCGCAAGACAGTGCTGGTGCTTACCTTGCTTTCAATGGCTCTTGCCTTGGTTGGTATGGGGCTCGCCGAAACGGTTGTTGCATTTTGCATTGCTCAGATCGCTGCTGCCGTCGCTCTTGCGATCTACGAGCCGATTTCACGCGCCCTGATGAGTGATGTGTGCCCCGAGCCGCTGCGTCTCAAATATTTTTCGTGGCGTTATACCGCCACGAATGTCGGCTGGGCCGTTGGACCATTGATGGGGATCGCTGCCGGTGCAGCGTCCACCACCCTTTTCGTTATTGCGGGCTTTATCTATGCAATGTTCGCGCTGGTCCTGCATCTATTGAAGGTACCGATGTACCGGCGCGATGGTGTTTCCAAAGCATCGGCCTCCTTGCCGTTGATCGAGAGTCTGAAGGCGGCGGTCCGCGATCCACGGTTGGCTTTCTTTGTCGGTGGCGGCACATTGCTGATTGCAGTTTATGGCCAATGGTCGGCGACGCTTGCCCCCTACCTGACGGGAAACGTCACCGGGGGCATGGAAATCTACGCCTATCTCGTTTCGATCAACGGTGCGGTCGTCCTGATCGGGAACCCGTTCGCCCGCCGCATCATCGAACGCGCGGGCGCCCTCAACGGTCTTGTGGTCGGCTGCGTCCTGTTTGCGCTGGGTGAGATCGGTTTCCTTGGTGCTGTCGGTTTCTGGGGGCTGGCGTTCTCGATGATCGTGTTCACGATCGGCGAGATCCTCGTCGTGCCGTCTGAATATATGCTGGTCGATGGTATCTCCAACAATCGGAACAGAGGCAGCTATTTCGGCGCGCACTCGTTTTCGACCATCGGCAATTTCATCGGGCCGACTCTCGGCGGCTTCATGCTCGGCGCTTTTGGCGGACCTGGCATGTTCCTGCTGTTTGCCGGGTTTGCGGCCGTCAGTGCAGTTCTGTTCGCGATCGGCACGCGCATGCCACCGCCGAAAGCCGCCAAACAGCGTTCCCCGGCAGGCTCGCCGGAGCTGCAACGGGGCCACATTTGCGGGGCGCCTATCCTGCTTCATGAACCGAGACATTCGCGGGGAGGAGCTGCAATTCGGTCACCCCGAAAATGGACGGTTCACGACGTTCTCCGCGGCGGTTCAGAGGAGACAGGCCCATTTCAGCGCGCTATGCAAAACGATGACGATAGGTCAACGGGCTGACGCCATAATGTCGACCAAACTGCAGCCTCAGGTTTTCCGCGCTTCCGAGTCCGGTCACGCTTGCGATGTCATCAGGCTCGGCAGAATCAGTCTCCAGCAGGATGCGGGCTTGCTCCAGCCGCTCCCTGAGGATCCACTTGAGCGGTGGTAGGCCGGTCAGGGCATGAAAGCGACGCTGAAAGGTGCGTTCGCTCATGCCCGCGTGGTGAGCGAGAGAACTTATCGTATGTGGATGGTGAAGGTTGGCCAGAATGTGGTCCAGGATCGAGGATAACCGATCGGCCTCCCGCCGGAGCGGCACGGGGCGCTCGATGAACTGGGATTGCCCGCCCTGGCGATGGCTATACATCACGAGGCGACGCGCCACCGTATTGGTGAGCTCTGCCCCGAAATCCGAACGGACGATATGCAGGCACAGATCAATGCCTGCCGAGCTGCCCGCCGAAGTCAGAATGTCACCCTCATCGACATAGAGACAGCTCGCGTCGATCTCGATAGCAGGATAGCGGCGGGCCAGATCCTCTGCGAAACGCCAATGCGTCGTCGCACGGCGGCCATCGAGCAGGCCGGCGGCCGCAAGCACATAAGCGCCCCCGCAGATGGAAACAATGCGAGCGCCGCCCTCGTGAGCGTGAACCAATGCCTTACAAATCTGTTCCGGTACCGGTTCATCGGGTCCCCGCCAACCGGGGACGATGATTGTTCCGGCCTGATGCAGATCGGCTTCAGTGCCTGTTGCTGCGATCGTCAGACCACCACAGGCATGAAGAAACTGATCCTCCAGCGAGACCGATTTGAACTGATACCAGTCGGGCCCCGCTTCAGGGCGGTCCAATCCGAAGACTTCGGCCGTGATCCCGAACTCGAAGGTACAGAGGCCGTCGTAGACGAGGCTGACGACACGTCTGTTTGCGGGAAGGCGTGGATTCTCAGTTTTTGGCATGAATGCCGTCTTATCTGGCAATCCTGCCGCTGGCAACTCGAACTGCCGGTGTGCGAAACGGTCACTCGCCAACAAATCCGGAGAAGCCAGATGAGCCGCGATACAGAGCTGCTAAACGCCATCCAAACCTATTTCGATGCCCTCTACGCCTGCGATCTCTCGCTCTTTGATCAGGTCTTTCATCCGGCCTCAAGCCTGTTCGACGCTGACGAAGGCGCGATCACGGTGGACCCGATCGCAGATTATCGGCAGGTGATTGCAAAGCGCGAATCTCCCGCAAGTCGCTCGCAGGAACGTGAAGACGAAATCATCCTGATCGATTGGCTTTCGTCGGCTGCAGCTACCGTGAAGGTCAGGCTGCGGATCCACGCGAACGTCTTCGTCGATCACCTTTGCTTCGTGAAAGGGACTGAGGGCTGGCGGATCGTCGCCAAGGTCTGGCATCTCGAATCTGTGAAGACAACATCATAGCAGCCGAGATTGTGAGAGGAGAGTAAAACATGATTTTGTCTTACGACGAACGGTCGCCATCGGTCGATTCCGACGCCTGGGTTGCGCAGGACGCGACGGTCTGCGGTGATGTTATCATCGGTGCGGGTAGCAGAATCATGCATGGAGCTCGCCTGGTGGCGGAAGCCGGCGGCTCCATCCTCATCGGACGGAATTGCATCGTGCTCGAGAATGCGGTGATCCGCGCCACCAGTCGCCATGCCTGTTCCATTGGGGACCATTGCATCGTCGGTCCTAACAGCCACGTGGTTGGTGCTCAAATCGACGGGGAAGTTTTCATCGCCACCGGGGCAGCCGTATTTCACGGGGCGCAGATCGGGCGCGGGTCCGAAGTTCGCATCAACGGAACCGTGCACCTGCGAACCCGACTGGAACCGGGCTCGACCGTGCCGATCGGATGGATCGCTGTCGGTGACCCGGCACAAATTCTGCCCCCCGACCAGCATGAAGCCATATGGGCGCTTCAAAAGACCTTGGATTTTCCGGGTTTTGTTTATGGTGTAGATAGAAGCTCGCCCGATCTGATGAAAAACATTACGTCGCGCTTGTCGGATGGTCTTGGGATTCATCGAGCCGAAAGCAGTTGTTAGATGTCTGCTTGTTAACGCGGTCGCAGAGGTTATTTGTGTTTCTGTTCAGTAGGTTACACGTCGGCGAGAGTCTGGTTAGCGGTTCGGATCCCTTTTAAATGCAGGAATGCGGTCAATAGGCTGGGACGGGTGCGCTGTCACCAGATCTACAGGCTTGCTGAGGACGCTTGCTACGGCACGACGCTCTTCAAGCGGACTCTGCCGACGTACCCCTTGCTGCCCTCGATCAGGGTGCGGGTGTAGGGATGTGCCACAGTGCCCTTCAACAACTGAGCCCTTGCCGCCACCTCCACGGAACCGCCGTTCTGCATGATGGCAACGCGGTCGCAGAGATGGGCGACCACGGCGAGGTCGTGGCTGATTAGGATGTATGTCAGCTTCTCGCGGTCGCGCAGGTGTCATTAATGGAATAAGGCCGGGATTATGCTCAACGAGCTCCGGTAGCCCACAATTAAGACCCTCTGACCGTAATTTGCCGAATATGCCGATCGGGAAGGATGGTCAGCCGCTCGCTTCCTATCGGCAATCACCGAGCGCGAACTGAGCGAGCGTGCCCACCGCAGGATCGAGATGCATCTCGGCGAAATGAAAGTCTCGATGTCCTACCGATACACTCTTTCAAGGCGCATTCGGAAAAAGCTCTCTTAGACGTAGAAATTACAAGGAGCCAGTTGCTGAAGTGCGGCTTCGGTTTCAGCGCGCGAGGGCATGCCGATGCGTCCCCCGAAAACGGTGCATTTCAAAGCTGCTGCAACTGAGCCCAGCCGCACGGCATTTTCCACATCGAGGCCCTCGGCAATGCCAAGAGCGAAGGCGCCGTGAAATGCATCGCCCGCAGCAAGCGTATCGACCGGAACGATCGGCAAAGCAGGCTGGTGAAACAAAGTTTGGTTCGGGAGATCTTGCCAATAAGCACCGCCGGCTCCGAAGGTTACGCACACAAGGGCATGAGGAAAACGTTCGGCAAGGGTGCGAACAAGTTCGCCTTCTTCGCGAAGGTCGCAAAGCGAGCGCGCCGCAGGGTCCGAAAAGATGATGCGGTCCGCCTCATGGGCGAGACGTTCCAGCGTTTCCACCGGAGCGACATCACCATCCAGAATGGCAGGAATACCCGCCTCTCGGGCTAGTTTCAGCACTTCGAGCGCGAGCGCAGGCCAGCGCACATCCACCAACACCGCATTGAAGCGGCCAATCTCCGCCCTGGTGACCGGTGGCAAGGTGGCGTGAAGCCGGGTATCGTAAAACGGCACAATCAGCCGATCGCCCCGGTCGTCCAGCAGAATTGTGGAAATTGCTGAGGGCGCGCCGTCCACAATTGTCATTTCGGTGACGTCGATACCGTCGCGAGCCAGATCGCCGCGTATTCTTTTACCCGTTTCATCTGTTCCGACGGCGCCCCAAAGCGAGGCGCTGCCGCCCAACCGTACGATGGCGTAGGCGGCGCTGGCGGCCATGCCTTCCGCAATCTGCACCATCTGCGAAGGCAGGATCTTGCCTTCGCCCTTCGGCAATTCGTGGACGCGAAAGATCGTGTCGAGTACAGCTGCTCCGACGCAAAGAACGCGCTTTTGCATAGATCAGAGCCTGCGGCCGGTCTGCTTATCGAACAGATGCACGCGAGCCGGATCGATAACCATATGGACCGTATCGCCAAAGCGGATGTCGAACCTTTCGCGGAACAGGCAGGCAATATCTTCACCCTTGGCATCCAGCCGGGCGAAAATCTCCGATCCGGTGCCTTCCACAAGGATTGCCCGGCCTTCGATACCTTGCGGCTCGGCGCGAATATGTTCCGGACGAATACCATAGATCAGCTCGCGGCCTCCCACATCGGCAGGCAGGGATTGCGGCAGCGGCAGAATGAGCCCCTTGGACGTGCGGAATGCACCTTCTTCCATGCGACCGTCGATGAGGTTCATGGCGGGCGAGCCGATGAAGCCAGCCACGAAGATGTTGGCTGGGCGGTCGTAAAGCTCCAGCGGCGCGCCGATCTGCTCGATATAGCCGTCGTGAAGAACGACGATCTTGTCGGCCATTGTCATGGCTTCCACCTGATCATGCGTGACGTAGATCGTGGTGGTGCCGATCCGCTGATGCATGGTCTTGATCTCGCCGCGCATTTGCACGCGCAGTTTCGCATCGAGATTAGAGAGCGGCTCATCGAACAGGAACACCTGCGGATCGCGGACGATGGCGCGTCCCATGGCGACGCGTTGGCGCTGGCCGCCGGACAATTGTTTCGGATAACGGTCCAAAAGCTTCTCAAGGCCGAGAATGGCCGCTGCCCGTCCCACCTTGGCGCGGATCTCCGACTGATCGACCTTCTTCAGTTTCAGCGCAAAGCCCATATTGTCGGCCACCGTCATGTGCGGATAAAGGGCGTAGTTTTGAAACACCATGGCGATGTCGCGATCACGCGCGGGCATATGCGAGACTTCGCGCGGCCCGATTCGGATCTCGCCGCCGCTTACCTCCTCAAGACCGGCGATCATGCGCAAAAGCGTGGACTTGCCGCAGCCGGAAGGGCCAACGAGAACCACGAACTCGCCATCCGCGATGTCTATATCGACGCCATGGATGACCTTCACCGCGCCGTAGTTCTTCTGGATATTTTGAATGTTCACGGTTGCCATGGTCGTTTCCTGAGATCTGTGGGGACTGGCGAGAAATTGGTGCCTTCAACCGCCCTTGACGGCACCGGCGGTGAGACCGGCCACGATCTGCTTTTGCGCAAACATGGTCAGCAATAGCACGGGCAGGGTGACGATCAGGGCTGCGGCTGCAAGCGGCCCCCAGCTGACCTGCTCGAAGGAGAGCATGTTGTAGACGGCGACCGGCAGCGTTCTTGTTTCGCGATTGGCAAGCACTATGCCGAAGACGAAGTTGTTCCACGAGAGATGAGCGCCAGAATGAAGGAGACGACGATACCCGGCTTGGCGATAGGCAGTGCCACCATCCGGAAGACCTGCCACGGTGTCGCGCCATCGATACTGGCGGCCTCTTCCAGTTCCATTGGTGTCGTTTCGAAGTAACCGATCATGATCCAGACCACGATGGGAACCGTGACGACGAGATGAATGATGATCTGCGGCCAGAGCGTGCCGATGAGGCCAGTCCATTGGAATAGCAGGAAGAGGGGGATGAGGAAGGAGAGGCCGGGCGTCATGCGGGCGATCATGATCACGACAGCCGATTTTTCCGCCTTCAACCGGGCAATCCCATAGCCGGATGGCACCCCGATGATCAGCGCCAGCAGCGTGGCCGAACCTGTCACCAGAACGGAATTCCAAAAGTAGAGGAGGAAATTGTTTTCCTCGAACACCTTCGCATAATTCGACCAGGCGAACGTTTCAGGGATGAGGATGGGCGGATAGGCACCGTTGTCGATCTCGTATTTCAGCGACAGCGAAATCATCCAGAGAAAAAACAGGATGACGGGCGAAACCATGACGAAGGCAACGAAAAGAAGGCCGACCTGATCGAGCGTCTTCTCGCGAATGATGCGGCTGGTCATCAACGGTCCTCCATATCCGACCACTGAGCGCGCTGGCGAACCATCAGAAGAACGAAGGAGAGCGCAATGATGATCAGGAAAAAGACCACGGCCATGGCTGAGCCGTAACCAATGTCATAATAGGCGAATGCCGTATTGTAGAGATAAATATTGATGGTTTCCGAGGCCGTGCCCGGTCCGCCCTGCGTCATCGCATAAATGATGTCGAAGCTCTTGATCGCATCGATGGAGCGGATGATGACGGCAATCATCAGAAAGGGCGCGATCATCGGCATGGTGAGGTAGCGGAATTTCTGCCAGGCATTGGCACCGTCTATTTCCGCGCTTTCATAGGGTTCGCGCGGCACGGCAGCCAGCCCGCCCAGCACGATCAGCATGACGAGCGGTGTCCACTGCCAGGTTTCGACAAGCACCAGGGACGGAATGACGGTGAACTGGTTGTAGATCCATTCCTGCGGCCCGACACCGATGAACGATAGCATATAGTTCAAAACGCCAAGCTGCGGGTGGAACATCATCGTCCAGACCAGTGCCACGGCCACCGGCGTCGCCATCATGGGCATCACGAAGACGCCGCGGAGCAAGCCGCGGAACGGGAATTTTGCATCGAAAACCAATGCTGCCAGCGTACCGAAGAACAGCGGGAGGACAACGGAAAGGGCGGTGTATGTCGTGGTATGCCACAAAGATTCCCAGAACCGCATATCCTGCGCCAGCCGCACAAAATTGGCAAAACCGATGAAGGTGCGTGGCTGCCCCAATGTCCAGCTATTGACGCTCATCCACAGCGTGAAAAGCCATGGAAAAACGATGACCGCCGACACGACCAGCAGGGATGGGAGAACGAAAGGCCAGTAATTGGGAGCAAGCCGTGATGGCTTGCCCCTCTTTGCCTTGCCGTCAGCCATCGAGTTTTCGATGCCCAACGATGCCATTATCCCTCGCTTCGCGCCAGAACCGGCTCGAACTGGGCCGTGGCGTTCTTCAGTTCTGTTTCAGGATCGGCACCGCCGATCATATTGGTGAGCGCAACCCCGTAGATATCGCGGAATTCGGTAACCGGGATCACGACCGGCAGCGCGAGCTTGGAAATCTTGCCGGAACCAGCGACCGCATCCAGCCATGCACCCGGCATCTTTACGCCTTCGCGCACCTTGGGATCGGACAGGATGGACTGCCGGAACGGAACCCCGGCACCGGCCTGCAACAGGCGTGCGCCCATATCGTGCGAGATGGCCCACTGGCAAAACAGGTAGGCTGCCTCCTTGTTGGCGGAAGCTTCGACAACCCCAAGGCCATCGCCGAAGGTGCCGGAAGCCTGTGCCACCGGACCCTTGGGCATCACGCCATAACCGGTCTTGCCGACCACCCGCGACTTCTGGGGATCCTCGATTGGCGGCGCAAAGCCCACGCCATCGAACCACATACCGATCTTGCCCTGAAGGAAGGCCGATTGTGCTTCCGCCCAGTTGAAGCCGGAGACGCCGGGAGGGGCCGCCTTGGTCATCAGCCGCTGGTAGAGTTTCGCCGCCTCGACCGCTTCCTTGGATGTCGTGTTCACCTTGCCGTCGGCACCGATGGGGGCCGCTCCGTAACCCAACATCAGCGAAGTCCAGACCGGGGTATTCGCATTCTTCAGGCCGCGCGCGACGAAGCCGTAGGTGTTTGACGAAGGATCAGTAATCTTCTCGGCAGCGGCAACCATTTCCTCGAATGTGGTGGGGTAGGAAAGCCCCTTCTTTTCGAAGAGATCCTTGTTCCAGTAGACGATCCAGTAATCCACTGAGAAGGGCAGCGACCGCAGAACGCCCTTGGCATCCTTGGCAAACAGCAGACCTGCTTCGGCAAAATCGCCTTCCGTCAGGGAAGGATCAGTTAGCGACGGGTCTTTCAGAAAGCCGCTGATATCGGCCAACCAATTGCCCTTTTCGAACTGGCGCTTCTGCACGTGATAGCTCAGATGCACCACATCGAAGCTTGGCTTGCCGGTGCTGAGTTCGATCACCGTCTTCTGGCGCTGCTGCTGTTCCGGCGTTGCTTCGGCATTCACCTTCATGCCGGTGAGGCTTTCGAACTCCGGAAGATACTTGATGAGGGTTTCGCTGCGCGGGCTCTTGACCAGGTTGACGTTCAGCGTCTTGCCGGCAAAGCGCTTCCAGTCGACAGCCGCGGATGCCGGTCTTCCGCCCAGCATGGCTGCGCCGCCCAATGCCGCGCTGGCCGCCAGAAACGAGCGACGCGTCGGCTTCATGATCGAAGTCGTCATATTATCCTCCCTTTGAACGACCGCATCTCCTCCGAGCGGCCGATTGACAAAATCACACTGCGAGTGCGCGATCCCTCGCATTTCCGATATGTGCCACAAGGCGCTGGATCGCGTCTTCAACCGATCGGCGTTCGATGGCTTCGAGCACCGCTAGATGTTCCTTCATGACCGGGCCCACGCGCCCTTCGATGCGGATGCGCTCCTGATTGATCAGCCGCATCTTGATGGCATTCACGCGATAGGCATTCGAGATGATCGAATTGCCCATGGCATCGATAAAGGCATTGTGCATGCCCCAGTCCGTTGCCTGTGCATGCTGTTCCAGCTCGGGTGAAGGGCCGTTCGCCTCAATCCGCTGCACGATATCCCGATGTTGCTCCAGCAGTTGCTGGACCGCCTGATCGCCTGCATTGCGGGTGAAGAAGACGACCGCCTCTTTTTCCAGCACGATGCGGAACTGAAAGGCTTCGCGGATCAGGCTGAGATCAATATGAGCGATCTGAAGCCCGCGCTGCGGCACGGTCTTGATCAGCCCTTCCGTTTCCAGCCGCGGAATGAGTTCACGGATCGCACCGAGGGTCAGCCCCGTCAGTTCCACCAGCTGCCGCTGCGAAATAAACTGGCCGGGGCGAACATCCCGCGCGAGCAGATGACGCGTGAAGCTTTCATACGCCTTTTCCCGCAACGGAACCTGTTCGCCTGTCTCCTCCATGAACGTCTCCATTGAGCCTCAGGCGGCCCGCGTTGCGAAAGCCTGATCGAATGCCAGAGCAATCCGTTCGCGATCCTGCGGCGCGACGGTAACGAGCGGAGGCCTCACGTTCAGCCATAGCGTGTTCCCGCTCGTATGGGCAACCAGCGCCTTGACGGACGGGGTGACCGGATATTTCAGGATGACTTCCACAAGATCGGTGACGCGGCGATCATCCTTGCCATCCACGGCCATGGCGCGCACTTCAGCGCCCAAGAGGTTGGCCATGCCGGAAATGGCGCCCTGGCCGCCCATGCGGGTGCCTTGGGCCAGATGACGTTCATCGCCGATCATGATCGCCAGGTCGCCGTGGCCCTTCAAAAGATGCTCCGTATACGTCCAATCGCCGCCAGAATCCTTGACGCCGACCACGATGGCCGGAAAAGCCGCCCGCATCCGCGCAACAAGCTCAACCGAGATCTTGACCATGGTGACCGAGGGTATGTTGTAGACGATCACATCGCGCGCCTTGGAGCCTAGTCCGGCAAAGACTGCGGAAAACCATCCGAACAGGCCGTCATCGGAGACATTCTTGAAATACGAAGGCGGGGCCAGCAGAATGTTCCGCGCTCCGGCATCCAGTGCCTCAGCCATCTGCTCCACCGCATCCAAAACAGAATCCACGAGAACACCCGCAACGATCTGTCTGCCGGAAATACCGGCGGACGTCAGCGCCGAAAGAACCTTGCCGCGCTCGTGGGAGCCAATCGAGCTGCCTTCGCCGGTGGTGCCGAACACCGTGACGCTATCGCAACTATGAGCGAGGCAAAACTTCGCATGTTCCACGAGGAGGGGGAGCAGGATTCTGCCGCTTTCGTCAAACGGTGTGGTCAGCGCCGCTGACAGGCCGAACTTCGTTCCCAATAGACTGCTCCTCCGAACTAACATCGTTATAATATGCACTTAACATGTTAGTTGTAAATACCTGATTCGCAGTAATAGGTGTCGGTCTTGATGCCGTCTAAACCGGAGTTTTATCGAGTAGACTCAATAGCTTTGTTGCATCTTCTGGAGGTCAAAGAATTTTAACTCCTGTCCAAGGGACGGGAGTGGTAAGCGCCGTGGGCAACGGCGGGGAGTTTCGTGTCGGTGGATGTGGCCGCGTAGCGCCAAAGATGGACGGCGTGCCCGGAGGGGTGCTGGAAATTAAAAGGGCGGGCGCGTTCGACCAGCTGCTGCGCAACTTTTTCGACTTGCGCTTTGCCGACGCCCGCTTTCACCGGCAGATCGCTGAGGTAAAGCCCGCAGCAAAGATCCCGCTTGCTTTGACCGACGTGATTCCTGCCGCATAACAACGGCTTCGTTGGTTTAGATTCCATCGATATCCGCCCGTCCGCTTCTGCGTCCATTGTGGAGATACCTGCACGTCCCTCTTCCCTAGGAAGTCCCTTGGGTTGGACAACCCACTCTTGTCTGGCTCACGCAAAGATAGGCGGAATCTCGATTAGATTCCTGGTATCATCGCCACCCTTTTCGAGGATGTCGAAGGCGGCCGTCAGCATGCCGGGCACGTCCTGTCGCGCCATCTCGATGTCTTGACCAAGCAGCGCGACGAACGGATCCCAGTCGAAGCAGCCGATGATGGGAGGCGCTCCGTTTAAGTGCGGCGACGACTTGATCCACCGCATGACGCCTTCCAGCGAGATGGTCGAATTGACGAACATGCCGCGCGGCACGCTTCCTTCCCTTGCTGCCATCGCGCTTAGCGCTTGTGCAGCCTTTTCCGGGGCGTAGCCGCAGGCAAGGATATGCTGTTCCTCGATCGGGACGCCGAGATCTTGGTGCGCCACGCGAAAACCGCGGATACGCTCAGCGGTGTTATGGTCTGAGCCCCGCCCGCCGATAAAGAGTAGTGGCGACATCACGCCAGTCTTGCGCTGGTGATTGATGAGGGTGCGCCTGGTCAGTTCGCGCGCGCCGGCGAAATTGTCAGAGATGACCGAGGGCGCTTTGGTTCCCGGCAGATCGAGATTGAGACTGTGGGCACCGGCTGCAAGGCAGATGTCGGTAATCCGGTCGGGATTGGTTGCGCCGGTCGAGATCAGCCATTCGACCTGGTAAGATAGCATGGTTCGAGCTGCCTCGACCTCAAGATCCGGATCGCGCAAAGTGCAGGTGATGATAGGGAACAGGCCGCGTTCCCGCGCCATGATTTCGAAGGTTTCGACGATCGAGCCGAAATAGCGGTTGTCGTATTTCGGCACGATCATGCCGATGATCTTTGACTTGTCGCGCCGCAACAGGCTCGCCTGCATGTTCACCGCGTAGCCTTGCTCCTCGGCGATCCGGGTGATCTTCTCGGCAAGCTGCGTGCTGATCCGGCGCTTTTTCCAGTTCCCGTTTAGCACGGCGCTCACCGCGCTCGCCGACGTTGCGGCAAGTTCGGCCAGATCGTAGATCGTCGTCTTTTTCTGCGGGCGCTGCTGATTCACGACTTCCTCCTGCTGAACCCAACTTGACATCAAACGAGAGAAGTGGCAATTGATGCTTCATCGATTGAGCAATGTTGCTCCATCGATGATGCAGGTTGGCTGTGGAGAGTCAGCCGGGAGGCGTTCTGTCAGTGCCCATGTCTTGCGGCGCCGATGTGTTCGGCGACGAACGATGAACTGCGTCCTCATGTCAGGCGACGCGGAATGGGTATGGGGAGCGATGATCCGGGGCAGTCTCTTTAAGGCGAGCTGTTCCCATTCAAGGAGGAGAATGAGACATGAAAATTCGTTCCATGCTGCTGGCAACCGCCGGTCTCGCCGCAATGGTTTCCGGTTCCGCTCTCGCGCAGGAGGGGGCAACCGTCGCCTTCCTGATGCCCGACCAGGCATCGACGCGCTATGAAGAACACGACTATCCGGGCTTCAAGGCCGAGATGGCCAAGCTCTGCCCGTCCTGCACCGTCATCTATCAGAATGCCAATGCGGACGTCGCACTCCAGCAACAGCAGTTCAACTCGGTGATCGCGCAGGGCGCCAAGGTCGTTGTTCTCGACCCGGTCGATTCCGCTGCGGCTGCTGCGCTTGTCGAAATCGCCCAGTCCCAGGACGTCAAGGTCATCGCCTATGACCGGCCGATCCCGAACAAGGCTGCCGACTACTACGTTTCCTTCGACAACGAAGGCATCGGCCATGCGATTGCCAAGTCGCTCGTCGATCACCTGAAAGCGAGTGGTGTTCCGGGCGGCTCGGGCGTCCTGCAGATCAACGGTTCACCGACCGATGCGGCGGCAGGCCTCATCCGTGACGGTATCCATCGCGGGCTGAAGGACTCGGACTACAAGACGCTTGCCGAATTCGACACGCCGGAATGGGCGCCGCCGAAGGCACAGGAATGGGCGGCGGGCCAGATCACCCGCTTCGGCGCCAAGATCAAGGGCGTGGTTGCCGCAAACGACGGGACCGGCGGTGGCGCGATCGCCGCCTTCAAGGCCGCCGGCGTAAACCCGGTTCCGCCGATCACGGGTAACGACGCGACGATCGCTGCCCTGCAGCTCATCATCTCGGGCGACCAGTACAACACGATCTCCAAGCCTTCGGAAATCGTCGCCGCTGCCGCCGCCAACGTCGCGGTCAAGCTCCTGAAGGGCGAAACCCCGGAAGCCAAGACCACGCTCTACAACACGCCGTCCGAGCTCTTCGTGCCGGCCGTTGTGACCGCGGAAAACATCAAGGCTGAGATCTTCGACAAGGGCATCCAGAAGCCCGAAGAAATCTGCACCGGCGAATATGCCGAGGGTTGCAAGAAGCTCGGTATCACTCAGTAATGATCTCCCAAGGCGCTCGGCCGGGCTTGCTCCGGCCGGGCGTGACCCATGTCGAAAGAAGAGCGCCCGTCATGCAACGAAATGTCATCGGTCTGCCTCCAAAGGGCACGACCATCCTGAAGCTGAGCAATGTCTCGAAGAATTTCGGTGCGGTATCCGCTTTGTCCGACATCGAGCTGGAGGTGAAGGCGGGCGAGGTCGTCGCTCTGGTCGGGGACAACGGCGCCGGAAAGTCGACGCTAATCAAGGTTCTGGCGGGCGTCCATCGGCCGAGCTCCGGCCGGATTGAGTTCTGTGGCCAGGAAGTCTCGCTCGACAGCCCTAGCCGCGCGCTCGAACTCGGCATCGCGACGGTGTTCCAGGATCTGGCGTTGTGCGAAAATCTCGACGTCGTAGCCAATCTTTTTCTCGGTCACGAGATTTCGCCCTGGAACCTCGACGAGGTGGCGATGGAAGTGCGAGCCTGGACCCTGCTTCGGGAGCTCGCGGCCCGTATCCCTTCGGTCCGAGAACCGATCGCCTCGCTCTCCGGCGGCCAGCGCCAGACGGTCGCGATCGCGCGCTCGCTGCTGCTCGACCCGAAGATCATCATGCTCGACGAGCCGACCGCTGCCCTCGGTGTCGCCCAGACGGCGGAGGTTCTGAATCTGATCGAGCGCGTGCGTGAGCGCGGCCTCGGCGTCATCATCATTAGCCACAACATGGAAGACGTACGAGCAGTCGCTGACCGCATCGTGGTCCTGCGTCTCGGCAAGAACAACGGCGTCTTCAGTCCGGACGCGTCCAGCCACGAACTCGTGGCCGCCATCACAGGGGCCACGGAAAACGCCGTCTCGCGCCGTATCGGCCGCAAGAGCGGCGAGCAGGCAGCAACCGGCGGGAGCCACGCATGAGCACCGACATGTCCCCCAATTCCAAGCCCACTTCGCTCGCACTCGATCGCAGCGACGAGCGTGTCAGCCACGCCGACGGCATTGGCGGCACGATCCGCGCCTTCATCAGCCGCGTCCGCTCCGGCGATCTCGGCATGCTACCGGTTGCGATCGGCCTGATCGTCATCTCGACGGTCTTCAGCATCCTCAACCCGATCTTCCTTGCACCGAACAATCTGGTGAACCTGCTGTTCGATTGCGCCACCGTCGGCATCATCTCGCTCGGTATCGTCTGCGTCCTCATCCTCGGCGAAATCGACTTGTCGGTCGGCTCGATGAGTGGTCTCGCCTCCGCGATCATTGGCGTGCTCTGGGTCAATTTCGGCATTTCGCTGCCGCTCGCCATTGGTGCCGCCCTGGTCACGGGCGCGGCAGTCGGTGCACTCTACGCCATGCTTTACAATCGTCTCGGCATGCCGAGCTTCGTTGCCACGCTTGCAGGTTTGTTGGCATTGCTTGGGATGCAGCTCTATATCCTCGGCCCAACGGGCAGCATTAATCTGCCTTATGCTTCGCCGCTCGTCCGCTTCGGCCAGATCCTCGTGATGCCGGACTGGCTGTCCTACCTGCTCGCCCTGGTCCCGGGTGCCGTCCTGATTGCTGCCGGTCTGGTGATCAGGAAGCGCCGTCAGGCGGTCAATCTCTCCTCGCAGCCGCTGAGCAGCCTCGTCGTCAAGGCCGCCGTTCTGACTTTGGTCCTGGAAGCTGCCGTCTACTACCTCAATATGGGGCGCGGCGTGCCATGGATGTTCGGCCTCTTCGTGGCTCTTGTCGTCATCCTCAACTATGCACTGACCAAGACTCAGTGGGGTCGGTCCATGTTCGCGGTCGGTGGCAACCGCGAAGCCGCCCGCCGCTCCGGCATCAATGTCCGCCGCATCTACATGAGCGCCTTCATGCTGTGCTCGACGCTGGCCGCGCTCGGTGGCACGCTCTCGGCAGCCCGTCTCGCCTCGTCTAGCCAGCAGGCGGGCACAGGTGACGTCAATCTGAACGCCATCGCCGCAGCCGTCATCGGCGGCACCAGCCTCTTCGGCGGTCGCGGCAGCGCTTACTCGGCACTTCTCGGCATCATCGTCATCCAGGCGATCTCGAACGGCCTGACGCTGCTCAACCTCAGCTCGTCGCTTCGCTACATGATCACCGGTGCCGTTCTCGCCATCGCCGTGATCGTCGACTCGCTCGCTCGCCGTTCGCGCGTCAGCCATGGCCGTGCCTGATATAAAGACTGGAGACCTGTTATGACTGAACTGATGAAGGGCAAGGTTGCGGGGATCACCGGCGCAGCCTCAGGTATCGGGCTTGAATGCGCCCGCACACTGATCGCCGAAGGCGCGACCGTCGTTCTGATCGACCGCGCCAAGGACAAGCTCGAGACGCTTTGCCAGGAATTCGGCGAGCGCGCAAAGCCCCTGGTGGTCGATCTCTTCGACGGTCCTGCCGTCTCCAGCATGCTTCCCCGCATCCTGGAGCTTGCTGGCCGGCTCGATATCTTTCATGCCAACGCCGGCGCCTATATCGGTGGGCCGGTGGCCGAGGGAGATCCGGATGCCTGGGACCGGATGCTCAATCTCAACATCAATGCCGCCTTCCGCTCGGTGCATGCGGTCCTGCCGCACATGATCGCGCAGAAGTCGGGCGACATCCTGTTCACCAGTTCGATTGCCGGGGTGGTGCCGGTGGTCTGGGAGCCGATCTACACGGCATCGAAGTTCGCAGTCCAGGCCTTCGTGCATTCGACCCGCCGTCAGGTCGCTCCGCATGGCGTGCGTGTCGGTGCGGTCCTGCCAGGGCCAGTCGTCACGGCACTGCTCGACGACTGGCCGAAGGCCAAGATGGAGGAAGCGCTTGCCAATGGCAGCCTGATGCAGCCAAAGGAAGTGGCCGACGCCGTGCTCTTCATGCTGTCGAGGCCGCGCAACGTAACGATCCGCGATCTCGTGATCCTCCCGAACAGCGTCGATCTCTGACGCCGGCGTGATCCGGAAGCACGCACACTACAAGCCGACAGCAGAGCGTAAGATCATGACCCCAGCCCAAAACTCGTCCGAGGGAGCCCAGCAATACGTCATCGGCGTTGATGTCGGAACGGGAAGCGCGCGTGCGGGTCTGTTCGACCTCTCCGGCAAGATGCTGTCGGTTGCCAAGCGCGACATCACGCTTTTCCGCGAGGCCGGCTCGATCGTCGAGCAGTCGAGCACGGAAATCTGGAACGCGGTCTGCGCGATCATCCGTGAGGTTGTCGCTTCTGCCGGGGTTGATCCGGCCCAGGTCGTCGGGCTCGGCTTCGATGCGACGTGCTCGCTCGTCGTGCTCGGGGAGGGCGGCAAGCCGCTCGCCGTCGGGCCGTCGGAGAAGGCCGAACGCAATATCATCGTCTGGATGGACCATCGCGCGGTTGCCCAGGCCGAGCGCATCAACGCCATGGGTCATGACGTGCTGCGCTACGTCGGCGGGCGCATTTCTCCCGAGATGGAGACGCCGAAGATCCTGTGGCTGAAGGAAAACCGCCCCGCGACCTTCGCGGCCGCCTGGCAATTCTTCGACCTTGCCGATTTCCTCACCTGGAAGTCGACCGGCGATCTTTCCCGCTCGACTTGCACCGTGACCTGTAAGTGGACCTATCTCGCTCATGAGGCGCGCTGGGATGAAAGCTATTTCGAGAAGATCGGTCTCAACGAACTGGCGGCTGAGGGCTTTGCCCGCATCGGTACGGCGATCGTCGAGCCCGGGACCCGTCTCGGCCAGGGGCTGACGGAGGAGGCGGCAAACGAAATGGGGCTGAAGCCTGGCACGGCGGTCGCGGCCGGCATGATCGACGCCCATGCGGGCGGGATCGGTACGGTCGGGATCGGCGGCAATCCCGCCGAGAACCTCGCCTATGTCTTCGGCACCTCCTCCTGCACCATGACCTCGACCGCAGAGCCGGTCTTCGTGCCCGGCGTCTGGGGGCCTTATTACTCGGCCATGGTGCCCGGCATGTGGCTGAATGAGGGCGGTCAGAGTGCGGCTGGCGCTGCGATCGACCAGCTTCTCTCCTTCCATCCGGCTGCAAGCGAGGCGACAGCCAGGGCGCGTGTAGCGGGCAAGTCGCTTCCAGCCTTTATGGCCGAAATCGCCACGGGCAAGGTCGCGAATGCCTCGGAGGCGGTCGAGCTCGCGGCCGGCCTGCATGTCGTCCCGGAATTTCTCGGCAATCGCGCGCCCTTCGCCGATCCACATGCCCGCGCCGTCATCGCGGGGCTTGGAATGGAGCGCGACCTCGACAACCTCGTCGCTCTCTACATCGCCGGCCTTTGTGGCATCGGTTACGGACTGCGCCAGATCATCGAGACCCAGGCCAAGGCCGGTGCTTCGGTGGAACGGGTCGTCATCAGCGGCGGTGCGGGGGCAAGTCCGCTGGTCCGGCAGATCCTCGCGGATGCCTGTGGCAAGCCGGTCCTCGCCCCAGTCGCAGAGGAACCGGTCCTGCTCGGCTCGGCCATCCTCGGCAGTGTCGCTGCCGGCGTCTATCCCGATGTTCGCCACGCCATGGGCACGCTCTCATCAGTTGCCTCGGTGTATGAGCCGAGGGACCAGGATATGGTCGGGGCCCATGAACAGCGTTACCAAGCTTTTCTCAGTCTTCAGGAAATTTCGAGAAAGATACGACCTTCGACGGCGCTCGCGATTTGAAATTGCTCATGCGTGTCCTGATGCCGCTCGTCATGTGAGGCGGCTAGGTGCCATCAACTGGGGCGCGGTGCAGGCCGGCGCGATGAAACAAAGAAAGTGAGCCGATGGACACGACCAGCAAAGGTCGTAGGATCGTCGGTCTCTTCAAGAGCGGATGGCAGGTTTCATGCGGGAAAGAAAAGTTCAACGACTGTTCCCTTGCCCGGCAGAGAGGTGATGCGAGCGTCTCCGCCGCTTTGGCGTACGAAGCCGTAGACCACAGCGAGGCCAAGACCGGCGCCGCCTTCGGCGTCCCGGGTGGTAAAATAAGGTTCGAAGGCCTTGTCGATGGCTTCGGGTGTCATGCCGATACCGTTGTCCGTCACGCTGACGCTGACGCCGGCATCGCCGCGGGAACAACCAATAACAATTGTACCGCCCGCCGGCAGAGCCGCAGCGGCATTCAGGCAGAGATTGAGGATCGATTGCTCGAAGAGTGCTGCGTCGATGAGGACGGTGGGCAGGTCGTCGTCAATCTCGAAGGAAAGCCGGCATTTTTCGCCGATGGCGATTTCCAGCACGTCGGCCATGCCGCGCAGCACTGCGCCGATCTCCACCGGGCCAGGATTGCTCGGCTGCTGGCTGCCGATCGAAAGCATGCTTCCGGCGAGGGACCTGCCGCGGTCGGCAGCCTTGCGGATGCGGGCTATGTGCCGCTTTTGCCGGTCATTGAAACCGGTTTCGCGCTCCAGCAGGCCAAGGCTGCCGGTGATGATCCCGATCATGTTGCCTACCTCATGGCTCACCTGATGGGTCATGCGCATGATGCCGTCGAGGCGCTGGATCTTCGCTGCCTCGGCCTCCTGCCGATCCATGTCGGTAATATCGCGTGCGAGAAGGATGATCCCGCCATCCGGCTGGCGCGATAGCGAAACTTCCGTCACCCGGCCGGCATCGGACCGATGGCGCAGCACGGACCGGTCGCGGAGCAGTCCGGCATCGTTCTCGGCCGGCAGAAGTGCCGGATCGATCTCTTCAAGGGGCGCGACGAAACTGCGGAGCGGCAGTTTCCGGGCTGAGCCGGACCAGCCGACCAATTCGATGACGCGCCGGTTCATCGTGATTGGCCGGCCGCGCGGATCGAACAACGCGATGCCCTCGTTCATGCTGCGGAACGTGGAACGGATGGTACGGGCGGCCGCCTCGGCCGTGCGCCGCAGCCGCGTCACGCGCTCGACACTCTCCCGGAACGCACGGAACGCTTCGAGCAGACGGACCAGTTCCGTCTCCGTGCCCTCATAGCTCGGCGTCTCTACATCCTTGCGTCCTTCGGCCAGCGCGTTCATGCCGGTGGAGAGCGCGACGATTCCGCGCGAAACGCGCATGACGGAGCGGATGGAGAAAATCGCCATGACCAGTACAAGCAGCGACGCCAGGGCGACGATGACAAGCAAGCGGCTCAGAGCGTCGGACGTCGAAATGAGATCTTCGTTGAGACCCCGGGCGACGGCCTCGCTCTGGGTCTCGGTCGCATGCGAGAGATCGCGAGAAACGGAATGCAGGCGCCCCACTGCGGCGCGGATGGAAAACATTTCAAGCAGATAACGTGTCTGAGCCTCAAAGACCCGCTCATAGGGTCTCAGCTCGCCGGGGGAAATCCGTGAATCCGGGGCTGAGCGTTCCAGGCGCGGCGTCGTCTCTGAGACATAGCGGCGGCGCAGTTCCCCGAGCTGGAAAAGACTGTCCGAGTTCGACGCCGACTGCACGATATCGTTGAGCTGTCGCCGGAAATCGGCGTCTGCGATCCCGCTGCCGGTGGCAATTTCCCCAAGCGCGGCCGCGGCCTCTGCCTTGTGCTGCTGAGCCGCTTCCGCATCGCCGGCAAGTGTCGTCGTCTGCATGCGGATCGTCTCCAGCAGCTCGACGATGTGGGCCCCGGCAAACCCCTTCATAACCGTCTCGTCGTGTTTCGGCTGCATGGTGAGAAGCAGCGCATCGACCTGGGCGACGACCGACCTGCTTTCGCTGGAGACCCTGTAAGGCGACGTGGCGTTCATCAGGAAAGGCGCGCTGGACACCAGATCGGAGACCTGCCGCGAGACAAGTGATGCCTTGGCGAGACTTGAAAACGCCTGCAGGCCGTAAGCCGCCATCTCCTCGCGGGCGCGCTGGAGGCCGTAGACTGCGACCGTGGCCAGACTGAAGACAAGTACGCAGATGAAGACAATCGCGAAGGGCAGCCGAAAGGCGATCGAGGAGAGAAACGGGCGACTGATCACGGCGAGAGCTCGCCGTCGTCGGTACTCAGTACATAGCCCTTGCTGCGGCGTGTCTGGATGTGGCGCGGCAGGTCCGGATTGCGCTCGATCTTGCGGCGAAGGCGCAGCACGAGCACGTCGACATTGCGGTCGATATAACGCTCGCTTTCGGCGCCAAGCCTGTCGAGGATGTGAGCGCGGCTGACGGGCAGGTTCGGGGTCTCGGCAAGAATTTCGAGGAGGGCAAATTCGGCGCTGGTGAGGGATTTGGCGGGATCATTCAGGCAGACGGCGCGCCGGTTTTTAAGATCGACCGACCAGTCGCCGAGCCTCAGCGCCGCCGGTTCATGCTTGCGGTCGATTTCCGGCTCGTGCTTCAGCGAGGGGATCGTCCGGCGCAGCACAGCCTTGATGCGTGCCGTCAGCTCGATCGGCTCGAAGGGTTTGACGACGTAGTCGTCCGCCGCCGTTTCCAGGCCGAGCACCCGGTCCGCTGCGCTGCCGGCGGCCGTCACCATGACGATGCCGATATTGGTCTGCGCGCGGAGGCGTTGCGCGAAGGTACGACCGGAGGTGCCGGGAAGGTTGTGGTCGACTAGAACCAGATGCACGGTTTCGCGGCTGATCACGCCGGCGGCCTCTTCTGCCGACGGCGCGGTAAGCGGCGTCCAGCCCTCCGCCTCTACCAGGTCGGAGATGAGCTCTGCCATATCCGGATCGTCCTCGACGATCAGAATCCTTATCCTCTCATTCAACATATGCACGTCCTCCCGCGCCCATCATAGGCGGGGCCATCGCAATCTTCAAAGCGGCTCGCATTATGGGGCCTGTCATATTTGTAATCTTTGTCACTTTCGGGATGTCGGTCGTGCCTGCCGTTGTAAAAACGGTAACCATTCTGCGGGTTGCGGCGGGTGGCAGATATGGCATCCTGAGTACGGAGATTGGGACGTTCACCGTTCCAAATGGGAGGATATCGTGAGAGGTAAAAGCGCTTTCGGCGCGGGCGTTGCATTGTGGTTGTGCAGCGTTTCGTCTGGCATGGCCGCCCCATCGCTCACCGTGCTATGCGGTGTCGATGAAGCGTGGTGCGCCGAGATGAAGACGGCCTACGAGACGAAAACCGGCCTCGAAATTGCGATGACCCGCAAGAGCACCGGAGATATTCTCAACCAGATCCGTGCCGAGAAGGCGGCCCCGACAGTCGACGTCTGGTGGGGCGGCACTGGTGACACGCATCTGCAGGCGGGTTCGGAAAACCTGCTCGAAACGTATCAGCCGGCGCATGAGCGAGACCTGCTGCCCTGGGCGCTGAATTTTTTTGCCATGTCCGGTAGCCGCTCGGCGGGCATCTATGCCGGAGCACTCGGCTTTGCCTACAACGTCGACCTTCTGCGTGAACTGAAGCTGCCTGCACCGACCTGTTGGAAGGACCTGACGGACATCGCCTACCGCGGCCGTATCCAGAGCGGCAATCCTAAGTCGTCGGGGACCGCGTTCACGACGCTTGCGACGCTCGTGCAGCTTTTCGGCGAAAACGAGGCTTTCCGCTTCCTTGCGGCTCTCAACCGCAATATCGACCAGTACACGACCGCAGGTGCCGCACCGGTCAAGGCGGCGGCGCGCGGAGAAACCCTGATCGGCATTTCCTTCATGCATGACGCCGTGACGCAGAAACAGGCGGGATCGCCTCTCGTCATCGTCGCCCCCTGTGAGGGTACCGGATACGAGATCGGGGCTGTCAGCATCGTCAAGGGTACCCGGCATCCGGAAGAGGCAAGGCAGTTCGTCGATTTCGCCCTGAGCCCGGAAGGTCAGGGGACCGGTGCCGCTGCCGGCCAGAACCAGGTCCCGTCCAACGCGAAATCGACCTTGCCGCTCGCCGCCCCCGATATCTCGTTGATCAAGATGGTCGATTACGACTTCGCTACCTTTGGCTCGCCGGAAGAGCGAAGTCGGCTGCTCGAACAGTTCGACGCGGTGATATCAGCGACTAACTAACTGCCAACACCAACCACGACCCGAACTTCGTGAACGCGCCGCTCGCAAGCAGGCCGAAGGCCCTGCCGTGTCTCGTTCGCACCAAAATCGGAAACCAGGCAACAGGAGGATGCCCCGATGAAACAGACCCTTTCCCTTATGCTCTTCGCTGGTACGGCGCTTGCAGCTCTCCCGGCGCAGGCGGCCGGCGACCTCAACCTCATTTGCTCGGCGGACGTCGTCATTTGCGAGCAAATGAAGGGCGATTTCGAGAAAGCCCATGGCGACATCAAAGTGAACATGGTGCGCCTCTCATCCGGCGAGACCTATGCCAAGGTACGTGCGGAAGCGCGCAACCCAAAGACGGACATCTGGTGGGCCGGGACGGGCGACCCGCATCTGCAGGCCGCTTCCGAAGGCCTGACGCTCGAATACAAGTCGGCAAAACTCAACGAGTTGCACGACTGGGCCAAGAGTCAGGCGGAAAGCTCCGGCTACCGCACCGTCGGCGTTTACGCCGGCGCGCTCGGGTGGGGCTACAACACGGAAATCTTCAAATCGAAGGGGTTCAAGGAGCCCGTTTGCTGGGCGAACCTCCTGGCGCCGGAACTGAAGGGTGAGATCCAGATCGCCAATCCAAATTCGTCCGGTACGGCCTACACGGCGCTGGCCTCTCTGGTGCAGATCATGGGCGAGGATCAGGCTTTCGATTACCTGAAGAAGCTCAACAATAACATCTCGCAATACACAAAGTCCGGTTCCGCGCCGGTCAAGGCGGCCGCCCGCGGAGAAACAGCGCTCGGCATCGTCTTTGTGCACGATGCGGTGGCGCAGACGGCAGAAGGTTTCCCGGTCAAGTCGGTTACGCCGTGCGAAGGCACCGGTTACGAGATCGGCTCCATGTCGATCATCAAGGGTGCGCGCAACCTCGACAATGCCAAGATCTGGTACGACTGGGCGCTGACCTCGGAAGTCCAGTCGCGAATGAAGGATGCAAAATCCTTCCAGCTCCCCTCCAACAAGAGCGCCCAAATCCCCAAGGAAGCTCCGCGCTTCGAGAACATCAAACTGATCGACTACGACTTCAAGACCTACGGCGACCCGGCAAAGCGCAAGGCGCTCCTCGAGCGCTGGGATCGTGAAATCGGCGCCGCCGCCAACTGATGGTGTCCTGAGTGGCGGCGCCCTCCTTCTGGGGTGCCGCCTCCTTTCAACGCAATGACAGCGAGGTCGGCCATGATGCATGGCAATCGCAGGCTGGACGTCGTCCTGATCCTGGGCGCGGTCGCTCTGATCCTTCTGCCCTGGTACCGGTTCGACGGTGGCTTCTACGGGCTGGGCTGGGTGGCCGGTTTCCCCTTTTCTTCCGCAGCGGCGCCAAATCTGGTGCAGGTCGGCGTGCACGGCCGGCTCTGGCTTGCCGGTGCCGTCCTGCTCCTCCTCATCGCCGGTGCTGCCCGCGGTATGGGAGATCCGATGCGCCGGGGCGTCGTTCTGGCTTGGGTAGGCGCGCTGGGCATTCTGTTCCTCGCGTTCCAGGGCTTGGCCATCGGCCTCACCGGCTGGACATGGACTATCAGCGGGACGCTGTTCGGGCCATTGTCCGACGGCCAACCGGCGATGGGCGCCGGTGCCGTCCTTTCCGCCATCTCCTTCGTGCTGCTCTTTGCCTTTGGTCTTGCCGAGCGTGGCGTGATGAAGGGAGATGCCTTCGTCGTCAGTGCGATCTCGCTCCTCGTCTTCCTCGTCATCGTCTTCGTCTTCTACCCGATCGGCAGCATGTTCATCGGTGCGGTGCAGGATTTCGACGGCTCGTTCAATCCGGATAACTTCACCCGCAACGTGCAGGATTCCGGCATCTGGAGCCTCGGCTGCCTGACCGGTGGCGCGCGCTGCGGCGTCGCCTGGCGCACGCTCTGGCTTGCCATCATGACCGGCCTCGGTTCGACACTACTCGGCCTTGCCTTCGCGCTCGTCGCCACCCGTACGCGCTTTCCCTACAAGAAGGGCCTGCGCCTGCTGACCATCCTGCCGATCATCACGCCGCCCTTCGTCATCGGTCTTGCGCTGACCCTGCTCTTCGGCCGTGCCGGCGTCATCACGCAGGGCCTGTCCGACCTCTTCGGCATCGAGCCCGGCCGCTGGCTTTACGGCCTCACCGGCATCTGGATCGCGCAGGTGCTGTCCTTCACGCCGATTTCCTTCCTCGTGCTGATCGGCGTCGTCGAGGGCGTCAGCCCGTCGATGGAGGAGGCTTCGCAGACGCTGCGGGCCGGCCGTTGGCGTACCTTCTGGCGCGTTTCGCTGCCGCTGATGAAGCCGGGCCTCGCCAACGCCTTTCTCATCGGCTTCATCGAGAGCATGGCCGATTTCGGCAATCCGCTGGTGCTCGGCGGCAGCCATGGCGTACTCTCGACGGAAATCTTCTTCGCCGTCGTCGGTTCACAGAACGATCCCTCGCGCGCCGCCGTGCTCGCCATGGTATTGCTCGCCTTTACACTGTCTGCCTTCCTTGCCCAGCGTTTCTGGCTTTCCGGCAAGAATTTCGCAACCGTTACGGGCAAGGGTGACAGCGGGGCGCATATCGCGCTCCCGCGCGGTGTCTCGATCGGCGTACACGCTCTCGTCATCCCGTGGGGCCTCTTCACGCTCGTCATATACGGAATGATCCTCGTTGGCGGCTTCGTTAAGACCTGGGGGCTCGACAATTCCCTAACCCTCGACCACTACGCCAAGGCCTTCTCGATCAGCTTCGACAACGGATTTGTCTGGACGGGCGTCGCCTGGAACTCGTTCTGGACAACCATGGAGATCGCGCTCATTTCCGCACCGTTGACGGCGGTCGTCGGCTTGCTGACAGCCTATATCATCGTGCGCCAGAAGTTTGCCGGCAAGAACGCCTTCGAATTCGCTCTGATGATGAGCTTTGCCATTCCCGGCACGGTCATCGGCGTCAGCTACATCATGGCGTTCAACCTGCCGCCGCTCGAAATGACCGGCTCGGCACTGATCCTGATCGCCTGCTTCGTATTCCGCAACATGCCGGTCGGCGTACGCGGCGGCATTGCGGCGATGAGCCAGCTCGACAAGAGCCTGGACGAAGCCTCGCTGACGTTACGCGCCAACAGCTTCCGCACGATCCGCAAGATCATACTGCCGCTCCTGCGGCCTGCAATCACGGCGGCGCTGGTCTATTCCTTCGTCCGCGCCATCACCTCCATCAGCGCCGTCATCTTCCTCGTCAGCGCCGAATACAACATGGCGACCTCCTACATCGTCGGCCTCGTCGAAAACGGTGAATACGGGGTGGCGATCGCCTATTCCTCCATGCTCATCGTCGTCATGGTCGCCGTCATCACCGGCTTCCAGCTTCTTGTTGGCGAACGGCGGCTTCGGCGCGAAAACCGCGTCGCCGGCATTACCCCGTCCGCCACTCTTCGTCAGGAGAAAACCGCATGATTACCCAGAAAGCCGGCTCCGTGGTCTTCCAGAACGTGAAAAAGACCTTCGGCGCCTTCACCGCCATTGCCGACCTCTCGCTCACCATCGAGCCCGGAACGCTCGTCACCCTGCTTGGCCCCTCGGGCTGCGGCAAGACGACGACCCTGCGGATGCTCGCCGGCCTTGAACATCCGACGGCGGGGAGAATCCTCATCGGCGGCAAGGACGTCACCATGCTGCCGGCCAACGAGCGCGATGTTTCCATGGTTTTCCAATCCTATGCGCTCTTTCCGCACATGAGTTCGCTTGAGAATGTCGCCTATGGCCTCGAATCTTCGGGCCTGTCCCGCAGGCAAGCGCGGGAGAAGGCGGAGGAGGGGCTGGCGCTCGTTGGCCTGGCCGGCATGGGACAGCGTCTGCCGGCCGAACTCTCTGGCGGACAGCAGCAGCGCGTCGCGGTGGCTCGTGCGCTCGTACTGGAGCCGCAGGTGCTTCTGCTCGATGAGCCTCTCTCCAACCTCGATGCCCGCCTGCGCCGCCGGGTGCGCACGGAAATCCGCGAACTCCAGCAGCGCCTCGGCTTCACCGCCGTCTATGTTACGCATGATCAGGACGAAGCGCTTGCCGTCTCGGATCGCATCATTGTCATGAAGGACGGGCAGATTGCCCAGTCGGGAGCCCCGCGCGAGCTTTATGAATCGCCCGCTTCCTCTTTCATCGCCGATTTCATGGGGGAAGCCAATGTGATCCCGTGCGACGTGCTCGGCATCGATGGCGCCGACGCAGAAATCCGTATCGGCGGATTCCTGCATCGGGTGCCTGCGGGCAGGGCGAAGCCTGGTGCAGCAAGCCTCGCCGTCCGCCCGAGCGCTGTCTCGCTGTTGGAGGGGCGCGGGCAGGGACTTGCCGGCCGCATTCTGCATTCAGCCTATCTTGGAGACCATGTCGAATACGAGGTCGAAACGGAGGTCGGCACGCTCTTCATCGTTGACCATGCCGTTGACCGTATCCTCCCTGCCGAGTCCGAAGCCACACTAGGCTTCCGCGGTCGCGGCATCGCTCTTATCAGCGCCTAAGAGCCCCTGAGCCAATGCGCAAGAAGGAGCAAGTATGATTGATATTCTATCGCTCGAGAATAATTTCGAGGCTGTCATTTTCGATTGCGACGGCACGCTCGTGCACACTCCCCCCGTCTATGCGGACGCATGGGCCTCCGGCTTTTCACTTTCCGGCAAGCTGATGAGCCATGCCTGGTACTTGGCGCGTGCGGGGATGTCTGAAGCGGTTCTCATGGATGCCTTCGAACGAGAATTCGACGTTGTGCTCGATCGCGAATGCGTCATTGCCACGATGCGATCGCGCTTTCTCCGGAATGTACACAATGTGCGCGAAGTTCGTGTTGTTGCCGCAACTGTTCGCCGGCTGGCTGGCGTGCTTCCGATGGCCGTTGCCTCTGGTGGTTCCCGAGAAATCGTTACAGCCACGTTACAAGGAACTCGTCTACGGGAGTATTTCAGCGAGGTGGTCACGATAGATGATGTGGCTAATCCAAAGCCGGCGCCGGACCTGTTCCTGAAGGCGGCCGCTTTGTTGGGAATTGAACCAAACCGATGTGTCGTGTTCGAAGACAGCGAGCAAGGAATTGAAGCAGCTCGACGGGCGGGAATGAGCGTCATTGATGTAAACAGCTTCGCTCTCCACGAGCCGCAATGCGAGACCACAGTAGGCGGCAGCTCGATGCGCAACCCTGACGAACATCGGCAACGATCCTCCTAGTCACCTTTGCCATCTCACCCCGGCCTCGCAAGCTGACGGCATCGACCTCTTAAACAGTCAACGACCAGAACCATTCAAGGAATACCAGCATGACGTTACAAGAAACCGGACTTGATACGCGCTTCGCTCTCGCCAAAGCGATTGCACGTGAGGCGGGCGCTATGGCGCTCGATTACTTCAACCGGCGCGAGACGCTCGTGATCGAGACGAAGCGGGATCTGCAGGACGTCGTGTCCATTGCCGATCGCAATGTCGAGACATTCATACGACAGCGCGTGGCGGAAGCTTTTGGGGCAGACGGATTTCTGGGCGAGGAAGACGGTTACCAGGAAGGACAGTCGGGATTGACGTGGGTGGTCGATCCGATTGACGGGACGGCGCCGTTCGTCAATGGCATGCCGACATGGTGCGTGTCGATCGCAGTTCTGCACCGCGGTGTGCCGGTGATCGGCGTAATCCATGTTCCATGCGATGATGAACTCTACGCGGCAGCAGCAGGCGCGGGCGCGAGCCTGAACGACAAGACGCTCAGCCTCGATCCGTCAAGAACTTTGCAAAACGGCATGACCGGCATTGGCTGCAACACCTATGTCACGCCGGAACGGGTAGGTGCGATTGTCTCCGCCTTGCTCGGCAAAGGCGGAAATTTCATCCGGAACGGCTCCGGTGCCCTGATGCTGGCCTATGTGGCCGCGGGCCGGCTTGTCGGATACTACGAGCCGTACATGCGCGCCTGGGATTGCATGGCCGGCTATTGCCTCGTCAAGGAAGCCGGTGGAAACCATCTGCCTTTCCCGGCTGAGGGAGAAGCCCTGTTGCAGGGCCATCCGGTGCTGGCGAGTAATCAGACAGCCTACGCCGATCTGCTGGCAATCCATGCCGGTTGAACTCCCAGCCGTCCAACCGACAGGATGATTCGTTTCCCTCAAGGCGGCCAAGGACTGAGGGTGGCGTTCGATTGTTGGGTCCCAGAAATCCGACGCCCGCCCAGGGTAATCCATCGGCTAAATTGTTCCCAAGCGGTTTGTCTTGCGCCACTCTTCGTATTCTCCTTGCGCATCGTTATGCAGCGGATAATAGCGCTGCAACGACCCCCCTTCCATAAGCTTCGCTCGCGAGAACTCCTCCCATTCGTGATGCTTTTGCGACTCCTTGATTACCTGCGACGCCATTGCCACTGGAAGCACCACTACCCCATCATCGTCGGCGACGATGATGTCGCCGGGGATGACAGTGACACCGCCGCAAGCGATCGGAACGTTGACGGCATTGGGGTAGATGCTGGTCTGGACATGATAATTGGGCGTCCAGCCGCGCAGCCATAATGGGAGATCCAGTTTCTCCACATTGGGCCGATCGCGCATGCACCCGTCGATGACGATGCCGGCGCCGCCTCTGCCTTTGAAATACGTCGACATCATATCGCCGAACACGCCCGAACTCATGTCGCCGCGCGCATCGACCACGACCACGTCGCCCTCCTGCGCGTGATAGAGCACATGCCGGTGCAACTGCGTCTCCGGATCGGCATATTCGCCCTCAGTGAAGAGGTCCGGTCGCTGCGGCAGGAACTGGAGCGTCAGCGCCGGCCCGACGATCGACTTCCCGTGGTTCTGCGGCACGGGACCGACCATGTGCGGATTGCGGAAGCCCATATGGCCAAGCGTGCCGGCAACCGTCGCGGCGCCGATGTCCTTCAGCGCGTCGATCAGGTCCTTGGGCGGCCGCGTAATGTCTGGAATATGCGTCATTTGAGACTCCGATGGATGAAACTACCAGTTCGTAACGGAACCGTCGCGGCGCCTCAGGTGAGGCGCCTCCCAGAAACGAAAGCTCTCCGCCTTGACCGCCTCTTCGTTGACCTCGACGCCGAGCCCCGGCAGATCGCTGACGGGGTAGTCGGGACCATCGAGCCGTGGCTGCACGGGGAAGAAGTCGGAATTATCGAAACCCAGCTTTGTTTCGGGTGCCCTGGTCTCGAGCCAGGCGAAATTCGGCACCGCGGCGGCGAGATGGATGGTTGCGGCCGTGCAGACTGGGCCTAGGGGATTGTGCGGCATCAGATCCACGTAATGCGCCTCGCTCCAGCCAGCGACCTTCATGGCTTCGGTGAGCCCGCCGACATTGCAGACATCAAGCCGGTTGAACTGATGAATGCCGCGCTCGATATAGGGCAGGAACTGCCACTTGCTGGCAAATTCCTCGCCGATCGCGAAGGGGATGTCGGTCATCTTGCGCAGGGATTCATAGGCCTCCGGCGTCTCGTCTCGTATCGGTTCTTCGAGGAAATCAAGTACGCCACGGCCGAGTTTGTTGCAAAAGCTCGCCGCCTCCGCCACCGACAGCCGATGGTGATAGTCGATCCCGAGAACGACGTTGTCGCCGAGCGTTTCGCGCGCCTTGTTCAGCATCCGTGCGGTCGCGCCGATCGACTCCCGCGGCTCAAAGATATCCCTGCTGCTTTGCCCGATGGGGAAGAAGCGGATCGCCTGCCACCCCTGTGCGCGCAGCTCGCGGGCCCGTTCGATGGCAACTTCGCCCTCGGCCTCGTCACCGGTCGAAGCGAAGGTGGGAACGCGGTCACGCTGCTTGCCACCCAGCAGTTCGTAAACGGGAACCCCCAGCGCCTTGCCCTTGATGTCGTGAAGGGCAATGTCGATGGCGGAAATCGCCGCCTGGAGAACGCGCCCGCCTTCGAAGTATTGGCTGCGATAACTTTCTTGCCAGATCCGACCAATCTGCATCGGATCGCGGCCGATGAGAAACTCGCGATAGTGCTCGATCGCGCCGACAACTGCCTTCTCGCGACCGCTCAAGCCGCTCTCGCCCCAGCCGACGATGCCCTGGTTGGTCTCGACCTTGACGAGCATCTGGTTGCGTGTCCCCACCCATACAGGATAGGGCCTGATAGCGGTTATTTTGAATTTCGTAGTCATCCATGCCCTCGTTCACGCGTCCGCTCTGTCTCAGTGGGCCTTGAGGGCCATTTCTGTTTCGCCGTCGAACAGATGCATCCGCTCCTGGTCGAACTCGAGCCAGATCTGCTCATCGGGCGCGACGGCAATGGTCGGCGGCATGCTGATATTGACGAGGGCGCCGGACAGGAAAGCCTGTACGAAAGTGACGTCTCCGGTCGGCTCCACCGTGTAGGCCTTCGCAGGGATGCTTCCTGGCACCGCACTCTTGTGCAGCTTGATCGTCGAGTGACGTGCGCCGAGCACGATTTTCCTGGTTTTTGCCTTCGCGACCTTCTGGGCGTTGTGTGGCGAGAGCTCGAGGCTCCAACCCTCCGCGCTGGTCAACACGGACTTGCCGTTTGCCGTCGATGCCTCCAGCGGAACAAGGCTCATCGCCGGACTGCCGACGAAGCTGGCGACGAACATGTTCACCGGGTGGGCAAAGACTTGCGCGGGTGAATCGTATTGCTGCAGGTAGCCGCCGTTCATCACTGCCATCCTGTCGGCCATGGTCACGGCTTCGAGCTGGTCGTGCGTCACATAGATGATCGTCGCCTTGAGGTCCTGATGAAAACGCTTGATTTCCGACCGCATCTGCACGCGTAGCTTCGCGTCGAGGTTGGAGAGCGGTTCATCCATCAGGAATACCGACGGATCGCGAACGAGGGCGCGGCCTAGCGCCACGCGCTGTTGTTGCCCGCCCGAAAGTTCCCGCGGCTTGCGTTCGAGCAGCTCGGTCATGTCGAGCACTCGTGCTGCTTCCCTGACCTTCCTGTCGATCTCTTCCTTTGGCAGCCTGCGCATCTGCAGCGGGAACGCCAGATTTTTGTAGACCGATTTCTGCGGATACAGCGCGTAGTTCTGGAACACCATTGCGATGTCCCGGTCCTTGGGATCGAGGTCGTTGACCACCCGATCACCAATGACGATGTCGCCAGATGTGATGGGGATGAGCCCCGCCACAAGGTTGAGCGTGGTTGTCTTGCCGCAGCCTGAAGGACCGACGAGCGCAACGAATTCGCCGTCGTTGACCGTCAGCGAAACATTGTTGACAGCTTTGAAGCTGCCATAGGTCTTGACCAGATCTTTAAGGACCACGTGGGCCACCGGCAACTCCCCTAGTGCTTGACTGCGCCTTCCGTGAGAGCGCGTACGAAGTATCGTTGCAGGACGAGGAACAGGACCACGACGGGCACGCTCATCATGAAGCTCGCCGCCATCAGGCCCGGAAAGTCCGTGGTATTTTCCGAGAAGAAGCGCTGGATGCCGACCGGCAGTGTCAACTGCTCATTCTTGGAGAGGAAGGTGTAGGCGTATATGTACTCGTTCCACGCGCCGATGAAGGAATAGATCGCTGTGGCGATGATTCCCGGCGCCGAGAGCGGCATCACGATCAGGACAAAGGCCTGGAACCGGGTTGCCCCGTCGATGCGCGCCGCCTGCTCGAGTTGCACCGGGATGTTGTCGTAGAAGCCCTTGAGGAGCCAGATTGCCAGCGGCAGGCCGAATGTGAGGTAGGTGAGAATGAGCGACCCATGCGTGTTCACCAACCCGATCGCGCGCATCAGGATGAAGAGCGGCACGAGAAAGATCACTGCTGGGAACATGTTGCGAAGCAAGACGGCGAAGAACAGAAAGTTCCGGCCCGGAAACGTGAAGCGCGAAAACGCGTAGGCCGCAGGAACTGCCACGATCACCGAAAGTATGGTCGTGGCTGTCGAGACGAAAAGGCTGTTCCAGAAGAAGCGCAGGAAGTCCTGGCCGACGCTGTTTTGCGGATCGAGCAGCTTCTGGTAACTGGCGAGGGTAGGTTGGTCCGGCCACCATTGCGGAGGGAACTGCATGGCCGCGAAGCCGGACTTGATCGAGGTGATCAGCATCCAGATCATCGGCAACGCGGTGTAAAGCAGTATGAACACGAGGAAGATGCGGCCGCTCCATCGCCATCCGTCGATGCGCCGACGACGGGCCTGACCTCGAGAAGCAGTCCCGGCAATCGCGCTCATACGCTCCCGTCCTTTCGCTCGTTGCCGCTTAGCGCACGGACATAGAAGTAGCCGAGCGACATTACGATCATGAACAGCAGCACCGAATAGGCCGATGCCACCCCCCAGCGCTGGCGGCCGAAGGCGAGTTCATAAATATGGGTGATCCAGATATGGGATGCGTTCGACGGCCCGCCGCCGGTCATGATCCAGGGGATGATGAAAGAATTGAAGTTGGCCACTGCCAGCAGAAGGATCGTCACCGTCGAAACGTTTCTCAAGTGCGGAAAGGTGACGTGGCAGAACCGCTGCCACGCATTGGCTCCGTCGACTTTCGCGGCGCGCAGCAGTTGGTCGGGAACCGTCTGCAGGCCAGCCATCATCATGATCATGGCAAACGGAAACTCTCGCCAGATGTTGACGACGATCAGCGAGGGCAGCACCGTGCTGACGCTGTCGATGAAATTCGGCGGCCGATCGGCCAGGCCGAGGCCGACCAGCACCGCGCCGATGATCCCAAAGTCCGAATGGTAGATCCACTTCCAGATATACGACGCGGCGACCGCGCTGATGACCCAGGGAATGATCAGGATGGCGCGGAGGATGCCGCGACCGGCAAAGTCGCGATGGAGTGCCAAGGCGCAGGCAAACCCCAGGACAAATGCGATCAAGGTGGATGCCAGTGTCCAGATAAGAGTGTTCGAGGTGACCTTCCAGAACACCGGGCTTTTAAGGATGGCGGTGTAGTTGTCGAGCCCGGTGAAAATCTTGTCCCGGAGTTGCAGGCCAGGCGGCGTGTTAAAGAACGACAGCTCGATCGTGTAGTAGACAGGGTAGGCTATGACGATGAGCATTACGACGATTGCGGGAAGCACATACGCGTAGTCAGCGCGATGCGACCAGATCTTTCGCAGCATGCCGGACTTATCGGATTGAAGTCTTCGGTGAGCCTCGGCCTTGCCAGTCAAGATCGTCACTGTACGGTGCCCTTATTCTTCGGAACGAACCGGCTGCAATTGGGGTGCAGCCGGTGAGATCGTCAGGTTTGGACTAGAGTCCGCCGTCCATCAGTTCTTTTACCTTCTTGGCTGCGTCATCCGCGGCCTGGTCGACCGTCATGGCTCCGGTTAGGGCATTCTGCAGCATATCCGGGACGATGATGTTCATGATTTCGGGGGACTGTGGCAGTGCCGGGAAGGGGATGCCGTATGGCAGCATCGAGGTCGTGACATCAAGGAACTTGATGCTGTCCAGACGTTCCTTCATCCATTTGGTCTTGAAGCCGTTAAGGTTTCCTGGGTTTGAGCCGGCATAGGCCATCTTCAGCGACCATTCGGGGCTCGTCCACATGCAGATGATAGCCTTTGCCGCCGGCTCGTCCACCTTGCCTCCCTCGACATATTCCGGCTTCAGGATGTGAATATTGGAGCCGCCGAACACGACTGCACGCTTGCCGTCGGGGCCCGTCGGAATGAGGCCGTAACGCATGTTGTCGATCACGGTCTGCGCCTTGTCCTTGTCGGTAGCCGTCGCCTTTTTCTGGAGGTCGAGCATGACGTTGTAGTCGGACGGGTGCGAGATCATCATGCCGAGCTGGCCAGCGAGGAAGAGCGGCTGGTTGTCGGCCTGCTGGTTGGTGAGCGCCGAAACCGGAACCGACTTGTCACGAACATACATATCGTAGGAGGCCTGCAATGCCGTCTTGCTCTGCGGACTATTGAGCTGGACCTCCTTATAGGTCGGGTTGGCGGACGCTTCGTCGAAGACACCGCCGCCATAGGCCCACAGCTGCGGCATGAAACGGTACGGCGTATTGCCGGCATTCTTGCGCGCCACGAGGCCGTAACCGGCGACGCCGAGCTTATCATGGATTTGCTTGGAATATTTGACAACGTCGTCCCAGGTTGCCGGAGCCTTGTCCGGATCGAGACCCGCACGCTTGAAGATGTCGGCGTTCCAGATGAACGCCATCGTCTCGTTGTTGGTTGGAATGCCGTAGGTCGTCCCCTCCCAGGTTACAGCCTTCATTGCGCCGGGCCAGAAGTCCTCGGTCGAATACCCTACATCCTCGGGTTTGAGCGGCTGCAAATAGCCCTTTGAGGCAAACTCGGTACCGCCCAGGATCTGCAGGCGGACCGCCATGGGTGCCGCATTGCCAAGGAGGGCGGTCCGGAATTTGTCGAGCAGGTCGTTATAGGTGAGGGCTTGTTCTTCAAGCTGGATGTTTGGGTAGGTTTTTCGGAAGTTCTCGAAGAACTCCTTGTAATACTGGCGCAGGAGGTCGGGGTCGCCCTCGAACACGCCCTGATACCAGAAAGTCAGGCGCCCCTTGTAGTCGAGCGGAGTGACCTTGGCGCAATCGCCCGCCGTATCAAAATCCTGTGTGCCGGCGATGGAACGCACGTATTCCGGCGACCACTTGCTGAGGTCGACCGGCGCACCCAGCGCAGACCCAGACATCAACGATACCATCAAAGCAGTCGAGACAGTGCCGTGCAGGACGGCACGACCGAATGAAATCCTCGTCATAGGTAACCTCCCAGGTTCTCTCCCATGCCGCTCTGCGTCGAGGCGAGCGGTCTTGCTCCCCGGCCGCGGGACCTCCTCTAATGTATCCCTTTGACCTGATCATACGTTTTCAGATCAGAGATTTCCTGTCAATGAGGGAAATCGTACATTGTTTGCCGAACATTCGCGTGTTATCCCGATAATGTGTGTATTTAATGGGGATAATTTTGGCTGAGACCACTGAATTTAAGGCGCAACCACCCGAGGGCATCGACGCTATGGGGGCCTCTAGCGAGGGCGCCTCGCTTTACCAGCAGATCAGGGATGACATCATCGAAGGACGGCTTACGGCCAACGAACGGCTTGTCGTGACCGATCTCGCCCGGCGCCATGGCACCTCAACCAACCCTGTGCGCGAGGCCCTGCAACTGTTGCGGGGGGAGGGTTTTGTCACCTTTGTTCCCAACCGCGGAGCGCGTGTAAGGCCCATAGATCAGGATTTCGTTCGGGACATCTACGAGATTGGGGTCTTGATCGAGCCGGCGCTGACGAAGTGGTTCGTGAATATGGCGACCGTCGAGGACATTGCCGAACTCGAACGCATCCAGGGCTTGATTGAAGAGAACAACTTTGCCGATCCGTTCAGGCACAGCGAGCTGGACACCGCCTTTCACACCGTCATGTACCAGAAGCATTACAACCGCCATGCCGCCGAGCTTTGGTGGAAGCATCGCGAAGTGCTTCGAGCCGTGAGCCGGCGTTTCGACTTCACGCTCGCCCGGCGCGCTGCGATCCTGAGCGAACATCGCGAACTCATCGCGCATGTAAAAGCAGGCCATGCGAACGAGGCAGCCGACCTCATTGCACGCCATGTCGAGGGCTCCGGCCGGCACATCCTCGAACACATGCGTGCGCGAAATGCCGCTCGGGCGGGATAAATTCCATAACCGTTAAATATCGTTATCCCACTACTTCAGCTAAAGGCAGTCGAGATGAAAATCACCAGCGTTCGGCCGTGGCTCATCAAATCCGATGCTTCTTATTGGGGAGAGTTCCTGTTCGTTGAAGTGACAACCGACGAGGGAGTGAGCGGTTGGGGAGAGATCACCACCACGACAAGGCTCGCCAATCGCGCCCTCTGCACGATCCTGCGGCAAATCGGTGCCGCTTTGACAGGCGAGGACCCGGCGCGGATCGAGTATCTGTGGCACAAGATATTCCGCAGCTTCACCTATATGGGCAGTCGCGGCGCCGCAGTCGAATGCGTAAGCGCCATCGACATAGCTCTCTGGGACATCCGAGGCAAAGTTCTTGGCAAGCCGATTTACGAACTGCTGGGCGGACCGGTGCGCGATGAAATTTCGCTCTACACCCACCCCAACCAGGCCAAGTTTACCAGCAAGGAGGCGGTGGTTCGCGAGATCAGGGATATTGTCGAGTCTGGCCATACTGCGCTCAAGTTCGATCCCTTCCCCTACCAGGGCAGCGCCGTCGGTGGACTGCCGCGCGAACAGCGGGACGGCTACCTCGATGGCAGCATGACCCGCAGGCAAGTGCGCGAAGCTGCCGAACTCACCGCGCTGATCCGCGAGACGGCGGGCGCTGATGTCGACATCCTCATCGATGCGCATGGCCGGTTCGATGTTCCCACGGCCATTCGCCTTTGTCGGAGCCTTGAGGAAGCCGGCCAGATCGACTGGTTCGAGGAGCCCTGTCCACCGGAGAGCCTCAACGCTCTCAGACAGGTCCGCGAGAAGGTCAGCGCACCTATCTCGTGGGGCGAGCGCGGCCACACGAAGTGGGATTTCGTGCCGGTGCTGGAAAACAGGCTCGCCGACTACATCATGCCCGATGTCACCTGGACCGGTGGCATTACCGAACTCAAGAAGATTTCTGCCCTCTGTGAAGCCTATTACATCCCGGTCTCGCCGCATGACGCCGCAGGGCCGATCAACGTGGTCGCGGGCGCGCAGGTGATGATGACCGTTCCCAATTTCTACAAACTGGAAACGTCGGAGTGGAACCTGGGCAAATACGATCACCTCATCGACAGGCCGCTCGACGTCTCCAACGGCAGCCTGAAGCTTACGTCAATGCCTGGTCTCGGCGTTGAGATGAACCGCGATTACCTTCAAAACCACGAGATAGAGCTGAACTAGCAACACTCTATGCCGCCCCGCGTGCGCGACGACCACCCCACGACCGAAACGAGGATAGATCATGCCAGAGGCATATGGAGCCGACGAGGCGCTCAATCGGGTGAACACGCATTCCAAACCGTCCGACCTTCGCATAACCGACATGCGGATAGCCGAAATCGACGGTGCCCCCTTCTCCTCCGTTCTGCTCAAGATTTACACCAACCAGGGCATCGTCGGGCTCGGTGAGGTACGCGACGGCGCCAGCGCCACTTATGCGTTGATGCTGAAGAGCCGGTTGCTTGGTGAAAATCCTTGCAACATCGATCGCCTGTTTCGGCGGATCAAGCAGTTCGGCGGGCACGGCCGGCAAGGCGGCGGCGTATCGGCGGTCGAAATTGCGTTGTGGGATCTCGCCGGCAAGGCCTATGGCGTTCCGATCTACCAGATGCTCGGCGGCCGTTTTCGGGAGAAAGTGCGCATCTACTGCGATACCGACGCCACCGTGCCGAGTGGCACCGAGACCGGCAAGCGCCTCAAGCAGCGCATGGAGCTCGGATTCACCTTCCTCAAGATGGATTTGGGATTGATGCAGATCGCGGATGTGCCCGGTGCGGTCGTGTCTCCTGCCGGCTCACTTGAAGGGTATCGTCACCACCCCGGCCGCGGCCCGCTGAAAACCATTGAAGAGCGTCGTATCCGTAACGCTGCGTACGATCTGCATAACGTCCCGCACCCGTTTACCGGCCTCCATTTTTCCGACAAGGGCCTCGACTTCCTTGAGCAATACATTGCCGAGGTTCGTGACGTCATCGGCATGGATATTCCGCTCGCCATCGACCACATCGGCCATATCTCAGTGCAGAACGGCATTCGGCTTGCCAGGCGGATTGAAAAATACGTGCCAGCATGGCTCGAGGATGTGATCCCTTGGCAATACAGTGAGCAATACCGACAACTGCAGGACTCCACCACGGTGCCGATCTGCACTGGCGAGGACATCTACCTGAAGGAGGGCTTCGAGCCTCTGCTCAAGAGCGGCGGCGTCTCTGTTATCCATCCGGACCTGCTCACCAGTGGGGGAATCCTCGAGACCAAGAAGATCGGCGATATGGCGCAGGACCATGGTGTCGCCATGGCCATACACATGGCGGAGAGTCCCATCGCCGCAATGGCAGCCGCACATGTCGCGACGGCAACCGAGAACTTCATGGCGCTCGAATACCACTCCGCCGATGTCGACTGGTGGGACGATATCGTCACCGGCCTTCCCAAGCCGCTCGTCAAGGATGGCTTCATCACTGTTCCGGACAAGCCGGGCCTGGGGATCGACGACGTCGTCGATGAGGTGATCTCGCAACATCTGCAGCCGGGCGTCACCGGCATCTGGCAGCCTACCGATCGCTGGGACGATGAATATTCCTGGGATCGCACCTGGAGCTGACCGGCTGGAAAAACATAACGAACGTCAGGAGCGACCATGATCTACGAACTTCGTATCTACGACTGCCTGCCGGGTCGGCTGCCCGCACTTCTCAAGCGCTTCAACGACCACACCCTGGCCCTGTGGGACAGGCATGGTATTCGGCAGGCCGGGTTCTTCACAACAATCGTCGGCGAACCCGGTCAGCGCCTCACCTACTTCTTGGCCTGGGAATCGCTGGCCGAGCGCGAGGTGAAATGGAAGGCGTTCACCGCAGATCCGGCATGGCTAAAGGCGCGCGATGAATCCGAGGCCGACGGCCCGATCATCGCCAATATCAGCAATCAATTGCTGGCGCCGACTTCCTTCTCCTCGGTGAAATAGAGCGCGCCATGAAAATCACCGACCTGCGCTGCGCCGTTATCGGCAAACACCCGATCGTCCGCATCGTCACCGACGAGGGCCTTTATGGCTTGGGCGAAGTCGAATTCACCAAGGCCTATCTCAAGCCCTGGGTGCTGCATTTTCGCGAGGCGCTGATCGGCGAGGACCCCACCGACGTCGAGAGAGTGATGCTGAAGATCCGCCAACGCGGCTCTTTCAAGCCGTATGGCGCGGCGGTGAGCGCGATCGAGCATGCGCTGTGGGATGTTGCCGGCAAGGCTGCAGGCGTGCCCGCCTATAAGCTGCTCGGCGGCAAGGTGCGGGACAAGGTGCGCGTTTACAACGGCTCGATCCGCCAGATACGCACGGGCGATCGGCCGGAGGATTACGCCGCCGATGTCAAATGGATGATGGAGCAGCCGCAGAACTTCTTCATGGTCAAGCAGGGAATCTCGTTCCACTCGAACATGAAGGACAGTATCGAGGGCTTCCACTACGGCGTGACGCAGAGGAAGGCCGGCTATCACGGTGCCATGGATCAGGGTGTGATCAGCGAGCGCGGTTTCAATCACATGCTCGACTGCGTGGCCGCGATGAAGGAGGTGCTGGGCGACAAGGTCAGCCTGGCGCTGGACTGCGGTCCGGGCTGGATGCTGCCCGATGCGATCAGGTTCGCGCGCGCGGTGGAGAAATACAATTTGATGTGGCTCGAGGACATGCTGACCGGCGACTATGTTCCGTGGGTCAATCCGCAGGCCTATCGGGAACTGACGATCTCAACCTCGACGCCGATCCACACTGGTGAGCAGATCTATCTGCGGCACAATTTCAAGGAACTGATCGAGACGCAGGCTGTACGCGTCATCGGTCCGGATCCTGCCGATATCGGCGGCATTGCCGAACTCAAGTGGGTCGCCGAGCACGCCTATATGCATTCGATCCTGATGGCGCCGCACGGCACCGCCAACGGCCTGCTGGGGCTTGGCGCGTTGATCAATGTCTGCGCCACGTTGCCGGCAAATTATATCGCCTTCGAATATCCGACCGCCTCCGACCCCTGGTGGGAGGATCTGATAATCGGCTTACCGCCGCAGATCGTGAAGGACAGCATGGTGGACCTACTGGAGGCGCCGGGGCTAGGCCTCGATATCGACGCTGAGGCGGCCAGGAAATATCTCAGGGAAGAGGATGCGGGCTTCTTCCTCTGAACTCCCTCCACCTGCCGTGCATCTTCCGCGTCGTCGGGACGTAGCGGCGCACCTCTCCCTCGATGCGGGCCGCCTTGAAGCGCCAGCTGTCCCTGCGGTTGCTTGCCGATATGATGACGAGGTCGCAACTCGGTTTCCCAGCCTCTTGACGTCACGCGGGCTCAACCCTTGTCCATGCCCTATCTCTGGTCGTCTCAGAAGACCGCCGTTGAAAGGCAGTGGCGCCATGGCTGGCCCGGAGGTTGCCGGGATGGCGGTGTGCGTGTCCAGGGCCTGAAGTACTAACGGTGCCGCCATCGCCGCGTATCCTTATCGTATACCGGGGAGACTGCTGAAAGCCTCTATCTGGGCCTTGATCGCCAGTTCCGTCGGCAACCGCTCCATCGAGCTTGCACCATAGAATCCATCGCATCCCTTGCATCGGGAGAGCACATAGGCCGCATCATCAGGCATGGCGATCGGACCTCCGTGGCAAAGGACGATGACATCTTCCCGCACCGATCGCGCCGCGTCCGCCCAGGCGTCGATCCGCTCGACGCATTCGTCGAGCGTCACGGCAGTTTCAGCCCCGATCGCGCCGCCGGTCGTAAGGCCCAGATGGCACACCACGATATCCGCACCGGCCTCAGCCATGGCGACGGCATCCTTGCCACTGAAGACATAGGGTGTCGTCAGCATATCCTTGGCATGGGCGCGCGCGATGATGTCGATCTCCAGGTCGAAGCTCATGCCGGTCTCCTCGAGATTGGTGCGGAACGTGCCATCGATCAGGCCAACCGTAGGGAAGTTCTGGATGCCGGCAAATCCCATGGCCTTCAACTCGTCCAGGAACAGGTCGGGCAGCATGAAAGGGTCGGTTCCGTTGACGCCAGCCAGCACCGGTGTGTGGCGTACCACAGGAAGCACCTCGCGCCCCATCTCCCGCACGATATCATTGGCGTTGCCATAGGCCAGCAGGCCAGCAAGCGAGCCGCGGCCCGCCATGCGATAGCGGCCGGAATTGTAGATCACGATCAGGTCGATGCCGCCCGCCTCCTCGCTCTTGGCGGAAAGGCCCGTGCCGGCGCCGCCGCCGATGATTGGTCGGCTCTCGGCGATCTTGCGGCGCAGGCGGTCCAGGATGTCGTTGCGTGAATGACGTGTCATGATTTTTCCTCAGGCGGTGATGGCGTGGAAATTGGCCGCGAGCGCCGCTGCGAATTCGGGGCTGTTGATATGGGCGTCGAGTTCGATCAACTGCCGGTTCGGAGCCGCCTTCCAGCCGGCGCGGATGGTCGAAAACAGGGCTTCGTCGGCTGCCGGATCGTGAAACGGCTGTCCCGGCGCGTCGATCGCAGATATGCCCTGCAATGGCAGCAGAAAACGGACCGGCCCCTCCATGCGGTTCAGCCTCTCGACGATGAATGCACCGATGCGCCGGTTCTCCTCCGGCGTGGTGCGCATCAGGGTCACCTGGGCATTGTGCACATGCAGCCTGCGGTCGCGGAATGCAGCAGGCACGGTCTCTTTCGCACCGAAATTCACCATGTCCACGGCCCCGACCGAACCGACATAAGGAATTCTCGTGCGGATGATCGCGCCGAAGCGGTCCTCGGTGGCGGGAAAGACGCCCCCGACCAGGAGGTCAGGCACTTCCGTCGTTGTGACATCGATGACCGCCTGCAACAGGCCTGAATCGACCAGCTTCTCCATTGATTGGCCGCCGACGCCGGTGGCATGGAAGACGAACAGCTCGTAAGCATCTCCCAGCATATCCCTTAGTTGCGTGACGCAGGCGGTCGTCACACCGAACATCGTCATGCCGACGCCCGGCCGGTCGTCTGCGGACAGAGGCGGCGGATTAAGCGCCATTCCGGCCGCCGCATGGGCGGCATTGCCGATCACCTTGCGGGATATGGCGTTAAGGCCGGCGATGTCGACGACGGAATACATCATCGCAATGTCATTTGGCCCCACATAGGGGGCGACGTTGCCGGAGGCCACCGTCGATACCATGAGCTTCGGCACACCTACGGGCAGGTCGCGCATGGCTCGGGTCACGAGCGCTGTATTGCCGGTGCCGCCAAGGCCGAGGACGGCGCCGATATCGTTGCACTCCTGAAGGAAGATGGTGAGCGCCTCGGCCATGGCCGATATCGCCTTGCCGCGATCGGCCTGGCTGAGCACCGCAGCCGCACCCGAGGGGTGGTTTGCCGCCACCTCTCTGGCGGCGATGTCGGCGCCGGGATGGGCACTTTGAGTGCCCACATCGACCAGTACCGCCTCTGCGCCGGCCTGCCTGGTAGCGCTCCGCGCATAGTCCAGCTCGGCGAACTTGGTGTCGCAAGTGCCGACGATATAAACCTTTTTCATAATTTTTCCTCCCGTTTTCGGCGCCGCCTCCTCACTGACGGCGCGGAATTTTTCGCAAAGCTGCATTTTGCATATTGTATATTATTTTGGATATTGCATACTTAACCATCGAAATCCAGACGGAAATGACGCCATGAATGCTCCGCAACACCAGACTCTCCGCGAGCGGATCTATGAGGAGATCGTTCGCCTGATCGTATCGGGAGAGTTGCCGAGCGGCGTGTCGATCGATGAGAAGCTTTTGACGGAGCGGCTCCAGGTGAGCCGCACACCGTTCCGCGAGGCGATCGGCACGCTCGCCAAGGAGGGCCTGATCGAGATCAAACCCTATCGCGGCTTCTTCGTCAGGAGCTTCAGCCGCAAGGAAGTCAGCGATCTCTACGAGTTGCGCAAGACGCTGGAATGCTTCGCCGTCGAACTGGCGGTGCCGCAGATGAGCGACGCCCACATCGCCGGCTTTGAGCGCATCCTGGACGAGGCCGTGGCGGCGCTGCGGCGGGGCGACCTTGAGACCTATGGCGCCCGCGACCGGGAGTTCCACGAGACCATCGCCGAGTTGTCAGGCAGCGCGCCTCTCATCGAAACGCTCTCACGGCTGGCCCTGCAAATCCAGATCTGCCGCGCCATCGCCAATGAAAGCAAGGAGTTCGCCGAACGCGCGGCAGAGGAACGCGATCAGATCCTGCAGGCCTTTAGGGCCCGGGATATCCCGCAGGCGAAGGCCCTGATGCATGCACATATCAGCGACGTGCAACAGGCGGTGCTCGCGCGCTTCAGGAAGGAAAGCCCGGCGACCTAGCCGGGCGACGGGAAGGGGAGGGAGGTTCCCCTTTTCCAGCAAAACGGGAGGCGGTCCATGGCGTGGCCGCTCAAGAGGAGGAAACAATGCTGAAATTTCTTGCAGCCGGTGTGGCCGCGCTCGCCATTTTCGCCGGCGGTGCCGTGGCCAATGCGCAGACGCTGAAAATGTGGGGGCCGGAGCAGATCACCGAGCCGCTGGTTGCCGAACTCTGGAACGGCATCAAAGCGGATTTCGAAAAGGCCAATCCAGGGGTGACGGTGGAGTTCATGCCGCCGACCGGCACGATCAGCAACGGCGCCGTGCAGTCGGCCATCCAGTCCGATGCCGGGCCGGACGTCATCCTCACCAACTCCGGCATCGGCCGCATCAGCATCGTCAAGAATGCCGGGCAGGTCATGGCGCTGACCGAGCAATACGAGAAGCGCGGCTGGAAGGACCAGATCTATCCCTGGCTCTATGCGGAGCTGAAAGGCCAGTTCGGCGGAGAGATCTACGAGGTGCCCGACGGCCTCGATGCGCTGGGCATCTGGTATCACAAGGACATGTTTGCGCAGGTCGGCTGGAAGATCCCGGCTACTTGGAAGGAGTTCGAAACCCTGCTGGCGGCCATCGAGGCCAAGGGCCTGCAGCCGATCGCCATCGGTCCGCGCACCACGGGCAGTGCCGGCCATCTGTTCGGCAACCTGCTGCAATCGGCCAGCGGCAAGGAGGCGATCGGCAAGGCATTGCGCAAGGAAATCGCCTGGGACGATCCGAAGATCGCGGCCGGTGCCGTGCGGCTGCAGAAGCTGGTCGAGGCCGGCTTTATCAAGAAGGAGATGGCGGGTCTCGATCTCGAGGGTGCCTCGCGGCTGTGGTTCAACAAGCGCGCCGCCATGTTCGTCGCCGGTCCCTGGTTCACCGCCAATGCGCGCAAGGCGGGATACGATCTTGCCAATGCCGGCTATGCGCCTATGCCCTCCGATCTGCCGGGCGAGGCGATCCCGACCGGCGGCGTCGGCTGGAGCTGGCTCGTGCCGGTCAATTCCAGGCAGCCTGATCTCGCTATGAAATGGATCGATTTCGTGTTGTCCGAGCCCGTGATGAAGAAGCGCGCCCAGGCGCCGGCCAGCACCATGATCTATCCGCGTGAACTCACCGGCATCGAGCCGCCGACCCCCGTGCTCAAGGAAATCTTCGCGGTCGCGGCCGGCGGTGTTGGCTACAATCCCAGCGTTTACCTGCCTGCCACCGTGCTAGACACCTATTTCCAGGTGATCCAGGGCCTGATTTCCGGACAGGTTACCGGCGAGGCCGGCATGCAGCAGATCCAGGCGAAAATGGCAGAGGCGAAATAGCGTGATCACCAGTGAAACGCCCGGGAGCAGCGCTGCTGCTCCCCTTGGCACCCCCGTCGACGGGCCGAGGCCAGCAGGTGCCACCCAATCCCGGCATCATCCTGCCAGGTCAGCGCGTAAGGAAGACAGTGGCGGCAACTCCGACAGCCATGACGCCCGCAGCGCAATAGGGCTTATGGCGCCCGCTCTGGTGCTCTACGCCGTCTTCAGCCTGCTGCCGATCGCCGCCACCTTCTGGCTCAGCTTCAACAGTTCCGCTGGTTTCAACACCGCGTCCGCCTTCGTGGGCTTGGACAACTATGTGGCTACGGCGGCCGACCCCATCGTCTGGCAGAGCCTTTGGCATACGTTCCTGTGGCTGATCTACCATGTGGTGCTGGCCGGCGGCCTCGGGCTGGCGCTGGCTCTCGCCATCAGCCGGCTGAAGGTCACACAGGTGTTTTTCCGCACCGCCTTCTTCCTGCCGCACCTCGTGTCGCTGGCCGTGGTCGGGGTCATCTGGGCCAATATCTACGATCCGTTCTATGGCCTGCTCAATACCGCGCTGACGGAACTGGGGCTCGGGGCGTTGACGCAGGGTTGGCTGTCCGATCCCGCCCTGGTGCTGTTTTCCGTCAATGTCGCGAGCTCGTGGCAGGGGTTCGGCCTCTATATGCTGCTGTTCATCGCCGGCCTGCAGAATATCGACCACTCGCTCTACGATGCGGCGGAGGTCGACGGCGCCTCGAGCTGGCAGAAGCTCGTATATGTAACGTTGCCGGGGCTTAGGGAGGTAACCACCTTCGTCATTTCTCTGGCCATGATCAACGGCTTGAAAGGCTTCGCTACCGTCTTTGTCATGACCAATGGCGGGCCGTTCTACCAGAGCGAGCTGATCACCACCTATATCTACCGGCTCGCCTTCCAGTCTCAGGATCACGGGCGGGCGGCCGTGCTCTGTATCCTGCTCAGCCTGCTGGCGATCGCCATCACCCTTGTCTTCAACCGTTGGCGCGCGAGGCTTTCCCGATGAGTACCCGTCATCGCGAATGGCCCGTCGTGCTCGGCCTGGCGCCCGTCATGCTCCTCATCCTGGCCCCCTTTGCCTGGCTGATCGTGTCGAGCCTCAAGACCGAGGCCGAGATCGGGCAGGCCGATCCCTATGCCTGGCCCGCCGACCTGACGTGGCGCAACTACCAGGATGCCTGGCAGATAGGCGGCTTCGGCGAGCTGGTCGGCAACAGCCTGCTCAATCTCGCCGGCGTCGTGATCCTGTCGCTGCTGACCTGCGCCCCCGCCGGCTATGCCCTCGCCAAGATCCGCTTTCCGGGGCGCGAGTGGCTGTTCTACACTTTCATTCTAGGGCTGACGATCCCCGTCCAGGCCATTGTCATTCCGCTTTATCAGGTGCTGTTCGGCCTCAATCTGGTCAACACGCTGTCGGGCATCGTGCTGGCGCAGGTCAGCAGCGGCATTCCCTTCGGCATCTTCCTGATGCGCAGCTTCTTCATCAGCGTGCCGGACGAACTCGTCGAGGCCGCCAAGATCGACGGGGCATCGCATCTGCAGATCCTGACCAAGGTGCTTCTGCCGATCTCGACGCCGGCGATCCAGGCGCTGGTCATCATCAGCGCGCTATCCACCTGGAACGATTTCTTCCTGCCGCTGATCGTGCTGATCAGTCCCGAGGTGCAGACGCTTCCGCTCGGCCTGGTTAGGTTCGCCAGCACTTACGCTTCCGAATACCGGCTGGTGTTTTCCGGCACCGTCATTTCCTTCCTGCCTATCATCATTCTTTACATCCTAATGCAGCGCCGCTTCACCGAGGGCCTGACGCAGGGTGCAATCAAGGGCTGACCATGTCACATCATGTCCAGCGGGAAATCCGCTACAATTTCGAATTCGACAACCACATCAAGGCCTGCTTCATCGGCGCCGGCGGCCATGCCTATCGCAATGTCTATCCGGCCCTGCGCTATGCACCGGTCGAACTGCTCGGCATCTGCGATCTCGATATCGCGCGCGCGGCCAAGTTCGCCAAGCTGTTCGGCGCCGAGAGGGCCTATAGCGATCACCGCGAGATGCTGGCGAAGGAAAAGCCCGACCTTGTGTTCCTGGTCACCGCCTATCATCCCGACGGCCGCGTGCAGGCCACCGACCTCGCTTTGGATGCGCTGAACGCCGGTTGTCATGTCTGGATGGAAAAGCCGACGGCAGCGAGCGTCGAGGAAATCGAGCGGCTGATGTCCGCCAGTGCCGCCGCTGGGCGCATTGTCATGACGGGCCTCAAGAAGAGCTTCTTCCCGACGATCGAAAAGCTGAAGGATCTGGTCGGTTCGCCCGAATTCGGCAGACTGACCTCCATTAACGTGCGCTACCCCCAGAGCCTGCCGGCGCCCACCGAGCGCGGCGACCTGGTCAAGATGCAGAGTTTCCTCGACCACATCTATCATCCCGGATCCATCCTCAACTTCCTCGGCGGAGAGATCGAGCGGGCGAGCTATGAATGGGAGCCTGGCACCGGGGCGACCGTCACCAACATGAGATTTCGGTCGGGCGCGATCGGCACGCTGCATTTCGCGGCGGGCCAGTCCGGCGGCAGCATGTTCGAGCGGGTCGAGGTCATCGGCGAGGGTGCAAATGCCGTTGTCGAGAACGGCAGCAAGCTAACCTATTTCCGCAAGGCCGCATTGCCAAGCTACGGCCGGGCGGCGAGCTTCATCCAGCCCGATGCCAATGCTGCCCTTGTCTATGAGCCGGAACACTCGCTGGGGCAACTCTACAACAACAATCTCTTTTATCTCGGATACGTGCCGGAGATCCTGCACCTGACGGATGCGATCCAGTCCGGTCGCCCGATCACGAAGGGCACGCTCGAGGTTGCCCGCGAGATCATGAAACTTTTCGAATTCTACCGAAGCGCCGACGCCGGCGTCACGACAAATCTTTGATCCGGGAGCTGCATATGACCGAAAGCGACATCATTTTCAGGAAGGCGGGCGGCGAGTTCGTGCCGACATCCTGGGGCGAATTGAACTGGAAGATCACCGGGGAAGGCACGCCGGGAGCGGAAATGACCTTCGGCACCTGCCGCATCAATCCCGGCGAACGCAACCAGCTGCATTCTCATCCCGATTGCGAGGAAATCCTCTATGTCATCTCCGGCAGTTGCGAGCACAAGCTCGGCGACGCGCTCTACCTGCTCCATCAGGGCGATGCCATTCGCATTCCCCGCAACATCCACCATTGGGCGCGGGCGCTCGGCTCCGAACCGCTGTTTGCGCTCATCATGTTTTCGTCCGGTCAGCGCACGGCCGTGAACCACGAAGGCGAGGGCACGGCCTGAGGGCCTGCCGGGGAGGAGAGACATGGCTTCGATAGGATTGCAGAATATCAGGAAGAGCTACGGCAGCCTTCCCGTCATCCACGGCGTCGACGTGGCCATCGAGGATGGCGAATTCATCGTTCTGGTCGGCCCATCCGGCTGCGGAAAGTCCACCCTGCTCAGGATGATAGCCGGGCTGGAATCGATCAGCGACGGTCGGCTCTTGATCGGGGGAGCCGTGGTCAACGGCCTCAGATCCAAGGACCGCGACATTGCTATGGTGTTCCAGAATTATGCTCTCTATCCCCATCTCACCGTCGCGGAAAACATGGGCTTTTCGCTGAAGCTGCGTGGCGTGGCCAAGGATGAGATCGCGCGGAGGGTCGACAATGCGGCAAAGGTCCTGGCGCTTGAGTCTTATCTCGACCGCCATCCGCGCCATCTCTCCGGCGGTCAGCGCCAGCGTGTCGCCATGGGCCGCGCCATCGTGCGTGACCCCAAGGTCTTCCTGTTCGACGAGCCGCTCTCCAATCTCGACGCAAAACTCAGGGTCGCGATGCGGGCGGAAATCAAGGAACTGCACCAGCGACTGAAGATCACGACGGTCTATGTTACTCACGATCAGACGGAGGCGATGACGATGGCGGACCGTATCGTCGTCATGCGCGACGGGATTGTCGAGCAGGTCGGCACGCCGCTCGACATTTACGACAATCCCGCCACCACCTTCGTTGCTGGCTTCATCGGCATGCCCGCCATGAACCTGATCAAAGGCCGCGTACAAGCCGACGATCCCAGGACGTTTCGCACGACGGACGGCGTCCCGCTACCGCTGCCAGCGGAGCGCCCGCCGCTCTGCGGAGATCGCGAACTGATCTACGGCGTCCGGCCGGAAAAGCTTTCCATCGTGGGGCAAGGGGGCCTTCCCGCGCGCGTCGCCGTGGTTGAACTAACCGGATCGGAGACGCAGGTCATCGTCCGGGTGGAAGAGCAAGATCTAACCGTGCTGCTGCGCGAGCGCGTCGCGCTGCGCCCTGGCGAGACGATATTCCTTGATGTCAATGCAACAGACATTCACCTTTTCGACGCAGCGACCGGCCGGCGCCTTCAGGTAACACAAAACACTGCCACGCGTATCGTTGATCGGGTTGGCGCAGGTTCGTAGTGATCTCGCAGGTAACTGTCTTGCAGGCAGGCGCTGAGCATAGATCACCTTGCCTATGGAGGTGGCCTTATGCGGCGCGGCATGAGCAGGCGCCGATCAGGCCGGCGAAACACGCCGCCCAACCAGGTCTGGCAAGCCGAGCCAGATCTCCGTCCCATAGGCGTCAAAGGCAGTATCGCTCCAGCAGCGCAACCGCCGACTTCAGCCCTTCCTCCTGCCTGACCTGCTCGCCCAGCGAGGCGGCGCGATCGCGAAGCGAAGGGGCGTCCATCGCGTCGATTGCGCCGGCTATTGCCTCTGTCGTGATGCGCTTCCTTGACAACGGGGGCGGAGAGACGCCGAGATCGTACATCCGGCGCGCCCAGAATGGCTGATCGCCGAAGAACGGACATATGGCGCAGGGGATGCCTGCCTTCGCTGATGCCATAGTCGTTCCGGCGCCACCGTGATGCAGAGCCGAATGCGCGAACGGTAGAATGCGATCGTGCGGTGCATCTTGGAGGACATAGAGGTCAGGATCCTGCAACGAAGGGGAGATCGCGCCCCCTCCGCTCAACAGAAGGCCGCGCCGGCCGGTCAGGCGAAGAGCTCCGACGATTGCTTCGGTCAGCGTTTCAGACGACATTGCCGGCATGCTGCCGAACCCCACATAGACCGGCGCGCTCCCACCAGCGATAAAATCCTGCAGCGTGGACGGCATCGCCCAGTCTGGTCTTTCGAGGAACCAGGGACCGGTTACATGAACATCTTTGTCCCAGTCGGCGGGAATGGGAATTATGTGGCGACTATATGAGTATAGGGTTGCCTTTGGGCGGAGTGTTTGCGGACTGTCCGGGGGCAAACTCAGATGCTGGTGGCGCCACTCTGAAACCGTTCTGGCGAACAGACGCTGGCTGCCCCATGCGACGGCCCTGTGGCTGAGCCTGTTTAATGGGCCCAGAGAGCGGAAAGGAAGAATGGGGCTGGGAAAGGCTGACGTAGGCGTCAGGACGGGCAACGGCGCAGCGAGGATTGGGATCGAGCCAAGCTGTTCTGCTATATGAAGCGCGGCCAGCGACTTCGGATGGTAGACGATAGCATCCGGACGGAAATCCCGAGCCGCTTCCCATTCTGCAAGAAGAAGACCTTCGATCAATGGGCGGATATTTTTGAGCAGTCTGAGACCCGCTGCAAAACCCTCGCCCCCTTCAATCGCTGCTTTCCCCTCGGGCGTGTCGATAAGTGCCACCAGGTCTCCTGGCAGGGCCACATATGCAATCTCCCGATCTTTGGCGAGCGAAGCATATTGAACGGGTCCGGCAAGCTGGACATCGTGTCCGGCTGACCGCAATGCTAGAGCAAAGGCGACAAATGGCTGGACGTCGCCGCGCGTGCCGTAAGTATGGATCGCAACACGCATGTTATCCCTCGCCACCCTTGATGTGCAGCGTATTTAACGTGCGCAAGCAGAATAACGAGACCACGTCTCGAAACAACGATGTTGCCGCCATTGAAGCGGTGTCCTGGAGGGACAAATCGATGTAGGTATGGAGTGAACCTCCGCTTAATCCCGCAGGCATATGGAAACTTCGCTTTATCTGCCCGTCAAAGGCTTTCTCGAACAGGCAGGTTACGTCGTCAAGGGCGAGGTTGGCGGCTGCGATCTCGTCGGCTTGAGCGACAGTGATCCGGCTGTTGTGGTGATCTGCGAGTTAAAATTGAGCTTCAACCTGGAGCTCATACTGCAAGCCGTCGATCGCGCAGCTGTTGCTGACGAGGTCTGGATCGCGGCGCGAGTATCGGCCAAGGGCAAAGGTCGCGAGGCGGACAAGCGCTACCGCGATCTCTGCCGCAGGCTCGGAATCGGCATGCTCGGCATTTCCGATGCCGGTGACGTCAGCGTTATCGTCGGCTCCATATCGCCAATGCCGCGCACCAATCCGAAACGGCGTTCGAAGCTGATGCGCGAACACCAGAGGCGGCGCGGCGACCCGGCAGTAGGCGGGAGCACGCGTACGCCCCTCATGACCGCGTACCGCCAGCAGGCGCTCGGTTGTGCCGCAGCGTTGGCATCGGGGCCGCTGCGTGTGCGCGAAATCAGATCCGGCGTACCGGATGCCGGAAAGATCCTGCTTTCGAATGTCTACGGCTGGTTTGAACGGCTCGATAGAGGCGTCTACGGCCTGACCGACGCTGGGCGGGAGGCGCTGCAGCGATGGCCGCAGCAGGACATGCAGGCAACAATGGCTGTACCGGCTTGATGCCTTGGGGTTTGGGCGATGCTTCCGCCATGTGGAGAACGCACCGCCCGCCTGGTTACGCAACCCGCAAGCAAAGATCAGCTGCGGGGCTGCAGCAGCGCCAAGGCGACCGTCGATGCGGCCAGGGCGGCGGTAAGGACCAACGGCCCCATGGCGCCATAGTGGTCCACAACATAACCACCGAAAACCGCGCCGATACTGATGGCGACCTGGAAAGAGACGACCATCAGGCTGCCCGCTGCCTCCAGGGCGTCGGGTGCCTCGCGGGAAAGATTGGTCGGCAGTACCACCGGCGCCATGCCGAAGGCGAAGCCCCAGAGCGTGACGAAGCTGAAGGCAACGCCAATATTCGCACCCCAAAGCACCAATGCGAGTGCGGCAAATGCCATCAACACGGCGGTGACGGCGAGTGCCATGTGGATATTGGCGTCTGCCAGCCGGCCACCGGCAACGTTACCGATCACAGCGGCAATGCCAAACCCGAGCAGTGCCAAGGCAATCGGGCCGGTTTCAAGGAGCGTCACTTGTTCGAGGAAGGGACGCACATAAACCGAGCCGGCAAAATGCCCCGTCATCAGCAAAAGGATGGCCAGCATTCCCAATTGAACGCCACGCCGCCGTGTCAGCCGGAAAACATCGGCGAGACTGTTGCTTGTATTTGCAGGCAGCGTTGGCAGGCTGAGTACCTGCAGCAGCATGGCCAGCGCGGCAAGCCCCGCTGTCATCGCCATGGCGCTACGCCAGCCCAGCCAATCGCTGATCAAGGCGCCCATTGATGGTGCAGCTATGGTGGCGAGCGAGACGCCGAGGGTGACGATGGCCATGCCCCGACCCGTCGCATTGGCGCCCACCAGTCTCGCCACGACGGCGACCGAAAGCGCCCAAAAGCCGCTAAGCGCGATGCCCAACCCGGCCCGGCCCAACAACAACAGCCAGAAATCGGTCGCCAGCGCGGCAAGAATATTGGAACCGATCGCCAGCGCACTGAGGCCGACCAGCACCGTCTTGCGGTTCAATTTGCCTATGAGAACATTGCTCAGGAGCGCCGTCACCGCGCCGACGGAAGCCGTGGCGGTGACGACCTGTCCGGCCGTTCCCTCGGTAATGCCGAGATCGCGCGCCATGGGCGTCAACAGACCCGCCGGCAGGAATTCGGCCGATACCAGAGCAAAGCTGGTAGCCGCCATCGAAAGAACGGCGAACCAGGTGGCCCCGCTCCATGCGACTGGCTCGGCGGCATCAAGGTCCATCGTGGTGGATTCAAGCTGTGAAATTGTGTCCGTCATTGAGATATCCCTTTAGCTCAAGGGAAATTTCATAACCGAAGCCTTTAGGATGATATGTAGCTTAAAATCCGAAATCCATATCAATTCGTCCGGAATTTGTGCGGCGCACAAGGCCTGGTGAGACGCTCGTGAGGCGCTTGAACGCACGAGCGAAGGAAGCCTCGGATTCATAGCCCAGACGGGAGGCAACCTCGGCAACCGACAGGCCGTTTTGCCCCAACAATTCGCGGGCGAGCTGCATGCGCAGACGCGCCAGATAACGCGCCGCGCCTTCCCCTAAGACAGCGCTGAAGCGTTCAGCAAAGACGGATCGCGATTGGCCTGCCACGCCAGCGAGACTTTCGAGAGTCCAGTCATGGCCGGGGTCTCGGTGCATCGCTACCAGAACGCGGCCGATATGAGGATCGCGGATGGCGGCGAGCCAGCCGGTAGTCGAGGCTCCGCTGCAATTGACCCAGCAGCGGATAAGCCGCGCAACGAGCAGGTCCGCCATACGTGACAAGACGGTGGCGCTGCCCATTTGAGGCTGTGCAGCTTCCGCCGTCATAGCTGCAAGCAGGGGACCAACGATCGGGTCATTGCCAGCCACATCACAGCCCTTGATGATTGGCGGCATCAAAGCGATCAAAGGATTAAGCGCATAAGCGCCCAAAGTCATGGAGCCGCAGAAGAGGGTGCTGGTCGCACCCGTTCCTTCACGCACTACTTCGCAGACATTATCTCCGAGTTTTGTTACCTGGCACCCTTTGAGCGAGTCGCCTACAACATCCGGCGCGCTGGCCAATCGATGGGCGATGCCTTGCGGCAGCAGCACCAGATCGCCTTCATTCAACTCCTGCCATCCCTGGGCTTCGGTATGGATCCAGCATGGACCCTGGCTGACAAAGTGAAAACGAAGCAGCTGCTGTTGCGTAAAGGCGATGCTCCATGGATGCCGGAGTTCGCAGCGCCCATAATTCACCCCACTCAAGCGAAAGTCTTGCAGCACTTCGCTTAGTGCATCCATCGGAATGTGTGAAGGCGACGGCGGCCGGGACAAATGATCAAGCATTTGGCAAATTTAGGTGCAGAGCGTCCGGCTTGCAAGTCCAAACCTTGGCGAGCTTTCTGCGTTGCTCTTCGCGAAATCGTCGCCAGTCAGGCGTTTGGATTGAGCGTCTTGAGAGCGTCCGCTTCGCTTCTCTTCAAATGCCGGGTCATATCGTATGTTTCTGATCGACCTTGGCAACGAAGAAGAATTGATAGTGCAGAAGATGTCTCATCTTCCTCGGCCCAGGCGACAAATTGATCGGGTCGAACAAGCACATAACGCGCTTTGTAAGCGGATCTGGCCTCATCGCTGTCATCTGCGACGATCTTGAGTGGTAGATCCAGGCGTTCCGCGCCAATCCTGAAATCATCTAAAAGAGCAGGACTGGCTTTGAATGCGAGCAGCGTGAAACCGGGGCCGAGTTCTTCGTAGACATTGCGGCCTGAGGACAGCATCTGAGGAGGCAGGTGATGTCCGGCTTTGGCGCGCAGTTCGTGGCCACCGATGGCATTCGGCATGCCCTCGAAATCTCCCCAGATGACAGGAGAGCCCCGGTAGTTGGGCTCGAAAGCATTCACTTCCGCACGCGCCCCGGATCCCCGTGCCTGCCATTCCGCCTCGAATGCCGGACGGTCGCGGGCAGGGTCGAATGCCTCCAGGAAGGCCCTGTCGCTCTCGATCGCCTTCCCGATAAAATCGCGGGCAGTGGATATGAAGACCGGCCGGCGTTCCATATCATAGCTGTCGAGCAGGCGTTCTCCACCCCAGCCCTCTAGCGTGGCTGCAAGCTTCCAGCCGAGATTTCGGGCATCCTCGAAACCGGTATTGATCCCGTAGCCACCATAGGGCGGGTGGCTATGGGCCGCGTCACCCGCGATAAAGATCCGGCCATTGCGATAGCTGTCGGCGGTCGCGATCCGCAGATCCCAAAAACCAACATGCTCGAATTCTATGTCGAATTCCGCTCCGACGGCATGGTGGAGATAGCCGGCGAAATCGAAGTTGTCCTTTGTGGTTCCAGGCGGTACCGGCGCGTGAAAGAACCAGGTTTTGCCGAGGTCCACGCGGCCGAAGAACTGCCAATAGCCCTTCAGGTCCGGATGCAGGACATTGTAGAAGGACTTGCCTGGAAAACGCTTCAGGAGTTCGTGAAGCCCGGTCGAGCGGAAGACCAGGAGTACCATCAGCCGGTCGTGGTCGGATTTGGTCTGGGTGATGCCTGCCTTTTCGCGGATAACGGATCGACTGCCGTCGCAGCCCACGGCATAGGCGGCGCTGAGACTGCGCTGTTCGCTTCCGTCACGGCTGGCGATCGTGACCGTCACCCCGTCCTCGTCCTGCCTCACGTCCCTGCCGGTCCAGCCATAGAAGAGCTCCACCGCAGGCAGCTCCCGCACCCGTTCGCGCAGGACCTCCTCGGTGCGGTACTGCGGCAGGCGTTCGTTCTCGGTGAAATAGTAGGGGCGAACCAGTTCGCGCTGGAGCCAATCGTAGTGATAATCGCCGAGCAATGAACCATAGGCGGTGAGGCCGCCGATCCCATATTCCTTTGGCACGGTGCGGGCGGCGCGCAACTGTTTCTCCGCCCCCCAGAAGTGGAAGTGTTCCATCGTCCGCTGCGTCAGGTTCTGACCCTTGGGCACCTGTTGGGGAGAGGGGTATCGTTCGACCAGGATGGTGTGGATGCCCCGCTGACCGAGCTCGATTGCCAGGCCCGTACCAACCGGACCGCCACCGACAATGACAACGTCTGCCATTTTCTTCCGCATTTCCAAATACCTGTCGCTCCAGGAATTGCCGCAATCAGACGGTGCCGGCTTCGAGGTAGACGTGCTTGGTCTCGAGAAAGTCGTTGAGGCCTTCCGGTCCATGGAGCCGCCCGAGACCGGAATGGCGATAACCGCCGGTTTCGCCTTCGGCAAAAAGCCGGCCGTGGCAGTTGAGCCAGACTGTGCCGGCACGAATGGCACGGGAAACGCGGGTCGCGCGGTTGAGGTCGCGGGTGAAGAGGCTGGCTGCCAGACCGTAACGGGTGGCATTGGCCTTCGCGACTGCCTCCTTTTCGTCCTCGAAGCCCTCGATTGACACGATCGGGCCGAACAACTCTTCCTGCACCAGTTCCGATTGAAGGTTATCGATGCGGAAGAGACTGGGCGTCATGAAGGCGCCTTGGCCGAGCGGCTCGCCGCGCAGGACAAGCTCTCCCTCGTCCGCCGCTTGCTCGATGATGGAGGCAACACGCTTCTGGTTAGGCAGATCTATCAGCGATCCCATCTGGCTCTGCGGATCGGCTCCCGGCCCGGTGCGAACGGCGGAAAAGGCGGCCTTCATCCTTGCGGTGAACTCCTGCTCGATCGATTTGTGCACGAGAAAACGCGCGGCAGCGACGCAGATCTGCCCCGCCATCATCAGCGAACCGCTCGTCAGCTCGCGCACGGCCTGATCGAGATCGGCGTCATCGAAGACCACAGCCGGAGCTTTTCCGCCCAGTTCAAGCGACAGACGCTTCAAGGTGGGCGCCGCGCCAGCCATGATGCGCTTGCCCGTGGCGCTCGAGCCAGTGAAGCTGATGACGTCTACGTCGTCGGAAGCAACCAGCGCTTCGCCTACTTCGGTGCCGTTCTCGTTTACCGAATTGACCACGCCCTTCGGCAGGGAGGGGCAGTCGTGAAGGCATTGCATGACGCGCTGGTGAATGAGTGGTGTCTGTGGTGCGGGCTTGATAACGGTCGTGCAGCCGGCTGCGAGTGCCGGACCAAGCGAGCGGACCAGAAGCGTAACCGGGGCGTTCCAGGGGACAATGATTGCTGCGACGCCGGCGGCTTCGCGGTTCATCATCGAGAAATTGCCCGGCGCGGTTTCGATCGTGCGGCCAAGGATGGTGCGCGCAAGGCCGCCGTAATAGCGGGCCTCCGAGATCGCGCCGATCGTTTCCCCGAGCGCTTCGCGCCTCAGCTTGCCGTTTTCGGCGACGATGAGGTCGGCGATCTCGTCGCGCGCGGCTTCCAGCCGGTCGGCGAATTCGAACAGCACCGCCGCGCGCAGGCGAGGGGAGGAGGCCCAGTCGGTCTGGTCAAAGGTCTGGCGCGCAACGGCCACGGCCTGATCGGCGAGAGCCCTGGTGCCCGGCACGTAATGGCCGAGAACGCTGCCGTCGGCCGGGTTGGTGCTTTCGGCAGTTCCGCCGTCGGCGATCCATTCGCCATTGATGTAGTTGTCGGCTCTCCCAAGTTCCGCCAGCATCGTGAACTCCATCAGATGTTGAGGCCGAGCAACGCGACGGCATTGTCCTGGAAGAGCTTGCGCCGCACCTCGTCCGAGACGTCCAGTTCCTCCAGGATGCGGATCGTCTCGCGGATGTACATCGGACCGCCCTCGGGATCGAAGGGGGCATCGGACGCAAAGAGTACGTGGTCCTCGCCAAAGAACTCGATCGCGTGCTTGATCGCCATGCGGGATCCGAAGCTTGCCGTATCGGCGTAGAAGTCCTTGAAATATTCAAGGTGCGGCCGCTTGAGCGAGCGGCGGACCGCAGCGAGATCGCGATCCGTCGTGCGCTTGCCCATCTGGTCCCAGCCGGGGCCGACCCGACCTTCGAAGAAGGGGATCATGCCGCCGGCGTGATGGGTGATGACCTTGAGGCCCGGATATTTGTCGAAGAGGCCGGAGAAGACCAGGCGCGCCATTGCCGCAGAGGTCTCGTAGGGCCAGCCGAAGGTCCACCAGATCTCGTACTCGGAGCGTTTTTCGCTGAGATAATCGGGAAAGTTTTCGCCGCGCGCAGGGTGCAACCAGACCGGTTTGCCGGCGGAGGCCATATACTCGAAGAATGGCCCGAATTCCGGCAGGTCCAGCGGCTTGCCGCCGACATTGGTGAAGATCTGCATGCCAACGGCACCGAGTTCCTCGATCGCGCGCTTGGCCTCAGCCACGGCCGTGTCAGGATTGCTGAGTGCTGCGGTGCCGATGAAGGCGGGAAAGCGTTCCGGGTATTTCAGGCAGAGTTCGGCCATGGAATCCGAGCCGATCCGGCTGAGATCGAGCGCCTTTTCCGGCCCGGCGAGCTTTTCTAGCGGAGGTGAGGCGAGCGACAGGACCTGCTGGTAGTCCTCTCCGAACATATCCATCACCTCAAAACGCCGGTCGAGCTCCGTCATCATAGGCACGGCGCCGGAACGCATGGTGATGTCCGTCATCGCGCCGATATGGTCGATCAGCGCGTCGAAGAAGGGCTTCGGCCAGATGTGATTGAAAATGTCGATCTTCTTCATGGGAGACCTCCTCCTAGCCGTCCTGCAGGCGCCGGCGGGCATACTCGCCAGATCCTTTTCCAAATGGGGAGCCTGCCGTTGCGACGTCGACACAGCTCCTCCTCCCTTGGCCCCCAAGATGCTGGGGCGGGAAAGTCAAGTCAACACATTTTCTCTCTATATGAGATTTATTGCGTGGTAGCCTGATGTCGGTGGGATGCCAGTGCAGCGCTGATCTCGCTGCCTGAACGGCGAACGTGCTGCCCGATCTCGTCAATCGTCGTGCCGTTGACGAGGCTGCCGGAAATGGTGACGCAAACGCTTGCAATCGGGCTCCGGCCTGCATCGAAGACGGGGGCGGCTATTCCGACTACGCCTGGCGTCACCTCGCCATAGGCAACCGCAAACCCTGCCTTTTTTACCCGTTTCAGGCTTTCCAGTACTTCTTCTATAGTGCTTCCTAGGCCGACTGCCTTCATGTCCGCTATTGCCCTTTCGATCAGCGGCACGAGATGCCGCTTGGGAAGAAAGGCCATGATCGAGCGCCCGATCGCGCCGCGGCTCAAGGGCATCGGACGGCCGCGGGGATAGGAACTGACGGGGTTCTTCACCGAACTGCGCGAATCGACACAAAGGATCTTTTCGCCGTACCAACGCACGACCAATGCGGTACAGCTGTATCGCGAAGTGAGATTCTCGAGATGTGGGGCGCCATTCAAGATCAGTGTGTCGGACTTCCTCAGGAGATAGTCCAGTTCAACGATCTTCGGCCCGAGCGTGAAACCCGTGTTCGGCATTGAGGTGAGAAGCCCCGCCGATTTCAGGATCTTGAGATAGCGATAGAGGGTGGGGCGGCTATAGCCCAACACCTCCATCATTTCTTCCGGCGTCCATTCGAGGCGATCTTCGCTGAAGACCTCCAGAACGGCCTGCAGACGTTCGAGACTATTGATCGCCTTTGTCGTCAAGTTATTGCATGCTCCACCACTTTTCTCCCGGTGACATAGGCGAATATCATCGCGGGTATCCCTACCACAAGTCCCACGGCATCGGTGTAGATCGCTCCCGGGAATGCGCCTGCGGGGATGAGCGAAAGGATGCCAGAGACGGCGAAAACGATCCGCATCAACGTAGATAAGCGGCTCGCGAAGTAACCGGCGAGTGCTGCCGACACCAGCCACATGCCGAACGTCGCGGTAAGGACCGCCCACGCCACCTCGCCAGTCTCTCCAATCAGCAGCAAGCTGGGGGAGTAGGCGAACATGAACGGGATCACGAAAGCGATCCAGCCGAACTTGCACGAGGCAAGCCCAGTCTTGATCGGATCCGCTTTGGCGATGCTGGCTGCGGCGAAGGAAGCAAGCGCAATCGGCGGCGTGATCATCGACATCATGCCGAAGTATAGAACGAAGAGGTGGGCCGCCATCGGATGCAAGCCGACCTCGACCAGCGCGGGTGCAACCAGCGAAGCCAGCAGTACGTAAACGGCCAGCGTTGGTAGGCCCATGCCGAGGATTATGCAGACGATGGCGGACATCAAAAGCAGGACGATCGCGCTGCCGCCGCCGAGCTGCACGAGAGCGTAGGTGAGATTGAAACTTAGGCCCGTGATATTCATCACGCCGATAACAATACCGGCGGCGGCCGAGATGACGATGATCTCGACGACGGATTCCCCTGTTTCCACGATTGTGTCGAGGAGTTGGCGGACGGATGCACGCATGCCGTCGTAACCGAAGACGGCGGCTGTCGCCACGACACTGGCGCAGGCAAGGAAGGCAGCGCGTTCTGGGAGCCAGTTCATTCCAAAGAGCGCATAGATCAGCAATCCGAAGGCGATCAGGAAGTGGAGGCCGCCCATGATCGTACGGCGGCTAGGGATCTGATCCTCCGGAGCGCTTTTGATACCTAGTTTGGCCGCTTCGAGGTCGGCCTGGATGAACAATGCGCCATAGTAGAGCAGGGCCGGGACAAGAGCCGCGAGCGCCACGTCTGCATAAGGTACCTGCAGGAATTCGGCCATCAGGAAGGCAGCAGCGCCCATGACGGGCGGCATCAGCTGTCCGCCGGTTGAAGCCACCGCCTCGATGGCGCCAGCCTTGTACGCGGGATATTTGTCACGTTTGATCATGGGGATAGTGACAACGCCCGTTGCTACGACATTGGCGACAGCGGAGCCGGAGATCGAGCCGAACAGGCCCGACGCCACGACGGCGATCTTCATCGAGCCGCCGCGATAGCGCCCCATTGAGAGGAGCGCAGCATCCGTGAAGAATTTTGCGCCGCCGGTTGCCCCCAAGAGCGCGCCGAAGAATATAAAGGCCACCACGATCGTGGCGCCGACGGAGAGGGACAATCCGAAAACGCCATTGACATCGTAGGCCATGTAGCCTGCAAGCTTCTGCCAGTCCTGCGGACGGCCTGCCAATCGCCCGGGAACGATGTTTCCGAACATCGCATAGAGCAGGAATACGATCATGATGACGACGAGAACCCAGCCCGTGGATCGCCGCAAACCCTCGAGAAGCAGCACGAGCAGGATAATACCTGGCAGCCAAGCCTCGACCGGACGGGTGAATACGAAATTCACCACCGTAGCATAGTTGATGGCGATATAGGCGCAGGCTGTGAGGCTGAGGATCGCGCCGGCGACGTCATACCAGGGCAACGCCTGATCTGTCCGTTTCTCGCGATCAGGCCGATAGAGCATGAATGCGAGGGGCAGGGTCAACGCCAGGATGACGGCGAGGAACTGCTGCGGATAATAGGAGACGCCCATCATCCGGGGCACGTCCAGAGACCACGCCATCGCCGATAGGGTGACGGCTGCGGCAAGCGCAGCAGCCACAGGTCTCCATAGGCGGGCGGGAACGCCGAAATCGGGCTCCCTCGTGCGTTCCGCGTCCATGGCGGTCACTCTTTCCAAAGCCCGACTTCCTTGTAGAAGCGGATAGCGCCCGGATGATATTCTCCCGGCGCGGTCTCGCCCACCATGTTCTTGGGCTGGAATTCGCCGAAGGGCGGAAAGGCGGCTTTCATCGCTTCCTTGCTCTCATAAAGGATCTTCGTCATTTTATAGACGGCTTCCTCGTCTGCGGCGGAGTTTGTGAAGACAAGCTGCGGATAGGCGATGTAGGTGCCGGCTTCGCGTACGCCCGGAGTGGCCGGGCCGGGCTCCATCTTCACGACATATCCTGACTTCCAATGCTTTCGGATGGCGGCCTTCGCTTCCTCCGTGTCCGGTATAGTCAGCGCCCTTAGACCGCCCACGGCGGCGTCAGCCTCGCGCACCTTGCCTGCGCCATGGGCGAAGATGAAGCCGGCGCTCTGGCCAGAGATAAATGCATCTGCGCCTGCCACGACGCTCGGGACCTGAACAGGCCGCATATCCGCACGCGTCAACCCGGCGGTCGCATAGATGGCGTCGAGCTGCGGCAGGATCGTCTGTTGCGCCGTATAACCGTCGACCATAGGCTTGCCCTTAAGGTCGGCGATTGTCTTTATGTCGCTGTCGGCCCGCACGAAGATCGCTTCCTTGATCGGCATGATGAGCCCGACAATACGAAGGTTTTCGTTGACGCTGCCGGAAAACCAGGCCTCGCCTTTCAGGGCATTATTGAACTCCTCCAGATTGCCGACACCGAATTCGACGTCGTTTTGATTGACCAGCGGCATGTATTGGTTCGGGCTGGTTGCTGGCTGGATTGTCGCATTCAATCCCGCGTCGTTGGCCGCCTTCGCCACCGCCGTACCGATATTGTGGAAAATCGAGCCGGGATTTGAAGTTGCGATACCGACGGTCTGGGCGGACGCACTGCCGAACATGACGAGTCCAGCCGCCAGAGCGGCGGCAAACAACTGCTGCTTCATGATTTTCTCTCCTCCGCTTGTTTCCTCCATCGGCCAAGCAACCGACATAAAATCTCATTAAGAGAGATTATTGATCGATCATCTCTTGCATTTTGATAATTTACAAGTGCATTTTTGAGGTGACGCGAGTTGGTCGGGACGGCCGGGCGGGGCTGATAAACGGACACTGGGAGGACCTCATGGACGAAGCGACTGAAGGAACGGAGGTCCAAACGCTGACGACGGGCGCGGAATCCCTCCTTTTGGGGCTCAAGCGCAATGGCATCGATTACATCTTCGCCAATGCCGGTACGGACTTTCCGCCGATTATCGAAGCCTTTGTGTCGCTTGATAAAAGCTCCGTTCCCGAACCTATCACGGTCCCGCATGAGACTGCGAGTGTTGCCATGGCCCACGGTTATTACCTCGTCACCGGCCGGCCGCAGGCGACGATGGTGCATGTCAATGTCGGCCTGGCAAATTCCGTCATGGGAGTGATCAATGCGGCGAGCGACAACGTTCCCGTGGTGGTGCTTTCAGGGCGTACGCCGATCACCGAAAGCGGCCGCCGCGGTACCAGAGTGACGCCCATCCAGTATGGGCAGGAGATGTACGATCAATCCTCGATGGTAAGCGACGTCACCAAATTTCACTATGAAATGCGCTACCCGGAGCAGGGCGAGATCCTTGCGACCCGTGCGACGCGCCTTGCGATGAGCGAGCCGCGCGGGCCGGTCTATGTCAGCCTTCCACGGGAGCCTTTGATGGACGCTGTCCCGCCTATTGCCGGGCAGTCGGTTTCCCCGCAAGCGGTATCGTCGGTCGCCTATCCCGACCCGGAGGCGATCCGAACGGCTGCTGCCTGGCTTGCCGCGGCTCGCGCGCCGCTTGTCATATGCCAGCGCAGCGGTCCCGATGGAAAGGCGGCCGCGGAAATCCTTCGATTTACGGAGGAGTTCGCCATCCCGGTCGTCGAGCCCTACACGGTGCGAAACGTGATGCCGTCGGAGCACTCGATGTTTCTCGGCTATGACGTCAAGGCGCCGCTCAAGGAGGCGGACGTCGTGCTGGTGATCGACAGCGCCATTCCCTGGATGGAGTCGCTCCACCGCCCGGACAGTAATACGCGGGTAATCCAGATAGGGCCCGATCCGCATTTCCAGCGCATGCCGATCCGCGGTCATCGCAGTGATCTTGCGATCGTCAGCGATCCGGCCGCGGCCATGGCCGCGCTTCGCGAGGCGGTGCGGCCGTTGGCGGGCGGTGCCGAGGAGCGGCGGAGGATGATCGCCGCGCGGGCGCAGCAGCGCGTGGAGCGCGCCGCCGCACTGGCTGCTGCAGGGTGTGAGAGCCCGATGTCCGCCGAATGGATGAGCCGCTGCATTTCCGAGGCGATCGACAGTCGGGCGGTGATTTTTTCTGAACTCGGCGTCGTACCGGAGGTGATGAAGGTGAGCGGTCCCAATCGCATCTTCAACAATCCGCATTCCGGCGGGCTTGGATGGGGACTGCCGGCAGCGCTCGGAGCGCAGCTTGCCGACCGCAACAGGCTCTGCATCGCCTGTATCGGCGATGGTTCCTATATGTTCGCCAATCCTGTTGCATGTCATCAGATTGCAGAGGCACTGGAACTCCCTATTCTAACAATCGTCAAAAACAACGGCATTTGGAACGCGGTCCGCCGGTCCGTCGTCAGCAGTTATCCGGATGGGGCGGCAGTTATGGCGAACAAGATGCCTCTCGTCTCGCTTGAACCTTCTCCGGACTACAGCGCGATCGCGGCCGCAAGCCGAGCTTACACTGAACGGGTCGAGCACGGGCGCGACCTTCCGGGGGCACTGGAGCGCGCCATTGGCGTGATCCGCAAGGAGAAAAGGCAGGCGATGCTCGAACTCAGGATTGCCGTTTCAGACGACCGCTGAAATCGGCGTAAGCCCAAATTCTCACGACGGCTTTTATCTTTTCAGTCAGACGCGTGCTTTGGTAGTATTGCGCTAATCAGCGAAAGCATCACGTGGAGTGACTGCTCTCAAAGACTCGTGGATACCGTCGGAGCAGTTCAGCTATGCGGAAATCCGTCTTGATATGGGGTGCCGCCGCGGTTGCCACTCTTGGCATGGCAGGTTTTGGCGGTTGGATGATCAGCCTGCCGTCTGGTACGAGGGCTGCAAATGCACCCCTCGTACCGCAGGCGGAGGCGGACGCGATGCTTGCTTCGCTCAGGCCAACCAAGCGCGAGCGGCCGCTTGTCGCGGTCATCGGCATCAACGATGCCACCGAAACGACCGACTATCTCGTACCTACCGGCATCCTGCGGCGGGCGGACGTCGCCGACGTGATGATGCTGGCAACCAGGCCGGGGCCGGTTCAGCTCTATCCGGCCCTGAAGGTCGAGCCGGACGCGACGATCACGGAGTTCGACGCCAACCATCCCGACGGAGCGGACTACGTCATCGTGCCCGCCATGAGCCGCGACGACGATCCGGCAGCGCTTGCATGGCTACGGAGCCAGGCGGAGAAGGGCGCGAAGATCATTGGTATCTGCGCCGGCGCCAAGGTCGTCGGCGCTTCAGGTCTTCTCGATGGGCGGCGCGCCACCACCCACTGGTATTACCTGAGTGAAATGCTTGGCCGTAGCCCCACGATCGAATACGTAGCCGACCGCCGTATGGTGTCGGATGGAAGCGTCGTCACGACAACCGGCATCACCGCCTCCATGCCGATGATGCTGACGTTGATCGAAGCGATCGCTGGCAGGGGCAAGGCCGAAGCGGCGGCTCGCGATCTCGGGCTCGAGCGGTGGGGTGCGCGGCATGCCAGCGCTGCTTTTAAACTGACTCGACCGTTTGCGACGACCGTACTTGCCAACCAGGTGGCCTTCTGGAACCGGGATGAGCTCGGCATCCGCGTCGAGCCGCGCATGGATGAGGTGTCGCTTGCCCTGGTGGCCGATGCCTGGTCGCGGACCTACCGTTCGAGCGTCACGATTTTTTCCACCTCGGCGGATGTCGTAGAAACGCGCAGCGGTATTCGTGTCATGCCGGACCAGGTGCGTGCGAACTGGCCAGAAGGTCGTCGCGCGTCGACCTTTCCCGACCGGAAGCCGGCGGATGCGCTCGATCAGGCGCTGGAGGCGATTGCGGGGCGCTACGGTCACCCCACCACCAATGTGGTCGCCATGCAGCTCGAATATCCGCGCTGACCACGCCCGAAGTGCCGGCTATAACCGAATGTGCGGTAGCGCCTGCAGGTCAGTCGGCATCAATGCCCGATCCATTTCGGTGCGAGATTATAAACGCCGACCCCTTGCCGGCATCATAGACGTTGGCACGATCCAATTCTCAACCCTCATTTGGCCTGTTACCGTTACTGGGCGGATGTTCGGACATGTTCGTCGATGGCGGAAATGATCTCTCGCCAATCTTCGGGATGAATTTCATGGCCGCCGCCCTCTACCTTTACGAGCTTTGCATCGACCACAGCTCGCGCCAGTGCCTCGCCGTGCGCCAGCGGGAAGACCGGATCGGCCGTGCCATGAAGGACAAGAAGCGGCGCCATCATCTCGTTCAGCCGGCCCTGCCATATGTCGCCGACCTCAAAGAGGATGCTATGGTTGGTGGCGCTGAGATAACCTCCGGAGCGGTCGAAATCTCGTTCAAGGAAGGCTCGGGTCCCGGCTTCGTCGAACGTATGTGCCGTCCCGGCGGTCAGGCGCGCATCCTCGACCAGATATGCGACGGCGTCTGAGCGGTCCGACCAATCCGCCTCCAGGGACATATGCTCCATCCAGGCCTCGCCGCTCGGAGGGAAATGCGATTTGTCCACCCCGACCGGCGAGGTGCTGATCGCCGTCAGGGAAAGCACGCGTTCCGGAAACTTCAATGCGGCGCCTTGGCCGATCATGCCGCCGAGAGAAAAGCCGACGAGATGCACGCTCGAAATCGCGTAGCCGTCGAGCACGCGGAAGACATCATCGACGGCGTCGTCGAAAGTGTAGCCGGGCTGACCGGGCGGATATTTTGTCGAAAGACCTGTGTCGCGTTGGTCGTAGCGGATGACGAAGAGGCCCTGTTCAGCGAGCCGCCGGCAGAATTCCTCCGGCCACCACAACATCGATGCCATCCCGCCCATGATCAGAATGACGGGTGGATGCACCGGGTCGCCGAAGCTCTGCGTGGCGAGCTCGAGCCTGTCAGTGCGGATAACAAGCTCATTCATGCCAAGCCCTCCCGGTGAAACGCCGCTTGTACGGCGGGCCGCTGTTCGATCCGCGCGATATAATCGCCAAGCGGCTCGGGCAGCCGAAAGCCGAGTTGAGCTGCACCCCACGCCAGTTGGAAGAGATAGGGATCAGCGACAGTGAATGTCTCTCCAAACAGATATCCCCGCTCTAATCGGCCTGCTGCGAAGCCAAACCAGTGCAGTATTTCCTGAGCGGTCTGCTCCCGGATGCCTTCAGGAAGCGACAGGTAAGTGGGAAAGCGCTTGTGAATCTCGGTCGCGATGAAACTCAGCATTTCGAGCAGGCGCTCGCGGCCCAGATGACCCTGCGGCGCGAGCTGCGGTGCGCGATCGGCGACCCAAGCCAGGATCGCGACATTTTCGGTCAGCACCTCGCCATCGTTGAACTCAAGCGCCGGCACGTAGCCCTTTGGGTTGATATCTGTATAGCTGCCGCCGCCTTCGATCTGCTTGGTCTCGATGTCAACCTTGACCAGCTTGAACGGGAGTTCAGCCTCCAGCAATGCGATGTGGTCGGCCAGGCTGGTGAAGCCGGGCGCAGAGTAGAGCTTCATTGATCGACTCCTTCTAATATTGATTGCAATTTGCAACTGGTTGCATGCTAGCATACCGATTTTATTTTGCAACCGGTTTTTGAGGGGCAGATCGGGTGTAGTATATGGAGCGACTCTCTGCGGAAGCTCGCAGGCTGAGCGGCGAGCCAGCGACGCCTTGCAACGGATGGACGATTGCGCGGAGGTTCCTTATGAAGGCCATGGTATTGCATGAGGTCGGCAACCCGCTCGAACTGGTGGAGCGGCCAGATCCTGAACCGAAAGCGGGAGAGCTCCGTGTCCGGATAGAGGCATGTGCGGTCTGTCGGACCGATCTGCATGTGGTCGACGGGGATCTTCCAAACCCAAAACTTCCGCTTGTGCCCGGCCATGAGGTCGTCGGCATCGTGGATGCGGTCGGGGAGGGAGTTCCCTCGGCGAGAATTGGTTCACGAGTCGGGATTCCCTGGCTCGGCCATACCTGCGGTCATTGCGGCTATTGCAAATCGCGGGCCGAAAACCTTTGTGATGATCCTCTTTTTACGGGCTACACGCGGGACGGCGGTTTCGCCACGCATGCGGTGGCAGATGCAGCCTATGCCTTCGATCTCCCGATGGCGGCCGACCCTGTTGCCCTGGCACCACTTCTCTGCGCGGGCTTGATCGGCTGGCGATCCCTCAAGAAGGCGGGAGAAGGTAGGCGGATAGGGCTTTACGGGTTCGGAGCGGCCGCGCACATCATCGCGCAGGTCTGCCGCTGGCAAGGAAGGCAGGTCTACGCCTTTACGCGGCCGGACGACAAACAGGCGCAGGCCTTTGCCCAGGAATTCGGGGCGGCATGGGTGGGTGGTTCCGATGAGCTGCCGCCGGCACCATTGGATGCAGCGATCATTTTTGCTCCGGTCGGCAGTCTGGTGCCGGCAGCGTTGAAGGCAGTCAAAAAGGGTGGGCGGGTTGTCTGCGGTGGCATTCATATGAGCGACATTCCGCAGATGCCCTACGCCCTTCTTTGGGAAGAGCGGCAGGTGGTCTCCGTCGCGAACCTAACCAGGGAAGATGCGCAGGAGTTCTTCCCGACCGCGGCGGCAGCAAACGTGAGGACGCATACTGTCGTCTATCCGCTCGCAGATGCAAACCGCGCACTCGATGATCTTAGGGAAGGGCGCCTGAGCGGCGCAGCCGTCCTCATCCCCTGACAACCCAAAGGCGTCACTCCTCTGATCCCGAGAGAGCGCGTCTGACCTTTCGCAGGATTGCGCCGCGAGCCTTTTCGTCTGCCGCACTGTCCAGTTTCTCCTGGAGATCCAGGATCAGAGACTGGAAGTCGTTATGCCAGTCCCTGCGACCGACCTGTAATGGGTTGAGCCTCGGCGGAGCCTGCGCGATGGAAATCTCTCTCGGTTCCCTGGGCGTCAGAGCATATTCGGCATCGAGCGACGGCTCTATGACCCTGACGTGAGGCTGCAGGGTGGAAATGCGCTCCTTCATGGCCGCGACTGCGGGCAGTTCCCCATGGACCAGAAATACGGCTTTCCGGACCGGCGCGCGTGCCGCAAGCCATGCAGCGAGTTCCGGCCCGTCGGCATGGCCGCTGTAGACGTCAAGCTTGCGGATGCTTGCTCTTACGGCAATCTCGTCGCCCTGGATCCGGACGGTAGGGGCACCGTCTTCCAACAGGCGTCCCAGCGTTCCGGTAGCTTGATAGCCTACGAGGAGAACGGTCCCTTCCTCCCGCCACAGCCAATTTTTCAGGCGATGTCGTATACGGCCAGCCTCGCACATGCCACTCGCCGCGATGACGATGTGGAAACCTCGCATGTTGTCAATCGCCTTGGATTGCTCGGCGGTTTCGGTAAACCGGACATTCCTGGCTCGAAGGGCACGAAGCAGCAGGTCACCGTTCTCGAGGTCCCGGGCATGTTTCTTGAAGACCTCGGTTGCTCGCAGGGCCAACGGAGAGTCGATGATGATCGGGCATTGGTCAATCTGGTGTCTCTCCATAAGATTGATCAGGTCGGCCAAAAGCTCCTGAGTACGTTCGACGGCGAAGGATGGTATAAGAAGAGCTCCGTCCCGGTGGCGACAGGCATGGCGGACCTCATCACGCAACATGGTCCGCCGCGCTTCGTCGGAAGGATCGTGGCGGTCGACGTCGCCGTAGGTGCTCTCGCAAATCACATAGTCCCAGCCGGGAGGGGCTTCAGGATCGAATTGCAGCAGCTTGTGGCTCGGGCCGATATCGCCTGAGAAAAGAAGCCGCTGGCGCGCCGCGGCCGTCCCGATCTCGACCTCGATGGAGGCTGATCCGAGAAGATGCCCAGCATTCCAGAAACGGAAGCGGATGGCCGGATCCAGTTCCTCCCATTGCTCGAACCCAACAGTTCTCATCTGAACCAGAGCGGCCATAGCGTCAGCCGCGGTATAGATCGGATCGACAGATTTGCGGCCCCGCCGCTCATTGCGCCGGTTGAGTTGCTCCACTTCCATTTCCTGGATATGAGCGGAATCGGGCAGCATGACTGCACACAGATCCAAGGTCGCCGGCGCGCAAAAGATCGGACCGGCAAAGCCATCCTTAACGAGCTTGGGAAGCAGGCCGCTGTGATCGATATGGGCATGTGTGAGGAGAACCGCATCCAACGATGAGGGTGCGAACGGAAAAGGACGATAATTGAGTTCCTTTTCAGTCTTCGAGCCTTGAAACATCCCGCAATCGATGAGGATTCGGATATCTCCGAACTCAAGGAGGAAACAGGAGCCGGTTACAGTGCCGGCTGCTCCGTGGAACGCGATACGCGGGGAGTGATCGTTCAACGCGGGCCTCCTTGTGTCTCAAATGAATAAATATCGTATTTCTTCGTCTAACTCATCCTCACTGTCGGCAAGTTGACGGAAATCAACGTACTTATGCTCTCCCGATCGGGCGGCGTTCACGTCGCTGTTCCGCTTCTCAAGATTGCGGCTCTTCCGCCGGTCGGCGAATATGAGGTAACCGTTTCGCCGGGTGGCCGGAAGCGGTCGGCCGGATTGCATATTAAGATCCGCACGTATTCCAGGACGGTCTCCATCTTTTCCGCGGATGGTATCGAGCAGCGTCAAAGGCGCTTCTGGTGGCCGAGCCCAGAACGGTAGGATGATTGACACCGATCAAACCCTACGTTTCCAAAATGATTATCCTGCTCCTATCTCCAAGGAGGATGATGTGATGAAGAGCAAGGTCATTCCCTACGACGCCTGGGTGCTCGTTGCGGACGGGCAGAAGGCACTTTTGCTGCGCAATACCGGTACGGCGTTTAAACTGGCGTTGGAGGTCGAACAGGTGATCGAAGCGCCTGACAATCCTTCGGCACGTAGCCAGGGGACGGACAGGCCGGGTCGAGCGGCGGTTGGTAGCCGACGCAGCGCGCTTGGACAAACCGATTTCCATGAGCAGGAAGAGGAACACTTCTCCGTCACTGTCGCGGAGAGGTTGGAGGCGATTTGCGAAGAAAAGAAAGTCCATAAGCTGGTGGTCGTCGCACCGCCGAAGGCGCTTGCAGACCTGCGTCACGCGATGCCGGTCTCGGTCAGAAAGCTGATCCTTGCAGAGTATGATAAGGATCTTATCAAGCTACCGGTGCAGGAAATCGAAAAGCACCTGGCCTTCTAGTCTGAAAGAGACCGCCAGATACTGCCTGCCGGTCTCTTTCAACTCATGCAACCCGCGGTATTCAGCAATTGCTTCAATAACGACGTCTGCGACCGCAGGCGTACGGTGGGGTTCAGCAACAACGCGGCTTCTTCATCCTTTGGAGCCTACCGACATCTGCGGGGCGACTCACCAGCAACTTCTCCCGGTCTCGCGCCGGACAAGGCTACGGATATGTTGGAGCTATGTTGGAGCTATGTTGGAGCGGCTGTTAGCTGTTCGCCGACTAAAAAGAAAAGGCGCGCAAAATATTGATGCGCGCCGGGTTGGAAAGTAAGAGCCGGTCGGTCAAGCAGCTTTGATCTCAACCTTGCGCTCGTTCTTCTTAGCTTCTGCGCTCTTGGGCAGCTTGACCTTCAAAATGCCTTTATGAAAGGTCGCCTCCACCTTCTCGGCGTCAATCCCGTCCGGAAGCTGGAACGTCCGCTGGAAGGAGCCATAACGGCGTTCCGAGACGTGATATTCCTTCTGCTTTTCTTCCTTTTCCTCGGTCTTCTCACCGCGGATGATCAGGTAACCGTTCGAAAGCTTCACATCGAGGTTCTTTTCGTCGATGCCAGGAACTTCCGCGGTGACTTCAAAAGCGTCGTCGTTCTCAACAATATCGACAGCCGGCGCGGTGGCCCAGCCGTTCAACGACGGCATGGCTCGGCCGAACAAGGAGCGTTCCGGAGTACGCCTGGAGGTCGGAGCGAAATCTTCGAACAGCCGATCAATCTCATTGCGAAGCGTTTGGAAGGGAGACCAGAAGGTACCAGCCGGTTGTACTGGCTTTTCATCCTTCTGAACGGGCAGTTTCGTCGCAGCCTCAACCATTACATTCTCCTTTGCTGTTAAGGGACTTTATGCAGCGCAAACAAGCGCTCTCCTCGTCCCGGTGGCAGCTCTTCATCGAGCACCGTAATTCAAGCTCGTGTCGGATTTGCACGCATTGACCAGCATCAATGATATATGGCCGAGGAGCTTCGATGAATTTCTCGATTAGGCAGGGAGCAAGTTCCTGTTGCCTGTACTCGTGGTGGCGGTTTACGGAACTGATGTCTTTCCACCGGCCGTTAAAGCCAGCAACGCTATCGCGCATGCAGGGAGCGGAAGGTGCGGATGTCCTCAGACGTCACGCGAATATGGCCGGCGGCGTCGAATTCCTTCCTGTCGAACTTGTCACTTGCGATCTGGCTAAAGAGGTCGACATATTCTTGGAGCCTGAATTCATCTGCTCGTGGCGGATTGGCGATGGTTTGGAGCGCGTCATGAGTCCCAAGCACGACCTGGTCGCCTGTTCCCGAATCCATCAAGAGGCGGCCTTCGTCTCCGTCGGATGTCATAAATCCTGACTTGAGCTTCAATGGCATAGCATCCTCCTCGCTGTAGAAGGCTCCAGTATAGGCATGTCCCGCATATCTTCAGTGATCGAGATCAATGCTGCGGGCACCTCTAGGTTTCTGTCGGCCCCACCATTGCTCGCGTGTTTGTATGAGAAGGTGGAGCATCTGGAGAACGTTAGTCCCCATCAATGATCTTCGGGGCTGTGGTTCTATGCGTCGAAATTCGCCAACCACTTTGACGCAGATCATCGTTGCCCGCTGCTACGCGGTTACAACTTTTCGGTATCAGGTCAATTAAGGCCCATCGTGAGGGAACGTGCCATGCCTTTCAAGACAGTTCTTGCCGTCATAGGTGCCTCCGGCGCTGCGTCCGATATCAAGAAAGCTATCGCACTCGGCTCGGAACTCGAGGCTCACCTTTCCATCGTTGTTGCAGGCCTGGCCCTACCGCCAAATGTCGGCGACTTTCCAGCCGGTACCGCATGGCTCGATCAGCGATACGATGAGCTGAAAATTCTCGATGAGATCCGGAAGAAGGCGGAAGCAGAATGCAAAGCAAGCGGGCTGTCTTTTGACGTCGGCGAAGTCTATGCCGAGACTGTCACGCTCGACGAGGAGATATATAGGCGCGCGCTCTATGCGGATGTGGTCATTCTGGGCGATGGAGTTCGCGGCGATCCTCAACTTGCCAAGGCGATCATAAACGGTGCGGTCTTCGATGCCCACCGACCGCTTCTCCTGGCCTCCAAGGAACGTGGGTCGACTTTGAAGCCCAAACGGATATTGCTCGGTTGGAATTCTCGGGGCGAGGCGGCTCGCGCCGCCCGAGAGGCGCTGGACATGTTCGTTTCCGCGGACCTCGTTTACGTCGTGCTGATCGATCCAGACAGTTCCTATTGGGAGAATGGCGGAGAGCCTGGCGCGGACATGGCGACCTATCTTGCCCGGCACGGCGCCACCGTGCAGGTCGAGCAGGTTGCCAGCGGCGGACGGCCCGTCGCCGAAGTTCTGGAGCAGCGTGCGCTCGATTTCGATTGCGATCTGATCGTCATGGGAGCCTATGGTCATTCGCGGCTTCGCGAGAGGATATTCGGTGGCGTTACGGCCTCGATGCTGGACAAGTGCGATTTTCCCGTCTTCCTCGCCCGCTGATCCCATGTCGCGGCCTGCTGTATGCGGGGTCGGAAACAGGGTTGGACCAGATCAATGCCCGCAGCCGGTGCTGCGGGCATTGTCGGGCTCCGATTAACTATCTGAAGCGCGGCTGGCGACGAATGTTCGCCCACAGCTCATTTCTGATAGCGAAGGGGCCCAAAAGCCGTTGAAGCTGCCTGATCTCGGCCTCGTCAATGCCATGGCAACCGCAGAATGCTTCGACACTGATCGTTTCTTCGGTGGAAGAAGTGTTTGGACTCGGCAGTTTGCAGTGGCCGCGGTCGTCAAGTGGACGATGTCGTTCCCATAATTTCTCGACTGCTGCGCGATGAAGATCCAATGACGCCTCCTGCATGTGCCTGGGCTGGACGTTCATGCCGGCCAACCAGGCAAAGCCTCCAATTGTTATTGTAGCCACCCACAGCGAAGATCATCTTTGATCCCTCTCAAAGACAGTTCCTTTTGTCCCTGCAATAATTTCAGCGGCATCTTCCAGGCCGCCTATGACGGCTCGACGCCTGGCTTCCTTGAAGCGGGCCGCCGCGTCGATCCTGCCGGGAACTGCGTTTCATCCATGGCGGACGGATCAATCTTTGCCAGCGGGCGTGCAGCCCGCTTGCCGAAACCCGCATAGACGGCATCGGCGTCCGTCAGATGAAGCAGCAAGCAGCGCCCATTCTCTTCATCGCGGTTTTATCCTTAGCGCCCGAAGCGCGTTTAGAATGACGGCGACGTCGATTGCCTCTTGCAGGATTGCTCCCTCGACCGGGCGCAGGAAGCCGAGCGCTGCAGCCACCATGGCGAACACCGAAAGGCCGATCCTTACGACAATGCTCTCGATCGCAATCCTGCGTGATCGCCGGGCGATCTCTATCCCGGTACGGAGCCTGTCGATCCTGTCCACCAGAAGGACGACGTCCGCTGCTTCGGCGGAGGCGGCGGCTCCCCTCGCGCCCATCGCGACGCCGACGTCTGCCGCCGCAAGGGCCGGCGCATCATTGACGCCGTCCCCAACCATCATGACAGGTCCGTTCTTTCGCTCCGTCAGTACCACCAGTACCTTCTGATCCGGAGTGAGGCTGGAACGAATTCCATCGAGACCGAGGCCATCGGCGACACGTTCGGCTACAGCGGCGCGATCTCCGGTGGCGAGCAGAATACGCCGGATGCCTTCGTGGCGTAACCCGTCAAGCATCTCCGCCGCCTCTTCCCGCACCGGATCGGCCATCAATATGTAACCAACCAGCCTGTTTGCGATCGCGACAGCGACGACAACCGAACCGGCTGCGGTTTCCGGAATGGAAAATGGCGTGGCTTGGACGCGCCTTTCCACGAAGCCATTGCCGCCGACCGTCACCTCCTTATCGTCCACGCAGCCCGCTATCCCTTCTCCCGCCACCTCGTTTACCTCCGACGGCAGAGCGAGAGGGAGATTTCGCCGCCGGGCCGCCGCAACGATAGCCTGGGCGATAGGGTGCTTCGATGCTTGGTCCACGGAGGCGGCAAACCGTAGGATTTCGTCCTCAGTGTAGCCCAACGGGCTGTGGATCGAGGCGATCTGGGGCCGGCCGTCGGTGAGCGTCCCCGTCTTGTCCAGGACCAGAGTGTGAATGCGAGCCATGTTCTCGAGAGAATGCGCGCCCTTGATGAGGACGCCGAATGGGCGGCGCGCGAAAGCCCCGCCACGAGAGCCACGGGCACCGCCAGGATCAACGGACAGGGCGTCGCCACGACCAGCACCGCGACGGCCCGGATCGGGTCTCTTGTGAACCACCATGCGGCAAAGGCAATTATCACAGTGATCGCCAGGAATCCTGTCGACCATCTGTCGGCGAGCCGGGACATGGGAGCCTTGGAGCGTTGTGCGTCCTCGACCAGGCGCACAATACCTGCGTAAGTGCTATCTTTGGCTTCATGCGTAGCGCTTGCTTCGGGCATCGTCTTCGGATTCGGGCTGTCCTTGTCCGGCATGCTAAATCCTGTCCGAGTCCAGGGTTTCCTCGACATCTTCGGCGCCTGGGACCCAAGCTTGGCGTTCGTTCTTGGCGGCGCGGTCGTCGTCGCCTTCACCGGCGTGCAGGTGATGAAGCGGATGGAGCGTCCGGTACTCGACGACAGCTTCCATGTGCCGACGGACAATCGGATCGATGCACCCTTGGTGGTCGGTTCGGCTTTGTTCGGCCTGGGCTGGGGGATTGGCGGCTTCTGTCCCGGTCCGGCCGTTGCATCCCTGTCGGTCGGCCTCCCCCAGACGGTCCTGTTCGTCGCAGCCATGCTGGCCGGAATGACCTTGTATGGCAGAGTATGGAGCAGACGGACGTGATCTGCGGCGCGGCGGGCTGTGCGAAAACGGCAGTGCCGTGGATGTTCGAACTGACAACCTTTGTGACAAGACGGCCGTTTGACCTGCCTCAATGAAGGGAGCCGAAAAGTCGCCCAGCTTTACCTCGTCCAACGAGGGTTTCTCCATGCCTGAACCTGCTCGACATATCGTAATCATTGGCGGCGGGATCGCGGGCTTGTGCACCGGCGTCTACGCGCAGCTCTGCGGCTATCAGGTGACGATCCTGGAGCAGCATGCGATCCCGGGAGGCCTCGCGACCAGCTGGACGCGGAACGGCTACACATTTGAAACCTGCCTGCACTGGTTCCTTGGGTCCGCCCCAGACGGGACGCTGGGTCGGCAATGGCGCGAAGTCTTCGATGTCGACAAGCTCCGCTTCGTTGACGCCGAGGTATATCAGCGCGTGGAAACCGAAGACGGGCGCTCGCTCACGTTTTACTCCGACGTCGACCGGATGGAGGCGGAGCTTCTGCATGCAGCGCCCGAGGATGCCGAAGAAATCATGGAGTTCACGTCCGCCATCCGTCGGCTGGCAAATCTTCCGATGGATGATCTGAACGCCGCCTGGCCCCGCCGGACCTGGGCGATGCTGCGCCTGATCCCGAAACTTCCGCTGCTCACGCAATGGGCTGGCATGAGCGCGGCGGAATACGGCAAGCGCTTCAGAAACGACTTGTTGCGCCGCTTCTTTACTGAGAGCGCGACGGCCGACATGGCTGCCATCGCGCTCGTGCTGATGTTCGGCTGGATGAGTGCACGCAATGCGGGTTACGCGGTGGGCGGCGCTAAGTCGATCATCGACGCGATCACCCAACGCTTCCGCGCGCTTGGCGGAAAATTGCGCCTCATGGCGAAAGTCGAAACGATCCTGGTCGAGGATGACGTTGCCGTGGGCGTCAGGCTGAGCGACGGCGAGATTATCAGGGCGGACTGGGTGATCTCCGGCGCCGACGGCCACGCGACGATCTACGATATGCTCGAGGGCCGCTATCGCAACGCGGCGATCGACGCCTTCTACGACAGCCAGAAGGTCTTTCCTTCCTATCTGCAAGTCTCGTTGGGCGTCGCAAGGGACCTTTCGCAGGAACCCGGCTTCCTCGCTCGAACTCTGGCCAAGCCACTCGAAATCGATCCCGAGACCAGCCTCGACACCGTCGCGTTCCGCATCTTCCATTTCGATCCGACCTTTGCGCCCGCAGGCAAGACCGCGGTCACCTGCTTTCTGCCAACATGGAACTATGCCTATTGGCAGGATCTGCAGCGCAAGGATGCGACCGCCTACGAGGTGGAGAAGCGGCGCATTGCTTCAGCCGTGATCGAAATTCTCGAACGCCGCCTGCCGGGTGTCCGCGAAGCCATCGAAGTGACGGATGTTTCGACGCCGGCCAGCGTCATGCACTTTACCGGCAACTGGAAAGGCAGCATGGAGGGTTTTCTGCCTACGCCAGGCGTCGGCTTTCGGCCGCGTCGCCAGACTCTGCCGGGCCTCCACCGGTTCCGGATGGTCGGTCAATGGGTGCAGCCCGGCGGAGGATTGCCGTGCGGCCTCATGACGGCGCGCGCAGCGGTTCGGGCGATCTGCCGCCGCGACCATGTCGCCTTCCTGCCCGATGGCCCCGGCCGCCGGGATGAGAGCATGCCGCGGGAGTTATTCGGATGATGACGCGGCGCGGTCTGCTCATCGGAGGCGGCGCGGTGGCGATTGCGGGCGCAGGTGCTACCTATTGGAGCCTACGCCAGATGGGTTCGATGGAGGCGTACGAAGTTTCGATTGCGGCGAGCAGGGCGGTGCTCTCTGAAAACCCCCGGCTGCATGAACTTGTCCGCTACGCGACGCTTGCCGCGAACGGCCACAACACGCAGCCGTGGCGGTTTCGCCTCGGTGAGAGGCGCGTTGACATCCTCGCCGACCCTACGCGGCGCACCCCCGTGGTCGATGCCGATGACCACCATCTGTTTGCGAGCCTCGGATGCGCAGCCGAGAACCTCGCGCTCGCCGCCTCCGCGGCTGGCCGTCCTGCCGAAGAAATCAGCTTCGATCCGGCGTATCAAGGCGCCGTGACAGTGGTTTTCGGCGACGGAGCAGCGAGCCGATCCGATCTGTTCGCTGCGATTCCGAGGCGCCAGTCGACCCGCGCCGACTATGACGGCAAAAGCGTTTCCGCGGCAGACCTCCAGGCTCTGGTAGCGGCGGCAGACATGCCGGGCGTCGATCTCGTGCTGATCACTGGGAAGCCCGGGATGGATCGCGTGCGGGATCTCGTCGTCGCCGGAAACACCGCGCAAATGGCGGACGCCGCCTTCATGCGCGAACTGAAATCCTGGTTGCGCTTCAACCCGCGCCAGGCGATGGCATCTGGCGATGGGCTGTTCGGGCCTACGAGCGGCAACCCATCCTTGCCGAGCTGGCTGGGTCCGCACCTCTTCGATCTCGCGTTTCGCGCGGATACCGAGAACGATAAATACGCAAGGCAGCTTCATTCGTCAGCGGGCGTAGCGGTGTTCGTTTCCGCACGTGACGATGCGGAGCATTGGGTCCGCGCCGGACGTGCCTGCCAGCGCTTCGCCCTGCAGGCGACGGCGCTCGGTCTCAAGCATGCCTTTATCAATCAACCGGTGGAAGTCGCGCAACTGCGACCCGAACTGGCCGCGCTCGCGGGCCTGCCGGGACGTCGGCCGGACATCGTCATGCGGTTCGGATATGGGCCGACGCTACCCTATTCGCCGCGGCGCCCGGTGGAGGCGGTGCTGGCGTAAGCGAACACACGAGACCTCGCCGTCATGGGATCTGCGGACAAGCGTCATTGGCGACGGCCCGGGCCTTTCCGGTAGTTGCGGAATCGGATGCTCGAACCCCTTGCTCAGCTTCTCAGATGCGCCGCGGTCTACAGCAGACCTTCTTTGGGAACGAGCTGGCACTCGAGCCATGTCGCGGTAGCGGCGAATTTGATGAATCGATGAAGTTGGCGAGGCTCTTATCCGAGGGGGTGGCCAAGTTGGGACCGATTGCGCCCGCCCGGAATCCCTGAAACGTAATTCGTCCCTACCGCCTAATGCCGTGGTATCTCAAGGCATCCACGACGACCTTGAAGGCAGGGGAGTTCTGATGCCGGGTCGGGTAATAGATGAAATAGCCTGAAAATGGAGGCGACCATTCTTCCAGCATGGGCACGAGGCGTCCAGTCGCGATGTGTTCGGCGACAAGATCTTCCGGCAGATAGGCGATGCCACCATTTTTCATGGCAGCATCTATCATGGGGTAAGAGCTATTGAAGGTGAGCTGGCCGTCGACTCTGACACGTAGCTCTTGCCCGTCCTTCTCGAATTCCCAGACGTAGAGCCCGCCGCCGGTGGCCTGGCGCATGTTGATGCAGTTATGCTGTACGAGGTCCTGCGGATGCTGCGGCGGCGGTTGCGTGGCAAGGTACTGGGGCGAGGCGACAGCCAGCATTCGCCAGTCGGGACCGACCCTGATGGCGATCATGTCTTTCTCGATGCTCTCGCCGAGCCTTATCCCTGCGTCGAAACCGTCTTCCACAATATTGCGCAAGCCGTTATCCCGGCTCAGCTCAAGCTTGATATCGGGGTATTCAGAAAGGATCGGCTGCAGTCTGGGCCAGACGATGCTTTCCAGCGCGTGATCAGACAAGGTAATCCTAATAGTGCCGGACGGTTTGTCGCGCAGGGCCATGAGTGCCGCAAGATCATCCCTTATGGCGGAGACCCGAGGCGCCAGCGATTGAAACAGACGCTCACCGGCTTCGGTCAGCGCCACGTTACGGGTGGTGCGGGACAGAAGCCGCAGGCCCATGCGTGTCTCCAGGCGCTTGATCGTGTGGCTAAGCGTGGACTGAGTAATACCGAGTTTGGCCGCAGCCCTGGTGAAACTCCGCTCCTCTGCCACGGCCAGGAACCATAAAAGGTCGTTGAAATCTTCCCTGGCCATCGTTTCCCCGTCCGGTTTTCATAGACGACTTATGGTCTGGATCGATAAATTAAGCGAAGTATGGATACCAATCCATAGGCGTTGCCTCTGCTGCCGTCTTCAGCGAGACAGCATCCTTCTGTCTCGACGACGCCCGGCCGCACCCCTCCGTCTCGATTAGCGGCAAGGACGACATCGGCGGCTGAAAAGAGAAGGCCGGTGCCCGTAACGAAGCATTCTTGCGCAACTTTTAATTTGACGAATGTAATAACATTACATATGCAGGCCCGTGTGACTTTTGAGAGTGATTATACGACACGGGGCTCGGTATGCTTCTCCTCACCTATCACCGGCATCTCGCCGAGCCGATCTCGACTAAAGTCCCGGTCCGAACGGGCGCGGAAATCTCATACGCTTGCTCTTCGGTTTCCGCACCTTGGCTGCCGTCTTTTCCGGCTTGACGGCGAGAGGGACGGGCCTTTATCTGGCGATGACGGTTCCCGGAGTCAAAAGCAACGGGACGAAAAGGGAATACGGTGCGGACGACCCGAAGGGGATCCAAGACCGTGGCTGCCCCCGCAACTGTGAGCGGATTGCCGTCCATCCTCGTGGTGCCGAAAGGCGCCATGCCACTGCGCTGGTTTTCGGCGCGGGAAGGCAGATGGGCGACAGATATTCGCAAGCCAGGAGACCTGCCGTCGAACATCGATCCATCATCACGGGCGGGGATGCCCGAAGAGGAGAAAGACATGGCCGACACCCGCGCTTCATCGCGCTTTTGCGTATCGTATTTCCCAGATCTCCATCGTCGACGGGGCGACCGGGTGCTTTGAAGGCATCCTGATATCTACCGCGGCCCGTTTAGGACCCGCATTCACATCACACTTCGGGAAATATAACGATGATCACTTCCAAGCGGTGGCCGCACGTTGGCCTGTGCGCTTTGTCCTTGATTGTTTCAGGACTGTTTCACAACGCCATGGCGGCAGAAACCGTCTATCCTCTCACGCTTGAGAATTGCGGACGGCAGATAACCTTCAAGAGGGCGCCGGCGCGCACCGTCTCGATCGGCCAGAGCAGCACCGAGATTCTCTACCTTCTCGGTCTTGCGGACAAGGTGAGGGGCACTGCGCTGTGGGTCGGGCCTGTCCTGAAAGGCTACGAAGAGGTCAACGCCAAGATCGAACGCCTCGCCGACAACGATCCGAGCTTTGAAAGCGTCCTCAGCAAAAAGCCGGACATCGTCACCGTGCAGTTCCAGTGGCAGGTCGGTCCCGAGGGTGTCGTTGCCAAGCCCGAACAGTTCGAGGAACTGGGCATCGCGGTCTACACGTCGCCGTCCGACTGCATGGGCAAGGAAAATTCCGCCGCCGGCGACGGCGTCCGCCATCAGGTTTTTACCATGGACCTCGTCTATCAGGAGGTTCGTGATCTCGCGAAGATCTACGACGTGCAGGAAAAGGGCGAGGAAGTAGTGGCCGATCTCAAGCGGCGTGAGGCAGCGGCGCGCGCCAAGGTCGCTTCTGTCGAGGGCAGGCTTTCGGCCGTCTTTTGGTTTTCCAGCGCCCAGCAGGACGCTGACCCATACGTGGCGGGTAAAAACGGGGCGCCCGGCTACATCATGTCGGCTCTCGGGATCGAAAACATCATCAAAACCGACGAGGAATGGCCGACGGTGGGCTGGGAGACAATCGCCAGGGCCAATCCGACGATGATTGTGGCCGGCGCAATGAATCGCCGCCGTTACCCGCTGGACAGCATCGAGGCGAAACGCAAATTCCTGGACGCCGATCCTGTCGCCAGCCTGATGCCGGCAGTCAGGAGCGGCCATGTCTTCGATATGGATGCGCAAGCCATGAATCCGACGATCCGCACCATCGAGGGCATTGAGGCGCTGGCCGATGCCATTGCAGGCGCCGGTCTGGTCAAATGAGACCTGCAGTCTCTTCCATTGGCCGTACGGGCGCTATTCCGCTGGCGCTTGTGGTCCTCGTCGCAGCCTTGTGGCTTGGCGCAGCGATCGGCGAGACTTCGATCCCGTTCGGGGTGGTTGCCAAGACGGTTGCCAACCGGCTGTGGAGTGCGGGCTATGCGCTCGAGCCGATCGACGAAGGCATCGTCTGGAGCTATCGGCTCAGTCGGGCAGTCGTGGCGGCTTGCTGCGGTGCGGCGCTCGCCTTGTCCGGGGTGGTGCTGCAGTCGCTGCTGCGCAATCCGCTAGCCGATCCCTATATCCTCGGGATTTCCGCGGGGGCTTCCACCGGGGCCGTCAGCGTGGCGATCCTTGGCCTGGGGGGCGGCATGATGACGCTCCCGATGGGTGCATTTCTCGGAGCGCTCATAGCTTTTGCCCTTGTCAGCCTGCTGGCCCTCAAGGCGGGCAAAGGAACGGCGGCCATCATTCTTGCAGGCGTTGCGGCGTCGCAACTTTTCAATGCGCTCACTTCCTTCATCGTTACCAAGGCGGCGACCGCGGAACAGGCGCGGGGCATCATGTTCTGGCTGCTCGGCAATCTGTCGGGAGTCCGTTGGCCGGATGCCTGGCTGGCGATTCCTGCCGCATTGACGGGTCTTCTGGTCTGCCTTTGGCATGCCCGCTCGCTTGACGCCTTCACGTTCGGCGCGGAATCGGCGGCATCACTCGGCATATCCGTTCGCCGCACCTACGTCGCACTGGTCGGAGTCTCCGCAATGATGACGGCGGTCATGGTTTCGATCGTCGGCTCCATCGGCTTTGTCGGTCTGGTCATTCCGCATGCAGCGCGCATGCTGGTCGGCGTCCGCCACAGCGTGCTGTTGCCGGCTGCCGCGCTGATCGGCGCCGTTTTCATGATCCTGGCGGATATCCTTTCCCGCGTTCTCATCCCGGGTCAGGTCCTGCCGATCGGAGTGATCACCGCCCTTGTCGGAGCGCCGGCCTTCGCTTTCGTTCTGGGGCAGCGAAGGGGACGCGGATGACGCTTACGGCAAAAGACGTTTCCTGGGGCGTCGGGGAAGCTGCGATTGTGAAGAGCATCTCGCTGGAGGTCAGGGAAGGAGAGTTTCTCGGTCTCATCGGTCCGAACGGCTCGGGGAAGACGAGTCTGATGGCGTTGCTTTCCGGCATCCGCAGGCCGCGGTCCGGCGAGGTCATTCTGGATGGAGTGCCGATCGGCAGGCTCGGTCGGCGCGAAGTCGCCCGGCATCTGGCTTTTGTGGAGCAGCAGGCGGAGACCGCCGAGCGGATCACTGCCAGGCAGGCCGTCGAGCTTGGACGCACGCCTTATCTCGGACCTTTGTCGCCCTGGTCCGCGAATGACGATGCGGTCGTTGAGGCGACCCTTGCCAATGTCGACATGGCTCATCTTGCCGATCGGCTTTGGCATACGCTTTCGGGCGGGGAACGCCAGCGTCTGCATATTGGCCGCGCTCTTGCCCAGCAGCCGAAGATTCTGCTCCTGGACGAGCCGACCAACCACCTGGACATAGGCCACCAGATCGGCCTGCTCGATCTCGTCGGCCGACAGGGGCTTACAGTGGTCGCGGCACTGCACGACCTCAACCATGCCGCCATGTTCTGCGATCGGATCGCCGTGATGCAGGGCGGGCGGCTGGCTGCGCTCGGAACGCCTTCCGAGGTGCTCACCGCCAAACGCATCCGCGAGGTTTTTGGGATCGAAGCCGAAGTCGAAATCGATATCCAAGGAAGCTGTCACGTCCGTTTTCAAGCACAAGGCCGAAAGGGCGGGCAATCTGCTTCCATGGGGTAAAATCGTGGTGTGCCGACTGCAACTTCTCCCGAGGAAAGATCATGCCGGCGTGATGCAATACGCCGTCAATGAACTGCGGAAGGATACGATTTCCGGAGGTAATCCGGCAGAGCCGCACGTTGCCGGTTAAATCACGCAGGCGTTGCCATCTTCGCAGCATCCTGGAAGGAAACGAGCTTGCGGCTCTTTTCATCCCAAAGCACGAGCCTGACGCACTGAATGCTCTGCCACAAGGTTATGCGGCCGATACCAGCAAGCTCGGGATGGTCGTGAAGCACTTCCGTCAGCCTGTAGTAAGGAATCCGGCTCGATAGGTGATGGACGTGGTGAACGCCGATATTGCCGGTAACCCATCGAAGCACCAGCGGCAGGTCGTAATGGGATGCGCCGTGAAGCGCGGCTTTCGGGAACTGCCATTCGTCGCCCTTCGACCAATGGGTGTCCTCGAACTGATGCTGGACGTAAAAGAGCCATACGCCGGCTGCACCTGCAAGCAGAACCACCGGCAGATGGACCAGCAGAAAGGGAACGAGCCCGACGGCCCAGATCATCAGAGCCGTGAGGATTGCGACCGCGAGATTGGTCGCCATCGTGGAAACCCACGGCAAAGCCCCGGAATTCATCATCCCGAAAGGCAGGCGCTGCTTGAAGAGAAAGAGCCAGGCAGGCCCGATGCCGAACATGACCAGCGGATGACGGTAAAGCCGGTAGGCGAGACGCTTCGACCAGGGAAGGGCATGATATTCAGCAACCGTCAGCGTGGTGATATCGCCGACGCCCCGTTCGTCAAGATTGCCGGCCGAGGCGTGATGGGCGGCATGGGCCCGCCGCCAGTAGTCGTAAGGCGTCAGGGTCAGCACCCCGAGGGCCCGCCCGGTCCAATTGTCGAGACGCCGGCGCGCGAAGAACGAGCCGTGCCCGCAATCGTGCTGGATCATGAAGAGTCGCAGCAGAAAGGCGGCTGCCGGGAGAACGAGGACGAGCCCGATCGGAAAACCCAGGATGACGGAGATATAGGCGCCGGCCCAAAACGCCGTGAAGGGAAGAAGCGTGACGATCAGTTCGAATGCGCTACGGCCAAAACGGGGCTGCCGATATTTCGAAAGAATCTTCAGCCACGCGCCGTCGTTGTCATCTGCGACACTCGCGATTGGAAAAACATGGGCGTTCATGGAGTTCGATCCACCTTCTCGGCCTCGGGGCGCAGCAGCTCCGAGGAGAGATTCGCCGTTGCGTTCTGCTGGTATATGCTCTGCAACCGTCAGCGCTGACGGGCCTTGCGTGCCGCGTAGCGGCGGTCGCGTTCTGCCTTGCGGGCGGCTTCATCGGCCACGACGCGGGAAACGCGCTCGTTGATTTCTGCTTCTCTGGCGGCAGCCTCGGCTTTTTCATGGGCTTCCGCGGCGGCGGTCAATTCCGCCGCTTCCTTCCTGAGGCGCTCATTTTCCGCTGCCTTCAATGCTTCACGTTCGGCGCGGCGGGCTTCTCGCGCTGCCGCAACGGCTTCGCGCTCAGCACGCCGCTCCTGCATGGCGGGATCGTCCGCTTTCGGGGCGGACGCAAATTTCGCCAAAAGCCTTTGCTTAGCATCCGCTGCGGTTTTGCGGCGCTCGGCAAAGCTGTTGTCGTTCGGGTGTCTCAATGGATCTTCCTTGTATTTTTCGGCATGTTACAGGTGTAGGCGGAGATCGCTCGGCGGGAAGCCGGGCGACTATTCGCGTCAGCCAATTACCTTAACAGAAAAAGGCCAGACATCCGCCTGGCCTTCGCATACTTTCGCTACCCATGCCAGTACATCCGTGGTCATGGAAGCCAAAGTTTAGGCAGCCTGAAGCTGGCCTGCAGACATCTTGCCCGACTTCTTGTCGCGCTCGAGTTCGAAGCCGAGCTTCTGACCTTCAACGATCGAGCTCATGCCGGCGCGCTCGACAGCAGAGATGTGAACGAAAACGTCGGCGCTGCCGTCGTCAGGCTGAATGAAGCCGAAGCCCTTGGTGGCATTGAACCATTTAACTGTGCCAGTGGTCATAACGAACCCTTTCATAGCAATTGTGAACCGCCGGGCGACGCACGGCGGGATGTTTTCGACTTTTGAGAGGGAACGTTCGTCAAGAAGCGCGAGGCGCAGCAACAACAATATCAGCAAACAAAGTATCGATGGTTCTCAAATAGGGGATGCCAATGCGATTGTCAACTTTTTGTTTTAGGAAATATAAATAATGCTACTTAAGGTAGATTTTTACCGAATGCAATCGGCGCCAACACTGCGCCATCACGGAGCGGTGTTGAAGAAGGCGAGCCGGGTGAGGATGGTATAGTTCGCTTCCGAGATCATCAGCGCCGTGAAGATCAGCACGGCTGCCGGCGGCAGCAGGATAGCGTAAACGAGCGCCAGCCGTTCCCAGGCCATATGCATGAAGACAGCAACGATCAAACCTGCCTTCAGCATCATGAAGACGATGATCAGCAACCAGCGCGCCAAGCCCTGGACCCCGAGATAATCAACCATGTAGGAAAAGGCGCTGAGCACGAAGAGCAGGCCCCAAACGAGGAGGTAGAGCCGGATCGGATGCTGCGCGCTGTGCGCTTGCGTGGGTGTCTGCATATGCGATGTTGTCTCGCTCATGATGACGCTCCTTCACCACAGATAGAAAAACGCGAAGATGAATACCCAGACCAGATCGACGAAGTGCCAGTAGAGGCCCATGATCTCGACGGACTCGTACTGGCCTTTCCGGCTTGTGAAAAAGCCGCGGCGCGCCACGTCGAAATCCCCTCGCCAAACCTTGCGGGCGACGATGAGGAGAAAAATGACGCCGATCGTGACGTGAGTGCCATGGAAGCCGGTGATCATGAAGAAGGTCGATCCGAACTGGGGAGCACCCCAGGGATTCTCCCAGGGAAGCACACCTTCGGATATCAGCTTCGTCCATTCGAAGGCCTGCATGCCCACGAAGGTAGCGCCGAGAAGCGCCGTCGCCAGCATCAGGGCGGCCGTCCGTCCGCGTTCGCGGCGATAGCCGAAATTTACAGCCATCGCCATGGTGCCGCTGCTTGAGATCAGCACGAACGTCATGATCGCAATCAGGATCAGCGGTACGTCCTGCCCGCCGATATGAAGCGCGAAGACTTCGCTCGGATTGGGCCAGGCGACAGGCGTCGACATTCGGGCCGTCATATAGGCAATCAGGAAGCAGCCGAAGACGAAGGTGTCGCTGAGGAGAAAAATCCACATCATCGCCTTGCCCCAGGAGGCGGTCTTGAAGGCGCGCTGATCGGAGGAAAAATCGGCGGCGACCCCTCGCAGCCCGGTGGGACCGAGGTCGGAATTGCCGAGAGACTGTGTCATCCGAGATACCTCCTAGCTGATCAGTTGGCGGCAGAGATCGATGAAATCATTCGCCCAGCCGGCAAAGAGCACGAAGAGCAGCAGCCAGACGGCGAGCATGAAATGGGAATAGATGGCGGAAAGATCGACGCTAAGACGTAGCCTGTCTCGCGGTACATCCGCTGCAAATACCCGCACTGTCGTACGGCCAAGCACGACAAGCCCGCCGAGGATATGAAGGCCATGCAGGCCGGTGAGCATATAGAAGAAGCTGTTGGCTGGGTTGTCGGCAAGCACGTAGCCGGCCGATACCAGCTCCCGCCAGGCCTGGATCTGTCCGATGAGAAAGAGAACGGCAAGCGAAAAAGCGGCTGCTAGCGCCAGCGGCAGGCTTTCCATGCGGTCATGCCGCGCTTCTCTTTTTGCCCATTCCAGGGCGCCGCTGCTCAACACGAGCACGGCGGTGTTTGCCCAGAGCAGGCGCGGAACCGGAGTGGCCCACCAGTCCGCCGAGGCCATGCGCATGAAATAAGCGCTGACAGAGAGGCTGAAGAGGGCGCCGACGACGCCGAGGAAGACAAAGAGGCCGATTTTCACCGCAGGTTCGGACGGCAGTTCCTGCCTGTCTGTCGCGGGCGGTGCAGTCCCTGTTTCGAGCCAGGGTTTCGACATCAGCCGCTGCCCGGCCAGCCACCAGATAACGACGCCGCCGATTAGGGCAAGGAAGATCAGCACCACGTTCATGCGACGACCTCCCTCGTGAGGCCGCCGCTTGGAGGCTGCGTCTGCGGAATGAAATCCTCAGCCGATCCCGGCACGCTGTAGTCATAGGCCCAACGGTAGACCACCGGCAGATCCCTGCCCCAATTCCCGTGCGCAGGAGGGGTTTGCGGCGTCTGCCATTCGAGCGTCGTTGCCCGCCAGGGATTGCCGCCTGCTTGCCTGCCTTTGAAGAGGCTCCAGACCAGATTGAACAAGAAGACGATCTGAGCTGCGCCCACAACGAGCGCCATGACGGTAATGAAGACGTTCAATGTGTTGGCCGAAGGCGGAACGAAGACCGTGTCTCCCAGTTCGTGGTAGCGGCGCGGCATGCCGAGCAGGCCGAGATAATGCATGGGAAAGAAGATCGCATAGGTGCCGAGAAAGGTGATCCAGAAATGGATATGACCGAGGAAATCGTCCAGCATCCGTCCGGTAACCTTGGGATACCAGTGGTAGATCGCCCCGAAGATGACGAGGATCGGCGCGACGCCCATGACCATGTGAAAATGCGCGACGACGAACAGCGTATCGGACAGGGGAACGTCGACCACGACGTTGCCTAGGAACAGTCCGGTCAGGCCGCCGTTGACGAAGGTGACGATGAAGGCTAGCGCGAAGAGCATGGGCAGGGTTAGATGGATGTCGCCGCGCCATAGTGTCAGCACCCAGTTGTAGACCTTGATGGCAGTCGGGACAGCGATGATCAGCGTGGTGGTGGCGAAGAAAAAGCCGAAGGCCGGGTTCATGCCGCTGACATACATATGATGCGCCCAGACGATGAAGCTCAAGGCGCCGATGACGACGATCGCCCAGACCATCATGCGGTAGCCGAAGATGTTCTTGCGGGCATGGGTGCTGATAAGGTCAGAGACAATGCCGAAAGCGGGTAGCGCCACGATATAGACTTCCGGATGGCCGAAGAACCAGAACAGGTGCTGGAAGAGGATCGGGCTGCCGCCCCCGTGTTGCAGCTGCTCGCCCATCTCGACGATGGCGGGCATGAAAAAGCTCGTGCCGAGCAATCGGTCGAACAGCATCATGACGCAGGCGACGAAGAGCGCGGGAAATGCAAGCAGCGCCATCACGGTCGCGGTGAAGATGCCCCAGACGGTCAAAGGCATGCGCATCAGCGTCATGCCGCGCGCCCGTCCTTGCAGCACCGTCACCACATAATTCAGGCCGCCCATGGTAAAGCCGATGATGAAGACGATCAGTGAGAAGAGCATGAGGAGAATGCCCCAGTCGCTGCCGCCCGGCGTACCGGACAGAACGGCCTGCGGAGGATAGAGGGTCCAGCCGGCCCCTGTCGGGCCGCCGGGGACGAAAAAGCCTGCGACCAGGATCAGGACGGCAAGCAGATAGATCCAGTAGCTCAGCATGTTCGCATACGGGAACACCATATCGCGGGCGCCGAGCATCAGGGGAATGAGGTAATTGCCGAAACCGCCGAGGAACAGCGCTGTCAGAAGATAGATCACCATGATCATGCCATGCATGGTGATGAACTGGTAATAGTGATTGGCATCGATGAAGGCGAAATAGCCGGGAAAGGCAAGCTGGAGGCGCATCAGCCAGGAAAGCACGAGCGCGACCAGACCGATCGAGATGGCCGTGAGCGAGTACTGCACGGCGATGATCTTGGCGTCCTGGCTGAAGACGTATTTCGTCCACCAGCTTTTCGGATGATAAAGCTCGACATCCTCCACCTCGGCGGCCGGAACGGCGCCTGCGCTGCCAGACGGAATTTCGACCATGATATCTCCTCCCGTTTCATCCGATGCCGCTTTGACTGTCTTTCCCGGCCTCAGTTGACCGGCTGCTGCTCTCCCGATGCCAGAAGCTGGTTGAACGTCTGCTGTTGGTCGAGCCAGATCTGATAGTCCGCGGCCTCCTCGACCACGACCGTTCCGCGCATCTGTGGATGGCCGACGCCGCACAGTTCGGCGCAGAGAATGTCGAAAGTTCCGGTTCGCGTCGGTGTGAACCAGAAATAGGTCACCATGCCGGGGATCACATCCATCTTGGCGCGGAATTCGGGCACGTAAAAATCGTGGACGACGTCCACGGAGCGCAGCAGCACCCGCACCGGTTTGCCGACCGGCAAATGCAATTCGCCGCCCTCTACGATCACGTCGTCGAGACCTGCGGCATCGTTCCTGTTAAGGCCGAGCGGATTTTCGGAGGTGATGTCACGCGTATCCGCGCGGCCGAGTTTCCCGTCCACTCCCGGCAGACGGAAGCTCCACAGCCATTGCTGCGCGACGACCTCCAGAGGTGATGCCTCGTCCGGCACCGTGACGAACTGGTTCCATACCACAAGGCCGGGCGCGAGCATGGCGGCGACGCCGACGGCGGTGCCTGAGGCGAGCAGCATTTCCAGCCTGCGGTTTTCCGGCTCGTACGCCGCCTTGTTCCCGGGTTTGTGCCGGAAGCGAAAGACGCAATAGGCCATGAACAAGACCACGGCCACGAAAACCACGCCGGTAATCCAGAAGGTGACGACGAGAGTGCTATCGATATAGGTCCAGTTGGACGCAATCGGCGTCCACCACCATGGGCTCAGCACATGGAAGAGCAGCGAGCCCACCACCAGCAAGACGAGGATCAGCACGACAGCCATTTCCGCCCCTCCCTGAGCCGATCCGACCGTGGATAGGAAACCGCATTTCGCAACTCTTATTTTTTGATTATCTCACAAATAGAAAACACCCGCAATTACGGCAATTTAAGCATGTGTCCCCGGCGTCGGCCGGTTCCGTCGTTCAACCATCGATCCCCTCGCAGGCTCTGCGTCGCAGCGCACGGGATGGTTTCAGTCCGGAACCACCACCAATTTACCGACGAAATTCTTGGCCATGAAGTCGGTCTGTGCCTGATGAAACTCAGAGAGAGGATAGACGCCGCCGACAAGCGGCCGGATCTTCTTTTCCTCGATATAGCGGACGAGCCGTCGGAAATCGGTCCGGCTCCCCTGGCTCGACCCGTGCAGTTCGAGCTGCTTGAGATACATCGTCCGGAGATCCAGTTGCACGACCGGTCCGCCGATCGCGCCAGCCGTCGTATAACGGCCCTCCGGGCGCAGGATCTTCAACAGGTCGTTGAACATCTGTCCTGCGACAAGATCGGCGACGACGTCGACTGGTCTGCCTCGCGTCGCCAAATGCACGGCGTCGACCAGATTGCCCGCGCCTCGCGTTACGACCGCTTCCGCGCCGATATCGAGCACCGCCTGCTCCTTGCCGGCGCCGGCAATAGCAATGGGGACGGCTCCGCGCGCTCGCGCCAACTGGATGATCGCAGAGCCAACGCCGCCGGATGCGCCGGTGACCAACACGATTTCACCCGCCGAAAGTCGCGCCCGTTCGAGCATCCGTTCGCCGGTCAGATAGGCGCAGCAGAAGGTCGCGAGTTCGACGTCGGTGAGGTCGGTATCGACCACATGCGCATTCTCGGATGGCAGCGCCATGTATTCCGCATAGCCGCCATCCCGGCCGTGGCCCATGTAATCGATATCGGCGAGGCTGTCGTCGTCGCGGTTGTAGATCGAGAAATCGACCATGACGCGTTCGCCGATCCGGGCGTCATCGACGCCCTTGCCGACCGCGACGATGCAGCCCACCGTATCGGTGCCCTGGATGCGCGGAAAGGTCAACGTATTGCCTTGCCGGCGCCAGGTCGAGACGGCGGACGGGTCGTCTTCGGTGCCATAGGCCCCTTGGCGGACCCAGACATCGGTGTTGTTCATGCCGCAAGCGGTGACTTTAATCAGCACTTCGCCATCGGCAGGCACCGGAACGGGCGTGGCGCGGTTATAGATCAGTTTGTCGAGGCCGCCATGACCGATCAGCTGTACGGCGGCCATGGTTTTGGGAATCGTATTCATTCGGCACTCCTCAGATCGACTTGAAGACGCTGTCGATCGCTTCCGCCGTGGCTTTCACAACGGTGTCCGCCTCTTCGCGAGTGAGGCAGAGGGGCGGCGCAAAGCCGAGGATGTCGCCTTGAGGCATGGCGCGCCCGATGACGCCGCGTTCAAGGAGTGCCGTTGCGACTCGGGGGCCGATCTTCTGTGAAGGATCGAAGAATGTGCGGTCGTCCTTGTCTTCGACGAATTCGACCGCAGCCATCAGGCCGTCGCCGCGGACCTCACCGACATACTTATGGGAACCGACCGCTTTGGCGAGTTCGCTCCGGAAATAGGCGCCGGTCTCGCCTGCTTTCGTCACCAGATCGAGTTCGTCGATTAATTCGAGATTGGCGATGCCCGCAGCCGAGCAGATCGGATGCGCAGAATAGGTCCAGCCATGGCCGATCGCTCCCATCTGGTCCGAGCCCTGGACCAGTACCTGCCAGACCTTGTCAGAGACGATGGTTCCCGAGAGCGGCGCATAGGCCGAAGTCAGGCCCTTGGCTATCGTAATCAGATCCGGTCTCATGCCGTAATGGTCAGAACCGAACATGGTGCCGAGCCGGCCGAAGCCGGTGACGACTTCATCCGCGATGAGCAGGATGTCGTATCTGCCGAGCACGGCTTGGATCTTCTCCCAATAGCCCTTCGGCGGCGGTACGATGCCGCCGGTGCCGAGGATCGGTTCGCCGATGAAGGCGGCGATCGTATCGGGGCCCTCAGCCAGGATCAGTTCTTCGAGTTTGTCGGCGCAATATTGCGAGAATTGCTCTTCGCTCATGGAGCGGTCCGGCCGCCGGAAATAATAAGGCGCTTCGGTGTGCAGGACCGGTGCTCGCGGCAGGTCGAAGGCCTTGTGAAAAAGTTCGAGGCCGGTAAGGCTGCCGGTCATCACCCCGGAACCGTGATAGCCACGCCAGCGCGAAATGATCTTCTTCTTTTCCGATCGCCCGAGGATGTTGTTGTAGTACCAGATCAGCTTGATGTTGGTCTCGTTGGCGTCGGAGCCGGAAAGGCCGAAATAGACACGGCTCATGCCGGCCGGCGCCCGATCGATGATCATCTTCGACAAAGTGATCGAGGCTTCGGTGCCGTGGCCGACATAGGCATGGTAGTAGGCGAGGTTTCTCGCCTGCTCGGCGATCGCTTCGGCGATCTTCTGCTGCCCATAGCCGACATTGACGCAATAGAGGCCGGCGAAGGCGTCGAGGCTGGTGCGCCCGTTGACGTCGGTGATGTAGACGCCTTCTCCGCTGCCGATCACGCGGGTCGGCGTCTCGCCGCGCGCATGCATTCCCATATGGGTCGACGGATGGAAAAAATGGTCCCGGTCCCAGGCGGTGAGTTCATTATTTCTTTCGAGCATTGGCTTTTCCTTCGAGATACGGGACCGCTCAGCCGGCCGTGTCGATGCAGATGTATTTGACTTCACTGAAGGCCTCGATGCCGTGGCGAGAACCTTCGCGCCCGAGACCGGACTGTTTCCATCCGCCGAAGGGGATCGGCCCGCCGGTAATCTTCACGCGGTTGATGGCCACCATGCCATATTCGAGCGCCCGACTGACGCGCAGCTGGCGGGCGCCGTTCTCCGTGACGGCATAGGCGACCAGGCCGTATTCGGTGTCGTTGGCGCGGGCGATGACTTCATCCTCGTGGTCGAAGGCAGTTACGGCCGCAACCGGCCCGAAGGTCTCCTCGCGCATGACCAGCGCGTCGTCCGGCACATCCACCAATAGCGTGGGTTCGAAAAACAACGGACCGGCCGCGTGGCGCTTGCCTCCGGCGATCAGTCGCGCACCGCGCTTAATCGCATCCCCCACCTGCGCCTCGACCTTTGTCATGGCGCGCTCATGCATGAGGGGGCCGATATCGATGCCCTCGGTCAGCCCGTTGCCAATTTTCAGGGCAGCGATCCGCCCGGCAAAAGCGGCGTTGAAGGCGCTAAGGATCGGCCGCTGGACAAAAATCCGGTTGGCCGCGAGGCAGTCCTGCCCGGAGGTCGCGAATTTGGCGGCCATCGCTATATCGGCGGCGCGATCGATATCCGCGTCCTCGAATATGATGAGGGGTGCATGTCCGCCGAGTTCCAAGACCAGCCGCTTCATTGTCGGCATGCATTGCGCGGCGATCAGCTTGCCGATCTCGGTGGAGCCGGTAAAGCTCATCGCCCGCACCCGGTTATCTTCGCAAAGCCGACCAACGATGGTGGCTGCGTCACCGGTCACGACATTGAACACGCCGGCCGGAATGCCGGCACGTTCGGCGAGCTCGGCCAGCGCCAGGGCCGAAAGTGGCGTTTCGGAGGACGGATGGGCAACGATCGTGCAGCCGGCGGCAAGCGCCGCTGCACCCTTGCGGGTCAGCATGGCGGAGGGAAAGTTCCAAGGTGTGATCACGCCGACGACGCCGAGCGGTTCGCGCCGGATGATCATCTCCGCATCCGGCAGGTGGCTGGTGACGCTTTCGGCGTTTACGCGCTTTCCTTCCTCGGCATACCACTCGATGAAGGATGCGGCGTAGTCGATCTCGCCGCGAGCTTCGGCAAGCGGCTTGCCCTGTTCAAGGGTCATCAGGAGCGCAAGATCCTCCTTGGCTGCCAATACCAGCCGATGCCATTCCTTCAAGATCGCTGCCCTCTCCTGCGGCAGTTTTGCCCGCCAGAGGGGAAAAGCGGCCGCGGCGGCGTCGATCGCAATGCCGGTTTCCTCCGCGCCCAGGCTCGCGACAAAGGCAAGCGTGGCGGAGGAGGAGGGATCGGTCACCTGGAAGCTGTGGCCCTCCGTGCCGGCGATCCAACGTCCGTTCACATAGGCGAGATCGCGCAGCAGATGACGATCGATAAGACGCATCAGGGCCTCGTGATAGGCAGGGCGTGCAAAAATTGCGGTCATGGCCAGATCCTCATTCAAGCTCGTCTCCAGTGTGGCGGAGCTTCGGCGAGAGATTGTCCATTCCGCGGGGCGGAAAGAGAGAGATGGTCTAAACTGGCGGGTCTGTCCGGAGAAATTGTCTGTCACCGGTGTCGGCCCGGAAGAGGGCCGAGACCGGCACCCCGGTCTCTTCCTTCACGGTTTTTGTAACGATGTAGGTGAAATAACGCTCGATACCGAGCTCGCGGTTGAGCAGATCGTCGATCAGCCGCTGGTAGGCATCGATATCAAGGGTCACGATCTTTGCAATGTAATCGACGCCACCGCCGACCGACCAGCAGGCCGTAATCTCCGGAATAGCTGACACAGCGCGTTCGAAGCGATCGAAATCGCTTTGGCGGTGGTTGGCAAGCGTGACTTCCACCATGACGCTGGCAATGGGTGCGATTCGCCGCGCCGCGAGGTGCGCGTGATACCCGGCAATGATGCCCGCCTTCTCCAGTTTTCGAAGGCGCATCCAGCAGGGCGTCGGTGAAAGCCCGACCTTTTCGGCGAGCGCAAGCTTGGTGATTCGACCGTCGCTTTGGACGGCTTCCAGGATTCGCAGGTCGATGGCGTCGATTTTCATACGGTTTCCTGTCGTGCAGTTGTGAAGAAAGACAATGAAAATTCGTTTTGGCATTGTCAATTGAACTGATTTTAAGCACAGTCGAAATCATGACAAATTGGCGACCGGATCCCTCTCAACTTCGCCGACCGGCCTATCTCTCGCTCGCCGAGCAGATTGCGCGCGCCATCCAGGAGGGGACACTTGCCAGCGGCGCGAGACTTCCCACCCATCGCCGCTTGGCGGACGACCTCGGCCTTTCGGTTCAGACAGTAAGCCGCGCCTATGACGACCTCATCCGCCGCGGGCTGATCTCCGGCGAGATCGGGCGCGGCAGTTTCGTCCAGAGCCGGCCCCGAGAGCCCGAGCCGCCCTACCTGCCGGAGAGGCTGGGCGAGGTTATCGATCTGTCGATCCTCAAGCCGGTCTGCGAAAACATGCATCTGGACAAGATGCGGCAGGCCTTCGGCTGGCTTTCGGAAAACCTGCCGGCCAGTTCTGCGCTCTCCTTTCGACCGAACATGGTCTTTCCACGTCATCGCGCCATTGCGACCGAGTGGCTTGCTCTTTGCGGCATCCAGGCCTCCGCCCTGAACGTGAACCTGACCAATGGCGCGACATCCGGCATGACGGTGGCGCTGATGAGCACCGCTCCACCTGGATCGATCGTCGCCACGGAGGCGATCAGCCACCATACGCTGGTGCCGCTTTCCACCTATCTCGGCATTCATCTGGAAGGCTTGCCGATCGATGACGACGGCATGATTCCGGAAGCGTTAGACGAAGCCTGCCGCACGAGCCCTATCCGCGCCGTCTTCCTGCAGCCCTCGGTTATCAATCCACGAGCCACCCTGATGAGTGCACGGCGACGGGAAGCTCTGGCGCAAGTGGCAAGCCGGCATGATATCGCAATCATCGAAAACGACGTCCTCGGCCCCTTGGTGGGCGACAGGCCTCCGCCGATTGCGGCAATCGCGCCGGAGCGCACGCTGTATGTCACGAGCTTTACCAAAATTACCGTACCCGGCTTGCGTATCGGCTATCTCGTCGCTCCCGACCGGTATGTGGCCGCAGTCGCAAACCGGCATCTGGTTTCGAACTGGATGGCTACCCCCGCAATCGCCGAGATCGCCACCCGTTGGGTGGCCGACGGTACTGCCATGGAGCTTGTCAACTGGCAGCGCCAAGCTCTTGCCGACCGGCATGCCATCGCCCAGGAGGCGCTTTCGGGACTGCGTTACTATTCGCATCCGCAGAGCCTGCATGTCTGGCTTCCTCTCTCCGACGCTCATTCGGAAGAGGGTTTCGTGTCGCAAGCGAGGTTGCGTGGCGTGGCAATCGCCCCGGGCACATCGTTTCGCACCGCCGGTCAGGGATGGGCGCCCGCTGTGCGGATTTCGCTGGGCTCCACGTCAGGCGACGACCTGAGGACAGGCCTCGGGATTGTGGCTTCGCTCACTCAAGGAAATCCAGAGGCGCTTCTGCTCGCGATTTAGGTTTAGCGCTGGGGAAATGGGCAGATGTATAAATATTGTCATGATATTATATTATGAATTGACATGATTTCTTGAGGCCGTCATCGTTGGTGCATTGCTTGTCTCAACAGGGAGAGACATGAATGGCATCCCCTATCATCCGCATCGACAACATCGTGAAGAGATATGGTCCGCTCACCGTTCTCGACGGCTTGTCTATCAAGGTGATGCCTGGCGAAAAGCTGGCGTTGATCGGTCCGTCCGGTTCCGGCAAGACGACCATCCTGCGCATTCTGATGACGTTGGAAACGATCAGCGGGGGCCATATCGAGGTTGACGGCGAGCAGCTATATCACATGAGGAAGGGCGCGGACCTGATCTCTGCCGACGAGCGCCACCTGCATCGCATGCGCAAGAAGATCGGCATGGTCTTCCAGCACTTCAATCTGTTTCCGCACAAATGTGTGCTCGACAACATCACGCTCGCGCCGATGCTGACGCAGGGCGCGGGGCGCGCAGACGCGGAAAAGCGGGCGATGGAACTTCTGGACATGGTGGGCATGGCGGACAAGGCGAAGGCGGTGCCGGCCCAGCTTTCCGGCGGCCAGAAGCAACGCGTCGCGATCGCCCGGGCGCTCGCGCTCTCTCCGAAGATCATGCTGTTCGACGAGGTGACCTCGGCGCTCGATCCGGAACTCGTCGAAGAGGTATTGAACGTTATGCGGCGGCTGGCAGCCGAGACCGACATGACCATGCTTCTCGTAACGCATGAGATGGGTTTCGCTCACGATTTCGCCGATCGCGTCCTGTTTTTCGATCGCGGCAAGATCGTCGAAGAGGGGAGGCCGGAGGAGATTTTCCGAAACCCCAAGCAGGAGCGAACGCAGGGTTTTCTCCGCAAGATCATCGCGGCGGGGCACCGCGTCTGACCGCCTGGAGCGGTGACATTGCCCGAATAATAAATAGGAAAACCAGAGGAATTGGGACAATGAAGACAAGAATTCTCACGACCGCCGTCAGTATGGCAACGTTGCTTTCCATCGCAGCCGGGGTGCCTGCGTTCGCCGCTGACGACAAGCTGAACGATCTCAAGGAACAGGGCTTTGCCCGTATCGCCATCGCCAACGAGCCGCCCTATACGGCCGTCGGCGCCGACGGCAAGGTGTCGGGTGCCGCACCGGACGTCGCGCGCGTCATTTTCCAGCGCCTCGGCGTCAAGGAGGTCGTGGCCTCGATCTCCGAATATGGTGCGATGATCCCGGGCCTGCAGGCCGGCCGGCACGACGCCATTACCGCCGGTCTCTTCATGAAGCCGGAGCGCTGCAACGCGGTCGCCTATTCCGAGCCAATCCTCTGCGATGCGGAAGCTTTCGCCGTCAAGAAAGGCAACCCGCTGAAGCTCACGAGCTACAAGGACATTGCCGACAACACCAACGCGAAGATCGGGGCACCGGGCGGCGGCACCGAGGAGAAGCTCGCACTCCAGGCCGGCGTGCCGCGCGACCGTGTCATCGTGGTGCCCGACGGGCAGAGCGGCGTCAAGATGCTTCAGGACGGTCGTATCGACGTCTACTCGCTTCCGGTCCTTTCGATCCACGACCTCATGGACAAGGCCAAGGATCCAAACCTCGAAGTCGTCGCACCCGTCGTCGGAGCGCCGGTTTATTGTGATGGGGCGGCCTTCCGCAAGCAGGATGTGGCGCTTCGCGATGCCTTCGACGTGGAACTCAAGAAGCTGAAGGAATCCGGCGAGTTCGCCAAGCTCATCGAGCCCTACGGCTTCTCTGCCAAGGCCGCCATGTCGACGACCCGGGACAAGCAATGCACTGCCGCCCAGTAAGCTGCCGAGATCAGGTGGACGGAGCGGTCTATGTCCCGGTCCGCCACCGGTCACGGCCGAAGGCCGTCTCTGCACTGTATCGGATGATGGGAAGTTTTTGCTGATGTCGGTCTGGTCCGGCTATTTGACGCTGATCCTCGAGGGCGCGCTGGTGACGCTGAAGTTGACCGTCATGGGGTCGGCTCTGGCGCTGGTGATGGCTTTTCTGGCCGGGCTCGGCCGGCTCTCACGCTTCTTCGCCGTGAGGGCGCTTGCCACGACCTATATCGAGTTCTTCCGCGGTACTTCGATCTTCGTACAGCTCTTCTGGGTCTACTTCGTCCTGCCTTTTGCAGGCATCACGCTTACCCCGCTTCAGGCAGGCGTGCTTGCATTGGGGCTGAACGTCGGGGCTTATGGGGCCGAAGTCGTGCGCGGTGCCGTCAAGGCCGTTGGGCGCCAGCAGACCGAGGCCTGCGTGGCGCTCAATCTCTCGCGCTATCAGCGCATGCGCCATGTGATCCTGCCGCAGGCGCTGCCCCTGATGCTGCCGACCTTCTGCAACAATGCCATCGAGCTCTTGAAGGGAACCGCGGTCGTGTCGCTGATCTCGCTGACGGACCTGACTTTCCAGGCACAGGTCGTCCGCGCACAGACCGGCAACACACTCATTCCCTTCACCACGATCCTCTTCCTCTATTTCGTCATGGCGTGGGCGATTTCCACAGCCATGCGCTGGCTGGAGCGGCGGATGACGCGCGGTCTCGATGGCGTGAGGACCTGATCATGGAATGGGATTGGGATTTCGTTTGGCAGATCATGCCGACCCTTCTCGAAGGGTTCAAGATCACCATACTGGCGACCATTCTCGGTGCGCTGGTGGCTGCGGTAATCGGTCTCGCTCTCGCCATTGCGCGCCGTTCGCCGATCGCCGCGGTATCTCGCACGGTCGGCTTCGTCTCGGAATTCATCCGCGGCACGCCGCTTCTCGTACAGCTCTATTTCATATTCTATGTGCTGCCCGATATCGGCATCCGCCTGTCGCCGCTGGTTGCCGGCGTGATCGGTATCGGTGTGCATTACGCAACCTATACTGCAGAGGTCTACCGAGCCGGTATCGAAAACGTGCCGCGCGGCCAATGGGAGGCAGCCAACGCAACCAATCTCACCACGCGGCAGGCCTGGATACACGTCATCCTGCCGCAGGCCATTCCGCCGATGATCCCGGCGCTCGCAAACTATTTTATCGCGATGTTCAAGGAGACGCCGCTGCTTTCGGCGATCACCGTGCTGGAACTGATGAACCAGGCGAAGAGCATCGCCAACAGCAATTACCGCTACATCGAGCCGATGACATTGGTCGGCGTCTTTTTCCTCGCCGTCAGCCTGCTCTCGGTCGTCGGGCTGCGCTGGCTGGAGGAACGTTATGCCCGGATGGATGACTGATATGGTTCCTGTCGACATAAACCTCCATGGCCGAAAACCGCGGCTGGACGAGCGGCCGCTTGAAAAGCGGATCGGCCTCGTCATCCTGTCCACGGATCATACGACGGAGGTGGACTTCCAGCGCATGGTCGCAAGCGACCGCATCGGCGTCTACGTCAATCGCATCCCCTATGCCAATCCCACGACGCCCGAAAATCTCATGAAGATGCAGCCGGCGTTAAGCGAAGGCGCATCGCTCATTCTGCCCGACGAGCCGCTTGATGCCGTCATGTATTCCTGTACCTCCGCCTCCGTGGTGATCGGAGATGTCAGGATCGAGGAGGCGATACGTGCTGCCAAGCCGGGCGTTCCGGTCGTGACGCCGACTGCCGCGGCCGTAAGGGGACTGCGGGCGTTGGGCGCGCACAGTATCTCGATCCTGACCCCCTATACCGTCGAGACGAGCCGACCGATGGCCGATTATTTCGCCGGCCTCGGCTTCACGATCAACCGCTTCACCTGCCTTGGTTTCGAAGATGATCGCGAAATGGCTCGCATTGCTCCAGACGAGATCGTTTCGCTCGCCAGCGAAGCGATGGATCCGCAGTCGCAGTCGCTTTTCATCTCCTGTACCGCCGTCCGGGCCGCTCAAGTCGCGGGGCGCGTCGAAGCTGCGATAGGTAAGCCTGTGGTTACCAGTAATCTGGCCACTGCCTGGGCCTGTCTGCGCCTCTGCGGTGAAACCGCTTTGCGTCCAGAACTGGGCACGCTGATGACAAAACCCTATTCGGAGGGCTGAGTTCATGAGCGGGAAAACCTTGCCGGTTCGGCTTGACGATATCCGCGCCGCCTCGGCCCGGCTCGATGGTCGTGTACTCCGGACTCCGATGACGCAATCGGCAACGCTGAGGGAGCATATGGGCGTGCCGGTCCATCTGAAGCTGGAGCATCACCAGACCACCGGCAGCTTCAAATTGCGCGGCGCGACGAACGCCGTACTTTCCCTTTCTCGGAAAGAGCGGTCACGAGGGGTGGTGGCTGCTTCCACCGGCAATCACGGGCGGGCGCTCGCCTTTGCGGCCAAGGCAGAAGGCTCCGTCGCGACCGTCTGCATGTCGTCGCTCGTGCCGGAGAACAAGGTCTCGGAAATCCGCCGGCTAGGCGCCCATGTACGTATTGTCGGGCGCTCGCAGGACGAGGCGCAGGAGGAGGTGGAGAGACTGGTCGCGGAAGAGGGGCTGGTCATGGTGCCGCCCTTCGATCATCCGGCCATCGTCGCGGGGCAGGGCACGCTGGGCCTCGAGATCATCGAACAGTGCCCGGAGGTGGAAACCGTTCTGGTGCCGTTGTCCGGCGGGGGGCTTGCCGTTGGCGTTGCCGCTGCGGTGAAGGGCCTGAAACCATCGGTCCGGGTGATCGGCCTGACGATGGAGCGCGGAGCAGCGATGAAGGCGAGCCTCGACGCCGGCAGACCGGTGCTGGTCGAGGAGCTATCGAGCCTGGCGGATTCGCTCGGCGGCGGCATCGGTCTCGATAACCGCGTCACTTTCGCGATGTGTAGGGATCTTCTCGATGACGTCGTCCTTCTCTCCGAAGCGGAGATCGCGGCCGGCATGCGGCATGCCTATGCCGTCGAGCGCGAAGTAGTCGAAGGCGCCGCAGCCGTGGGCATCGCGGCGCTGTTGGCGGGCAAGGTCGCAAGTCGAGGCCCTGTCGTCACCATTCTCTCCGGCCGCAATATCGACATGGAGCAGCACCGGCGCGTGATCAACGGTGACATCTCCCATGGAAAGGATGCCGCATGAGCCGGATGGTAATTCTCACCGAAAGGGACCTGCGCAAACTTGTTCCGCTCGACGGCCAAGCGGTCGCCTGCGTTGAGGACGCATTTCGCGCGCTCGCCACCAAGCCTGTTGCCATGCCCCCCATCTTGCGCCTCGATATTCCCGAGCATCGAGGCGAGGTGGACGTAAAGACCGCCTATGTGCCCGGCCTGGAAGGTTTCGCCATCAAGATCAGCCCCGGGTTTTTCGACAATCCGAAGATCGGCTTGCCGAGCACAAACGGGATGATGGTCTTGTTGTCCAGTCGCACCGGTCTCGTTCAGGCGCTGTTGCTCGATAACGGTTATCTCACCGATGTCAGGACGGCAGCTGCCGGCGCGGTGGCCGCCAGGCACCTTTCGCGTCCGGACTCGAGCATTGCGGCGATCTTCGGAGCAGGCATGCAGGCGCGCCTTCAGCTGGAGGCTCTGACGCTGGTCCGCCCGATCCGGGAGGCGCGCATCTGGGCGCGCGATATGGCAAAGGCCGAAGCCGCTGCGACCGAGCTGGCCGCCAAGCTCGACTTTCCTATCCGCGCTGAAGCCGACCCTCAGGCCGCCGTCGCCGGGGCCGATATCATCGTTACCACGACGCCGTCCGAAACGCCGATCCTGAGGGCCGACTGGCTTCGGTCAGGTCAGCACGTGACTGCCATGGGCTCGGATGCCGAGCACAAGAACGAGGTCGAGCCGACGGCGATCGCCAAGATCGACGTCTATGTCGCCGATAGCCTCAAACAGACCAGGCGGCTGGGGGAACTGCATCACGCGATCGCGGCCGGGCTGGTTTCAGAGGATGCAGTGTTCCCGCAGCTAGGCGACGTCGTCGCCGGTCTCCATCAAGGCCGCGAGAACCCCGGACAGATCACACTCGCTGACCTCACCGGCACGGGGATCCAGGACACCGCCATCGCCACGCTTGCCTTCGCGCGAGCGGATGCCGCCGGCGCTGGCATCACATTCGAAAGCTGAGCCGGTCTTGCACCGGATAATGAAGGGAAGAAACATGACCCAGCCCAATCTCAAATTCTCACTTGGCGAATATGCTGCACGGCTGGAAAAGACACGGCGCGCTATGGAGGTAAAGGGGATCGATCTTCTGATCATCAGCGACCCCTCTAACATGGCCTGGCTGACGGGTTATGACGGCTGGTCTTTCTATGTGCATCAGGCGGTCATCGTGCCGCCATCCGGCGAGCCGATCTGGTTCGGTCGAGGTCAAGATGCCAATGGCGCCAAGCTGACCGCCTATCTCCGCCACGAAAACATCGTCGGGTATCCGGACCACTACGTTCAGTCGACCGAGCGGCATCCGATGGACTATCTCTCCGGTATCCTGACCGACCGCGGCTTGGGCAAATTGACTGTCGGCGTCGAGATGGACAATTACTGGTTCTCGGCTGCTGCCTTCGCATCGCTCACGAAGCACCTGCCGAACGCCCGGTTCGTGGATGCGACCGCGCTCGTCAACTGGCAGCGCGCGGTGAAAAGCGAAACCGAGATCAAATATATGCGCAATGCAGCCCGCATCGTCGAGGCGATGCATGCGCGGATCTTCGACAAAATCGAGGTCGGCATGCGCAAATGCGACCTCGTCGCCGAAATCTATGACGCCGGCACGCGCGGCGTCGACGGTATCGGCGGCGATTATCCGGCGATCGTGCCGCTGCTGCCGTCGGGCGTGGAAGCCTCGGCGCCGCATCTGACCTGGGACGACCGGCCGATGAAGGAGGGCGAGGGCACCTTCTTCGAGATCGCCGGCTGCTATAATCGCTATCACGTGCCGCTCTCGCGAACGGTGTTTCTGGGCAAGCCGACGCAAGCCTTTCTCGATGCCGAAAAAGCGACGCTGGAGGGCATGGCGGCGGGCCTTGCGGTGGCTAAACCCGGCAATACTTGCGAGGATATTGCCAATGCCTTCTTTGGCGTCTTGAAGAAGTACGGGATCGTCAAGGACAACCGAACCGGTTACCCGATCGGTCTTTCCTATCCGCCGGACTGGGGCGAGCGCACCATGAGCCTGCGCCCCGGCGACCGCACCGAGCTCAGACCTGGCATGACCTTCCATTTCATGACCGGCCTGTGGCTGGAAGACATGGGCTTTGAGACGACGGAGAGCATTCTCATTACCGAGACCGGCGTCGAATGCCTGGCGAACGTGCCGCGCAAGCTGATGGTTAAGGACTGAGACGGTGATGAGCGAGACAGCTTTGCGGCCCTCGCCGATCAGCCCGACGGTGGATTTCGATGCCGAGGGTGTGCAGCACGGTTTCCTGCGGCTGCCCTACAGCCGCGACGACTCCGCCTGGGGATCGGTGATGATCCCAGTAACGGTGATCCGCAACGGCAAGGGGCCGACCGCGCTCCTGACAGGCGGCAATCACGGCGATGAGTACGAAGGACCGATCGCGCTCTTCGATCTCGCGCGCAGCCTGAAGGTGGAGGATGTAAGTGGCACGGTCATCATCGTCCCGGCAATGAACTACCCAGCCTTCCTGACCGGCACGCGCACTTCGCCGATCGATAAGGGCAATCTGAACCGCAGCTTTCCCGGCCGCCCGGACGGGACGGTGACGCAGAAGATCGCCGATTATTTTCAGCGCGAACTGCTGCCGCGCGCCGATATCATACTGGATTTCCATTCGGGCGGCAGGACGCTGGATTTCCTGCCCTTCTGCGCCGCTCACATCCTGCCTGACAAAGAGCAGGAGAAAAAAGCCTTCGAGCTGGTGAAGGCGTTTTCCGCACCCTATTCGATGAAGATGCTCGAAATCGACGCCGTCGGCATGTACGACACGGCCGCCGAGGAGATGGGCAAGGTCTTCATCACGACGGAACTTGGCGGCGGCGGCACGGCAACGGCGAAAACCGCAGGCATCGCCAAACGCGGCGTCATGAACGTGCTGCGCCATGCCGGCATCGTCGCGGGCAGGTTCGACGTCGGATCGACGACCTGGCTCGATATGCCGGGCGGCGATTGTTTCGTGTTCGCTGAAGAGGACGGGCTGATCGAGTTCACCTTCGACCTCGCAGACCAGGTCCAAGAAGGTGCCGTGGTGGCCCGTATCTACCCGACCGGAAGGACCGGCGCTGCGCCGCGCGAGATTCATGCAAAAATGAATGGCATCCTGTGCGCCCGGCATTTTCCGGGACTAGTCAAGGCGGGCGATTGCGTGGCGGTGATTGCCGCCGTCGTCAGTCATAGTTCGGATTGACGTTAAAGGCGAAGTGATTGCCGCGTTTTCCTGCGGCTCTATTTCGGGAACTGCTTGATATAGGCAATGACATTGGCGATGTCTTCGTCCGCCTTGAGGCCGACGAATGCCATTTTCGTTCCCTTGATCGTGCCCTTGGGATCACGAAGGTATGTGGCAAGCGTTGCCTCATCCCAGACGGTGCCATTCTTGCCGGCATCGACCATGGCGCTGGAATACTTGAAGTCGCCGAGCGTTCCGGCAGTTCTACCGATCACTCCCTTCAACGACGGACCGACTTTGTTTTGATCCGTATCGACGACGTGACAGGCCTTGCATTTGGCGAAAACTTTTTCGCCGGCGGCGGCGTCCTGACAGTGGGCGTGAGTCACGGTCATAATCATCACGCCAAGTGCGCCGAGGCAAACATTGAAATACATGTCATTTCTCCCAAAGGTCGAGCCTTGACAGGCGGGCAGCCATGACTGCCGGCTCTCCCAATAATTCAAGTAGCCCTGGGAAAAGGCAAGTCAACATAGTTCCGAGGTTGCAGCCGCAGTGGCGCAGGCGACCCTACCTCGCAGCAGAGGTCCAAAATCTGTCTGTTTTAAATATGATAAATTCACTCATCTTACATTGACATCGCCGACTGCGTTCTTTAGTTCCTCCTGGAAATGAAGCAGGGCGGTGGGTTTCCGTGCGGCCAGTGCTGAACACAGCCGGCCCGAAACATCGATTGTGACGAATGGCAGGAGATGCGAGCGGAGAGGTCTCGACTTCGAACGGCAAGGAAGGTTTCATCGCCAACCCGGCCTTCGACCTCGACAGACTGGTGGAAAAGAGCCCGTTCTCCTACTGCCGCGGCAAGCTCCTGCGAACATCCACGGGATCTGGATCCGTCATTCCCTGCAGCGATCTGCGGGAAGCGGCGACGCTGAACGATGTTATCTCCCGATATGCCAGCAAGTTTCCCGGCAGCGACCGGCGCGCCGTCGTGTCGATGTGGACGCTTTATTATTTCAGCATCCTTACCGTGGCGCCGTGTGTGCATCTCTTCGCTCACCGGATCGGATTGCCTTTGGGGCTCAGCCAGGTTTCGATAGTCTGCAACGAAGATACGGCCGAGCCTGAAGCCTTTCTGATGACGGCTGATACATTCACCGCGGCTGATCCGGGCGCCGAGCTTCACAATCTCTTGCTCGGGCATGTCGAGCCTCTTGTCGAAGCGATCGCAGCCCATGCTGTCGTGGCGCCGAAGCTTCTCTGGAACAACGTGGCCGCTTATCTTGCCTGGATACTCAAGGAAATCGCCTATAAGCACAGCCGCGAATTGGTCGAGGACGGTTTGGCGCTGCTTGATGAGCCGATCTGGCCGGACGGGCGCCGAAATCCCATGCATGGGATGATCCGCATCGCGCGGCAACAATGTGGACTGGAATTTTCGCGCCGGAAAATTTGCTGCCTTCGTTACAACCTTCCAGGTGTCGGCGGATGCGGTGAGGCTTGCCCGGTACCGGACGGCCGCCAGTAGGTCGGATCACACCGGCCTTAGAAGAGGCATCAGCAAAACCTCAGCTCCGCAGGGTGTGAAGGGCAGGCAGCACCTTTCCCCTGCATGAACCGAAGCCGATGGTGACATAGCCGTCACGGCGGACGCGGGCGGTGAAAACAACTTCGTCACCGTCTTCCAGGAACAGCCGCTCTTCGCCCGAAGCGAGGCGGATCGGCGACTTGCCGCCTTCAGTCGCTTCCAGAAGGCTGCCGGCGGCTGCGAGATCCGGCCCTGATATCGTACCGGAACCGAGAAGATCGCCCGGCTGCAGATTGCAGCCGCCGCTCGCGTGATGAGTGATCATCTGGGCTACCGTCCAGTACATATGGCGGGTGTTCGACAGCGCGAGCCGATGCGGCGGGAGGCCTTTTCGAGACAGTCCTTCCGTCATGACAGCAACCTCCAGCTCCAGATCGATTGCCCCCTGACGCTGGTCCTGCTCATCGAACAAATAGGGCAGGGGTTGGGGGTCGCCTTCCTCTCTCGGTGTCTGGGCGATGCGGAAGGGTGCCAGCGCTTCGGGTGAGACCACCCAAGGTGAGATCGTCGAGGCGAAATTCTTGGCGAGGAAGGGGCCGAGCGGCTGATATTCCCAAGCCTGGATATCGCGCGCCGACCAGTCGTTGAGGAGACAGAAGCCTGCAATATGTTCGGCGGCGTCGCCGATCGCAATGGGCTCTCCAAGAGCATTGCCGGGCCCGACGAAAACGCCGATTTCCAGCTCGTAATCCAGTCTGCGGCTCGGCCCATAGGTCGGGGCCTCGGCATCGGGAGTTTTCGTCTGACCGTTCGGCCGGCGGATCGCCGTGCCCGAGGCAAGGATCGAAGAGGCGCGGCCATGATAACCGATCGGGACGTGCTTGTAGTTTGGCAGGAGCGGATTGTCGGGCCGGAAGAGCTGCCCGACATGCATTGCATGATGGATGCCGACATAGAAATCGGTGTAGTCGCCGATCCGAGCCGGCAGATGCATGGCGCAATCGGAGGATTGGTGGAGGCAGGCTTCGACCTGCGGCCGTTCGGAGGAATCGGCCGCAAGCAGGGCCGAAACGCGACGGCGGAGCGCTATGCGGGCAGATGTACCCAGCCCAAGGAACGCATTCAGCTCCGAAGCGGCCGCCGTCTCGGCCGCCTCTTGCGCCTCTCCTTGGAAAAGGTCCGATTGCAGCGCGAGGCCGATATCGAAAATCGCATCGCCGATAGCGATGCCGCCCCGGCGCTCGGCTCTGCCGCGGCTGAAGATACCGATCGGCAAGTTCTGGATCGGAAAATCGGGGTGACCGTTTGCCGTGGCCACGAAACTCCTAAGCTTCGGAGCGTGCGTTTCATCGAGAATGGACATATCGGCCTCAGCGCCTGTTCGGATCAAAATGTTTCGCAAGACTCTTGCCGTAGGCGGTGTAATCCTTCTGCAGGCAAGGTGTTTCGGCGGCAAAAGCGGTCACCCGCTGGGGAAAACGCGTCTCGAACATGAAGGCCATCGTGCCTTCCAGTCTGTGGGGCTTGAGCTCGACCTTGCTCGCCCTCTCGAAAGCATCCACGTCGGGCCCGTGCGGCAGCATGGTGTTGTGCAGCGAGGCGCCTCCGGGCACGAAGCCGCCACCGGTCTTGGCATCGTACTGGCCGTAGACGAGGCCCATGAACTCGCTCATGACGTTCATGTGGTACCACGGCGGGCGGAACGTGCTTTCGGCGACGAGCCAGCGGTCGGAAAAGAGCACGAAGTCGATATTCGCCGTCCCGGGCGTTTCGGAAGGCGAGGTCAGGACGGTGAAGATCGACGGGTCGGCATGGTCGTAAAGCACTGGACCGACCGGCGAATAACGTCGGAGATCGTATTTGTAGGGCGCGTAATTGCCATGCCAGGCGACTACATCGAGGGGCGAATGCTCAATCTCTGCGGCCCAGAGGCTGCCCCCCCATTTCACGAAAAGTCTCGACGGGGCGTCTCTATCCTCATAGGCCGCCACCGGCGTGAGAAAGTCGCGCGGGTTGGCCATGCAATTGGCACCGATCGGACCTCGTTCCGGCAGCGTGAACGCACCGCCGTAATTCTCACAGAGATAACCGCGAGCCGACGTGCCACGCAGTTCGACGCGGATCTTCACGCCACGCGGAATGACGGCAATTTCGCCGGGCTCGATGTCAATGATACCGAACTCCGTCCAAAGGCGCAGTTCTCCCTGCTGTTGCACGAACAGCATTTCCCCGTCGGCATTGTAGAAATACTCGTCCACCATGGAGCGGGTCACGAGATAGACGTGAGCGCCCATGCCGCCATGGGCACCGCTGTCGCCTGCCGTTGTCAGGGTGCGTATGCCCTCGATGAAGGATAGCGGTTCGGGCGGAAACGGAATGGGGTCCCAGCGAAGCGGGCCGACCGGCAGTTCCGCCTCGGGCGCCGGCGCTGTGCGCCAAAGACCCTGATCGATCTTCTCGAAGCTGCCCCAATGGGCCACGGTTGGCCGAATGCGATAAAGCCACGACCGTTCATTGGTGGTACGGGGCGCCGTGAAGGGTGAACCGGAGAGTTGTTCCGCATACAGCCCATAGGCGCATTTCTGCGGCGAGTTTCTGCCCAACGGCAGTGCGCCCACAAGCGCCTCGGTTTCGAAGCCGTTTCCGAAACCGGACATGTAATCGGCCTGGATCGCCGATTGTTCTGCACCCTTAGGGGCGGCGGAAGGCTGAATATTCATGGCGTGTCCTCCATCACGAAATTAGTTGCAAAAGTAACCATCGATTTTGTAACTATCAATGATGACAAAACTCGCCCTTGAGCATTTTCTTCCCTACAGGCTTGCCCGCATCGGGACGGTCGTCTCGCAGGAGTTCCGCGAGATCTACGGCCGCGACTATGACCTGACGATCCCGGAGTGGCGGGTTCTCGCAACGCTTGGCCAATTTGGAGAGATGGGCGCCAAAGCCATTGGCCGGCATTCGTTCATGCACAAGACCAAGGTCAGCCGGGCGGTGCGCGCTTTAGAAGAAAGGCGCTGGCTGAAGCGGCGGGAGAGCTTGGAGGATCGCCGCGAGGAAGTGCTTGCCCTGACGCCCCAGGGGCTCACAGCCTACGAAAATATCGTGCCGAGCGCGCTTGCCTACGAGGAGAAGCTGCTCTGCTCCCTGGGCATTCATGCCCAGGCACTTCTCGATGCCTTGGATGCCTTGGAGCGCGTGAAGAAGATGAATTAAGCCGCGGCCGCGTTACAGAGTCAGCCGAGTGGCAATCCTTGCTCGTCCTTGAGGCGCATCAGCACGATCTCCGAGCGAACCTGCGCCACCTGCGGATGCGGCAGCAGGGTCCGGTGGATGAAATCCGCAAAGGCAGCAAGGTCCCGCGCAAGGATGATGAGCACGTAGTCCGCATCCCCTGAGACGGAATAGGCTTGCCGAACCTCGTTGTGCCGGGACAGAAATTCTGCAAAGGACTCGGCGTTCTTCTCGCTATGGGTGGAAAGATTGACGCGGGTGATGGCCCGCAATCCAAACCCAAGCGCTTCAGGCGCCAACTGCGCCGAATAACCCGTAATGATGCCATCTGCCTCCATCCGGGCTCGCCGCCGTGAGCATTGCGAAGCCGAAAGGTTGACGATGCCGGCGATCTCCGCATTGGTCAGTGCGGCATTGCGCTGCAATGCATTGAGAATGGCCTTGTCAAACGTATCCAGGGAAGTTTCGTGCATGATACCCCTCGCAGATGCATAAATCGTGCAAAGGATGACCGGAGGCTCCTCATTTTGCAAGGACATTGCAGGCCGAAATCGGCAAGCTTTCTTCATCAAGCAATGGAGGAGAATTGCATGGGCCCGTTCCCGCACGACGCGCCGAAGGCGGAGATCAGCGCTGCCAATCCCGCAGGTACCGATGGATTCGAGTTCGTGGAATTTGCCCATCCTGAGCCGGAGAAGCTGGATACGCTCTTCCGGCAGATGGGCTTCACGCCGGTCGCCAGACATCGCGAAAAAGATGTCGTTCTCTACCGGCAAGGCGACATCAACTACCTGCTCAACCGCCAATCCGACAGCCATGCTTCGGCCTTTGTTGCCCAGCATGGCCCATGTGCACCCGCCATGGCTTGGCGCGTGGTCGATGCAAAGCACGCTCTCAAAAGAGCCGTCGATCTCGGAGCCACGGAATACACCGGCGAAGGCAAGTCGCTGGACGTACCGGCCGTCATCGGCATCGGCGGTTCGCTGCTCTACTTCGTCGAGACCTACGGTGATGATGGAAGCTGCTATTCCGCCGAATTCGAATGGCTTGGCGAGGAAAATCCGAAGCCGGAGGGGGTTGGCTTCTACTACCTCGATCACCTGACCCACAACGTCGTGCGTGGCAACATGGACACCTGGTACAAATTCTACCACGACACGTTCAATTTTCGAGAAATCCGCTATTTTGACATCGCCGGCAAGATGACCGGCCTGACGAGCCGGGCGCTGACGTCACCCGACGGCAAGATCCGGATTCCGATCAACGAAAGCTCCGATGATCGCAGCCAGATCGAGGAATATCTGCGCGAATACAAGGGCGAGGGCATTCAGCATATCGCCGTCGCCACCAACGATATTTACGCCAGCACGGATGCGGTCGCGGCTAATGGCCTCGAATTCATGCCGGGACCGCCGGACATCTACTATGAGAAGTCGAAGTCAAGGGTAAAGGATCACCAGGAGCCGCTCGATAAGCTCAAGCGGCGCGGCATCCTCATCGACGGCGAAGGTGTCGTGGGCGGCGGAGAGACGCGCGTCCTGCTCCAGATCTTTTCGAAAACCGTCATCGGCCCGATCTTCTTCGAGTTCATTCAGCGCAAGGGTGACGACGGCTTCGGCGAGGGCAACTTCAAGGCGCTCTTCGAATCGATCGAGGAAGACCAGATCCGGCGCGGGGTTCTGAAGGTCGATGCGGCCGAATGATCTTGGTTTTGGGTGCCGCGGCAGATGAGTGATGGGTGGCGCTCCTATTCGAGTGCGCCGGAGACCGGCGCGCTCGTCTGTGCTTCCTCCGAGATCGACGAGGGCGTCGCCCGCTGCCTATCAGTGCAGACGGAGAGAGGCATCTTTCCGCTTCTGCTGGTGCGGAAGTCCGGTCGCGTGCGGGCCTTCGTTAACGCCTGTCCGCACCAGTATCTTCCGCTCGACTACCGATCCGATTCTGTTCTTTCCGCCGACGGTGCGCGGTTCCTGTGTTCAGCGCACGGGGCCGCCTTCGATGTGACAACCGGTGCCTGCCTTTCCGGTGATGCGGCAGAGGGGCTCGATCCCGTGCCCATCGCGGAAGATGCGAATGGCAATTTGCGGATCGGAGCCTAGATTGAGGACTTCGTCACGAGATATATGAGGGTACGAATGACAGACGCCGTCCTTTATGATTACTGGCGTTCGTCGGCGAGCTACCGGCTGCGGATTGCGCTCAATATGCTGGCCGAACCCTTTGTCACGGTACCCATCGACCTGCTCGCAAAGGCCCACAGATCCGAAGAATATCTGCGGCGCAATCCGCAGGGACTGGTGCCGGTACTGGAGATCGACGGGCACAGCTTTACGCAGTCACTGGCGGTGATCGAATATCTGGATGAAACGCGCGGAGGAGCTTTCTTGCCTGACGATCCCGTCGGGCGGCAGCGGGTGAGGGCGCTCTCCTATATCATCGCCATGGAGATCCACCCCGTCTGCAATCTGCATGTCGTGGCGCATGTGATGTCTCTGACTGACGGTGCGGAGGAAACGCGAAAAGCCTGGATGCAGAAGTTCATCCATGAGGGGCTTGGCGCGTTCGAAACGTTGCTGGATTCGCCGTCGACCGGAGCGTTTTGCCATGGCGATCGACCGACCATGGCCGATATCTGCCTTGTGCCCCAGATCTACAACGCGCGACGATGGGACGTGGAGCTTTCCGGATTCCAAAAGGTTGTGGAAATTGCCGACCGTTGCGCGAAGTTGGCGCCTTTTATTGCAGCACATCCGGACAAGGCGGCGCGTTGACGATGGGCCAAGTCCCTTTCGAGGGGCTGCGTGAAGCACGGTATCATTCGATCTTGCCGGTGAAGATATAGCCGACGCCACGAACGGCCTTGATCAATTGAGGATTGCTGGCGTCTGCCTCGATCTTTCTGCGCAGCCGGACGATTTGTGCGTCGATGGTGCGATCAAATGCCTCAAGCTGACGCCCTCTGGTGGAATCCATTAGGAAATCCCGCGTCAGCACCCGCCCGGCATTCTGCAGGAAGGCTGCCAGCATGTCGAATTCGCCCGTCGTCAGATCGACTTCCGAAGCATCAGGCGCCAGAAGCTGCCGCCGGGAAAGATTGAGGCTCCATCCTTCGAAACGGATGATCTTGTCTTCGTTGGCTTCCGGCTTGGAGGTACCAGGCTGGCGGCGCCTGAGAATCGATTTCAGCCGCGCATGCACCTCGCGCAGATGAAAGGGCTTGGCGATATAATCGTCGGCTCCGATCTCGATGCCGATGATCCGGTCCACCACATCATCGCGTCCCGTCAGCATCATGATCGGCACATCCGAGTGGCTCCGAACCTCGCGAGCGAGATCAAGACCGTCCTGCCCGCCGGGAAGCGAAAGATCGAGCAGGATGATATCAATCTCTTTCTGCCGGAGTTGAACCTTCATTTCGGTGCCGTCGCCAGCCGTGCTTACGAGATATCCTTCATCCTCGAAATATCGGATGAGCATCTGACGGATCCGAGGGTCGTCGTCGACGACGAGGATGTGTGCGGCAGTGGATGAAAGCAGGGTCATGGGGTTGTTACAGTCTGTTACCAAATAGAACCATGTTTCACCGGGTTAGCATTCGCGTGTTACCCGGATTTGGTCAATTGAGCCCATCCGCAGATGGAGGCAGGGCCATGTTCGTTACCAGCAATCGCATTTATAAAGACGCGTTCGCAACAACAATTGACGATAGTGGCCCAAACTCCCTGCGCACGCTGTTCGCGAAGCAGCCGGCTGAACATCTGGCGCCCGGCCAAGCGCTGTTCTTCGAAGGCGATCAAGCAAAACATGTCTTCGATGTGCTTGAAGGTACATTGCGAATCTATCGCATCATAGCGGATGGGCGTCGTGTCATCACGGGGTTCCTCGATGCGGGGGACATGGTTGGCGTTTCTTTGCGAGGAAATTATCTCTATAGCGCAGAGGCGATCACCTCTGCCAAGGTTCGCCGTCTCACCCGCAAGACATTCGACGCGGCCGTGTCGGATTCAGCAGAACTTCGGCCGCAGGTGCTGGCCCATGTTTGCGACGAAATGGCTGCTGCCCAAGATCAGATGGTTCTTCTGTCCAGCAAAAATGCCGAGGAAAGGGTCTGCACTTTCCTCCAGAAGCGGTTGAAACGATCCATTGCCGAGGGCGCAATGAAGCGGATTGTCGACTTGCCGATGACACGTCAGGACATGGCGGACTATCTGGGGCTTACGATCGAGACGGTTTCGCGTACAATCACGAAACTGGCCGGCAAGGGAATCGTGGCTGCCGCCGGGCGGCATTCGTTGCAGATTACAAAGCCCTCCGCCCTTGCGCATCTCGCCGGAGACGGCGATGAATACGAGGACAGCAGGCGGGATTTCGACGGTCATGGTGAACGTCGCCGCCACTAGCGGCACCGCTCACGGAAGAGAAATGATTTCGAATACGCATACCGACAGCACCACCGAAACCGAGCTCGATGCCGTCGCCCGCCTTCTCGATGATGCAAACCTCATCATTCACGGCCTGGATGGCGTCATCACCCGCTGGACCGCCGGATGTGCGAACCTCTATGGCTGGACGGCCGAGGAAGCGATCGGAAAAGTGGTGCAAGAGTTACTGGCCACGGAATTTCCAGAGCCTCTGGATTCGATTCGGCAGCAGGTTCTGGAGACGCAATCCTGGGAAGGTGAGGTCGTTCACCAGCACAAGAACGGCCAGCGTATCTTCGTGGCGACGCGTTGGGTTGCGCTCAACAGTGAACAGGCCGTCATCATCCAGACAAACAACGATGTGACGGACATGCGGAGGGTGCAGAACGATCTGGCGGGGCGAGAGGCGCATCTGCGCTCGATTCTCGACACCGTGCCCGAAGCTATGGTGGTGATCAACGAGGTTGGCATCATCTCCTCTTTCAGCGCGGCTGCGGAGAGACTTTTTGGCTATTCGGCGGATGAAGTCTGCGGGCGCAATGTCAAGATGCTGATGCCGTCGCCGGACAGGGAGGCTCATGATGGTTATCTCTCTCGATATCTCACCACGGGCGAACGCCGTATCATCGGTTATGGCCGAGTGGTCACGGGGCAACGGAAGGATGGGTCGGTATTTCCAATGGAACTTGCAGTAGGCGAGGCCCTTACAGGCGGCGAACGGATTTTCACAGGCTTCATCCGGGATCTCACCAGCCGTCACAAGATCGAGGAAGAGCTGCGGCAATCGCAGAAGATGGAGGCTATCGGCCAGCTTACCGGCGGGCTGGCGCACGACTTCAACAATCTGCTCACCGTCATCAGCGGTAATCTCGAGATGATCGAAAACAAGCTGGCCGACGAAAAACTACTCGTGCTGTTGCGCGAAGCGCAGGACGCCGCCGACGATGGTGCCAAGCTGACGGGACAGTTGCTGGCTTTCGGGCGACGCCAACCGCTCAACCCGAAGCTTGTCGACATTGGGCAGCTGGTAACCGGTTTCTCCGACCTTCTGCGCCGCACGCTCGGGGAAACGATCGAGTTCCGGACCGTCGTAACGGGTGCTTCCAACGAAGCCCTTGTCGATGCGTCGCAATTGCAGAACGCGCTTCTCAACCTCACGCTGAATGCGAGAGACGCAATGCCGAAGGGCGGAAAGCTGACCATCGAGATATCCCGGGTCAAGCTGGATGTCGATTATGCCCAGATGTATCCCCATGTGCGAACCGGCGATTATGTCCTGATTTCGGTGACCGATACCGGTATGGGCATGACCCCGGAGGTGAAGGAAAAAGCGTTCGAGCCGTTCTTCACGACCAAGGGTGTGGGGGCCGGCACTGGGCTTGGCCTCAGCATGGTCTACGGCTTCGCCAAGCAGTCGGGCGGCAACATCCAGCTCTACAGCGAGCCGGGTCAGGGCACGAGCGTCAGGATTTTCCTGCACGCCGCTCAGAAGGACGTAATAGCTGCTTCGAGCAATGAGGATGTGTCGCGCCCGGCGCCAATTCCGGGCGGTACGGAGAAAATTCTGGTGGTTGAGGACGACCCGCGCGTTCGCCGCGTCGCCATTTCCCGCCTGACCGATTTCGGCTACCAGGTGGTCGAAGCTGCAAACGGCAAGGAGGCGCTCGAACAGCTCGAACGCCATGACAATATCGCGTTGCTCTTTACCGATATCGTCATGCCGGGCGGGATCACTGGCGACGAACTCGCGCAAAGGGTAAGAGAGGAGCGGCCGAACATGAAAGTCCTGTTCACGTCCGGCTATGCCGAGCCCGCCATCGCCGGCCGCGAGCTTGCCCAATCCGGAAGCTGGCTCAAAAAGCCCTATACGGCGAGAGAGCTTGCAACGCGGCTGCGACAGCTTCTGGATTGAAAGAGGCGGTAAAGGGATGCCGTCTCACGTCGGCGGTCAGCAATCGAAAAGACCCAGGCGGTTCCGCCATTCCTGACGATAGGCGCCTAATCCCGGCAGAATGCCCTGATATCTCGTGGAGGGGGTTTCGGGG
>NZ_PVBM01000129.1 GCF_002968575.1 Neorhizobium huautlense | reverse complement strand
CGGTTTTTTTATGGAAACGTTCGAGAAGCGTCGCTTTCAAGACATGCTGGATATTGATTTGGACTTCGTCCAAGACAATTATTCACGCTCTTCTCGGGGGGTTTTGCGCGGACTGCACTATCAAGATATCAAGCCGCAAGGCAAGTTGGTTCGTGTGGTGCGAGGCGAAGTTTATGATGTTGCTGTAGATATTCGCCCAGACTCACCCACATTTGGCAAGTGGGAAGGCATTGTGCTATCGGAAGAGAACAAAACTCAGCTTTGGATCCCGCCAGGTTTGGCCCACGGTTTTGTCGTGCTCTCTGAGATCGCGGATTTTGAATATAAGTGCACGGATTACTATTCGCCAGAACATGAAAGGTGCCTGATGTGGAATGATCCCGATGTCGG
>NZ_PVBM01000128.1 GCF_002968575.1 Neorhizobium huautlense | reverse complement strand
GTGTAGCCCTACTCGTAAGGGCCATGATGACTTGACGTCATCCCCACCTTCCTCCAGTTTATCACTGGCAGTCTCCTTTGAGTTCCCGGCCGAACCGCTGGCAACAAAGGATAAGGGTTGCGCTCGTTGCGGGACTTAACCCAACATTTCACAACACGAGCTGACGACAGCCATGCAGCACCTGTCTCAGAGTTCCCGAAGGCACCAAAGCATCTCTGCTAAGTTCTCTGGATGTCAAGAGTAGGTAAGGTTCTTCGCGTTGCATTGAATTAAACCACATGCTCCACCGCTTGTGCGGGCCCCCGTCAATTCATTTGAGTTTTAACCTTGCGGCCGTACTCCCCAGGCGGTCGACTTAACGCGTTAGCTCCGGAAGCCACGCCTCAAGGG
>NZ_PVBM01000127.1 GCF_002968575.1 Neorhizobium huautlense | reverse complement strand
CGTCTGCAAAGTCCACGTTCATCAAACCCGGACGAGTAATCAGTTCGGCGATACCTTGCACAGCGCCTTTCAGTACATCGTTCGCTGCGCCAAACGCATCCAGCAGGGAGATACCGCGGCCCAGAACTTTCAGCAGTTTGTCGTTCGGGATAGTGATCAGAGAGTCCACATGCTTGGACAGTTCAGTGATCCCCTGCTCGGCGAATGCCATACGCTTCTTGCCTTCAAAGTTGAAAGGCTTAGTGACGACAGCAACGGTCAGGATACCCAAATCTTTTGCCACTTCAGCGACGACTGGTGCTGCACCTGTACCGGTACCACCCCCCATACCCGCAGCAATAAAGACCATGTCTGCACCTTCCAGCGCCGCACGCAGTGCATCGCGATCCTCATC
>NZ_PVBM01000126.1 GCF_002968575.1 Neorhizobium huautlense | reverse complement strand
CACCGGGCCACCTCCCGCTCGGCCTCGCCGAGGGTCTTGACGCCCTCGGAGGCGATGAGGTGGGCGAACCTGACTGAGCCCTGCGCCAGCAGCCGCGCCGCCCGATCGAGGGACTCGCGGCGGGCCCACAGCGGCCAGTCCTGTGTCTCGAGCGACTCATGAACGCCGGAGACCGCCGCCGCGACGTCTGCCGGGGTGGAGTCAGCGACGTAGCCCAGCAGCCGCCCGTCCTCCGGATCGGTGACCGGCAGCCGGAGGTTCTCGCGTTGCCAGACGCCGTTGATGAAGGCTCCGCCGGGAACGGACAGGTCGGGAACGTGGTCGCTGGCGAGCTGAGGGCTGCTGGCGAGCTGCTCGGTCACCACCCACTGGTCTAGTGCGCTCATGGTCTGAACTCCTTTGTC
>NZ_PVBM01000125.1 GCF_002968575.1 Neorhizobium huautlense | reverse complement strand
GTGCATGCGCGCCATCCGATCCCAGTCACGCCGACTCCGTCATTGCGTAGGATTCAGGCGCGCAGCGAGGCCGGCCAGTACGTCTGCGGAAGGTGCGCCGCGTTCGGCCGCCAATGCCAGCGCACGCCGTGTGAGCGCTGTGTAAAGCGCGGCGTGATCCGCGCCCAGTGCATCAAGCGCTTGCAGATGTTTGTCGATGACGCCGCTGTCTCCGCGCGAGACCGGGCCTGCCAGAGCGCCAGCCAGGCCACGTGCGCGGGCCGCCGCCAGCGTGCCGTCCACCAGCGGCCACATGGCCGCCACGGCGGCATCACGGTCGATGCCTGCGGCCCCCCACAACGTGGCAGCTTCGTGGAGTGCGCACAGCAAAAAGCTGGCCGCGTAGTTGGCGCCTGCGTGATACAC
>NZ_PVBM01000124.1 GCF_002968575.1 Neorhizobium huautlense | reverse complement strand
GCATAAAGGAGGTACCTTTCTGGCGTTTATAACTCTCTTTATCGGTGATGCCGGTAATACAGGGAATACCACACCGACAAACGAGGTATTAACAGACGATATTTCAGTGTCCATAATTTTTCTTTCCGGTTAAATAACGTCAGTCTGCTGCCCTCTGACTGTAATCATCAAAGCCGGAATGCATACCGGGTTACAACGTAAAAAAAGTGATGCTGGCCTCCGGTGCAGCTGGCGGGCGAAATATGTTTACCTTTCAATCCCCCCTGTCTGCAGTCTCCACTCTTCCATCCTCTTAAGCTACGTCGGCCACATGAATGCACTTCCATGATAACAGGTATTCCTGTCAGCATAACGAAGCCAGTTACCTTCCCTTCCTCCTGCATTTCCTGTCAGAATGACTATACAG
>NZ_PVBM01000123.1 GCF_002968575.1 Neorhizobium huautlense | reverse complement strand
CACGTGCACGCGAATGGCTGGCCGGCGCCGCGGACCTGGCACGCTGGCTCTTCGCGTGACAGTCCTCAGGCCACCAGCGGCATGAGCAACATCCGCGCAGCCAGTTCCTGCCGGAAACTTTCGAAGGCCTGCATGGCGGAATCAGCACCGCGCGCAGTGTTCTGCAAGCGGATGCCTTCCACCTGATGGATGCCCACCGTGGCAAACACATACCGCAGATACGGCATCAGGAAATCGGTCTGCGCGTGGGCGCCGTCAAAGTTGCCGCCTGAAGCGGATACCACCAGCACCGAGCGATCGGTCAGCATGCCCACCTTGCCCGTGGGCGTGCGGCGGAACGTGCGTTCGGGCCGCACCACCAGATCGATCCACGCCTTCAACGCCGAAGGCACCGTGTAGTTGTGCAC
>NZ_PVBM01000122.1 GCF_002968575.1 Neorhizobium huautlense | reverse complement strand
GGCGTTATCCGATAACATCGCGTTACCAGGATGAATATTGACGGTGCGAGGGGCGAAGCCCCGCGGCGCCCCCGACGAGGAGATTGCAATGAAGAAGATTGAAGCCATCATCAAGCCGTTCAAGCTCGACGAAGTGCGCGAGGCGCTGTCGGAGGTCGGCATCGCCGGTCTGACCGTGTCGGAAGTGAAGGGGTTTGGCCGGCAGAAGGGCCACACCGAGCTGTATCGCGTCGCCGAGTACGTCGTGGACTTCCTGCCGAAGATCAAGGTCGAGATCGTCGTCGGCGACGACCTCGTCGATCAGGCGGTCGAGGCCATCATCAAGGCCGCTCACACGGGCAAGATCGGCGACGGCAAGATCTTCGTGCTGCCGGTCGAGCAGGTCGTGCGTATCCGCACCGGCGAGACC
>NZ_PVBM01000121.1 GCF_002968575.1 Neorhizobium huautlense | reverse complement strand
GCATGAAGATGGCGATGCATGGCGTTGATACCCCAATCGATTACCTGAACTCCCACGGTACTTCGACTCCGGTTGGCGACGTGAAAGAGATGGCAGCTATCCGTGAAGTGTTCGGCGATAAGAGCCCGGCGATTTCTGCAACCAAAGCCATGACCGGTCACTCTCTGGGCGCTGCTGGCGTACAGGAAGCTATCTACTCTCTGCTGATGCTGGAACACGGCTTTATCGCCCCGAGCATCAACATTGAAGAGCTGGACGAGCAGGCTGCGGGTCTGAACATCGTGACCGAAACGACCGATCGCGAACTGACCACCGTTATGTCTAACAGCTTCGGCTTCGGCGGCACCAACGCCACGCTGGTAATGCGCAAGCTGAAAGATTAATTCGCAGTAGGTCGGAGTAGACGCGCC
>NZ_PVBM01000120.1 GCF_002968575.1 Neorhizobium huautlense | reverse complement strand
GGAATTGATAGCCCGGCCGCGCTACCGGGAGCTATCGATCGTGCAGCTTGCAAACCAGCAGGTCGATGCACTCCATTTCGCCGCGCCCCGGGATCGCGCGACGCTGATTCGCCATCTGGATCGCCATCTCGCGCAGTTGCCTGACACCACGATGAGCCAACTTCGCGCGCGCTGGATCGCTCAGGGCGGTACGTCGACCGTGGCGCTGCAATTGTCGGACGATGAGCGCGCCATGCTGGCATCGCTGCCCCCGTTGCGGTATGCAGCCGACCCGGATTACATGCCGTACACCTTTGACGACACTGGCGGCGGCCTGCTCGGCATCTTCCCTGAGTACCAGAATTTCCTTTCGCGAACGCTGGGCGTGCAGTTCGAGCGCGTCGCCGTGCGCGACTGGGCCGACGCGCTCGAC
>NZ_PVBM01000011.1 GCF_002968575.1 Neorhizobium huautlense | reverse complement strand
GACCGAAATGGCCCTCTCTGTCCTCGCCTACAACATCCTCCGCGCGATCAATATCAACACCGCCACCTCATGAAACCAAAAAGAGGCCCCGGTCATCCGGAGCCTCCAATCGTTTCCACACAGCCTGGAGATACCGGGGTTTTTTCTGTGCCTTCGAACTGCACAGGCTTGTCGCAAAGGTTAAAAACACGTTAACGTCAGCCTGTCGTCCACATCAGAAGCCTGTGGGCAATCCGTCCTACTCACAAAGGTGGAATAGCGGATTGCCTGCGTGAGGACCTAAAGTAGCGTTATGAAGACGTTGTCGATCGATGTCCGGCGAGCGGAACCGGAAGATGCGCGTGCCATCTCGGATGCACACCGGGAAGCATGGAAGCAGGCCTATGCCGGGCTCATTCCGCACAAGCCGTTGACGCAGATGCTGGAGCGCCGGGGAGAAACCTGGTGGCGGAAGGCCGCGCGCGGGCCGGCGACGCTTCTGGTTCTCGACGTCGCGGGCGACATTGCCGGTTATGCCACGATCGGCCTGAACCGGGCGCGCGCCTTGCCGCAGGACGGCGAAGTCTACGAAATCTATCTGCGCCCGGAATTCCAGGGGATCGGCCTCGGCAGGCGGCTGTTCGGCGAGAGTCGTCGGCTTTTGCGCTCCCTCGGCTGCGAGGGATTGGTCGTCTGGTGTCTCGAGGACAGCGAGCACGCGACGCGCTTCTTCCGCCGCCACGGCGGTGTCGACGTGGCCGAAGGCATGGAAGACTTCGGCGGGACTCAGCTCAGGAAGATCGGCTTCGTCTGGTCCTGAACCGCAGCTATGCGGTTCGAAAACCCTTCGCTTCGAACGCCCACGCTATCTAATATTCCTCCAACGCCTTGTTGCCTTGCAGCATGATTCCCGCTATCGACGCGTAACTTTGTCCATCTGATCGAGGAAAAAGAATGCGTATCGATGCGATTTCCGTTGGTAAAAATCCGCCTGAAGACGTCAACGTCATTGTTGAAGTGCCTGTCGGCGGCCATCCGATCAAGTACGAGATGGACAAGGAAGCCGGTGCGCTGGTGGTCGATCGCTTCCTCTACACGCCGATGACCTATCCGGGCAATTACGGCTTCGTGCCGCACACGCTTTCGGAAGACGGCGACCCGATCGACGTCCTCATCTGCAATACCCGCCCGCTGGTTCCGGGCTGCGTCATCAATGTCCGGCCGATTGGCGTCATGGTCATGGAAGACGATGGCGGCAAGGACGAGAAGATCATCGCAGTGCCGGTGCCGAAGCTGACCCAGCGCTACGACAAGGTCAATAACTATACCGACCTGCCCGAGATCACGCTGAAGCAGATCGAGCATTTCTTCGAGCACTACAAGGATCTGGAGCCCGGCAAGTGGGTGAAGATCGGCGGCTGGCAGGATGTCGAGGTCGCCAAGAAGCTAATCGTCGAAGCCATCGACCGTTACAAGGCGCAGAAGTAATTCTTACGTCTCAAGTAATTTCTTGAGCTTCTTTTCCAAATCCTCCGGGTCGCCATCGATCCGGAGGATTTTTTTGCGCGCCGTTTCGCCCGACACGATCGAAATGGATGATTTCGGGAGACGGAGCGTATCGGCAAGCAACAAGATCAGCGCCTTGTTGGCTTTGCCGTCTTCGGGCACTGCAGTGACGCGGGCCTTGAGATAGGCCTCGCCGGCGGCAGACGTCTCGATCCCCTCGACGGCATTGCGGCCCGCGTTCGGTGTCAGCCGGACTGCGAGCCGCATATGATCGGTATGCCTGCTGTAGGGGAAGCTCACGCAAACAGGGGGTAGATCGACGTCCACATCAGCGAACGGATGAAGAAGATGATCAGCAGCAGGATCACCGGAGAGATGTCGATGCCGCCCAGGTCCGGCATGATACGGCGGATCGGACGTAGTACCGGATCGGTGACATTAAAGAGGAAGCGGCCGACCGCATCAACGAACTGGTTCCTCGAATTGATGACATTGAAGGCATAGAGCCACGAGAATATGGCGCTGAAAATCAGCACCCAGGTATAAAGGTTCAAGGCCAAATCGATGGTCTGAAACAGGGCGAGCATCCACGTCTCCATTTCGTTGTTGACAGACATGTAGACATTGGCGAACTAACGAGCAAGTGCTGCGCCCGTACCTCGTCGGAATCATGTTTAATGGGCGGCGGGTGCAATGCCGGTTTCCGGTTTCGCTGAAAGTGCTGCTTCATGTCCATTCCCGCCTCCGGCGATCGGTTCGCCGCCTTCCGGCATTCCTCTTACTCGCGCTTCTTCTTTTCCCGGTTTCTCTCGGCTTTTGCGATCCAGATCATCAGCGTCGCCGTCGGCTGGCAGATGTATGACGAGACCGGCAACGCGCTCTATCTCGGCCTGATCGGGCTATTCCAGTTCCTGCCTTCTCTGTTGTTGATCCTGGTGACGGGATCGGTTGCCGACCGCTATAACCGGCGCGCGATCATGGCTATCTGCATGGTGGTGGGTGCGCTGTGTGCAGCGGCGCTTCTGGCGCTGACGATCGCGAATTCCTTTTCTCCCTGGCCGGTATTTGCGATCCTGATCCTGTTCGGTATCGAGCGCGCCTTCATGGGACCTGCCGTGCAGTCGCTCGGGCCCAACCTCGTGCCGGAGCAGGATCTGCCGAACGCCATTGCCTGGAATTCTTCGTCCTGGCAGACCGCATCCATCCTTGGTCCGGTAGTGGGCGGTCTGCTCTACGGCGCAAGCGCGGTCGTGGCCTATACCGTTGCCGTGATCTTTCTGATACTTGCCGCCATTCTCGTTTTCATGATCCCGAAGCCGGTCCAGAAAAACCCCGTCAACAAGGTGAGCTGGGGCGAGATCGTGGCCGGCTTCCGCTTCATCTTCGGGGAGAAGGTGGTGCTTGGAGCAATCTCGCTCGATCTCTTTGCGGTGCTGCTCGGAGGAGCCGTGGCGCTGATGCCGATCTTCGCGCGTGATATTCTGGAACTCGGTCCGTGGGGCCTCGGTATGCTGCGTGCCGCCCCGGGTGTCGGCGCCATCATCGTGGCCATCTGGCTGGCCTTTTATCCCATCCGCCATCACGCCGGCCTTGCCATGTTCGTCGGTGTCGCCCTGTTCGGCGCCGGGACGCTCGTGTTCGGGATTTCCGCGACCCCATGGCTTTCCATCTCGGCGCTGATGCTGATGGGGGCATCCGACATGATTTCGGTCTACGTGCGCGAGACGCTGATCGCGCTCTGGACGCCGGACGAGGTGCGAGGCCGCGTCAACGCCGTCAACATGGTTTTTGTCGGCGCGTCCAACGAGCTCGGCGAATTCCGGGCCGGCACCATGGCGTCGATCTTCGGCGCGGTACCGGCCGTAGTCATCGGCGGCGTCGGCACGCTCGCGGTGGCGGTCATCTGGTCACTTGGCTTCCCGAAGCTTCGGAAGATCGACAGCCTCGAGGCGCCGGACCGGTAGGTTCAACCGCCTCGCGAGGCAGGCTGGTGGCGGGCATCTGCCGCTGCGGCTCCTTTATCGGCAAGTTTGCCTTCGAATACCGTACCGAGGAAATTCCACAGCCACTCCTTGAGCGGCGCGTCGAAGATCATCCGCCCTTCCAGATGCTCGCGGCCTTTCTGGGCATTCGGCATGATGAAGCGGTGCTCACCATGCACCACCCAACGCTGCATCATGGCGCGTGTAAGCTCCGCATGGAACTGCAGGCCCCAGGCATTGTCGCCGTAACGAATTGCCTGGTTCGGATAGGCATCGCCCTGTGCAAGCAGTTGCGCACCATGCGGCAGTTCGAAACCCTCGCGGTGGAAATGGTAGACCATTTTCGGCCAATGCATCAGCAGGCGGCCGTGCTCGGTGGCCCGCAAGGGATACCAGCCGATCTCTGTCAGCCCCTCCTTGTCGGGTGCTACCGTGCCGCCGAGATGACGCACCATCATCTGCGCCCCCAGGCAGATGCCGAGATAAGGCTTGTTCTCTTTCAGCGGAACGCCAATCCAGTCTATCTCCGTCTTGATGTAGGGCTCGGGATCGTTGGCGCTCATCGGCCCGCCGAAAATGACCGCGCCGGCGTGCCCGACAAGCGTTGAAGGCAGCGGGTCACCGAGCACGGGACGACGGATGTCGAGCGGAAAGCCCTTGTCGATCAGCATCTGCCCGACGCGGCCAGGGGAAGAGCGCTCCTGATGCAGGACGATGAGCACAGGAAGCTTTTTGGTATGGCGGGAAGGCTGCATCAACATGTCGGTACGTCCCTACTGCTCTCCCTCATCTCCTCCCGTTGAACGTGCCGCAGCTTGCTGACGCTGCAGAACCCTGTCGCGCGATGAAACCCCGAGAAGATCCGCGATTCTCCAGATCACGTGATCCTCGATCTCGCTGCGCTGGCCGTCCGCATAGACGATATCCCAGAGGATGCCGAGAAGTTCGACGCGGTCGTCTTCGTCGACAAGGTGTTTCTTAAGATCGGAAGTGAAACGGTAATAGTCAACTGCCTCGCGGCCGGCGTCGTGCCCGGCCTCGATCAGCGCCTTGAGGCGAGCTTCGCTCAGGTCGTAGCGTTCGCGCAGGAGATCGCGAAACGTCTGCTGCTCCTGTTCGGACACGTTGCCGTCCGCCTCCATGACCTGGAAACAGAGGGCGACGAAAGCCACTCTCGGATCGTCGGGCGCAAATTCCCGGGCAGAATTGGATGATGTGAGAGTTTGGAGAAAGGCCTGAATTCGGTCCAACATTCTTTTTTCAGGCCTCGCCTTCTCTAGAAAAGCCGGAGCCTCGTCGCGGGCTGCCCGGCGTCCGGATCCTTCACGCCCGGATCATCCGGCGGCCGCCCGAAAAATGGAACTGGCTCCTCCTCGGTTTCGACCAGTTTTTCATCCTTTGGCTTCACATTGGCAGGTGCTGGTGTTTTTGCTGCAACAGCTAACTCGCTTTTTTGTGTTTCCGGAGCAGGGGCTGGTTGAATGACGATCTGTTTCGGCGGCTCTTCCTCCTTTGGCGTCTCCACGGGCGGCAGGCTCGCAATCGCTTTGTCGGCCGCGAGTGTGCCCTCCTCGATCGGGCCTTCGAGCTGGCCGAAGGGCGCCTTCCATTCGAAGGCGTCGAGGCGGCCTGTCACGGGCGAGATGGGCAACCACTTCTCCGAAACGAAGCCATCGGCAACCCAAGCCGGATCCCGCGGAGCTCGCAGTGCCTGTGCCATCCAATGACGAACGCGGCCCTGGTCGTTGGTTTCGGCTTCCTCGATGTCGGCGAGAAGGAGATAGACCCCCTCCCGCGGTTCCATGCGGGCTGCAGCTTCCGCTTTTGCCCGGGCCTTCCTGAATTCCTGAGCGTCGAGGGCGGCCTGGGCCACGGCGATGAGGGATTCGATATTGTTGGGCCGCAAGGCCTCCAGCTTTTCGGCGCGCTTCAGCCGGTCGGTGGTGCTGTCGCCGCTACGGGCGCGAACATAGGTCTGGGCGATCTCCGGATGAGGCTCGAGCTTCCAAACGGTTTCGAGAGTGGATGCCGCCTTGCGGATATTGTCCTCGCGCAGCCAGGCTTTTGCTGCAATGACGGCGGCGGGTACAAGATCCTTGGCGAGCTTCAACGCCGCCATAGCGTCGTCCCGGGCGCCTTTCGGGTCCCCTTCAAGCCGGTCGCCGGCTCTCGCGGTCAAGAGCACGGCCTTCCAGCGATCGGCCTGCGCTTTTTCCAGGATGTTGGCCATGCGCTGCTGGTCGAGAAGGCGGAGCGCGTCATCCCAGCGGCCCGACTGGCTGTGGGCTTCGAGCGTCGCTTGTGCCGCCCAGGGCAGATATGGCGCATGCTCCGCAGCCTTTTCCGCGTATTGGCGGGCTGCTTCGTTGGCGCCAAGCCGGCGGGCCTCCATGTAAAGACCCCGCAGGCCGAGTTCCCGCGTTTCCGGGTCCTCGACCATCTCCTCGAATTTCTTTCGGGCGTCGTCGTATTTGCCTTCGATCAGCGCAGCCTGTGCTTCGAGCAGGTGAATCAGCGGCTCCTGGTCGGCGCTCAGCAGGCCACGGGTGCGAAGGCTCATCTTGCGGGCGAGCAGCGCATTGCCGGCGCCAGCCGCGATCAAGCCGGTGGAGAGCGCTTGGTAGCCGCGATCCCGCTTGCGGGCTCGGAAATAACGGCGGACGGAATAGGGCGAGGTCCAGATTATGCCGACGATCCACCAGAGGATCATGGCGGCGGCAATAAGCGCGACCACCATTGTGGCCGCGACCATGATGCTGGTCTCGATCAGGTGATCCTGCCAGGTGATGGAGATGAGGCCGGGCCGGTCGGCGAGCCAGGAGAAGCCCCAACCGAGAGCCAGAACGACGAGGAGGAAAATGAAAAGTCTGATCATTCGGGTGTTCGTCCTCAGCCTTGGGTACCGGTCACGGCGCGCGTCAGCGTGCCGCCAACGAGATCTTCCACCTGAATGCGAGCATCAAGCTTCTGCCTGAAGTCGCGGGAGGTGGCCTTTGCCGGCTCCGGCAGGGCGTCCCACTTCCGCACTGAAGCCTTGAGATCGCCGTTGCGAAGAGCTTCCTCGATGCGGGCGATAATCGCTTCGGGTGTGTCGCCTTCGACATTGCCGACCCGCCGCACTTTCACCACCGACATTGCGGAAGAGAGAAGCCGACCGGCAATTCCCTGGTTGGGATCCGGCTGGCTGGTGGCTTCCAGCATGGCATCAGCCACTTTCGGAAATTCCCGCTGCAGTTCGACGCGCGAAGGTACGCCCGCCGCGGCGAATTTCTGCAGGTCGGCAATCGCCGGATCGTCACCGGCAACACTTCCAAATGTCTGGAGCTCGGTTTCAAACGAGCCGCCCCTATCGATCGCGGCTTTGAGCGCTGCCGCCGCAATTGCCCGGGCCACCTGCTGCTCCGGTCCCCGATCGTTCACTTTGGCTTCGACGCCCTCAATCCGATCCTCGAGATGAACATTGTTGCCGGCTGTCGATTCCACGGCGGAACGAAGCAGTGCTATGTCCTCTTTTAGGGCGACAATTGCCTGCTCCGATGCGGCACCGTTCGAATTGCCTGTCGCAGCTTCAAGGGCCGCAACACGATTGGCGAGTCCTTCGTCTGCAGTTGGCGCAGGCCGGGATTGCAGCGCGGCGATCTCCTGGCGGAGTTGGTCGATTTGCGAAGATAGGGCAGTCGTGTCAGTTGCAGGTGCGGCTGGAGAGGCGCCTGGAAGATAGCCGGCATATTGCATGCTGCCCGCAAGCGCCAGTGCGACGATACCGCCGAAAATCCCTGCCGCGACGAGTGTGGATGCCGCAGGGCTCCTTTTCGCTGGCGGGGCGGGGACCGGCTCAGGTTCGGGAGCAACGGTGGCGGATTGCGGTTGTCTTGCATCGTCCGGTTCGGCGTCGGCAAGTGGTGCCTCGTCCTCGATGCCTGACGTTGTCGACACAGGTTCGTCAGCGATATCGGCTTCCACCGGCTTGTCGGTGTCGACGGATGTTTCCGCCTCCAGTTCCGCCGGTGTCACCGGCTCGTCGGAATCGATGCTGCGCACCGGCTCGGCAACGGCCTCCTCTGCAGTGAGGTCGATGGTCACGGGTTCTTTTTCTGCCTTTGATCGGCGCGGCGGTTTTTCCGATACCATCTCGACCTCTTTTTGCATGTGCTCTGGGGAAACTAGTCAGCGGGCGGGCGGAAGAAAAGGGGCGGGCGGGAATTTGCCGCCTCTCCTCGACTAAAGGAGAGCCAGAAGCCCGTTCTCGTCAGCATGGGCGGCGATCTTGATCTTTCTGTGAAATTCGGGAGGCACTGCGGCGGCGACATTGTCGCTGAGACAGATTATCTGCGCATTCGAGAGCGCGTCCGCAAATGGCGCCATAAGCTCAAAGAACAGCCGCGCATTTTCCCGTGAATAGAGAAGGACCGCGTCGACCGGCGCGTCCAGCACAGCTTCGCGGACAGATTCCCGATCATAAGGCAGTGGTGCCATCTCGTAGATTTCCGCCACGGCGAGAGGCATTTTCGCCGTTCGAAGCCCTTCCTCGAAACTGGTCGAACGCGGCCGGCCGGCAAGATAGAGCAGGGGAGCGTCGAAGATCGGGGCGTCGGCTAGAACCAGCCGGGCAAGTTCAGAGCCGGTCCCAGGTCCCTTACGGATTTTTCGGAAGCCGGCTTCTTCCGCCGCCCTGGCCGTCGCTTCCCCGACAGCATAAAGCACCTCATCCAGATAGGGCGAGAGGCAGTCCACAGACGAGAGAACTCTGGCCGCTTCCGCACTCGTCAGCGCAAGGGCGGCGTGAGGTTTCTTCAGTGCAGTTTCGGCAATGTCCGGACGACGCAGCGCTCGCGTCAGCGGCAGCAGGATCGGCTGGTGTCCCAGGTTCACCAGCCGATCGGCAGTGCGTCCGGCCGATGGTTCAGGGCGGGTAACGACGACCCGCATGGGGTTAGGACCAGTCTTCGAAGAAATCACTGCCGGCGGTCGCCCGCACCGCCTCGCCGGCCTTGCGGCCAAGCGCTTCCGCATGCGCGCGTTTTCCCTCAACCGCGATCGAATGCTCCCGTTGTCCGTCCGGGGTGAGAATGAGGCCTGAAAATTTCAGGTGGTCTCCGTCGCAGACGGCATAACCGCCGATCGGCGTGCGGCAGGAGCCGTCGAGAGCGGCGAGGAAGGCGCGTTCGCAGGAGACAGCATCATAAGTCGGCCGGTCGTTGATCGGCTCCAGCAATTCATCGATGCGGCTGTCGCCGATGCGGCTTTCGACACAGATCGCGCCCTGCGCAGGAGCCGGCGGAAAATCAGCCGGATCGAGAAGTTCGGTGACGACCTCCTCCTTGGCAAGGCGCTTCAGGCCGGCGAAGGCCAAAAGTGTCGCATCCACCTGGCCTTCATCCAGCTTGCGCAGCCGCGTTTCGACAAGACCGCGGAAGGTTATGACATTGATGTCCGGCCGGATACGCTTGATCAGGGCCTGTCGGCGCAGCGAGGAGGAGCCGATAGTCGCATGGTCGGGCAATGCGGTGAGTGTCGGCGCGGTCCGGCCGATGAAGGCGTCACGAAAATCCTCGCGCGGCAGATAGGCCGACAAGCGGAGACCGTCCGGCAGTTTGGTCGGCATGTCCTTAGACGAATGCACGGCGAAGTCGAGGTCGCCGGAAAGCAGCTGTTCTTCCAGTTCCTGTGTGAAGAGCCCTTTGCCGCCGAGCTCGGTCAAAGCGCGGTCGGTGATGCGGTCGCCCTTGGTGGACAGCACGACGATCTCGAACATTTCCTCCGGAAGACCGTGTGCCGTCATCAGCCGGGCACGTGTTTCGGAGGCCTGGGCGAGCGCCAGCGGGCTGCCCCGCGTTCCGATCCGGAAAGGTTTTGTTTGCATCCGCGTCATTCCATTGTTACCGGAGGCTTTCGTAGACCGGATTATCCGGCATCGCAATCAACGATAGACCCATGGCGACCTTTCTTCGCATCCTCGGCATAGAAACAAGCTGCGACGAAACGGCGGCGGCGGTCGTTGCGCGCCATGAGGACGGACGTGGTGAAATCCTGTCCGATGTCGTTCTGTCTCAACTCGACGAGCATAGTGCCTACGGCGGCGTGGTGCCGGAAATCGCCGCACGGGCGCATGTCGAGGCGCTGGACGGGCTGGTGGAAGAAGCGCTCGACCGGGCAGGCGTTTCGCTCGATGAAATCGACGCCGTGGCCGCAACCTCGGGTCCGGGCCTGATCGGCGGGCTGATCGTCGGGCTCATGACCGCGAAGGCGATCGCGCGTGCGTCGGGCAAGCCGCTGCTGGCGATCAATCACCTCGAAGGCCATGCACTAACGGCGCGGCTGACGGACGGGCTTTCGTTTCCCTACCTGATGCTGCTCGTTTCGGGAGGACACACCCAACTGGTCCTGGTGAGAGGCGTGGGGGAATACGAGCGCTGGGGCACGACCATCGACGACGCGCTCGGTGAAGCTTTCGACAAGACGGCGAAACTGCTCGGCCTGCCCTACCCGGGTGGCCCAGCGGTGGAAAAGGCCGCACAAGCGGGCAATCCGGACCGTTTTTCGCTTCCGCGCCCTTTGGTCGGTGAAGCTCGGCTCGATTTTTCCTTTTCCGGCCTCAAGACTGCGGTGCGACAGGCGGCCACCGAAATCGCGCCTTTGAGCGATGAGGATATCGCCGATATCTGCGCCTCCTTCCAAAAGGCAATCTCGCGCACGCTGCGCGACCGGATCGGCAGGGGGCTGGCGCGCTTCAAGCAGGAGTTCGCAGCGCTCGATGTCGATCCGGCACTGGTGGTCGCTGGCGGCGTCGCCGCCAACCAGGAAATCCGCCGTACCCTGCAGGCTCTTTGCATCGAGAACGGGTTCCGGTTTATCGCGCCGCCGCTCAGGCTCTGCACGGACAACGCGGCTATGATCGCCTGGGCCGGACTTGAGCGGCTTGCGGGAGAGTTTCCGGCAGACGCGCTGGACGTGGCGCCGCGCTCGCGCTGGCCGCTCGACAAGCAGGCTCAGGCCGTTCTCGGTTCCGGAAAGCGGGGCGCCAAGGCATGAGCGGCAGAGAGCGGATCGTCGTCATCGGTGCCGGCGCCTTTGGTACTGCGCTCGCGGCCGTGGTCACTCTGGAAGGTCGCTATCCCGTCACCCTTATCGGCCGGGACCCGTCGCTGATGAACGATCTTCGCGAGGGCCGCGTGCATGACGCGGCATTGCCCGGGGTGCCGCTGCCGGATGCACTGGAATTTTCCGCCGAGCCGGACGCCATCGGTGAAGCGAGCATTGTCCTGTTTGCGATGCCTTCGCAGGCGCAGGCGGATGCGGCGCGGCATTATGGGCCTTATCTGACGAAGGACGCCGTTGTCGTCACCTGCGCCAAGGGGATCGACAGATCGTCCGGCAGTCTGCTCACCGACGTGCTCGAGCGGGAATTGCCTCGCTCTCGAATTGCGGTGCTTTCCGGCCCAGGTTTTGCCGCCGATATCGCGCGAGGCCTGCCGACCGCGATGGTGATTGCCGCTGAAGGCCATGATCTGGCGGACCGGCTTGCGAATGTCCTGTCGGGCCGCACCTTTCGGCTCTATGCATCGACTGACCGCATCGGAGTCCAGCTCGGCGGTGCGCTGAAGAACGTGCTGGCGATCGCTTGCGGCATTGTCGAGGGTGCCGGGCTCGGCGAATCCGCCCGGGCCGCGCTGATTTCCCGTGGGCTGGCGGAAATGTCGCGGCTGGTCGAGGCCATGGGTGGCCGGGCGGACACGGTCAGCGGTCTTTCCGGCCTCGGCGATCTGGTGCTGACCGGCACGAGCCATCAGTCGAGAAACCTCCGCTTCGGCATTGCGCTTGGGCAGGGCGATCCGGCCGAAACGATTGGCGGCGGCCTTTTGGTCGAAGGGGCCTTTGCTGCGTCCGTTGCCGCCAGGCTTGGTGAAAGGTTTGCGGTCGACCTGCCGGTGACCGACGCGGTTGCGGCGATCATCGACGGCAAGCTCGATGTCATGGCTGCGATGGAACAACTGATGACCCGGCCGATCAAAGCCGAATAGAGCAATAAATACCTGAAGGAGAGATCAATGCTGTTCGCCTTTTTGTGCACCGACAAGCCCGGGCATCTGAATGTCCGGATGGACACCCGCCCGGCTCATCTGGAGCACCTCAACAAGCTCAATGCGAACGGTACGCTGAAGATGGCAGGTCCGTTTCTCGACGACGAAGGCAAGCCGAACGGCAGTCTGGTGATCGTCGAAGCCGCCGACATGGCCGCAGCGCGGACGATCGCGGAAGCGGATCCCTATTATCTCGCCGGCCTGTTCGAAAAGGTCGAGATCAAACCCTACAACTGGGTCTTCAACAAGCCGGCTGAGTGAGGCATCGATGGCGTACTGGCTTTACAAATCCGAACCCTCCTCCTGGTCCTGGGAGCAGCAGAAGGCCGCCGGAGAGAAGGGCACCGAGTGGACCGGGGTGCGCAATTATCTGGCGCGCAACAACATGCGGGCGATGAAGCTCGGCGACAAGGGTTTCTTCTACCATTCCAACGAGGGGCTGGAGATCGTCGGCATTGTCGAGGTTTGCGCCCTTTCTCATCCGGATTCGAGCGCGAAGGGCGATCCGAAATGGGATTGCGTCGACATCCGCGCCATCATGGATGTGCCGAAGCCGGTGACGCTGAAAGACATCAAGGCCAACCCGAAGTTCGAGAAGATGTCGCTCGTGACGTCGATGCGGCTTTCGGTGCAGCCGGTGACGGATGAGGAATATTTCGAGATCTGCAGGCTCGGGGGCCTCGACAATCCGCCGCGGTCGCCGGGCTGATCCCGTCTTGAAGACTGATCCCCGGACCTTCATCCTCCAGAACACCGAGCTGATGAGCCCGCCGCATGTGCCGGAAATCCGATTGCATCTGGCGAGCGAAGCGCATGATCTGTGGTTGAAGACGGAAGAGGATCTGGAGGAGATCGGCTTGCCGCCGCCCTTCTGGGCTTTTGCCTGGGCAGGCGGGCAGGGGCTTGCCCGCCATATACTCGATCATCCGGAAACGGTAGCCGGCAAGAGGGTCTTTGATTTTGCCTGCGGTTCCGGGCTGGTGGCGATTGCGGCAAAGCTTGCCGGCGCCGAGGATGTGCTGGCTGCGGATATCGATCCGTGGACCCAAACCGCTGTCGCCCTGAACTCTGCCGAGAACGGCGCCGATCTCCGCTTCATCTCAGAAAATCAGATCGGCAAGCCGGTCGATGCGGATGTCATCCTCGCCGGCGATGTCTTCTACGACCGGGATTTTGCCGGTGTGCTGATCCCGTGGTTCACGCGGTTGGCGGGCGAGGGACGTCTGGTTCTGGTCGGCGATCCCGGGCGAAGTTATTGCCCGAAGGACCGCCTGGAGCAGCTCGCCCTATATGAAGTGCCGGTAACGCGAGCGCTGGAGGACAGCGAGGTAAAGCGGACAACGGTCTGGCGATTCCGGTAGGCGCGCCAGAGTTTTCCCGCGCAGTCTCCTGACGTGGTTTCAAGGATCCGAGAACCCATGCGGAACCTCATTGGGAGGTATAGGGCGTCTCGGCATTCAGCGGGCTTTTGGCATGCTCTCGGAGTGTCTCTCCCTGGCAGCTGATGCTGTCCTCATCCTCCGGCTCCAGAGCCTACCGATGAGAGTAAGAGTTGACTGCCTAAACTCGCGAGGTGACACTCGTCATTCGTTAGGACGGAGACAACAATGGAAGAATCAGGCCGCTGGCGACATATGCGATCCGCACCGAGGGACGGCAGTCGTATTCTCGTCACTATCCGTCCATCCGAACAAGGGCCGGGAGCAGTCGATCTCGTTTACTGGTCAAGAGGGGATCGATTCGGTGGAGAAGCCTGGCGCTCCTCTGATTCCGTCCCGGGCCGGATTATCCAATATGCGGAACCGGAACTGAAGTGCTGGATGCCCATGCCCGCCGCCAATGTCGATCAGTTGGCCTTCCCATCCGCGTGGGAGGGCAAGGACGAAGAGGAACTAGACGGATCGGGGATTTAATTTCCTAAAGGGTGCAGGCATTCTCAATTGCCGCCGCGGATGATGCAGACGCCGGCTTCGAAGGCGCAGGCGGTGGGCGAGGCGGAGACGTTGCCGCCCATTTCCTTTTCGACGTCGATGACTTTCGCTTTGGGCGCCGGAGCGATCCGTTCCTCACCGCGCAGAGGCCAGTAGTCGGCATCGCGCACGAAATAAACCCCGAGGCCGGGAACGCTATAGGCTTGGATGGAGCCTCCATAAAATCCGGCGGTCGAACGAGAGCGCCTTATCCAACGTTCGACAAAGCCGCCCATGCGGTCGATTTCGGGTGGACGGTTCCAGCGGCCATCGCCCTGGCGGTCCCAGCGGCTGTTTTCGACGCGATGATGGCGATGGTCACGGCCGTGCCGGCGATCGCCGGCATCTGCAGCGGAGGAAAAGAGCGCGGCGAGGGCGGCGGCGAGAAGAACAGGGTTGATGCGATTCGCTGTCATGGCGAACTCCTGCGGTCAATCGTTAACAGAAGGTTAACACGAAACTGCAGCGGCCGTCGCGTCGGCAACGATTTCTTTGGCAATCGTGGTTAATGTGCAAAGCCCGATCCTGCGGAACCAGCCATGAGAAAGACACAATCGATTAAATTCAAAATCCCCTTGAATTGTTCTTGTCGACCGGCATCCGTCAGATTAAACCACGCCAATGATGCAATGCACATTTCTTTGGCATGCTGCATTGCGGGCAACCGCCCTTATACCGCATACGACGCCGCGAGGTTCTGATGGCGAATGTAACAAATAACCGGCCCCTGTCGCCGCATCTGCAGATCTACAAGTTTATTCCCACCATGGCGATGTCGATCGTCCACCGTATCACCGGTGGCGCGCTCTACTTCGGCACGCTGCTGGTCGCCGCCTGGCTTATCGCCGCGGCCTCGGGCGAGGAATATTTCAACCAAGTGAACTGGCTGTTTGGATCGATCATCGGTCAGCTGGTGCTCTTCGGGTATACCTGGGCTCTCCTTCACCATCTGCTCGGCGGCCTGCGCCACATCATGTGGGATGTCGGCTACGGTTTCGAGAAGGAATTCTCGACCATGCTGGCCAAGGCCAATCTCGTCGCCTCCATCGCCCTGACCGTCCTGGTCTGGGTGATCGTGCTGATCGTCCGCTGAGGAGACTGAACTGATGGACATGCGCACTCCTCTCGGGAAAGTCCGCGGGCTCGGCTCGGCCAAGAGCGGCACGGAACATTTCTGGCGGGTCCGGACCACGTCGCTGGCGCTGGTTCCGTTGCTCGTCTTCTATGTCGTCTTCCTGATCATCTATGCCGGCAAGCCCTATGCCGAAGTGGTCGGCGCTCTTGCCAATCCCTTCGTCGCGACGATCAACGGCCTGACCGTCATCGCCAGCATCATCCACATGCGTCTCGGCATGGAAGAGATCATCCAGGACTACATCCATTCCGAAATCACGAAGCTCGTTCTTCTGATCCTCAACGCCTTCTTTTCCCTCGCGGTGGGCGGCCTCTGTCTTTTCGCCGTCCTGAAAATCGCATTTGCAGGATAATCCGTCATGGCATCCGTCACACCCATCGCCCAGAACGGCAAGGCCTATACCTATGTCGACCATTCCTATGACGTGATCGTCGTCGGCGCCGGCGGCGCGGGCCTCCGCGCCACGCTCGGCATGGCCGAACAAGGTTTCAAGACCGCCTGCATCACCAAGGTCTTCCCGACCCGCTCGCACACCGTCGCGGCCCAGGGCGGCATCGCCGCCTCGCTGCAGAACATGACGCCGGACTCTTGGCAGTGGCACCTTTACGACACCGTCAAGGGTTCCGACTGGCTCGGCGACGTCGATGCCATGCAATACATGGTCATGGAAGCGCCTAAGGCCGTCTACGAACTCGAGCACTACGGCGTGCCCTTCTCGCGCAACGAGGAAGGCAAGATCTACCAGCGCCCGTTCGGCGGCCACATGCAGAATTTCGGCGCCGGCCCGCCGGTGCAGCGCACCTGCGCCGCCGCCGACCGTACCGGCCACGCCATCCTGCACACGCTCTACGGCCAGTCGCTGAAGAACAATGCGGAATTCTTCATCGAATATTTTGCTCTCGACCTGATCATGTCGGATGACGGCAGCCGCTGCACCGGCGTCGTCGCCTGGAACCTCGACGACGGCACGATCCATCGCTTCGCCGCCAAGATGGTGGTGCTGGCGACCGGCGGTTACGGCCGCGCCTATTTTTCGGCGACATCCGCCCATACCTGCACCGGCGACGGCGGCGGCATGGTGGCCCGCGCCGGCCTGCCGCTGCAGGACATGGAATTCGTGCAGTTCCATCCGACCGGCATCTATGGCTCCGGCTGTTTGATCACCGAAGGCGCACGCGGCGAAGGGGGTTACCTCGTCAACTCCGAGGGCGAGCGCTTCATGGAACGCTACGCCCCTTCGGCCAAGGACCTAGCCTCACGCGACGTCGTCTCGCGCTGCATGACGCTCGAAATCCGCGAGGGCCGCGGCGTCGGCAAGAACAAGGACCACATCTTCCTGCATCTCGACCATCTTGATCCGGCGGTTCTGCACGAACGCCTGCCGGGCATTTCCGAGAGCGCCAAGATCTTTGCGGGCGTCGACGTGACGCGGGAGCCGATCCCGGTCCTGCCGACGGTGCATTACAACATGGGCGGTATTCCGACCAACTTCTGGGGTGAAGTGCTCAATGCCGACAGCAACAATCCGGAACGTCTGCTGCCGGGCCTGATGGCTGTCGGCGAGGCGGGCTGCGCCTCGGTACACGGTGCCAACCGCCTCGGCTCCAACTCGCTGATCGACCTCGTGGTCTTCGGTCGCGCTGCGGCGATCCGCGCCGGGGAGGTGATCAACAAGGCCGAGCCGATCCCGGCGCTCAACGTGGCCGCCTGCGACAAGATCATGGAGCGCTTCGACGGCCTGCGGCATGCGAACGGCTCGACGCCGACCGCAGTGCTGCGCGATAAGATGCAGCGCGCCATGCAGGAGGACGCTGCCGTTTTCCGCACCCAGGAATCGCTCGAATCCGGCTGCCGCCGCCTTTCGGCGATCTGGAAGGAGCTGCCGGACGTCAAGGTCACCGACCGCTCGATGATCTGGAATTCCGACCTTGTCGAGACGCTCGAACTTCATAACCTGATGGCAAACGCTATCACGACGGTTTACGGAGCCGAGGCACGCAAGGAAAGCCGCGGCAGCCACGCCCGCGAGGACTATACCGAAGGTCCTTTCGGCGGCCGCGACGACGTCAACTGGCGCAAGCATACGCTTGCCTGGGTCAACGAGGCGGGCGATGTGAAGCTGGACTATCGTCCGGTCCATACCGAACTGATTGCAGAGGGCATCGATCCGCACAAGATCGAGCCGAAGGCCCGCGTGTATTGATCCAATGACGATGAAGCCGCAAATCGCTGATGTCGCCGAGGGGGCTGCCACGGGCCGCTCCCTCGGCATATTCGCGATCAATCTCGATCGCTCGCCCGACCGGTGGGCACAGATCGAGCGGCATTTCGGTCATCTGGCGTGGCCGCTTCAGAGGATTGCGGCTGTCGATGCACGCAAGGATCCTGCTGCCGTTCTATCGGTTCGAGGGCTTTCCCTGCAGTTTCCACCGGACGGGGTTGCCTGGAACAGCCATCGCAACCGGATCTTCATGCTGACGGAAGAGGCTTGCCTTGCCGGGCATGTGTTGACCTGGCGGCAGTTTTTGAAAACCGATCTCGCCCATGCGCTGGTGCTGGAAGACGATGCGGAGCCGCAGGCCGGCTTTGCCGAAACCCTGTCCGAACTGCTGCAGTCGGAACCGAGCGCGGATATCGTGAAGCTCGAAGGGGTGTTCCGGCCAGGTGGGCGGAAAGTTCTTCCGTTGCGGCGGTTCGGCGCTCACAGACTGGTGCGGTCGCTCCGTCCTGCATCGGGCTCGGCTGCCTATCTCGTCACCCGGCGTGGTGCGGAACGCTTGCTGGCACGTGTCGATCACATCTGCGTGCCTGCCGACGATTTCCTTTGGAATCCGGCCTTTCACGGCTGCGATGTCGCTCATGTTTCACCCTGGCTGATCATGCAGTCGGGCATGGCGAGCGTCATCGCCACCGATAAATCGGCAAAACGCGCGAGCGTCAGAGCTCCCTTTGGCCGGGCTGCGCTGATGCCGCTGCGCCGCGGCTTCGAGCGCCTGAAGCTCATCTGGGCTGTGACCGACGGCCGGCCCTGGAAACTCCTGAACACGATGGTCGCCCCATGGGCGCCTGATGACTATAACCTGAAAGACAGAATGTCGATTGCTGCCATAGATCGGAAGTCTAGCAATGGTTGAACTCGCTCTCCCCAAGAACTCCCAGATGACCGAAGGCAAGGTCTGGCCGAAGCCCGCAGGCGCCAAGAACGTCAGGGAATACCGTGTCTATCGCTGGAATCCCGACGACGGCCAGAACCCGCGCATCGACACCTATTACATCGATGTCGACGACTGCGGGCCGATGGTTCTGGACGGTTTGCTCTACATCAAGAACAATATCGATCCGACGCTCACGCTCCGCCGTTCCTGTCGCGAGGGGATCTGCGGCTCCTGTGCGATGAACATCGACGGCACCAATACGCTCGCCTGCACCAAGGGCATGGACGATGTGACTGGCACGGTGAAGGTTTACCCGCTTCCGCATATGCCTGTCGTCAAGGACCTGGTTCCGGATCTCACCAATTTTTATGCGCAGCACCGTTCGATCGAGCCTTGGCTGAAGACCGTCTCTCCGCCGCCGGCCAAGGAATGGAAGCAGAGCCACGAAGACCGCCAGAAGCTCGACGGCCTCTACGAGTGCATCCTGTGCGCCTGCTGCTCGACCTCCTGTCCGAGCTACTGGTGGAACGGCGACCGTTACCTCGGCCCGGCCACCCTGCTGCAGGCCTATCGCTGGCTGATCGACAGCCGCGACGAAGCCAAAGGCGAACGCCTCGACAATCTCGAGGATCCGTTCAGGCTCTACCGCTGCCACACGATCATGAACTGCGCGCAGACCTGCCCGAAGGGTCTGAACCCGGCCAAGGCCATTGCCGAAATCAAGAAGATGATGGTCGAGCGCCGCGTCTAGGCGTTTCGGAAAGCCGTTCCGGTCCCCGACTACGGGGATCGGAAGGCGTGCCTTGACCGCCGGGGATCCCTACCTCTCGGCATCCGTTTTGTCGACTTCCTTCAGGGGTCGACAAAGAAGCGTTCGAGGGCGGGCATCATTTGTTCCAATACGACTTGATTAACCAAAGCGAATTACGGTAATTCCGTCTCAATTCGTTGGCATTGGTGGCGGCGTACCAACTGAAAGCGGGAGCTAGATGATGCAGTTCAGATATGTGGCGACGGGTCTTTTCCTCGTAATGGCGCTCGCCGGTTGCCAACGTACCTCCTACAGCCCCTATAGCGATCTCCCTTCCCAGCCTGCTCCGCTTCAGGCGCAGCCGGTTCCATCCGTTCAGGGTGGACAGCTTCCGCCTCCCGGCGGCACATCGCAGTTTCCGACTGCGCCGACGACAAATCCGAACATGGCCGCGGTCGATCCGAATGCGGCTGCCCCGGCGAGTGCCCTCGACATCAAGAAGGAAGCCATGGTCGGCAACTGGCGCGTCTCGAACGCCGGCCAGTCCTGCGACATGTTCCTAACGCTTACCAATCTAGGTAGCGGCTCGCGAGGCGGCACCCGCGGTTGCGCCGGCGAGTTGACCGCCATGGGCTCCTGGGAAGTGTCGGGCAAGATGGTTCAATTCAAGAATCGCGCGGGCGACGTGATCGGACGGGTTTACAAGACGGCCGAAAACCGTTTCGACGGCACCCTGAATTCCGGTCAGGCGGTCAGTTTGAGCCGCTAAAAGGCTTCGACCTTCGAGGACGCCCGGTTGGAACCTATTCCTGAATACACAACGAGCGTCACCGAAGAGCTGAAAGCTCTCACGGCATCAGGCGTGTTGATGGCCGATGCGGCGCAGTTCGCCGTGGCGGCAAAGCTCGATCACATCCTGATATGCCTGCGCGATACGAAGCCGGCCAAGAAGAAGAGCGCTCTCGGCTGGCTGTTCGCCAAGGGCGGCGGGCGTCCCCGGGAAATTCACGGGCTTTATGTGCACGGCAGCGTCGGGCGCGGCAAGACCATGCTGATGGACATGTTCTTCAAGAAAGCGTCCATCCGGAAAAAGCGCCGGGCCCATTTCCACGAATTCATGGCCGACGTACACAACCGCATCCACGCGCACCGTCAGAAGCTGAAGCGCGGCGAGACGCGCGAGGCCGATCCGGTGCCGCCGGTCGCTGCGGCGATCTACGCGGAAGCGGAGCTTCTCTGCTTCGATGAATTCTCGGTAGCCGACATCACCGACGCCATGATCCTGGCGCGCCTTTTTACCGAGCTTTTCGGCCTCGGCTGCATCCTGGTAGCGACGTCCAACGTGGCTCCTGACAACCTCTATAAAGACGGCCTGAACCGCGGGCTCTTCCTGCCGTTCATCGGCTTGCTGGCCAAGCATGTAGACGTGGTCACGCTGGATTCCCCAACCGATTACCGCCTGCAGAAGCTTGCCATCCTGCCGGTTTACATAACTCCGCTCGATGGGCGCGCCGATGCTGCTATGGAGGCCGCCTGGCATCAGGTGACAGACGGAAAGAGAGTCCAGCCGCTTGAGATACCGATGAAAGGCCGCAGCATCCATGTGCCCGAGGCGACGGGCCGGGCAGCCAGGTTCGATTTCAGGGACATTTGTGGCAGGCCGCTCGGTGCCTCGGACTATCTGGCGATCGCCGAGCGGTTCGATACCGTTTTTGTCGAACGTATTCCGCGGCTTGGGCCGGAGAAGCGCAACGAGGCGAAGCGTCTGATCAATCTGGTCGATGCGCTGTACGATCAGAAGGTCCGTCTCTACGTCTCCGCGGCCGCCGCGCCGGAGGACATTCTTCTTGAACGCCGCGGCACCGAAGGCTTCGAGTTCGACCGCACGGTCTCCCGCCTATTCGAAATGCGGAGCCCGGATTATCTTGCAGCGCACCAGGAACTGCGGACTCAATCTTAACGATCTGGTGACATAAATTCTTACGTTTACGTAAGAATTTTATGATCTAACCGATTGAAAAACCTGCTTCCAAAATAATCCATTGCCATTAGAGCTGGATGAAGGTATGCGGTCTGGCACATTGGCAGGCCTGCCGTAGCTTGCCGTGGATTGGATCTCGAAAGGAAGCTTTTCGATGGCGCGCAAGAAGATCGCACTTATTGGTTCTGGCATGATTGGTGGCACGCTGGCGCATCTCGCCAGTCTGAAGGAACTGGGCGACATCGTCCTCTTCGACATCGCCGACGGCATTCCGCAGGGCAAGGGCCTCGACATCGCCCAGTCCGGCCCTGTTGAAGGCTTCAATGCGAAGCTTTCCGGCGCAAGCGATTACGCAGCCATTGAAGGAGCCGATGTCTGCATCGTCACCGCTGGCGTCGCCCGCAAGCCCGGAATGAGCCGCGACGATCTGCTCGGCATCAACCTCAAGGTCATGGAGCAGGTGGGTGCCGGCATCAAGAAATATGCCCCGAACGCCTTCGTGATCTGCATCACCAATCCGCTGGACGCGATGGTCTGGGCTCTGCAGAAGTTCTCCGGCCTGCCGAAGAACATGGTCGTCGGCATGGCCGGCGTGCTCGACTCCGCCCGCTTCCGCCTCTTCATTTCCGAAGAATTCAACGTTTCCGTTCAGGACGTTACAGCCTTCGTTCTTGGAGGCCATGGCGACACGATGGTGCCGCTCGCCCGTTATTCGACCGTCGGCGGCATCCCTCTGACTGATCTCGTGAAGATGGGCTGGACCACCAAGGAACGCCTTGAAGAGATCATCCAGCGCACCCGCGACGGCGGCGCCGAAATCGTCGGCCTGCTGAAGACCGGCTCGGCCTATTATGCCCCGGCTGCTTCCGCAATCGAAATGGCGGAATCCTACCTCAAGGACAAGAAGCGCGTCCTGCCGGTCGCAGCTCATCTGACCGGCCAGTACGGCGTCAAGGACATGTATGTCGGCGTTCCGGTTGTCCTCGGTGCCGGCGGTGTCGAGCGCGTCATCGAAGTCGAATTCAACAAGGACGAAGAAGCGGCCTTCCAGAAGTCCGTCGGCGCCGTCGCCGGCCTCTGCGAAGCCTGCATCAACATCGCCCCCGCTCTGAAGTAATGGGCGCGCTGAAGTAATCGAAACAGGGACAAACCCATGAACATTCATGAATATCAGGCCAAGGCTCTGCTGAAGGGGTATGGCGCGCCGGTTGCTGAAGGCGTTGCTATCCTGAAGGTCGAAGAGGCCGAAGCTGCTGCCAAGTCGCTTCCCGGCCCGCTCTACGTGGTCAAGAGTCAGATCCACGCCGGCGGCCGCGGCAAGGGCAAGTTCAAGGAGCTTTCTCCTGAAGCCAAGGGCGGGGTCCGTCTCGCCAAGTCAATCGACGAAGTGGTCGCCCATGCCAAGGAAATGTTCGGCAACACCCTGGTGACCGCGCAGACCGGCCCTGCCGGCAAGCAGGTCAACCGCCTCTATATCGAGGATGGCGCCGATATTGCCCGCGAACTCTACTGCTCGCTGTTGGTCGATCGCTCGGTCGGCCGCGTCGCTTTCGTGGTCTCCACCGAAGGCGGCATGGACATCGAAGCGGTCGCCCATGACACGCCTGAGAAGATCCACACGATCGCCATCGATCCGGAAGCAGGCGTAACGGCTGCCGATATCGCGGCGATCTCCAAGGCTCTGGCGCTGGAAGGCGCTGCCGCCGAAGATGCCAAGTCGCTCTTCCCGCTGCTCTACAAGGCCTTCAGCGAGAAGGACATGGCTCTTCTTGAGATCAACCCGCTGATCGTCATGCAGAATGGCCACCTGCGCGTGCTCGATGCGAAGATGTCGTTCGACGGCAATGCGCTGTTCCGCCACGACGACGTGAAGGCGCTGCGCGACGAGACCGAAGAAGACGCCAAGGAAATCGAGGCCTCCAAGTGGGACCTCGCCTATGTCGCACTCGACGGCAATATCGGCTGCATGGTCAACGGTGCCGGTCTCGCCATGGCGACGATGGACATCATCAAGCTCTACGGCAAGGAGCCTGCGAACTTCTGCGACGTCGGCGGCGGCGCCGGCAAGGAGAAGGTCGCTGCGGCCTTCAAGATCATCACCGCCGACCCGAAGGTCGAAGGCATCCTGGTCAATATCTTCGGCGGCATCATGCGCTGCGACGTCATCGCCGAAGGCGTTGTCGCGGCGGTGCAGGAAGTCGGCCTGAAGGTTCCGCTCGTCGTGCGCCTCGAAGGCACCAATGTCGAGCTCGGCAAGAAAATCCTGAACGAGTCTGGTCTCGCTATCACGGCGGCTGACGACCTTGACGACGCGGCGAAGAAGATCGTCGCGGCGATCGAAGCCTAACCTGGAAGGACCGGAACCAATGTCTATTCTCGTCAACAAAGACACAAAGGTCATCGTCCAGGGCCTGACCGGCAAGACCGGAACTTTCCATACGGAGCAGGCGCTCGCCTATTACGGCACCAAGATGGTGGGCGGCGTTCATCCCAAGAAGGGCGGCGAATCGTGGTCGTCCGGCGTCGACGGCACGTCGCTGCCGATCTTTACCTCGGTTGCGGAAGCCAAGGAAAAGACCGGCGCTGACGCGACCGTGATCTACGTGCCGCCGGCAGGCGCCGCTGACGCGATCATCGAAGCGATCGAAGCCGAGATCCCGTTCATCACCTGCATCACGGAAGGCATTCCGGTGATGGACATGGTGCGCGTCAAGGCTCGCCTCGACCGTTCGAAGTCCCGCCTGCTCGGACCGAACTGCCCAGGCATCCTGACGCCGGAAGAATGCAAGATCGGCATCATGCCGGGCTCCATCTTCCGCAAGGGTTCGGTCGGCATCGTTTCCCGTTCGGGCACGCTCACCTACGAAGCCGTGTTCCAGACCTCCAACGAGGGTCTCGGCCAGACGACAGCTGTCGGCATCGGCGGCGACCCGGTCAAGGGCACCGAGTTCATCGATGTGCTTGAAATGTTCCTCGCTGACGAAGCCACGCAGTCGATCATCATGATCGGCGAAATCGGCGGCTCGGCGGAGGAGGATGCCGCACAGTTCCTCAAGGACGAAGCCAAAAAGGGCCGCAAGAAGCCGATGGCTGGCTTTATCGCGGGCCGTACAGCGCCCAAGGGCCGCACGATGGGTCACGCCGGTGCGGTGGTTTCCGGCGGCAAGGGTGACGCGGAATCGAAGATCGCCGCCATGGAATCGGCAGGCATCAAGGTGTCGCCGTCTCCGGCCCGCCTCGGCAAGACCTTGGTTGAAGTCCTCAAGGGCTGACGCCACATAAGGGACAATCGCTGCCGATAGATAGGCGGCGATTGATCCGGCAAGTTTCAGACAGGCGAAGCAGTCCAAGCCTCGCCTGTCTGTTTCGCGCCTTAGGCGCGCGCCGCCCCGGCGGTTGAAAATAACAGATGAAGACCAAGAAAATGCGGATGCCGGAAGTTTTTTCGGTTTCCGATTACGTCAGGAGGCGGGCGCGGCGCCCGCAGGAAACCATGGCACGGCAAGAAGCCAACGAGCAGTTCCTCATCACTTCCTTCCTCGACGGCGCGAATGCGGCCTATATCGAGCAGCTTCATGCCCGGTATGAGGACGATCCGAATTCGGTAGCCCCGGAATGGCAAGCCTTCTTCAAGGCACTGGCCGATAACCCGAATGACGTGAAGAGCGCGGCGCGTGGTGCTTCCTGGCAGCGCAAGAACTGGCCGATCGCTGCCAACGGCGAGCTGGTGTCGGCGTTGGACGGCAATTGGCCGGTCGTGGAAAAAGCCATCGAAAGCAAGGTCAAGGCGAAGGCCGAAGCTGCGGCAGTTGCCGCCGGCAAGCCGGTCAACGAGGCTGACATCCTGCAGGCAACGCGCGACAGCGTCCGCGCCATCATGATGATCCGCGCCTATCGCATGCGCGGCCACCTGCATGCGAAGCTCGATCCTCTCGGTCTTGCCGCTCCGGTCGAGGATTACAACGAGCTTTCGCCGACGGCATACGGTTTCACGGAAGCCGACTACGATCGCAAGATCTTCATCGACAACGTGCTGGGTCTCGAATATGCGACCATTCGCGAGATGATCGCGATCCTCGAGCGCACCTATTGCTCGACGCTCGGCGTCGAATTCATGCATATCTCCAATCCGGAAGAGAAGGCCTGGATCCAAGGGCGGATCGAGGGACCCGACAAGGGCGTCGAGTTCACTCCCGCCGGCAAGAAGGCGATCCTCCAGAAGCTGGTCGAAGGCGAAGGGTATGAACAGTTCCTCGACGTGCGGTTCAAGGGCACCAAGCGCTTCGGTCTCGACGGTGGTGAATCGCTGATCCCGGCGCTGGAACAGATCATCAAGCGTGGTGGCCAGGAAGGCCTTGAGGAAGTTGTGCTCGGCATGGCGCACCGCGGTCGCCTCAACGTGCTCACCAACGTCATGGGCAAGCCGCACCGCGCCGTGTTTCACGAATTCAAGGGCGGCTCGTTCAAGCCTGACGAAGTCGAAGGTTCGGGCGACGTGAAGTACCATCTCGGCGCTTCCTCGGACCGCGAGTTCGACGGCAACAAGGTCCATCTGTCGCTGACGGCGAACCCCTCGCATCTCGAAATCGTCAACCCGGTCGTCATGGGCAAGGCTCGCGCCAAGCAGGACCTGCTGGCGAAGGTGTGGGAAGGTGACGTCATTCCGCTCAAGGAGCGTGCCAAGGTTCTGCCGCTCTTGCTGCACGGCGATGCGGCCTTTGCCGGCCAAGGCGTCGTGGCGGAAATCCTCGGCTTGTCCGGTCTGCGCGGCCACCGCGTCGCCGGCACCATGCACTTCATCATCAACAACCAGATCGGCTTCACCACCAATCCGGCCTTCTCGCGCTCCTCGCCCTATCCGTCCGACGTTGCCAAGATGATCGAAGCCCCGATCTTCCACGTCAACGGCGACGATCCGGAAGCGGTCGTCTATGCGGCGAAGGTTGCAACCGAATACCGGATGAAGTTCCACAAGCCGGTCGTGATAGACATGTTCTGCTACCGCCGCTTCGGTCACAACGAAGGCGACGAGCCGGCGTTCACGCAGCCGAAGATGTACAAGGTGATCCGCGGCCACAAGACGGTTGCACAGCTTTACGCCGACCGCCTGATCTCGGAAGGGCTGCTTTCCGAGGGCGAATTCGAGAAGATGAAGGCCGATTGGCGCGCTCATCTCGAAGCGGAGTTCGAAGCCGGCCAGAGCTATAAGCCCAACAAGGCCGACTGGCTGGATGGCCAGTGGTCCGGCTTGCGCTCGGCCGACAATGCCGACGAACAGCGGCGCGGCAAGACCGCCATGCCGATGAAGCAGCTGAAGGAGATCGGCCGCAAGCTGTCGACGGTCCCGGACGGCTTCAACGCCCACCGCACGATCAAGCGCTTCATGGAAAACCGCGCGCAGATGGTCGAGACCGGCGAAGGCATCGACTGGGCGATGGCCGAAGCTCTCGCTTTCGGTTCGCTTGTCACGGAAGGCACGAAAATCCGTCTTTCCGGTCAGGATTGCGAACGCGGCACGTTCTCGCAGCGTCATTCGGTGCTCTACGATCAGGAGACCGAGGAGCGCTTCATTCCGCTCGCCAATCTGTCTCCCACCCAAGCCCGCTACGAAGTCATCAACTCGATGCTCTCGGAAGAGGCGGTGCTTGGCTTCGAATACGGCTATTCGCTGGCGCGTCCGAATGCGCTGACGCTTTGGGAAGCGCAGTTCGGGGACTTTGCAAACGGCGCGCAGGTGGTTTTCGACCAATTCATCTCGTCGGGCGAGCGCAAGTGGCTGCGCATGTCCGGTCTCGTCTGCCTTCTGCCGCATGGCTATGAAGGCCAGGGCCCGGAACATTCGTCCGCCCGTCTGGAGCGTTGGCTGCAGATGTGCGCCGAAGACAATATGCAGGTCGCCAATTGCACGACGCCGGCGAACTACTTCCACATTCTCCGCCGGCAGGTGAAGCGCGATTTCCGCAAGCCGTTGATCCTGATGACGCCGAAGTCGCTGTTGCGGCACAAGCGCGCCACCTCGACGCTGGCCGAAATGGCGGGCGAATCCTCTTTCCACCGCCTCTTGTGGGACGATGCGGAGGTCATCAAGGACGGCCCGATCAAGCTGCAGAAGGATGCCAAGATCCGCCGCGTCGTGCTCTGCACCGGCAAGGTCTATTACGACCTGCTGGAAGAACGCGAAAAGCGTGGCATCGACGACATCTACCTGCTGCGCATCGAACAGCTCTATCCGTTCCCGGCCAAGGCGCTCATCAACGAGCTGTCCCGCTTCCGGAACGCGGAAATGGTCTGGTGCCAGGAAGAGCCGAAGAACATGGGCGCCTGGGCGTTCATCGATCCGTACCTGGAATGGGTGCTGGCGCATATCGATGCGAAGTATCAGCGGGTCCGTTATACGGGCCGCCCGGCTGCGGCTTCGCCGGCAACGGGTCTGATGTCCAAGCATCTGGCGCAGCTCGAGGCCTTCCTCGAAGACGCGCTCGGCGGGTAAAGGAGAGAGGCCGATGGCCTATTTTCACCTGAAGCTCGTACCGCCAAGGCCGGGCTTTCCGTTCGATGCATCGCCGGAGGAAATGTCGGCGATGCAGCTTCATGCCGATTATTGGCGGGAGCTTGCGGAAACGGGCAGCGCGATCGCCGTCGGTCCGGTCTTTGCAGTGGACGGGGCTTTCGGCATCGCTGTGGTGGAGGCCGCCGACCAGGCCGCTGCCCAGGTGCTGGCGGACGACGACCCCGTGATCAAGGCGGGCTTCGGCTTCCGGTTTGAAATTTCTCCCATGCCCTCCATCATTCTCCGGAAGTCAGCGGCAACCGCCGCGGCTGCCGAATAAACGAAAACAACCATTCAGGAACTCACAACAATGGCCACTGAAATCCGCGTTCCCACCCTCGGAGAATCCGTTAGCGAGGCAACCGTCGGCACCTGGTTCAAGAAGGTGGGCGACACGGTCAAGGCGGACGAGCCGCTCCTCGAGCTCGAAACGGATAAGGTGACTGTCGAAGTTCCGGCTCCGGCTTCTGGCGTTCTGACCGAGATCGTCGCCAACAACGGTGAAACCGTGGGCCTGGGCGCCCTGCTCGGCCAGATTGCCGAAGGTGCTGCAGGTGCGGCTACTGCCACTCCGGCTGCCAAGCCCGCGGAAGCCGCGCCCGCCAAGGCTGCAGAACCCGCAGCTCCGGCTCCGACCGCTGCGCCGGCCGCCGCATCGTCCATGCCGCCGGCTCCGGCCGCCGCGAAGATCGCCGCCGACAACAACATTTCCACCGCCGATATCGACGGTTCCGGGAAGCGCGGCCAGGTTCTGAAGGGCGACGTCATCGCAGCCGTCGCCAAGGGGGTTTCAGCTCCGGCCCAGGCGCCTGCAACTCCGGCTGCTCCCCGTCCGGTTTCCTCCGCCGACGATGCTGCCCGCGAAGAGCGCGTGAAGATGACGCGCCTGCGCCAGACGATCGCACGTCGTCTGAAGGATGCGCAGAATACCGCCGCCATGCTGACCACCTATAACGAGGTGGACATGAAGGCCGTCATGGACCTGCGTAACAAGTACAAGGACATCTTCGAGAAGAAGCACGGCGTGAAGCTCGGCTTCATGGGCTTCTTCACGAAGGCTGTCACCCATGCCCTGAAGGAACTGCCGGCAGTCAATGCCGAGATCGACGGCACCGACATCATCTACAAGAACTATTGTCACGTCGGCGTTGCCGTCGGCACCGACAAGGGTCTGGTCGTTCCGGTCGTTCGCGATGCCGACCAGATGTCGATTGCAGAGATCGAAAAGGAGATCGGCCGCCTCGGAAAGCTTGCCCGCGACGGCCAGCTTTCGATGGCTGACATGCAGGGCGGCACCTTCACCATTTCCAACGGCGGCGTCTACGGATCGCTGATGTCCTCGCCGATCCTGAACGCTCCGCAATCCGGCATCCTCGGCATGCACAAGATCCAGGAGCGTCCGGTCGCGATCGGCGGTCAGGTCGTCATCCGTCCGATGATGTATCTGGCGCTGTCCTACGATCACCGGATGGTGGACGGCAAGGAAGCCGTAACCTTCCTCGTCCGTGTGAAGGAAAGCCTCGAAGATCCGGAACGCTTGGTCCTCGATCTCTAAGACGGGAGCCTGACATGGAGACGCTCGGGGTTACGGTCACGCCTTACATGGCGCTGCTTACCCTGAGCGTGATCCTGCTCGTCTTCCACATCCTGCTCCAGGGTGTGCTTTCGACCCGTGAGCTTGGCTCGGCCTGGAACGCAGGTCCGCGGGACGATGGCCGCGAACCGAACGGCGAACTCGCCGGGCGGGCGGCGAGGGCGTCCAGGAATTTCCAGGAAACCTATCCGGCCTTTGTAGGTCTTCTGCTCGGTGTCGCCTTTGCGGGCGACGACTCCTCGGGTCTGGGTCTTGCCGGCGGATGGATCTGGTTTGCCGCGCGGATCGTCTACGTGCCTCTCTATCTCGCAGGCATCCCTTATCTTCGATCTTTCGTCTGGCTGATCAGCATGTTCGGATTGCTGGCCATGATGATCGCGCTTTTCTGGTGACGCCATGAGCCTTTGCCTGAAGACATGGCTGCTGCCTTTATGCCTGATGCCGGCCGTGGCTTCGGCCGCAGACAGATGCGCGATCGAAAAGGCGGTGTTTGTCGAGGCGGAGGCCGGAACCGTCCTCTCCTTCAAGCCCGTGGGGTCCGATGCGGCGGCGGTCAGCCATCTGTTCACCGTGACCGGCGGCAAGCTGAAGCTCGACGGCAACGTCATGTATGACGAGGACTCCGCTCGCCCGGCCGGAATGGCAATGAACAACTGCCCTCAGGGAGATGCAACGGGGGCCGAATTGAGAGCCTGCACCGTCTGGACAGGCGTGCCTTATGTCCTGGATGTCGCGAGCGGCCATATCGACATATTAGGCCCCGAGGGCAGCCGGGCGCCGGATGCCGTCCTGATGTCCGGCCTCGGACCTGCAATTCGGCATTCCGGCCTGTGGGAAAAGAGCGGCCTCAAGTCTGTCCCATGGGATCTCTACGAATTCAAGGAATGTACAAAATGACGGAAGCGCCCGTTCTACTGGTAACCGGCGGAAGCCGCGGTATCGGCGCGGCGGTTTCGCTTTTGGCAGCAAGCCGCGGCTGGCATGTGGCGGTGAACTACACGTCCAATCAGAAGGCCGCCGAAGAAGTCGTCGCCGCCATCGAGGCGGCAGGCGGCAAGGGTGTTGCAATCAAAGCCGATCTCGGCAACGCGGCCGAGATCGTTTCGATGTTCGAGGTCGTGGATAAGCATTTCGGTCGGCTCGACGGGCTGGTGAACAATGCCGGCATTGTCGACATACCGCAGCGCATTGACGAAATGAGCGCGGAACGTGTCGAACGCATGATGCGGATCAACGTGACCGGCTCGATCCTGTGTGCCGGCGAGGCCGTGCGTCGCATGTCCACGAAACATGGCGGCAGGGGCGGCGCAATCGTCAACATATCCTCCATGGCAGCCAAGCTCGGTTCGCCGGGCCAATATGTCGACTATGCCGCCTCCAAGGCCGCGATCGACACGCTGACGATCGGGCTGGCGCGCGAGGTCGCCACCGAGGGTATACGCGTCAACGCAATCCGTCCGGGCGTCATCGACACAGACATCCATGCGTCCGGAGGCCTGCCGGACAGGGCGCGAGAAATGGCTTCCAGCATTCCCATGCAACGGCCGGGCAGGGCGGAGGAGGTGGCGGATGCCGTCCTCTATCTTCTATCGCCGACGGCTTCCTATATAACCGGCGCTATCCTCGACGTGAGCGGCGGGCGCTAACCGAATAGAGAAAAGGAAAGAAGATTATGGCTTATGATGTGATCGTAATCGGAAGCGGCCCGGGCGGTTATGTCTGCGCGGTCAAGGCGGCTCAGCTCGGCCTCAAGGTTGCGGTCGTGGAAAAGCGCGCCACCTATGGCGGGACTTGCCTCAACGTCGGCTGCATCCCGTCCAAGGCGCTGCTGCACGCTTCGGAGATGTTCCATCACGCCGCTCATGGCATGGACGCGCTCGGCGTCGAGGTTTCCGCTCCCAAGCTGAACCTCGAGAAGATGATGGCGCACAAGGATGCGACCGTGAAGTCCAATGTCGACGGTGTTTCCTTCCTCTTCAAGAAGAACAAGATCGACGGCTTCCAGGGCACCGGCAAGATCGTGGCCGCGGGCAAGGTTTCGGTCACCGGCGAGGACGGCAAGGTTCAGGAGCTCGAGGCGAAGAATATCGTGATCGCAACGGGCTCGGACGTCGCCGGAATTCCCGGCGTCAATGTCGAGATCGATGAGAAGACTATCGTCTCCTCTACCGGCGCCATCGCACTCGACAAGGTGCCGCAGCATCTGGTGGTCGTCGGAGGCGGCGTCATCGGCATGGAGCTCGGCTCCGTCTGGTCCCGCCTCGGGGCAAAGGTCACCGTCGTGGAATATCTCGACAAGCTTCTGGGCGGAATGGATGGCGAGGTTTCCAAGCAGTTCCAGCGCATGATGGCAAAACAGGGCATGGATATCCGCACCGATGCCAAAGTCACCGGCGTCGAGAAAACCGCCAATGGCGCCAAGGTCACTTATGAGCCGGTCAAGGGCGGGGAGGCCCAGACCGTCGAGGCCGACGTCGTGCTGATCTCGACGGGCCGCAAGCCCTATACGGCAGATCTTGGCCTCGAAGAGGCAGGCGTGGCGCTCGATAATCGCGGCCGCGTCGAAATCGATGGCCATTTCAAGACCAACGTGGCCGGCATCTACGCGATCGGCGACGTGGTGAAGGGGCCGATGCTCGCCCACAAGGCTGAAGACGAAGGCGTCGCGCTTGCCGAAATCCTCGCCGGGCAGCACGGTCATGTGAACTACGATGTCATCCCGGGCGTCGTCTACACCCAGCCGGAAGTCGCCTCCGTCGGCAAGACAGAGGAAGAGCTAAAGGCCGCAGGCATCGCCTACAAGGTCGGCAAGTTTCCGTTCACCGCAAATGGCCGTGCCCGTGCCATGCTGGCGACGGACGGCTTCGTGAAGATCCTCGCCGACAAGGACACCGACCGGGTTCTCGGCGGCCATATCGTTGGTTTCGGGGCCGGCGAGATGATTCACGAGATTGCCGTTCTCATGGAATTCGGGGGCTCTTCCGAAGACCTCGGCCGTACCTGCCACGCGCACCCAACGATGTCGGAGGCGGTGAAAGAAGCGGCGCTCGGGACCTTCTTCAAGCCTATCCATATGTAACGCGGTCAGGTCGATCGAAGGTTGAAAGAGGCGGGATGCAAGTCCCGCCTTTTCTGTTCAGGCGGAGTCTGTGTCGGCCTGCTTGGCGCCGCTTTGGCAATCATCAAATCCAGGATTAAATCTTGGACAGGATTGCTGCTTTCGCTTGAGAGTCGGGCGAAGCCTCATAGACTGGCTGCCATGTTCCCGTTTTCCGAAAGGTGGAGACAATGGCAACCTCCTTCTCACTTCCGCAGCGTATCCTGCATTGGTTGATGGCCGCGCTGATCTTCTTCAACCTGCTCTTCGCCGAGGCGATGGAGACCTGGGGTCGAATCTTCTTCGGCGGGCAGACGCCGACGCCCGAGCAGGTGAGCGCCGCCAACATCCACGCCTATGTGGGTATTGCGGTGCTGGCGCTGGGCTTCCTCCGGCTCTGTCTTCGCTTCATTCAAGGCGCTCCGCCGGAACCGAAGGAAGAGCCACCCTTGCTGCGCATGGTCGCGAAGATCAGCCATTGGGCCTTTTATGCGCTGTTCTTCGTGATGCCGTTTGCCGGCATCGGCGCCTACTATTTCGGAAACAAGACCGCAGCCTTTGCCCATGCCGAGCCGATGAAGCTTTTCATGTGGGGGCTGATCATCGCCCATATCGGCGGCGCGCTTGTGCACCAGTTCTACTGGAAGACGGATGTCCTGCGGCGGATGACCCGCGGTGTCAGTTCGCCTCTGTAACCGTGAAGCCCTGCTTGCGCAGCAATTCGATCAGGCCTTCTTCGCCAGGCAGGTGGAGAGCGCCGACGGCAACGAAGGCGGAGCCTTCGCCGAGAATCGGGGCGGCGCGCTCTGCCATCAGATGGTTGCGCTTGGTCACGACGATCTTCTCGAATTCGGCATAACCTGCTTCGTCGCTGCCATCGGGTGCGACTGCCTTCAGCAGCGGCATCGTGATGCCGATATCTCCGGCAAGATAAAGTTCCGTCATCGTTTCGAAGACGTCATCCATTTTCGGCCCGAGCCTTATGGTCTCGACCAGGGATTTCAAGTGGAACTCGATCGGGATTGCCGCCATCGCCGACAGCTGCTCTGCGAAGGTTTCCAATCCCTTCACGGACTTTCCGGCCGCAATGGCATCACGGGCGATCTGTTTGTCCAGGAAATCGGGATTTTTGGCCTTTCGGGCCATTTCGCACGCAGGTAGGGAGACGAAGGACATCAGCATCCACGGTTTCATCCGTGAAACGGCGGCGAGCGGGATGCCGCGCTTCTTCAATCCGTCTTCAAGAAGCGTGATATCCTCTTTCGGCAACAGTTTTTCGATCGAGCTGCCGTCCGTGAACATGGTGAGTTCGGGCTTGGTGAGAATGCCAGCCATCGCCTTCTTCTCGTCCAGCACCTCGTCCGATTCGATGACGATAGTCTTGCTGGCGGCCTGAGCGTTCACCGCGGCCGCCGACATGGCGAGGACCCGCGGATCGGAAACATGCATGGTCCCGAGCAGGTAGGAAGGCGCGGCGCCGTCCTTCTCGATCTTCCACAAGACGCCCTTGCCATTGGGAACCTTGGCACCTTCCGCCATGACCTCCCTGTAGAGGGACGGGTTTTCGGCCTTCATCTCCTCAAGGAGGTTTGTTCCTCCGCAACCCGCCTCTTGCGCGCGCGCCGGCGACAGCGAGCCGAGAACGAGAAGCAAGGATGCGAGCATGACCACGTGGATAGCGGCGATCAGCCACAGCGTGAGGCTCTGGGCGCGCTGGAAAAAGGCGCCGGTGGTGGAAGCAAGGGCGGCAGTCATCATGTCATCCGTCTGAAAGGCAGCCGGCATCTTACTCGTGGCGGCTCGCCAACCGTTTAACGCCGGTGGTTAAAACTTGGTTCATGCGCGGGGATGGGCGCGGTCGTAGACCTCAAGCAGCCGCGATGAATCGACGCCCGTATAGACTTGGGTGGTGGATAGGCTGGCATGGCCGAGCAGCTCCTGGATCGTGCGGAGATCGCCGCCGCCGGCCAGCAGATGTGTGGCGAAGGAATGCCTCAGGGCATGCGGTGTTGCCGTCTCCTGCAGACCGAAAGCGCTTCTGAGCTTCTGCATCTCGCGCTGGATGATGGCTGGCTGCAGCGGCCCTCCGCGGGCGCCCCGGAACAACGGCTCGTCGGCCGGGAGATGATACGGGCAGAGTTTCCGATAGACAGCAACGGCTTCGAACACGACCGGAAGAAGGGGCACGATGCGGGTCTTGCCTCCCTTGCCCGTGATGCGCAGGGTTGTCGATTCCGGCGTCAGGTCCGTGGGCTGCAGCCCTAGCGCCTCCGAAATGCGCAGACCGCAGCCATAAAGGAGAGCAAGGACTGCCGCGTCCCGTGCGGCAATCCACGGCTCTTCCTGCAATTGTGCGTCTATCTTGACCAGGTCGAGGGCCTGGCGATCCGTCAGTGGCTTGGGAAGCGATTTCGGCTGCTTCGGCGCACGGATGGCGCCTGCGGCGGCTGCATTGACCAATCCCTTGCGCTCCAGATAGCGCAGAAACGAGCGCAGTCCGGCAAGATGCCGTCCGAGCGAGCGGGCGCCGGAACCGTCGCGACGGCGTGCAGCCAGGAAGGCTCGCAGATCCGCCGGACGCAGCGAATGGATGTCGGAAAGTTTGGCGGGGCCGCCCATATGACCTGTCAGGAACGTCAGAAATTGACGCGTGTCCCGCTCATAGGCATCAAGGGTGTTGCCCGACAAACGGCGCTCGCTGGCGAGGCTCTCGAGCCATGCGCGGCGCTTTTCCATCAGATCGGGTGCGGCAATAATCAGCAGTTCATTCAATCTACGGCCTGTTGAATTCCGGGAAAGGACGCCCCAGATTGCTACCGACGGCGTTACGGAATTCCTAATCATTGGTAACTATGTCATCGTTCGATCACACGGGGCTGCGATATACCGCAGGTCCTGTCTGCGGGAGTTTCTATGGCGCGCCGTGATTCCATGACAACTTTTGGACAATTCGCGGAAACACTCGCTCTCGTTTCTCAAGGCAGACCCGGTCACATCGTCGACACGCTGATTTCCGAGCGGGGCCAGCGCATCGTCCACAATCCGCTCTGGCCGGTCATGCGGCCCTTTCTCTACACGCTTCTGCGCTATGGCCGGGCAATCGAATTTGCCAATGACATCTCGAACCTCAACGGGTTCCAGTGCTTCGAATATATGAGTGATCTGCTGAGGCTCGATGTACGGGTACAAAATGCAGAACGCATTCCTGAAAAAGGCGGCTTCATTCTCGTCAGCAATCATCCGACCGGCATTGCCGACGGTGTTGCCGTCTTCGACCTCCTGAAGTCGCGCCGGCCGGACATGATGGTGTTCGCCAACCGTGACGCCGTGCGGGTCAATCCTCGTTTTGCCGAGATGATCATCCCGGTGGAATGGCGGGAAGAGTACAAGAGCAAGCTGAAGACCCGCGAGACCCTGGTTCTGACCAACAAGACGGTGGAAGACGGCAAGGCCATGGTGCTCTTTCCCTCCGGGCGCATCGCCTATTGGGCGGAGGGCAAGCTGAACGAGCGGCCATGGAAGACGTCTGCCGTCGGGCTGGCGCGCAAGTATAATCTGCCGATCCTGCCGATCCACATGCGGGCGCGCAATTCGGGCCTGTTTTACTGGTTTGCCAAATGGTCGACCGAACTTCGCGACATGACGGTGTTCTACGAGCTCCTGAACAAGAAGGGTAATCGCTTCGACTTTACGGTCGGCCAGATGATCCCGCCCGAGGAGTTGGAGGGCGATGTCGTCGATGTGACCAAGGCGCTCGAACATCACACGGTCTTTGATCTGGCAGCCGATCAGGACGCGAAATTCGTTCAGCGCTTTTGATCCGACAGGCATTCGCGGGAAATCGTCATGCTGCTCCGCTCGATGTTTGCCGCCAACTACCGATCGCTTCGGTCGATCCGGATGGATCTGGCCGGCGTCAATTTGTTCATCGGCGAGAACGGGGTCGGAAAATCCAATCTTTATCGCGCGCTGCAGCTCGTGCAGGCGGCTGTTCGCGGCAATCTCGCCTACGAGATCGCCGCCGAAGGCGGCATGGCGTCGGCGCTCTGGTCGGGACCGAGGCGGGATGACAAGAATTTTCGCATCAAGCTTGAGGTCGAGGTGCTGGACGAGGAGCGGGCCATCACCTTTCGCTATCGGGTCGAGGCGGGGCTTCGCCCGCCCATCGATGCGGCGGGCTTTGTCTTTGAGCCGCAGGTGAAAGCGGAAGAGTTGTCGGTCGAGACGGGTTCGCGGCCGGTGACGATGATGAAGCGCGCAGGACCGGGCATCATGGTGCGGGGAACAAGCGGGCGGATGGAGGAATACCCTGAACAGGCGATGACGTCCGAAACGGCGGTCGCTCTTCTCGGCGATGCCGGGCACTATCCGGAAGTAGGGGCGTTTCGCCGCCTGGTCGACGGCTGGCGTTTCTTTCATGGGTTTCGGACCGACCGCGATTCTCCCCTGCGGCGGCCCTGTCTCGCGGTGACTTCGCCGCTCCTTGATCAGGATGGCGGCAATCTGGCGGCCGTCTTCGCCACGCTTGTGCATACACGCGGAGACACCGTGGATCTGGATGGGGCAATTGCGGCGGCCTTCGGAGGGGCAAAGCTTCATGTGCCGCAGCCGGGAGAATATGCGGAATTCGGACTGGTTTTTCCCGATTTTCCAAAACGGCTTTTTCAGCCGCGAGAGCTTTCCGACGGGCAGATCCGCTTCCTTGGGCTTGCCGCAGCGCTGATGTCCTATCGACAGCCGCCCCTGATCGCTCTCAACGAACCTGAGGGAAGCCTGCATCCCCACATGTTGCCGCCGCTCGCCGACATGATCGCAGAAGCCGCACGCTCAAGCCAGATCTGGATCGTCACCCATTCCGAACCGCTCGCTTCGGCGGTGGAGGAGCGTTGCGGCGTCCGTCCGAAGCGTGTCATCCGCAAAGATGGGGCAACCTGGATCGAGGGGATGCGGTTGACCGGCTTCATTGACGACGATGAGAGCTGATCCTCTTTAGGGTTCACTTTTGTTCCGCGTTTGGGCATGGTCGCCGCCCATGGGCATAGATTCGTCCGATCTCTTCGGTTCGTTGTTTGAAGCGCCGCCAGTATTGAGCGTGGTACCGGTCCTGGTGCCGCTGCCGGTGCCGGGTGCCTATAGCTATGCTGTGCCGGATGGCATGCATGTGGAGCCTGGTTCTGTGGTTCAGGTGCCGGTCGGGCCTCGGCAGCTGATCGGCGTCGTCTGGGACGGCGAGAACGACGAGAAGCTCGATCCCAAAAAGCTACGCCCCATCACGCTGGTCTTCGATTGCCCGCCGCTTTCCAAGGAGATGCGGGATTTTGTCGATTGGGTGGCAAGTTATACCCTCTCTCCGCCCGGCCTTGTGGCGCGGATGGCGATCCGGGCGCCGGCCGCGCTCGACCCGGAGCCGATGGTGGAGGGACTGCGTTATATCGGCGGCCAGCCTGAACGTATTACTCCGGCGCGTGCCCGGGTGCTCGATCTGGTTCATGAAGAAAGCGTACCGTGGACCCGCAGCGGCCTTGCGCATGCGGCGGGCGTTTCGCTAAGCGTTGTCGATGGGTTGACCGGGCAGGGCATATTCGAGACGATTTTCCTGCCGCCGCCGCCAGTGGTGGCGAAGCCCGATCCGGATTATGTCGCGCCGCGCATCGAAGGGCCACAGAAAGACGCGGCGGAGGAAATCGTCGGCTTCATTCGCTCAGGCGGGTTCTCCACCTCTCTCATCGATGGCGTTACCGGTTCGGGCAAGACGGAAGTCTATTTCGAAGCGATCGCGGAAACCCTGCGACGAGGAAAGCAGGTACTGATCCTGCTGCCTGAAATAGCCCTGACCTCGAGTTTCCTCGAGCGGTTCCAGGAGCGTTTCGGCGCCAAACCCGGCGAATGGCATTCCGATCTTTCACCCCGGATCCGTGAAAAGGTCTGGCGGGGCGTGGTGACCGGCGAGGTGAGGGTTATCGCAGGCGCCCGATCCGCGCTCTTCCTGCCTTTCGAGGAACTCGGCCTGATCATCGTCGATGAAGAACACGACCCCGCCTACAAGCAGGAGGACCGGGTTTTCTACAATGCCCGCGACATGGCGGTGGTGCGCGCGCGGATCGGTGACTTCCCGATCGTCCTGGTCTCGGCGACGCCTTCGGTTGAAAGCCAGGTTAATGGTCTCGCCGGCCGCTACAATACGGTGCACCTGCCGACCCGCTTCGGCGATGCGGCGATGCCGGACCTGCACCTGGTCGATATGCGGCGGCATCCTCCGGAGCGCGGCGGCTTTCTCTCGCCGGTGCTTCTTCGGGCGATGGCCAAAACGATCGAGAAGGGCGAGCAGTCGCTGCTCTTCCTCAACCGCCGCGGTTACGCTCCGCTGACGCTTTGCCGCGTCTGCGGCCATCGGTTCCAGTGCCCGCAATGTTCGAGTTGGCTGGTAGAGCATCGGTTCAAGAGGCAGATCCAGTGCCATCAGTGCGGCTATTCCGAGCCCACTCCCGAAGCCTGCCCTGAATGCGGAACGTTGGATCATCTGGTCGCCTGTGGTCCGGGTGTCGAGCGCATCGCCGAGGAAGTGGAAAAGCACTTTCCGGATGCGCGCACGATCGTCATGTCGTCGGATCTGCTCGGCGGTGTCAAACGCATGCGGCTGGAGCTCGAAGCCATCGCCAAGGGTGAGGCGGACATCGTCATCGGCACCCAGCTCGTCGCCAAGGGGCATAATTTCCCGCTGATGACGCTGGTGGGCATCGTCGATTCCGATCTCGGACTGTCGAACGGAGACCCGCGTGCGGCGGAACGCACCTTCCAGCTTCTTTCCCAGGTCACCGGCCGTGCGGGGCGAACAGGCCGGAAGAGCCATGGCCTCCTGCAGACCTTCCAGCCCCAGCATCCGGTGATGCAGGCGATCGTATCCGGCGACGCGGGGGCCTTTTACGAACGCGAGATCGCCGAACGAGAAAGGGCAATCCTGCCACCGTTCGGCCGGCTCGCTTCGCTCATCGTTTCCGCCGACAACCGGGCGGATGCCGAAAACCACGCCCGCGGCTTGCGGGCGGCCGCGCCGAGGGTAACGGGGATATCCGTGCTCGGGCCTGCGGAAGCGCCGCTTGCGCTGGTGCGGGGCCGGCATCGGTTTCGGCTGCTCGTCCATGGCCGGCGCAATTCCGACATGCAGGCGTTTCTCAAGGCAATGCTGACGAATGGCCCGAAGCAACGCGGCTCGGTCCAGATCCAGCTCGATGTCGATCCTCAGAGTTTCCTTTAGTCGCTCATTTTTGCGACTTGTTTACCGCTTGCGCTAGAATCTGCCGAATCGAACACAGCGAGGATCGAATGGAACTTTATTTCCCAGCCGAGCTCGGCGAGCAGCTGGCTTTCGCCGGCGCCGCGGCGACAGCAGTTCTGGGTCTCCTTCTCCTGCTTTTTCCGGGTCCGGTTTTGCGGCTCATGGCCTTTCAGATCGGCGAGGTGCGGCCGGAAGGTTATGCGGCGGTTCGGGCGGTTGGCGCCCATCACCTCGGTCTCGGCCTTACGGCCATCATGCTGGCCCAGGACTGGATCTACATGACGCTTGGCATAGCCCTCGCATTCGCCGCTGCCGGACGCGTCGTCTCATGTGTCTTCGACCGAGCCTTCACCCCCAGAAATATAGCGATTTTCCTACTTCAGGTTGTGCTTTCGGCGGGCCCGCTCGCCTATGTCTTCGGCTATATTTGACGCTCGAATTCGACGCTTTGAACGAAAAGCTCTGAAAATCCTTCCCGTTCCCGGATAAATTCCGGCCCAAGCCCTTGCGTCGCGGGCTTTTTCCTCTATCAGGCGTGTTGCGAGTCCCTACATCCTATGCTAGACGGACCGCGAAAGTCGGAAAGGGTAGAGCGGAAGCTCTGCAGGTTCTGAGAAATAATCAAACGATTTCAAGGTCTTGCTGCACCTCTCCCATAGGGTCTGGCGCTTGGATGGCAATACAGGGAAACTGTGCCCGTGGCTGACACGTCCCAGCTTATTTCCGGTGTAGCGGAGCGTTACGCTTCCTCGCTTTTCGAACTGGCTCTCGAGTCCGGTTCGGTCGACAAGGTCGCCGCCGATCTTGATCGTTTTCAGGCGTTGCTGGATGAAAGCGAAGATCTGCGACGTCTGGTCGCAAGCCCGGTATTTTCCGCCGACGAGCAGCGCAATGCCGTTTCCGCCGTTGCGGACAGGGCTGGCATCACCGGCCTCGTCGGCAATTTCCTGAAAGTGGTCGCCGGCAACCGTCGTCTCTTTGCTTTGCCAGGCATGATCCGTGGCTATCGCGAAATCGCAGCCGCTCATCGCGGCGAGGTTACAGCCGAAGTTACTTCGGCACATGCGCTTTCCGCAGCGCAGGAAATTGAGCTCAAGTCGGCGCTGAAGGGCGTCACCGGCAAGGACGTGGCAATCGCCGTGACGATCGATCCGTCGATCCTCGGCGGCCTCATCGTCAAGGTCGGTTCTCGTCAGATCGACACCTCCCTTCGCACCAAACTTTCCACCCTTAAGCTTGCACTGAAAGAGGTTGGCTGATGGATATCCGCGCCGCGGAAATTTCCGCAATTCTGAAAGATCAAATCAAGAACTTCGGCCAAGAGGCAGAAGTTTCCGAAGTCGGCCAGGTTCTGTCCGTCGGTGACGGCATCGCTCGCGTTTATGGACTGGACAATGTTCAGGCCGGTGAAATGGTCGAGTTTCCCGGCGGCGTTCGCGGCATGGCGCTGAACCTCGAAGCCGACAACGTCGGCGTCGTCATCTTCGGTTCCGACCGCGAGATCAAGGAAGGCGATACTGTAAAGCGGACTGGCGCCATCGTGGACGTTCCGGTTGGTCCGGAATTGCTCGGCCGTGTTGTCGACGCGCTCGGCAACCCGATTGACGGCAAGGGTCCGATCAACGCGAGCCGCCGCTCGCGCGTCGACGTGAAGGCTCCGGGCATCATTCCGCGCAAGTCGGTTCATGAGCCGATGTCGACCGGCCTCAAGGCCATCGATGCGCTCATCCCGGTCGGTCGCGGCCAGCGCGAGCTCGTCATCGGCGACCGCCAGACCGGCAAGACTGCCATCATTCTCGACACCTTCCTGAACCAGAAGCCGATCCACGACAACGGCCCGGACAACGACAAGCTTTATTGCGTTTATGTCGCTATCGGTCAGAAGCGTTCGACTGTTGCGCAGTTCGTGAAGGTTCTCGAAGAGCGTGGCGCGCTGCAGTATTCGATTATCGTTGCCGCTACCGCTTCCGACCCGGCTCCGATGCAGTATCTCGCGCCGTTCGCCGGTTGCGCGATGGGTGAATACTTCCGTGACAACGGCCAGCACGCGCTGATCGCTTACGACGACCTTTCCAAGCAGGCCGTTGCCTACCGTCAGATGTCGCTGTTGCTTCGCCGTCCGCCGGGCCGCGAAGCCTATCCGGGCGACGTTTTCTATCTGCATTCGCGTCTCCTGGAGCGTGCTGCAAAGCTCAACGACGATCGCGGCGCCGGCTCGCTGACCGCTCTGCCGGTCATCGAAACCCAGGGCAACGACGTTTCGGCCTTCATTCCGACCAACGTGATCTCGATCACCGACGGCCAGATCTTCCTCGAAACCGACCTGTTCTACCAGGGCATCCGTCCCGCCGTTAACGTCGGTCTGTCGGTTTCTCGCGTCGGTTCCGCCGCGCAGGTGAAGGCGATGAAGCAGGTTGCCGGCTCGATCAAGGGCGAACTCGCCCAGTATCGCGAAATGGCGGCGTTTGCTCAGTTCGGCTCCGACCTCGATGCATCGACGCAGCGTCTGCTCAACCGCGGTGCGCGCCTGACCGAGCTCCTGAAGCAGCCGCAGTTCTCGCCGCTGAAGACGGAAGAGCAGGTTGCGGTGATCTTTGCGGGCGTCAACGGCTATCTCGACAAGATCGCCGTCAGCGATGTCGGCAAGTTCGAGCAGGGTCTGCTTTCCTACCTGCGTTCCGAAGGCAAGGCGATCCTCGATACCATCCGTAGCGAGAAGCAGTTGTCGGACGACACCCGCGCGAAGCTCAAGTCTGCTCTCGACAGCTACTCGAAGTCTTTCGCCTGAGAACGGATCAAGTCCAACTAACCCGCAGGGGACCGATAACGGATGCCTTCACTTAAGGATCTGAAAAACCGGATCGCCTCCGTCAAGGCGACGCAGAAGATCACCAAGGCGATGAAAATGGTCGCCGCGGCGAAGCTGCGCCGTGCGCAGGAGGCGGCCGAGGCTGCCCGTCCTTACGCGGAGCGGATGAACAAGGTGCTGGCCAGCCTTTCGGCTGCCAATGCCGGCAATGCCGAAGCGCCGCTCCTGCTTTCGGGCACGGGCAAGGATCAGGTTCACCTCCTGATCGTCGCAACCGGCGAGCGTGGTCTGGCGGGGGGCTTCAATTCCTCGATCATTCGCCTTGCCCGCGACCATGCGCAGAAACTGCTTGCCCAGGGCAAGACGGTGAAGATCCTGACGGTCGGCCGCAAGGGCAACGATGTCCTGCGCCGCAGCTTCAAGGAAAACATCGTCCACTACATCACCTTCCGCGAAGTCAAGCAGCTTGGTTTCGTGCAGGCGGATGAGGTGGCGCACAAGGTCCTGGAACTGTTCAACGCGGGCGAGTTCGACGTCGCGACGCTGTTCTTCGCGCGCTTCCAGTCGGTGATCTCACAGGTTGCCACGGCACAGCAGATTATTCCGGCGAAGTTCGAAGCGGGCGAGGCGGCGAACGCATCTTCGGCGCTTTACGAATACGAGCCGAGCGAACAGGAAATCCTGGAGGACCTGCTGCCGAGGAACGTCGCAGTCCAGATCTTCCGGGCGCTGCTTGAAAACAACGCTTCCTTCTATGGCGCGCAGATGTCCGCGATGGATAACGCCACGCGCAATGCCGGTGAGATGATCAACAAGCTGACGCTTTCCTACAACCGTCAGCGTCAGGCGCAGATCACCAAGGAACTCATTGAAATCATCTCGGGCGCGGAAGCGCTCTGACGTAAAGAAAGAGGGTAAGAATCATGGCTATTGCAGCTACCCTGGATACGGGCTCGTCCCTCGGCAAGGTGACGCAGGTTATCGGCGCCGTCGTCGACGTCGCATTCGACGGCGAACTGCCGGCGATCCTGAACGCGCTTGAGACCGACAACAACGGCAACCGCCTCGTTCTGGAAGTCGCTCAGCACCTCGGCGAAAACTCCGTCCGCACCATCGCGATGGACTCGACGGAGGGCCTCGTGCGCGGCCAGCAGGTGGTCAATACCGGTGCTCCGATCTCGGTTCCGGTCGGCGATCAGACCCTCGGCCGCATCATGAACGTCATTGGCGAGCCGGTCGATGAAGCAGGTCCGCTGGATACCGGCGTGCGCCGCGCCATCCACCAGGATGCTCCGGCCTATGTCGAGCAGTCCACGGAAGCGCAGATCCTCGTTACCGGCATCAAGGTCGTCGACCTTCTCGCGCCTTACGCAAAGGGCGGCAAGATCGGCCTCTTCGGCGGTGCAGGCGTCGGCAAGACGGTTCTCATCATGGAACTCATCAACAACGTCGCGAAGGCACACGGCGGTTACTCCGTCTTCGCAGGCGTCGGTGAGCGTACCCGCGAAGGGAACGACCTCTACCACGAAATGATCGAATCGGGCGTCAACAAGCATGGCGGCGGTGAAGGCTCCAAGGCCGCTCTCGTTTACGGCCAGATGAACGAGCCGCCGGGTGCCCGCGCCCGCGTCGCTCTGACGGGTCTGACGATCGCTGAAGACTTCCGCGACAAGGGCCAGGACGTTCTGTTCTTCGTCGACAACATCTTCCGCTTCACCCAGGCAGGTTCGGAAGTGTCGGCTCTGCTGGGTCGTATTCCGTCGGCCGTCGGTTATCAGCCGACGCTCGCGACCGACATGGGCCAGATGCAGGAACGCATTACCACCACGACCAAGGGTTCGATCACCTCGGTTCAGGCCATCTATGTTCCGGCCGACGACTTGACCGATCCGGCTCCGGCAACCTCCTTCGCCCACTTGGACGCAACGACGGTTCTGTCGCGCTCGATCGCCGAAAAGGGCATCTATCCGGCCGTCGATCCGCTCGACTCCACCTCACGCATGCTCGACCCGATGGTTGTCGGCGAAGAGCATTACGAAGTTGCCCGTAAGGTTCAGACGACGCTGCAGCGCTACAAGTCGCTTCAGGACATCATCGCCATCCTCGGCATGGACGAACTGTCGGAAGAAGACAAGCTGACGGTTGCCCGCGCCCGTAAGATCGAGCGCTTCCTGTCGCAGCCGTTCTTCGTCGCCGAAGTCTTCACCGGTTCTCCGGGCAAGCTGGTTGCGCTCGAGGACACGATCAAGGGCTTCAAGGGCCTCGTCAACGGCGAATACGACCACCTGCCGGAAGCTGCCTTCTACATGGTCGGCTCGATTGAAGAAGCGATCGAGAAGGCCAAGAAGCTGGCCGAAGCCGCTTAATTGGCAAACGACGGCGCGCGGGAATTTTCCGGCGCGCCATTTCCGCATAAGACACGCAAGCTCGCGTAAGAAATTCGAGGAAGTGGACCTTCATGGCCGACGCTTTCAATTTTGAACTGGTTTCGCCTGAGCGCCTGCTCGTCTCCGAAAAGGCCACAGAAGTGGTGATACCGGCGACGCTCGGCGAAATGACGGTGCTTGCCAATCACGCGCCGACGATGACGACCATCAAGCCCGGCGTGGTTTCCGTGAAGCTCGCGTCCGGCCAGGTCAACAAATACGTCGTGTTCGGCGGCTTTGCCGATATTCTTCCGACGAGCTGCACGCTGCTCGCGGAGTCGGCGGTTCCGGCGAGCGAAGTGACCCGCGACACGCTGCAAAAGCGGATCGAGGCCACGCAAGCCGAAATCAACAAGGCGCAGAGCGACGAGCACAAGACCAAGCTGGAACAGTTCCTGGCGGAGCTGACGCATCTGAACGGCATTGTCGTTCCGGCCTGACGAACGGATTCTCCGAACAAGATCAAGGCGGCTCGGAAGGGCCGCCTTTTCTTTTTCCGTTAGGTTTAAGTAGCGATTTCAAGGGAGCGGCCGGAGTTCGCTACCCATCCAGCTGCCGCGCGTCGGCCAGGATCTCATAGCGCAGGCCGGCGGGATCATAAGCCAGTTGCGCCGTGCCCCCGAAATCGCTGGGCAGGACCCGTTCGATCAACAGCGTACCAAAACCCTTCCTCAGTGGTGCCGAGACGGGAGGTCCACCGCTTTCGACCCAGGCAAAGCGGAAGCGGCGCTCGCCTGAACTGCCGAACATGCCCCACCTGATATGCACCTTTCCGCCAGCCTGACGGAGAGCCCCGTATTTGATCGAGTTGGTGACGAGTTCATTGACTCCAAGAGCCAGAGACAGAGCCTGCTTTTCCGAAAGCCGGAGCGGAGGGCCCTCGATCACGAATTGCTCCGCGGCGGCGTCATGGGGTGAAAGAGCCCCGGCAATGACGTCGCCAATGTCCGCATCGATGCGGCCTTTGCCGGCCAGAACGTCATGTGTGTTTGCAAGAGCGGTAAGCCGCTGCAGCAAGACCTCCTTGACCCCCTCGGCCAAGGGCACGTTGCGCAGGGTCTGATTGGCTATGGAAGTCACGATCGCCAACGTATTCTTGATCCGGTGCCGAAGTTCCGCATTGATGAGGCGAGCCTGTTGTTCCGCCTGCACCTTCGAGGTCGTTTCGATCACCGTGTCCAGCATGCCTGCGATCTGGCCCTGATCGTCCCGAAGCGGACTGTAGCAAAAGGTGAAATAGGCTTGCTCCGGATAACCGAAGCGTTCGATCTCCAGCGGGAAATCCTCGATGAACGTTGCTTCGCCCTTGTAGGCGCGCTCCGCGATCTCACGGATCTCGTCCCAGGCTTCCTGCCAGACTTCGGAAAACGGACGCCCCATGGCTTCCGGCTTGTTGCCGAGGATAGGCTTGAAGGCATCGTTGTAGATGGTGGTGAGGTCCGGCCCCCAGACGACTGCGGCCGGAAAGCGGGAATTAAGGATCGTCGAAACGGCTGTTCTGAGCGCTACAGGCCAGCCTTCAGCCGGGCCAAGCGAGGTCGCCGACCAGTCAAAGTCCCGAATGACCTTGCCGACCTCGCCGCCGCCTTGAAGAAAGTAAAGAGGGTCGAATTCAGGCGCCATCGATACCGTCACACCGGCCTTTCGTTTTTCCATAAACCTTGGACGGTGACGCTGTTTGACAAGGCCTCGCTCCAAATATTCGTTGCACTTTATAGATGGCTGCGATTGGTTTGAGGGCAAGGATACGTAAGAAGCGACCGCGCAGCTTGTCGTCGCGTCGACTAGAGGTTAGCCCTTTCGGTGGAGGAAGCTGATGATCGACAAGCTCGAATTTTTTATTGCTCTCGCGCGAGAAAGCCATTTCGGTCGCGCCGCCGAGGAGTGCGGAATTTCCCAGCCATCGCTTTCGGCGGCGATCCGGCAGCTGGAGGACCAGCTCGGTGTGCAGCTCGTCGTGAGAGGTTCCCGTTTTCAGGGGCTGACGCCTGAGGGGCAGCGGGTTTTGGAATGGGCCAAGCGCATCGTCGGCGATGCGCGCACCATGCGGGAGGAGATGAAGGCCGCGCGGAAAGGTCTGGCCGGCCACATTCGGCTGGCGGCGATTCCGACGGCGCTTGCGATGATCCCGCGGCTGACTGAGCCCTTTCAGGCGAAACACCCGGACGTCACCTTTTCGGTTGTTTCACGAAATTCGCTTCAGGTGCTTTCCCAGCTCGACAATTTCGAGATTGATGCAGGCATAACCTATCTCGACAATGAACCGCTCGGCCGGGTCACCAGCGTCCCCCTCTATGCCGAGCGGTACAATCTGGTGACGGCGGAAGGGACGCCATTTGCGGACCGGGAAAATGTAACCTGGAAGGAGATGGCGGATCTTAGGCTCTGTCTATTGACGCCAGACATGCAGAACCGTCGGATCATCAATCAACACCTTGCGGAAGCAGGCGTCATTGTAAAGCCGATGCTGGAATCAAATTCGATGGTCGTTCTTCTATCGCATGTCGGAACGGGCCGATGGGCGAGCATCATGCCGCGCAACGTCGCGCGATCCTTTGGGTTTACCAAACAAATCCGGACGATCCCGATCGTCGAACCAGAAGCCAGCCATATTGTCGGCCTAGTGGCCACACATCGCGAACCTTTCACCCCGCTGGTCTCCGCCCTGCTGCACGAAGCCCGCAGCCTGGCTCCAAGCGCGATGGCTTGATAGTTTTTTTCTATCGCGTAACCGATCTCCTTTATTGACGGTCGCGAGACGGGTTGCGAGACTCTGCCACAATAGGTGGAGTGCAGCGGTTGGACACTTCGCCAGCGTTTTGATCTGCAGTGCGAATGAAGCACGCGCCGATCAGCCGGGAGGTTCGACGATATGAATATGCGCATTTCCGCCGGTGAGTTCACCGAGCGGTCGCTTCAGATCATTCGGGATCTGAAGCATCTCGAAGGGCCGATGCTGCCCATCCTGCATGCGATCCAGGCGGAGTTCGGTTATGTGCCGGACGAGGTCAAGCCCATCATCGCGAACGAACTCAACCTCTCCCGTGCCGAGGTCCATGGCGTCGTGACCTTTTATCATGAGTTCCGCGACCATCCGGCCGGCCGGCATGTGCTGAAGCTCTGTCGCGCCGAAGCTTGCCAGTCGATGGGCAGTGACCGCATTGCGGATCGTGTCCGGGAGCTTTTTGGCGTGGACTTTCATCAGACTACGCCGGACGGCGCGGTAACGCTCGAAGCCGTCTACTGTCTCGGCCTCTGCGCCTGCGCGCCGGCCGCCATGCTGGACGGCGAGGTCTATGGCCGGGTGGACGAGCACTGTCTGTCGGAGATCGTCGCGGAGGTGCGCCGATGACCGTTACGATATTCGTGCCGCGCGACGCCGCTGCGCTCGCGCTCGGAGCCGAGAAGGTGGCGAAGGCGATTGCCCAAGAGATCGCAGCCCGCGGCCTCGATGCCAAAGTGGTGCGCAACGGCTCGCGCGGCATGTTCTGGCTGGAGCCGCTGGTCGAAGTGCGGACCGCCCACGGCCGGGTCGCCTACGGCCCGGTTAAGGCAGCCGATGTGGCAAGTCTCTTTGATGCCGGCTTTCTGACCGGCAGCGATCATCCGCTCTGTCTCGGGCTGACGAAGGAAATCCCATTCCTTCGTCAGCAGACACGCCTGACCTTTTCTCGTTGCGGAGTGACCGACCCGCTCTCTCTGGATGATTACCGGCATTACCAGGGCCTAAAGGGGCTTGAAAAGGCGATTTCCCTGACACCGACCGAGATTGTCAAGGAAGTGACCGATAGCGGATTGCGTGGCCGCGGCGGCGCCGGCTTTCCGACAGGCATCAAGTGGAAGACGGTGATGGAGGCGGCAGGTCCGCAGAAATACATCGTCTGCAACGCGGATGAGGGCGACAGCGCTACGTTTGCCGACCGAATGATCATGGAAGGCGACCCCTTCGTGCTGGTCGAAGGCATGGCGATTGCCGGCATCGCGACGGGCGCCACGAAAGGTTACGTCTACATCCGCTCGGAATATCCGCACGCGATCGCAACGATGACGGAGGCCGTGGAGATCGCCCGCGCCGCCGGCGTTCTGGGGCCGTCTGTCCTGGGATCGGCTCATGCTTTCGACATCGAGATCCGGTCCGGCGCCGGCGCCTATGTCTGCGGCGAGGAAACCTCGCTCCTGAATTCGCTCGAAGGCAAGCGCGGCATCGTGCGCGCCAAGCCGCCACTACCGGCGCTGCAAGGCTTCCTCGGCCGGCCGACCGTGGTCAACAACGTTATCTCGCTCGCCTCCGTGCCTGTGATCATGGACCGCGGTGCCGCCTTTTATCGCGATTTCGGCATGGGCCGCTCTCGAGGCACGATCCCGATCCAGATCGCCGGCAATGTGAAGTACGGGGGTCTTTATGAGACGGCGTTCGGACTGTCGCTCGGCGAGATCGTCGATCATATCGGCGGCGGCACCGCCACCGGCCGGCCGGTGAAGGCGGTGCAGGTCGGCGGCCCGCTCGGCGCCTATTTCCCGCGCGCCCTGTTCGATACGCCTTTCGACTACGAGGCGTTTGCGGCGAAGGACGGTCTGATCGGCCATGCCGGCATTACCGTCTTCGACGACAGTGCCGACATGCTGAAGCAGGCACGGTTCGCGATGGAGTTCTGCGCCATCGAAAGCTGCGGCAAGTGCACGCCTTGCCGCATCGGCTCGACGCGCGGCGTGGAAACGGCCGACAAGATTGCCCAGGGCATTGAACCGGAGAAGAACAAAGCCTTGCTGGCCGATCTCTGCAACACCATGAAGTTCGGCTCGCTCTGCGCGCTGGGGGGCTTTACGCCCTATCCTGTCATGAGCGCGATGAACCATTTCCCGGAGGATTTTTCTCCGGCACCCCTTATCGAAGCGGCGGAGTAACATCATGTCCCTCGTTCATGAAATCGACTACGGCACGCCGGCTTCCCGATCCGAAGCCCAGGTGACCCTCACCATTGACGGTCGTTCCATTACCGTTCCGGAAGGCACGTCCATCATGCGTGCTTCGATGGAAGCGGGCATCCAGGTGCCGAAACTCTGCGCCACGGACATGGTCGATGCGTTCGGCTCCTGCCGCCTTTGCCTCGTGGAGATCGAGGGCCGCAACGGTACGCCGTCCTCCTGCACCACGCCGGTCATGCCCGGCATGGTCGTCCACACCCAGACAAATCGGCTGAAGGACATCCGCCGCGGCGTGATGGAGCTCTATATCTCCGACCATCCGCTCGACTGTCTCACCTGCGCCGCCAACGGCGACTGCGAACTGCAGGACATGGCCGGCGCAGTCGGCCTTCGCGACGTGCGTTACGGCTATGAGGGCGATAATCACGTCAAGGCGCGCAACAATGGCGAGATCAACGCCAAATGGATGCCGAAGGACGAGTCAAATCCGTACTTCACCTATGACCCCTCGAAGTGCATCGTCTGCTCCCGCTGCGTGCGCGCCTGCGAGGAGGTGCAGGGTACGTTCGCGCTGACGATCGAAGGCCGCGGCTTCGGCAGCCGCGTCTCGCCGGGCATGCATGAACATTTCCTCGATTCCGAATGCGTTTCCTGCGGGGCCTGCGTGCAGGCCTGCCCAACGGCGACGCTCACAGAAAAGTCGGTGATCGCGATCGGTCAGCCGGAACATTCGGAAGTCACCACCTGCGCTTATTGCGGCGTTGGCTGCTCCTTCAAGGCGGAGATGCGCGGCGAGGAACTCGTCCGCATGGTGCCGTGGAAGGATGGCCAGGCGAACCGCGGCCATTCCTGCGTCAAGGGTCGCTTCGCTTACGGATATGCGACCCACAAGGACCGCATCCTCAGCCCGATGATCCGCGAAAAGATCTCCGATCCCTGGCGGGAAGTGACCTGGGAAGAGGCCTTTTCGCACGTGGCTTCCGAGTTCCGACGGATCCAGTACCAGTATGGCCGGGAGTCCATCGGCGGCATCACCTCGTCGCGCTGCACCAACGAGGAGACCTTCCTCGTCCAGAAGCTGATCCGCGCCGGGTTCGGCAACAACAATGTCGATACCTGTGCCCGCGTCTGCCATTCTCCGACCGGTTACGGCCTCGGCCAGGCTTTCGGCACCTCTGCCGGCACGCAGAACTTCGATTCCGTCGAACATTCGGACGTGGTGATCGTCATCGGCGCCAACCCGACAGACGGGCATCCGGTCTTTGGCTCGCGCCTCAAGAAGCGGCTGCGCCAGGGTGCCAAGCTGATCGTCATCGATCCGCGCCGCATCGATCTTGTGCGGACGCCGCATGTGGAGGCCGATTATCACCTGCCGCTGCAGCCGGGCACCAACGTGGCCGTGCTGACGGCGCTGGCGCATGTCATCGTGACCGAAGGCCTGTTTGCCGAGCAATTCATCCGGGAGCGCTGCGACTGGTCGGAATTCGAGGACTGGGCTGCTTTCGTCTCCGAGGACCAGCACAGCCCCGAGGCGACCGAAAAGTTTACCGGCGTGCCGGCGGAACTCGTCCGCGGTGCCGCCCGGCTTTATGCCAAGGGCGGCAACGGGGCGATCTATTACGGTCTTGGTGTTACCGAGCACAGCCAAGGCTCGACAACAGTCATGGCGATCGCCAACCTCGCCATGGTGACCGGCAATATCGGCCGTCCGGGCGTCGGCGTGAACCCGCTTCGCGGTCAGAACAATGTCCAGGGCTCCTGCGACATGGGCTCGTTCCCGCATGAGCTGCCGGGCTATCGCCATATCTCGGACGATGCGACCCGCGACATCTTCGAAAAGCTCTGGGGCGTGACGCTCAACAACGAGCCGGGCCTGCGCATCCCGAACATGCTGGATGCAGCCGTCGAGGGCACATTCAAGGGCATCTATATCCAGGGCGAGGACATCTTGCAGTCCGATCCGGACACCAAGCACGTCTCGGCCGGTCTTGCCGCGATGGAATGCGTCGTCGTCCACGACCTCTTTCTGAACGAAACCGCCAACTACGCGCATGTCTTCCTGCCGGGTTCGACTTTCCTTGAGAAGGACGGCACCTTCACCAATGCCGAGCGGCGTATCAACCGCGTTCGCAAGGTGATGAGTCCGAAGAATGGTTATGCGGATTGGGAAGTCACCCAGAAGCTCGCCCAAGCCATGGGACTCACCTGGAACTATGCGCATCCGTCTGAGATCATGGACGAGATCGCCGCAACGACGCCGAGCTTCGCATTGGTGTCCTACGACTATTTGGATAAGATGGGTTCGGTCCAGTGGCCCTGCAACGAGAAGTTCCCCGAAGGCTCACCGATCATGCACGTCAATGGCTTCGTGCGCGGCAAGGGCAAGTTCATCCGTACCGAATATGTGCCGACCGACGAACGTACCGGCCCGCGTTTCCCGTTGCTGCTCACGACCGGCCGCATCCTCAGCCAGTACAATGTCGGCGCCCAGACGCGGCGTACGGAGAACGTCGCCTGGCACGCCGAGGATAGGCTGGAAATCCATCCGCACGATGCCGAACAGCGCGGCATCAAGGACGGCGATTGGGTGAAGCTCGCCAGCCGCTCCGGCGATACGGCGCTCAGGGCCTTGATCACCGATCGCGTGGCGCCGGGGGTTGTCTACACCACCTTCCATCATCCCGATACGCAGGCCAACGTCATCACCACCGATTTCTCCGATTGGGCGACCAACTGCCCGGAATACAAGGTGACGGCGGTTCAGGTGTCGCCTTCCAACGGACCGACCGAGTGGCAGCGCGATTACGAGGAGTTGTCGCGGCGGTCTCGACGCATCGCGGGCAAGCTGGAGGCTGCGGAATAGTGTCTGTCGGCGCACGCCATACCCCCCTCTGCCCTGCTGGGCATCTCCCCCTCAAGGAGGGAGATAGCCTCGCGGCAAGGCCTCGCCTTCAACGGGTGCAGAGAATTGGGCGCAGAGGGCGCTTCTTGCCAATCACCCCCCTAGAGGGGGAGATGCCCGACAGGGCAGAGGGGGGCGTCCTTGCTCCACCGTCCAATGGCTGAATTCAAGACTACCGCAACCGCTGCCGAGATCGTACGCCGTAACGGCATGACGCGCGCCGGCTCGCGGGTTGTGCCGGAAGAGGTGCCGATCGCCTTTTCCTATGGCGGATCGACCCATGCGGTGATGATGGGCACACCCGCCGATCTGGAAGACTTCGCCGTTGGCTTCAGCCTGACCGAGGGCATTATCGCTTCGATGGGGGAGATCGAGGGCATTACCGTTGTCGAAGAAGGTGCCGGTCTTGATGTCCAGGTGACGCTCGCCCAAGATAAGGAAGATGCCCTGCGCATGCGTCGACGGCACATGGCGGGGCCGGTCGGCTGCGGGCTTTGCGGCATTGAGTCCATTGAGCAGGCGATACGCCCGGTGCCGGATGTTTCTGCCGTTGACCTCGTGCTGACTGCCAAGAATGTCGCGGAAGTGGTCGCGGAACTCAACGGTGCCCAACCGCTGCACGCCCAAACCCATGCCGTCCATGGTGCTGGCTTTTTTCTGCCGGGCAGGGGGCTTATTGCCGTGCGCGAGGATGTCGGTCGCCATAATGCGCTCGACAAGCTTGCTGGTGCCGTCGTTCGTCAGAGCATCCAAGGTTCGGAGGGGGTTGTGGTGGTCACCAGCCGGATTTCGGTGGAGATGGTTCAGAAAACGGCGATCCTGGGTTCGGCGGTATTGATCGCCATTTCAGCCCCCACGGCGCTTGCCATCCGCACGGCAGAAGCGGCGGGCATGACCCTCATCGCGCTGACGCGGGGCGAGGATTTCGAAATCTTTACACGTACCGATCGCATAACCACCGGAGTTGTCGCCGATGTCGCATGACCAAAGTCCCGAGCAACTGGTGCTCGACAAACTGGTCCGGATGGCCAACCAGATCGCTACTTTCTTCCTGTCACAACCGGAAAGCGTGCGCGCCGAGGGCGTCGCTACGCATATCAACAAGTTCTGGGAGCCACGCATGCGGCGGCACCTTTTCGAGCATATCGACAAGGGCGGAGAAGGGCTGCTTCCGCTCGTCATTCAAGCCTCGGTGCTGATCCGCAGACCGGAAGCGAAGGTCGGCTCCGGGGTAGGTGTCGGACAGGATGCGGCGCAAGGGGCACCGGAGGGGAAGGGGCCGTCGGCAGGAGAGTCGCTGTCCGAGCCGAGCATCCCGGAGGGCGCGGCATAAACTCATTCGCCCGGCGGGAAGGGCCGGGCGGGTCGATGATCTTAAGTCGTCATATTCAAGAGGAGGATATTGTTAATGGCATTTGCAGGAACAACGAACGAGGACCTGACAGGCAGTGTCGGGTTCCTCGATAAGGAACGTATTGTCGCCAGACCCGGATTCAACCGGTGGCTCGTGCCGCCGGCCGCACTGGCAATTCACCTGTGCATCGGCATGGCCTATGGCTTCAGCGTTTTCTGGCTGCCGCTCTCCAAAGCCTTGCCAGGAACTGCCGACCCATCTTGTAGCAGCTTGAATCTGCTTTCCGCTCTCGTAACAACGACATGTAACTGGCGTGTCGCCGACCTCGGCTGGATCTACACGCTGTTTTTCGTGTTGCTCGGTTGCTCCGCAGCGATCTGGGGCGGCTGGCTGGAGCGCGTCGGACCGCGCAAGGCCGGTTTCGTGTCGGCCTGCTGCTGGTGTGGAGGCATCCTGGTGGCCGCGCTCGGCGTCATAACCCATCAACTCTGGCTGATGTGGGTAGGTGCCGGGGTGATCGGCGGTGTCGGTCTGGGTCTCGGCTATATTTCGCCAGTCTCCACGCTCATCAAGTGGTTCCCCGATCGCCGCGGCATGGCCACCGGCATGGCCATCATGGGCTTTGGCGGCGGCGCGATGATCGGCGCTCCTCTTGCCAACCTCCTGATGAATTATTTCAAGACCGACACGTCGATCGGCGTCTGGCAGACCTTCATCGCCATGGCGCTCATCTATTTCTGCTTCATGATGGGTGGCGCTTTCGGCTACCGCATTCCCCCAGCCGGATGGCGCCCGGAAGGCTGGACGCCGCCCGCGTCGAAGAGCACGATGATCACCCACAAACACGTGCATCTGCGCAATGCGCACAAGACCCCGCAGTTCTGGCTGATCTGGGCGGTGCTTTGCCTGAACGTATCGGCAGGTATCGGCGTGATCGGCATGGCCTCGCCCATGTTGCAGGAGATTTTTGCAGGTTCACTGATTGGGCTGCCGGATCTCTCTTTCTCACAGCTCGATGCTGGCCAGAAGGCACAGATCGCCACGATTGCGGCGGGCTTTGCCGGACTGCTTTCGCTCTTCAATATCGGCGGGCGGTTCTTCTGGGCATCGCTCTCCGACAAGATCGGCCGAAAGAACACCTATTATACGTTCTTTGTTCTGGGCATCGTTCTTTATGCGCTGGCTCCGACGCTTGCCGACATGGGCAGCAAGGCCCTTTTCGTGCTGGCTTTCGGCGTCATCCTCTCGATGTACGGCGGCGGGTTTGCTACCATCCCGGCCTATCTCGCGGATATTTTCGGCACGCAGTTCGTCGGGGCCATACACGGGCGTCTTCTGACGGCCTGGGCGACGGCCGGCATCGTCGGTCCGGTTGTCGTCAATTATATCCGCGAAGCCCAAATCGCCGCGGGCGTCGCGCCAGGGCCCGCACTCTATACCGGCACGATGTACATCCTTGCCGGCATGCTGGCACTGGGTCTCGTCGCAAATGCGCTTGTGCGTCCGCTTTCGGACAAATGGTTCATGTCGGACGAGGAGGTCGCATCGCTGCAGGCAAAGTCGGTGGCAGCGAGCATCGGCCCGAGTGGTTCCTTCGGCATCGGCAGGGGCGGCCTGGACGGCAAGGCCGTACTTGCCTGGGCGGTTGTCGGAATCCCGCTTCTCTGGGGCGTGTGGGTCACGCTGAAGAGCACATTCGCCCTGTTGGGTTGATGCCCTGATATTGCGAACGAAACCCTCTGAAATGGCAAAAGGCCATCCGGTGATCCGGATGGCCTTTTCAACGACAAGAACCTGGTGAGCCTGTTAGGCTGCCAATTCGTCGGCTTCAGTTCCCTTGAACATCTTGGAGAGGTTCAGGAAGCAGATCATCCCATTTTCGTTGGCGATGATGCCTTCGGAGAAGGACTTGTCGAAGGAAGCGGAAATCTCCGGCACGGGCTGAACCTGGCTGGATGGAATGGTGAGGATGTCGGAAACCCGATCGACCAGCATTCCGATGACCATGCTGTGAACTTCAGCCACCACGATGGCGCTGCGCTCGTTGGCGACCGTGCTCTTCATGCCGAGCTTGTAGGCGAGGTCGATGATCGGGATCACGGAACCGCGCAGGTTCATGACGCCGATAACGTCTGCCGGCGCGTGGGGGATTGGCGTTGAGGGCGCCCATCCGCGGATTTCGCGGATGGTGGTGGTCTTTACGCAAAATTCCTGATCGTGGAGTCTGAAGGCGATGATTTCGAGCGTCTCGCCGCCGTAGCTCGTGGAGTTAATCGTGGTTGCCATCAGAATTCTTCCCAACTGTCCGTTGCCTGGGCGGAAGCGGCTGCGCCGGAGGTGGCGCGTGCGACCGTAGCCATGAGTTTGCGTGCCGGCGATGCGATGGGCCGTGCATCGGGTCGCGCTTGAACAATCTTATGCGAAGAATATTGCCCAAATCTAAATCGGGCGAGCAGATTGCGCAGAGTTTCAGCTTCACGGGCGAGGCTGTGGCTGGCAGCGGAGGTTTCTTCGACCATGGCGGCGTTCTGCTGCGTATTCTGGTCCATGGAATTGACGGCGTTACTGACCTCTTTGAGACCGGTCGACTGCTCGCGGGAAGCCTCGACGATCGCGACGACGTTGCTGTTGATCTCCTCGACCTGCGATATGATCTGCTCCAACGCCTTTCCGGTTTCTCCGACGAGTGTAACCCCGTGCTTCACGTGTTCGGACGACTTGGAGATGAGCGCCTTGATCTCCTTTGCCGCCGTAGCGGAGCGTTGGGCAAGCTCGCGGACTTCCTGGGCGACAACTGCAAAACCCTTGCCGGCTTCGCCTGCTCGCGCCGCCTCCACGCCTGCGTTCAGGGCAAGCAGGTTGGTCTGGAAGGCGATGTCGTCGATGACGCTGATGATATTCGAAATCTCGTGAGAGGAGTTTTCGATCTGGTCCATCGCATTGACGGCGTTGCGGACCACTGCACCTGAATGCTCGGCATTCTTCTTGGCATCGCCGACCAGGGAGCCGGCCTCTTCAGCGCGCCTGGCGCTGTCGGTTACCGCACGGCTGATTTCTTCCAGTGCCGCAGCAGTTTCCTCGACCGCAGCCGCCTGCTGCTCTGTCCGTTTGGCGAGGCTGTCGGAAGCCTGGCGGATTTCGGACGAACCACCGGCAATGCCCTCGGCGTTCTCTCCGACAGTACGCATCGCGTCCGCAAGTTTGGCCACGGCGTCATTGAAGTCTACGCGAATCTGTTCAAGTGTCGGGATGAATGGTTTCTCGATATGCGTCGTAAGGTCTCCGTTCGAAAGCGCGGTAAGGCTGACCGCCAACTCGTCCACGGCGCGTACGCGTTCGGTAATGTCAGTTGCGAACTTTACGACCTTGAAGACCCGGCCGTCAGCATCGAAGATCGGGTTGTAGGATGCCTGGATCCAGACGACCTTGCCACCCCTGCCGATGCGCTTGAATTCCTGGGCGATAGCCTCGCCGCCCGCGAGTTTTCGCCAGAATTCCCGGTAATCGGGGCTGTCGCGGAAGGCCGGTTCGCAGAACATGCTATGATGCCTGCCGCTGATTTCCGCGAGTTGATAGCCGAGACAGGAGAGGAAGTTCTCGTTCGCAGTGATAATGTCGCCAGTCGGCGTAAATTCGATGACAGCTTGCGTGCGTGAAATTGCACTGATCTTGCCTTCATCTTCCGCAGCCTTCATTTTCGCTGCAGTAATGTCGGTGGCAATCTTGATGACCTTATAGGGTTTTCCGCCGGACAGGACCGGGTTGTAGGAAGCCTGGATCCAGATCTCGCGGCCGCCTTTGCCGATGCGCTTGTAGGCAGCTGCCTCGTATTTGCCGCTTCCGAGATTGGCCCAGAAATCCTTATAGGCCGGCGACGCGACATAAGCCGGATCGCAAAACATGCTGTGATGTTTGCCGACGATCTCGGACAGCTTGTAGCCGAGAGCGTTGCAGAAGTTTTCGTTCGCCGTCAGGATTTTCCCCGTCAGGTCGAACTCGATGATGGCTTGTGATCGGCTTAACGCCGCAAGGACTGCTTTTGCGTCCGCGCTCGGGAGCGAAAAGATGGACATAGCTTCTCCGCCTGCTCTGGATGAAGAGTAAAATTCTTCGGCAGAAACCGCTTCGCCCACCCCCCATGGTGATCGGGCAGGAAAGCTTGTGCCTCGCCTTCCTGCTAAATTTAGCCTTGAATGCTTAATGTATCGTCAATAATTCCATATATTCAGGTACGGGATAATACGTAGGAAATCTTTTATTTTAGCAGCCGGATTTTTTACTGCCGATAGTCAGCTATAGATTGGGTATTTATGGCTATTGTCAATTTTCTTCTTGGATTGTCGTCTGCCGGAATTAACCGGAGCGCGTCGGACGATCCAAGACCCGCCGGCCGAAAAGGCTTGCCGTAAGTTCCACCATGATGCGCGCACTCTTGCCGCGGTCATCCAGGAACGGGTTGAGTTCGACCAGGTCCACCGATGCGACAAGCCCCGTATCATGCAGCATTTCCATGATCAGGTGCGCCTCCCGGAAGGTGGCGCCGCCTGGCACGGTCGTACCAACACCTGGCGCAATATCCGGATCGAGAAAATCGACATCGAGACTGACGTGCAGAAGGCCATTGGCGGCACTGACGGTATCGATGACCTGCCGCATGATCGCTGCAATGCCATGCTCGTCAATCGCTCGCATGTCGAAAACATTGACGCCATGCCGGGCGATGAGCTTTCGTTCTATTTCATCGACGGAGCGGATGCCGACCTGGAAAACGTTGCGCGGGTCCACCAGGGGCCGGTTTCGATCCAGGATGGGTGCGAACTCCGCCTGCCCGGTAAAGAAAGCAACGGGCATGCCGTGAATATTGCCAGAGGGAGAGGTTTCCGGCGTATTGAAATCCGCGTGGGCATCGAGCCAGAGGACGTAAAGCGGCCGGCCAACTTTATCGGCATAACGTGCCATGCCCGATACGCTTCCCATCGACAGGCTGTGATCCCCACCCATGATCACGGGAATGAAGCCGGCCATGGCCTTGTCATAGGTGCGGCCCTCCAGCATCTGGGTGAAGGCACCGACGACGGGAAGGTTTTTGGCGTCCTGTCGTTCGCCAAGGTCAGCCGCGGGTTCCGGCCTCAAGTCGCCGCTGTCTTCGACCCGAAAACCGAGACCTTCCAAGGCTTTTATGATGCCAGCCAGCCGGAAGGCAGCCGGACCCATGGCGCAGCCGCCGCGGCCGGAGCCTTCTTCCAGCGGAACGCCAATCAAAGTGATATCTTTGGAGATCATGCTTTTCTCCTGAAGCAGGCTTGAAGCGGTGGGTGAAGTCAGTATTCGTGCTCGTAGAAGATGCCGGCCTTGCCGCCTTCGGTGCCGGCGCCGGCCTTGAGCTTCACGCCCCGACCGACATCGAGGTTGATCGTGGCCTGGGCTCCGCCCGATCCGCCCTGTTCGATCTGCACATAGGTTCGGTTGTTGATGTAGCGGCCGACCGAGACGGTGGTCTGGCCCGTCTCGTCGGTATTAATGTCCAGGTCGTCAACGCCAAGGTTGCTGCGCAGCGTCTCGAGGAGAGAGGTGGAGCCGCCGCCGGCAAGCTGGGTGACAGCGTCGGCCAGCTGAGCAATCTGCAACGGCGAAAGCCGCGACATCGACTGCCCGAAGATCAGGCGGGCCAGCACCTCGTCCTGCGGGAGGGCCGGGGCGGACGAGAAGGCGATGTTCGGGTCGTTCGCCACGCCCGTGACCTTTACCGTGATCGTCGTCTGGGCGGAGGTTGTGCTTGCTTCCATGTTGAGAACCGGAATCAAACCACCGCCAAATGTGATATCGCCATCGGTGAAGTCGAGCCGCTTGGCCAGGATGACGATCCGGCCGCGGCGCATCTCGAAGCCGCCGGAAACGATGGGCGCTATTGCAGTGCCTGTGATGTTAATATCGCCGCCAAGCTCTGCGTCGATCCCGCGGCCTCGCACAAAGATGCCGTTGGGCGCGCTGATCTGGAGGTTCAGCTCGATCGGATTCGAACTGCCTTTCGGACCCTTCGGACGCAGTTTCTCCATTTGTCGAAGAACGTCCGGCGGAGCGTTGCGATGGCGAATGTCGACTTCGGCAAGCGATGTGGGCAGTCTGGCGGGTACGGTAATCGCCGCCTTGGTCAAGGTGATCCTGCCTCCGAGAACGGGGCCGGATGTCAGGGGGCCGGTAACGGTCAGGGCGCCATCGGCGGTCGCGGCAAACAACGCGCCGTCCGCATAGGTCGCCTGGGCTAGGGTAATTCTCAGATCGGCCGGAAAGCCGGAATCGGGTGTGATGCCGACGGAACCCTCTGCCGATATCGTTCCTCCTCCCGACAGCTTTCCGGACAAACGCGAGATATTGGCTCTGGCGCCATCAAAGGAAACATTGGCGGCAAGGTCGGAAATGGCAAGATTGCGTCGTACGTCGATGAACCGCGCGCCTGACGCGGTCGCCGTGCCAGTGACGTTGGGCGCCGCCGCGGTGCCGCCAATTGCCAGGTCAACATTGCCGGTGCCTTCGAGCACAAAACCCTGGGCGGCAAGTTGGCCGGAGAGGATGGAGAAAGGCAGCTTGCCGTTGAACTTCAGGTTCAGAGGTTTTTCCCCGGCCAGCGAAACGGAGCCGCCGCCGGAGAGCGAGATGCCGCCTCCACCGGTAAGTCGGGTATCCAGTGTCACCGTGCCCTTTTCGAACGTGCCGGCGGCGGTGACGTCGAGCGCAGAGATGCCGGCCGATGCGGTCTGGCTCACGCCGGCATTGGCCCAGCGAAGGTCATAACGAACGGCCGGCGCCTCGGGCGTACCTGTCGTCGCAACCGTGCCGGAAATCGTTCCGCGGGCGCCGAGGCCGGGTGCAAAGGCGTTGACGAGTTCCGCCGGCACCGCATTGGCGCGGGCGTTTATATCGAGGGCAGGAACGCCGTTTTGAAGAAGGACGCGGCCGGTTGCAGAGAGGTCCAGGCCGCCGGAGCCGGTCAGGCGGGTGGCGTCTAACGTGACTGTCCCGTTAGCGAAGCTTCCACTGGCTGCCACACGAAAAGGACTGATGCCAGCATCGCGCATCTGGCGAAGCTGTGCATCACTCCATTCTAAATCATAACGGATAGCCGGGGCCGACGTGGACCCGGTCGCGTTGATGGTGCCGGTAATCACTCCCGCAGCGTTGATCGTCGGTACGAACGTATTCAGCAGGCTGGCAGGCAGAGCCTTGATGTTGGCCGTCAGATCCAGCACTGTCCCTGCAGAACCATTGACAGTAACGCTGCCGTTGCCGGTCGCGAGCGTCAGCCCGGAGAGGTTCGCACTGCCATTTGCGATGGCGATGCGGGTTGGCTGCTCGAGCCGGATTGGGATATTGCGCGGCGAGGCCGTGAAGCTCTCGATGCCGACCGAAATGTCTTTTCCGGTTTGAACGTCTCCGACAGCGTTGAGCGGCGCATTGTCATACCGGGCGGCAAGGTTGAAGCTCGTCCTATTGTCGCCATGGCGGACATCGAGATTGATATCGTCTACGCCGACCGAACCGGCGCCAAGGCGGGTGGCTCGAACAGTGCCCTCTGCGGCGATTGCCTTGATGTCGGGGATGGCGAGATCGATATTCGGTTGGGAAATCTGGAGCGAGCCGCGACGAAGCCCGCTGCCGGACGCCCGGATAACGGCGCCGGCCCGGTTATCCGTGTTGCTGAAGACAATGGTGCCGCGAAGATCGCCTTGAGCCTGCTGGGCGGCGAGTGCCGCAAGCAACGCGACATCCGGGAAGTCAAATGTAAGTTGACCTTCCGGCAGGAAGCCTTGCGAGAAGTTCAAGGCGCCGGTGAGCTTGTTCGGACCCACCTCGGCATTGATGGCCTGCGCGCTGGTACGTCCTTCCGCCGACGCGATATCGGCATTCACCCGGATCGGCTGACTGTCGAGCGAGCCGGTGGCCGCCAGCCTGCCCTTCGGCGCGTTGGGGTCGACGGTGCCATCGAAGACAAGACTCATATCCTGAAGCTTGCGACCGACAAGCCGCGCTTCTGCAGAATTGATGACGGCCTTCACCGCCATTGCGCTCAGTGGGCCGTTGGCGGCAATGTCGAAGCCTGCGGCCCCTTCCGCCTCCGGCAACCAGCGCCGCAGATCCGGCACGCGACCGGCAAGCCGGCCGGAGATCTTCCGGTCTTCCAACAGAATGTTGCCGTTCGCCTCGACCGCGTTCGACCGCATCACGAAGTTTTCAAGGCTCACGCGGCCGCCGTTGACGACATTGACATAACCTTCGGCCGACAGCTTGCCTTCGAACTTGGATACCAAAGACGGCGGCAGCACCGCCGGATTGGCGAAAATGCGGAAATTGCCGGTTACGGCCTGCTTTGAGGTGTCGTAGGCGCCGGAAAGGGTACCGTTGACATTGGCGCTGTCGAAGGTCGCGGCATCAAGGCCGATCGCCGGCGGGGCGAGACGCAGGGGGGCATCGAGCGTGAGGGGGCCGCGAACGATCCGATCCAGATCGTCGCTCGTAAAGTCCGTCCGGGCAACCGTCAGGCGGCTACGGATGCTGCCCGATCGGTCGAGAAGGTTGAGATCCTCGCTTTCGGCCTGCAGGCGGATCTGCCCGAAACGGCCCTGCGGCAATTCGGCGGCACTCAGCGCTGCCGTTGCATTAAAGCGTGCGGAAGAGGCCGCGCCCGTCAAGGTGAAGTTTATGCTTTCGAAAGAGAAACGGCTTTCTTCGCCGTTGATCGGCCAGACGAAATCGGCAGGACCGTTCACACCGACAAGGCCTGCGGTCAGGCTGTTGTCGCCTGTCGGATCCCAGGCGCCCTTGGCCGTCATCCTGACCGTTCCGGACGTCAGGTCGCCCCGTTCGATATCGATGCGGCCCGATGGAGCGTAGATGGCGGCGATGTTGATGTCTGTTGTTCCGCCGAACAACTGGCGAAATGCGGGAGGCAAGAGAGTTGCAAGCTGACCACCACCGGTGATCTCCACTCTATGCCTGCCGTTCTCTACCAGTTTGTGAGTGCCGTTGACGGCGATCACCGGTACTCCGGCGACATTGCCCTGCAGCTTGCCGGCCCAATCGGAAAGCGGGCCTTCGCCGTCCAACGCCAGTTGAACGGCCGGAGCGCCCGGAAGCCGCAGGAGGCGAGCGAGCAAGCCGCCTTGCGGTTCAGCGACAGATGCTTTCAGCGTCAGGCGGTTTTCCGACGGTGCATAGACCACATCGGCAAAGGCCTTGGCATCCGGCTCATCCTTTCGCGTCGCTTGCAGATCCAGGGAAATATCCGGCCCGGTGGCGTCGATCGAGCCTTTGACAGACAAGGAAAAATCCCTGCCCGAGAGCGCTTGCGAGAGATTGATGTCGGGCAAGTCGATCTGCGCAACCCGGACTCCCACCGGAAGCGGTGAGCCGGATGAACCGGAACTCGGTTGTGTTGTCGCTTTCGACGGTCTCGGCGGCCTAATCAGATTGACGGTCTCTGCGGAGATGCGCTCGGCGCGGAAAACGCCGGTGACCAGCGCCGTCGGCGACCAGTCGACGTTTATTCCGCCAATCTGAGCATAAGGGCCGGCATCATCGGAAAGCGTGATCGTATCGAGCCGCAAGTTGCCCGTCAGCAGACCTTCCGGCCGCGAAAACGTAATCTCGCGATCGGGGGTGGAGACGATCGAGGAAATGCGATCGGCAGCAACGCGTCCGCCCACCGGCGTCAGCGCAACGAACAGGACAACGCCCAAGGCCATGACGAACAGGATCGCGACCGCGCCAAGCGCAGCCTTCAAGATCCATTTCAACAGGCGAACCATCAGCGTCATGCCTGCAACTTCACCTTTCCAAAAGCCTCTCAGAATGCCTGCCCGATGCCTGCATAAATACCGTATTGGCTGCCGCCGTCATACCGTTGCAGTGGAGTTGCAACGTCCAGCCGAAGCGACCCGAAAGGCGTGGCATATCTTACGCCGATCCCTGCACCAGCACGAATATCAGAAAAATCAGGCACGATTCCGGTCGAAACAGTGCCGACGTCGATAAACGGTACAATGCCCACCTTCTCTGACACTTTTACCCTCACTTCGAAAGATCCAAGTGCATAAGATCGCCCGCCGGTGGCTTCGCCGGCGCTGTTGTAGGGGGAGATTTCGCGATAAGCATAGCCGCGCACCGATCCTCCGCCTCCGGCGAAGAATCTGCGCGTCGCCGGAATAGTTTCAAGACCGTCGCCGCCCACAAGCGTTCCTGCGGCCAGACGGCCTGCAAGCACGATGCCGTCCTCCTCTCCGAAGCCGAGATAGCCGGAGATCGAGCCTTCGAACGAGGAGAAGATGGTTCCGTCGAGAACTTCGTAGCTCGGTTTCGCCGCAAGCGTGGCATGATAGCCTTCGGTCGGATCGAGCTTGTTGTCGCGGGCATCGCGTTCGAAGCTCAGCGGCACGCTGAGGGTGACATACTGGTTCTTGCCGAAGGCGTCATCGGTGTTGATCCACGCCACCTCGCCACCGCCGGTCAGCTTGTCCGTCTCATTGAGCTCATAGGCGATGGTGGCCGAATAGGTGACCGATTGCGCCTCATAGACGTCGGGTGTCTCGCTCTTCGCTTCCAGACGGGATTCGAAGGTAGCTTCCGGCACGAAAGCTCCGGGCTTGGTGAAGATGATACCGGCCGAATAATTGAAGGTGCTGACGTCGGTCGTCGCGCCGATTCCGGAGACCGATCCCTCGATGCGCAGCGATTCCGCCTCACCGAACAGGTTGCGATGCCCCCAGTAGCCTTCCAGGCCTGCGCCGTCGATCGAGGAATATTCCGCGCCGAAGCCAAAATAACGGTGTTTGCCCTCGGAAATTTCGATCGTCAGCGGCAGCGATCCGTCGGGAGCCAGCGCGTCGGCCTCGCGGATCGTCACGCTGGAAAAGACGCCGAGCTCGCGCAGGCGCTCGGAAGCCTTCTTCAACTGTTCGGGCGAATAGCGTTCGCGTTTGTCCAGCCGCGAATAGCGGCTGATGAAGGCGGCATCGACGGTCCGCGATCCCTTGACCGCGACTTCTCCAAAAGGAGCCACAGGTCCACCGACGGCGCCCATCACCACGTCGATCGTTTTTGTCCTGTGATCGGCGGTTACCTTCCGGTCTGTCAGCCTGGCGAGCGGACGCCCCTCGTTTTTTAGGTCGACAAGAAGTTGCTCGCCGGCCTTGAGAATGAGGCGCGAGCCGGCTTCGCCGCCCGGCACAAGGTCATACTTTTCCGGATCCCGCCCCACCGCATCGCCTTCGAAACGGGCCGAGCCGAGCTTGAACACCGGGCCGGGATCGACACGCACGGCAACGGGAACCGGAGCGGAGTGATCGAAGGCGGGATTGGGCGGCAAGCGGTCGATGTCGGTGCCAGCAATAGAAATCTGTACGATGCCGCCGTAGCGGGCCTCCTCGAAAAGCACCGCGATGAGGCGCTTGCGATCCTCGCGCGCCTTGATCACGACGCCAAGATCGCCCGAAACGGGCTGTTTCTCATCGGTGACAAGCGAAGCAGCGTTTTCAAGCCGCTCCTTGAGGTCCTTGTCCGCATCTCCGGTCTGCAGGGTCGCATCGTAGCGGACGGGATCGATGACTTCGACGGTATCCTCGTTGTCGCCAAAGAGCGTTATGCCGAAAATCTTGAATGCGTATGCACTCCCCGCAAGCGGCGGACAGAACAGGAGGGCCGCCGCCAGCAGAACGGTGCCTGCTGCCTTCACCCTCGGGTCTTTCATCCGCCCAGTGCCTTTGTTCCGCATACGCAAATTTAACTGTCGCTTCCCCGGCGGAAGGCCCTCATAGCCCCCGACAAAGAAACCTATCTAACCGCAAAAGAGGAGACGGGGTACCCCTTGTCTGCCTTTCGTGATGATTTCATGAAAGAATAAGCCCCGGAAATTGCTCCGGGGCCACAGCCTTGGTTCCTACGGACGCTTGTTCAATAGCGGCGCGGGCAATCGTCAACATAGCGCCGACCGTAACGGTCGCGGTAGTAGCATTGGCCCGGCTGTTCGGCGACTGAGCCGATCAGTGCACCCGAAACGCCGCCGATCGCTGCCCCGACAGCGGCGCCACGTACGTTGCCGGTTGCAAGCCCACCGATTACGGCGCCGGATGCGGCGCCGATGCCGGCCCCCTGTTCGGTGGCAGTGCAGCTCGCGAGGGATACACCCACCATCAAAAGCACCATGGCCTTCTTCATGACTTCCTCCTTGTTTTCTTGTGACCCGGCTGTCGACACGATTGGGCATTTGCCTCGGTCAGTCGCCCGGCAGCCATCGGCGGGAACAATAAAGCGGAGCGCGCAGGAGTCCATACCGGGGCTTGTCGAGGTTCCCGATTTTTTCCTTGCTTCGCGGGTGCTTACCCGGGTTCCCTTACCGGAATCGAGGATCAAATAATTGCCGATCCCGTGGAAAGTAGCAGTTGATCCTCGCGGCAAAAGAGCAAATGATGTTCTGCGTGTCCGGGAGGGATACGAGGAGGAAATCGATGACGAAAGTGACGCTGACCGTGAATGGCCGCACGATGAGCGGCGAGTGCGAAGACCGCACGCTGCTCGTGCATTTCATCCGCGAAAAGCTTGGTTTGACTGGAACGCATGTGGGATGCGACACGACCCAATGCGGCGCGTGCGTTATCCATATGGACGGCCGTTCGGTCAAAAGCTGTTCCATCTTGGCCGTGCAGGCCTCAGGCTCCACGATCACGACGATCGAGGGTCTCGCCGGTCAAAGCGAATTGCATCCCGTCCAGGCGGCGTTCAAAGAGCATCACGGACTGCAATGCGGCTTTTGTACGCCCGGCATGGTGATGACCGCGGTCGACATGATCAACCGCCATGGCGGCAGCCTGACTGAGGAGAAGGTCCGGGCGGAGCTCGACGGCAATATCTGTCGGTGCACCGGCTACCACAATATCGTCAAGGCCATCCTGGCCGCCGATGCTGAAATGGCGTCGGGTCGACAAGCTGCGGAATAACGACGTCGGATTGGAGTAGTGATGCGGCTTCCGGCTCCTTCAGGGGTGCCGCCGCTCGCACTTCCTCGCGCGATAAATTGCTAATTCGCTATTCATTCATTTCTGAAGGAGATGAAAATGGGTGTTGAAGGAATCGGAGCACGCGTAACCCGCAAGGAGGACAAGCGCTTCCTGACCGGCAAGGGCCGCTACACGGATGACATGACCGTTCCCGGCATGAAATATGCCTATTTCGTCCGCAGCCCGCATGCGCATGCCAAGATCGTGAACATCGACGTCAGTGCCGCGAAATCCATGCCCGGCGTCATCGATGTGCTGGATGGCAGGCAGCTTCAGGCCGACGGCATAGGCAACCTCATCTGCGGCTGGATGATCCATTCGAAGGACGGGTCGCCGATGAAGATGGGCGCGTGGCGTCCGCTGGCCGTCGATACGGTACGTTATGTCGGCGATGCCATAGCGATCGTGGTGGCGGACTCTTCCGGGGAGGCAAGGGATGCGGCCGAAGCCGTCGTTATCGATTACGAAGTGCTGCCTGCGGTGGCGGATGTTGCCGCCGCCATGCAGGCAGGCGCTCCCCAAATCCACCCCGAAGCTCCCGGCAATCTCATCTACGACTGGCAGATCGGTGATCCCGATGCGGCAGACAGGGCGATCGCCGCGGCTGCGCATGTGACCGAGATCGACATCGTCAACAACCGTCTTTCGCCGAACCCGATGGAGCCGCGTGCGACACTTGGCATCTACGATTCGGCCGAAGATCACTATACCTGCTACACCACCAGCCAGAATCCACATGTGGCGCGCCTGGTGATGAGCGCCTTTTATAACGTTGCTCCGGAAAACAAGCTGCGGGTCATCGCGCCGGATGTCGGCGGCGGCTTCGGCTCCAAGATCTATATCTACCCCGAAGAGATCGTCTGTCTCTGGGCGTCCAAGAAGACAAACGTGCCGGTAAAATGGACATCGGACCGCACCGAGGCCTTCCTGACCGATGCCCATGGCCGCGACCATATCTCCAAGGTCAAGATGGCTTTCGATGCAGATCACCGGATCACTGCGCTGAAGGTCGACACGATCGCCAACCTCGGCGCCTATATGTCGCTCTTCTCCTCGGCCGTGCCGACCTATCTCTATGCGACGCTGCTCTCCGGGCAATACGCGATCCCGGCAATCCACGCCAACGTGCGCACCGTCTACACCAATACGGTGCCTGTTGATGCCTATCGTGGCGCGGGCCGACCCGAGGCGACCTACCTGCTCGAACGGACCATGGAGACGGCAGCCCGTGAGCTTGGGCTCTCGCCGGCGGAACTTCGGCGGAAGAATTTCATCCGGTCCTTCCCCTACCAGACGCCAGTCATCATGAACTACGACGCCGGCAACTATGAGGCTTCGCTCGATGCCGCCATGCAGGCGGCCGACTGGAGCGGGTTTGCTACCCGGCGATCGGAGGCGCAAGCGCGCGGCAAAAAACGCGGCATCGGCATGAGCTGCTATATCGAAGCCTGCGGTATCGCTCCATCCGCTGCGGTGGGTTCATTAGGCGCCGGCGTCGGCCTCTGGGAATCGGCCGAAGTGCGTGTCAATGCGGTCGGCACGATCGAGGTGTTGACGGGATCGCATAGCCATGGCCAGGGTCACGAGACCACCTTCGCGCAGCTTGTAGCCAGCCGTCTCGGTGTGCCGATCGAAAGCATCAACATCGTCCATGGCGACACGGACAAGGTGCAGATGGGTATGGGCACCTATGGCTCGCGCTCCGGCGCAGTCGGCATGTCGGCCATCGTCAAGGCGCTCGACAAGGTCGAGGCCAAGGCGAAGAAGATCGCGGCCCACCTAATGGAGGCGGACGAGAGCGACATCGTCATCGAAAACGGCGAACTCAAGATCGCCGGCACCGACAAGACGCTCCCCTGGTTCCAGGTGGCACTGGCCGCCTATACCGCCCATAACCTGCCGTCGGGCATGGAGCCGGGGCTGAAAGAAACGGCCTTCTATGATCCGTCCAACTTCACCTTCCCGGCCGGCTGCTACATTGCGGAAGTGGAAGTGGATCCGGAAACCGGCGAAACGGACATCATCCAGTTCGTGGCTGCCGACGACTTCGGCAATATCATCAACCCGCTGATCGTCGAGGGACAGGTGCATGGCGGACTGGCGCAGGGGATCGGCCAGGCGCTGCTCGAAGGCGTTCATTATGATGAGAACGGCCAGCTTCTGACCGCAAGCTTCATGGATTACGCCATGCCGCGGGCCGACGACCTGCCGTCGTTCAAGCTGTCGCACCAGAATACGCCATGTCCCAGCAATCCGCTCGGTATCAAGGGTTGCGGCGAGGCCGGTGCGATCGGCTCACCTCCGGCCCTAATCAACGCGATCACGGATGCGATCGGCACCAACAGGCTCACGATGCCCGCCACTTCGATGAAGGTGTGGCAGGCAATGCACGCGGCTCACTGAGGAGGAAGAGAGATATGTATGCAACCAGCTATCATCGCGCTTCTTCCGTGGAAGATGCCGTCCAGCTTCGGTCCGCCCATGAGGAAGGTAAATACCTTTCCGGCGGTATGACGCTGATCTCGACCATGAAGCAGCGGCTTGCCGCGCCAAGCGATCTGATCGACCTTCGCCACATTCCGGCGCTTCGCGGAATTTCGATCGAAGGCCGCCGGGTGAAGATCGGGGCCGCGACGCCGCATGCGGATGTCGCCGCCTCGCGGGACCTTCGCGCCCTGTGCCCGGCCATTTGCGATCTCGCCAGCCATATCGGCGATCCGCATGTGCGCCATATGGGAACCATCGGCGGCTCGATTGCCAATAACGATCCGGCTGCTGACTATCCGGCCGGTCTGCTCGGACTCGGCGCCACCATCGTCACCGACCGCCGCTCGCTCTCTGCCGACGATTTCTTCGTCGGTCTCTTCGAGACTGCATTGGAGGAAGGAGAGATGGTGACGGCCGTCACGTTCGACGCGCCGGAAAAGGCAGGTTATGCCAAGTTCAACAATCCGGCTTCACGGTTTGCGATGACCGGCGTCTTTGTCGCGAAGACGGCTTCAGGTGTACGTGTGGCGGTCACCGGCGCAGGCTCGGATGGGGTATTTCGTCATCCGGGCTTCGAGCAGGCTCTTGCCTCCAACTGGTCGGCCGATGCGTTGGCAAACGTTTCCGTCGACTCGTCCAACCTGTTGTCGGATCTGCATGCGAATGCAGAATACCGGGCAAACCTCGTGAAAGTCATGGCAAAGAGGGCAATCGCTGCAGCCGGCTGAGGCGAATCAAGGCGGGAAAATCAGCGAGGAGAGGAGACCAAGCCGCTCTTCTCCTCGTTACTTGACGTGGATCAATTATCACGCTTTCGATATCGCTTAGGTTCTCCTTGGAATAATTCAAAAAAACGGGCCTTTTTGCCGCAGGTCGGTTTTATTCGCGCTTGGCGGGGTTGACGAAAAGCGCGGCTGAAATCAAAACCGAGGCAGGTTCTGGAGTGAGACATGGATTTCGAGGCATTTTTCAAGAGCGAACTGGACGCCCTTCATACGGAAGGACGGTATCGTGTGTTCGCCGATCTCGAACGACATCGCGGTAATTTTCCGCGTGCGACGCGCCATACTCCGGATGGACCGAGAGAAGTTACGGTCTGGTGTTCCAACGACTATCTCGGCATGGGCCAGCATCCAGCCGTGATCGAAGCGATGAAAGAGGCGATCGATCACTGTGGCGCGGGTGCGGGAGGCACCCGGAATATCTCTGGTACGACTCACTATCATGTTCTTCTCGAGCAGGAGCTTGCAGACCTGCACGGCAAGGAAGCCGGCCTGATCTTCAATTCCGGCTATATGTCGAACTGGGCGACGCTCGGCACGCTTGGCCAGAAGATCCCGGGGCTTATCATTTTCTCCGATGCGCTGAACCACGCATCGATGATCGAGGGGATTCGGCACGCCAAGTGCGAGCGCGTCATCTGGAAGCACAATGATCTCAACGATCTGGAAGCCAAGCTGGCGGCCGCGGATCCCAATGCGCCGAAGCTGATCGCTTTCGAATCCGTCTACTCGATGGACGGCGATATCGCTCCCATCAAGGAAATCTGTGATCTCGCCGACAAATACGGCGCGATGACCTATCTCGATGAGGTTCATGCCGTCGGCATGTACGGCCCGCGCGGCGGCGGCATCGCCGAGCGCGAAGGTCTGATGGATCGCCTGACGGTCATCGAAGGCACGCTCGGCAAGGCGTTCGGCGTGATGGGCGGTTACATCGCCGCATCGGCCGCGCTCTGCGACTTCATTCGGTCCTTTGCCTCCGGCTTCATCTTCACCACCGCCCTTCCGCCGACGCTGGCAGCCGGGGCGCTGGCCTCCATCCGGCATCTCAAGGCAAGCCCGTTCGAGCGGGTTCGCCACCAGGATCGGGTCCGCAAGCTGCGCACGCTGCTCGACCAGCGCGGTATTCCGCATATGCACAATCCGAGCCACATCGTGCCGGTCATGGTCGGCGATGCTGCAAAGTGCAAATGGATCTCGGATATCCTGCTCGACACCTGCGACATCTATGTCCAGCCGATCAACTATCCGACGGTGCCGCGCAAGACCGAGCGCCTGCGCATCACTCCGACGCCGCTGCATTCGGATGCCGATATCGAGCATCTGGTGGGTTCGCTGCACCAGCTCTGGTCGCGTTGCGCGCTCGCCCGTCACGTCGCCTGACCGATCTGAAGTCTGGATAAACGAATGGCCGCTTATGCGGCCATTTCCATTCCGGCGATGATTTCGCTGGCGCGGCGCCTTGCCTCGTCATCGGCTGCAAAGACCTCGTCCATGCTGCGTGCCGCTCCATGGCCCTGCATTACATCCATCACCTGTTCGGCCACATCCGCCATGCTCAGGAAGCCGATACGTCCTGCGCAGAAGGCATGGAAGGCGATTTCCTCTGCCGCGTTCATGACCGCCCCCTGTACGCCGCCGCGCTGCAGTGCCGTCCGGGCAAGTCGGAGAGCCGGGAAACGCACTTCGTCCGGAGCCTCGAAATCCAGTCGCGCCAGTTTGGCGAAATCCAGCCGCTGAACATCCAGCGTTGGACGGTCGGGGTAGGTCAGGGCATAACCGATAGCGGTGCGCATGTCCGGGCAGCCGAGTTGGGCGAGTACCGAGCCGTCCGTGTAACCCACCATCGAGTGGATCACCGACTGCGGATGCACGATCACTTCGATCTGGTCGGGGCGAAGGTTGAAAAGGTGTTTCGCCTCGATCATTTCCAACGCCTTGTTGAACATCGACGCGCTGCCGATCGAAATTTTCAGGCCCATCGACCAATTGGGATGCGCACGGGCGACCTCGGCCGTCACGCCGGCCATCTGTTCGCGCGTCCAGGTGCGGAACGGACCGCCGGACGCCGTCAGCACGATGCGCTCGACAGCGTGATGCTGGTCATCCTCCAGCGATTGAAAAATGGCACTGTGCTCGCTGTCGACGGGGATCAGCCGGCCGCCACCTTCGGCAACCGCTCCGACGAAGAGTTCGCCGGCCGAGACGAGGCATTCCTTGTTGGCGAGAGCGATATCGGCTCCCCGTTTTGCAGCTGCCAGCGTCGGAGCAAGGCCGGCGGTGCCGACGATCGCGGCCATGACCCAGTCGGATTGACGCGCGCCTGCCTCGATCAACGCCTCACGGCCGGCCGCAATCTCGATGCCGGTGCCGGAGAGCGCATCTTTCAATGCGGCATAATGCGTTTCGTCGGCGGTCACGGCAAACTTGGCGCCGCAGCTTTTTGCCTGCGCGGCCAGAAGCGGGATATTGGCGTTGCCGGTGATTGCCACGACCTCAAAAGCGTCGAGCCCGCCGAGCTGATCTACCACATCGAGCGTGTTGACGCCGATCGAACCTGTCGAGCCGAGGATGCTGATGCGACGTTTGCCGGTTTCGGCCATGATCTTTCCTGTTTTACTAAGCTGCCGCTGGTCTACAAGCGAAAGTCGCGGCTCACAAGAGCGGGCTTGATTTCAGGCCCGGCCGCGACCACGTGCAGCTTGATGCTTTCCATGCTTTCGGGTGAAACAGAGCGATGAATCAGATGCGAGACATCCAGACGACATGCGTCATTGCAGGGGCAGGGCCGGCGGGGATGATGCTGGGTTTCTTGCTGGCACGAGCGGGCGTGGATGTCACGGTCGTCGAAAAGCACGGTGATTTCCTTCGCGACTTCCGGGGCGACACCATTCATCCCTCTACGCTGGAGGTCATGCACGAGCTCGGGATCATAGAAGAGTTTCTGAAGCTGCCGCATACGCGGGCGCCAAGACTTTCCGCGGAAATGGGCGGCCGGACGGTCACGATTGCCGATTTTTCCCGCCTGCCGGTCAGGAACCGCTTCATCGCCTTCATGCCGCAATGGGATTTCCTGAATTTCATGGCTGCCCAGGCGCAGCACTTCCCGAACTTCCGACTGATCATGCAGGCGAAGGTGGCGGGTATTCTGGAAGAGCGGGGCAAAGTCGTCGGCCTGGAAGTCGAGACGCCGGAAGGAAAGTTCAATATTCATTCGCATCTGGTCGTCGGCGCGGACGGCCGCAATTCCGTGGTGCGGGAAAAGGCCGGGCTTGCCGTCGAGAGTTTCGGTATACCGAGCGAAGTCGTCTGGATGAAACTCTCCAAGCAGCCGGGTGATCCGAACCAGGTAATGGGGCATGCCGGCCCGCGCCAGGGTTTTGTGCTGATCGACCGTGGCGATTATTGGCAGTGCGGATATGTCATCCGCCGCGGAGCTTTTGCGGAAATCCGCGAGAGAGGTCTCGAGGCCTTCCGCCAGATGGTGATCGACGTGTCGCCGCTGCCGGCCGATCGCATGCAGGAAATCGGCAGTTTCGACGACACAAGCCTGCTGACGGTGCGGATCGATCGGCTGAAGCAGTGGTGGCGTCCCGGCCTTCTCTGCATCGGCGATGCAGCCCACGCCATGTCGCCGATCGGCGGCGTCGGCGTCAACCTGGCCATTCAGGACGCGGTCGCTGCCGCCAATATCCTATCCGAGCCCCTTCGCAACAGCCGTCTATCCGATGGAGATCTGGCGGCGGTCGAGAAGCGCCGCAGCTTCCCCACCAGGGCGACGCAAAAACTGCAACTGATGATGCGCAGCAGCCGGCGCAGCGATCAGGCGGACGAGCAGAAACGCCAAGGCCCGCCCGCCTTCATCCGCAGCATCGCGCGTTGGCCTGCACTTGCCCATCTCGCCGGCCGTCTGATCGGGCTCGGCTTCCGGATGGAACACGTCCGGCCGCGCTGATGTGGCCTACTTCTTGACGCCCATGACCTCGGCGCAGCGCGAGAGGCTGAAGCCTTCGCCATCCGTATCATTCGTCGCGCGCAGCATGCGGATCGATTTGTCCGGCCCGGTGGTGATCTGAAGTTCGCAGAAGAGTTCTTCCGTGCGGGCCGGGGAAACCAACTGCGGCGCTACCGGCTGACCCGAAATGCCGAAAGACGAGCTTTTGGTGGTCGTGACGGTGCTTCCGTCAGCCTTCTTGTGCGTCTCGGTCGTCGTGCGGGTGACCCGGTTGGCGTCCTGGTTGGCCGGTTGCGGTGTCTGGTATTGAGCTGGGACATAACGCGTCGTCTGACCGCCGACCCAAGTATAGATCGTACCACCGTCATTCAAAGGAAAGGAAGAGACCGGCGGGCCGTAATAGGTAAAGAAGGAATCGACCGGCTGGCCGATCCATTTTGACTGGATCGCCTTATTGGCTTCTTCGGTCGTCGTGCAACCGGCGATGACAACGGCCAGCACACCCAGCGCAGCCGCGCGGGAAAAACTCAGTTTCATTGATTGACAGCCCCCTTGAGTAATCTGCCGCTACCCCACATGCGGCAGCAGGATTTTTATGGTCGGTTAACCTTTCATGCAATCCGGCGCCGGCCAGCTACGGAGGATGTCCACAGGCAGGAGAGCAACCTTTCAACCTGTGCCTCGTTGAGACGAAAGCGAGGTTTGAGGTCCGTCATGTTCATGCTGGGAAGAATGTTAACGATGGCGATGGCGCTCCTCGGCGGCATCTTCTTTTCGCAGGCCCCTGAATTCGCGCAGCAATACCGGCAAAGGATCGGAGGGGCGCTGGACGAACTGAAGATCCTGATTTCCGAGTTCGATGCCCAGGCCAATCATGCCGGTCTGGATCGGCAGGCCGCGCTCAATATCTATTCCGCTTCGCCGGAGACATTTCTCCGGCGTCAGGGCGAGGCGATGCGGCGCACTTTTGCGCGTTATGAGATGCTGGCAGAGCAGCAGCACGAGCTTATGCTTGCGCCGCCGCTGAGGAGGCCGTTCGTGGTGCTGCAACGGCCGGATTCCACCACTTTCGCCAACGCCTGGCGCGACTTCGTTCCGGCGGTACCGGTAGATATGGCAGGCTTGATCTGGGCGGGCGGGGGATTGTTCTGCGTTTGGCTGGCTGCAATTCTATTCGGCATGATCGGTCGCGGTACGGTGCGGCTGGCGCGACCGAAGCGGATTTCGCAAGGCCCCGCTGCGGTATTCTGACCGCCCACGCGAAAAGCTGCGAATCACTTCCTTGTCGCGGGAAGGGACCACACTTCGGGTGGCGCCATAACCATCTGGGTGCTCGAAACGCTAGCGAGCTGCGGTCGTTGAAGCGGAACGGGAGCTTGCAGCGGCAGCGTCAGATCGTCTGCTTCTGCCACGAGGCTTGCCTGCTGGACATCATTGACGGCCATCAGTGCCGGCGATGTGGAAAGATGAGGCGCGAAGCTCAGGATATATTCATCCGCCGGCTTGGGTGCGGGGGTTTGCAACTCGCCGTCGTCGCCGCGTTTCTCGTAGAAGGCATTCCCGCCGGCGACGGTGACGTAGTGCATGTTGTCATAGGGAAATCTCAGTCCCTCGCGATGAAAGAACATCGCTTCCTTCACTTGAGGATTGCGCTCGCCGCGAAGGATGGCGTCAGCGGCCTCATCCAGCTCGACCGCCGCCTGTTCCTTGAGTGGGCGCGTCATCACGCCGGGTGCAAACTGCCTTTCCTGACCGACAACGCCGCAGATGGTGTCCGGATAAGCTACCGACGTCAGGCGGTTCATCACCACGGTACCGACCGCCATCAGCCCGTCTCGGCTCGACCGTTTCGATTCGAAATACATGGCGCGTTTCAGGCATTCACGGTCCGATGCCGTGTAATTGTAGAGCTTCTTCTTCGGGATATTGCCAATGGGAGCGGAAGTCTTGACGGTCTCGCTCTTGATCGCGGACGTGGTCTGGGACGAGGTACAACCTGCCAGAAAAACGATTCCGATTAGGAAAACCGCCCTTCGAAAAAGGGAGTATTCAATCGCCGCCATGAGCGTCCCCGCCATCGTATGTTCACAAATCATTTCGGCGTGAAAGATTTGCCTCAAACACCGCATTCGATCAAGACAAATCTATAGGGGCGGAAAAGGTTAATAAATCCTTGCGCTCGATGCGAGGACCGATGAGCGGAAGGCCGGGAACGGGGAGATCGCATGGACCGTGTTGAAATGGTGATCCCAGATGGATTCGAACCATCGGCCTCAGGATTAGGAATCCTGCGCTCTATCCTGCTGAGCTATGGGACCACTTGGGGAAATCCATACAAAAGGTCAGGCGTTAAGCCAAGCCTTTTGTCTCACTCATTCCGCAAGCCGCTGTTCGACCAGCCGAACCCAGTAGGAGATGCCGAAGGGGATCGCTTCGTCGTCGAAGTCGTAATGCGGGTTATGAAGGGCAGCCGTATCGCCGTTGCCGATGAAGATAAAGGCGCCGGGCCGGCGCTTCAGCATGAACGCAAAGTCTTCGCCGGCCATGCTGGGGTCGACATTCGCGTCTATGTTGGAAGCACCCACCACATCGGTCGCAACCCGGATCGCATGTTCGGTTTCCTGGTCGTGGTTAACGGTCACGGGGCACCTGCGTTCGTATTCGATGGCCGCTTCCGCGCCATGGGCACTGACGATGCCGTTGACGATCTGTCGGATCCTCGTCTCGGCGAGATCGCGCGTCTCTTCGCTGAGCGTTCGCACCGTACCCCAGAGCGTCGCCTGGTCGGGAATGATGTTATGGGTCGTGCCGGCATCGAAACGGGTTACCGAAATGACGACCGAACGGACCGGATCGGCATTGCGTGCGGCAATCGCCTGAAGACTGCCGACGAGTTGCGAACCGATGAAGATCGGGTCGACGGTCCGGTGCGGCTGGGCGGCATGGCCGCCGCGGCCGTTGATGGTGATGGTAAAGCGGTCGGGTGCCGCCATGATGCCGCCTTTGCGGATGGCGAACTGGCCGAGCGGGATTCCGGGCATATTGTGCATGCCATAGACTTCTTCGATGCCGAAGCGCTCCATCATGCCGTCCTCGATCATCGCCAGCGCGCCGGCACCGCCTTCTTCGGCTGGCTGGAAGATCAAGGCGACGGTGCCGTTGAAGTTTCGAGTTTCGGCGAGATATTTCGCCGCACCGAGCAGCATGGAAGTGTGCCCGTCGTGGCCGCAGGCATGCATCCTGCCAGCAGTCTTCGAAGCCCACGGCCTGTCGGTCAATTCCGTAAGGGGAAGCGCATCCATGTCGGCGCGCAGCCCGATCGTGCGACCTCCGGGGCCTTTGCCGCGGATGATGCCGACGACGCCGGTGCGGCCGATCCCCGTGACGATTTCGTCAACGCCGAATTGCTTCAGCTTCGCGGCGACAAAGGAAGCCGTATTTTCGACGTCGTAAAGGATTTCAGGATTTTCGTGAAGATATCGCCGCCACTCGCTGACTTCGCCCTGAAGTTCGGCGGCCCGGTTCAAAATTGGCATAATGTTCCCTGTTCTAGTTACTCACGCGGATATGAATCGTCCTCCCCCGAAGATAGTGCCCATCGTGATTGACGCAATCAATCTTCTTTGCCATTGCTTGGCCACATAGGCCGCATATGCGCCACACTCGTTAAGCTGTTCGAACGAGGGATGATCTTGCCGATTTCTTGCATCCGCTCCGGGGCTTCCGCCCGGATGATCTCAACTGTGGTGGCCTTCGGCCTTCTCGCGTCCGCCGGAAGTGCCGCGGCCAATCCGAAGATGGTGGTCGATGTCAGGACCGGCCGTGTGATCGCCCACGAGGACGCCTTCCGCAAATGGTATCCGGCATCGCTGACCAAGCTGATGACGGCCTATGTCACCTTCAAGGCGCTGAAGAGCGGGAAGCTTGCGCTGGATACGCCGGTTATCATGAGCAAGAAGGCGACGGATCAGCCGGCGAGCAAGATGTATTTCAAGCCCGGCTCCAAGCTGACCATGGATAGCGCGCTGAAGATCCTGCTCGTGAAATCGGCAAATGATATCGCCGTCGCTGTTGCCGAAACGGTCGGCGGTTCAGTCGATCAGTTCGTCGCTCTGATGAACAGCGAAGCGGCGCGCCTCGGCATGAACTCGACACGCTTCATCAATCCTCACGGCTTGCCGGGCAAAGGGCAATACACCACCGCCCGCGATCTTGCGGTGCTGGCGTTGCAGCTCAAGCGCGAATTCCCCGAATATCAGGGTTACTTCTCCCTGGAGGGGATCAGCACCGGCAAGAAGGACTATCCGAACTACAATACCCTGATCGGGCGGTTCGACGGTGCCGACGGCATGAAGACCGGCTTCATCTGCGCCTCGGGCTTCAACCAGGTTTCCTCTGCGACGCGCGACGGGCGTACGGTGATCTCCGTCGTTCTGGGGGCTGACAGCCTTGCGGGACGTGCGGACGATTCGGCCAACCTCCTGCAGCAGGGGCTCATGGCCTCGTCTGCCGAAGGCGTGCCGCTGTCGTCGCTTGCACCTTACGGCAATACGGCGGCAGTCACCGATGTCAGCGCCGAGATCTGCAACCCGAAAGCAGCCAAGGTGCGGAGCGAGAACCGCGACGACGCCGGTCGAACGGTGCTGCATTCGCCTTATATCCACGAGATGACCCGGCCGCCGGTCTACAGCTTCGCGGGGCTTATTCCCGGAAGCGAGCAGGTCGCCTCGACCGTGGGCGCAAACGAGATCGCGAATGTGCCGATCCCGCAGCCACGCCCGACTTTCTGAGCATTGGAATAGATCATGTCTTCTGCCCGCAACCGAATTCCGGTTTCCATCCTCACCGGTTTTCTCGGTGCCGGAAAGTCGACGCTTCTCAACCGTATCCTTAAGGACCCGGGCACCAGCGGCACGGCCGTCATCATCAATGAATTCGGCGAGGTCGGCATAGACAACTTTCTCGTCGAAGCATCGGGCGATGCGCTGGTGGAACTTTCCAACGGCTGCCTCTGCTGCACGGTCCGCGGAGAACTCGTCGATACGCTTGCCTATATGATGGACGGCATCCAGACGGGCCGCCTGAAGCCGATCCGCCGGGTGGTGATCGAGACGACCGGTCTTGCCGATCCGGCGCCGGTCATGCAGTCGGTTATGGGCAACCCGGTCATTGCGCAAAACTTCGAGCTCGACGGCGTCATCACGGTAGTCGACGCGGTGAATGGGCTTTCGACGCTCGACCGTCACCCGGAGGCGGTGAAACAGGCTGCCGTGGCAGACCGGTTGGTCATTTCAAAGCTTTCCATGGCCGATGCGGCTGAGATCGGTGCTCTCAAGGCGCGGCTGGCGGCCCTCAATCCGCGCGCGCCGATGATGGATGGCAACAGCGAGGGAGCCGGCGTGGCGGCCATTCTCGAGAACGGCCTCTATGATCCGGCCACCAAGATCGCCGACGTGGACCGCTGGCTGCGCGACGAATTGGCGAACGACGATCACGGCCATGACCACCATGATCACGGTCACCATGAACACGATCATCATCATGGGCACGGTCACCACCATCATCACGATGTAAACCGTCACGGCGACGACATCCGCTCGTTCTCAATCATTCACGACAAGCCGATCGATCCGATGGCGATCGAGATGTTCACCGATCTTTTGCGTTCGGCGCATGGCGAAAAGCTTCTCAGGATGAAAGCGGTCGTGGCGCTGTCCGACAATCCGGACCGGCCGCTCGTGCTGCACGGAGTGCAGAGCGTTTTCCATCCGCCGCAGCGTCTGGCGAAATGGCCGGACGGATCCGACCGGCGCACCCGGATGGTGCTGATTACGCAAGGGTTGCCGGAAACGTTCGTTTCGGATCTCTTCGCCGCCTTCACCGGTCAGCCGCGCGTTGATCGCCCTGACCGCAAGGCGCTGGAAGACAATCCGCTCGCCGTGCCGGGCCTGCGCATGTAGGGCGTCAGCCCTTGCGGATCAGGAAGCGATGACCGGTTTCGGTCTTTTCTGATCGGACGATCTGGTGGCCTTCCTGGCTGCAGAAATGCGGGATGTCGATCCCGGCCAGCGGGTCGGTGGTCTCGATCAGGAGTTCGGCGCCGCTGTGCATTTCCTTGAGCCGGCGCCGGGTCTTCAGCACGGGCAGTGGACACTTCAGGCCTCTCAGATCGTAGAGGCCTTCGGTCGACACGCTCACTCCTTGCTCCAGAACTTCCAGAATGGCTTCTTCTTTTCTTCCGTGATCGGGGGAGCCGCATAGGCAAGCGGGTTCTGTGCGGGAATCGGAACCGTGGTTGTGGTGCCCTGAGCAGAAGCGACGGTCGCAGTGGAGGCCGGTGCGTTGTCGCCCGGCACGCGATCCTGCTTCATGCGCTCGGCGGCAGTGGCTGCACGCGGCGAGGGAGCGGCGGAAGCAAGCACGGTATTGGTAGGCTTCGGCTGGGCCGCTGCCATCCGCTTTTCCATCATTTCCTTGAATTCTGCTTCGCTCATCAGCTTGCCGGCTTCGAGCGAAGTGCCGGTTGGAGCGTAAGCCAGTTCGCGGCCCTTGCGCTTGGCGGCAACCACTGCCTTGCGTTCGGCTTCCGTCGGCTCATACCAGACCTTGCCCTCGAACTTGTCGATGGCTTTCTGGTAGGCGACCTCATAGGTCTTGCCGTAGGATGTCAGAGCGCTTGCAAGCGCCGGCGGTGTGGACATCGGCGGGCAGGCCGCGGCAGCCGGGCCGAACTTGCCGTCACCGTCAAGCTGCTGGTTGAACACATATTTTTTCTCGCAGACGGCCACTTCCGGCGGGCGTTTGGTGACTTCGAAATGGTCGTAGCCTGCCTTCACCATCTTCCAGAAATCGTAATTCGGATTGTCGCGGTGACGTGCCATGTTTTCCGCCGTCATCCGGAAGGGGAAGGCCTGAAGCTGCACCGTGGTCTGGCCGCCCTTGAACGCATCGCGGGCAAATGCGTAGATTTCCAGAACCTGCTCGTCGGTCATGGAATAGCAGCCGGACGACGAACAGGCGCCATGGATCATCAGGTTCGATCCGCTGCGGCCGTTTGCCTGGTCATAGCGGTTGGGAAATCCGGTATTGATGGCGAGATAATATTTCGAGTTCGGGTTCAGGTGCGCCGGCGTCAGGTTGTAGAAACCTTCAGGCGCCTGACGGTCGCCTTCCTTGACTTTCGGACCCAGCTTCCCGGACCAGGCGCATATCTGATAGCTGGCGATCACGTCGAAGCGATTGTCGGCCTTCGCCTTCCAGACCTCCAGTACCCCTTCTTCCTTGAAGATGCGGATCATGATCGGCGAATTGCGCGGCATGTTCTTCTTCTGCATTTCCGCAACGATGCGGGAAGGCAGAGGCTGTTCGACCTTGTTCTTGACGCTCTTGAGGTCAATACTTGCGGAATCGAGCGTATCATTGCAGCCCGTTAGGGCGGTCGCGACGAGAAAGGCGAGAGCGATGTGTTTCAGGCGCATCGAGACGGACCACATGAACTTGGAACGTTTACCGGGTTCGGTACTGGCTACAATCAATAAAGCGGTAAGCTTTACATCTTCTTAACCGCTTCGATCCGCCTGTCTAGAGAAACCGTCCCAGTTTCACTGTTATCAGCAATATGGCTAAATTTGGCTGTTTCGGCGAGAAACGTCGACAGATCAGAGGTTGCGGCCGATATCGAGGAACTTTTGCCGGCGTGCGGCTCTCAATTCCTCGCCCGAAAGCCTGCTCATGTCCTGAAGCGCCGAAGCGATTACCTTGCCGGTTGCTGCAATCACCGTGTCGGGCTCGCGATGCGCGCCGCCGACGGGTTCCGGGATGATCTCGTCGATGATGCCGAGAGCCTTCAAGTCTTCGGCGGTTATCTTCATGTTCGTCGCAGCCTCGCGGGCACGGGTCGAATCGCGCCAGAGAATAGAGGCGGCACCTTCAGGAGAAATGACCGAATAGATCGAATGTTCGAGCATGTAGACGCGGTTGCCGGTGGCGATGGCGATCGCTCCGCCGGAGCCGCCCTCGCCGATAACGATGGAAATCATCGGAACCTTGACGGCAAGGCACATCTCGGTGGAGCGGGCGATTGCTTCCGCCTGGCCGCGTTCTTCGGCGCCGACCCCCGGATAAGCGCCGGCAGTATCCACCAGCGTGATCACGGGCAGGCCGAAGCGGTCGGCCATTTCCATGACGCGGATCGCCTTGCGATAACCTTCCGGGCGAGGGCTGCCGAAATTGTGCTTGAGGCGCGTCTTGGTATCATGGCCTTTTTCCTGGCCGATGACGGCGACCGGTATGCCGTTGAATCGGGCAAGGCCGGACTGGATGGCGGCGTCCTCGCCGAAATTGCGATCGCCCGCAAGCGGCGTGAAATCGGTAAACAGCTTTGCGGCGTAATCGACGAAGTGAGGGCGCTGCGGATGGCGTGCGACCTGTGTTTTTTCCCAGGCGCCAAGCTTGGCGTAGATTTCCCTGGTCGCTTCCCTGACCCGGCTTTCGAGCCTTCCGATCTCTTCGGACGTATCGATGCTCTCGTCTTCCGCGGCAAGCTTTTTGAGCTCGTGGATTTTTCCCTCGAGGTCAGAGATTGGCTTTTCGAAATCGAGATAGGTCTGCATGAGATCCGGTTTCCGGTTGTTATCTCGGGAACAAGAGGGTCCCCAATTTCGGTTTGGCGCCTCTAATCCCGGTTTTTGGCCTGTTTTGCAAGAGGGTGATGCGTTTCGACCAGTTCGCGCAGCCGTTCTTCCAATACATGCGTATAGATTTGCGTGGTGGAAATGTCTGAATGTCCAAGCAACTCCTGTACCACGCGAAGGTCCGCTCCGTTCTGCAAAAGATGGCTGGCAAAGGCATGGCGCATCACATGCGGGGAGATTGCGGCGGCTCTAAGTCCCGCCCGCGCGGCGAGCGCCTTGAGATCGCGGGCGAAAACCTGTCGCGGAAGATAGCCTTCCTTGCCGGCGGAAGGGAAAAGCCAGGGGCTGCTGCCGGTCTTTGCGAGGGAGGCCTGGCGGAAACCGCTATAGGTCTTGAGGGCGGCGATGGCGGCGCGGGAGAGCGGGACCAGACGCTCCTTGTTGCCTTTTCCCTTGATGATGAGGAACCGGCCTTCCTGATCCAGGACTTTTGCCGGCAGCGATACCAGTTCACTGACGCGCATGCCGGTGGCATAGAGAAGTTCGAGCAGCGCCAGCATTCTGACGCGGGAAAGCTGATCCGGTGCAGGGTCGGCTGCCTCCTTGGCCGCAAATTCGAGCAGCCGTGTTACCTCGCCCTCGCCCATCGTTTTCGGCAACGTCCGGCCTTTTTTGGGCGCGTCGAGGATTGCCGTCGGATCATCGCCCCGCAAGCCCTCCGCATAAAGGAACTTGTAGAATTGCCGCATGGCGGAGAGCCGTCTTGCCTGGGAGGATGCAGCAAAACCCTGTTTGCTGAGGTGGGTGAGATAGGCTGCGAGGTTATTGCTTGCCGCAGTCAGCGGAGAAGTCCCGATCACCGCCAGGAAGGAATGGAGGTCTTCGAGGTCGCGTTCATACGAAGCCAGCGTGTTGCCGGCAGCCCCCCTCTCGGCGCTCATCATTTCGAGAAAGGCTTCGATGTGGGCGGCGGAGAGATCGACCATCGCTGTCTTTCGCTATTTCTGCGGGGGAGCCGGATTCAGCCGCTCCGAAGGGATGCGCACGGTGACATCACGCTCGCGCGGATCCACCAGGGTCACAAGCGCCACCATGCTTCCATAGACGATGCCCGCAATCACAGCCAGCACGAACAGGAAGCGGAAAAGGGTGGGCATCGAAAACTCCGTGACGTTGCGACGCAATATATCGATAAAGGTTTACCGAACCACAAGAACAAACAATCCTCCATCGTCTTTGGGGGCAATGGCTTGACGCTGCCCAAGCATTTGTCGATACCGTTTTTCAAACGGACTACGATGATGACTGAAGCTGCTACCTCCGCCGGCCCGACACTCAGCGAACAGGCGCGTGCCGTGCTCGGTTCGCGCAATCTGATCTTCGTCGGCCTTATGGGCGCCGGGAAATCGGTGATCGGCCGGCTGGTGGCGCAGAGCCTGTCAATTCCGTTCATCGACACCGATGCGGAGATCGAGAAGGTTTCGCGGATGACGATCAGCGAGCTCTTCGCAGCCTACGGGGAGGTGGAATTTCGCGCATTGGAAACGCGGGTCATCGAGCGCCTCCTGAGGAATGGGCCACGCGTCATCTCCACCGGCGGCGGCGCCTTCATCAACGAAAATACCAGACGACAGATCAAGGCGGGCGGCATCTCGGTCTGGCTGAAAGCCGATCTCGATGTTTTGTGGGAGCGGGTGAACAAACGCGATCATCGACCGTTGCTCAAGACCGAGAACCCGAAGCAGACGCTCGAGAATTTGATGAACCAGCGATATCCGATCTATGCAGAGGCGGATCTGACCGTCCGGTCGGAGAATGTCCGTAAGGATGTGATGGCCAATGCGGTGCTTGCCGCCATTGTTGCCATCGGCAAGCGTCCCAATGAAGGTGAGTTGCAATGAATATGTCGTCCCGATCTCCGGACCGTCCTCTGGAGCGTGTTGTGCACGTACCGCTTGGCGAGCGGGCCTACGATATCCTGATCGGCCCAGGCTTGATTGGCCGCGCCGGCGGCGAGATCACGTCGCGGCTTAGGGGACGCAAAGCTGCGATCATCACAGACGAACACGTTGCGCCGCTTTATCTGGAAGCGCTGATGGACAGCCTGCAGACGGACGGCATCGAGGCGGTATCGCTGACATTGCCGGCGGGGGAGAAGACCAAGAGCCTTGAGCATCTTGCGACAGTCGCCGACATGGTACTGGCAGCGCGGATCGAACGAAACGATGCGGTGATCGCGCTCGGCGGCGGCGTGATCGGCGATCTCGCCGGATTTGCCGCCGGTATCGTGCGGCGGGGCGTGCGCTTCGTGCAGATCCCGACCACGCTTCTGGCGCAGGTGGATTCGTCTGTAGGGGGCAAGACCGGCATCAATACCCGGCATGGCAAGAACCTGCTCGGCGTCTTCCACCAGCCCGACCTTGTCCTTGCCGATACGGCCGCGCTCGATTCGCTTTCGGTGCGGGAGTTCCGCGCCGGTTATGCGGAAGTCGCCAAATACGGGCTGATCGACAAGCCCGACTTCTTCGTCTGGCTCGAGAAGAACTGGAAGCATGTTTTTGACGGCGGCGCAGAGCGGATCGAAGCGATCGCCGCGAGCTGCCAGGCCAAAGCAGACGTGGTCGTGGAAGACGAGCGCGAGAACGGCCGGCGCGCCCTTCTCAACCTTGGCCACACCTTCGGGCATGCGTTGGAAGCGGCAACCAACTATGACAGTAGCCGACTGGTGCATGGCGAAGGCGTGGCAATCGGCATGGTTCTGGCGCACCAGTTTTCTGCACGGCTCAATCTTGCGAGCCCGGACGATGCCCAGCGCGTCGCTGCACACCTGAAAGCCGTCGGATTGCCGATCTCGATGAACGACATTCCCGGCGAGCTGCCGCCTACCGAGAGGCTTCTGGAGGCGATCACGCAGGACAAAAAGGTCAAGAGCGGCAAGCTTACTTTCATCCTCACGCACGGTATCGGCCAGTCGTTCGTTGCGGATGACGTTCCGTCTTCCGAGGTGCTTGGATTTCTGGAGGAAAAGCGGCCGAAATGACATCCAAGGGAGGCCTGCTTTCGCGCGCTGTCAACGCGGTGATCCGCGGGCTGCTTCGTTCGTTCGGCGTTTCTCTTTCACAGGAAACCCTCACGCTCTCCACGCATGACGATCTGCATGCGGCACTCGACGCGATGCACCGCGACCGCAATTTCGACCGTCAGGACCGCGACCGTTTGAGCGGCCTCTTCGAACTCGAAGAACTGGAGGTCTCGGATGTCATGAAGCACCGCACTGCGATGCGGGCGATCAATGCCGACGATCCGCCGGAAGTAGTGGTGCGCACGGTGCTCGAAAGTCCTTATACCCGCATGCCTGTCTGGCGGAACTCGACGGAGAACATCATTGGCGTCGTGCATGCCAAGGATCTGCTGCGTGCTCTTGCAGACCAGAATGTGCATCCGGAAAGCATCGAAATCGTCAAAATTGCGCAGAAGCCATGGTTCGTGCCTGACAGCACGAGTCTTAAGGATCAGCTGAATGCTTTTCTGCGTCGCAAGATGCATTTTGCGGTGGTTGTCGATGAATATGGCGAGGTGCAGGGGATCGTCACCCTGGAGGATATTCTGGAGGAGATTGTCGGCGATATCGCCGACGAGCACGACATCGAGATCCAGGGGGTGCGCCAGGAGGCGGATGGTTCGATCGTGGTCGATGGTTCGGTGCCAATCCGCGACTTGAATCGCGCGCTCGACTGGAACCTCCCCGACACGGAAGCGACGACGATTGCGGGCCTCGTCATCCACGAATCGAAGCTGATCCCGGAAGAGCGGCAGGCGTTCACGTTTTACGGCAAACGGTTCATCGTGATGAAGCGGGAGAAGAACCGGATTACGAGATTGAGGATACGGCCGGCGGAAGACGTCACTCTGCCGGCGGAGTAGGGGCTTTCCGCACGCCATCCCTTGCTGGCGTGCTGTCCTGCTCCTATCTAAGACCCGTCACCAGCGGGTCGGTTCGCCCGGTGCGGCTGTCTCCACCGCGAGGGCGTGGAGCCCGGCGTCAAGTTCAGGCTTCAGAAGCGCATTCACCATCCGATGCCGATCGATCCGGCTCAATCCTGAAAATTTTCCCGAGACGATGCGGACTCGCATGTGAGTTCCCTCCGCTCCCGTGAAATGTGGCTGATGACCGGCGTGCTGCTGGCTTTCATCGATGACATACAGCCGTTCCGGTTCGAGATGTTCGGCAAGCGTGGCTTCGATACGGTCTCGGGCGGACATGGTTGGCTCCGTTGCGATGCGAGAGGGGCATCCCACAAACCAGTAAGAAAGCGCTTTGTCAATTCTTGCCGCGCCCTGTTCGCCACCCCATAATGAGGGCCTTATGAAACTCGACTCCAAATATTTCGACCGTATCCGGACGCGCCGGAAAAGGGAGGAGGACACGCCTCCCCAGGCACCGACTTGCCAATGGGACGGGTGCGACAAACCCGGTGCCCATCGCGCCCCCGTCGGCCGCAACGCCGAAGGGCAGTTTTTCCTGTTCTGCTTCGAGCACGTCAAGGAATACAACAAGGGCTACAATTATTTCTCCGGCCTCTCGGACACGGAGATCGCCCGTTATCAGAAGGAGGCGATCACCGGCCATCGGCCCACCTGGACCGTCGGCGTCAACAAGGCTGCCAAGGATGCGCCGCTGCACACTACGGCGCGCTCGGGAGCTCCGGGCGCGCAACAGCGGTTCAAGGATCCCTTTGGCTTCGTATCTCAGGCACGCGCCGGGGGCGGATCGCGCTTCCAGACGCAGGGGCGCAAGCTCAAGACTCTCGAGGCGAAGGCTTTCGATACAATGGGCCTGGCGGCCAATGCCACGGGCAGCGAGATCAAGAGCCGCTACAAGGACCTGGTCAAGAAGCATCACCCGGATGCAAACGGCGGAGACCGCGGTTCCGAAGAACGTTTTCGCGCCGTTATTCAAGCATATCAGTTGTTGAAGCAGGCGGGTTTCTGCTAAGCCGTAAAAATTATGGCAGTGAGGACGACGGCTCGGGCGGCGGCTCGCGCCTTGGAGAGATGATGAGTAAGATTGATCTAGACATTTCCAATCTTCCCGATACCACCGTTTCGGTTCGGGAAGCTTTCGGCATCGATACCGATTTGAAGGTTCCCGCCTACAGCAACGGCGACCCGTACGTTCCGGACCTCGATCCCGACTATCTTTTCGACCGCGATACCACCCTCGCCATTCTCGCAGGCTTCGCGCATAACCGACGCGTCATGGTATCCGGCTTTCACGGTACCGGTAAGTCGACCCATATCGAGCAGGTCGCCGCCCGCCTCAACTGGCCCTGCGTGCGCATCAACCTCGACAGCCATGTCAGCCGTATCGATCTCGTCGGCAAGGACGCGATTGTCCTGAAGGACGGCAAGCAGGTGACGGAATTCAAGGACGGCATCCTGCCCTGGGCCTACCAGCACAATGTCGCGCTTGTCTTCGACGAATACGACGCTGGCCGTCCGGACGTGATGTTCGTCATCCAGCGCGTGCTGGAATCCTCCGGCCGCCTGACCCTGCTCGACCAGAGCCGCGTCATCCGGCCTCACCCGGCATTCCGCATCTTCGCGACCGCCAACACGGTCGGCCTCGGCGATACGACCGGCCTCTATCACGGTACGCAGCAGATCAACCAGGCACAGATGGACCGCTGGTCGATCGTGACCACGCTGAACTATCTGCCGCACGAGAAGGAAGTCGATATCGTTGCCGCCAAGGTGAAGAGCTTCGGGGCGACCGCCGAAGGCCGCGAGACCGTCTCCAAGATGGTGCGCGTTGCCGATCTTACCCGCTCGGCCTTCATAAACGGCGATCTCTCGACCGTCATGAGCCCGCGTACCGTCATCACCTGGGCTGAAAACGCCGAGATCTTCGGTGATATCGCCTTTGCCTTCCGCATCACCTTCCTCAACAAGTGCGACGAACTGGAACGCACGCTGGTTGCCGAACAGTACCAGCGGGCCTTCGGCGTGGAATTGAAGGAAAGCGCCGCCAACATCGTTCTTGGAGCGTAAGCGCGGAAAAACGTCATGGCAGGTCGCGGAGACAATTCGAAAGCCAAGCCCGGCGGTCCGGTTGATACCGAGCCGCTGCGCCGGGCGATTACCGGCTGTGTGCGCTCGATCGCCGGCGACAGCGAGGTCGAGGTTTCGTTCGCCAACGAGCGGCCGGGCATTGCCGGCGAGCGCATTCGCCTGCCGGAAATCTCCAAGCGGCCTACGGCGCACGAGCTTGCGGTGACCCGCGGCCTTGGCGACTCCATGGCGCTCCGGCTTGCCTGCCACGACACGAATGTCCATGCCAGCATGGCGCCTCAGGGTGCCGATGCGCGCGTGGTGTTCGATGCGGTCGAGCAGGCGCGGGTGGAATCGATCGGCGCCATCAGGATGGCGGGTGTCGCCGCCAATCTGAGTGCCATGCAGACGGAAAAATATGCAAAGGCGAATTTCTCCGGCATCGAGCGTCAGGAAGACGCGCCCGTCGGTGAGGCTATCGCCATGTTGGTACGCGAAAAGCTGACCGGCGTGAAGCCTCCGGCCAGCGCCGGCAAGGTGCTCGATCTTTGGCGGCCGTTCATAGAGGACAAGGCCGCCGGCGATCTCGACAATCTCAGGGGTGTCATCGAAGACCAGCAGGCCTTCGCCAAGCTCGTGCGTCACATGCTCACCTCCATGCAGATGGCGGAGGAGTTCGCGGACGAGGACACCGAGCCGGAGGAAATGGAGAATCCCAGCGAGGAAGACCAGCCTCGCAGCGGCGAGACCGAGAACGAGGAGATCGAAGAGGAGGCCGGCTCCGATGCCGCTCCCGCCGAGCAGAGTGAGGCCGCCGACGAGGAACTCGACGATGGCGAGATGGACGGCGCCGAAATGTCCGACGAGGACATGTCGGAAGACAGCGACGAACACTCGGAAACTCCCGGCGAAACACGTCGGCCCAACAGCCCCTTCGACGATTTCAACGAGAAGGTCGATTACAGGATCTTCACCCAGGAATTCGATGAAGAGGTCACGGCCGAGGAGCTTTGTGACGAGGCCGAACTCGATCGCCTGCGCGCTTTTCTCGACAAACAGCTTGCTCACCTGCAGGGCGCGGTTGGCCGGCTGGCAAACCGCCTGCAGCGCCGTCTGATGGCGCAGCAGAACCGCTCCTGGGATTTCGACCTCGAAGAAGGTTACCTCGATCCGGCGCGCCTCGTGCGCCTGATCATCGATCCGATGCAGCCGCTCTCCTTCAAGAAGGAGCGCGATACCCAGTTCCGCGATACGGTTGTCTCGCTCGTCATCGACAATTCGGGATCGATGCGCGGCCGGCCGATCACTGTCGCAGCAACCTGCGCGGACATTCTTGCCCGCACGCTGGAGCGCTGCGGCGTCAAGGTGGAGATCCTCGGCTTCACCACGAAAGCCTGGAAGGGCGGTCAGTCGCGCGAAAAATGGTTGGCAGGCGGAAAACCCGCCACGCCCGGGCGTTTGAATGACCTCCGACACATCGTCTACAAGTCGGCCGATGCCCCCTGGCGCCGCTCCCGCCGTAATCTCGGCCTGATGATGCGCGAGGGGCTGCTCAAGGAGAATATCGACGGCGAAGCACTGATGTGGGCGCACCAACGCCTGATCCATCGTCCGGAGCAGCGCAAGATCCTGATGATGATCTCCGACGGCGCGCCGGTCGACGATTCGACGCTGTCGGTCAATCCGGGCAATTATCTCGAACGGCACTTGCGGGCCGTCATTGAGCAGATCGAGACCCGTTCGCCTGTTGAACTGCTGGCGATCGGCATCGGCCACGACGTTACCCGGTATTATCGAAAGGCTGTGACGATCGTCGATGCCGACGAACTTGCCGGCGCGATGACCGAGCAGCTTGCCGAACTGTTTGCGGAAAAGGGTGGCAAGCCCGCTGGCCGTATGCGTCGGGCAAGCTGAGGTATCCTTTGAAGCTTGCGCGCTTCACCCTTTGCCTCGGCATTTTTGGCGTTCTGGCGTCGCCGGTTGCGCCGGCAACCCAAACCGTGTCGATTACCGCGCGGGCGATCACCCAGTTCAAGGCGGGGTCGAAGGAGACCCGGTTCGGTGCTTTGGAGTTCCTCGGGGGCATTCAGTTCTCGTCGTCGGATGGGCGGCTGCAATCCTTGTCGGCCATCCGGTTTCGCCCGGATGGAAGCAGCTTCGTGTCCGTCCTCGACACGGGGGAATGGCTGAGCGGCCGGATCGAGCGCGATGCAGCAGGCCGACTTTCCGGGCTGGTGGAGCTTTCGATCAACCCGATCCTCATCCGCGGCGATCGTGCCGGCTCCAAATACAATTCGGATGCCGAGGGGCTAGCCCTTCGGAAAGGGCAGGCGGTCGTCGGTTTCGAACAGCTGCATCGCATCGATGTCTACCCGGATCCCGGCTTCGAACAATCCGGGCCGCGGACGACGCTCGACAATCTCATCCCGCGCCGCGAATTCCGGATGAATGCCGGCATGGAAACCGTGGCGGCATCGCCGGAGGCCGGCGCTCTCAAGGGCTCGCTGATCGTCGTGACGGAGCACAGCCTCGATGACGAGGGCAACCTTTTCGCAGCAATCCTGGAAGGGCCGCTGAAGGGCGTCTTCAAGGTCGTCCGTCACGACCCCTACGACGCGACCGACGGCGCCTTCCTTCCCGACGGCGATTTCCTGCTGCTCGAGCGCCGCTTCAGTTACCTCGGCGGTCTCGGCATGCGCATCCGGCGGATCAAGGCAGAAACCATTCGTCCGGGCGCCGTAGTCGACGGCGAGGTGCTCATCGAGGCCGATATGGGCTATGCGATCGACAACATGGAAGGGCTCGACGTGATCCTGGGGGCGGAGGGCAAGCCGCACCTTATCCTCGTGTCCGACGACAACGGCAACATCCTGCAGCGCAACGTGATGCTGGAATTCCGGCTGGACCAGTGAGATCAGCCGGAATCTCTGCGCTTAGCGAGCGGCTGCGACCTGCGGCATCGGCTTCAGCACGTTCATCAACGCGCCATAGGGGAGCAGCAGCACCACTCCGACCAGGATCTTGACGACGAGATCGCCGAGCGCCCAGGAAATCCACCGCGGAGCTTCGGCTGCGAAGACGCCGAGGATCGGAGCCGAGGAGATTGCAAAATCCTCGTTCGGGCCGATGAAGGCGAAGATCGGAGCGAAGGCCAGCGAGAAGAAAAGCAGGGTATCGAGTGCGGAGCCGAGGAGGGAGCCGGCCAGCGGCGCACGCCACCAGGTCTGCCGGCGGAGTTGGTTGAAGACCGAGATGTCAAGAAGTTGGCCAATCAGAAAGGCGGTGCCCGATGCGACGGCGATCCGCGAAGGGGCCGCGACAAAGGAAAGCGTCACGCCGACGACGAAGCCCACGAGAACCACACGGCGGGCAACGGCCGGACCGAATTGCCGGTTGGCCAGATCGGTCACAAGGAATGCGACGGGATAGATGAAGGCGCCCCAGGTGAGGAGATCGCCAAGTGCGATGCCCCACAGCGTCCCCATGACAGGGAACTGGACGAGGAAATTGGAGGCGACGACAACGGCCGCCATAAGCAGGGCATAGATAAAGGTGTAGCGGGAGCTCAGCATTTTTTTTATCCTGGGTGATGCCACCAGTTGGAGGGATATGAAGGCAAGAGAAAAGGCTTGTACGGTGCTAGCCGTTCAAGCCTTCCTCAAGCCGGATGATGAAATGGCGAAGCTATTAAGCGGCTTCGGCAGTCTTCTTGGCGATCTGCCGGCGCAGCAGACGAGCGCGCATCGACAGTTCGGTTTCGTCGGACTTGAGCAGGAAGGCGTCAAGGCCGCCGCGATGTTCGACCGAACGCAGGGCATGCGCAGAAACACGCAGGCGGAAGCGCTGGCCGAGAGCGTCGGAGATCAACGTGACCTGGCAAAGGTTCGGCAGGAACCGGCGGCGGGTCTTGTTGTTGGCGTGGCTTACGTTGTTGCCGGTCTGAACGCCCTTGCCGGTCAGTTCGCACACACGAGACATGGATACACCTTTGTTCTTCTGCAATCGGATGGTACTTCCGGACAATGCCCGGCGCGCCGATCCAACTGGTCCTGATTGGAAAGTTGCGGTTCTATAGTCAGTGAGCCCCGTCCAGTCAAGCCAAAACCTTGCCCCGTGCGCAAGAGATTCCATAGGCGCTCGCATAAGGCGGCTATTTTCTTGCCATTATGGCCAGTCTATATGTTCGCGGGACGGCGCTTTCGGCGTCCCCGTCGTTCAGGGCAAATCATGATCCTTCTAGGCCGTTTCAGTGCATCCATACTCATTTTCGGCTTTGGAACCGCCTCGCTCGGCTCGGCCGAGATCCGGCATGTCAGCGAATACGACATCAAGCTCGGCATTCTGCCGATTGCCAGGGCTTCCTTTGCCAGCGAATTCGATGAGAGCGCCTACCGGATCACCGGCACTTTCAAGTCGGCGGGAATCGTCGATATCATCAGCCGAATTTCCGCCGAGACCAGCGTGAACGGACGCATGCTGGACGACAAGCTGCAGGCGGACCGTTACAATCTGGTCTACAGCGCCGGCAAGCGCACCCGCGTCTATGACGTGGAATATCGCAATGGCGACGTAACCGAAACTACGGTCAAGCCGGAGCCGAAACGCAACCCGAAAAACTGGATCCCGGTGACGGATAACGATCTTAGATCCGTGCTCGATCCACTGAGCGGTCTCATCTTTCCGGCCAGTGCCACGGTCTGCCCGAGCCGACTGCCGATCTATGACGGCGAGTCGCGCATGGATCTCGTTTTGACGCCGAAGGGCACCAAACCATTTTCGACCAAAGGGTTCGACGGTGAGGCAATCGTCTGTTCGATCCGTTATGTGCCCAAATCCGGTTTCCGGCGCGGCCGCAGCGATATCGAATATCTGAAGAAGACGCCGATGGAAATCTGGTTTGCCAAGGCACAGTCCGCAAATGTATATGCTCCCGTCTATGCCCGCATCCCGACGAGGATGGGGCAAGTCTACGTGACCGCTGTGAAATACGGCGGCTGAGGTGACGCCCGGCGGCGTCGAGGGGGCAGGAGTGAAAATCCGGGGAACACTGATCGGCTTCGCGGCGATCCTGATGTGGTCGCTTCTTGCCCTGATGACGGCTGCATCCGGCAAGATGCCGCCTTTCCAGCTTTCTGCCGTCACCTTCGCCATCGGCAGCCTGCCCGGCATCGTCCTCTTCATCTTTCGCCCGCAGCGTATCCGGCTGCTCAGGCAATCGCCGAAGGTCTGGATTACAGGGATCGGCGGCCTCTTCGGCTATCACTTTCTCTACTTTACCGCACTCAGGAATGCTCCCGCCGTCGAGGCTGGTCTGATCGCCTATCTCTGGCCGCTTTTCATCGTCGTCGGCTCGGCTTTGCTGCCGGGCGAGAAATTGCGCTGGTATCATCTGGTCGGCGCAATTTCCGGGCTTCTCGGTACGATCACCATCGTTTCCCGCAATGGCCTCTCCTTCGATGGGGCCTATACCCTCGGTTATGGCGCTGCGTTCCTCTGCGCCTTTACCTGGTCCGGTTACTCGCTGTTGACGCGGCGGTTCGATCGGGTATCGACGGATGTGGTGACCGGCTTCTGCCTCGCGACGTCCGCGCTGTCGCTGATCTGCCATCTGGCAATCGAGACGACGGTCTGGCCCGCCAGTACCGGCGAGTGGGCGGCGGTCGTCGGCCTTGGGCTTCTGCCGGTTGGCGCGGCTTTCTATGCTTGGGATTACGGTGTCAAGAACGGCGACATCCAGATCATCGGAGCGGCGAGTTATGCGGCGCCGCTTCTGTCGACGCTGATCCTCGTCGCGTCCGGGTTTGCGGAACCCGACTGGCGCATCGTGGTTGCCTGCCTGCTGATCACAGGCGGAGCGGTGCTGGCGGCGCGCGATATGCTGCGGCCGAAGCCGGTTGGAGAAGCTATTGCTGAATAGGCGTCCCCGGAAGTCCGGGGGCGTTGGGGGGAGAAATGTTCATCTTTTTATCTGGCGTGCTAGCCGCGTCCGTGGCGTCCGCACTTTTCTATTTCCGTTGGCTGGAGAAGCCGGCTGGCCAGTTTCGCGCTGTACTGAAGATGTTTCCGGTCGCACTGCTGGCGGTTTATGCCTTGTCAGCCGGCGGGCCGCTGCTTCTCGTGGCCGCACTTGCTCTGGCGGCCCTCGGCGACGCCTGCCTCGCCTATGACGGGCGATCGCCTTTCCTTGCCGGCCTGGCTGCCTTCCTTGTCTCGCATCTCGCCTTAGTCGTGCTCTTCTGGCCCTCGATCGAACCTTCGCTGATCACCGATAGCGCTTGGCGTTACGCAGCGGCCTGGTTCTTCGTTGTTCTCGCGGCCATGATGCTTCTCCTGCTTTGGCGGCCTGCCGGGCCTCTCGCAGTACCTGTCATGGTCTACGCCGCGGCGATTGTCGCGATGGCGCTCTCCGCGCTATCGCTGAAGACGACCCTTCCCTCTGTTGGAGCAGCGCTTTTCGTCCTGTCGGACGCAGGGCTTGCAATTCAGAGGTTCCTGCTGAAGCCGCACGATCCGGTCACGAAGAGGCTGAAAGGCTTTATCTGGGCCACCTATTACACAGCCCAATTGGTTTACACTCTGGCCTTTACCGGGTTGCCCATTTTCTGAACCAAGGCCTCATATCAGCCCGGCTCCCAGCCGGGTTCGGCCATCTCGAAGCTCGAAAATTCGAAGCCGGGCGCGACGGTGCAGCCGACGAGCGTAAAGCTGCCGAGCGGCTCGGCCGCCTGCCACGCATCCGCCGGCACGACTGCCTGCGGCCGTTCGCCTTTGCCCAGATCGATGCCCAGCGTTACCGACCGTATGCTCGTTCCATCTGAAATCCGCAGCAGCAGCGGATCTCCAGCATAAAAGTGCCAGATCTCGGCGGCATCCCGCACCCGGTGCCAATGGGACCGTTCGCCCGCCTGCAGCAGATAGTAGATCGCCGTCGAATGGCCGCGAGCACCGCCGTCTGAATCGCGGAAGGTCTCCACATACCAGCCGCCCTCCGGATGCTCCCGCATGCCGAGCGCTTCGATGATCTCCGCGGCACCCACCTAGAAATTATCCTTCCGCTTGCGGATTTCGGCAAAGACCTCCTCGTTGCTCTTTCCTTCCATCAGCAGGTTTCTGCGGATGGCCGGATCGGCAGCCCGCAGGAAGGGATTGGTTTCCTTCTCCAGGCCCATCATGGTCGGGATCGTGAATTTGCCGGCGGCCCTCTGTTCTTCGATCTCCCTGGCCCGAGTGCGCAGGCGTGGGTTGTCGGGATCGATGGTCAAGGCGAACTTGGCGTTGGTGAGCGTATATTCATGTCCGAAGTAGATGGCGGTCTCGTCGGGCAGGACGGCAAGCTTCTGAAGCGAATGCCACATGTCGGCGGCAGGACGCTCCAACAGACGGCCGCAACCGAGCGCAAAGAGCGTGTCGGCTGCAAAGAGGATCTTGTCGTCGGGGAAATGATAGCAGATGTGGCCGGCCGTATGTCCCGGTGTTTCAAAGACACGCACCAGATGCTCGCCGAAGAGAAATTCGTCGCCGTCCGCCATCGTCTTGTCGAGGCCCGGGATTGCGACCGCCTCGTTGAAAGGGCCGATGATCTCAAGCCCAAATCTTTCTTTCAACGCCAGATTCGCTTCCACATGGTCGGTGTGGTGATGGGTCGTGAAGATGTGGGTGATTTTCCAGCCGCGGCGGGCGGCGGCGTCGAGAATGGGTTTTTCCTCGGGCGCGTCGATCGAAGCCGTGAGACCGCTTTCCGGATCGTGAACCAGAACGCCGTAATTATCGCTTCGGCATGAAAAAACTTCGAGTTCCAGTGGTTTCATACATTGCCCCTATTGCTCAAATCTCTTTGCGGAACAATGTAGAGACTGCGCAACCGAAGTCCAACCGTCATAGGCCAGCATTTTGTCCGTCGACATCGTCGATCTCCGTGAATTCTATCACTCGCCCCTCGGTCGCTTCGCCGAACAGTCGATCGTGATGGCGCTCGCTTCGCTTTGGGCGCGTCTCCCGGAGGAGCGGCTGGTCGGCCTCGGTTACGCGGTTCCCTATCTCGATCGCTTCCGCGCCGATACGGAGCGGACTTTCGCTTTCATGCCGGCGGGGCAGGGCGCGGTGAACTGGCCGGTCGGAGAACTGTCCTCGACGGCGCTGGTCTTTGACGAAGAACTGCCTTTGCCCGATTCATCGATCGACCGCGTTCTTATGGTGCATTCGCTGGAGTTTGCGGAAAATCCGCGGGAGACGCTGAAGGAAGTCTGGCGGGTGTTGGCGCCGGGGGGGCGGCTCGTCATCGTTGTCCCAAACCGGCGCGGCGTCTGGGCGCGCATGGAGCACACCCCGTTCGGATCGGGCAGGCCCTATTCGAGGGGGCAGCTTACCTCGCTGCTGCGCGAGGCGAATTTTACGCCGGGAGCGAGCGCCGAGGCACTGTTCTTTCCGCCGTCCAAGATCGCGACCGTGCTGAGGCTTCGTCACGTGTTTGAGCGCCTGGGCCGGCGCTTCTGGCCGGTCTTCTCCGGGGTCATCGTGCTGGAGGCTCAGAAACGTCTCTATCAGGGACTGCCGGTCGCAGCGCGCGCCTCCCGCCGTGTTTTCGTTCCGGTGCTGGCGCCGCAGGGCGTACCGACGACCAGAACGTGTTAAGGCGTGCCTTGGGCTTCACGGCTTAAGGTCCAAAAGCGCAAGCGGTTGCCCCTCCATCGCGAAGGGTACGGACTCGTGCGTATGAGCAATCTTCCAGCGGCCGTCCTCGCGCGCGAAGGCCACGGTCAGGCGAAACCAGAGGCCGCTTTCTCCCGTGCCGATCTTCCTGCCGGCGAGGCGCGCAAGCGCGCTGCACCATGCAATGTCGCCTCCCACGCGCAGATCGGTATTCCGGATCTCAAACTCCAGTCCACCTTCCCAGGTGTCCAACCATGCCTGCAAACCGGCTCTGTCGTTCCCGATCGTTTCCAGAGGCGCAGCAAGCGAGAATGCGCGGATGTTGGGGGACTCGCAGGCGATGATCGCATCGGCATCCTTGTCACGCAGGGCCTGGGCCCAATCGTCCAACAGCACTCTGATATCGTCATGATCTCCAACGCTCATGTTTTTGCTCCTTGAGGTTTTGGTCTTTGTGGAAGACGTATGGCCGGCGGGCATTTCCGACAACCGGGCATCAAGAAATCGAATGGGTGGCAGAAACCGGCCTCTCTCGACAAAGGCCGTTTTCGGCTTTAATGCCACTGGATCACCCGCCGCGTAAGGCATTCCGAAGAGGTCGATCCGATGAACATCGTCACCAATGAGCCCGTTCCTCGTCCAGGCATTCTGGATATCGCCGCCTATGTGCCCGGCAAGGAACATGCTCCGGGCGTGGCGCGGGTCTTCAAGCTGTCCTCCAACGAGACTCCTCTCGGGCCGAGCCCGAAGGCGATCGAGGCGTTCAAGCAGGCCGCAAGCCATCTCGAGCTTTATCCTGATGGTCAGGCACTGGCGCTGCGCGAGGCGATTGCCTCGGTGCATGGCTTGAATGTCGCCAACATCATGTGCGGCAATGGTTCGGACGAATTGCTCGGCCTGCTCTGCCACGTCTATCTCGCCGCGGGCGATGAGGCGATCATCACCGAGCACGGTTTCCTGGTCTACAAGATCCAGATCATGGGCGCCGGTGCCACTCCTGTGACCGTCAAGGAAAAGGAAGGCACTGTCGATGTCGATGCCATCCTTGCGGCGGTGACGCCGAAGACGAAGATGGTCTTCATTGCCAATCCTGGCAATCCAACCGGGACCTATGTTCCCGTCGCCGATATCCGGCGCCTGCATGCCGGTCTGCCAAAGCACGTCATCCTCGTGCTCGACTCAGCCTATGCCGAATATGTGCGGAAAAACGATTACGAAGCGGGCCTGGAACTGGTTTCGTCCAACCGCAACGTCGTGATGACCCGCACTTTTTCGAAGGTCTATGGCCTTGCCGCGCTCCGTATCGGCTGGATGTACGGTCCTGCCGGCATTCTCGACGCGCTGAACCGCGTTCGCGGCCCGTTCAACATGAATGCGCCGGCGATTGCCGCCGGTGCGGCCGCGATCCGCGACCAGGCCTTCGTAGAGCGGGCCGTCGAGCACAATCAGTTGTGGCTCGACAAGCTCACGCACGCCTTCGAGGCGCTTGGCCTGAGGGTGACGCCATCCGTCGCCAATTTCGTGCTGATCCATTTCCCCGATATCGACGGCAAGCGTGCAACCGACGCAGACGCCTTCCTGACGAGCCGCGGCTACATTCTCCGCGCGGTGAAAGGATATGGTTTCCCGAACGCGCTGCGCATGACTGTCGGTTCGGAAGAAGCCAATCGCGGCGTTATCGAAACGCTTGGCGAATTCATGGGCCAAGGGCAAGGCAAGAGCGCATGACTGTGCATTTCGACCGGATCGCCCTGATCGGCATCGGCCTCATTGGATCGTCGATCGCACGTGATGTCCGGGAACTGGGCCTGGCAGGCGAGGTGGTCATATCAAGCCGAAGCGGCGAGACGTTGCGGCGGGCCGAGGAATTGAAGCTTGGCAACCGTTATACGGCGTCTGCGGCGGAAGCGGTCCGGGATGCCGACCTGGTGATCGTTTCCGTGCCGGTCGGCGCGTCGGAAGAGGTTGCAAAGCAGATTGCCGCCAATCTCAAACCGGGCGCCATCGTCACGGATGTGGGTTCGACCAAGGCCTCCGTCATTGCACAGATGGCGCCGCACATACCGGAGAACGTGCATTTCATCCCCGGCCATCCGCTCGCCGGAACGGAAAAATCCGGCCCGGATGCGGGTTTTACCGGTCTGTTTCGTGATCGCTGGTGCATCTTTACGCCATTGCCGGGAACGGACCAGGCGGCGCTCGACCGGCTCAAGTCGTTTTGGATGGCGCTTGGCTCGCTGATCGACGAGATGGATGCGCAGCATCACGACAAGGTGCTGGCGATCGTCTCGCACCTGCCGCATATCATCGCCTACAACATCGTCGGGACGGCAGACGATCTCGAGACGGTCACCGAATCGGAAGTGATCAAATATTCCGCCTCCGGCTTCCGCGATTTTACGCGTCTGGCGGCATCCGATCCCACCATGTGGCGCGACGTCTGCCTGCACAACAAGGACGCGATCCTGGAAATGCTGGCGCGGTTTTCGGAGGACCTTGCCTATCTGCAGCGGGCCATTCGCTGGGGAGAGGGTGACAAGCTGTTCGAGCTCTTCACCCGCACCCGCGCCATTCGCCGTTCCATCGTCCAGGCCGGTCAGGATGTGGACGCGCCGGATTTCGGTCGCCACGCGCTCGACCAGAAGAAATAGCCAGTTCAGATCGGCGGAATTTCGCCGATCTGGATAAAGCCGCCGGCAAAGACCTTGCCCCGTTTGATGGTCAGGTCCAGCGAGGCGCTGCGACCCCCGCCGAGCGCGGAGAGCATGTTGGCGGCGGTATCGAGCATCGGTGCTATGTCAGGGAAGGCCTCTGTGAGGCTATTGCGCCATCCGTCGACCTGCTCGATCCGGAATTTCAGCTTGCCCGACAGGTATCCGTCTCCATCGAATGAAAACGGGCCGGAAACCGTGATCACCCGTCCTTGACCGAGATCGGCGGAGAAGCTGCGCAATTCTCCTTCGGTTTCGTAGAGCACGAGCCCGTTCGCGTCGCTGCCGTCGATCATGCCGGCGCGGCCGACCAGCGTCACATCGGCATTCGCAGACAGGCTCGGCAGGATTTGCGGCATGTCCTTGATCGTCGTGTCGGTGTTTTCCAGGGTGATCGCCGCATCGAGATCGCTGCCGTTCTGGCGCAGATGGATCTCCGTATGCGCCGCACTGATATCGACGGCCTGGCCGGTCGCGGAAGAGACGACGCTGGTCCTGGAGTTCTCGATCACCGTCGAGGCGCGTTCCACGCCCCGAAGTTTGGTTACGAGACTCGATTGGAAGTTTTCCCAGTTTGTTGACACCGAAAGGCCATGGCCGGTGCGAATTTCGACGGGCGAATCGAGCTCCCAGACGATATGCCCGGGATTGTAGACCTGGGCGGCGGAGCGCAGCGCGCCGAAATTGGCCGAAATCCCGTTCACCTGATCGTCGACCGAAACCTTGGAGCAGAACAGTCCGATTCGGAAAGGATAGCCCCGGTAGTCGGCTTCACTGCATTCGGCGGCAATACCCTTGTTGCGCTGGCTGCCGAGGAGGGCCAGGGTCTGCTCCTTGAGCACCGAGGCGGCATAGAACCAGCCGGCGGTGTAGAGGGCGATCGCCACCACCACACTGCAGGCGAGTAGCCACAATTTTCCGCTGACGCCGGATCGGCTTGACGCTGCCATGATGTTCTCCAATGGTGCTGGAAATTTGGTGCAGAACGCTTCGGTTGATTTGGTGTGGCGCGGGATATGGACGAATTTTGGGTGTTTGGCTACGGTTCTCTCATGTGGAATCCGGGTTTTGCGTTCGAGGAGCGAGCCGATGCACGCGCTTTCGGCTTTCGTCGTTCCCTTTGCGTCTGGTCCCATGTGCATCGCGGCACACCCGAAAAACCTGGTCTCGTGCTCGGTCTTGATCGCGGCGGTTCATGCCGGGGCGTGGCTTTTCGGGTCAACGACAACGATCGCGCCGATGTGCTGGATTATCTTCGCCGGCGTGAGCTCGTCACCAATGTCTACAAGGAAAGGATCCTGCCGATTTCGCTTTCAGACCAGCGGCAGGTGAAAGCCGTCGGCTATATCGTGGATCGCGAGCATGTCCAGTATGCCGGCGCGCTCAGCATCGATCATGCTGCTAAAATCGTCCGGCATTCCGTCGGCCAGTCGGGTCCAAACGATGCTTATGTCTTCAACACGCTCGACCATCTCAAGCAGATGGGCATCCGGGACCTTTGGCTTGAAGGTGTCGGCGCCTCCATTGCGGCCGGGCTTCAAGCGGCCGTTTGAGACCTCAGTTCGGCAAGCCGCTTCGCCGCTGTCGGCGGCAGCGGCAGATGCGGGTTGGCCTCGACGGTCTCGATCAGCAGCTTGTCGCTTTCCCGCTCCATCGTTTCGATAAGCTTTGCATAGAAGGCATCGGGATCCATGCCGGGCGTGATTGGCGGCAGGATGCGTACCTTGAAACGGCCCGGATATTTCACGAGCTTGCGGCGGCCCCAGAACAGGCCCCAATGGGCGATCACCGGTACGACCGGAACCTGGATGTCGCGATAGATGCGGGCAATGCCGTAGCGGTATTGCGGCTCCGCGCCCGGTGCGCGCCGCGTTCCTTCCGGATAGATAATCAGCTGGCGGCCGGCCTCCATCTCTTCCTTGGTGCGGACCATGACATCTACCATGACCTTGCCGCGGGCGCCGCGATTGACCGGGATCATCTTCTGTTTCGCCACGTACCAGCCAAACAGCGGGATCCACATCAGCTCCCGCTTGAGGATATAGACCGGGTCGCGCTGGTAGGGCAGCAGCGCAAACGTGTCCCAGGCCGACTGGTGCTTCGGGGCAAAGATGCAGCCCCCTTCGGGAATGTTTTCCATGCCCTCGATTTCGAAGGTCGCGCCGACGATCTTCGCCATCAGCCAGTTGTTGGACCGGGCCCAGGCTTTAGGAATACGATAGGCGGCCTTGCGCGGCAACAGGAAGTAGATCGGGCTCAGCACGATCATTCTTACGATGATGTTTACGTAAAAGGCGGTGTTGAAAAGAACCGAACGCAAAAGCAGCATAAAGACGACTTCCTTCTGGACGCACGTTGCCTACACGAGATCGGTTCTGGAAAAAAGCGCATTGTGCCGACGGCCGGGTGCAGCGGCTTTTCAGGGTTTCGGGCTGCCCGCGGTTTTGGGTGCGTCTTCGGTGCGAAGGCCTGTTCCGCGCTCGATGCCGATCCAGTCACGCATCGTTGACAGGACCACCTTGCCATATTCGGACAGCATGGTGCGCACCACGTCCGGCTCGGTAAACCAGGCTTTGCGGGTGAGGTCCGAGTTGATCACGGGATAAGCAATGAATTCCGTCACCGGGTCGGCGCGGCGCAGTTCATGAAGGCTGCGCAGCATGTGATAGTTGTTGGTGACGACCAGGACCGATTTGTAGCCGTGATCATGGATCCAGCGGGTGATCTCGTTGGCGTTGCCGATCGTGTCGATCGCATCATAGCCGATGTCGACGCAGCAGGAGAAAAGGTCTGGCGATGCCTGCGTGACCTTGCGTATCTGATTGGGCGTCGTGGAGGGATGCGCGCCCGAGATCAGCAGGCGCTGGCCGGCGCCGTCGCGCAGCAGGCCGAGCGCCTGTTCGACGCGAAGATAGCCGCCGGTGAGCACAACGATGGCGTCGGCTTTGACGCCGTCTGGCGTCCTGAGCGAGGTCACCGAATCGGCAAACCAGAGGAAGCCCCCGAAAAGCAGGCCCACCAAGAACACGCAAGACATGATGACGCGGCGGGCAAGCCAGCGCAGCCGGCCCTGGCGTGAAAACAGGCCGCGGGTCAGACGCCGCGGCTTGCGGCCTGCTCCATCGTCGGGTGTCATTTGGGCCGGTGTCATCACTGTCCATAGCCGGAGATTCGTGGCGAGAACAGGGCCACACTATAGGGGGACGATGGCGGCTTCAAGAAGCGGGCAACCCGTCGGAACGAGCCGGGTCGGAACGGATCAGATCGATCTCGTCGATCGTGCGCATGACCGTAAACCGAGCCGTCAGCGTCGTCAGCAGCGCGATGACGATCATCGTTGCGAAGATGCCGACATAACCGGTCACGCCGATGGTGAAAGTGCCGAAGAGCGCCATCGCCTGGTCGCTCTCCGGGGTGGCCAGCGAGTTCGCCTGCCAGATGTTGGCGAGCGCGAAAAGGGCCGCCGCCAGCGCGCCGCCTGCGGCCGAACCCTTGATGCTGATCTTCAGGAAATGCTTCTGGAATTCGCTCGCCACGAAGGAGCTTTCCGCGCCGACGAAATGCAGCACCTCGACGATATGGCGGTTGCCGGAAAGCGCTCCGCGTGTGGCGAAGATCACCGTGAGGATCATGGCGGTAAAGACGAGCACCAGAACGCCGGTCCCGATCAACACTGTCGTATGAGCCATGGAAACCAGCCGATCCACCCAGGTCCTGTGGTCGTCCAGAAACGCCTGGGGTATCTCCGTCTTCAGAAGATCCCGCATGGCTGCGAAGTCCGGCGGATTTTGCTCGTCGATGGTAATGATCACGAGGCGCGGCACGGGCAGGTCGTCGAGGTTAAGGCCCGCTCCAAGCCATGGTTCCAGAAGGCGTGCGGTGGCGCTGTCGTCCATGATCGTGCCTTCGCGGGTACCGACGAAGGTAAGCGCCAGATCCCTGGCCTTCCTAAGTGCCGCATCCATGTCCAGCCCTTCTTCCGGCTTGATCTGGATGGTGATTTCGCGGGAAATCTGGCTCTGCCAGCTGGCCGCCGTGGCCCTTACCATGCTCACCGCGCCGAGCGTCAGGCAGGCAAGGAAGGCCATGATGGCGATCACCACCATCAGCGCATTGCCCTGGATGTTGGATGGCGGAAGGATTGGTGCGGTGGGCCTGACGCGCATTTCGGCACGCCGCGGTGGCTGCTGGGACGGCTGCGGCGCCTGCTGCTCGGTCGCACGTTTTTTGCTTTTTGCGGCGCGTGCCGCTTCCGGGCGGCTCAGCTCATTCATAAAGGTCAAGCCGCCCTTCGGTGAGGATCATCCGACGCGCATCCACCTGGTCCATCAGGGCCAGATCGTGGGTGGCGATCACCACGGCGGTGCCGAGCCGGTTGAGTTCCAGGAACAGGTTGAGGAGCCGCCGCGCCATCGGCGGGTCGACATTGCCGGTTGGTTCGTCGGCGAGAAGGATTTCTGGGCGGTCCATCAAAGCGCGGGCGATCGCGGCGCGCTGTTTCTCGCCACCGGAGAGCACGGGCGGCAGCACATTGATACGTTCGCCGAGCCCAACCCATTTCAGGAGTTCGATGACATCGTTGCGGTAGGAGCTTTCCTCCTTGCCGCGCACGCGCAGCGGCAGCGCGACGTTCTCGTAAGTCGTGAGATGATCGAGCAGCCGGAAATCTTGGAAGACGATGCCGACGCGCCTGCGCAGCATCGGGAGCTCGTTGCGGGGAATCTGAGACAGGTCACGGTCGAACATGCGAATGATGCCGCGCGTCGGGTGCAGCGACATGAAGAGCAGGCGCAACAGCGTCGTCTTTCCGGCCCCCGACGGTCCCGTCAGGAACTGGAACGATCGCTTCGGGATATCGAAGGTCATATCGCGGAGGATCTCCGGGCCCATCCCGTAGCGCAGGCCGACATTTTCGAAATGGATCAACGGATGACCAGTCCTTACTCTTCAAGACTTTCCGGTGCCGTTATCTCTTTAACGATCCGAGTAAACGAACGGTAAATCGCGCGCGGAAAAGGGCTAATTTCGGGCCGCATTTGCGAAGCATTAACCATTTGAATTTACGACTGAGCGGGATTCGTTTCAATGCCCGCCGTCCTCAACACCGGGGATAACGGGCCGAAGAGGCCCCCAATGAGCACGTTTCGCAGCCAGCAGGGCAAAACCGTCATCCGAATGGACATCCTGCCGCCGGAGCCGATCGGCCGGAATGGGCGTGTGGCTCATCCGCGCGGCGAGGTGGTCGACGCCCAGTTCGTCACCGTCGGCAATGCTGCCCGACGCGCGGCAAAGCCACGCTCCCACAACGACAACCATCATGCGCGTACTTTCTCCCGTTCGGAGGAGCCGGCATTCATCGAGCGGATCGTCGCGAGCGGCGAGCGTGCCCTGATGCGGCTTTCTGCCGATTTCTTCGCCGCGGTGGTTGCGGCCGTCTTCGTTGCGGTCTTCAGTTTTACAGGCGGGTTCTCGTTTCTCTTCAGCGGTTCGGCCGCGCCGGAAGCGGGAACTTCGCTGGACATAACGCATGTGACGATGACACCTCAGGATGCCAACGGCATGCGCGTGCTGCTGATCAACGGTATCGTCGAGAACCGTAGTGGCGGCAGCGTTGCCATGCCGTCCATCCGCGCCGATCTGTTGTCCGGCCAGGAGGTTATTGCGAGTACGCTGATTTCGCCGCCGTCCTTTGCCATTGCCGGCGGCCGCAGCCGCGGGTTCTCCGCACGGGTGCCCCATCCCGGTGGAAAACTGCCGGACTTGCGGCTTTCCCTCCCGGGCAAAGGCGCCTAAGCCTTTCTCTTCTGTTGTCGACTGTGCTATCGCACATTTTTACGGACACGCAGGAGAACCTCATGCCCGTCGTGCGCGGCAAGGTCATTGAGCCGCTTTTTACCGCAGAGCAGATAGCCGAACGCAACCGGGCGATGGCAGCGGACATTGCCGCCGGTCCGACCAAGGATCTGCTCGTCATCGCCATCCTCAAGGGCTCATTCATCTTTGCCGCCGACTTGTTGCGCGCACTGCATGATACCGGCCTTGCGCCGGAGGTCGAGTTCATCACGCTTTCGAGCTACGGTACCGGAACCGTTTCGCAGGGCGTGCGCATCGTTAAGGATATCGACAGCGACGTGAAGGACCGTGACGTGCTCCTGATCGACGATATCCTGGAATCCGGCCGCACGCTGAAATTCGCGAAGGAAATCCTTTACGAGCGCGGCGCCCGCCATGTTTCGGTCGCCGTGCTGCTCGACAAGCACGTTAAGCGCAAGGAGCAGCTCGAGGCAGACTATGTCGGGTTCGAATGCCCGGATTACTTCGTCGTCGGCTACGGCATGGACGTGGCCTATGCGTTTCGCGAACTCCCCTTCGTCGGCGTCGTGACCGGAGACGCCTGACCGGCGGTGTCAAGGTGTTAACCATGTCGGCCTGACGAGGGCCGGCGTTTACTCCTCGACAAGAAAACTCTGATGATTTGCTCCCGATATGAAACAGACAGGGAGCGATGATCGCTATGGCAAAAATCCTGATTACCGAGGATGAGGATTCGCTTCGCAGCTTCGTTGCACGCGCGCTCCGCCTGGACGGCCATGAGACGCACGAGGCCGGCGACGGCGCAGAAGGCCTCGAAAAGCTCGCCCAGGGCCCGTTCGATCTGCTTCTTTCCGATATCCGCATGCCGGTCATGGACGGCATCGAACTGGCCCACCAGGCTTCCGAACAGTTTCCGGGGCTCAAGATCCTGCTGATGACAGGTTATGCCGAGCAGCGTGAACGCGCCGACGACCTCGCAACCAAGATTGTCGACGTGGTGCAGAAGCCATTCGCGCTTCCGGACATCCGCAGGGCGGTTGCCATGGCTCTCTCGGAGGAAAACCCACGCGCCGCCTGATCGATCATCGATCAGCGGATATCCAGGAGACGCTCCAGATATTGCCGCTCGGCCTCGCCTGACAGCGCATTGCCGAGTTTTTCACGGATGGTTTCGAGGATTTCCCGTGCCCGCTGCACGTCGATTTCATCGGGCACCTTCACCTGCTCACCGAAGTCAGGCCCTGATGTGGCGCGGGGCCGGCCGAGCGGGTCACGGCCGTTCTGCCCCCCCTGGTTGGCCATTCCCTCGCCGGGGCCTTCGCGGCCCTGACCCTGGCCTTGACCCTGCTGCTGCATGGCCTGCATCATCTGCTGCATCATGTTCTGCGCGCCCTGACGCAGCGCGCTGAGCGCATTGCCCTGGCCTTCCACGGCCTGTTCGCCCTGGCCTTCGCCGAGCGCCTTGCCGGCATTGCCCATTTCGCGCTGCGCATCTCCAAAACCCTGGCCAGGCTGCATGCCGAGTTCCTTCAGGCCTTTCTGCAGCTCTTCGAGCTTCTTGCCGAGACCTTCCTGCTGGGCGCGTAGGTTCTTCAATGCCTCGCGAAGCTGTTCGGCGGTCATCTGGTCGGTGTTCTGCTGGCCCTGTTGTCCTTGTTGACCCTGCTGCTGCTGGCCTTGCTGCTGCTGGCCCTGCTGCCGCTGACCCTGCTGGTTCTGTTCATAGGGCCGTTCATTCGGATCGCCGCGCTGCATGCGGTCCCGCAGCGCCTGGTCCAGCTTGAAGGTCTGATCCATCAGCCGTTGCTGTTCCTGCATGATCTCGCCAAGCTTGTCGATCTGCTGGCGCATCTGGCTGTTCTGCTGCTGTCCCTGCTGGCCGCGCTGCATCCGCCCGGCCTGGAGGTTGTTCATCATGCGCTGCAGCTCGTTGAGCATCTGCTGTGCCGCGTCGCGGTTGCCGGACCGGGCGAGATTTTCGATCTGGTCCATCATGTTCTGCAGGTCACGTTGGCGAATGACATTCTGGGCCTGCATGTTGTTGGGCGCCTGCGGGGCGTTCTGCATCCGCTGCGCCAGTTCGTTCATGAACTGTTGCATGGCTTCGCGCAGTTCCTGCATCAGCCGCGCAATCTCCTGGTCGGAAGCCTTGTTTTCCAGAGCTTCTGCCAGATTGCGCTGCGCATCCCGCAAACGCCGCTCGGCAAGCGAAAGATCGCCGTCCTCGATGCCGAGTGCGATTTCCCAGAGATAGTCGGCCGTGTCCTTAAGCTGCTCGTTGGTGCGCGAAAGCTTCATGCGCTCGAGCGCCGAGCGGATCAGCAGGAAGTGGCCGAGCTTTGGTATGGTCTCGTCGGGACGGATCGCCAAGGCTTCGTTGAGCGTGATCGCGCGCGGCATCTGGCGGGTGTCGAGCGCAAAGACCTGACGCTCCTCCGCAACAGCCGCCGCAAGCAGTTCGGAGAAGCCGCGGGATGGCAGCACCATCTCGTGGGAGGGGCTGTGCCCGGTCTGACCGGCGCCATCCTTGGCGACCAGCGTGATCTTTACGCGCTTGCCGGCCAGCGGGTGTTCGACGAGATTGCGGCTCGTGAGGCCCTTAACCTCCCGGCCGTTCTGGCGCGGCATGTCGAGCCGGTATTCCGGCGGCGGATAAAGCGGAGTGGCGCCTGGATCGCGATCCTCGACGGGCTCGATCAAGGCATGCGCTTCGCGGATGCCGTAGTCATCCTTGCCGGTGAAGCCGATTTCAAGCGCGCCGTTAACGGAGCGCCGCGGCTGGCCATCGAAGGCGATTTCCGGCGCCCGGTCGGGAACGACATCGAAGGCCCAGGTCTGGCCGTTTACCGTAAGGCTGCCGCTTTCGGCGACATTGAGCGTATATGTGCGGGGCGGCAGCGGCTGGTCGGCCTGCTGCGGTGCTGCAGTCTGAGGTCTCTCAGCTGTCTGTGCCGCGGTCTGCGCAGGCTGCTGCGCCGCCTTTTCCGCGGCTTTCTTGGCTTCCTCGGTAATCAAAGTGACCGGGTCTTCACCGGTTTTCGGTGCGAAGACCACGGCTTCGCCCCCTTCGCCACCGGTCACGCGAACCGTGAGCGCAGAATTCTCGGGTATGGATACGGTGACTGCTTTGGCCATCGCCTGTTGGCCGGTCAGGAAAACCGGAGCGCGGCCCGTATAGGACGGCGGCGTCAGCCATGCGTCGATGCGCAGGTCCGGATTGATGCTGGGGGCAGGCGGTGCCGGGCGGAAGGCATCAACGGGCGAGCCACCGCCGTTCGAAAACGAATAACCAAGCGCGATTGCGACGACGAGCGCCGGGATTGCGCGCAGGGCCAGCCGATCATGTCTGGCGATGTCCGGCTGCGGTAGGCCGGCATCGAGTTCGGCGATGCGTTTGGCCATGCGGAGCTGGTGCTCCTTCCACAGAGCACGGGCGAAGGGCGTTTCGAAGGCCGGTTCGTCTTCCTGCACGGCGACCGGCTGGTGAGGAAGGTTGTTGCGGTCTTCGAGCAGCCGATCGGCATCCTCGGCTGCCGGCCAGCGCAATCGGCCGAAGGGCAGAAGGGAATATACAAAGGTTAGGGCAAAGCCGCCGACCAACACCCACCGCAGCCAATCAGGCGCTATGCGGAAAATGCTGAACCACGCGGCCGAAAGAAATAGAGCCACGATGCCCAAGGGGGCCAGCAGAAGTGGCAAAATCCGCTCGAAAAACAGGACGATCCGCGCAAACGACCGTTTCAGCGCGACGCGACGCGCAAGCTCGGGATGCGACTCGAAGGCACCTTTGCGGATAAGGCTCATGCGGTCCGTCTCCAGTCGTGGCGGCGCAAATCAAGCCTCAAGATAACAGTCTTTGTGGCGAAGACGAGGGCGAGGGGCTTTTCGCCCCCATATTTTCGGGGCTTTCCCGCAAAAGTGAACGGCGCGTCAGGGGCTCAGGCAAGCCATGCTGGCACGGAATCGAGACCGATCAGATCCTCGTAGCTGCCGCGCGGACGCACGATATGGAAATCGCTGCCCTTGACCAACACCTCCGGCACGAGCAGCCGGGTATTGTAGGTGCCCGCCTGGACGGCGCCGTATGCACCGGCCGAAGCGACGGCGATAAGGTCGCCCGGCTTCGGCGCCGCCATCTCGCGCTCGAGCGCCAGATAATCGCCCGTCTCGCAGACCGGGCCGACCACGTCGGCCTTGATCCGCGGTGCATCGGTCGCGGGCACAACGACCGGGCGGATCATGTGATAGGCGTCGTAGAGCGTCGGGCGGATGAGGTCGTTCATCGCGCCGTCGACGATGACGAAGCTCTTCTCTCCGCTCTCCTTGACGTAGATGACCTCCGTTACCAGGATGCCTGCATTGCCGACGATTAGACGGCCGGGCTCCGTGACGATCCTGCATTCGAGCGAGCGGAGCTGGCGCTTCACCGTTTCGGCATAGGCGTCGGGCAGCGGCGGCGGGTTGTTGTCGTCTTTGTAGGGAATACCCAGCCCGCCGCCGATATCGACGTGGTCGATGCGGTGGCCGTCGGAGCGAAGCGCATCGACAAGCTCGCGCAGCAGCCTGAATGCATCCTCGAAGGGCTGCAGCTCGGTGATCTGGCTGCCGATATGCATGTCGATGCCGGTCACCTCGATACCATCAAGCGTGGCTGCATGGGCATAAACATCGCGGGCGCGTTCATAGGAGATGCCGAACTTGTTCTCCTTCTTGCCGGTCGAAATCTTTGCGTGGGTGCCGGCGTCGACGTCGGGATTGATGCGGAAGGAAACGTGCGCTTTCTTACCCATCTTCCGGGCGCGGAGGTTGAGCACCTCCAGTTCCGGCTCGGATTCGACGTTGAAGCAGTAGATACCGGCCTCAAGTGCCAGGTCCATTTCATGCGCGGTCTTGCCGACACCGGAGAACATGATGCGGCCTGCCGGGATGCCGGCGGCCAGCGCCCGGCGCAATTCGCCGCCGGAGACCACGTCGACGCCGGCGCCCAGCCGACCGAGGGTCTTGAGCACCGCCTGGTTGGAATTGGCCTTCATGGCATAACAGACCATCGCATCCACATCGGCGAAAGCCTGGGAGAAGACCTTGTAATGGCGCTCGAGCGTTGCCGTCGAATAGACGTAGAACGGCGTCCCGACGACCTTGGCGATTTCCGGGATCGGCACGTTTTCGGCGTGCAGCACGCCGTCGATGTAATGAAAATGGTTCACGTCGGTGCTCGAATTACAGAAGCGGGTCCAGAACGAAGGGCTTATCGGCGACAGGCTCGGGTTTTCGTTCGCCCGGTTTGCCCGGCTTTCGGATGTTCTGCTGCTCCACCGGCGTGCCCGGACGGTCGAGATCGCCCTTGCGGCCGCAGCCGACGGCAACGATGCCGGCGAGGCTCAGCACAAAAGTGATGCGGGCGATGTTTACCAGGGATTTCGACATTCTCACACCTATATCCGGCACTGCTGCGGATCCTTCATAGCGAAGTTCCGCACCCTTGTGCAGTCATTTCCGGGAACAATTCGTCTTCAGTTTCTGCCGCGCCACCAGGCGATCTGTTTCCTGACTTCCGAAGGTGCCGTGCCGCCGAAACTTGTGCGGCTGGCGACCGAGGCGTCGACCGAAAGTACGTTGAAAACCTTGTCGGTGATGGCGGCGTTGATCTCCTGGAGTTCAGCGAGTGAAAGCTCGGAGAGATCGCAACTCTTGCTTTCGGCCAATGCCACCGCGCGGCCGGTCACGTGATGAGCGTCGCGGAAAGGCAGGCCGACTTCGCGAACCAGCCAGTCGGCAAGGTCGGTCGCGGTGGAATAGCCTGCACCGGCCGCGGCCCGCATCTTGTCGGCGCGGACTGTCATGTCGCGGACCATGCCGGTCATGGCCGCAATCGCCAGTTCCAGGTTTTCGGCAGCGTCGAAGACCTGTTCCTTGTCTTCCTGCATGTCCTTGGAATAGGCGAGCGGCAGGCCCTTCATGACGGTCAAGAGCGCCACCAGCGAGCCATTGATGCGGCCGGTCTTGGCGCGAACCAGTTCGGCCGCATCCGGGTTCTTCTTCTGCGGCATGATTGAGGAGCCGGTCGAAAAGGCGTCCGACAGGCGCACGAAGCCGAATTGCGGCGTCGACCAGATGACGATCTCTTCGGCGAGACGCGACAGGTGAACGGCACAGATTGCCGCGACGGAGAGGAATTCCAGCGCGAAATCGCGGTCGGAGACGGTGTCGATCGAGTTGCGGGTCGGCTCGCGGAACCCGAGCGCCGTTGCCGTCATGTGGCGGTCGATCGGGTAGGGGGTTCCTGCCAGAGCCGCGGCGCCGATCGGGCTTTCGTCGAGGTGGTCGATGGCGTGCCGCACGCGGGCGCGGTCACGGCCGAACATTTCCACATAGGCCATGCAATGATGACCGAAGGTGACCGGCTGGGCGGTCTGGAGATGCGTGAAGCCCGGCATCACCGTGTCGGCATGCTCTTCGGCACGATCAAGGAAGGCGGCGATCAGGTCGGTCAGCATGCGCTCGGCCTTTGCGAGCTCTTCCTTGACCCAGAGACGGAAGTCGAGCGCCACCTGATCGTTGCGGGAGCGGGCGGTATGCAGGCGTCCAGCGGCTGGTCCGATCAGGGTCGCCAGCCGCGCCTCGATATTCATGTGGATGTCTTCGAGCTGTCTTGAGAATTGGAACTGCCCGCTTTCGATCTCTGACATGATCGTGTTCAGTCCAGACAAGATCTTGTCTTTATCTTCGCCCGAAATGATGCCTTTCTCAGCCAGCATGGTCGCATGCGCTATAGAGCCGCGGATATCCTGGGCATAGAGCTTCTTGTCGAAACCGATCGAGGCATTTATCTCCTCCATGATCGCGTCCGGCCCGGAGGCGAAGCGCCCGCCCCACATCTGGTTGGAGGATGTCGCGTCCTTCGTGCCGTCGGCCATGATGCAAAAGTCCTGGAGTAGTTGATGACGACCAAAAGACCCTTCGGCCTTCCTTCCGTCCGATTGATCGTGATTGCTGCCGTCGCGGGGATCATCGCCGGCGCCGTGGCGGTATACGTGAGGAATGTGGGGTCTGGCAATGGCGGGGACGTTCTCCTCGCTCAGTCTTCCGGGGCTTGCGAGGGCGCGGTAGAGACGGTGAAGTCCGTCTCGGAGTTTTCCAAGGGCCAGGTTGCCGCGATGGTGGCCGCACGGCCGCCGAGGCCGCTCGATCTTTCCTTCAAGGGACCTGATGGAAAGGACCTGAAGACAGCCGATTTCGCCGGCAAGACCGTGCTTCTCAATCTTTGGGCCACCTGGTGCGGCCCCTGTCGCGAAGAAATGCCGGCGCTGAATGCTCTTCAGAAGGAGATGGGCGGGCCTGACTTCGAAGTGGTAGCCGTCAACATCGACACCGGCACGGACGAGAAACCCAAGGCGTTTCTCGCTGAGTACGGCATCGACACGCTTGGCTATTACCGCGACAGCTCGATGGGCGTCTTCAACAGCCTGAAGAAGGAAGGACTTGCCTTCGGCCTGCCGGCGACCTTGGTGATGGATGCAAAGGGCTGCCTGATCTCGGCCATGAACGGCCCCGCCGTCTGGGACAGCCCAGATGCCAAGGCGCTGATTACGGCCGCGAAGGCGCCTTAGGTCCCAAAGCAGTCACCGAGTCGGAACCGGTACTTCGCCGCGATAGTCGTAGAAGCCGCGGCCGGATTTGCGTCCGAGCCACCCGGCCTCGACATATTTTACGAGAAGCGGGCAGGGGCGATATTTGCTGTCGGCCAGCCCGTCGTGCAGCACCTGCATGATCGACAGGCAGGTGTCGAGGCCGATAAAGTCCGCCAGCTGCAGCGGCCCCATCGGATGGTTGGCGCCGAGCTTCATGGCGGTGTCGATGGCTTCCACCGAACCGACGCCTTCATAGAGCGTGTAGATTGCCTCGTTGATCATCGGCAGCAGGATGCGATTGACGATGAACGCGGGAAAGTCCTCGGCGACCGTTACAGTCTTGTCGAGCGTGGCAACATATTCTTTGGCAGCCCGGAAGGTCGGCTCATCGGTCGCGATACCGCGCACCAACTCGACGAGTTTCATCACCGGCACCGGGTTCATGAAATGAATACCCATGAAACGTTCCGGCCGGTCGGTGGCGGAAGCGAGCCGGGTGATCGAAAGCGAAGACGTGTTGGTCGCCAGCAGGGCTTCCTGCTTCAGAACCGGACAGACCTGTGCATAGATCTTTCGCTTGACGCTTTCATCTTCTGTCGCGGCCTCGATCACCATGTCCATGGGGGCAAGGTCGTTGAGATCGGCGGAACCCGAGATGAGGGAAAGCGCAGACTTGCGCTCGTCATCGGTCAATTTGCCGTGACCCACCTGGCGGGCAAGATTGCCGTTGATCGTGGCAAGCGCTGCCTCGATCCTATCCTGGGAAAGGTCGTACATCTGCACCTTGTAACCGGCCAAGGCCGAAACATGGGCTATGCCGCAACCCATCTGACCTGCTCCGATGATGCCGATATTCTTCATGACCGAACTCATTATTGGTTTCCCTGGGTTTCGCTCCCGAGGCGCTGCGCTGCGCCTATCTTATAAAAAATGCCGGGCTGTGTGGAGACAGCCCGGCAGATTGTTATTCCGCCACTTGGCATTTTGCCAGCATTTTTCGCGCTTGCGAAATGGACAAAGGTCTAAAGCGCCTTTTCGAGCTGTGGCAGGATTTCGAAGAGGTCGCCGACGAGGCCGTAATCGGCGACCTGGAAGATCGGCGCCTCTTCGTCCTTGTTGATCGCGACGATGACTTTCGAGTCCTTCATGCCGGCCAAATGCTGAATGGCGCCGGAAATGCCGGCCGCGATATAGAGGTCAGGGGCCACCACCTTGCCGGTCTGGCCGACCTGCCAATCGTTCGGGGCATAACCGGCATCGACGGCGGCGCGGGAAGCGCCGACAGCAGCGCCAAGCTTGTCAGCGACGGGCAGAATGACCTCTTTGAACTTTTCCGCAGAGCCGAGCGCCCGGCCGCCCGAGATGATGATCTTGGCGGAGGTCAGTTCCGGACGTTCCGACGAGGACAGCGCATCCGAGACGAAGGTGGAAACATCCGCATTGCCCGCCGCCGGCACCGTTTCCACGGATGCAGAGCCGCCTGCACCGGCCGCCTGGAACGAGGCGGTCCGAACCGTGATGACCTTCTTGGCGTCGGTCGCCTGCACCGTCTGGATCGCGTTGCCGGCGTAAATCGGCCGCTTGAAGGTATCCGCAGAAATCACCTCGACGATTTCCGAGACCTGGGCAACGTCGAGCAGGGCCGCAACCCGCGGCATGACGTTCTTCGCAGAAGCCGTCGCAGCGGCGATAATCGTGTCATAGGAGCCGGCAAGTGAGACGATCAGTGCCGCCAGCGGTTCGGCGAGATTGTTGGCTAGGCTTGCGTCGTCGGCGAGCAGCACCTTGGATATGCCGGAAAGCTTGGCGGCAGCATCGGCCGCAGCTTTGGCGCCCGAGCCGGCCACCAGCACATGCACATCGCCGCCGATCTGCGCGGCAGCGGAGAGCGCCTTGGCGGTCTGGTCGGACAGGGTTGCGTTGTCGTGTTCTGCCAGAAGAAGAATGGCCATTGTCGTAATCCTTATCCGTCGCTTTAGAGAATGCCGGCGGTCTTCAAGTTGGCGACGAGTTCCTCGACGCTCTTGACCTTGATGCCTGCCTTGCGGCCACCCGGCTCCTCGGTCTTCAGGACCTTCAGGCGCGGTGTGGTGTCGACGCCGAGCTCGGCCGGCGTCTTTTTGTCGAGCGGCTTCTTCTTGGCCTTCATGATGTTCGGCAGCGATGCATAACGCGGCTCGTTCAAACGGAGGTCGGTGGTGATGACAGCCGGCAGCTTGACTTCGATCGTCTGCAGGCCGCCATCGACTTCGCGGGTGACTTTAGCGGAACCTGCACCTATCTCGATCTTGGAGGCGAAGGTTGCCTGGGCCGTGCCGAGGAGCGCTGCCAGCATCTGGCCGGTCTGATTGCTATCGTCATCGATCGCCTGCTTGCCGACGATGATCAGTCCGGGCTGCTCGGCGTCCGCGACACCCTTGAGGATCTTTGCAACGGCCAGCGGCTCGACGATGTCGTCCGTCTCGACCAGGATTGCACGATCGGCGCCCATCGCAAGGGCCGTCCTGAGCGTCTCTTCCGCCTTGGCAGGTCCGATCGATACAACCACAACCTCTTCCGCCTTGCCCGCCTCCTTCAGACGCAGAGCCTCCTCGACGGAAATCTCATCGAACGGGTTCATCGACATCTTCACATTGGCAAGCTCGACACCCGTGCCATCCGGCTTGACCCGGATCTTCACGTTGTAATCCACCACTCGCTTAACCGGCACCAGGATCTTCATGGGGTCCTTCCTCGACTTGTCTCAGCGGCAAATTGCGACATTTGCCGTTCCCTCATTTGTCAGTGGGCGACATCGATACGCATTTTTTTCTCGAATACAACGCCGTCTCGCCGCCCGCAGCGCTTTTGCAGTCGCAAAAATTACTTTTACGTACACGTCAATGTCAAGGCCTTGTCGTCAATGCGGGCTGCTGCCGGGTTCAGCCACAGCAATTGGAACCTTGGGAGTAGGCTCGGCTCGCACGGCCTTCGGCGTGACGATGGTGCGGTCGAAGAGCGGCACGCCCTTGCGGCGCATGAGGATGACCAGGATGGCACCTGCGATGATACCGCCGACATGGGCACCCCAGGAGACAATGCCGTCGAGGTCGAGTGCCAGCATGGCAAATTGCTGAACGATCCAGAGCGCCAGTGGAATGAAGGCCGGCAGCGGCAGCGGAATACGGAAAAGCACCAGCACCCAGACCCGCACCCGCGGGTGCAGCAGGAAGTAGGCCGCCACGACGCCAGAAATTGCACCGGAAGCGCCGATCAAAGGACCTTCCGAGGACGGCCCGACAAACCCATGGAGGGCGGCGCCGGCCGCGGCGCAGATCAGGTAGAAGATCAGGAATCTCACATGCCCCAGCGCATCCTCAACATTGTCACCGAACACCCAGAGAAACAGCATGTTGGAGGCGAGGTGCCAGAAGTCGAGATGCAGGAAGGCATAGGTTATGAAGGTGGCGTCGTCGGGGACGATGATGAGCGACGGATCGAGCACCGCGTAGTCGAAGATCACAGCTGGAATGAAGCCGAGGCCAAGCGAGGCGTGTTCCACGATTTCCGGGCTCGCGAGCGTGGTGAACAGCCAGACCAGCACGTTGACGGCGATGAGGCTGATTGTGACATATTGTACGCGGATATATTTCAGTTCGACGGCGTCGTGCAGCGGGATGAACATTGGTGACCCTCCTACCCCGCTAACGTTCTACCGGTTTTTCCCCGGAACCCAAAGCACGTCCGACTTGCCGCCGTCATTGGCCGAACGGGCGGCTACGAACAGGAAATCGGAAAGCCGGTTGATGTATTTCAAGGCCGCGGTTCCTACCGTTTCCTGCCGGGAAAGCTCGACCATCAGCCGCTCAGCGCGACGCGCCACGGTGCGCGCAAGGTGCAGATGGGCGGCGGCAGGGGATCCACCCGGCAAAACGAAGGAGGTGAGGGGGGCGATGTCGGTATTCAGCGTGTCGATCTCGCTCTCAAGCCGGGTCGCCTGGGCTTCGATGATGCGCAGCGGCTCGTAGTCCAGCTGTTCCCCCGTATCGGGCGTCGCGAGGTCGGCGCCCAGGTCGAACAGGTCGTTCTGGATGCGGAAGAGCATCGCATCGAGCTCAGGCAGGCCGGAGGTGTGGAGCCTTGCCATTCCGACGGCAGAATTCGTTTCGTCGACCGTGCCGTAGGCTTCTACCCTCAGGTCGTACTTTTCCCGTCGTGGACCCGAGACCAGGGCGGTGGTGCCCTTGTCGCCGGTGCGCGTGTATATCTTGTTGAGCTTTACCATTGGTCCCTCGGTCGCCGGAATCAGCTCGGGCGTCCGCCGCCGGTGATCCAGAGCGTAAGCATGATGAGAAGGATTGCGACCGCCTGCAAGAGGACGCGCAACTGCATCAGCTTGTTGGATTTGTTCGCGTCGCTTCCCTTCAGCATGTTGAACAGCCCGCGGATCAGGACGAGCACGACAAGCCCCATGACGATCAGGGTAAGCAGAGTGGTGAAACTGGACATTTTCCGATTGCTTTCGTTCAGTCGAGTCGGCGCATGAGCTTATAGAAAAGCGCGGCCGGCAATATTCTTTTCAGGAAGGCGCCCTGCTTGGCGGGCTTCGTGACCAAATAATGTGGTCGGGGACGAGGTGCGGTCAAGGCATGCGCCAGGACATGATAGACGGCTTCAGGGCCAAGCTTGTGACGGCTGATCTGCCCCCTTCCGTCGAGACGTCTGAGCTGGCGCTTGTATTGCTCCGCATGGACCGACGCTTCCTGATCGATGTGCTCGTTGAATTTGACAAGCGCATTGGCGGTAAAGCGTGAGGTGATCGGCCCAGGCTCGATGAGGCTCACTTCGATGCCGCTGCCCTGGAGTTCCATCCGCAGGGTGATGGTCAAGCCTTCGATGGCATATTTGGAAGCCGTGTAGGCGCCGCGGTAACGATAGGGCAACAGGCCGAGGATGGAGGAGCAGTTGACGATGCGGCCATGCCCTTGTGCGCGCATGATCGGGATCACAAGGCGCGTCAGTTCGTGCCAGCCGAAGACGTTGGTCTCAAACTGTTCGCGCAGCACGTCGGTGGAAAGGTCCTCCACGGCTCCCGCCTGTCCATAGGCGCCGTTGTTGAACAATGCGTCGATCCGGCCGCCGGTGCGGTCTCGAACGGTTTGAACCAGGGTGGCGATGGTTTCTGGCTTCGTATAGTCCATCATCAGCGCTTCGATGCCATCGGCCTCCAGCGCGGTGAGATCAGCCTCTTTGCGCACCGTGGCGAAAACCCGCCAGCCGTCAGCCTTCAGGGCGCGGGCGCAGTGCGCGCCGATACCGGAGGAACAGCCGGTGATGATGATCGTTCTTTTCTCGTTCATTTGATCTCGTCCCTGTACAACAGGAAGGGTTCCTCCCATATTTCGCACCAAGTCACAACGGAGTCGCCATTGTCCGAAGAAAACCGCCCCTTTCGGTGGTACAGGCTCGCCTATAAGGTATTTTGGGACGCCTATTGTCACTTCAACGAGGATGATGGCTGGGCGATGGCAAGCCATGTGGCGCTCTCGGGTCTGCTGGCGCTCTTTCCCTTCCTGATCTTCGGGACCGCTCTTGCGGGTTTTCTCGGTGCCGGCGGATTTTCAGATACGGCGATCCATCTTCTGTTCGATACCTGGCCGGCGGATATCGCCGCGCCGATCGCCTCGGAAATCCAGCGTGTGCTCACCATGCCGCGGGGCGGGCTGCTGACCGTTTCCGTATTGGCGGCCGCCTATTTCGCCTCCAACGGTGTCGAGGCGCTGCGTATTTCTCTCAACCGTGCCTACCGGATGTCCGAGACGCGGGCGTGGTACGTGACGAGGCTCGCGAGCCTTGGTTATGTAATCGTCGCAGTGGTGATCTTTGCCCTGATCAGCATCGTGCTCGTGGCCGTCCCGGTCGCGATGCGCTTTGCCGAAACGCGATTTCCCTGGCTGATCCCCGATCTGACGACGGCCGCCAACTGGGGTCTTTACGGCACTGCGCTGGTGCTGATGGCCGGGCTTCTGCTCTCGCACAAATGGCTGCCGGCCGGAGACCGGCGCATCATCGACGTCCTGCCGGGCGTGACGCTGACGATTGTCCTTTGGACCGCCTTCGGCCTGGGTTTTGCAGCCTATCTCTCGACCTTTGCCAATTATGCCGCGACTTATGCGGGGCTGGCGTCGATCATGATCGTGCTGGTCTTTCTCTACATGGTCGCGGTGATCTTCATGCTGGGTGCGGAGCTCAACGCGGCGCTGATGAAGTACCGGGTCTATTCGGTGGTGTCGCGGCTCCAGAAAGAGCGGCGCCGGCGCGAGGAGGAAGAGGCCTCAAAGGCCGACCAGCCGGCGGATGTCGCTGGGCAGGAGGCCTTGGTCGCGAAGGGCCGCAAGTCCCGTTGATCCCTCGCTTTTTGCAAGCTTCCTGCCGTCCTCTCCCAGGATAAGCCGATGGTGATGGTAGAGCGGCTCGGGCAGTTCCAGAAGTTCCTGCAGCAGCCGGTGCACCGCGGTCGCGTCGAAGAGATCCAGCCCGCGCACCACATGCGTGATGCCCTGCGCTGCATCGTCCACCGTCACCGAGAGATGATAGCTCGACGGAGCGTCGGAACGGGACAGGATGACGTCTCCCCAGACGGCCGGATCGGCGGAAATCCGCCCGCGCTCGCCGTCGCCAGTTTCGATCCATGTCAAGGGATGGCCGATGAGGCTCAGCGCCTTTCGCATGTCCAACCGGTGGGCGTGCCGCAGGCCCCTTGTGATCAGCTGCCGCCGTTCCGCCTCGCTTCGATGCCGGTCGTCTTCCGGATAGAGTGGTGAGCCGTCCGGGTCGCGGGGCCAGGTCTTTCCGCCGGCTTCATAGGCTGCCACTTTAGCCTTTACGTCGCCGCGGGTCATGAAGGCGGGATAGGCGAGACCCATCTCCGTCAGCCGGTCGAGTGCGGCGTGATAGGTGGCAAAATGCTCTGACTGCCGCCGCACCGGCCTTTCCCAGTCGAGTCCAAGCCAGGCAAGGTCGCGATAGATCAACTGCTCGAATTCCGGCGTGCAGCGGGCGAGGTCGATATCTTCGATGCGCAGCAAAAACCTCCCATCCCCCGCCCTGGCCATATCGTGGTTCAGGAGGGCGGAGAGCGCATGGCCGAGATGAAGCAGCCCGTTCGGGCTTGGCGCGAACCGATAGACCGGTTTATCAGAGGATGACGCAGGCATGGCTTCTTCTGGCATGCTTTTTGCGAAACAGCCATGGGAGGCAGGTTGTGCGGATCATCCGCGGCCCTTCGGATATCCAGGCGGGACTCGAGGCTCTGGTCGAGCTCGATCCGCGGCTCGTGTCGATCGTCGGGGCCGCCGGGCCGGTGCCGCTCAGGCTCAACGAGCCTGGATTTGCCGGCCTTGCCTCGATCATCGTGTCGCAGATGGTCTCGCGGGCAAGCGCGGAGGCGATCTGGGGGCGAATCACCGCTGCCGGGCCGGTCACCGCTGCGGGTTATGCAGCGCTTGATCCCGCCGTTGTCGCCACCTTCGGCCTCTCACGGGCGAAGGCTGCGACGCTTCTCAATCTCTCCACAGCAATTTCGCAAGGCCTCATCGACCTGGAGTCGATCTGTGAACTGGAAACGGGCGAGGCCATCCGGACGATGACGGCGCTCCCGGGCATCGGGCCGTGGACGGCGGGGGTCTATCTGATGTTCTGCGGAGGGCACCCCGATATCTTTCCGTCCGGCGACGTGGCTCTGCAGGCGGCCGTTGGGCACGCGCTGGGGCTGGAGGCGCGGCCTCAAGCGAAAGATCTCGCGGCAATGGCGGAAGCCTGGCGGCCGTGGCGGTCCGTCGCGGCGAGGCTCTTTTGGGCCTATTACGCGGCGAAGATGCGCCGGGACGCCACGCCGCTTGCGTGAAGCTGGGGCAAAGTATCTCACTGCATTTATTGGGCTTCACAATCCTGTAACAACGGACCTAATATAGAAAGTACAGATGCCGAATCGGGTAGGAGCGTCACTTGACGATTGCAGTCTCCCCGCAGGCCCTGCCGGCGCTCGTTCTGAACGCTGACTACCGGCCGCTGAGTTATTATCCCTTGTCGCTGTGGTCCTGGCAGGACGCGATCAAGGCGGTTTTCCTCGACCGGGTCAATATCATCGCCGAATACGAACACTCGGTCTGCTCTCCAAGCTTCTCCATGAAATTGCCGAGCGTCGTCAGCCTGAAGACCTATATTCAGCCGACCCGCAACCCTGCCTTCACCCGGTTCAACGTCTTCCTGCGGGACAAGTTCGAGTGCCAGTATTGCGGTGAAAACGATGATCTGACCTTCGACCACGTCATCCCGCGCGCCCATGGCGGAGAAACCACCTGGGAAAATGTCGTGGCCGCCTGCTCGCCCTGCAATCTCAGGAAGGGCAGCAAGCTGCCGAAGCAGGCCGGCATGTTCCCGCATCAGAAGCCTTATCAGCCGACGGTACAGGACCTGCACAACAACGGCCGGCTTTTCCCGCCGAACTACCTGCACGAAAGCTGGATGGACTATCTCTACTGGGATACGGAACTGCAGCCGTGATCTCGGCCGGAGGCCGCCTCAGGCGGCCTTTTTGGCGCCCAGAAAGGCGATCCCGGCAAGAATGACGCTGGCAAGGACATTCCAGCCGGCAAATGACAGGCCAAGCACGCGAAGGGCTGCTTCCGTGCAGGAGGGGCCGTGGACGGTGTTGAGGTCCGAAAGCAGGCTGCCGGCATTGGTTGTGACGCCGGCCCCGCCACCGCAACTCGCCGGTCCCTCCCAGAAGGCCCATTCTACGCCGGAGTGATAGACGCCCATGCCAGCGCCGACCAGCATCATCACGCCAATGACAAGGAGGGTTGCGCGCGTGATCCAGCCCGGCAGGCTAAGAGCCGACGCAATGATCCCGAGGATGCCGACCGGAATGCCGTAGTAATAGGGATCGCGCTGCAGCAGGCAAAGCGCGCAGGGGATATAGCCGCCGATATACTGAAAGGCGAGCGCGCCTCCGACAGTTGCTGCCATGCCCACAGTGACGGCAACGGCGTAGCCCATTCCGGCGTGGGATCGAGGGGCGGAAGCTGTCAGCGCCATAAACTTTTCCTCACTGATGTTGGCTCACTTAGAGCAGATGCAGCCGCGCTGTAAATGATCGCACAGGAGACAAATTGTCTCCGCTCCGCCACTTTTTCGTGAGTTTGCGGAGGATTTATGGTGACAGTTTTACGAGGGCGGTCGGATGACATCCGCCGAAAAGTGGTGCCCCGTGCCGGAATCGAACCAGCACTCCTTTCGGAACCTGATTTTGAGTCAGGCGCGTCTACCAATTCCGCCAACGGGGCACTTCGGTAGTGGCAAGCGCTCTATCACGAGGCCGTAGCGTCTTGCAAGATTGAAGTGCTCATTGCGTGGTGGGTTTGTCCCTCTTGTATTTCAAACTTCGAAGATGTTAGCTGGTGCAGCAAAATGAGAAGCACTGCACATGAAACTGCCTGCCGGCACCTCCTATGAGGAGATCTATCGCAATTTCGCCTGGGACATCCCGCCAAGGTTCAACATGGGCGAGGTGGTCAGCGATGACTGGGCGGCGAAACATCCGGACCGCATCTGCCTGCAGCACTTCAGCCCCGATGGCGCGCATTCTTCTCTCACCTATGGCGAACTTGCGGCGCGCTCCGCCTCGCTTGCGAATGCCTTTGTTTCGCTCGGCCTGAAGGCCGGCGATCGGGTCGCGCTTCTGCTGCCGCAGAGCTTCGAGACGGTGATCGCGCACGTCGCTATCTATAAGATGGGCGCAATCGCGCTGCCGCTCGCTCTACTCTTCGGCGCCGAGGCGCTCGAATATCGCCTGAGGGCATCGAGCACGGCGGCGATCGTCACCAATGCCTTCGGCCTCTCGCGCCTCACCGAACTGCGCGAGCGGCTGCCCGATCTGAAGCATGTCATCGTCACGGATGTGGCCCCGCAGGGGAAGCTTGTTTCGCTTGCGGAGTTGATATCAGCCCATCCGTCGGATTTTGCCGTTGCGCCGACCGGGCCTGACGATCCTGCACTGATGATCTTCACCTCCGGTACCACAGGCCCGCCGAAGGCGGCGTTGCACGGGCACCGGGTGCTGGCCGGCCATATTCCAGGCTTTCAGCTGGCGCATGAATTTGCACCGCAGGCGGGCGACCGGATCTGGACGCCGTCCGATTGGGCCTGGGCAGGTGGTCTGCTCAACGTGCTGATGCCGGCGTTGATGCTCGGCATTCCCGTCGTCTCCTCGCCGGCCCAGAAATTCGACGCGGACATGGCCTTCCGCATTATGGCGGAAATGGATGTCCGCAACGCCTTCATCCCTCCGACGGCCCTGCGTCTTCTGAAGGCGGTCGAAAGACCGCTGGAGAAATACGATCTGAAGCTGCGCACGATCGCCTCGGCCGGTGAGGCGCTTGGCCGGGAGACCTACGACTGGGCCAAATCGGCACTCGGGCTCACCGTCAATGAGTTCTACGGCCAGACGGAATGCAATTTCGTGCTCTCCTCGGCCGCCCATCTCGGCGTGTCGCGAGGCGGCGCGATCGGCCGTCCGGTGCCCGGGCATATCGTCGGCGTCATCGATGAAAAGGGCATGGAGCGTCCCGTCGGACAGATCGGGCAGATCGCCATCCGCCGGCCGGACCCGGTGATGTTCCTCGGCTACTGGAACGACGAGGCTGCGACCGAATCTAAGTTCATCGGAGATTGGCTCGTGACGGGCGACCTCGGCCGCCGCGACGAGGACGGTTATGTGGAATTCATCGGCCGCGACGACGACGTCATCACCTCGTCCGGCTACCGCATCGGCCCGAGCGAGATCGAGGACTGTCTGGGCGGGCACCCCGCCGTTCGTCTGGCGGCGGTCGTCGGCAAGCCGGATCCGATCCGCACGGAAATCGTCAAGGCCTATGTGGTTGTCGCACCCGGCTATGATCCGAGCCCGGAACTGGCGGCGGAGATCCGCGAATGGGTGAAGACGCGGCTTTCCATGCACGAATATCCGCGCGAGGTCGCCTTTGTGGACGAGATACCGCTGACGACCAGCGGCAAGGTCATCCGACGGCTGCTTCGTGAAAAAGCCGCCGCGGAGTGATCATTCCGAGCGGCCGGCGATCGACAGGATCTTTTCCCTGAGGATGCGGGCCATGTTGCGGGTGTTGCGGTAAAGGTGAAGCTGCGCCGCCACCTGGCGCACGTCGCGGTCGCCGTTCTGTTTCAGCCCGATCACCAGCGTACCCATCTCCTCGCGTTCCTCCCAGAAGCGGCTCATGATCGGGTGGTCGGGGACGGCGCAGCTGTCAGTGCGGGTGATGTTGGCGTCTTCAAGATGCCATTCCGTCAGCTTCATCATCAGAAGCTTGCCGGGGGAATAGGAAGAGAAGTTCTCGTCGTAGGCCGTTTTCCAGGTATAGGCTTCACCTGCCATGAGAAAGACGACAAGAGAGGCGATGGCGCGGCCGTCGAAATCGACCGTGTGGATGCGCACGGCATCGACTTCGGCCAGATTGGTGATCGCCTCACGGGCAAAGGCCGAGCGGAAGCGGTCGTTGATGAGCGCGGAGCGTCTGCGCCCCTTCCAGCCTTTTGCCTCGAGCAAAAGGAATTCCTCCATGCGCAGCCGGACCTCCTCCGGCTGGCGGGCCACCGAATAGGCAAGGGTGCCGCGGGCTGCCAGGTTGCGCCAGACGCGGCGCATCTCCCGGAAATGATGCGGAGAGACCGCATGTTTCAGATAGGCCTCGCCATCCAGCAGGCTTTCCAGCATCGGCCGCCGGAATGGATCGGTGACTGCTACCGGCAGGTTGCGTCCGATGGCGACAGCCTTGGCTAATTGGGCGAAATGGCCATTGAGGCGAACGTCAGGTAATACCAGCACGCCCGGAAGCCGCGCTTCCCTGAGGATGAGGGCCTCGAAAAGATTGTCGATCGTTTCGGCGGCGTCTTCGGCATCGACGAGCGGGGTTCCGAGCGGGCCAAAGGGATTGGCCCAGGTGCGGATGATCGAAGCGCCCATCGAAAAGCCCGGTTTTTCGATGGTAAACGGCATCAGCAGCCTGAGACGGCTTCGCGCGCCGCTTTCATCGCGGATCAGCGCCAGACGAACCTGCTTGTCCTCGACGCGCGGCATGGCGGGCGCCAGCAATCTCGCCGAGAAGAAGATATTGGGCTCCATGGCCCGGTTGGACAGGAACTCCAGTTCCTCCTGGAGATCGTAGCCGAAGGCAGCCGGATAGAGGCAGAGTTCACGGCCCGACCGGCCTATCGGCAGCCGGGTGTCGGCGTCGGGGCGTTCGGCACGAAATCTCTGTATCGGCGGAAAATGTCCGCCGCCATTGCCTTCGAATTCGCCGCTGATCGGTGGTTGAGCCATGGTCAGGAAGCCTTTGAAGCAACGGAGGGCATAGGGTCGGCAAATGCGAAAAGCACGAGGCCGAGCGTGCGACGCACCGCGATATGCAGCAGCACCGCCTCGATCATCATCGCCGACGCTGTTGCGACCGCCGCCCCGGTGAGGCCGAAATGGGGAATGAGCGCGACGTTGAGGCCGATGCTGGCCGCAAGGGTGATGGCATAGAGCAGGACACAGAGGTTCTGGTGTCCCGCCATGCTGAGCAGCACCTCGCCAGGCCCGACCATGGATTTGGCGAGGATGCCGGCAAAGAGGATCGCCATCAGCCAGTAACCGGCGGTGAAGGCGCTGCCGAAGAGCGAGAGCAGCAGATCGCCTGCGGCAAGTGCCAGAAGACCGACGGCAAGCGACGGCCAGAAACTCCAGCGAGCCATCTGTCCGGCAAAGGCTGCGAGCGCCGCCATGTCCCCTTCCGCCAGGATGGCGGAGAACCGGGGGCCGGCGGCGGCCTTGATGGAGAAATAGACGAACTGGACGAGCACGATCGTCTTGGCGGCGGCGTAATAGATGCCCACCTGGTCGGGCGGCAGGTAGAGGCCGACGACCACGACATCCGCATTGGTCAGCAGGAAGCCGATGCCGTCCACCAGAAAGAGCGGCAGCGAATAGCGGAACCAGGCGCCCATTTCGAAACGCCTGGGGCCGATCCCGTAGAGCCGGCGCAGGCGAAGCGTCAGGCGCAGAAGCTGCAGGAGCGTCGTCACATAGGTTGCCGCAAGTGCTGCCTCCATCGCCGTCACGGCGGTGCGTGGAGCGCCGAACCACAGGGCGGCTAGCATAAAGACGAGGATCAGGGTCGGCCGGATGAGGTAGGTGGGGCTCAACGCCGTCACCGTCCAGCCGTTCGAACGCGCCGTCCCGTCCAGCACGTCTCCAAGCGCGATCATCGGCATGGTGAAGAAGGCAAGCGAGATCGGCACCAGGTAATAGGCCTCGAGCCTGTCGCCGAAAATCTGCAGAAAGACCAAGCCGGAAGCGCCGATGAAGCTCGCCGAGCCGAAAGCCACCAGGCGGACGGCCAGATTGAGACCGCGCACGGTCTCCACTTCGCCGCGAGCCTTGTGCTGATGCAGGAAACGGATCACCGAGGTGTGGAAGCCGAGGCAGGAGAGGTTGCCGGCGAGCACGACGATGACCCAGACGAAGGCGAAGATGCCGTATTCAAACTCACCCATCAAGCGGGCGAGGACAATCTGCGAAACGAACGCGATTGCAGCACTGAAAATGCGGATAACGAAGGCGATCAGCGCCCGGCGCTGGGCACGTGCCGTCTCGTCCTCATCGGTCAGGATCGTCTCGAGCTTGCGCGTCAGCGGATGAAGCCGGGCGCGCAGGCCTGGCGGCAGCAATCTCTCCGCTGTTTCGATGACCGCCATGATGGGCACGCAATACTCGTAGCGACGACGGGGAACAATTGCGAAAGTGTTGCCACAGCAGGGTTAAGAAAGGGTTCGTCGGATGGCTAAAAAGCCCGGCGGCGCCGGATAACTCAAGGTGTTTCGACGGGTGAGGCGGGGCGGCTCGCAGCTATATGCTTTGCTGCCGCGACCGCAAGGGCGACGACGACCAATCCGGCAGCGGTTGCGAAAGCGGCTTGCATCCCGACGGCGGTCGCATCGGCGGATGCCGCCGTTATGTCGCTTGCTCCCGACATCGCCGCGAATATGGCACCCATGACGGATGCCCCGGTGGTGAGGCCGAGATTGCGCGACAGGTTCAGCAAGCCCGCCGTCAGGCCCCGCTGATCCGGCGGAATGCCCGCCATGACGGCTGTGTTATTGGCGGCCTGGAATAAAGCATAACCGGCGGTCATGATGGCCAGCGGCGCGACATAGGCCCATATTCCAAACGTTCTCGGCAGCATCGCGAGGGCGAGAGAGCCCGCCATCATTGCCAGGAGACCAACAACCGTTGTGCGGGGAGAGCCGAAGCGGTCTACCAGGCGGCCGGCTGGCCAGCCGGCCAGGGCGGAGACCACGGGGCCGGTCGACATGGCAAACCCCACCAAAGCCGCGTTGAGCCCGAGCGATCGGGAAAGATAGAAGGGACCGACAACAAGCGTCGCCATGATCACCGTCGAGACGAGCGTGCTCATCGCAAGGCTGGCAGCCAGCGACGGATCGCGCAGCATTGCCGGCCGGACCAGGGGGGATGCCGTTCGGGTCTCGGCGAAGATAAACAGGCAAAATCCGACGATCGCCGCCGCCAGCAGCGCGGCGTTCAGCGGGCCGAAGCCGCCCCGTCCGAGCGTTGTGGCGAGTGCGTAAGCCAAAAGCGCCAGCCCCAGCAGCGCCGTCCCCCGGATGTCCAATCGCGGTTTGCCCTGACGGTCCGTTGCCGGCGCATGGGAGGGTAGATAGCGGTAGGCAAGAACGAAGGCGAACACCGCGAGAGGAACGGCAGCCAGAAAGATCGCTCGCCATCCGCTTGCCGCGATCAAAGCACCCCCGAGCGACGGGCCAAGGGCCGTGCCGACTGCCGACATGGTTCCCAGCAGCCCCATGGCGCTGCCGGCTCTTTCCTTCGGGACGATCTCTCCAATAATCGCCATGGAGAGCGCCATCATGATAGCCGCTGCAAGACCCTGCGCCGCCCGCGCAGCAATGAGCACGGCGAGCGTGGGCGCGGCGCCGCAGGCGATGGAAGCGAGCATGAAGAACCCGAGCCCGATGAGCAGCAACCGCCGCCGTCCGATTATATCGCCCAGCCGGCCGACACTGACGATCAGGACGGTGATTGCAAGGAGGTAGGCCAGCACGACCCATTGTACCTGCTGAAAGGAGGCCCCGAACGCCGGCCCCATCACCGGCAAGCCGACATTGGCGATGCTGGTTCCGAGTGAGGAGAGAAGCATGGCAAGGGAAACGGCGGCGAGCGCGCCGCGGGTCGAACGCGATCTTCCGCCGCTTGCGGTCACGGTGAGGTCTGGTTTCCTGTCGATCTGCATTGTCACAAACTCCGTTCGGCTTCAGTCCAATGGAACGTAGCCTGCTTCCCGGGCATGGCGGAAGGCGCATCATTTGCACTCAATTCGTGCATTTGACGCCATATCAAATTGGAGCTTTTGTGCTATCTTCGGCGCATGTCGCATCCCGATCTAAACCTGCTCGTCACCCTCGATGTGTTGCTTGCCGAAGGCAGCGTGGCCCGCGCGGCCAAGCGCCTGCGTCTCAGTCCGTCCGCCATGAGCCGAGCACTGGCGCGACTGCGGGATACGACGGGTGATCCGCTTCTGGTCAGGGCTGGTCGCGGCCTGGTGCCGACACCCCGCGCGCTTGAACTGCGCGAACGGGTCGGTCAGCTCGTGCAGGATGCCGAAGCGGTTCTGCGGCCTGCCGAAAGCCTCGACCTCAAAAAGCTCGTCCGGACACTCACGCTGCGTAGCAGCGACGGCTTCGTGGAGAATTTTGGACCGGAGCTCATCGCATTGGTTGCAGAGCAGGCGCCCGGCGTCCAGCTGCGTTTCATACCGAAGCCGGACAAGGACAGCGGCCCCTTGCGTGATGGCACGGTCGATTTGGAAACGGGTGTGATCGGGGCGGCAACTGGTCCGGAAGTCCGCGTCCAGGCGTTGTTCAGGGACCGTTTCGTCGGAGTGGTGCGGATGGGCCACCCGCTGAGCCTCGGCGAGATGAGCCTTTCCCGCTACGCGGCAGGCAGGCACGTGCTTGTATCGCGACGGGGGTTCGACAAAGGCCTGCTCGACGAGGCGCTCGAGGCGCTCGGAGCTAGGCGCGAGATCGTCACGATCGTCGGGGGTTTTTCCGCGGCTCTGGCTCTGGCGCGGGCCTCGGATCTCATCGCCACGGTTCCCGAGCGTCATACCGGCAATCTGCGCAAGGGGCTGTTCAGCTTCCCGCTTCCAGTTCCGATGCCGGAGATAACGGTATCGCTGCTCTGGCACCCCCGGATGGATGCCGATCCCGCCCATCGATGGTTGCGCAGCTGCGTTCGGGATGTCTGTGCGGCTTCGGCGCGAGAAGAACGCGCCGAAGCCTGACGCCAGCTTATCTCAAGTCTCAGACCTGTTCGAACGCGCCGTGGCAGTGCTTGTATTTCTTGCCCGAGCCGCAGGGGCAGGCTTCGTTGCGGCCGACCTTGCCCCAGGTGGACGGGTCTTCCGGGTGACGGTCCTGCGGCGCGGCGATGAAGTTTTCGCCATCCTGGCCGGTAAACTGGTCTTCGCCCGTGGTCGGATCGATATGATGTCCTTCGAAGACCGGCGGCGGTTCCGGCGGCTCGGGGTTCTGCACGAGTTCGACGCGCATCATCTGGGCCGTCACTGCTTCGCGCAGGTTTGCGAGCAGCGCCTGGAAGAGCTCGAAGGCCTCGGCCTTGTATTCCTGCAGCGGATCGCGCTGCGCATAACCGCGGAAGCCGATGACCGAACGCAGGTGATCGAGATTGACGATATGTTCGCGCCACAGGTGGTCGAGCGTCTGGAGCAGCACGGAGCGCTCCACGTAATTCATGATATCAGGCCCGAAGCGTTCGCGGCGATCGGCGGCAGCCTTGTTTGCCGCCTCGGTGATGCGCTCGCGGATGTCGTCCTCGCCGATGCCTTCTTCCTTGACCCAATCCTCGATCGGCAGATCCAGGTTGAGCTGACGGCCGACGTCTTCGCGAAGCCCTTGAGCGTTCCACTGTTCGGCATAGGCGCGCTCGGGAATGTGCTTTGCGACGAGAACTTCGATCACCTCGGTGCGCATTTCCTCGACGACTTCCGAAACGTCTTCGGAGTCCATCATCTCGAGGCGCTGCTCGAAGATCACCTTGCGCTGGTCGTTGGTGACGTCATCGTATTTCAGAAGGTTCTTGCGGATGTCGAAGTTGCGGGCTTCCACCTTCTTCTGGGCACGTTCCAGCGCCTTGTTGATCCAGGGATGGACGATCGCTTCGCCTTCCTTCAGGCCGAGCTTCTGCAGCATGCCGTCCATGCGGTCGGAGCCGAAGATGCGCATCAGGTCGTCCTGGAGCGACAGGTAGAATTTCGAGCGGCCCGGATCGCCCTGACGGCCGGAACGGCCGCGCAGCTGGTTGTCGATGCGGCGGCTTTCGTGGCGCTCGGTGGCGATGACGTAGAGGCCGCCGGCGGCAAGCGCCTTTTCCTTGAGCTGCCTGACCTCTTCGCGGATGGCGGTTTCCTTGGCAGAGCGTTCTGCCGGATCCTCGATCCCCTCCAGTTCGCGCTCAAGGCGCATCTCGATATTGCCGCCGAGCTGGATGTCGGTACCGCGGCCGGCCATGTTGGTGGCGATGGTCACCGCGCCGGGAACGCCGGCCTGGCTGACGATATAGGCTTCCTGCTCGTGGTAGCGGGCGTTCAGAACCTGGAAGTTGTCGAAGCCGGACTGGCGTAGCATGGTCGCCAGCAATTCCGACTTCTCGATCGAGGTGGTGCCGACGAGGACCGGCTGACCGCGCTCATGGGCATCCTTGATCTCGGCGATGATCGCCTTGAACTTCTCGTCGAAGCTCCGGTAGACCTCATCGTCTTCGTCGATACGCTGGATCGGCATGTTGGTCGGCACTTCGACTACTTCCAGCTTGTAAATGTTGCCGAATTCCTCCGCTTCCGTCGAAGCCGTACCGGTCATGCCGGCGAGCTTTGCGTACATGCGGAAATAGTTCTGGAAGGTGATCGAGGAGAGCGTCTGGTTCTCCGGCTGGATCTGCACCTTCTCCTTGGCTTCGAGCGCCTGGTGCTGGCCTTCCGAATAACGGCGGCCGGGCATCATGCGGCCCGTGAATTCGTCGATGATGACGATCTCGCCGTTGCGGACGATATAGTCCTTGTCGCGGGTGAAAAGCTTGTGAGCCTTCAGCGCGTTGTTGATGTGGTGGACGATCGCCACGTTCTCGACATCGTAGAGGCTTTCGCCCTTCAGCAGACCCGCCTGGCGCAGCAGGTTTTCGAGCTTTTCGGTGCCGGCTTCGGAGAAATTGGCCGAACGCTGCTTCTCATCGATCTCGTAGTCTTCCGGCGAGAGCAGCGGAATGAAGGCGTCGATCGTGTTGTAAAGTTCGGAACGGTCGTCGAGCGGGCCGGAAATGATGAGCGGCGTGCGGGCCTCGTCGACCAGGATCGAGTCGACTTCGTCGACGATCGCATAGTTGTGGCCGCGCTGGACCATCTGGCTGCGCTCATATTTCATGTTGTCGCGCAGATAGTCGAAGCCCAGTTCGTTGTTGGTGGCGTAGGTGATGTCGCAGGCATAGGCCTCGTGACGCTCCTCGTCGCTCAAGCCGTGGACGATGACGCCCGTGGTCAGGCCGAGGAAGCCGTAGAGCTTGCCCATTGTCGTCGCATCGCGGCGGGCGAGGTAATCGTTGACCGTGACCACGTGAACGCCCTTGCCGGAGAGCGCGTTGAGGTAAACGGGCAGAGTTGCCACCAGCGTCTTGCCTTCGCCGGTCTTCATCTCCGCGATTGCACCGTCGTGAAGGATCATGCCGCCCATCAGCTGCACGTCGAAGGGGCGCATGCCGAGGACCCGGCGGGACGCTTCCCGCACGACGGCAAAGGCCGGGATGAGGATGTCGTCGAGCGTCTTGCCTTCGGCAAGCAGTTTCTTGAATTCCGCAGTCTGGGCTGCGAGCTGCTCGTCGGAAAGAGCCTTGGTCTTTTCCTCAATTGCATTGATGGCGTCTATTTTCGGCTGGTAGCCGCGGAGGCGACGGTCGTTTGCCGAACCGAACAATTTGCGGGCGATGCCGCCAAGGCTGACCATACGAATGGTCCTTTCTGATCTCAGTTCTTGGGACGGCGGGCCGGGCTGCCGGTGTCGGCTTGATGACGGCAAAATGACCCGCCACGCCCGGAAACTCTTCTGGACGCGAAGTTGCGTGACAGATAAGAGGGGGGTCGAATTATGTCAACGGTGGCGGCCGATACAGAATGGCCACAATCCGGTGTTTGTGAAGGTTTTCCGGCCGGATTCAGACGTTCTGAAGCCGGCGCCCTATTGAAAGGTAAATCGATGTTGCGCCACAAATTCCTCGTAACGGCTGCGCTTGCCGCTGCGATCTTCTCCCAGGCTCCGGCATTTTCGGCGGAAGATGCCGTTGTCGCAAAGGTGGGGAGCCTGGAAATCCGCCAGTCGGAGCTCGACCTCGCAATCCAGAATCTTGACCCGCAGCTTGCTCAGCTTCCGGATGAGCAGAAGAAGGTCGCGGCTCTTTCGGGCGCCATTGACGTCAAGCTTCTGGCCTCCGGCGCGCTTGCCGAAGGCATCAAGGATACCGAAGATTTCAAGAAGCGCATGGCCTATATCGGCGACCGCGAACTCCACAATGCCTATTTCCGCAAGCACGTCATCGACGCGGTCACCGCGGAAGAAGTGAAAGCCCGCTACGACAAGGAAATCGCGGGCATTCCGAAGCAGGAAGAGGTACATGCCCGCCACATTCTCGTGAAGACCGAAGAAGAGGCAAAGGCTGTCATCGCCGATCTCGACAAGGGCAAGGACTTCGCCGAGATCGCCAAGGAAAAGTCGCAGGATTCCAACAAGGACGAAGGCGGTGATCTTGGCTGGTTCGGCCGTGGCCGCATGGTTCCGGAATTCGAGGAAGCGGCTTTCACTCTCGAAAAGGGCGCCTATACCAAGACCCCGGTCAAGTCCCAGTTCGGCTTCCATGTCATCAAGCTGGAAGACAAGCGCGACGCTCCGCCCCCGGCTCTCGATCAGGTTGAGGATCAGGTCCGTCAGCTCGTAATGCGCGACAAGTATGTGGCGCTGATCGAGAAGGCCAAGGCCGATCAGAAGGTCGAGATCATGGATGAAGCCCTGAAGAAGGGCTACGACGACGTCAGCAAGATGCGCGATGGCGGCGACGCGCCGGCCGTTCCGGCACAGCAGTAATCGTCCGAAGAGCCACCCTGAGGCCCGGATTTTCCGGGCCTTTCCTTATTGAGCCAGGTTGTTTCCGATGTCCGCTTCCGTTTCTCCGCTCGCTCCGAAATCCTATCCAGACATGCCAGCTCTGCGCGGTCTCCGCATGGCGACTGCCGCCGCCGGCATCAAGTACAAGAACCGCACCGACGTGCTTCTGATGGTTTTCGATAAGCCGGCTTCAGTTGCGGGGGTCTTCACCCGGTCCAAATGCCCCTCGGCTCCAGTCGATTTCTGCCGCGCCAATCTGCCGCACGGCGCCGCCCGCGCCGTGGTGGTCAATTCCGGCAACGCCAATGCGTTTACCGGCGTGAAAGGCAAGGCTGCGACCGCGCTCACTGCTAGGTCGGCCGCGCAAGCCGTGGGTTGCGATGAAACGCAAGTCTACCTCGCGTCGACCGGCGTGATCGGCGAACCGCTGGATGCGACGAAATTTGCAGGCGTGCTCGGCGAAATGTACGGCCAGGCTTCGGGCGACTTCTGGATCGAGGCAGCCAAGGCGATCATGACCACCGACACCTATCCGAAGGTTGCGACCCGTACCGCCGAGATCGGCGGCGTGAAGGTGACGATCAACGGCATCGCCAAGGGTGCGGGCATGATCGCGCCCGACATGGCAACCATGCTGTCTTTCGTGGCGACCGACGCGGATATCGCCTCGCCGGTGCTTCAGGCGCTTTTGGCTGCCGGCGTCGGCCCAACGTTCAACTCGGTTACCGTTGACAGCGACACGTCGACCTCCGACACGCTGATGCTGTTTGCGACTGGTGCCGCGGCTGAGGACGGGCAGGCCCGTGTCGAGAGCGCCGACGATGTCCGCCTGGAAGGTTTTCGTGCCGCGCTCAACGATCTGCTCAGGGACCTTGCCCTGCAGGTGGTGCGCGACGGCGAAGGCGCCCGCAAGATGGTCGAAATCACCGTGACCGGGGCCGAGAGCGATGCGGCTGCCAAGAAGATTGCGCTTTCCATCGCCAATTCCCCTCTGGTCAAGACGGCCATCGCCGGCGAGGATGCCAATTGGGGCCGTATCGTCATGGCCGTCGGCAAGTCCGGCGAGATGGCCGACCGCGATCGTCTGGCGATCTGGTTCGGCGATGTGCGGGTAGCCGTCGACGGCGAGCGTGATCCGGCCTATTCGGAAGCCGCCACCACGGCGGTGATGAAAAAGGAAGACATTCCGGTGAAGGTGGAAATCGGTCTCGGCAGCGGTACCGCCACCGTCTGGACCTGCGACCTGACCAAGGAATATGTCGCCATCAACGGCGACTATCGGAGCTGACGGGATTGATACAGTCATCATCTCCGCAAGGCGACCTGCCGCTGGTGCGACGCCTCGAAGCCGTCGGCTTCCGGGCCTGGCCGGCGGCGTCCGTCGTCTATGACGGAAGCTGGCAGGTGCGGCTGACCGGTGGCCATCCCTCGAAGCGCCTGAACTGCATCGTGCCGCTTGACCCTTCCGATCATCGGGACATGGCGACGCGGCTTCAGAAGGCGCGCAAGCGGTTCGAAAGCTACGGCCGGCCGCTGCTCGTCCGCGAGACGCCGCTTGCTCCGCCCCTTCTGCTCGACCATCTTAAGGCGGAGGGATGGCGGGTCTTCGAAACGGTCGACGTGCTGACTGTCGATCTTACCGCACTCGAATTGCCCGACACGCTCGACCACCTGCCGAGCCACGATGTCGGCCGGTTCACCGATGCGACGCTTGCGGTCAATGGCGAGGATGCCGCGCTGAAGCCGGCGATGGCGGAAATTCTCTCGGCGATCAAGCCGCCGTCGGGCTTCTTCATCAAGGAGAGTGCCGTCGACGGGCCGATCGCGATGGCGCTCTGTGTGCAGGACAACGATCTGGCCGGGATTATTTCGTTTGCCGTCGTCGAAGCATATCGGCGAGAGGGTATAGGCACGGAAATTCTCTCCTCGGCCCTGCGCTGGGCACGTATCAGCGGCGCGCGTTCGGCTTGGCTTCAGGTCGTTGCCGACAATGCGCCGGCGCTGGCGCTCTACCGCAAGTTCGGTTTCCGCAAGGCCTATGAATACCGCTACTGGCGGCAGGACATGCCGGCATGAACGAGACCCCTCGCAAGCTCCTGCTGGTTGCCGCCTGCGCCCTCGTCGATACCGATGGGCGGGTCCTGCTCGCACAGCGTCCCGAAGGCAAAACACTGGCAGGCCTCTGGGAATTTCCGGGAGGCAAGGTCGAGCCTGGCGAAACGCCGGAAGAAACATTGGTGCGCGAGCTCGAAGAAGAGCTTGGCATCGTTACCAAGATCCCGTGCCTGGCACCGCTTACCTTCGCCAGCCATACCTACGAGACCTTCCACCTTCTGATGCCGCTTTATATCTGCCGGCGTTACGAGGGCATTCCGGTCGGCAGGGAAGGCCAGGCGATCAAATGGGTGCGGCCGAACGCATTGCGGGATTATCCCATGCCGCCGGCCGACGAGCCGTTGATCCCGATCCTTCAAGACCTGCTTTGATCGTTAAAATTAGCAGAATCGAATTCATTCTGCGTTAAGGGTTCGTTTAGCCGATTGTGGCACCTTTTGGGCTCACCAAGTAACCGCGTTTTACGAGACTTCGAAGGCATGGACGAGGAATTCTGGAAAACTGCGCGGATTCGACAGCGGGCGGCGCGCGGATCCGGCAGCACCGGAGCGCTCAATATCGCGCTCCTGTTCGGTACGGCTGCCATCGCACTCGCTTTGATCGTGACGCCGATGCTAGCAGACCGCAGCGACGAGCGGATGGCGCATGTCCAGGAAGATTTCGACCGGATCACGACGGGTTCGATCAGGCCTGCCGAAAAGGGCACGAAGGTCTATACAATTCGCCGCAGCGTGCTGCAGGAAACGCCGGGCTCCATATGCATCGTGGAAGGCTACGGTTCCGGTGATGACTGCTAATTAACGATTCTACCCTAGGGTTGGGCAGATCAGAGACTTCTCGTCAAAAAGGGCTGCCCATGCGTCTCCTCTGGTTCTTCATGCGCGACGAAGGCGGGGCGACGGCGGTGGAATACGGCCTGCTGATCTCGCTCATAGCTGTCGCGCTTTTTGCCGGTTTGGGTCAGTACTACGAGGCGATGGACGCCCTTTTCGGCGGGGTCGCAGACACCTATAGCAGCGCCATGGACTAACGGGTCTACTCTGTTTCCTTACGCAGGGCATCGGCCAGCCGCATCTTCGCCGAGCCCGGTTTCAGCGGTTTCTGCTGGCTTTCATGCGGTGCCCAGCCTGATGCATAGATGATCGAGAAGGTCGCACGGATGCGGCCGTCCGGATCGGAATAACGTTCCGCGTAAAGTTCTGCAGCCCGCATGAAGAACGCCTTCGTCACCGGCACCCGGCTGCGGCCCGAAAGCGGGTTCGTCATGCCCATGGCGCGAAGGTCACGCATCAGCCCGAAAAGCGAATCGTAGCGGACTGTATAGGTTTCGATATCGACGACCGGCAGTGCGAAACCCGCGCGCTGCAGCAGTGCCCCGACATCGCGGACATCCGCAAAGGGTGCGACACGGGGGCTTGCGCCGCCCGTCAACTCCGCCTCGGCAGACAAGAGAACGTCGCGCAGTTCGCTGAGCGTGCCGGCACCGGGAATGGCGGCGAGGAACAGGCCATCCGGCTTCAGGGCGCGGCGAATGCGGATCAGCGCGCCCGGCGTGTCGTTGACGAGATGCAAAGTGAGCGGCGAAAGCACCAGGTTGACGGATTCCGGTTCGAGAGGCACGTCTTCCCAAGGCGCGGCCTCAATCGTCTCTCCGGGCTCAGCGAAAGCCAGGCTCGTCTCGACACGGCGCATATTGCCGATCTTCCCGGTAGCCATGGCTTCATGGGCTGCTGCGCCGATGCCGCCGTGCAATTCGACGGCGCTTTCGAACCGGCGTTCGACGACGGCAAGGCGGTCAGCCATCTCGCGCCCGGCGATCTCCAAGAGGAAAGCCGCCTTGCGGTCCGCCTTTGCAAGGGCACGCTCGCGTCTGGCCTTCACCAGCTGTTCGTCGAAGAGAATTTCCATGTCTTGCACACTCACATTCCTGCTTCGCAAAGGCGCGCTCCCTGCGTTATTGTCAAGACATGTCCGGAGAGCCAAGCACCAGCATTCTTCGTTTTGTACCACCGTTTGCCCTGACGTGGACGCGGCGGCTCGGCGATCTCGTCTATCCCCCGCCTGTCCCGGCTGCGGCATTCTCACCGGCCGGCATGGAGGCCTCTGCCCGTCCTGCTGGCGCGAAATCCGTTTCATCGAGCGGCCGTTTTGCGAAGCCCTTGGCCTGCCGTTTTCCCACGATCCCGGGGCAGGCATGCTTTCGGCCCAGGCAATCGCCGATCCGCCGGTTTTTGACCGGCTCCGGTCGGCTGCGATCTTCGACGGAGCGGCACGCGACCTCGTACACGCGCTGAAGTATCGGGACCGCACCGATCTCGCCCCGATGATGTCCGGCTGGATGCTGCGCGCGGCCGAAGGCCATGTCGATCGCTGTGACGGCATTCTTCCGGTTCCCCTCCACCGCTCGCGCCTTGTTTTCAGGAAGTTCAACCAGGCGGCAGAACTGGGGCGGCATCTGGCCGAGAAAGGCGGCAAGCCGTTTCTGCCGTCGACGCTGGTGCGCATCAAACGCACGAGCCGACAGGTGGGGCTTTCGGCCCGTGCCCGGCAGGATAATGTTCGGGCGGCTTTCGCTATCGCGCCCGGCCGTGAGGCGGATGTCTTCGGCAAGCGGCTGGTGCTCGTCGACGATGTCTACACCACCGGAGCGACGGTCTCCTCCGCTACCCGCATCCTCAAGAAGGCCGGGGCCGCGGAGGTCACGGTTTTGACCTTTGCAATGGCCATTTCCACCCCTATATGACAATAGATGACAGTTCATGCGCGGCCGTCCTCCGGCTTTTCGCCCAATGGGGCTGCGCCGGAGAAAACGATGGCAGACGTGACTATCTATACCCGTGAATATTGCGGCTACTGCGCTCGTGCAAAGGCTCTGCTGGAGTCCAAGGGCGTCCGATACGTGGAACACGATGCGACCTATTCCAAGGAATTGCGCGAGGAGATGATCGGCAAGGCGAACGGCCGCTCGACGTTTCCGCAGATCTTCATCAACGGCGAGCATGTCGGCGGATGCGACGATCTTCACGCGCTCGATCGTGCGGGCAAGCTGGATCCGATGCTGGCGGCTTGAGGAGAGCAAGGGATGACATTCAAGGCAGCAGCGATCCAGATGTGTTCGGGGGTCGATCCGGAAAAGAACGCTCTCGACATGGTGCGGCTGGTACGTGAAGCCGCCGCGGAGGGGGCAATCTATATCCAGACGCCGGAGATGACCGGGGCGCTGCAGCGCGACCGGCAGGCGATGCGTGCCGCGCTGCGCGACGAGACCGGCGATATCATCGTTTCGACGGCCCGCAGCCTCGCTCAGGAACTCGGCATCCACCTGCATATCGGTTCGACCGCTATTGCGAGAAATGATGGCAAGATCGCCAATCGCTCCTTCCTCTTCGCTCCCGGCGGCCGGCAGATCGCGAGCTATGACAAGATCCACATGTTCGACGTCGATCTCGACAACGGCGAAAGCTGGCGCGAAAGCTCCGCCTATGAGCCAGGCGCGGAGGCACGCGTTGCCGATCTGCCGTTTGCCAGGTTGGGTTTTGCGATCTGCTACGATGTGCGCTTCCCCCAACTCTTCAGAACGGAAGCGCTGGCGGGTGCGGAAATCCTGACGGTGCCAGCAGCCTTTACCCGCCAAACGGGCGAAGCACATTGGGAAGTGCTGCTCAGGGCGCGCGCCATCGAGAACGGCGCGTTCGTGATAGCTGCCGCTCAAGGCGGGGTGCATGAAGACGGCCGGGAAACCTTCGGCCATTCCATGATCGTCGACCCCTGGGGGAAGATACTCGCCTCCGCCGGCGGTACAGGCGAGGCGGTCGTGTTTGCCGACATCGACATCGCCGCGGTGAAGGCCGCACGTGGAAAAATCCCGAACCTCAAGAATGCCCGCGAATTCACGCTGGACACCGTGTCCGATGCGGCGGGAGGTGTTGCCGCTTGATCAAGTATTCTCTCAGTTGTGAAAATGCCCACACGTTCGAAGGCTGGTTTTCAACAAGCGCCGATTTCGAGCGGCAGAGACAAAGCGGATTTCTCACCTGTCCGGCCTGCAACTCCGCGTCGATTTCCAAGACGCTGATGACGCCGTCGGTTTCGACCGCGCGCAAGAGGGAAGAGAAGCGCGAGATCGTCATGGACATGGCCCGCCAGGAGATGATTGCCAAGGTCAAGGAAGCCGTCGCTGCGATCAAGGCCAGTGCCGAGGACGTGGGCGAGAAATTTCCGGAAGAAGCCCGCAAGATCCATTACGGGGAGGCGGATGCCCGCGGCATCATCGGCCAGGCGAGCCTCGGCGAGGTGAAGGATCTTCTCGACGAAGGCATCGAGGTGGCCCCGCTGCCGGTGCTGCCGGAGGATGCGAACTGATCGCACTTAGCAAAGCAATATTTCAAAGAACCCGATAGGGCTGGAGAGGTTCAACACCGCTTCGGCCCCTTCGCTTTTTTGAGGTGTAGCAGAGGTTCAGGGAATGGGCACGGTCCGGGGCGGGATTGCCAACGCTGTCAATGGATGTCTTCAACGTATGATGAAACCCAGGCCATAGAAGCCCTCACTCCGCGCGCTTCGCCAGCAGCATATAGTTGACGTCCATGTCGGGGGAGAGGTTCCAGCGGTCCTGGAGCGGGTTGAAGAAAACGCCGGTGCGGTGGATGATTTGCATGCCGCTTGCGGATAGCGGCTTTTCCAACTCTTCCGGACGGACAAGCTTTTCGTATTGATGGGTTCCGCGCGGCAGCCAGCGGAGGATGTTTTCGGCTGCGAAAATCGCCAGCGCGCCGGCCTTGAAAGTGCGGTTGATGGTGGCGACGAACATCAGCCCGCCGGGCCGGACCATTTTCGCGCAGGTGGTGATGAAGAAATCCACGTCGGCGACATGCTCCACGACCTCCATGTTGAGAACGACGTCGAAGGTCTCGCCGGCTTCCGCCAGCTGTTCGGCGGTGACGGCGCGGTAGTCGACCGTGGTGCCGGTCTCGGCGGCATGGGTCGAGGCGATGCCGATGTTCTTTTCCGAGGGATCGGCGCCGACGACAGTCGCACCCATGCGGGCGACCGGTTCCGACAGGAGACCGCCGCCGCAGCCGATATCGAGGAAGCGCAGGCCGGAGAGAGGCAAATGGCTTCTCGGATCGCGGCCGAAATTCTCGCAGACGCGGTCGCGGATATAGGTGAGACGCACGGGGTTGAACTTGTGGAGGGGCTTGAACTTGCCCGTCGGATCCCACCATTCAGCGGCCATGGCGGAGAACCGGTCGACTTCGCTCTGATCGATGGTGCTGCGGACGGCTTCGGTCATGGTTTCATCCCCTTGGTTTCATCGTTTGAAGTCGGATGAGCGGGGGAAGAAGTCAAGAGGCCTTCGCTTCAAGGGCGGCTTGGCTGCAACCTCTCTGCAAGCCTGAAGTAGATCCAGCTCTGGAACGTCGATTGCCACCTGCTGAAGGTCGCTTCTGAGCTTGCTGTAGCGGCCGAACAACTGTGCCGCCATGTTCGCCACGCAGAATGGAAGCTCGGCGCAGGCCTTGCCGCTGAGGCCGATTTCCCGCTGGGCACGGACCGCTCCCGCCTGATGAGGCGACGGACGCATTGGGCCACTACACATGCGTTTGCGATAACAGGCGCGCAGGTGGCAGATCCGATGGTCCAGGCACATGAGCAATGCGGTAGCGCGGCACAGTTTCTCGTGTTGCTCGGCGCGGCGTTTTTCGTATTCACTGAAATCCTGCTTATTCACCTTGCGGCTCCTTTGTGCGGGCAGACTCGTCCCTTGGTGCTGTCGCGGTTTTCCTCGGGTCAGGCCCGAGGACGGGCTATCGGCCGGGACACGTCGGGTGCCTCGTAAGTAAATTTATAGGTGACACGCGACGTGTCCCGTTCGGTGTGTTTTTCCGCGCAACTCCGGTTCCTCTGCGGCGGCCCGTTTGTCGATTGATGTTTATCAGGGCCGGTTTGTGTGCGACACACGCACGCCCCGCCGTTTCCGGCGAGAGGGGAACCATTTTCTGCGCAGCCTCTGACGATCCGCTTGCATAAGGGCGGTTCGCCAGATCACCGGTCCCGCCTCGCCGGTTATGCGGGCCGGTGTAGCCGAAGCGGGACAGGCAAATTCTAGGCGGAGCCGGCGCGGACGGGGATGCGAGGGGATGGAATTTCGTCTATGTCTTTGAAAAACGGGCGGGGATGGGAGAAAATCATCCCCGGACAGCCGATGCCGGGGGAAGGGAATGGGCAAGGGGACAATAACCGTTGCGCGCTTAAAGAAGCTGCTGGTTTTCGAAGACCTGACGTTGAATGTTGTCGAGAACCGGACCGAATTTCTCGACGGTTATGTTATCGAACGCCTCCAGTTCCAGCTGTCGGACGGGACGCCTGTGCGTGGCTTCCTGACGCGGCCGAGCAAAGCTTCCGTCAGGCCCGGGCCTGCTATCGTCTACGCTCATGCGCATGGCGGCCGCTACGATATCGGCGCGTCCGAATTGATCGACGGCAGGCAGGCGCTGCTTGACGCCCCCGGGCCAATGTTGGCGCGGGAAGGCTATGTGACGCTCTGCATCGACATGCCGACGTTCGGCGAACGGGCGGATGTAACGGAGGACGCTGCAGCCAAGGTGGCGCTCTGGCACGGCAAGACGTTGTTCGGCCGGATGGTTTCGGAGCAGGCGGCGGCGCTTTCCTGGCTTGCGACACGGCCGGAGGTCGATCCGGCCCGCATCGGCGCGACGGGGATTTCCATGGGCGCGACGCTTGCCTATTTCCTCGCCGCGGTCGACCCCCGGGTTAAGGCGGCGGCGCATCTCTGCTGTTACGCGGATTTCGCAGCACTTGTCAGAACCGGCGCGCATAACCGCCACGGGCATTACCTGACGGTACCCGGACTATTAAAAGAGACGTCGACCGGAGAGATTGCGGGCCTCGTGGCGCCGCGACCGCAGCTGATCTGCGTGGGCGTAGACGATCCGCTGACGCCGCCGGAGGCGGTCGACATCGCCTTCGCGGAGACCGAGGCAGCCTATCTGAAGGCCGGAGCGCTCAGCGCGCTCGTCTTTCTGCCGGAGGCGGGTGTCGGGCATCAGGAGACACCGGCGATGCGCCGGGCGGTACAGAGTTTTTTCCAAGGGTATCTTTAAACGTGTGAGCTGCTATTTGCCGAAACCGGTGATATGGACGCACTTTCTCCCCATCTGCTCCTTGTACCGGGACTTGGTATAGCGCGCGATCTGGCCGGTCGGGCATTTCCCGTCATTGTAGAGAACCGAACGACCTGCCGGGATGCTGTCTACCGTCGGCTTGGTGGTCACGGTCTTGTTTTGGGCATAGGCAGGCGACAGCGAAAGCGGCGCGAGAAGAATTGCCGTCGAAAGCAGCATCATGAACAAGCGGGTCATTGAGGCCTCCTTTTATATGGACGCCGTCAAATTATCCTATCCCTATCGGAGCGGCCATTAGCCCGTCCGATAGAGGAATTAGCTCGGAAGGAGCTGATCTACCCCTTTACCCTCGACCCGTTTCCGTCAAACAGGTGCAGCGGAGCGCCGGCGACGGAGAAATGCGCGTCGTCGCCGGGGGAAATCTGTCGCTGGCCGGGGACGACGGCGAGCAGCTTTTCACCGTTAAGATCCGCATGAATGACGGTTTCGGACCCCAGTGCCTCGACGAGCCGAACCTTGACCCTCAGGCTGCCGGGGTCGTTTGCGAGCGTGATGTGCTGCGGACGGATGCCGATGGTCAACTTGTCGCCGACGGAGAGTTTTCGATCGGACATCGGCACCAGCAGGCGATGGCTGCCGCCGATCAGGAGAGTCGCGTTGCCCACTTCCTTTTCCACGACTTCGCCGGATAGGAAGTTCATGTGCGGTGCGCCGATGAAGCCGGCGACGAAACGGTTGGCAGGTGTGTTGTAGAGTTCGAGCGGCGTGCCGATCTGCTCGATCTTGCCGGCGCGCATGACCACGATGCGATGGGCGAGCGTCATCGCCTCCACCTGGTCATGGGTGACATAGATCATCGTCGAGCCGATGCGGGCGTGGAGAGCGGCGAGTTCGGCACGGGTCGAGACGCGCAGTTCCGCGTCGAGGTTGGACAGCGGCTCATCGAGCAGGAAAGCGGTCGGGCGGCGGACGATGGCGCGGCCGATCGCGACGCGCTGGCGTTGACCGCCGGAAAGCTGGCCGGGGCGGCGCTCGAGATAGGGTTCGATCTCCAGCATGCGGGCAGCTTCCCCGATGCGTTCGGCGACCTCCGCCTTCGGCATGTTGGAGTTTTCAAGGCCGAAAGCGAGGTTCTGGCGCACGCTCATATGCGGATAAAGCGCATAGGACTGGAAGACCATGGCGAGCCCGCGGTCGGCCGCGGTGACCTCGTTCACCCGCTTGCCGTCGATCTGGATCTCGCCGCCGGTGACCTTTTCAAGGCCTGCGATGGTGCGCAGAAGGGTCGACTTGCCGCAGCCCGACGGTCCGACGAAGACGACGAACTCGCCGTCCTTGATGTGGAGGTCGATGTCCTTCAGGACATGGACGGAGCCGAAGGACTTGTTGACATCGGTGAGTTTGATTTCGCCCATCGATCGGTATTCCTTACTTCAGACCGGTGCCGGCAATGCCGGTGGTGATGAAACGCTGCAGGAAGATGAAGACCAGCACGACCGGGATCATGGTCACGACGGTCATCGCCAGGATGAAATGCCACTGGACGTTCAGCTCGCCCGAATAGATGCTGAGCCCTACCTGCAGGGTATAGAGCTCGCGGCGCGACAGCACGATCAGAGGCCAGAGGAAGTCGTTCCAGCGCCAGACGACCGAGAAGATAGCGAGCACGGCGAGTGCCGGCGCCGTCAGCGGCAGGACGATGCGCCAGTAGATCTGCCATTCCGACGCCTTGTCCATGCGCGCCGCGTCGATCAGTTCATCGGGGATGGTCAGCATGTACTGGCGCAGGATGAAGACGCCGGTCGGGGTGGCGACCGTGGGCAAGATGACGCCCCAGAGGCTGTTGAACAGGCCGAGCGACGAGATGATCGAATAGAGCGGCACCATGATGACCGAGAGCGGCACCATCAGGGTGGCGAGGATGATCAGCATGGCCACGGAACGGCCCCTGAACTCGTATTTCGACAGCGCGAAGGCGGCCATGGAATTGACGATCAGCGTGATCAGCGTCGCGGTGACCGTGACGAAGACGGAATTCCAGAGGTAGCGCAGGAAATCGAAATGCACGAAGGGCTCGGTATAATTCTCTGTCGCGAAAGAGAGGGTTCGCACCGGCGTGCGGTCGTTCATATTGACCTTGATGATTTCCCCGGGCGTTTTCGGATCGACCATCTGGCTCATGACGCCGATACGGCGGACTTCGGCGAGAACCCGCGTCGAGCCGTCCGGAAGCTTCGCTTCGAAGAGTTGCAGCGGCTTGTCATAACCTTGGACCGTCGCCTGCTGGGTGACGTAGGGCAGGATGGACGGCGGGAATTCGGCAAGCGCTGCCGGCGTCTTGAAGGACGAGAAGGCGAGCCAGACGGCCGGACCGAACATGATGATCAGGCCGCCGACGAGCCAGAGCCAGGTTACGATATCCGTCCAATGCCAGCCCTTGCCGCCACGGCGGCGCAGAATGAAGCGAGAGGCGACACCCATCAGCGTTTCCCCTTCTTTTCGCCACGCTGGCCGATTCCGAGCTGGACCAGAGTAAGCACCACGAGCACGAGGCCCATCAGGATCGAGGCGGCGGCGGCCAGCCCCGGATTGCGGAGCGCCGAGGCAAAGCCGGTCTCATAGATATACTGGGTCAGGTAGAGCGTGCTGGTACCCGGACCGCCGCCGGTCAGCACGTAGACTTCGTCGAAGATCTGCACTGCCTTGATCAGGGCGAGGACCACGACGACCAGAAGGTTCGGGGCGAGAAGCGGCAGTGTGATGCGCCGGAAGACGCGCTCCGGCTTGGTGCCGTCCATTTCGGCGGCTTCATAGAGGTCCTTCGGGATCGCCTGCAGGCCGGCGAGCAGGATCAGCGTGTAGAGGCCCATATGCGCCCAGATCGAGACGCCGATCGTGGCGGCGAAGGTCCAGTTGCGATCGGTGAGCCAGGTATAGGGCTCGATGCCGAACTGGTAGAGGCCGAAATTCAGGAGGCCCTGGCGCTGCAGGATCCATTTCCAGATCAGGCCGACGACGACCGGCGACAGGAGGACCGGGAAGAAGAAGACGGCGCGCCAGAAGGAGCGGGCGGCGAGATCGCGGTTGAGGATCAATGCCGTAATCAGCGAAACACCGATCATCAGTGCCACCTGCAGGATCACGAACCAGAAGGTGTTGCCGACGGCCGTCCAGAAGGCATCCTCCTGGCAGGACATCGGATCGAGATAGCTGCCGCAGGTAAAGAGACGGGAATATTGCTCTGCGCCGACGAAATTGCGCTCGGCGAGGAAGAAGGCCGTGCCTCCGGTCATCGAATAGACGAAGTTGATGACGAGCGGCAGCAGCACGAAGATGCCGAAGATGAGCATGTTCGGCGCCAGGAAGAAGGCCGCCATGCCGCTGATGCCGGTCGCCTTCTGGACGGCGCGCAGAGGCACGTCGATGATGCGCATCAGAAGATGTACGGGCGCCATGAGGAGGCTGCCCAGGCGGGAGGTGTTTGTCGTTGTGCTCATCGTATTGAACTCCTCCCCGCGGTTGCGCTTCCAGCGGCGCATGCAGTCGGGACTATGGGATCCGAGTATGAGAGGCGGCGCGGCAAATTCCCGATGATCTCCCCCCTTGTGGGGGAGATGTCGCCGAAGGTGACAGAGGGGGGCGGCGGCGGTGCGACAAAACAGGAGGCTGACGATATGCCCAAGCTATACCCCCCTCTGCCCTGCCGGGCATCTCCCCCACAAGGGGGGAGATCGGCTGGGCGCACCGCTGCTTTCCTTCGCACCGGTTTCCTGCCAATGCGCCGCCAGTTCCTCACTGACCGGCGTCCTTGACCTTCTGGGCGATATCGGCGTCGATGCGGGCGAAGGCGTCGTCGACCTTCAGTTCGCCAGCAATCGTCTGGCCGACGCGGGTGACTATCGCGGCGTAGAACGTGTCGGACCAGCGCCAGGCCGGCAGTTTGAGCGCCGTTTCGGAGGTGGTCTTGGACGCGTCCACGAACTTCGTCAGAGCGGCCTTGGCGAGAGCATTGTCGGTCTTGAAGTCAAGCCCACCCTTGGCGACGACGGCCTTATGGCCGGGAAGGAAGAGAGTACGCTCGGAGAATTCCTTGACGATCTCTTCCCGTGCGAACCAGTCCATGAACTGGGCGACTTCCTTCGGGTTCTTGGTGTACTTGATCGCCACCAGAGCTGCACCGCCCGGCATGCCGGTGCAGGTGGCAGGGCCGCAGGGGCTGCCGGTTGCGACCCAGTCGAAATTCGTGCCGATCTTGGTCGCGAGGTTGGCGACCTGCCAGGAGCCGGAATAGTAGAAGGGCAGCTGGCCGTTGATGAAGTCCTCGGCAGCGGCTCGGTAGGTGTTGCCGGCGGCCGAGACCCAGACGTCCTTGGAGAAGGAGCCGTCCTGGTTCCAGTCGACGAACTTGGTCAGGAAATCCTTCGCGCCTTTGTCGAGCGGGGCTGGCTTGCCGTCCTTGCCGATATAATTCGCTCCGTAGGAGAGCAGCGGGGCCGTAATGCGGTGGCCGGAACGGTCGATCGCCATGGCGAACGAAACCTGCTGGCTTTCCTTGACCTTCTTGGCAGCGGCGGCCCATTCTTCCCAGGTCGCCTTCGGGCCTGGAATTTCGACGCCGGCCTGATCGAACAGGGTCTTGTTGGCAAAGCCGCCGGTCAGCGTGATCTGCGTCATGAAGCCGGAGATCTGGTTGGAACCGTCCGGGCGCATCCAGTCTGCCTGTGCGCCGAAATTGTCGTCCCAGTATTTTGGGTCCTTCACCAGCGGACGCAGGTCGAGCCAGTGTCTGGCATTGTCCTTGATCTGGGCGACGCGCGCGATATCAGGGCCGTTGCCGGCTTCGAGCTGGACCGGCAGCTGCTCCCTGACCACCCCGTAGGACACGTTGTCGAGGATGACGTTGATGCCGGGATTTTCCTTCATGAAGCGACCGACGAGGTCTTTCATGACTTCGCCTTCGACGCCGTCCGAATACCACATGATGCGCACGTCGCCGGCGTGTGCCGCAGTCGACATCAGAAGGGCGAGCGTTGTGCCTGCCAGAAGCGATTTCATTTTCATATTCATTTCCTCCTCCTTATGGACAGGGCCTCCTCCCGTCCGGTTTCTTCTCAACTCGGGTTCAGCAGACTTGCCTCGCCCTTGACCGTAAAATCTGCCCGCGCGATGACGCGGCCTTCGGCTTCCACGCTGCCGTCGGCCCTGAAGCGGACGCTACCATATTCCGGATCTTCGACAATGAATGAGCCTTCGGAATCCCGGCTGGCGGCAAGCGCGCTGAAGCGGCTTTCGACATAGGCCAGATCGCCGGCCTCGCAGACGCGGACGATCCAGCGGGTCTTCTGGCCGTATTGGCGCAGTTCGGCTCCAGCCGACGGGCCTTCGGTCGTCGGCACCAGATCGGAGCCGGCGCGCAACAAAACAGCGCCATTGCCGGAGCGGGCGAGCGCCAGAGTGCCGGAAACGCCGACTTCGTCGAATTCCGCCTTCGGGAACCAGGCGTGGGTGAAATCCGGCTGTTCCTCATAGGTAGTGAATTCAAGAACCGCGAGACCGCGATACTGCTGCACGCGCGGGATGGTGCCGCAGCCGCCCCAATAGGAGGGCCGGCCGTAGCCGAACTGGATGGTTTCGCCGGGATGGTTGATCCAGATTGCCGCTTCGGGCTTTTCGCCGATGCGCAGGTGCAGGACGGTTTCCTGGTAACCCCATTCGTCCCACCGGTAGTGGACGGTCGAGCCCATGGCGAAGTGTTCGCCCTTATAGTGATAAAGCGCGGCGAAGGAGTTCTCGCCCTGGGCAAAACGCCATTCCTGATGCTTTTCATCGCGATGGTCGGCAATTGCAGCAAAGGATGCCGGAATTTCAAGGCCATGGTCGCGGAGGCAGACGGCCATCTGCGGCAGGCAGTGCACGCGGCGGCCATACCAGCCCTTGCCCCAGAGCAGGCGGGCGACGGCGGAGAGCTCAAGCGAGCGGCCGGCGCAGAGCGTGTGTTCGTAGGAACGTCCCTGAGCTGCAGTGACCATGCCATGGTGGGCCGAACGGGCGATGACTTCGCAGAGCCGGACGATACCCGCCTTGGCGCGGTCGGCGATATCCTTGTCCGGCGAGAGCGCCGCAAGCGCCGTCAGGCCCTTGAGATCGATCGGAAAATAAGGGGCGGAGTTGAATTCCGCCATCTCCCATTTTTCGAAGTGGTCGAGCCAGGCGCGGACACGCTCCGCGCCGACCTTCGCCTGCTCCGAGCCTTTACGGCCGGAACGGACGAAGGTGGCCTCTGGGAGAAGATGGCCGGCAAGATAGGCGGAGGTATGGAAAAGCAGGGCGTGGTTTTCGGAGAAATACCACTGAACGTCATTGCCGGGCTCGTCCATCCAGAAGCGATAGTTCAGGATCGCCGCATCGATGCGGGCACGGGTCTTTTCATTGATGTCGCCGCCCCAGGCGGTCCGCGACCAGATGAGCGGCACAAGAGAGAAATCCGCGCAATCGTGGCAGTCCTCGATCGAGGGCAGGATTTCCTCGATCATTGCGTCCGTATCTTCGCCGGCGCGGCCGCTTGCCAGGCGCGCAAAGGCGCGGACGGTGTCGCGCTCGGAATATTCCGATACTTCGCTGAGCGTTTCAGCAATGCGGTCGGCAAGGGAAGCGGGAGCACTACCCTGCCGCTCGGCATGGCAGATCTCGACACCGAGCGAACGAGAGGCAACGAAGCCGCCGGCGTCAAGCGTGACGCGCAGGTGGCGGAAATCGGCGGGCGCCTTTTCGGAGGGGCCGACATTGAGGCTCTTGGCGCCGGCCGGCAGCACGAAGTCGAAATCAAATCGCTCGCGCGACATGAAATCGCCTTCGATCGCGACATTGACTTCGACCTCGACCGGCAGCGCTTCCGCGAACAGGAGGGTAATGTCGCCGCCGAAATAGTGCGGACGGTCGAGGTGCATTCCATCGAGCGCCGCTTCGAGGCTTTCGGCAACATGGCCTGCGACGGGAACGGGCAGCGCGACGCTGGCGGCCGGACCGGACAGATAATCGAACTGGTAGAAATAGCGGGCGTCGCGCTCGGCGAGATCGTCAAAGAAGAGGGTGATTTCGTTGAGACCAGCTTTCAGCGGCAGCTCGAATTCCTGCTTGGCTTCCAGATTGCGGCTGTAGGGCGCCATCCAGCCGATTTCCTGGTCGTTCAGCCAAAGGACCGCGCCGCCGCAGGTACCGAGCCGGATCTTCGCCGTGCCGGCGGCTTCCGCTTCGACATAGGTGCGGGTCCAGGTGGCAAGGCGGGTGGGACGGAACCAGAAACCGGAAAGATCGAGCCGCGGCGACCCGAAGGGCAGCCACCAGCGGGCGGCTTCGAATTCTCCGCGAACCTCGGGCCGTTTGCCGCGATAGGTTTCCGCAAAGATGGTGCGGCAGGGATATTCGTGAGGGATGAAGTTCTTCACCTTGGTGAGGAAGAAGAACGGGTCCATCTCGCCCTTCATCGGAGCGTCGGGTACGTCGAAACGCTCTTGCGCCGTGCGGCCAAGCTGCCAGTAGCGAACCGCTTCGCCCGGCTTCAAGTTTTTCCGCATCCAGTTCGCTTCAGGATTCATGGCAGTCTTATCTCAATTCGCTGAGGGCCACGGGGGCCACGTCGTTATATTCCTGGTTTTCGCCGGTCATGCCCCAGACGAAGGCGTAAGGGCCGGTGCCGGCGCCCATATGGATCGACCATGCCGGAGAAAGCACCGCATCCAGGTTCTTGACGAGGAGGTGGCGGGTTTCTTCCGGGCGGCCCATCAGATGGACGACCCGCTCCTCAGGCGCGAGGTCGAAATAGCAATACGCTTCCATGCGCCGTTCATGGAGGTGGGGCGGCATGGTGTTCCAGACGCTGCCCTCGGCAAGGTCGGTAATGCCCAGCAGAAGCAGGCAGGAGGGTGCGACTTCCGGATGGATGTACATCCGGAGATTCCGCAGATTGGCGCGCTTGGGATCGCCGAAAGTCAGCATCTTCGATTCCGCCCGCTTGATCAGGCGGTGCGGGATATCGGCGCCTGCCGGCACCGAGTTCATGTAGAGGCGAGCGGGCTTGTCTGCGGAGGCGCTAGCGACCGAAATCTGCTGCGCACCGCGGCCGATATAAAGAACGTCGCGGTTTTCAAGCGTAAAGCTCTTGCCGTCGACAGAGACGACGCCCGTGCCGCCGAGATTGGCCATACCCATCTCGCGGGCCGAGAGAAGGAAGGGTGTGCCGATATCCTCACCTGAACCGAATGCCAGGGTGCTCGACGTGGGGACAGCGCCGCCGAGGATCAGGCGGTCGACATGGGTGTAAGTAAAGGAGACCTTGCCTTCCTGGAACAGGTCTTCCATCAGGAATTCGGCGCGCAGCCGGGCCGTATCGTAGGTCTTGATGTCGTTCGGGCCGGCGCCGTAGAGAATTTTCATCGTCATGCCGCCTGTTCTCCCGCTTCCACATGGCGAAGAGCCTCGGAGAGGCAGAGGATCGCCAGCGCCTGGCCGTAGCCGGTCGGCTGGATCGGGATGTCCCGGTAGAATTGCAGATCATGGCCCATGCGCGTGCCGTAGGAGACGTTGAGCACGGTACCTGTAGCGTCGATATTTGCGAGGACCGCGTCGACGGCTTTCAAGCCGGCGGCCCGCCACTCGGGCGTTCCGAGGCCGAGTCGGTAACCTTTCAGGAGGCCGTAGCCGAAGCCCGCGGTCGCGGAGATCTCCTCGTAGGACGAGGGATCGTCCAGGAGGGTGCGCCAAGCGCCCGAGGCAGTCTGCAGCGGCAGGAGCGCGTTGACCTGCGCCACCAACACGCCGAGCAGGTAATCTTTCACCGGCTTCGGCATTTCCGCCAGATCGAAGAGATCCAGCATGCCGGCGGTGATCCAGGCATTGCCGCGGGCCCAGCGCGCTTCAGCGAAATTGTGATGGCCCTTGAAGGTCCAGCCGTGGAACCAGAGGCCGGTCTTGCGATCGGCAAGATAACGGGTGTGGACGAGGAACTGCCTTGCAGCCTCATCGACAAGTTCGGTCCGGCCGCTCGCTTGCCCATAGGAGGCGAGGAAGAGGGCGACCATATAAAGGGTGTCGTCCCAGAGTTCGTCGTCATTGACCTTGTCGGAGACGTGATGTTCGAAGGCGCCTTCCTCGGTGCGGCCCATCTCCGTCATGACGCGGCTTGCCCAGGCGTCCAGCACAGGCTGCCAGCGGGGATCTTTCGTTTCGCGCCAGAGAACCGACAGGCCGAGCATGGGCGCCGTCGTGTTGACGTTGAGGGACGGCAGGCCCGCCTCGATCTGTTTGGAATACCAGTTTTCGATCAGCGCCTTCAAATCGTCGCGGCCGGTGAACAGCCAGAGCCGGATGAGGCCGTAGAGGCCGACACCTTGAGGCCATTCCCAGCTGTCGAAGGAGATGTAGTCGCCGGCGGTGCCGTCGAGATTGGGTTCGTGAAAGCGGCCTTCATGACGAAGTCCGGTAAAACCGGCCACCAGGCGATCAAGCTTTTCACGGATGTCGCGGGCTGACAGGCCCATCAGTCACTTCCTCCCATTGCTGCACCTTGCGACGGCGCACACAGTCTCAATCCGCTTCTCCCGAGCGGCAATCTCATGAAAACATCTGAAAATTGATTGCGCAATCTGAAAATTTTTTGCAGTTTGCATTTCGTGGAGGAGAATAATCATGGTGGTGAAGCCTACGGCGGGAAAGCGCGGCAAGAAGAGCCGCAGGGTGCGGCTGGAGGACATAGCCGAGAAAGTCGGCGTCTCGCTGAGCACGGTTTCGCGAGCGCTTGCCGGGGAAAAGGGTGTGCGGGCGGATGTGCGAGAGCGCATCCTGGAGGCTGCCAAGGACGCGAACTACACGGTGCCGACGCCCGTGGCGGGGAAAAAGGTGATCCTTGCCGCCTCGAGCGCGGCGATGATCGACTATGTGCGCAACCAGTTCACGCTCTACGTGCTGGAAGGCCTCAGGGACCGTGCCCAGGCGCTCGGCCTGGAGATCGTCACACGCGCAGTGGCCGATCAGGCGGAAGAGAAAGTGGTGCTGGAGGAGGCACGCGTCGATCCGGATGTCGCCGGACTGCTGTTTCTGACGGTCGACGACGAGGGGATGCTGGCGGCCACCCGCGGCTTCGGCAAACCTGTGGTGCTGATCAACGGCGACGACCCTTACATGTGGCTCTCGAGCGTCACCCCATGCAACCGATCGGCGGCGCATGTGGCGACGGATTATCTGATCCGCCTGGGACACAGGCGCATCCTCTTCCTGATGCGCCCCGGACGGCGCACCATCGAACGGCGCCGGGAAGGCTGGCATGACGCATTCCTGCAGCACGGCCTGCCGTGGTCCGACGACCTGGTGATGCCGGTCGACGACTGGCTGCCGGATCTGGCGGCGCAGGCTGTCAGCGAGCGCTTACGCAGCCGAGGCCTCGACTTCACGGCTGTGCTTGCCGCCGGCGACAGTCTTGCGGTCGGCGCGATGATGGGAGTGCAGCAGATGGGCTATTCGGTGCCGCAGGATGTTTCCGTCATGGGGATGGACGACCTGCCGCAGGCGGCTTTCCTGAACCCCCCGCTGACGACCATGCACATTCCCATGCGCGAGCTCGGCGGCGTGGCGCTGGACCTGTTGCGCGACGCGCTGTCCGGCTTCGCAAGCCCGGTGCGGCGGGTGGAGCTCGCCTGCCATATCGTCGAGCGGCAATCGACGGCGCCGGCGAAGATAAAAGCTTAACAAAACCAAACTAAATCATTCATGCGCCGTTCAGCGGCGCGCGGGAACAATAGCCATGTCTTGCACATTAACGTAGTGAGACAGTCCGCCCGGCAGATGGTCGGTCCGGCGACAATAGGTTTCTCAGGAGGAAGCCCGTGAAGAAAATTCTGATATCCGTTGCAGCACTCTGCGCCATGTTTGCCGCGCCGTCGCTGGCGGAAGCGGCAGTGCGCGGATTTGCCACCGCAAATGTCAATATGCGATCCGGACCGAGCACCGGTTATCCCGCCGTAACGGTCATCCCCGCCGGGGAATCCGTCGTCATCAACGGCTGCCTGAGCAGCGTGAATTGGTGCGACGTATCCTTCTACGGCGGGCGCGGCTGGGTTTCGGGCAATTACGTTCAGGCCAGCTACCGCTCCAACCGCGTTTACGTCGGGCCGCAATATTACCGGCCGCTCGGCATTCCGATGATCACGTTCGACGTCGACACCTATTGGGGCCGCTATTACCGTGATCGCGACTTCTACCGCGAGCGCGACCGGTGGCGGCGCTACACCTGGGACCGGTACGAGCGTCCGGCCCCACCCCCGCCGCCGCGCTGGGACCGCGACCGTGACCGTGACACCTGGGATCGGGATCCGCCGCGCTGGGAGCGCGACCGTGATCGCGATCCGCCGCGATGGGATCGGGACCGCGACGTCCGTCCCCCGCCGCCACGCGTCGACAGGGACGAACCGCGGCGCCCTCCGCCTCCGCGGGTCGAAAGGCGAGACGATGACCGACGTTTTGCGCCTGCAATCGTGCCGGAAGGACGCTGCGGCCCGAACCAGCCCGTTGGGCCGGGATGCCCGGCGCTTCCCAATCCGGGCTGAGCCAGACAGACGGAAGCCGCCTTCGGGCGGCTTCCGTGTTCGAGGGGCGCGGTCTCCTTGCGAGCGTACTGCAGCCTCCATTCTTGCCATTGCGCCTTTTCCCCCTTTTCGATAAGAGACCGCGCAACTTGACAATCCAGCCGCGGACGGCCGGGTTTTGAGGTGGTTCGAAAGCGGATGCCCGGGCTTTCCCAAGCCTTGGGTCGGAACAGTGGTTTTTGTCGTATGGCTCGCATCGTCATGAAGTTCGGCGGCACTTCCGTCGCCAATCTCGAACGCATTCACAACGTTGCGCGCCATGTGAAACGGGAAGTCGAAGCCGGCCATGAGGTGGCGGTCGTCGTGTCGGCCATGTCCGGCAAGACCAACGAGCTTGTCGGCTGGGTGCAGGACGCACCGAAGGTAACGGGGGCCAATTCCCCGTTTTACGACGCACGCGAATACGACGCGGTGGTCGCCTCGGGTGAACAGGTGACGTCGGGACTTCTCGCCATCGCCCTGCAATCGATGGGCATCAATGCCCGCTCCTGGCAGGGCTGGCAGATCCCGATCCGCACCGACAACGCCCATGGCGCTGCACGCATTCTCGAGATCGACGGCTCCGACATCATCAAGCGCATGGGCGAAGGCCAGGTCGCGGTGGTCGCCGGTTTCCAGGGGCTTGGCCCCGACAACCGGATTGCAACGCTTGGCCGCGGCGGTTCCGACACGTCCGCCGTCGCGATCGCGGCTGCGGTCAAGGCCGACCGCTGCGACATCTATACCGATGTGGACGGGGTCTACACGACCGATCCGCGCATCGAGCCGAAGGCGCGCCGCATGAAAAAGGTGTCCTTCGAAGAAATGCTGGAAATGGCATCGCTCGGCTCGAAGGTGCTGCAGGTGCGCTCGGTCGAGCTTGCCATGGTCCACAAGGTCCGCACATTCGTGCGCTCCAGTTTCGAGGATCCCGATGCGCCGGGCATGGGCGACCTCCTGAACCCGCCCGGCACTTTGATTTGCGACGAGGAAGAAATCGTGGAACAGGAAGTCGTCACCGGCATCGCCTATGCCAAGGATGAAGCGCAGATTTCGCTCCGCCGGCTTTCCGACCGGCCGGGCGTTTCGGCAGCGATCTTCGGCCCGCTCGCCGAAGCTCATATAAACGTCGACATGATCGTCCAGAACATCTCGGAAGATGGCTCGAAGACCGACATGACCTTCACCGTGCCGTCCGGCGACGTGCAGAAGGCCATGAAGGTGCTGGAAGACAACAAGGCGAAGATCGGTTTCGACGTGGTCCAGACCGAATCAGGTCTCGCCAAGGTGTCGGTCATCGGCATCGGCATGCGCAGCCATGCCGGCGTTGCCGCGCTTGCTTTCAAGGCACTTGCCGAAAAAGGCATCAACATCAAGGCGATCACCACTTCGGAAATCAAGATTTCCATCCTTATCGATGGCGCTTATTCCGAACTTGCGGTTAGGACTTTGCATTCCGCCTACGGTCTCGATAAGAGTTGAGGATGAGCCGGTTTGGCGCGTCGGTTGTCCGGCGCGGCGTCCCGGATAGGGTGATCTGGGTTCGGGAGCATTGATGCCGATGAGAGACCTGTCGGCAGGACCGCGCGTTCTTTTGAAGCGGCTGCGCGAATTGATGGCGGAGCCGCTCGAGCCACAAGAGCGCCTGGACCGGATCGTCCGGCAGATTGCCAGCAACATGGTGGCAGAAGTCTGCTCGGCTTATGTGCTGCGCTCCGACGGTGTGCTCGAGCTTTACGCCACCGAGGGCCTCAAGAAGGAAGCCGTCCACCTTTCACAATTGAAGATGGGGCAGGGCCTGGTCGGCACGATCGCCGCTTCCGCCCAGCCGCTCAATCTGTCCGATGCCCAGGCGCATCCGGCTTTCCGCTATCTCCCCGAGACGGGCGAGGAAATCTACCACTCCTTCCTCGGCGTTCCGATCCTGCGTGCCGGCCGGACGCTCGGCGTTCTCGTCGTCCAGAACAAGGCGAGCCGGAACTACCGCGAGGACGAAGTCGAGGCGCTCGAAACCACCGCGATGGTGATCGCCGAGATGATCGCTACCGGCGAGCTGAAGAAGATCACCCGGCCGGGGCTCGAGCTCGACCTGACCCGCGCCGTGACGATCAATGCCGACGGCTATAACGAAGGCATCGGGCTCGGCCATGTAGTGCTGCACGAACCGCGCATCGTCGTTACCAATCTGCTCAACGAAGATGCCGACAAGGAGATCGAACGGCTCGCCGAGGCGCTGGGTTCTCTGCGGATCTCGATCGACGACATGCTGTCGCGCCGCGAGGTTTCCCAGGAGGGCGAACACCGCGAGGTTCTGGAAACCTATCGCATGTTCGCTCACGACCAGGGCTGGGTGCGCCGCATGGAAGAGGCGATCCATAACGGCCTGACGGCAGAGGCTGCCGTCGAAAAGGTGCAGAGCGATACGAAGGCGCGCATGATGCGCCTCACCGACCCGTATCTGCGGGAGCGGATGCACGACTTCGACGACCTGGCAAACCGGCTGCTGCGGCAGCTGACCGGCTTTTCCGGCCGTGCCTTCGACGAAGGTTTCCCGGTCGATGCGATCATTCTGGCGCGTGCCATGGGCGCGGCGGAGCTTCTGGATTATCCGCGCGAACGCCTGCGCGGCCTGGTGCTCGAAGACGGAGCCGTGACGAGCCATGTGGTCATCGTTGCGCGCGCCATGGGCATTCCGGTGGTGGGACAGGCGGCCGGCGTGGTGGCGCTTGCCGAAAACGGCGATCCGATCATCATCGACGGCGACGACGGCCAGATCCACCTGCGACCGATGCTCGATCTGCAGAAGGCCTATGAGGAGAAGGTGCGCCTGAGGGCCCGCCGGCAGGAGCAGTTCCGGGCGTTGCGTTCAGTCGAGCCGGTTACGAAGGACGGCAAGCGCATCAGCCTGCAGATGAATGCCGGCCTGATGGTGGATCTTCCGCAACTCGCCGAGTCGGGCGCGGACGGGATCGGCCTCTTCCGTACCGAACTGCAGTTCATGATCGCTTCCACCATGCCGAAACTGGAGGAGCAGGAGAATTTCTACCGCAATGTGTTGAAACAGGCGGCGGGTCGGCCCGTCACTTTCCGGACGCTCGACATCGGCGGCGACAAGGTGGTGTCCTATTTCCGCGCCCATGAAGAGGAAAACCCGGCGCTCGGCTGGCGAGCGATCCGATTGTCGCTCGATCGCCCCGGGCTGTTGCGCACGCAGTTGCGGGCCCTGCTCAGGGCTTCGGCGGGTGCCGAGCTCAAGATGATGCTGCCGATGGTGACCGAAGTTTCGGAAATCCATGCGGTGCGCGACCTGCTGCAAAAGGAAGTGCAACATCTTTCGAAATTCGGCCATAGCCTGCCGCGCAAGCTGCAGTTCGGAGCCATGCTGGAAGTGCCGGCGCTGATGTGGCAGCTCGACGAGCTGATGGCGGAAGTGGATTTCGTCTCGGTCGGGTCGAACGACCTCTTCCAGTTCACCATGGCCGCCGACCGCGGCAATGCGCGCGTCTCCGACCGGTTCGACAATCTCGGGAAACCCTTCCTGCGCATTCTCAGGGACATCGCGCGGGCAGGCGAACGCAACAAGACCACGGTGACCTTGTGTGGCGAAATGGCGAGCAAGCCGCTTTCGGCCATGGCGCTGATCGGTGTCGGTTTCCGTTCGGTTTCGATGGCGGCAACTTCGATCGGGCCGGTCAAGGCGATGCTGCTCAGCCTCGATGCCGACAAGCTGGCCGAGGAATTGAACGCCGCGCTCGACGATACGCGATCGTCGGAAAAGATCCGCGACCTCCTTGTCCGGCATGCCGAAAAGAACGACATCCCTCTCTAGCGGAACAGACAAAGATACGGAGTAGATCAGGTTGGCGAAGCTTCCTGTTGAAAAGATGCGCGAGCTGGAGCGCCGTTTCGGCGAGATCGAGGCGCGCATGTCGGAAGGCCCGGCCGCGGATGTCTATGTGAAGCTGGCCTCGGAATATTCCGAGCTGCAGCCGGTGGTGAAAAAGATCCGCGAGTATGAAAAGACCGTCGCGGAAGCGGCCGATCTGCGTGCCATGCTTGCCGACAAGGCGACCGACCGGGAAATGCGGGAGCTCGCCGAAATGGAGCTGCCGGAGGCGGAGACCCGGATCGAGGCGCTCGAAAAGGACATGCAGATCCTGCTGCTGCCGAAGGATGCGGCGGACGAGAAGAGCGCAATACTGGAAATCCGGGCCGGCACCGGCGGCAACGAGGCAGCGCTTTTTGCCGGCGACCTGTTTCGCATGTACGAGCGTTATGCCAGCGCGCATGGCTGGAAGGTGGAGGTGCTTTCGGCCAGCGAAGGCGAGGCGGGGGGCTATCGTGAAATCATCGCGACGGTTACCGGGCGAGGGGTCTTCTCCAAATTGAAATTCGAATCCGGCGTTCATCGCGTCCAGCGTGTGCCGGACACGGAAACGCAGGGGCGCATCCATACCTCGGCGGCGACCGTCGCAGTGCTGCCGGAAGCTGAAGAGATCGACATCGAAATCCGCGCGGAAGATATCCGCATCGATACCATGCGGTCGTCAGGTGCCGGCGGTCAGCACGTCAACACCACAGATTCCGCCGTGCGCATTACGCATCTGCCGACGGGCATCGTCGTCACCAGCTCGGAAAAGTCGCAGCACCAGAACCGCGCCAAGGCGATGCAGGTGCTGCGGTCGCGGCTCTTCGACATGGAGCGGCAAAGGGCCGACAGCGAGCGCTCGGCCGACCGCAAAAGCCAGGTCGGTTCCGGCGACCGTTCCGAGCGTATCCGCACCTACAACTTTCCGCAGGGGCGCATCACCGACCACCGCATCAACCTGACGCTCTACAAGCTCGACAGGATGATGGAGGGCGAAATCGACGAGGTGGTCGATGCTCTGATCGCCGATTACCAGGCCGGTCAGCTCGCCCAGCTCGGCGAGCAACAGGGATGACGACGCTCGCCGCAGCCGTCGCGGAGGCGAAGAGCCGGTTTTCCGAGGCCGGCCTGCCGGATGCGGCCATCGAATCGAGGCTTTTGGTCGGCGGATTGCTCGCCCTAACAAGCACCGAAGTTTTCACCGGTGGAGAACGCGTCCTGACGGATGCAGAACTGGTGAGGATCGCAAAAGCGGTCGAGCGGCGGTTGAAACGCGAACCGGTGCATCGCATATTAGGGTCACGTGAATTTCACGGGATGGACCTCAAGATCTCGAAAGAGACGCTGGAGCCTCGTCCGGACACGGAAATCCTGGTGGATTGCCTGCTTCCCTATGTGAGGCAGATTGTCGCAGTAAAGGGCGCGGCACGCATCCTAGACCTTGGCACGGGCACCGGCGCAATCGCTCTGGCGCTGCTGAAGGAGGTGCCGGAGGCCCACGGAACGGGTAGCGACATCTCCGAGGATGCATTAAAAACGGCGGCAGAGAATGCAGCTCGTTTGGGGCTGACGGAGAGGTTTGCCACGCTTACCAGCCACTGGTTCGACAAAATTCAGGTGCGTTTCGACATAATCGTGTCAAATCCACCTTATATACGTAGCGACGTTATCCCCGCACTGGAACCGGAAGTTCGGGATTTCGATCCCCCAGCGGCATTGGACGGAGGGCCTGACGGCCTTGAAGCTTATCGAGCGATTGCCGCAGGTGCGGGAGATTTTCTGGAAAAGGATGGCGTAATCGGCGTCGAGATCGGTTTCGATCAGAGGCAAGCGGTAACCGGGATTTTCCGCTCGACCGGGTTTACCCTGGCGCAAGCCAGGCGTGATTACGGTGACAACGATCGCGTCCTTGTATTTACCCGGAGCGACCTTTGATTTTGAACGCAAAAGAAAAGGCTTGGATTCACGCAGGAAGCGGGATAGCTTGCAAGGAACGCACTGGGGCGGCTGGGAATGAACAGCGATTCGTTCGGGTTTAAGGTCAACCCTTGATCCTGCTCTTTTCGGAGAGTTGCGAAGGTTGAGCAATTCCCGGTGCGTGATTCAGTTAATTAAATGAGACAAGCGGCGGGACGCTTTGTTCGTCCTGTGCGCGGCACGCGAAGTCTTGCTCCGGCCTTTGACCGGCGGACCGCGTGGCCCCTTATCAGCGAAGACAGAGAGTTGGTGAACGATAGATGAGGCCAGGACAGCAGAACAAACGCGGTCGAGGGCGCGGCAGCAACAATAACAACGGCGGCGGCGGCAACAACTTCAACCGCAAGGGCGGTAATCCTCTCAGCCGGACGTATGACAGTTCCGGCCCCGACGTGAAGATCCGCGGCACAGCCCAGCATATCGCCGAAAAATACGCAGCCCTTGCCCGGGATGCGCAGAGCTCCGGCGACCGCGTGATGGCCGAGAACTATCTGCAACACGCAGAGCACTATAACCGCATCATCGCAGCCGCCCAGGCGCAGATGCAGGACCGCTTCCAGCGTGACGATCGCGGCGACTTCCAGGAACGCGACGGCAATGCCGCCGACCAGGATGATTTCGAAGCCATGGACGCAGAAGAAGCCGGTTTCGGGCAGCAGCCTGCGATGGCCGGCGAAACCGCGCAGCCGCAGCAACAACAGCCACGCCGCGAACCCCGCGAGCAGAATGCTCAGAGCCAGAATGCGCAGGGCGGGGAACAGCAGCCGCGTGAAAACCGCCGCGACCGCGAACAGCGCCGCGACCGCCGCCAGGAGCGTCCTGCTCCGCAGGTTGCCGAAGCTGCTCCCGTCGTCGACGACGGATCCGGCCCACAGCCGGTGATCGAAGGTACTCCGGCGGAAGTGGCTGTCGAGGAAGAGGCCCAGGCTGAGGGCGCGCCGCGCGAGCGCCGCCGCCGCAACGCCGGCAGCCGTCCGCGCCGACCGCGCCGCGGTGAGGGCGCCGAGGAAGGCGAGGCTTCGAGTGAAGAGGCGCCGCCGGCGCTGGTGGAAGCAGCCGGCGAATAAGCCGTCCGTCAACAGGCGGAACATCCAAGAACTCCGGTCCGATGGGCCGGAGTTTTTGTTTCCGGGGTGTCATGACGCGGCGCCTTCACCTGGGCTTCCGGCTCATGCCTGCGCAACGGTACGCCAGGTTGCCGGCGGGCTGCCGAAAGCCCGCGAGAAGGCGCGATTGAAAGCCGCCTCCGTCGCATATCCGGCTTCATAGGCGATGGCGGTGATCGCCTGTCCCGTCGTCGCCAGCGTAACGCTCGCCAGATAGAGCCGCCAGTCGCGCACATACCGGATGGGCGAGGTGCCGAGCACCGTCTGGAAGCGTTCCGCCAGCACGCTGCGCGACATGCCCGATGCTGCCCACAAATCCTCCAAGGACCAGTCGCGTTTCGGATCGTCGTGGATGAGCGACAGGCAGCGGCAGAGCGCCGGGTCGGCAAGCGCCGCCAGCCAGCCGGTGGCCCGCGGTTCCGCCATCATGATCCGGTGGCGGAGGATCTCGATGAAGATGATTTCAGTCAGCCTTGGCAGCATGGAAATCCCACCTGCGCGCGGGCTGTCGACTTCGTCCACCATCTGGCGGATTGTGGCCCGCAGCCAGTCGCCGTCGTTGGCGCCGCGCGTCCTTACATGGATCAGCTTCGGCAGCGCCCGCTTGAACGGTACAAAACCCAGTGCATCGCATTGAAGGTAACCGCAGAGCAGCCTGACGCCCTGGCCGTCGCCGCCATGCCGGATGACGGGAATTTGCCGCCATGGCTTCGGCGGCAATTCGCGGGTTGGATTGACCAACGAGCCGTCGGCCCCCGCGCCCAGCTGATGCCCGGTGCCAAAAGGAAAAACGACCACGTCGCCCGTTTCCAGCAGGGCCTCTTCCTCTTCCATCTTCAGCCAGCAATTTCCGGCGACGACGATGTGAAACGGTATCGTAGCGCTCGGCCTTCCGGAGAGGCCTGCCATGGAGGGCGTTGCGTCCGTCTGCCAGTTTCCGGAGGGCATGAAGCAGAATTGAAGCGACCCGGTAAGGCGGATCGTCGAGAGCAGTGCCGAGAGCACGTCGTCCCGCGCAACACCCAGAGTGTGATCAGGATTTTCGGACAAAGCTTCACGCATTTCGGCCAAAGACGGGTGCGGCCCGCCTTCCTACAGTGAAGAGGTTCAATTCAACTGTGGGAGGATACTATGCAAACAGCAACTGACAAACTGGTGGTGCTGGTCACCAAGGGCATCGATTCCGAACTTTCGTCCGTCGCCTTCACGATCGCCAACGGCGGCATCACCGCGGGGCTCAAGGTCTCGGTCTTCCTGACCAGCGCCGCAATCGACCTGGTTCGCAAGGGCGGGCAGAAGATGACCCATGTCCCGCCGCTCGATCCGCTTGCGCAATCGATCGCCGATTTCCAGAGCCGCGGTGGCACCATCTGGGCCTGCCCGCCCTGCGTAAAGTCTCGCGGCTACGAGCAGGACGACCTTCTCGACGGCGTCGTTGTGGTCGGCGCAAGCGCGATGCATGCCGAGATCAAGGAGGGAGCGGCGACACTGTCGTTCTGATCGCAGGATATGTCGGGCCGGCCGTATTTTTCGTGCCGGCTTGAACGTCATGGCACGTCTGAAACCTGGTTTATTGTCCGCTTCGGCCCGCCAAAGGGTCGTTTGGGCCGCCCATATAGGAAGGCCGTTACCGCAAAGCACTGGATCGCTATTGCCAATAGAAAAACGGCGGGGTCAGCGATTGTCCTGGCGATGCCAAACAGCGCAGGTGCAAGAGCATATGCTGCTTGACTCAAAGCCACGATCAGCGGCACCACGCGCGAGACATCGGCTTTGTTGAATTCCACCTGTGCGATGAGAGGCGGAAGCGACGTGGCGTTCCCAATGCCGAGGCCGAAAAGCAGGACCCCGACAATCATAGCCGCGGTGGTCTCTCCACCCGCCGCCAAAAGCGTCAGGGAGCCGATGATCTGGACGCCATAACTTGCGGAAGCGATCAAACGACGGTCTGCCGAAATCGGCATCAACCAGCCGATACTGGTGCGCCCGGCGATTGCCGACAGGGTTGCACCACCCATCAGGAGGCCTGCTGTTTGCGAGCCGAAGACCGGAACCATGATGGAAAAAAGATGAGCCAGCAGTCCTATCTGCGCGAACAACCCGGCAGCCATACCTACTGCAAGCGTTATGAAGCGGCGGTCGCGCCACAGCAAGCCGCGTGGCAAGGTCGCTGCGAGCGAAGGAGCCGTCCGCGAAACCAGCTGGCCTGGCTGGAGGCCGTCCGGCGATTGACCCAATGTCTCGGGAGATTTGGAAAATACCAGAACAGCTAGCGCGGCCACGGTAGCGACCATAGAAATTCCCACGATGAAGGCTGCCTGAGAAAATCCGCTCGATGCGATGAGCATGACCCACAAGGGCGAGAAAATCACACCACCCACACTCGCTCCATTGTAAGCCATGGACAATGCTGCCGGACGGCTGCGGATAAACCAGGGAGATATGATGGCGTTGACGGCGGCAGCGCCCATTGCCACCCAACCCGTTCCGGTTAACAGAGCGGCTGCAAACAGGTGCCAGGGCTGATCGGCCACAGACCAGCCGCCAACACCGACGGCGAGAAAAGCGGCTCCAGTAACGGTTACAACGGGAACGCTTAAAAGCCGATAAAGTCGAGGAAGGTTCGCAACGACTGCTGCGCCGACGAGAAAGTGCAGCGTGACGGCAGTCGATACGAGCGTGACCGACCATCCTGTCCGCTGAACCACCATCTGCAAGTAGATCGGGGGGCCATAAAAACCGACACCCCAGCCAAATATTGCGAGGATAAAAGTAGCAGTGACGACGCGCCAGCCGAAAAAGGGCGGCTTTTTAGATGCTGGTGAAGATGTCATGGCGCGGGTTCCAATTGTGATTGGCCCTTATTGCCAGTTTGGATAAAGCAAAGCTTCGGTCAGGATCGAAGTATCCGCGCGCTTGGCCTTATGGCCGCTTGGCGCGAAGCCGGTCTTTCAACCAGTTCAGTTGTCCATCGCCTTTCGCGAAAAGAGGATCAAAACCTCCTCCGCCGGTTCTTTAAATCCTCAAAAGCCCTTACCATATCTCCAGCAACGCCGAGCGATCGGCAGGGCTCGCCTTTGAGGGAGCTCAATCTCAATCATCGGCTTGTGCCTTATAAAGGGCAGGTCGATCACTGGAGGTCAGAGAATGAACATCGAAAAATATTCCGAGCGCGTCCGCGGTTTCCTGCAGTCGGCCCAGACCCAGGCTCTGGCTTCGGGACACCAGCAGTTTGCCCCCGAGCACGTGCTGAAAGTCCTGCTCGACGACGATCAGGGCATGGCATCCTCGCTTATCGAGCGCGCCGGCGGCAGCGCCAAGGAAGCGCGCATCGCCAACGACGCAGCCCTTGCCAAACTGCCGAAGGTATCCGGCGGCAGCGGTGAAATCTACCTTTCCCAGCCGCTCGCCAAGGTGTTTTCGACGGCCGAGGACGCCGCCAAGAAGGCCGGCGACAGTTTCGTCACCGTCGAACGCCTGCTTCTCGCGCTTATCATCGAGAGTTCGGCTTCCACCGCCGCGACGCTGAAAAAGGCCGGGGTGACCGCGCAGGGCCTCAATCAGGTCATCAACGATATCCGCAAGGGCCGCACGGCTGACAGCGCCAATGCCGAACAGGGCTTCGAGGCGCTGAAGAAATATGCGCGCGACCTGACGGCGGAAGCCCGCGACGGCAAGCTCGATCCGGTCATCGGCCGCGACGACGAAATCCGCCGCACGATCCAGGTCCTTTCCCGCCGCACCAAGAATAATCCGGTCCTTATCGGCGAGCCCGGCGTCGGCAAGACGGCGATCGCCGAGGGTCTGGCATTGCGCATCGTCAACGGCGACGTGCCGGAAAGCCTGAAAGACAAGAAGCTGATGGCGCTCGATATGGGCGCGCTGATTGCCGGAGCGAAATATCGCGGCGAATTCGAGGAACGGCTGAAGAGCGTTCTGAACGAGGTGCAGTCGGAAAACGGCGAGATCATCCTCTTCATCGACGAGATGCACACGCTGGTCGGCGCCGGCAAGTCCGAAGGCGCGATGGATGCGTCCAACCTCCTGAAGCCGGCGCTTGCCCGTGGCGAGCTGCATTGCGTCGGGGCGACCACGCTCGACGAATACCGCAAGCATGTGGAAAAGGATGCAGCCCTTGCCCGGCGTTTCCAGCCGGTCATGGTCGATGAGCCGACCGTCGAGGACACGATCTCGATCCTGCGCGGCTTGAAGGAAAAGTACGAACAGCACCACAAGGTCCGCATTTCGGATTCGGCGCTTGTCGCGGCTGCGACGCTTTCCAACCGCTATATCACCGACCGATTCCTGCCGGACAAGGCGATCGACCTGATGGACGAGGCCGCCTCGCGGCTGCGCATGCAGGTGGATTCGAAGCCTGAAGAGCTTGACGAGCTCGACCGCCGCATCATGCAGCTCAAGATCGAGCGGGAAGCGCTAAAGAAGGAAACCGACTGCGCCTCGGCCGACCGGCTGCAGCGTCTGGAAGGCGAGGTAACTTCGCTTGAGGAACAGGCGGATGCGCTGACGGCCCGCTGGCAGGCGGAAAAGCAGAAGCTCGGCCTTGCCGCCGACCTCAAGCGGCAGCTTGACGAAGCCCGCAACGAGCTGGCGACCGCCCAGCGCAAGGGTGAATACCAGCGCGCCGGCGAACTGACCTATGGCGTCATCCCCGATCTGGAAAAGCGCCTCGAGGATGCCGAAGCCAAGGACAATTCGACCAATGCCATGGTGCAGGAAGTCGTGACGCCTGATGCGATCGCCCATGTCGTTTCCCGGTGGACGGGGATTCCGGTCGACAAGATGCTGGAAGGCGAGCGCGAAAAGCTGCTTCGGATGGAAGACGAACTGGCGAAATCCGTGGTCGGCCAAGGGGATGCCGTGCAGGCGGTTTCGCGCGCAGTCCGCCGTTCGCGTGCCGGTCTGCAGGATCCGAACCGGCCTATCGGCTCGTTCATCTTCCTCGGTCCGACCGGTGTCGGTAAGACGGAGCTGACGAAGTCGCTCGCCCGCTTCCTGTTCGACGACGAGGCCGCGATGGTGCGCATCGACATGTCGGAGTACATGGAAAAGCACTCCGTGGCACGCCTGATCGGTGCGCCTCCCGGTTATGTCGGCTACGAAGAAGGCGGCGCGCTGACGGAAGCGGTCCGCCGCAAGCCTTACCAGGTGGTGCTGTTCGACGAGATCGAGAAAGCGCATCCCGACGTCTTCAACGTTCTCCTGCAGGTGCTCGATGACGGGCGCCTGACGGACGGGCAGGGCCGGACGGTCGACTTCAAGAACACGATCATCATCATGACCTCCAACCTCGGCGCGGAATATCTTACCAGCCTGCGTGAGGGTGAAGACGTCGACAGTGTTCGCGATCAGGTGATGGACGTGGTCAAGGCTTCGTTCCGTCCGGAATTCCTCAACCGCGTCGACGAAATCATCCTCTTCCATCGCCTGCGCCGCAGCGAGATGGGGGCGATTGTCGACATACAGATGAAGCGGCTCCTGAACCTGCTTGCCGAGCGCAAGATCGGCATCGATCTCGGCCAGGATGCCCGCGAATGGCTGGCGGAAAAAGGCTACGATCCGGTCTATGGCGCGCGGCCGCTGAAGCGGGTGATCCAGAAATATCTGCAGGACCCGCTTGCCGAGCAGATCCTCGGCGGCCAGATCCCGGATGCTTCGATCGTAGCGGTCAGTTCGGGTTCCGACCGGCTTCTGTTCCGCGTCAAACGGGACGTCAGCGAGGCGGCGTAAGGCCAAGCGAACAGACAAAAAGCAAATGGCGGCTTCGGCCGCCATTTTCATGTCCGAGATCGGGAGGATTACCGGCTGGCGACTTCGTCCGGCGGCTGGGTGTTGAGGAGGGCGTCGATACGCTTGCGTTCCTCTTCGAAACGGACGAGCGCCTTGCCGCTCAGCGAGCTGCCGCCGGGAAGACGGACCTTCATCGGATCGACCTTGGTGCCGTTGACGATCAGCTCGTAGTGCAGATGCGAACCGGTGGATTGGCCGGTCGAGCCGACATAACCGATCACCTGGCCCTGGGTTACCTTCGCACCTTCGCGAATGCCGGACGCGATCGCGCTCTGGTGGTTGTAGGAGGATTCATAGCCGTTGGCATGCCGGATAATCGTCTGGTTGCCGTAACCGCCGGAATCCCAGCCGGCTTTTTCCACCACGCCGTTGCCGGCAGCGATGATCGGGGTTCCTCGGGGGGCCGCCCAGTCGACGCCGGTGTGGAGACGGGCATAACCGCCAAGAAGCGGATGGCCGCGCATGCCGAAGCCGGAGGTCATGCGGCCGTTGGGGAGTGGATTGCGCAGCAGGAACTGCCGTATGCTTTTTCCGTTCTCGTCGAAATAGTCGATCGAATTGTCATCGACATTCTGGAAACGATAAAAGCGTGTCGACGTTTCGCCGAAATGGGCGTCCACGAAGAGGAGTTCGGAATTCTTGCCAGCCTGGCCTTTCTCGTCGGTAACGGAGAAGAAGGCTTCGATCCGGTCGGTGGGCTTCAACTGCGCCTGAAGGTCGACATTGCTCGCCAGCAGCTTCACCAGCAGGCCGGTCATCTCCTTGCTCATGCCATAGGAGAGGGCGGCGCGATAGATGCCGTCATAGACGCGCGGCAATTCCCGGCCGGTGACGATCTGCGGCGGCTGCTCGCTGAAGGCAGAGGCGACCGCATCCAGCATCGGCGGCTCCTCGCCATCCACAAACCGACCATGGTCATCAAGCGCCACGGTCACCTGATGCCTGCCCTTCCGATAAAGGCTGGCGCGGACGACCAGAACCATGTCGCCTTGCTGGATCACGCCGATGCGCAGCACGTCGCCCGGGCCAAGATCGGCTTCACCGAGCCGGGATTGCAGATAGCCGGATATTTCGCGGGCCTTGCCCTCCGGGTAACCGACTTCCGTCATGGCCTGCGTCACGGTTTCGGGCTTGCGGACGGGAATGATGTCATCGGCATATTCGCGTGTACGCGAGGTGATCGGCTCGGGGGCCGAAACCGATATGTTCTCCTCGACGATACGCGCCGAAAGCCCCGCGGTTATGTCGAGGCCGCCATCGTCGTCCTTGGAGGAGAAACGCTGGGGGTCGACGTAATAGAGGGCAGAGAGCTGGGTATTGCCGTCGGTGAGGACGGAACCGTTGGAACGGACGTTTTCCTCCACCTCCTCCAGCGTCATCGTCGGGGCATAGGCATAGGCGCTGCCCTTTACCGGAAAGGCGACGGTCTGTAGGCTGACTTCGGATTCGACGTTGGAGCCGTAAATGGTGCCGGCGCGAGCCGCCGCCGGCGGAGGAGTCTCGCTGGAAGAGAAGATCGTCAGCGGGTCGAAAGCCGGATAATCCTCCTGCGCTACGTGATTGGCGGCAAGCGTCATCTTCACATGGGCGAAGGGCCGCCGGCGAACAACCTCCTTGCTTCCCTCATGGGCGACGGTGGAGACCTCCAGGATCTTCCGGTCGGTCGGCATGGCGACGATATTGCCGGCAAGAAGGCGTTTGCCGCGGGAAGCGCTGTCGGAGTCATTGGTCGGGATCGAGGCGGAAGCCTCCGCGGGGATGGCAAGCTGCCGGCGCCCGTCGAGGGCGGCAAACAAAGCGACACCCATCAGGATCGAAGAGGTTATGCCGGTCAGAAAGGTGCCCGACAGCCAACGGAGCGAAATCTCCCGGCGATCCGGAGCACGACGGCCGTCGGCGAGGATCGGCGGTTCGTTGCCGAGTGAGCGGAGCATGCTGCGGGCCGTGATCATGCCAGTCTTAAGCCAGTTCCCTGATACTCGTTAATACCGCATGCAGAATAGACATTCTGCCTTTGGAACCTTGGGCCAAACATGTGCCCGTTTCAAACAGGAGAGTCAAATCGGCCAGGTTGCAAAGGCGTGCATTGCTTGAAATCGGCCTGCGAATCCCCATCTACTCTCTGGTAACCATGAGATTGTGATCATGTCGGGGCAAATTTGGGGCGCCCGCCCGCTGGCGGCCGTCTCGCGGGCTTTGCAACGGCGTCGCAGTTCCAAAGGGACAGGGTTTTTTGGCGTTTTCCCGAAACTTTCCAGAGAAATCAGTAGGTTATGATTTTTCTGGAAAATTCCAAATCAAGCCTGTTGACTTGTTTGTGGGCATGGATTTATAACCCCGCTCACTGACGAGGGCGGCGGCGCTGCTGGCGACGACGACTTTCGTTCTGAAGAAATCACTGATTGATTGGCGCATGCTGGTTGGGACCGA
>NZ_PVBM01000119.1 GCF_002968575.1 Neorhizobium huautlense | reverse complement strand
GAAGTCGACGACGGTATTTGGCTCGTCAGCTTCATGCACTATGATTTGGGATATATCGACCTGGAGCAGAGAACTTTGCAAACCATCGACAATCCGTTCGGCACGAGATTGTCACCCATGTCTTAGGGACGATCTGTTACCGATGTCTTCTCTATTCGGCGTGTTGAGGTCAAGCGCTTACGAGCGTCTCCGCCTCGTCGGAACATGACATCTTCCGCAGGTCCTCGCTTCTCTTCGGGATCGGCGTTTTGCCCTCCCAGCATGGAGTTAGGAGAATGAGGCGGTTCAATCTCCGGTGCGTGATTACCGCGTGATGCGGTCGGCACAGACATAGGTCCGAACTTGCCTCATCCATCGTCCTGCGAAGGACGTCCTTCCGCCGGTTGGCGGAACTTTGTGTCTTTCTCCTTCCGCC
>NZ_PVBM01000118.1 GCF_002968575.1 Neorhizobium huautlense | reverse complement strand
GTCCTGAAAATTGCGCTGGCTCCAGTGAAAGACACGCACCTGCGCGTTAATCGCATTGCTGCCTTCGTTGCTCAGCCAGATGCCGTCAGCATTTTTATCCTGAAGGGTTAACGAGACAGGAGAAACCTGCAAACCGCTGGCCAGGGCAAGATTTTGTGAGGCGATCAATCCTGTCAGGCAAAGCCAAATGGCCTGCCTTAAAAAGGTTTTTATTCTCATAAAATTCCGTTTAATCAATAGTTAACGTTGACGGTTACCGTGTCGGCATAGCTATCTGGGGTGAAGTTTGCGCTCGCGGCGGTCGCGTAGACCGTGTAGGTTTGTGCAACGCCAGTACCGGTGCCCGCCACGCCATTACCCACCGTGGTGGTGGTGGCGGTATTCCCCCACACCGGGCCGGTGGCGGAGGTTTGGTTG
>NZ_PVBM01000117.1 GCF_002968575.1 Neorhizobium huautlense | reverse complement strand
GCCGAGCATCTTGGGCTGCGCACGCGCGATGCCCTGCTGGCGATGATCGATGCGGCCGGCCTGCAGGTGGTGGGTCGGGAGGACATCAAGCCGAAGCACCCGAAGGCGTCCGATGAAAACGACCCGCTCTATCGCGCGCGCGTTGCCGAGGTCACGTCGCTGTGGCGCCTGAAGGCACGCCAGTAAGCCAGGAATTCAGCGCGCCATCCTCGCCAGGTAGTCGAGCGCGCCCTGCCCGGCAGCGGCGCCGCTCGCAAAACACGCCGTCAGCAGATAGCCGCCCGTCGGCGCTTCCCAATCGAGCATCTCGCCGGCGCAGAACACGCCCGGCAGACGCTCGATCATCAGCTTTGCATCCAGCGCTTCAAATGCAACGCCGCCCGCGGTGCTGATCGCCTCCTCAATGGGCCGCGTGCGTG
>NZ_PVBM01000116.1 GCF_002968575.1 Neorhizobium huautlense | reverse complement strand
GACCTGAGCCAAATCATGAAGCCCGCACACAGCGGGCTTTTTGCTTTTCTACGTTTCCACCCGTCGTTTTGCGTGCAACTCAGTCGATACGTGTGCCCCGCCCGAGCCACGCGGGACCGTATCGCCGCGGTGATACACTGAGACATTCCACCCGCGACGATTCCCCATGAAATTCTGTTCCAACTGCGGCCAGTCAGTCGTCTCGCGCATTCCTGCCGGCGACAACCGACTGCGCGACGTTTGCGACCACTGCAATACGATTCACTATGTGAATCCGCGCAACGTGGTCGGCACCGTGCCCGTTTGGAACGACCAGGTCCTCCTCTGCAAGCGCGCGATTGAGCCGCGCTACGGCTTCTGGACCCTGCCCGCCGGCTTCATGGAAATCGGGGAGACGACCGCCCAGGCCGCCAACCGGGAAACCG
>NZ_PVBM01000115.1 GCF_002968575.1 Neorhizobium huautlense | reverse complement strand
GTATAGCGGCCATCAGCCTGACGGTATGCACCGTGAATATCGGTTTCAAAGCCCGGATAGTGAGCGCCGATTTCACACAGCATCTGCAGGAACTCCAGAACCGGACGGCTTTCTTCGGTGATCATTTCACCCGGCATTACCAGAGGAACTCCCGGCGGATACGGAAGGATCATATTGGCGTTAATACGACCGACCATTTCGTCGAGGTAAACTTCTTCGGTCATACCGTGCAGCTCTTTCTGGAATGCAGCATACGGAGTCATTACCATCGTCGGCAGCACTTCAAATGCGCGATACATCAGATCCGGCAGATTGTGGTGAACAATCAGTTTGTGGATATTCTGAGCCAGTTCCTGAATACGCATGTTTTCATAGAATTCAGGATCTTCACGATACAGAGACGGCAGCATGTTTTTCACACGCAGGTTCAG
>NZ_PVBM01000114.1 GCF_002968575.1 Neorhizobium huautlense | reverse complement strand
ATCAGCTTCAAACAGTCCAGACTAAAGAAGAAATTGCAGAACTCCTCCTTGAAAAAATTCAAGCATATCATTCTTAGAAAGGAAAACTATGGCAAACATTCTCTTGGCTGTAACGGGTTCAATCGCCTCTTATAAGTCGGCAGATTTAGTCAGTTCTCTAAAAAAACAAGGCCATCAAGTCACTGTCTTAATGACTCAGGCTGCTACAGAGTTTATCCAACCTTTGACACTACAGGTACTCTCACAGAATCCTGTCCACTTGGATGTCATGAAGGAACCCTATCCTGATCAGGTCAATCATATCGAACTTGGAAAAAAAGCAGATTTATTTATCGTGGTACCTGCAACTGCTAACACTATTGCAAAACTAGCTCACGGATTTGCGGACAACATGGTAACCAGTACAGCTCTAGCCCTACCAAGTCATATTC
>NZ_PVBM01000113.1 GCF_002968575.1 Neorhizobium huautlense | reverse complement strand
ATGCTCATAATCGTTTCCTTGTCGCATCATTTGGCCTCACCCGCGAGGCCGTTTCTTATTGTTTTTCTCAGGCAATTTTGCGCAGAAAGCCACAAATAAGGTTGATGAAGTTCTGCTTAGAGAGCTCCGCAGCCGCCAGCGTTTGCGCATGTGACAATTTCACATCGCTTAAACCTTCCGCCATATTGGTAATCGCAGAGACCGCAACGACTTTAAGGTCGCAATGGCGAGCTGAAATAACCTCAGGCACCACAGACATACCAACAACATCCCCACCAATAATTTGCATCATGCGAATTTCCGCCGCAGTCTCGAAATTCGGCCCCGGATACGAGACGAACACGCCCTCCGTCAGAGGGAAACCCTCTTCTTTCGCCACTTTTTGTAACAGTGCGCGGTATTCCGCATCGTAGGCATTTGCCAGTGAGAAGAAGCGC
>NZ_PVBM01000112.1 GCF_002968575.1 Neorhizobium huautlense | reverse complement strand
GGTGGAGGTGACTCGCCGCACCGTCAACATCTTCGACAAACAGGGTAACGCCATCGAGCGCCCTGAGATCGAATCCCAGGTGCAGTATGACGCCGGCGACAAGGGCGCTTACCGCCACTACATGCAAAAAGAGATTTACGAACAGCCGCTGGCGCTGAAAAACACCCTGGAAGGGCGTTTCAGTCATGGCCAAATCAACCTGAGCGAGCTGGGCCCGCACGCCGACGAGCTGCTGGCCAAGGTGCAGCACGTGCAGATCATCGCCTGTGGGACTTCTTACCACTCCGGGATGGTGGCGCGTTACTGGTTCGAAGCGCTGGCCGGCGTGCCGTGCGATGTCGAGATCGCGTCCGAATTCCGTTACCGCAAATCGGCGGTGCGTCCGGGCAGCCTGATCATCACCCTGTCGCAGTCCGGCGAAACCGCCGACACGTTAGCGG
>NZ_PVBM01000111.1 GCF_002968575.1 Neorhizobium huautlense | reverse complement strand
GGTATGTATTGTCGTGGTGAATGATTTGCGCTCTGCCGTTCATCACCGCGTCTGCATTTCTATACCTATTCACCGCCGGTTTTTATGGCCGGAACATCACAGCACCAATGAGGAGAGCCGTCGGCGCAGCCACAGAGCACGTCGACGGCGGACTTTACAAGGAGATAACGATAATGACCCGAACGGCACACTGTTTGACCGCTGCGCTTTTGCTGACCTTGGCCCTGACCGGCTGCCAGACCACCAAGCGGCCTGTTTCTACCTTAAGTAAGCCCCCCAGCGCAGAAGAAATTGCGGAGCAAGACAAACGGCAACGTGAGGCCGAACGCATGCAGCAGTGCCAGCGCGAGCTGGATGCCATGCGCGGCATGGATAACGAAAAATACCAAAAATTCAAACGCGAATTCGATGCTTTGATGGGCGGCGCCGCGCAGTATGCCGG
>NZ_PVBM01000110.1 GCF_002968575.1 Neorhizobium huautlense | reverse complement strand
GAGCGATACCGCTTCCGTCAATGCCCCGCCGCCGTTAGTACGCAGATCGATAATCACGCTGCTAACGTTCTGTTTTTCCAGCTTCTGCAGTTGCACCTTAACGTCTTCTGTCAGGCCAACATAGAAACCGGGAATGTCGAGCACACCCACTTTCTCTTTGCCGACGGTTTTCACTGACATCTTAACGGCACGATCTTCCAGACGAATGCGTTCGCGCGTCAGGGTGACGATTTTGGTTTTCGCACCTTTACCCGCAGGCAGAATTTCCAGACGAACTTTACTGCCCTTCGGCCCTTTGATCAGCGCCACGACATCATCCAGACGCCAGCCGATCACATCGACCATGCCTTTACCCGCCTGGCCTACGCCGACAATTTTATCGCCAACCGTAATCGCTTTACTCTTCGCCGCTGGCCCACCGGCCACCATGGAATTGATAACCGTGCAG
>NZ_PVBM01000010.1 GCF_002968575.1 Neorhizobium huautlense | reverse complement strand
ACGAAGGTTCAGGGCGGCCAAGCCCAACCGCTTTGCCCTCAGCCATTGCGGTGTTGCGATCACCCCAATGACAAACGAGGCCGGAGCATCATAACAGACGCTCCGGCCTCTCAATGTATAAGGGCGGCTCGCCGCCGCCCCTTCAAGTCCTTTAAAGGCCTTGCGTCAGATCCGCGCCGCGCGAACCTTGGTGGTTGCCGCGAATGCCTTCAGCATCGCATCATCGCGACCATAGACGTCGTCGAAGAACTCCACCTTGCCGTCCTTGTTCGGCCAGGCGGTGAAATAGGAGACGTAGACCGGGATCTTGACCGGGACCTTGGCGGCGACGTTCTGGCCGGCGGCGATCCGCGCATTGATATCCTCGATCGTGGTGCCCATCACGGCAGCGGCCATCTTGCGCGGTTCGGCGAGACGTACGCAACCATGGCTGAGCGCCCGCATGTCGCGCTGGAAGAAGCTCTTCGAGGGCGTGTCATGCATGTAGATCGCATGGCTGTTCGGGAAGAGGATCTTCAGGTCGCCGAGCGCATTATCGCCGGACGGCGGCTGGCGCACGGAGACATTCTGGGTGGAGCCGTACCAATCGACGTTGCTCGATGAGACCGCCCGGCCGTTGACCGAGACCTCGTAGCCGAGCCGGTCGAGATAGCTCGGATCCTGGCGCAGATGCGGCAGCATTTCGTTGATGATGATCGACTGCGGCACGCCCCAATAGGGATTGAATTCGACCGTCTCGATCTGGTCCTGGAAGAAATAGGTCTGGTTGGACCTGGAGCCGACGACCACGCGCATGGAGAACTGCTCCACGCCATGGTCATGATAATAGACCTGGAAGGCAGGCTGGTTGATGAAGACATAGCGCTGCCCGAGATCGTTCGGCAGCCAGCGCGCCTGTTCCATGGCGATGACAACCTTGCCGATCCGGTCCTTGGACGTATGGCCGACCATCTTGCGGATGGTGGCGGCACCGATGACGCCGTCCGGCTTCAGCCCCGCCTCCGCCTGGAAGGTCTTCACAACCTCGACGAGTTCCGGCGTGTATTCAGGCGTCTGCTGATAAGAAGCAAGCGTCGCGGCGTGTTTGGTCTTCAGGGCGTCCGAGCCCGTATGCTGGATTGCGGCGATGATGCCGGCCATATCCGGGCTGCTCTTGCCCGGCTTCAGCAGAAGATTGTCGGGCAGCGAGACCTGCGGCCCGTTGTCGGTCGCTTCTGCACGCAATTTCGCAAGCTCGGCCTTCAGCGCCTGAAAATGCGCGCTCTGCGGCGCAAGCCCTTCCAGATAAGCAGCGGCGTCCGATCCCTTCTCCGCAAAGGGCAGCACGAGCGCCAGGTTGACGTCCTTGCGCTTGAAGTCGTGATAGCCGGAAACCCGGTTGGGATCGATGCGGCCGCGCAGCATGTCCTGGGCAAAGGTCAGCACCTTTTCGGACAGCGCCAGCTCGAACTGCATCAACGCCCGGTCATGGCCATCGGCAGGCGAAGCGGGTGTCGCATCGGAAGCCACGACCGGCGAACCGGAAGCCGTCGGCTCGACAACGCTTGCCGTCGTCAGGGCAGGTGCAGACAGAAGATAGTCGGCGGGCTCCAAACCGTAGTCGGCTGCCCCTTCGAAAAGAGCCAGAACGCTCTTCGCCTTCTCGTTGATGTCGCCGTCGGATATCCAGATAGGCTGGGCGGTCTTGCCATAGAACGCCTCCAAGGCAGCGGCGATATCCGCTGGCGCGGAGATTTTTGCCTCGATCAGCAGGTGCGAAGCGTCAGCCGCGGAGGCGGCCGCAAAACCTGCGGTCTTCACGGGGCGTTCGGCATCGGGTTTGTAGGTGTAGTAGCGGGGTCCCGACACCTTCGGCAGCGGCTCCGGATCGGCAAGCGATCTCTCGCTCGGCATCGCCGAGCGCCCGCCGCCCACGCCGGGCAATCCGTTGTCCGCCTGGCCTGCCCTGTTCGCACCTGGGCCGCCACGCAGGATGTCCATGAGGGTCAGGGCCTGAGCGGGAACGGTCATCCCTGCGAAGATCGAAATGCCTGACGTGAGGGCCAGTGCGATCGAAATTTTGTTATGTCTGTGCTGCAATGTCGTCCCCGTCACGTGCATCCCGCGCCTGCGTTTGCGGGCCTTGAATATATACCACGCCATCTAGCCGATCGCGTAAGGGATGGAAAGAAACGCCCCGCCGGTCCGGCCGGATCCCCGGCGCCGGACAAAGTGCCGGCGCACCCGCAGAAGGTTAGGAAACTATTGGTTAATTTTTTACTGACGTCTTTCCGTTTCCCAGCGCGTTACAGACTATATCGGTCTCACAATTCCGTCTCCCGTGTCATAAAAGGCACGCCGAAAGTCTAGCAAAAAGCCCGGTCCGCCCGCTTGCGGACCCGCCGCAATCGTATAGTAATGCCGGCCGTCCGGCCTATGCGCGCGATAACGCGTTGTTGATCAGCCGGAGCCGGCATGGACCACGAATAACAGAGGCAGCGAAGATGGCAGCGACACGCACCGAAACCGACACGTTTGGCCCGATCGAAGTGGCAAGCGACCGTTATTGGGGCGCTCAGGCGCAACGCTCGCTGGGCAATTTCAAGATCGGCTGGGAAAAGCAGCCGCTTGCCGTCGTGCGCGCGCTCGGAATCGTCAAGCAGGCGGCAGCTCGCGCCAACATGCAACTCGGCGGGCTCGATGCCGCGATCGGCCAGGTAATCGTCGAAGCCGCGCAGGAAGTCATCGACGGAAAGCTCAACGAGCATTTCCCGCTCGTCGTCTGGCAGACCGGCTCCGGCACGCAGTCGAACATGAACGCTAACGAGGTGATCTCAAACCGGGCGATCGAAATGCTCGGCGGCGTCATGGGCTCGAAGAAGCCCGTGCACCCCAACGATCACGTCAATATGAGCCAGTCGTCGAACGACACCTATCCGACGGCCATGCATATTGCCTGCGCCGAGCAGATCGTCCGCCACCTGATCCCTTCCCTGAAGCATCTGCATGCCGCGCTGGATGCGAAGGCGAAGGCCTTTGCGCATATCATCAAGATCGGCCGCACGCATACTCAGGACGCCACGCCGCTGACCCTTGGACAGGAATTCTCCGGCTATGCGGCGCAGGTGGCGTCGGCCATCAAGCGCATCGAGGTTTCTCTTCCGGGCCTTTACGAACTGGCGCAGGGCGGAACGGCTGTCGGCACTGGCCTCAACGCTCCGGTCGGCTTTGCCGAAAAGGTCGCCGACGAGATCGCCAAGATCACCGGCCTGCCCTTCGTGACCGCGCCGAACAAGTTCGAGGCGCTCGCAGCGCATGACGCTATGGTTTTTGCCCACGGCGCGGTGAATGCCGCCGCGGCGGCGCTGTTCAAGATCGCCAACGACATCCGTTTCCTCGGCTCCGGCCCTCGGGCCGGCCTCGGCGAGCTTGCGCTTCCGGAAAACGAACCGGGTTCGTCGATCATGCCTGGCAAGGTCAATCCCACGCAATCCGAGGCATTGACCCAGGTTTGCGCCCATATCTTCGGCAATCACGCGGCAATCACCTTTGCCGGCAGCCAGGGCCATTTCGAGCTGAACGTCTTTAATCCGATGATGGCCTACAATTTCCTGCAATCGGTCCAGCTTCTCGGAGATGCTGCCGTTTCCTTCACTGACAACTGCGTCGTCGGCATCGAGGCCCGCGAGGACAATATCAAGCGCGGCGTCGAAAATTCGTTGATGCTGGTCACCGCGCTCAATACCAAGCTCGGCTATGATATCTGCGCCAAGATTGCCAAGACCGCTCACAAGAACGGTACAACTCTTCGCGAAGAAGCAGTTGGCGGCGGATACCTGACCAACGAAGAATTCGACCAGTATGTCCGGCCGGAGAACATGATCGGACCGAAATAACCCCTGTTTTCTCACGATCCGGCAAAGGCCCCGCCCCTGAACACGGCGGGGTCATATTTTAAATGGGCCGAAAATATTAATATCTGACCATGATTCATATTTCTCAAAAAGAATTCGAAAAGGGGCGTAATGGAGTAAACCGGCGCTATCCTTGAAGAAAATCAACGCTTTTAAGGTCAGAGCCCGTATTTGAGAATAAATCTTTCGAAACGACCCCTTAATTCTTTTCCAATATTTTTCGCATACTTATTCATCTATCGAATCCGGGCGGGTATGGGGATCGTCGATGACGACGGCAACGGCGCCGAAGGCGCAATCTAACGATTTGGTCAGCCAGATCATCTATGCGGTGCGCTCCATGGGTGCGGCGCCGATTCCGCGTAACTACCAGCTCTTCTATGAAGCCTATATCGGCTCGAATCCCGAACTGACCTTGCAACTGGCGGCGCTGGGAAGCCGCGCGAGCCAGGAAGAGCTGGATGAACTCTCCCGGCGTTATCTGGGAACCGACCAGACCACGGTTGTTGAAAACGCTCATGACAGGATCCTCGGGGAGCTGGAATCGTTGTTGCGTCTGCTGCGCCAGGAGCAGCATTCGCTGGAGAGCTACAGCAAGCTGCTCGGCGAAACCGCCCAGCGGATCAACTCGAAAAACAATCTTTCGTCCGAAATCCTGACGAGCGCGATTGCATTGCTCACTGAAGCGACCGGGACGACCCTCGCCCATGGAGAAAAGACGGCCGGCGGCGTCGCCCAACGGTCGCAGGAAATGGAGCAAGTCCGTCGGGAGCTCGACGAATACAAGCGCATCGCCAATACGGATTCGCTGACGCGCATCGCCAATCGCCGCGCCTTTGACGAACGCCTGGCGTCGGCCTACGACAATTCCGCGGTGCTCCCCGTCACGGCGCTGGTGCTTGCCGACATCGACAACTTCAAGAAGATCAACGACAGCTACGGCCATCCGGTGGGCGACAAGATCCTTGCCACCGTCGCCTCCGTCATCCGGTCGAATGTCCGCAAGGACATCTTCGTCGCCCGTTCCGGCGGCGAGGAATTCGCCATGATCGTCGAAGGGAATACGGCGGAAGAGGTGATGATCATCTGCGAGCGGGTTCGGCGGGCCCTGGAAACCCGCACCTTCCGCAATTCGCGCTCCGGAGTGGATTACGGACCCGTCACGATCTCCGTCGGTTTTGCCATGGCCTCGCAGGCAAATGACCCGGGCGAGCTCTACGCCAATTCGGATACGGCCCTTTATCATGCCAAGAACGGCGGGCGTAACCGCACCGTTTTCTTCGAAGACGGCATGAACAAGGACTACACCGGCAAGAATTGGCTGATCTACAAGAAATAGGCCGGGCCTCGGGCCTGAATTGGGCTTCCTACCACATTGTCCTGGCGGCGCGTGCCGACCATTCGCGATCGTAGGTTTCCTGGTCGAAATCCGCCTTTGCAGCCTTCAGGAGGTTCCCGGGCGTCGGAAGGCTCTTTGGATCCACAAACCGTTCCGGATTCCACAATTCCGCCCGCATCAGCGCCCGGGCGCACTGGAAATAGACCTCATGTATGGTGATCACCGTGACGCTGCGGGGATGCCTGCCATCCATTTCGAAACTCTTGAGCAATTCCGGCTCAGCGGAAATGACCGCACGGCCGTTGATGCGCATGGCGGTGTTCGACCCGGGCACCAGGAACATCAGCGCCACGCGCGGATCGCGCACGATGTTGAGGAGCGAATCGATACGATTGTTGCCGCGCCAGTCGGGCAATAACAGCGTCGCATCGTCGCTTATCCGCACCACTCCCCCAAGGTCGCCGCGCGGCGAACAATCGAGACCTTCCGGACCGACAGTGGCAAGCGCCATGAAGGGCGACGTTTCGATCATCCGCCTGTATTCCGACGTCAGAACCTTCGTGACCTTGGCGATGGAAGCCTCCGAGACGCCCTCGTAGATGGCCTTCAGTTCTTCGACCGATGTGATGATGCTCATGTCCCGTCCCCGATGCAGCGCCGGCTCTTAACCGACGAGGGCGACAGTAGGATGACAGATTTATCCGATCAAGCGGCTGCGTCCTTGCCGGAGCTGGCCTGCGCCGGTCGATGATCTTCGGCGAGGAAGGACTTGATCGTCTCGATGACCGCAGGGTCGCTGACGATCCGGCGGTGTCCCAGTCCGTTTGCCCAGTGAAGCCGCGCCGTCGCAACGCCTTCGAAACGACGGGCATGATCGGCCGCGACTTCCTTGTCCTCTTCGGCATGAACGACCAGAAGCGGCTTTGCGAGCTTTCGCGCACTTGCCACCGTGTCGAAATCATCGAGGGAGGTGCCTGCCACCTGCTCGGCGTGACTGACCAGCAGCGCCTTGACGCGCGGCGGCAGCCCGACCATCTGCGAGAACTCCTCGAACAGCCAGTGGATATGGCTCGGCGAGCCGATGACGGCGAGCTTTTCCGGGGAAATCGATCCCGCCTCCTTCATCACTCCGCCTGCGGCCAGCATCAATGCCGCACCCCCGAACGAGTGGCCGATTGCAGCATCGAAACGACCGAAGCGCCGCTCCGCCTCAACGATCGCATCGACAGCCTGACGCATGTTGAGACTGCGGCCATCCGACAATCCATGGCCGGGAAAGTCCAGCACCACGACTTCGGCACCCGTTTCGGCGAGCCCTGCCGGCAGGGCCGAGATATAGGCCGCACTGGAACCCCAGCCGTGCACGACGAGGTACCGACGTGCGGCCGGTCTCCCGGCACCGCCGAAGCGATAAGCCATGACTCTGGATTTCCCCACCGCAAATGGCGCAGTCTGCGCTGCCGCCAACCGTTGCCGCCCCTCCGCATGCGCGGCCCGGGCCTTTTCCCCCTTCGGGCGTCGCGACGGCGTTCGGCAGAACAACCCAAATGCGAGTTTGGCAGCGGGGTGAGGAAAGACACTTCCTCCAGCTGCGAAGGCGAAACGGATGACCTGAAGTGCAAAGGATGGCATAGTGGGAAAATCCAAAAATGTTCAACATTGAACAATAAAGTACAACAATGAACAAAAATCAAGCCCTGCTCTGGGATCATCCGCGTTTTCGAAGCTGGATCGCCGTGGCGCGTGCCTGCCAGCTGATGCAGACCGTGCTGACTCGCGAACTCGCGGACCTCGACATCAAGCCGCCGCATCTCGACATTCTGGTCAATCTCTATCGTTTCGAGGGGATTTCGCAGCAGGAACTGGCTCGCAAGCTGCTTGTCGGTCGTTCGAACATGAGCATGACGCTGCCGCAGATGGAAAAGCGCGGGCTGATCGAGCGGCGCGGCGATACCAGGGACAAGCGCGTTCTGCGGCTTTTCCTCACGGAGGAGGGCCGTGCGGTCGCAGAGGAAGCCATGGCCATTCAAACGAGCCTGATCGAACGCACCCTATCCTCGACGCCGATCGAACAATGCCACGCAATGGCCGAATCGATGGAAAAGATCATCCTCGCCTTGCACGCAGAAGTCGTCGACGAGACCGAATCAGCCTGAGCCGAGTTCAGCGCGAGCGATGTCCCGGGTCACGGCTCAGGCCCTTTTCGGCAAGCTCCCGCTCGTAGTCGGCAAAGAGTTCTGCGCCGCGTTCCCCGAGCTCGCGCAGGTAGGTCCAGGTGAAGATGCCGCTGTCGTGGCCGTCGTCGAAGCCGATTCGTACCGCATAGTTGCCGGTCGGCGTGATCGACCTTATTTCGACATACCGCTTGCCCGGCACCGTCACCTTCTGGCCGGGACCATGGCCCTGCACCTCGGCGGAGGGCGAGAGAACCCGCATGGTTTCGGCAGCCAGCGCAAAGGCCGCACCGTCGCTGAACGTAACATTGAGCGTGCGGCGGTCCTTGGAGACCCTCAGTTCGGTCGGCCAAATATCGCTCATGGTGAAACCTCCGCATCGTCACGATCGCCGAGGATTATGAGCTTCGCCGGATGGCCGCAAGCGATTTTCCGCCGCCCATCTGTTCTTGACGGCCCTGGTGTCATACACTTGACGAAATGTCATGATGTCCCCACTTTCCGGGATAAGGGAGATATCGCGTGAACAGCTTCACAGGTCCGATCGGAGGCGCAGCGCCAGTTGTCGCCGACAAGGCACCGATGATCGATCCGTTCGGGCGCGCGGTCACCTATCTGCGCGTCTCTGTCACAGATCGCTGCGACTTCCGCTGCACCTATTGCATGGCGGAGCACATGACCTTCCTGCCGAAGAAGGACCTCCTGACGCTCGAGGAGCTGAACAGGCTCTGTTCCGCCTTCATCGCCAAGGGCGTGCGCAAGATCAGGCTGACGGGCGGCGAGCCGCTGGTGCGCAAGAACATCATGTTCCTCGTCCGTGAGCTCGGCGCACAAGTCCATGCGGGCAAACTCGACGAGCTGACGATCACCACCAACGGCTCCCAGCTCGCCCGACATGCGGACGAATTGTACGACTGCGGCGTTCGGCGCATCAATGTTTCTCTCGACACGCTCGATCCCGTCAAATTCAAGGCGGTGACCCGCTGGGGCGAGTTCAGCAAGGTGATGGAGGGCATCGAAGCTGCCCAGAAGGCCGGCCTGAAGATCAAACTCAACGCGGTTGCGCTCAAGGATTTCAACGAGTTTGAAATCGCCGACATGCTGCGCTTCGCCCACGGCCGCGGCATGGACCTGACAGTCATCGAAACCATGCCGATGGGCGAGATCGACGAAGACCGGACCGACCGGTATCTGCCGCTGTCGAAGCTGCGCGCCGATCTCGAAGAACAGTTCACGCTGACCGAGATTCCCTACAAGACGGGCGGGCCTGCACGATATGTCGAGGTCAGGGAGACCGGTGGGCGGCTCGGCTTCATCACGCCGATGACGCATAATTTCTGCGAGAGCTGCAATCGCGTGCGGCTGACCTGCACCGGCACGCTCTACATGTGCCTCGGCCAGAACGATGCGGCGGACCTGCGCACGGCGCTGCGCGCCTCCGACAGCGACGACTATCTGTCCGCGGCGATCGACGAAGCCATCACCCGCAAACCCAAGGGCCACGACTTCATTATCGACCGCCAGCACAACCGGCCCGCCGTCGCCCGCCATATGAGCGTTACCGGGGGCTGAGCTCGCGTTCTCTGCCCGTTATAGGACAGCAAAAAGCCGGGGCTTCGAGACCCCGGCTTTTTTTGGTTAAGCGACCGAAAGGCGTTCAGGCAGCACCGCGGCGGCGATTGTCTGCCCGGTGGTGATGGTTGCCAGCATAAAACTTCGGGCCTGCATCTCCGGTCCTGAAGCGCTCGATCTTCTCCGACAGCGTCTCGACGCGCTGGCGCAGGCCATGGATTTCGGCATTGTTCTCCTCGACCATGGCGGCGTTTTGCTGGGTGATCAGTTCCACTTCGTGCACGGCGCTGGTGACTTCGCTGATGCCGGTCGACTGTTCGCCGGTGGCTGCAGAGATCTGGGCCACGAGTTTGCGGACATCGGTAATGTGGCCGATGATCTCCGTGAGTGCCGTGCCGGTTTCTTCGACCAGATGCACGCCGCTTTGCACCTGGGTTGAACTTGCCGAGATCAGGCCCTTGATCTCGCGAGCCGCTCCCGCGCAGCGCTGGGCCAGTTCACGCACCTCCTGAGCAACAACGGCAAAGCCTCGGCCCGCCTCGCCTGCCCGCGCGGCCTCGACGCCTGCATTGAGTGCCAGAAGATTGGTCTGGAAGGCGATTTCGTCGATCACGCCGATGATCGTGGCGATCTTTTCAGACGAGCGGCTGATCTCGCCCATGGCGTCGACTGCGCGGGCCACGACCTCGCCGGAGCGCACCGCGAACTCCTCTGTCTCGTTGACGGAAACGGAGGTCTGGCGGGCGCTTTCAGCGGTTGTCCGGACGATGTCGCTCAGCTGGCGCAGCGCACGCGAACTCTGTTCCAACGCCGCAGCCTGCTGTTCGGTGCGGCGGGCAAGATCATCCGCCGAGGCCGCAAGATTGCCCGTGCCGCCGTTGATATCTTCGGCGGTGGAACGGACATCGGCAAGCGTCGCGCGGAGCGCCTCGACGGCCTGATTGTAGGTCCGTGCCATCTCCACGAAATCTTCGGGCAGGTTCTCTTCCATGCTGCGCTCCAGATCGCCCTCGGCGAGCTGGCCCAGGGCCTCCGAAAGCGCACTCAGGGCCTGCCGCTGCTCGGCAGCGATCCGGGCCCGGTCTGCCGCACGGCGTTCGGCCTCCGCCGTCGAGAGATCACGGGCCGCTGCCGCTTCCTGTTCCAGCCGGACGTTTTCGAGCGCGGCATCGCGGAAGACGGTGACCGAGCGGACCATGTCGCCGATCTCGTCGCCCCGCTCCCGTCCCTCGATCTTCACTTCGAGGTCCCCGTCGGCAAGCCGCTTCATGATGTCGGTGACGCGCCGCAGCGGCCCGCGCAGGGTTTCGACCAGCATCAGCCCGCCCGCAATCGCCAGCACCGTGCCGACCACCATGGCGATGACGGAAAGCTGGGCGGAGCGTTCGCTATCTTCCTTGCCGACTTCCTGGGCCTGGGCGACGAAATTCTTCAGGCCCGCCATGCCCGCGGTCAGCGTTTCGGTCGCGGCGGCTCGTGCGCCGGCCCATTCCTGCGTGATCGCAAGCATCTCGTCGGCGCGCTGCCCCAGCGTTCCCAGCAGCTTGTCGAGTGTGGCGCCGAAATCCCGCGTGGCCGCGTTGCGCGGATTGAGATCGGAAACCTTGGCGCTGGTCGAGCGCAGGCCTTCGATATCGGACGCGATGAGAGCGCGGGATTCCTTGCCGGGATTTGTGACGAAACGCTCCGTGTGAAGCTGCAAGGCGTTGGCCAGCTGGAGCGACAGATCGATCTGTTCGAGAACGCTCTTTAGAGCGGCGATCTCGCCTTCAAGCTCGACAAATCGCTCGGATGCGTCGCCGGATTTCTTGGTGACATCCGCGTTGAGGTCGCCCTGCGGCTTCATGAAGGCGCTTGCGGCGACCCGCATGGCTTGAGCCTTTTCCGTTGCGGTCTGGCTTCCGTTGACGATTGCGAGGAAGCTGTCGGTCGCCTGCTGGATAGGCTGCATCGCCGTGCGCCCGTTGGACGACAACATGCTCTCGATCTTGGCGAACTCGTTCTTCAAGGTCTCGCCATAGAGAGAGCCGGCCTTGACCGTGCCCTCATCGCTGTCGGCCGCCCTGACGGCGGTGCGCAGGTTTTCCAGCCGGCGGGCGATCGACCGGTAGGCGAAAGCCTCGAAAAGCAGCTTCTTGGCGAAGCGCTCCTTGCCGTCGAACTGTTTCTGGATCACCTCGACCTGTTTGTCGACGCCCGTTGCGGCGCCGCGCACGCCATTCAGGATCTCGTTGATGGCGGCCACGTTCTGCTTGCGCTTCTGCTCCACGGCCCAGAGCGTGTCGGTGTTGGCGGAAAGCTTGCCGGCAAGTGCGGCCACCACGGCGACGCGGCTTCGGTCGCCTTCGTTCGCCAGGAGCGCCTCGAGATTGGCGACGCCCTTGCTCTGCCGGTCGATGCCTCCACGCAAGGCTGTCAGCGACGCCTCGTCCGGGGCCTCGGTAAAGGCCTGCAGGGATGCCTGCAGATGCTCAAAATCGCCGATGTTTTCGATCGTCGCCCGCGTGACCGTCATATGGCCGTTGAGCATGTTGGCTGTGTAATAACCGGCAAGCCCGACGCCGGCGATCAACAGAATCAGCGGTATGACGAACAGAAGAACCTTGGTGACGATCCTGCGGCTCTGAAGAAGGCGATCGATGAAAGACATGTGTTCCCCAACTGCAATCAGGTACCGGGTTCGCGGTTCATGGCATTCGCGAAACGGCAACGGCACGATTCCAGCCTCATGCGGGAATGATTGCCGCTACAGTCGGACTTTTCAGTTGAACAAGGGTTAACTCACAACCCGATATCTCTCTTTTGCCACATCCGCCCACCTATCGGGGCAAGCTTTCCTGCACCGGCCAAAACAGTACCGCCCGGGACGCGATCGGGCTGGCGAGGGGTAAGCCATTGCTTTAAGACACCGTGGTTACGGAAGGAATCGGCAATGGCATCGTCGGAAAATTCGCGAGGCGCGCTCTTCATGTCGCTCGCAATGGCCGCTTTCACCTTCAACGACGCCCTGGTCAAAGCCGTTACCTCGGAACTCAGCATACCCCAGATCATGACCGTGCGCGGGGTCATGACGACGCTGCTCGTCTACGGAATTGCCCGTTATCTCGGCGTAACGATGTCATTCAAAGCCATCGCGCACCCGCTCGTGCTGCTGCGCACGCTCTTCGAACTGGGCGCCACCCTCACCTTCCTCTCGGCACTCGCCCATATCGAATTTGCGGCCGCATCATCGATCATGCAGTCGCTGCCGCTTGCCGTAACGTTAGGTGCGGCGCTTTTCCTCGGCGAGCCCGTGGGCTGGAGGCGCTGGACGGCGATTGCCGTCGGTTTTGTCGGCGTCCTCATCATCATCCGACCGGGTCCTGAAGGTTTTACGCCGGCGGCGCTGCTTGCCGTCGCAGCCGTCTTCTTCACCGCCAGTCGCGATCTGACGACGAGGCGGCTCAAAGCCGACATACCGACCATCAGCGTGACGCTCTTCACCTCTTTCGCCAATACCGTCATCGGGGCTCTGCTGATCGTGCCCATGGGCGGGTGGCAACCGGTCAGCGCCGGCGCATTCACCTATCTGGCTCTTGCCTCGGTTCTCGTCTTTGCCGGTTACCAGACGGTCATCAAATCCATGCGCAGCGGCGAGATTTCATTCGTCGCCCCCTTCCGCTACACCGGCCTGCTCTGGGCGCTTGCCATCGGGATCTTCTTTTTCGGAGAGCGGCCCAATATTTACATGCTCACCGGAGCGGTCGTCGTCATCGGCTCCGGCCTCTATACATTCTATCGCGAACGAAAGCGGCAGGTTTCTGTGGCCGAAAAAGCAACCGCCGCGCCGCCGCCCTGACGGGAACGGACCGCTCGAAGAGGAGACGACGTGCAGGAAACCCGGTTTCTGGACAGACGGACCCCGCCGCACATCACGACGCTGGTCGTCTGCGCGGGGCTCGGCGCCCTGTCGCTCAACATCATTCTTCCTTCGCTTTCCGCCATGGCAGCGTATTTCGGCACCGATTACGCGGTCATGCAGTTCGCCGTCTCCGGCTACATCGCCGGAACGGCGCTGCTGCAGCTGGTGCTCGGCCCGCTTTCCGACATCTTCGGCCGTCGGCGAGTGATGATCGGCAGCATCGTCATCCTGCTGATCGGTACGCTGATCTGTCTTTTTGCACAGACCGTCACGGTCTTCATGATCGGCCGGCTCTTGCAGACGGCGGTCGTCGCCGGCTTCGTGCTGCCACGCGCCATCATCCGCGACACGGTGCCGATGGAAGGCGCCGCGTCGATGATCGCCTACGTGACCATGGGCATGTCGCTGATACCCATGGTCGCCCCTACCGTCGGTGGCACGCTCAACGACCTGTTCGGCTGGGAATCCAACTTCATATTGATGCTGGGGCTCGGGCTGCTGACGCTCATGCTGGTTTCCGCCGATCTCGGGGAAACGAACATGACGCCTGCCGCGAGCTTTACCGCGCAGTTCCGCAGCTGGCCGGACCTCCTGCGATCCCGCCGCTTCTGGGGTTACACGCTGACTTCGACCTTTTCCTCCGGCGTTTTCTTCGCCTTTCTCGGCGGCGCACCGTTTATCGGCACTGCGATCTATCACCTGACGCCCACGATGCTCGGCGTGCAGTTCTTCCTGATCGCTGCCGGCTACATGGTCGGCAACTTCATCTCCGGCCGCTATACGCGCCGTTTCGGCACCATGACCATGATGTTCTCCGGCAGCGTCGTCAGCATGATCGGCATCGGCATTGCCGCGGCGCTGCAGCTGGGCGGCGTGGCATCCGCCACGGCCTTCTTCGCTCCACTGGCGCTCACCGGCGTCGGCAACGGCCTGACGCTGCCGAGTTCCAATGCGGGGGTGGTGAGCGTGCGTCCGCGGCTGGCCGGCTCCGCCTCCGGCCTCGGCGGCGCGATCACCGTCGGCGGCGGGGCTGCGATGTCGACACTTGCAGCAGCCGTCCTGAAAGACTCCAACGGCGCCATGCCGGTGCTTGCCGTGATGGGGATCTCCACGCTCTTGGCGGTCGCCGCCACGGAATATGTCCGGCAGGTCGATCGCCGCGAAGGGGCCCTGGTCAGCGGAGGTGGTGACTGATGAGCCACGTCGGCGCACCTCCCGGCCTGATCCTCGCAGGCGGCAAGTCGAGCCGCATGGGAACCGACAAAGCATTTCTCAAGATCGGAGGCGACAGCATCCTCGGTCACACGGTCCGGCGCCTCAAGTCCCAGGTTTGCGAGGTTATCTTTAACGCCCCGAAGGGGTTTCCCAACCCGCTTGGTCTGCGCCTCGTGCCTGACCTGACGGGCAGCCAGGCCGGCCCGCTTGCCGGCGTCCTCTCCGGACTCCGCGATGTCGTCGACCACGGTTTGCCCGCGACGCATCTCCTGACGGTGCCCTCCGATAGCCCCTTCTTTCCGGCTGACCTCGCCGCCCGCCTTCAGGCGGGAGCCGATGATGCGATGACGATCGTCATCACGGCTTCCGGCGGGCGCGATCATCCGGTATTCGCGCTCTGGCCGCTGGCCATCGCCGACGATCTGGAAGACTGGCTTTCGAACCCGGAGAACCGCCGGATCAAGGCTTTCCTCCAGCGTCATCGGCTGGTGACGGTCGATTTTCCGATGGTCGAGACGGACTTCGGCCCGCTCGACCCGTTTTTCAACATCAACACGCCGCAGGATCTCGAAGAGGCCCAACGCTTTGCGGAAATGCTCGCATGACCCCTCACCGCGTCTTCGGTATTTCCGGCTGGAAGAATTCCGGCAAGACGGGCCTGACCGAGCGGCTGGTTCGCGAACTGACCGCTCGCGGCTACAGGATTTCAACGATCAAGCATGCCCATCACGACTTCGACATAGACAAGCCGGGCGCCGATTCCTTCCGTCATCGGGAGGCGGGCGCGCTCGAAGTGGCGATCGTCTCCGGCAAGCGCTTTGCGATCATGCACGAACTCCGCGAGGAGAGCGAGCCGAGCCTTGAGGAGATACTGGGTCGTCTTGCGCCTTGCGACCTCGTGCTGATCGAGGGTTACAAGCGTGAGCCCGTGCCGAAAATCGAATTGCGGCGTCTCGAGGCGAAAAGCCGGGAACCGCTTTCTCCCGCCGATCCGCACATCGTCGCAATTGCCGCCGACCACCCGGTGGCCGACACGACGCTGCCAGTCTTCGATCTCGGCGATACGGCAGCCATCGCCGATTTCATTCTGCGCATAACCGGACTTGCCGCCAAATGAAAAAGCCGCCGAATCGCTCCGGCGGCTCCATTCGTTTCCGATCATCGGTTACCGGTTCGAGGCGACCGGCTTCACCAGAGGGGTGATGCGGCGGACGGTGACCCGGCGATTTTCCTGGTTCGGTCCATCCGTGTTCACCTTCAGATACTGTTCCCCGTAGCCTTGCGTCGTCAGGTTTTCCGGGGGGATACCGAAGGCATCGGTCAGCACACGGGCAACGCTTTCAGCACGTTCGTCGGACAGGATGAGGTTATCCTGGTCGCCGCCGACCGCATCCGTATGGCCTTCGATCAGGAAGGTTTCGGACGGATCCTTCTCGAGTACCTTGTTGATCGCCTCGGCAACCTTGCGAAGCGAGCTGGCCTGGTTCATCGGGATTTCGGCGCTGCCCGTGGCGAAGGTGATGGTATCGAGATCAATACGCGGCACCTTGTCACGAATGCGGGCGGAATAGCGGACCTCGTCCAGCGTATAGACGCGTTCCACACGTTCGACCGGCGGCTGCTCCAGGAACTCGTAGTAGTCGCGGTCCGGTTCGCTCGACGTGTCGATGATGTAGTTGTCGATCGGCACCGTCAACCGCATCGGCGGCAGATCCTCGCCCGGGTCACGCCAGACATAGTCGGGACCACGGCGCGCTTCCACCAGTTCCGGCGCGTAGTACAGCACGTATTCGTCGCCGCCCCGGACAACGCGGGTCCGTCGGACGATCTCGCCGTAGCGGTTGCGGATGGTGACGATCCGGGTTCCGTCATCGCGTATGATGACCTCACGCACCTGACCGTCACGAAGCCGTTCGTATTCCGGCTGGCGTCCGTCCCGGTCATAGAAACGGCGGCTGTCGTCGTGGCGGACATAGTTCTGGTCGTCGATCGAGATGATCACGCGGGCACCGTCGCGATCCCGTTCGCGATCCCTGCTGCGCGAGACCTCTTCGCCGAACCGCCATCCCTGCGGCCGCTCGAATTCGGGACGACCCTCGAGCCGTTCGCCGCGTTCTTCGATTATCGCGCGGACCTGCTCCTCCTGCTCAGGGGTGAAGGTTGAGCGGGTCTGCGCCTCGGCATCGGATGTCGGAGGGGCAAGCTGCTGCTGGTCGGTCTGCTGCGCAGGCTGGCTGCGCGGCCGCTGGCCATCCCGCCGGGGCCGTTCCTTGGCGCTGTCGAGCACTGCGGCACCATTTTCGACCGGCAGGACGACCTGCTCGCCTTCGCCGGCCGATGCCGGATCACGCGCGATCTGGCGGGCGCGGTCGACCTGTTCCGGCGTTTGCGGCGGTTGTGGCTGAGCCCTCAATTGAGCTGGCTGATCCTGGGTCGGCTGTTGGGAAGGTGCCGCCTGCTGGCCTCCTGCCGGAGGGCTGGTAAGCTGCGGATCCTGGGCCTGACGGTTTCCGATGGCCGGGCTTTCCGCGGCGGGCTGACGCGGGCGGGCATCCTGCGCGGTGCCGCTGTCGGGGGCCGGCGTCTGGCCCTGCGCATCGCCACGCGGCGGACGCTCGGGCTGGGTCTGCGGAGTCGCAGCACGATCCTGGGCACGCGGCGGCTTCGGCGTTTCCGCCTGGTTCTCCGTGGGAGGCGTGTTCCTGTCCTGTGCATTGCGGCGCTGCTGGCGGTCATTGCCTTCCGGAGCTACCGGCGGGCGCAGCTGCTCTGTCTCCTGCGCGGCCGGAGGTTTTGTTTCCGGCGCAGCCTGCTGCTGCTGGCGGCGCTGCGGCGGGCGCATACCCTCACCCTGATCCTCATCAGCCTGCTGCTGACGACGCTGCGGACGTTCGCCGCCGCCCTGGTCCCGATCGGCCTGCTGGCGGCGCTGCGGCCGTTCCCGGGCTGGCGCCTCGGCAGCCGGAGCTTCGCGGGGCGCAGCTTCCGGTTCGGCCTGACGCTGGCGCCGCGGCGGCTCTTCCTGCGTAGCCTGCGGAGCCTGTCGGCGTTCTCCGCCGCCCTGTTCTGCGCCGCCGCTCTGCTCGCGGCGCGGCTTCTGCTGTTCCGCGCCGCCTTCTTCGTCCTGCGCCTTCCGCTTCTTCAGTATCAACGGATCCTCTTGCTGGACCTGGATCACACCAGACATCGGGCTCGCGTCCGCCGAGGGCTTGAGCGGCAAGGCCGCGACCGGCTGGATCATCAGCGGCAGCGACACGAACGGCACCGCAACACTGGCGAACAGTCTGAATTTCTGTGACATGGACATTTCCTCTTCTCGGGTATCATCCCTTTCATGCGCGTCCTTTATTGCCGGCTTGGGCGGACTTACGCGGCGACTGAATGTTCTCCAGCCGAAATGGTTCCCCGAGGGTGTCGCCGCCTGCCTGAACGTCGCGTGAATATGCCGTTCATCCGCGGGGACCACCCGTGACTCGCACGCAAACGGCCTTTGGCAGGCACGCAATATGCCGTTGCAATTTCCCGCGAGCCGGTATCTAAAAAGCTGAGACAGGGCTTGCACCCTGCTTCCTGGCGGCGAGAAAAGATGAACACGCCGTCGGGCCGCCAACAGAGAGGATCACATGAATATCTCCACCCGATTCTTCGCCGCCGCCTCGATCGCCGCGCTGTCGCTTTTTGCCGGCTCGGCCATGGCCCAGGAAAAGCTCGTGATCGGCACGGAAGGCGCCTATCCGCCCTTCAACAACCTCGAAGCCAACGGCCAGCTCACCGGCTTCGATATCGATATCGCCAAGGCGTTGTGCGAGGAGATGAAAGTCACCTGCACCTTCGTCACCAATGACTGGGACGGCATCATTCCGGCGCTGCAGTCGAAGAAGTTCGACGCGATCGTCGCCTCCATGTCGATCACGCCGGAACGCAAGGAACAGGTCACCTTCTCGAAGAAGTATTACAATACGCCTCCGGCCATCGCCGTGCCGAAGGATTCGCCGATCAAGGACGCCTCGGCGGCGTCGCTGAAGGGCAAGACGCTCGGCGCCCAGGGCTCGACGACCCACTCCAACTATGCCGAAAAGCACATGCCGGATTCCGAGCTGAAGCTTTATCCGACCGCCGACGAATACAAGCTCGACATTTCCAACGGCCGCATCGATGGCGTGGTGGACGATATCGTCGTGCTTTCGGAATGGCTGAAGTCGGATGCCGGCAAGTGCTGCAAGATTCTCGCGCCGCTTCCGGTCGACGTGGAAATCAACGGCGAAGGCGCCGGCGTCGCCGTGCGCAAGGGCGAACAGGCACTGGCCGACAAGTTCACCGCCGCTATCGCTGCAATCCGCGCCAACGGCAAATACAAGCAGATCCAGGACAAATATTTCGACTTCGACGTCTACGGCGGCAACTAATCGCCGGATCGTCCGTCAGAACCCGGCGGAAGGCTTGCCCTTCCGCCGTTTTTCTTTTTAATGAAACAGAAGCATCTCCGGTGCTCAGACAACAAGCGGCACGACAGAAGCCGCAGGGGAAAACGATTTTATGAGCGGATTCTTTTCCGCCCTCTTCGGCGCGCTCGATCCGCTTTGCGGTCCTGTCGGCATCTTCTCGCTGTTCGGCTCCGGCACCCTCGTCGCCTGCGGCGAAGCGGGCTGGGGCGACGAAATCGCCTTCGGCGTCAAAGTCACCATTTCGCTGGCGCTCGCCACGGTACCCGTCGGGCTTTTTCTCGGCTTCCTGATCGCGCTCGCCGCGCAATCGGAGGACAAGCTGCTGAGGCTCGCCACCGGCATCTACACGACGATCTTCCGCGGCCTGCCGGAACTCCTGACGCTCTTCATCGTCTATTACGGGCTGCAGATCCTGATCCAGTCCGTGCTCGCCTGGCTCGGCTACGAGGGGCGCGTCGAAATCAACGCCTTCCTCGCCGGCATGGTGGCGCTTGCGGTGGTCTTTTCCTCCTATTCCTCCGAAGTGTTGCTTTCGGCCTTCCGGGCAATCCCGCGCGGGCAATATGAGGCCGGCGATGCGCTCGGCCTGCATCGCGGACGCACCATGCGGCTGATCGTCCTGCCGCAGCTCATCCGAATCGCCCTGCCCGGCCTCACCAATCTCTGGCTGATCCTCCTGAAGGATACCTCTTATGTCTCGGTCATCGGGCTTGCCGACATCGTGCGGCAGACGGGCATCGCCGCGAGAGTCAGCAAGGAAGCCTTCTTCTTCTATTTCATCGCCTGTCTTCTTTACCTGATCCTTGCGATGATCTCGTCCTTCGGACTCGGCTTCGTCGAGCGCTGGGCAAAGCGGGCGGAGACGGCCCGATGAGCTATGTGAGGGAACTCATCCCGCCGCAACCGGCCCCGCTTGCGCCCGCTCGTCCCATCACCGGCGCCAGGATCGCCGCGATCGGCATCCTCATCCTCTGGGCAATGCTCGCCGCCGGGCTCGTTGCCATGGTTGTCAACGGCTGGGATCAGGACAAATTCCTGCGTTATGGCCCCCGCTACCTAAACGGCCTTTGGACGACGATCTCTCTCGTCGGTCTTGCCGTCGTCTTCGGGGCGCTGCTGTCGGTGCCGATCGCGTTCGCACGCATGTCGAAAAACCGCGTGCTCAACGGCATCGCCTACGCCTATGTCTATGTGTTCCGCAGCACGCCGCTGCTTGCTCAGCTTTTCCTGATCTATTACGGCCTCGGCAGCTTCAAGCCGCAGTTGGAAAGCGCCGGCCTCTGGTGGTTCTTCAGGGATGCCTGGTATTGCGGCCTCCTGTCCTTCGTGCTCAACACCGCCGCCTATCAGGCGGAAATCCTGCGCGGCGCGATCGAAAGCGTTCCCCGCGGTCAGCGTGAGGGCGCCGCGGCACTCGGCCTTTCCAAGCAGGTTGCCTTCGCAAAGATCATCCTGCCGCAGGCACTGATCGTAGCGCTCCGGCCCTATGGCAACGAACTTGTGCTGATGATGAAGGGCTCCGCAGTCGTCGCCATCGTGACGGTCTACGATCTGATGGGCGAGACCCGCTACGCCTTTTCCCGCACCTTCGACTATCAGGCCTACCTCTGGGCGGCGATCTTCTACCTCGCCATGGTCGAAACTCTCAGGCACGTATGGGCCTTCCTGGAAGCCCGCCTGACCCGGCATCTGAAGCGGTAGCAGCACTCAACGAATCTCGCTGCTAACATACTGAAAAAATTCACGAAAGCACCTTTATAGCTCAATTGTAAAGCCTCGGTTAACCGTGGCATGCTCCCATATCGGGGTGACGCGAAAAGCGTCCTCCTGAAAAAGAATAAGTGGGAACTGCTCTATGTCTGAGATGGAAATGATGCTGAAAGGATACGGCCTGACAACGGCCCAGATCTTCTATCGCCTGCCCGATCACCCGGCCCTGTTGCAGAGCTATATCTGGCAGAACTACGACCTTGCTCCGGATTTTCCGGAGATGAAGGGTTTCCTGAAATTCTGGCAGGAAAAATTGGACGGGCCTCTGCATTCCGTCCGCTATGTGCATCGGAAGCTGATATCGGCAAGCGAGTGGCGCGCAGTCAAGGGAGAGATCATCATCCACTAGCGAGAACCCGGCGGCCTCATACATGCACTTCGCCGTGAGCGAATTCGCCGTCATCTGGCTCTCGATGGATGGCGGCATACAGGATTGCGGCATAAAAGAACGCGACCACCGCTATCACGCTCCACCCCGGCGCCGGCCCGAGCGCCGCATTGTTGACGGCCTCGCCGACCGAAAAGACGACATCCGTCTTGGGCTCGTTGGGAAGCAGTTTCGGCGTTGAGATCTTCAGCAGCCAGGCGAACAGCAGGATGACATACATCCAGACATAGTTTCGCCGGATGCGCCTGAACAGCGCCTCCCGATAGGTGATGAGGAAGCTCGGATTGCGCAGGCTACGGGCAATGCCGACCGCCCAGTCGGGCTTGAGATCGGCCTGCGGATCCAGCGCCTGGGCGAAATAATGCCGCTCCAGCTTGCGCACTCTGGCGCGATAGACATCGAAGAAGCGATAGCGTCGCGCCTCGATCAAGAGCATCAGCGAGATGAGAAGCATGGCAAACAGCACGACGCCATGGTGCGAGGTCGGCGTCGAGAGCGATACGGAGAGAAGACCCGCGACCATGGTGATGGCCCAGTTGGACGTGCGGTCGATGCGGTCGCGCCAACCGGCCATCCGCCCCATCTCGCCGCGGTAATAGTGGATGATCATATTGGCCTTTTCGGCGGATGTGATCGGCAGCGACGGTGCCCGTCGCTCGATATTCTGCTCCAGCACGTTCGGCCCCTGATCGCCGGCCATGATCCTTTCTCCAGGCAAAAATTTCTGCTCCTTTGCTCAACGGGCCAGCGCCCGACACGTTCCGCGGCGATGGACAAACGGGCGCCACCGGCTTAAAGCGCCTCAAAACAAAGGACAGAGTGATGAAGAAGATCGACGAGGAAGCATTGGCGGAAGCCTATAATCGCGCTCTGGCGCTGGAGAAAGCCGGCGAGATCGATGCGGCGGTCAAGGCATACGAGGATGTGCTGGCGCTCGATCCCGAGGATCACGGCGGCGCCGCGGTGCGGATCGCCGCAATGGGCCGCGGCGAGACGCCACCGAAGGCGCCGGATGCCTATGTCGAAACACTCTTCGATCAACATGCCGAAAGTTTCGAGGACATCCTTGTAGAGCAACTGGGCTACGCCGTGCCGGTGATGGTGCGCCAGCGGTTCCAGGAGCTGAAGCTCGGGCACTTCAAGCGTATGCTCGACCTTGGCTGTGGCACCGGGCTGACGGGGGGCACGCTGCGCGACATGGTTGACGATATTACCGGTATCGACATCTCCGAGAACATGGTTGAAATCGCCCACGAAAAGGATCTTTACGAAACGCTTTACGTAGCGGAAGTCGAAGATTTCCTGGAAGACAATGACGACGAGCCTTTCGACCTTGTCACCGCAACGGACGTGCTTCCCTATCTCGGCGCGCTCGAGCCGCTGTTCTTCGGCGTGGCGGAAAATATGCTGAAAGGCGGCATTTTCGCCTTCTCGTCGGAGAGCCTGTCCGATGCCGACGGCCGTACCTATGCAGTCGGCCCGCACCAGCGTTTTCTCCATAGCGAAGCATACGTCCGATCGCGGCTTGCCGACACCGGGTTTGAGGTGCTGGAAATCTCCGAAATCAATGTGCGCATGCAGGATGGACAGCCGTCGCCGGGCCATCTGGTCATTGCGCGGCTGAAAGGCTAGTTTCGCCTCCGCAACGGAGGATTCGATGACCCCACAGCGCTATCTTCTTGCCCAGGCCTATAACAATGCCTGGGCCAATCATCGGCTTCTAAGGGCATGCGGCAAGCTTTCGGCGGAGGAACTGGCCGCACCCCGCACCAATTTCTTTCCGTCGATCATCCATACGCTCAACCACATCCTGACGGTCGACTGGCTCTACATCAGTGCGCTGGAGGGCAATTGCATCGGCGCGGCAGCATTCGAGCCGGAGATACCCTTCGTGCACTTTGCTGATCTTAACCGCGAACTGCATGCCGCCGATCGGCGGCTGATCGACCACTGTCGTGAGATGGTTGCCGAAACCGTCATGCAGGAGGTCCGCATTCCCCGTGCCGACCATGTACAGGTGGAAACCGCCGATCGGGTGCTGCTGCACCTCTTCCAGCACCAGATCCATCACCGCGGCCAGGTTCACGCGATGCTGTCCGGAACCTCCGTCCCACCCCCGCAGCTTGACGAGTTTTTCGCAGCCGACGAGGAAAAGTTGCGCAAGCAGGATTTCGCCGAACTCAATTTTACCGAAGCCATGATCTGGAGTTGACCCCCCATGCTGTATTTCGTCATCAAGGCATTGCACATTCTCTCCGACTTTCTTCTGATCGGCGGCATGTTGATCAATGCCTTCGTCATCGGCATGGTGCCTCCCGCGATCCGCGTCGGCGTCATTGCAGCGCTCTGGAAATATGACCGGACAGTGACGACGGCGGCCCTCGGGGGCGCCTGGCTCTTCGGCCTCTGGCTCATCTTCGGTTACGTCGGCTTTTCCGACGGCTGGCTGCACGCCAAGCTGGTCCTGGTGGTCATGCTTTCCGCCCTGCACGGCATGCAGCAGGGCTGGATGCGCCGCATGCGGGCCGACCCGAAACTCGATCCGCCGGCGTTCGTGCGCGTCGGCATGCCGATCATCCTGGTTTCCGTCGTTCTGGTCGTGTTGCTCGCCGTGATCAAGCCATTCTGATCAGGCTTTAGTCGGCTCCGCAGGCGGCTCGACATCGGAGGGGGCCGCGGGCTCGTCATGTGGCCTCTCCGACGCGACCTCCGTCAGCCCGGTTGGCTCAGGCGCTTGCGGCTTCGGCGCTTCTTCCGCCTCTTCCAGCACATCCGCGCGGTAATGCACCTGATCGAGGCCGTCGAGCATGCCATAGGCGATTTCGCGCTCGCCCATAATCGTCTTGTCGGCGCCCAGTTTGGTCAGATGCTCGATCTCGGCGTCGGAATTGGCGCGGCACAGGATCAGAAGCGCAGGGTTCACCTCACGTGCCTGCATGACCACATTGCCGGCCTCGAAAGCGTTCGGGATCGCCACGACGAGGCTCTTTGCCGTTCCCAGATTGGCAAGCTCCAGCACCTTGGGCGAAGCCGCATTGCCGACGATGACTTCGATCCCCTGCTTCAAGAGATCCTGAACCCGGTTTTCCGAATCCTCGATCACCAGAAACGGTGTGCCGGAGGATTTCAGGTTGGCCACCACGATGCTGCCGACCCGGCCGTAGCCCACCACGACCGCATGATCCATGAGCCGGCTCACGGCCACCTCGCCCTCCTCACCGGCAGTAGTCAGCACCGGCTCGGTCTCCTTCGGCGTCGGAGTTTCCTGGCCGGGCACGGCATCGTCGCTATGGGCGCCGGTCTGCGTGGCAATCGCCGCCTCGCCCTCGCCTTCCGGCGCACGGATCAGCCGCGCCTCCAGCCGCGGGATCAGCTTGTCGCCGAGATAAAACATCACGGGATTGAGCATGATCGAAATGATCGCGCCGGCGAGGATCAGGTCGCGGCCCTCTTGCGGGAGCAGGTTCAACCCCACACCGAGTTCGGCGAGAATGAAGGAGAATTCGCCGATCTGTGCCAGACTGGCTGAAATGGTCAGCGCCGTCGGTACCGTCATTCGGAATGCAAGCACGATCAGGAAGGCAGCCATCGATTTGCCGATCAGGATGATGAAGACGGTCGCAAGCACCGGCAGCGGGTTCGACAGGATGATGTTCGGATCAAAGAGCATGCCGACCGAGACGAAGAACAGTACGGCGAAAGCATCGCGCAGCGGCAGGGTTTCCTGAGCCGCCCTGTGCGACAGCTCGCTTTCCGAAAGGATCATGCCGGCGAAAAAGGCACCCAGCGCCAGCGATACGCCGAAGAGCTTGGCGGCACCGAAGGCGACCCCGAGCGCGATCGCAAGGACCCCGAGCCTGAAAAGTTCGCGTGAGCCGCTATGGGCGATGCGGTGCAGTATCCAGGGGATGACGCGCCGGCCGATCACCAGCATGACCCCGAGAAAGGCCATGACCTTCAACAGAGTAATGCCGATGACACCGGCAACGCCGAGTTCGATGTCGAAAAGGTCCGCAACCGCGATCGCCACCGGATCGGGATGTGCCGCCTCGCCGCCGATGCTCGCGAGTGCCGGGATCAACACCAGCGCCAGCACCATGGCGAGGTCTTCGACGATCAGCCAGCCGACCGCGATCTTGCCGCGCACCGTCTCGACAAGACGCCTTTCCTGCAGCGCCTTGAGCAGCACGACGGTGGAGGCAACCGACAGCGCCAGGCCAAAAACGAGGCTGCCTCCAAGCGGCCAGCCCATCAGCGCGCCCATGCCCCAGCCGAGCAAGGTGGCAAAGCCGATCTGGACGATGGCGCCCGGTACGGCGACGCCGCGCACGGACAGAAGATCCTTCAGCGAGAAATGCAAGCCGACGCCAAACATCAGCAGGATGACGCCGATTTCGGCAAGTTCCGGTGCGAGACTCTGGTCGGCCACATAGCCAGGGGTATGAGGGCCGACGAGGATGCCGGCGAAAAGATAGCCGACCAGCGGCGGCAGACGGAACCGATTGGCGATAGCGCCGAATATAAACGCAAGCACGAGACCGCCGACGATGGTCGAAATCAATGGGGTATCGTGCGGCATCCGCGCTCCCTCTGGAAATCTCCTGGAAATCTGCCATATATGGCGTATGTTGACCAATATGGGCAGCCTGGTGAAATGGGTCAAGACTCGAAGCAGATCATTTTGACGCCGGCGCTCTGCCGCGCGGCGAGAGGGCTTCTCGACTGGACGCAGAGCGAACTGGCGGAGCGTTCCGAAATTTCCCGCAGCACGATCCGCGACTACGAAGGCAGCCGCCACGACGTTCACCGCGCGACGGCTGCCCAGATCCGACGCGCCTTCGAGGATGGGGGCGTTGTTTTCATGGAAGTGGAAGGCTGCGGCCTGGGTGTCTGCCAAAAAGGCAACTCGACCTCGCCGCTTCGCTGACGCTCAGCTTTCCCCGAGAATGGCGGAGAGCAATTTTCCTTCGAGCGCAGCGAGGTCCGGATCCCCATGACGGCGCGGATGGGCCTGGGGAATGGCCAGGTCGAGCTTGATGCGTCCCTCGTCCAGCACGATCACCCGGTCCGCCAGGTGCACGGCTTCCGTGACGTCATGGGTCACCAGAACGGCCGTGAAGCCAAGCTCGCGCCAGACGCGGGTCAACAATTGCTGCATGCTGATGCGCGTCAGGGCGTCGAGCGCGCCGAGCGGTTCGTCGAGGGCGAGCAGCCCCGGCCGGCTGACAAGAGCCCTGGCGAGCGCCACCCGCTGCCTTTGTCCCCCGGAAAGTCTGGCGGGCCATTCGCCAGCCTTCTCCCGCAGTTGCACCTCGGCCAGCACCGCCTCGGCCTGGCGCCGTGCGAGATTTTTCGGCACCCCGTCTCCAAGGCCGACCTCGACATTTTCCGATACCGTGAACCAGGGCAGAAGCCTGGGCTCTTGGAAGACGATGCGGGCGTTGGGGACGATCTCGGCCCCCGCCCCGTTCTTAAACGAGATCTCGCCCGACGTCTGGCTGTCGAGCCCGACGAGCAGCCGCAGGAGCGTGCTCTTGCCGCAACCGCTTTTACCGACGATCGCCAGGAATTGTCCGGCAGGTACCTCGAGGTCGACGCCCCGCAGCACGCGGTTGTCGCCGAACTGTTTTTGGATTCCCGACAGCTTCACGGCGGCGGCCGGCGGCCGGTTCGCCCTCGCCGGAATGGGCGGTTCATATTCCAAAGGCTCACCGTCGACGAAAGCAAGCGGCCGCTGATAAGGTCCGATCGGCATTTCTTCAGGCTCCTTGACGTTGGTAGGCCACGTTCCACGACAGCGTCCAGCGCTCCAGCGTCCTGGCGATCACATCCGCCAATTTGCCGAGCGCGGCATAGATGACGAGCGCCAGCACCACGACGTCGGTCATCATGAACTCACGCGCCGTATTGGCCATGTGCCCGATGCCGGATGAGGCGGCGATGGATTCCGAGACGATCAGCGTCAGCCACATGATGCCGAGCGCGTAGCGCAGGCCGACGAAGATCGACGGAAGAGCGCCCGGAAAGATTACCTTGCGGAACAGCGACCAGCCGCTCATGCCGTAGATCCGCCCCATCTCGATCAGGTCGCGGTCGACATTGCGCACGCCGTGATAGGTGTTGAGGTAGATCGGAAACAGCACGCCCAGCGAGGTCAGAAAAAGTTTGGCCTCCTCGCCGATGCCGAACCAGAGGATAACCAGCGGGATCATCGCCAGATGCGGGATGGTGCGCAGCATCTGCAAGGTGGTATCGGTGAGCTGCTCGGAAAGCCTCGACACACCATTGGCAATGCCGAGCAGGAAGCCGATCGAGCCGCCGATCAGCAGTCCAGTCAGCGCTCTCGCACCGCTGACGGCGACGTCATACGCCAGCTGCCCGGAAAGAGCCACGTCCCAGAAGGCTCTCACCACCGCGACCGGAGCGGGCATGATGCGGTCCGAGATCCAGCCTGCCGAGGAGGCCGCCTGCCAGGCGGCAACGATCAGCACCGGCACCAGATAGGGAAGAAATGCGTCTTTCGAGAGGGACGGCAGGCGAATTCGCCTACCCTCCGGTTTTCGAGCCTCGCGGCTCCCTGCGAACGCTTCGGCTATGGTCATGGTCTGATCCTCTCAAACCTTCGGCTACGAAGCCGCGACGGCGCGGACGGTCGTATGACCGCCGCCGGCGAAGATGCGCTTACCGCCGAACTCGCTGCCGAAGACGGTCGGCTGCTCCTCCCGGCCAATGCCGAGTTCCGGGAACAGCAGTTCCGCGACGCGATAGGCCTCTTCCAGATGCGGGTAGCCCGAGCCGATGACCGTATCGATTCCGAGCTGCTGATATTCACGCAGCCGTTCCGCCACCGTTTTAGGTGATCCGACGAGCGCCGTGCCGGCGCCGGAACGCACAAGCCCGATGCCTGCCCAGAGGTTCGGCGATACCTCCAGCTGGTCGCGCCGTCCCCCGTGCAGAGCGGCCATGCGCTTCTGGCCGACAGAATCTGAACCGTTGGCAAAATGGGCCTGCGCCTTAGCGATCGTTTCGTCGTCCAGTTTGGAGATCAAACGGTCGGCGGCGGCCCAGGCCTCCTCGTCCGTTTCCCGGACAATGAAATGGAGGCGGATGCCGAAGGTCACGTCCCTGCCCTTCCTGGCTGCGGCCGCCCGCACGGCCTTGATCTTCTCCTCCACCTGCGCCGGCGGTTCGCCCCAGGTGAGGTATTTGTCCGCACGGCCGGAAAAGAACTCGATGCCCGCATCCGAGGATCCGCCGAAATAGAGAGGTGGACGCGGCTGCTGGATGGTCGGGAAGCCGAGCCTGGCACCCTTTGCCTTGATGTGCTTGCCGTCGAGATCGGCTTGTCCCTTGGTGACGAGGTCCTCCCATACCTGGAAGAATTCTTCCGCGTGGCTGTAGCGTTCGTCGTGCTCCAGAAAAATGCCGTCCCCGGCCAGTTCCGCCGGGCTTCCCCCGACGACGATATTGAGAAGCAGGCGACCGTTCGAAACCCGGTCGAGAGCTGCGGCAAGCCGCGCGTAATAGGCGGGCGATGCCGTGCCGGGACGAATAGCCACGAGAAATTTCAGCTTCTCGGTAAACGGCGCCAGGGAAGCCGCCGTCACGAAGGATTCCTCGCAGGACACCCCGGTCGGCAGCAGAACGCCGGAATAACCAAGCCGGTCGACGGCGGAAGCGATCTCCCGCAGATAACGGGGATCCGGTGCGCGGTTGAGCTCGCTGCCGCCGAGATAGGTGCCATCGCCGGCGGTCGGGATGAACCAGAGAAAATCGATGGGTTTGGATGTATCGGTCATCGGTCAGATCCTTGTCGGGGAAAGAGGTCGGATGGTCAGCTCTGTTTCGGGCGCCAGACGATGTCGCTGACGGAGAGCTTTCGCGGGATGATCTTGAGATCGTAGAACTCGTCGGCGAGCGACTGCTGGTAGGCGACCACTTCGTCCGTCAGCGTCGACACGGCGCCCAGATTTGCGCCGCGGCGGGAAAGGACAACCCGCGTCACCTCTTGCGGTACGCCCGTGATCGTCGCCAGCGCCTTGACCGTCTCCTCGAAATTGGCCTGGGCGGCATTGCCGACCTTCCTCAACTCGTCAAGGATTTCCGGGACCAAGTCTCCATTCGCTTCCGTGAAGTCGGTATTCGCTAGGAAGTAGCTCCAGGAATCGACGATACCCTCGGCAGTCGTCAGCACCCGCGTCTGCGGATCGTTCTGGGCGATTGCGGTATAGGGATCCCAGATCGACCATGCGTCGATTGAACCATTCTTGAAGGCGGCTGCCGCATCCGGTGGCGCGAGATCGAGCTGTGTCACGTCATCAAGAGTGAGCCCACCCTTGCGGAGCACTTTGACGGTGATGTTGTGAGCACTCGATCCGCGCTTGAAGGCGAGCTTCTTGCCCTTAAGGTCGGCGAGCGTCCGGATCGGCGAGTCCTTGTGGACGAGGATGGCAGAACCCGCCGAACTGCCCCTGTAGGTGCCGACATAGAGCAGGTTGCCGCGGGCCGCCTGGGCAAAAAGCGGCGGCACGTCGCCTGTCGGCCCGAAGTCGAGCGCACCGGCTCCAAGCGCTTCGAGCAGCGGCGGACCGGAGGTAAATTCCGACCAGGCGACGGAGATTCCGCGATCCGCGAAACGCTTTTCGAGCGCCCCCTGGCTTTTTGCCAGCGCCAGAACGCCGTTCTTCTGCCAACCGATCCGAAGCTCTTTCGCTGCTGCCCTCGCCCCTCCCGCGACCGGCAGAACCGCCGCCGCGGCCGCGGCCCCAATTAGCCCGAGTGTCTGTCTGCGTGTTACCATGGTCCTAGCCTTTCCCTCTGGTATCCGGTCCATTGCGGCGTGCCCGCCGCTTTGCCCTTCGACGTTCAGGATCGTTCCATAGTCTATCGATGTGGTCGACATTAAATTCGTTCGAATTATCCGCCCATCGGGAGAATTTATTCCCCGATTGGCGCGTAATCGAAACGACAAACTCCACCATCTCGACTTTTGCCCTCTGCAGCGAAATCGTCGCTTTTCGCAGGAAGCGCCTTTTCCCGATGCCTGCTTTGCTCTAATCCTCAGGAAAGAAAATGCAGGAGGTGAGCATGGCGAAGGTGGCATTCATCGGTCTCGGAGTGATGGGTTTTCCGATGGCGGGGCATCTGAAGGAAAAGGGTGGCCATGAGGTCACCGTCTATAACCGTACGGCTTCGAAGGCCTCCGACTGGGCTGGGAAGTACGGCGGCAAGACCGCATCTACCCCCGCAGAGGCCGCCAAAGATGCCGATTTCGTCTTCACCTGCGTCGGCAATGACGACGATCTCCGCTCGGTGACATTGGGTGATACGGGCGTACTCGCCGGCATGAAACCGGGCGCGATCCTGATCGACAACACGACCGCCAGCGCCGAGGTCGCCCGTGAGCTGGAGGCCGCCGCGAAGGCAAAAGGCGTCGGCTTCATCGACGCGCCTGTCTCCGGGGGCCAGGCGGGAGCCGAAAACGGTGTGCTGACCGTCATGTGCGGCGGCGACGAGGCGGTGTTCGAAAGGGCTAGACCGGTAATCGACGCATATGCCCGCATGGTCGGCCTGATGGGTCCGGCAGGCGCCGGGCAGCTCACGAAGATGATGAACCAGATCTGCATCGCGGGCCTCGTCCAGGGGCTCGCCGAATCGATCCACTTCGGCAAACAGGCCGGCCTCGACATCGAAAAGGTCATCGAGGTGATCTCCAAGGGTGCGGCAGGCTCATGGCAGATGGAAAACCGCTACAAGACGATGAATGCCGGCAAATATGATTTCGGCTTCGCGGTCGACTGGATGCGCAAGGATCTCGACATCGTGTTGACCGAAGCCCGCCGCAACGGCGCGAAGCTCCCGGTGACCGCCCTTGTCGATCAATTTTATGGCGACGTCCAGGCGATGGGAGGCAAGCGCTGGGATACGTCGTCGCTACTCGCCCGGCTCGAAAAGAAATGAAACTCGTCCCCTCTTCGTCCGCCGAAGATATCGTTGCGCATCTTCAGACGCTGCGCAACGAGGCCAATATCGCGGGCATGGGCCGCTTCGGCATCGACACCGCCACAGCGCTCGGCATCACCACGCCGCAGATGAAGACGATCGTCCGTCAGGTCGGGAAAGATCACGCCCGCGCCCTGAGGCTCTGGAATACCGGGCTTCGCGACGCCCGCATGGCCGCCATCCTCACAGCCGATGCTAAAACGCTGACCAAGACGGAGGCGAGGCGCTGGGCGGGCGACTTCAATTCGTGGGAGATCGTCGACACCGCCGCCGATCTCTTCACCCAAACGCCGTTCTGGAAGGAACTGATCGCTGAATTCGCCGAGGAGGAGCGGGAATTCATGCGCCGCACCGCTTTTGCGATGATCGCAGGCGCGGTCGTCCACAACAAGCAGGAACCGGATGCGACGTTCATCAGCTACCTTCCGCTGATCGAACGCCATGCAGAAGATTCGCGCAATTTCGTCAGGAAAGCCGTCAACTGGGCGCTACGCAATATCGGCAAGCGCAGCCGCACCTGCCACGCCCCCGCCCTTGCGCTGGCCGAAAAGCTCGCGGCCTCCACCGACAAGACCGCGCGCTGGATCGGCAAGGACGCCGTCAAGGAACTTACGAGCGATAACGTGCTGAGGCGCTTGAAGGAGTAGTCAGCCTTCCCACACGGTATTGCCGCGGCGTCGCGCCGGCAAATGTCCGAAACGCCTTGATGAAGGAACTCGTGCTTTCGAACCCGCATGCAAGCCCGATTTCCGTGACCGGCTCTGCCCCAGCCAGCAGCATCTCCTTGGCTTTCACCATCCGCGCCCGGTGCCGGAAATCGCGAAAGCTCATGCCGAGCTCCGCGTCGAACCGCCGTGCCAACGTCCGTTCCGAAAGACGCGCTGCCTCCGCCAGGGTGGAGAAATCGACATCGCTGTCCAGCTGTTCCAGCAACCGGTCGATGGCGACCGCCGTGCCTGGCGACTGCGGTTTCGGTAACCAGGTTTCGTCTTCTGCCGCAGCCAGTTCCCCTGCCGCGGATGCAAGCGCCTTGAAGAAGGCATTCGCGGCGGCGTCACCGGCGTTGCGCCCGACATCCCAGCGCATGACATGCAGGACCATCTGCCGCACCAGTTCCGAGAGGCCAAAGACCCGACAACCCGGCAGCGGCACTTCGAACTCGCCGTCGCCGAAAAGCACGGAGGACGCCGTGGCCGGGCCCTTGCTGCGTACCGCAATCACGGTTCCCCGCGCGATCAGCGCCGCCCTTTGCGGCGGCAGCGTCCAGCGGCGGTGGTCAATGTCGAGGATGAAGGTACCGGCCGACGCGTAGAGCAGGTAATCGGCATCGAAGGCCCGTTCGATCTCGAATGGCTCGTCAATAACCCGATGATACGCATGAGAGATTGTCGCCATCGCCCTGCCGAATTTTGCTCTACGCCACCTGCTGTCCCCGCATCTGCTTTAGCAGTTCGGCAGTGTCGAGCAATGCGGAATGGCGGACGATTTTCTGGTCCTGCAAAACTAAGGTTCGATAGGCGCGCACGCAAACCGGATTGCCGGATGGCTCGATACCTTTAAACGCCCCCTGATGGGTGCCGCGCAGGACCAATTCGCAGACGACGCGATCATCCTCGGCAGTCAACCGCTCGATCGACCAAACGGCATCCGGCATGATCCGCTTCTGCACCGCCACCATAGCGCAGTGCCCATCGGCATTGGCTGGCGAATAGCTGGCCTCTTCATAGTCGGCCGCGAAGAAATCGGCGAACCTCCCGACCTCTCCCCGGTTCCAGATCTCGTCGACATACCGGCGGATGATCGCCTTGTTGGCATCGGGTTGGGTGTGCATCTCGGGCTCCAATTGGTTGTGCGGAACACGGATACACGAAAGCGGGCCGTTACTACTTGGCCCGTCCTGCCAGAAAATAAGTCAGATCCGCCAATCTGCGAATTACTCTTCGCCCGATTTCTGGTTGTCGAGCGTCATGTAGTCGAGCGGCAGTTCGGTCGTGTATTTGATCTGCTCCATGGCGAAGACGGAGGAGACGTCGCGGATTTCGATCTTGGCGATCAGCCGCTTGTAGAAGGCGTCGTAGGCGCCGATATCCGGCACCACGACCCGCAGGAGATAGTCGACATCGCCGCTCATGCGATAAAATTCGACCACTTCGGGGAAATCCACGACCACTTCGGAAAAGCGCTTCAACCACTCGATCGAGTGGCTGGCGGTGCGGATCGACACGAAGACGGTGACCTTGGTATTGACCTTGACGGGATCGAGGAGCGCCACGCGGCGGCGAATGACGCCGTCTTCTTCCATCTTCTGGATGCGCCGCCAGCACGGCGTGGTCGAAAGCCCTACCTTCTTCGCAAGATCTGCGACGGCCAGAGTTGAATCTTCCTGCAGAATGCGCAGGATCTTGCGGTCGAGGCGGTCCATTCAGTTCCCTTTCGAAATCATTTTTCGTTATACACCTAAATCATAGCAGTTAACCGAATTTTGTTTCAACGGATGAGGCTATCCACATTCTGTCGCAGGACAGGCAGTATCTCGGCCTCGAACCAGGGATTCTTCCTCAGCCAGCCGGTATTGCGCCAGCTCGGATGCGGCAGCGGCAGGATGCGCGGCCCTTCGTTGGCGAAGAAATACTCGCGCCAGTTCGCAACCGTTTCCGTCATGCCCTTCCTGCGCCGCGCGCCGAGATGCCAGGCGTGGGCATAACCGCCGACGGCCAAGATGAGCTCGATCTGCGGCATTGCCGATATCGCCCGGGAGCGCCAGAGCGGCGCGCATTCGCGCCTTGGCGGAAGGTCGCTCCCCTTTGCATCGTAACCCGGAAAACAGAAACCCATCGGCACGATCGCAAAGCGCTCCCGATCGTAGAACTCCTCTCGGTTTATCCCCATCCAGTCGCGCAACCGGTTACCGGAGGCATCGTTGAAGGGCAGCCCGCTTTCATGAACGCGCAGGCCCGGCGCCTGTCCGGCGATCAAGACGCGGGCCGTCCTCGACAACACGGCAACCGGCCGCGGTTCGTGAGGCAGGCGGTCGCCCTCTCCCTTCGCCGGCGCGTCCCGGCAGACGCGGCAGACGGATATCGCCCGCCGCAGCGCCTCGATCTCCGCCTCACGATTGGCCATATGCCTCATTCCCATTCGAACCGATCAATCGTTCGAGCCATTCCAGAACCGCCTCCAGCAAGCCCGATCCATCCATCATGCCCCGGCTGGCGCGCCAGTCGCGCGGATTTTCAAACCGGCCTGCCCAGAGCCGCAACCGCTCGCGCCGCGCCGTACGTTCCTCCTGCATGTAGCGTCCGTAAGCGACCGCCAGGCCCTCGCGAACCATCGTGCCGTTGACATTCACCGCACCCGCGCGACAGCGCACCACGAGCCGCTCGTAGCGGTCTCGCTCGTGCCCCCGGCACTCGGTTTCGTCCGTCGACACCAGATGCGCCAGATATCGTCTGGCCTCCGCACCGCAGGCCCATCTCCGTCCGCCGCCGTCCTCGCAAGTCTGATCGAGTTCCGGCGCATCGATGCCCTCCAGCCGCAGCCTTTCGCCGCCCGCTGAAAGCGTATCGCCGTCGACCGCGTGAAAGGGTCCGCGGATCGCGTTGTGGGACCCGTCGTTCAACTTGGTGACGATAAGCGCCAGAAGGACGAGCATGGCAACCAGCACGACGCCATCCCTCAAAGTCATGAACCTCATCGCCACAATCGCGCCTTATTGGAAAACGGAAGCTTCAGAGAAATGGCAAACAAAACCTTTCCCGGCAGGACTCTCTTAAGGTTTTGACCCTAGTCTCTCAACCACCCGGGTAAGCAGTTCAGTGGTCATGAGTAACGGCGTCAGCACTTCGACCGACAAGATCATCGTGGATCGATCGCGCAGCCACCGCAACAAGGCTGTATCGAAGGCTGTCCGGGCCACCCGCGAACGACTGCAATCCAGCTCCAAGGGCAATCAGGTCTTCGACCGCGACATGCTGTCCATGCATGCGAGCGCCGTGCTGCAGGGCGCGTCGATCATGCCGCTGTTCGTGATCGTTGTGACGGCGATCGGCATCTATATCAACCCGAGCGCCAATCTGTTCGGCTGGGCTCTTTTGATGCTCAGCCTGCATGCCATCAATGTGCTGCTCGCACGGCGGGCAAGCCGGAAGGAAATCGCTGCGATCGAGACCCGCAAATGGCGAAACAGGCTGCTCGCGGCACAGGTGTTGCTCGGCGTCGGTTGGGCTCTCTTCGCGCTCCAGGACTGCAGCGCCTGCTCCGGCGAAGGCTACTATTTCTATAAGGGCGCGGTTCTGCTCTTTGCTATCTCCATCATGGCGATGAGCACCTTCATGCTGAGGCTCGGAGTGCTTTTCGGCTTCCTGCCGGCGGTCGCAGTCTTGCTCGCGATGTCGTTCTTCTCGCGGCAGGTGCTCGATATCGGCATGACGGCGATGTGCGCCATCGCGGTCGTCTTCTTCCACTATATCGCCGACCGGCTCTACCGCTCCAATCTCACCTTGATGTCCTACCAGTCGGAAAAGGACGACCTGATTGCGGAACTGGAAGTGGCCAAATCCATGTCGGACGAGGCCCGCCGGCGAGCCGAGGAAGCCAATCTGGCGAAATCGCGCTTTCTCGCCTCCATGTCCCACGAACTGCGCACACCGCTCAACGCCATCCTCGGCTTTTCCGAGGTGATGAGTTCGGAAGTCCTCGGCCCGCTCGCCAATCCCACCTATCGGGAATATGCAGGGGATATTCACCGTTCGGGCCATCACCTCCTCAACCTCATCAACGAAATCCTCGACCTTTCGCGCATCGAGGCGGGCCGCTACGATCTCAGTGAAGAGGCGCTCTCCCTTCTCGAAATCGCCGAGGATTGCATCGGCATGGTCCAGCTGCGGGCCCGAGCCAAGAACATCTCGATCCGCGAGCAGTTCGAGCCGGATCTGCCGCAGGTATGGGCCGACGAAAAAGCCATGCGGCAGGTATTGCTGAACCTCCTGTCGAATGCGGTCAAGTTCACCCCTCAGGGCGGAGAGGTCATGGTGAAAGTCGGGTGGACGGCCGGAGGCGGCCAGTATGTGGCCATCAAGGACAATGGCCCCGGCATTCCGGAGGAGGAAATCCCCGTCGTCCTCTCAGCTTTCGGTCAAGGATCGATCGCGATCAAGAGCGCCGAGCAGGGTACCGGCCTCGGCCTGCCGATCGTACAGGCGATCCTTGCCAAGCACGACGGCCAATTCATCCTGCGCTCCAAGCTGCGCGAAGGCACCGAGGCAATCGCCATCCTGCCCGCAACCCGCGTGCTGCAGAGCGTTCCCGCCGTGGCCGACGCGCCGGCCATCGAACGCCGCCGCAAGAGCTTTGCGTGATGTTCTCGTCAGCTTTCCCGAACCGGGTTTTCCGTGCATAATGCGGTTATGACAAAACTTCTCGACCGCGCTATCGAAGCAGCCAAGGAACTCCCCGCCGAAATGCAGGATGAGATTGCCGAAATTCTTCTAAGCTTCATGGGCGAAGATGATGGAGAAGTCTACCAGCTTACGCCGGAGGAAGAGGCAGACCTGGAAGAGGCAGATCGGGAAATCGAACGCGGAGAAGTAGTAGGCGAGGAAGAGGTCCGCACCATTCTCGCAAAATACCTTCGATGAGTGTGCGTTTTACCGCACTTTCCTCCAGGCAAATCGACAAAGCTCTATGTTATATTCGCGAGCGATCGCCATCCGGCGCAGAGAAAGTCTCGCGAAGGATTTCCGAGGCCATTGACCTGCTCGGTCACCCGCCACGTTCAGGCCGCGAGACCACAAAATCATCCACGCGAAGATTGAACCTGGCACTCTACCCTTACGTCATCTTCTACCGGGTTATCGGCGACGATGTCGTCGTGACCCGCTTCGTCCACTCGGCACGCAGAAGCGCCTAATTCGAGAACTGCTTCACCACCACGTAAAGCACGAAGAGCCCGTTGGCGCAGAGCAGGCAAAACACCGCAAACGAGCCGAGATCCTTGGCATGCCGGCCGACTGTCGAGATTTCCGGGGAAATGCGATCCACCAGCTCCTCGATTGCCGTATTCAGCGATTCGACCGAGAACAGCACCAGCATCAGGATGAGAAAGACGAAATAATCGAGCGCCGACGCACCGACCAGCGCGAAGAGCACGAGGCCGCCGGCAAAGGCGACGACCTCGTGGCGAAACGCCTCCTCTTTCCAGAGCCGGACCAATCCCTGCATGGAATAGCGCGTCGCAGCGATGACCCGGCGGATGCCGCTCGCCTTTGCGATATTGCTGTCGAGCGGCGTCTTTTCCATCCGGATCAGTTGCTCTTGTTGCTGACACCGGCCTGGTCGAACGTCGCCATGCCGGAATGGCAGGCGGCGGCGGCCTTGACGATGCCGGCCGCGAGTGCAGCACCCGTCCCCTCGCCGAGGCGCATGCCGAGCGCCAGCAAAGGCGTCTTGCCAAGCTTCTCGATGGCGCGCAGATGACCGGGTTCCGCCGAAACGTGGCCAACCAGGCAGTGGTCGAGCGCGGATGGGTTGGCGGCCTTCAGGATGGACGCCGCGGCCGTCACCACATAACCGTCGAGCAGCACGGGAATTTTCTCGACGCGGGCAGCCAGGATCGCGCCGGCGATTGCCGCGATCTCACGTCCGCCCAACCGGCGCAGCACTTCCAGCGGATCGGAGAGATGATCCTTGTGGAATTCCACCGCCTGCTTCACCACCGCGATCTTGCGCTCCAGCAGTTCGCCATGCGAGCCGGTGCCGGGGCCAACCCAGTCTTCGGCCGTGCCGCCGTAAAGCGCCAGATTGATCGCCGCGGCGACCGTCGTATTGCCGATCCCCATTTCGCCGATGCACAGGAGGTCGGTGCCGCCTGCAATCGCTTCCATGCCGAAGGCCATGGTCGCGGCGCAATCTCGCTCGGAAAGCGCGGCTTCGGTCGCGATGTCACCGGTCGGGTAATCAAGTGCGAGATCGAAAATCTTGAGGCCGAGATCGTGGGTCACGCAGATCTGGTTGATCGCGGCACCGCCGGCCGCGAAATTCTCGACCATCTGCTGTGTCACCGAGGAGGGATAGGGCGTGATGCCGTGCTTCGTGACCCCGTGGTTGCCGGCGAAGATCGCCACCAGAGGACGGTTGACTGCCGGAGCCCTGCCGGTCCAGGCGGCAAGCCAGAAGGCGATCTCTTCCAGCCGGCCGAGCGCGCCCGGCGGCTTGGTGAGCTGGGAGTCCCGTTCGCGCGCCGCCACAAGCGCCCGGGAATCCGGTCCCGGAAGATTGGCAAGCAGGGTGCGGAAATCGTCGAAAGGCAGGCCACTCACGCTCATGGAGATCTCTCTTGCTCTGGTCGTCCGGGTCGACTTGTCTTTCCCGGCAAATCGCGCTTCTTTGCGTTTCTCATAGTCGGGGACTCACGGTGGGACAACTGCCAAACACAAGCGAATTCGTCGCAGACCTTGCACGCTCGATCGGCTTCCTGAGCCGTCTGCCGGTGCCGGACCGTTTTTTCAAGGGCCAGTCCGGCTCGATCTCGCGCGCCGTCCAAGCCTTTCCGGCGGCCGGGCTCGTGATCGCGACCCTTCCTGCCATCGCCCTTTTTCTCCTTGCACCTGGCGATGCCCTGACCGCAGGTCTGATCGCGCTCACGCTTCTGGCGCTTCTGACGGGAGCGCTCCACGAAGACGGTCTTGCGGATGCGGCCGATGGTCTCGGCGGCGGGCGCGACAAGGAACATGCGCTTGTCATCATGAAGGATAGCCGCATCGGCAGCTACGGCGTGATCGCGCTTATCCTTTCGTTCGGATTGCGCGCGAGCGCGCTTGCCGCTCTTGCGCGCCACGAGCCGGCGGCAGCCGCGCTCGCGCTCCTTGGCGCTGCAGCTGTAAGCCGTGCCCTGATGGTCTGGCACTGGCACGCACTGCCATCCGCAAGGGAAACCGGGGTGGCGGCCAGCGCCGGCCTGCCTGAAACTACGGCACGCAATGTCGCCCTCTTCATGGGCGTCGCTTTGGCCCTGGTCCTCCTGGTCCTCGTTCTTGGGTTGCCCAAAGTGCTGCTGTCGCTGATTGTCGCAGGCGCGCTCTGCTTCGGTTTTACCCGTTATGTGCGCGGCAAGATCGAAGGCCATACGGGCGATACGATCGGCGCCAGCCAACAACTCTCAGAGATCGGCATGCTTGCCACTCTTGCTCTCGCCATCTGAACCCACGATATAGGTTGCATGATTTCGCCCTGCATTCTCGTCTGCTCCATCGACACCAAGACCGGCTACTGCTTCGGCTGCGGGCGCACGCGCGAGGAAATTGCTGCCTGGATGGACTACACGGATGCCGAACGGCTCGCACTGATGGAAACACTGCCCGCACGGCTCGAGACCGTCGAGCGGAAGCCTCGCCGGGAAACGAAACGGCAGCGTTTGGCCAGGGAGCGCTACGACGCATGAACGCCCTGACGCTCATTCTCCTCGTCCTCGGCGCGGGACTTGCGCTGCTGATCTTCAATCATGACGCGGGCCAGACTTTCGGCATCGCCAATGACGATTTCGGCCAGATCATCTATCTGCTGCCAATCGCCGGCCTGTTGTCGGTCGGCATCCTCTCCGGCCGCCGCGGCAGATCCGGCGAAGTCATGAGAAATATCGCCATCTGGCTGCTGATCGTGCTTGGGCTGGTCGCCGCCTATCTCTATCGCGATGACGCCCGCAGTTTCGGCGCGCGTATGACCGCAGGCCTGCTGCCCGGCACCGCGGTGTCCGTGACGACCAGCGAGGGTGGCAACAAGGTGATCATCCACAAGACGCGCGGCAACCATTTCCAGACCAATGTCCGTGTCGACGGCAAGGTGCTGCCGATGCTCGTCGATACCGGCGCCAGCACCGTGGTGCTTTCCTATGAACATGCGCGGGCGATCGGCCTCGATCCTGAGGCTCTCGACTTTTCGATCAGCGTCATGACGGCCAATGGCCGCGCCATGGCCGCACCCGTGCGTCTCGACGAGATCGCCATCGGACCTATCGTCCGAAAAAACATCCGCGCCCTGGTGGCAGAGGAAGGACGGCTTGACGAAAGCCTGCTCGGCATGAGCTTCCTCTCCACGCTCGGTTCGCTGCAGATGCAGACCGACGAGCTCCGGTTGAGAGACTGACAGCTACCCGACGGGTCGTGGACGGCTCGATGGACGCTTTCGCCTCCCCCAAACACAATCAAAACGTGTAGTTAGTATATAATACTATCTCTCGGTTGACTGCCGCTCCACTCGCGGCAATTATAGTTCATCTTCTCGCGCGCAAGCATTCCGCAAGCATCACTGAATCCATCACCTGTATTTTCTCATCGTTCCTTTAAAAGTGGGAGGACAACCTATGTCGTCGCCGCACCAGCGAGACGTGGATACGGCTCATCTTCATCCAGCGGTCCGGAAGGCGGCGCGGTTGATCGTTGAAGAGCTCAACACCGAAGGCTTTCCCTTCCGGATATTCGAGGCTTTTCGCTCTCCCCAGCGGCAGGAATTTCTATATGCGCAGGGTCGGACGCGTCCGGGTCCGATCGTGACGAAGGCGAGACCGTGGAGGTCCTACCACCAGTATGGACTGGCGATCGATCTGGTCCTGTTCGTGAATGGGCAGTGGAGCTGGAAGACCAGCGGCGAATATCGTGACGCCTGGAAAAGGATGCACCAGATCGGCGAGAGCCACGGGCTCGAAGCATTGTCCTGGGAGCTGCCGCACCTGCAGATGGCCGGACTGGACAGCGGCGATCTTGCGAACGGCAAATACCCCTCCGGTGGCGATGAGAGCTGGGCCGAAAATCTGGAAGCCGCGATTGCCGGCTGGTCCGGCACGCCCGCCGCACCACCGGTACCGGAAGAGATACCGACCCGCCCTCCTTTGCCGATGGAAGCCCTCGTCGCGACCGAAACCTTTACGCAGTCCAATCCGCTGCCCGCAGTCGGTCAGCAAAGCTGGCATCGCAAGTTCAACGGCGTCGAATGGCGTTTTGACGAGGACGGCATCTATATTCGCAACTATGCCGGAGGCCAGAAACCGTTGCGCAGTTCGGGCGCTCCCCTGACCTGCCGCGCCATCTGGGATACTTTCAGCGTGCAGATCGATCTGATGGCGCGCCGCTTCGCCATCCCGCCTGAAATCATCATCATGACGATTGCTGCCGAAGCCGCGGCCTATCGCGCGCAGGGTTTTACCGGCCCTTCGACATTCCGCTGGGAGGCGCATGTCTGGAACAAGGACGTCAACCCACCGGTGCAGGGAGACTACAGCGCCGGCCCGATGCAGACACTCGCCACCACGGCGCGATGGGTGATCGACGCGCAGTCGCTTCCCTACCACAAGTTTCAGGTGGCGCCCGTCTATCCTTTGCGGCCTTCGCCTCCGCCGGCGATCCATCCCCTCTACGATGCGACGACCAATATCGAGATCGGCACCGCCGAAATCAAGCAGCGGTTCGGCTTGACGGGCACGGATCCGATTCTCGTTGCGGCGGCCTTCAACGCCGGCGGACTGTATGAAACCGACGCCAATGCCTGGCACCTGCGCAGCCACGGCAATCATCTGGACCGCGCCGCGCAATGGTTCGGGGACGCCTGCGCCGTTCTGAAGGAGGTCGGACTGCGGTAGACAGTTCAGTTCGGTCTGCTCATCGGGCCAATGTCAACCAAACCTCGAACCGCTTCATCGCCGTCGCCCTTTTTCCTGAACTGGCTCGGGGGTGCTCCGATGATGCGCTTGAAGGCGCGGCTGAACGAGGCTTCCGCATCGTAGCCCAGACGCTGCGCGACGACCGACACGCGCATGCCGTTGCCCAACCATTGGCGCGCCTGGTGCATGCGCACCCGCGCTACATACCGCGCCGGCGTTTCGCCCACCACCCGAAGAAACCGCTCTGCAAATCCGGAGCGGGACACGCCCATGATCCGCGCCAAGGCCGCCACGCTCCAGTCCCGTTCCGGCTGCAGATGGATGGCTGCCAGCACCCGGCCGACTTCGGGATTGCGGACGGCCGCGATCCAGCCCGTCGTGTCGCCGCAACCGTGCTCTACCCAGGTGCGGATGAGGGTGGCCGTCAGAACGTCGGCAAGGCGCGCCAGAATTCCCCCGGCGCCCACCCGGTCCAATTCCACCTCCCGCGCCATGGCATCGAGAAGATGCGGGATCGACGGCTCGTTCTTCGCCAGATCGCTGGTCAGCATCACCTGCGGCATGAGCTGCAAAAGCGGATGAAGCTTGTCGATATTGAAACGCATCGAAGCCGTGAGCGCCACCGTACCGCCGCAGACTTCGGCACATTTTACGTCGAACACCCCCTGGCAGACTTCCTTGCGGCCGAAATGATCGAACGGCAGCGCCGGAATACCGGGTGCGCTCGCCAGCACATGCGCATCGCCGCGCGGCAGAAGTGCCGCATCGCCCGGCCGCAAAGCCAGCCATTCCCCGCACGGCGTCTGCAGCCAGGCGGAACCCGAGGAGATGAAATGGAGCCGTGCCGCTTCCTGCGCGGGAAAGGAGGTCGCCCAGGGTTCGGCCAATCTGCAGCGGCCGTATTCGACGCCGTCGAGCCGCAGCCCGCGCAACATCTCGGTCAAAGGATCGGCCACATCAGCGGGTTCAATTTTGGACGAACGGTCAAGCATGTCGGATTTTCTAGCATGGAAACTACAGGCTGTCACGCCTACGTCTGGTCAACCCCGATAGGGAAACTGTGCCACCTCCCAACACAGGAACATGAACCATGACAGACAGCACTTTCGAAGAGGACGGTCGCCTGCGCGATACGTCCGTTTCCGGCAGCAAGGCCCGGTGGGACGCGGTCGTCTCCCTGACGCTCGGCGTATTCGGTCTCGTGACGGCGGAATTCCTGCCGGCGAGCCTCCTCACACCCATCTCCGCCGACCTCGGCATCAGTTCCGGCATCGCCGGCCAGACGGTGACCGTGACGGCCGTCGTCGCAGCGTTCGCCGGCCCCGGCGTCGTCATCGGCACCCGCAGCCTCGACCGGCGCTGGACGTTGTTCGGTCTGACCGCCCTGCTTATCCTCTCCTGCGCATTGGCCGCTGTTGCCAACGGCCTGCCCCTGCTTCTCGTCTCGCGCGTGCTGCTCGGCATCGGGCTTGGCGGTTTCTGGGCCATGTCGGGGGCGCTTGCCATGCGGCTCGTGCCGCTCGACCATCTGCCGCGGGCCATGGCGATGATCTTCACCGGCGTCTCGGTGGCGACGGTGGCCGCCGCACCGCTCGGCGCCTATATTGGCTCCACTCTCGGTTGGCGGGCGGCTTTCATGCTGGCCGGCGCGGTCGGCGTGCTGGCGCTGCTTGCCCAGGCCATCACCATGCCCTCGCTGCCGCCTGCCGGACATGCTGGACTCGGCACGCTTGCGAACGTCCTGAAGCGGCCGAAGATCCGCATCGGGCTTCTTGCGACGCTTCTCATCGTCGCCGGGCATTTCGCGGGCTTCACCTACATCCGTCCGTATCTCGAGGAGATTCCGCGGCTTGACGTCGAGATGATCTCGCTCGTCCTGCTCGCCTTCGGCATCAGCGGCTTCTTCGGCAATATCGTCGGGGGCATGATCACCGAACGCAGCGCTACCCTCGGCGTTATCTTCGGCGCCGGGCTTCTCGCGCTCACCGCCGTCATCCTCATTTCAACCGGGGTTTCCTTCGCGGCTTCCGCCGTCGCGGTCACTTTGTGGGGCTTTGCCTTCGGGGCGCTGCCGGTCAGCATCCAGAGCTACATCACGCGGGCGGCATCCGACGAGGCGGAAAGTGCCGGCGCCCTGCTGCTGACGACCTTCCAGATCGCCATTTCCAGCGGCGCCGTGCTCGGCGGGCTGCTGGTCGATGCAGAGGGCCCGCTCGGCGTCATGACCTTCCTCGGCATCGCATCCATCCTGGGCGCGTCGGTGATGATCCTGCGCGGCGGGCGCCAGCTCCAGCTCAGCGAGGGCTGAACCGGATCGAACGTCCGGCTGCGGTCAGCTCCGCAGCCGGTACCCGGTGTGGAAGATCCAGCCGAGAATGGAAAGGCAAATAGCCAGGAACAGGCCGACCATGCCGAGGCTGAGCAGCGGATTGACGTCGGCGATTTCGTAAAAGCTCCAGCGGAAGCCGCTGACCAGATAGAGCACCGGATTGAAATGGCTGACCGCCTGCCAGAAGGGCGGCAGCATGTCGATCGAGTAGAAGCTGCCCCCGAGGAAGGTCAACGGCGGCACGACCAGCATCGGCACGATGTTGAGCTGCTCGAAATTCTTGGCCCAGATGCCGATGATGAAGCCGAACAGGCTGAAGGTCACCGCCGTCAGCACCAGGAAGGTCAGCATCACGAAGGGGTGGGCGATCGAGATGTCGACGAAGAAGGAGGCGGTCGCCAGAATGATCAGGCCGATGATCAGCCCCTTGCTCGCCGCCGCCCCCACGTAACCGATCAGGATCTCCGTCATGGCTACGGGCGCCGACAGGATTTCATAGATCGTGCCGGTGAATTTCGGGAAATAGATGCCGATCGAGCCGTTGCCGATACATTGCGTGAGCAGCGTCAGCATGATCAGCCCCGGCGTGATGAAGGAGCCGTAGGAAACGCCCTCGATCGCCTGCATGCGGGAGCCGATCGCCGTGCCGAAGACGATGAAATAGAGGGAGGTGGTGATGACCGGCGATATGACGCTCTGCAGCAGAGTCCGCCGCATCCGGGCCATCTCGAAGAAATAGATCGACTTGATTGCCTCGACGTTCATGCCTGTTCTCCCACCAGTGCGACAAAAATGTCCTCCAGCGAACTCTGCCGCGTCGAAAGATCGCGGAAATGAATGTTTTCTGCCTGCAACATGGAGAGCAGCGAAGCGATACTGCCGTCCCCCTCCTCGCCCTGGTATTCGTGAAGCAGTGCCGCACCGTCTTCCGAGAGCGTCAGATTGTAAGGTGAAAGGCTGACCGGCAGGTTCTTCAGCGGTTCGGCAAGCTCCAGCCGGAGCTGCTTGCGTCCGAGCTTCTTCATCAGCGCCGTTTTCTCCTCGATCAGCAGCAGCTTGCCGCCGTTGATGACGCCGACCCGGTCGGCGATCTCCTCCGCCTCTTCGATGTAATGGGTGGTGAGGATGATGGTGACGCCATTTTCCCTGAGCCTTTCGACCACCTGCCACATTTCGCGGCGCAGGTTGACGTCGACGCCAGCGGTCGGCTCGTCGAGGAACAATATCTTCGGTTCATGCGCCAACGCCTTGGCGATCAGGACGCGCCGCTTCATGCCGCCGGAAAGTTCGCGCAGCATATTGTCCTTCTTGTCCCAGAGCGACAGGTCCTTGAGGACGCTTTCGACCAATTCAGGGTTCGGCTTCTTGCCGTGCACCCCGCGGGAAAAACTGACGGTGTTCCACACCGTCTCGAACATATCGGTCGTCAGTTCCTGCGGCACCAGTCCGATCATCGCCCGGGTCTGGCGGAAATCCCGTACCACGTCATAGCCGCCGACCAGCACCTTGCCGCCCGATGGATTGACCAGCCCGCAGACGATCGAGATCAGTGTCGTCTTGCCGGCGCCGTTCGGCCCGAGCAGCGCAAGAATCTCGCCCTCCTCGATCTCGAGGTCGATGCCTTTCAGCGCTTCAAAACCGTTGCCGTAGGTTTTGGTCAGATTCTGGATGGAAACAACGGGAGCCATGCGAACGGGTCTTTGCGGATTGGATTTGCGAGAAGTGCCGCCAATATAGGCAGCCCTTTCCTTGAAACCATCCCTCCCTGAACGAATATTGCGTTCGCTTTTCTTGACCAATCGGCCGGACCCACGATCGCCGGCAAAGACAGTGGCCATCGGAAGCGCCGCTTGCCGAGACTGTCATTTTCCCGTGACGTTCCTGCAGCATTGTCCCGGTCAGGCAAGCAACGGTCCCGCTTCCCCGCCGCACCCATCCCTTGCGTGACCGTCATGACCTACATGTTTCAGATCATTGCTTTTCGCTTGCCGCATTGCTTCTGATTTTCAGTAAGAGAGCTCATTTCGGAGGCATGGCTGCTCCCCGCAAGTCGATCTCCGCCCTGGCCGGCCTCAGTGCCGGCCTTCTTTTTGCCTGGAACGGATCCTCGTCAGCCGGAGGATGCGCCGGTGAAAACCGCCAGCTGAGCGTCGAAAGCACGCCTGTAGGCGGGCCGCGCTTCACCGCGCGCCACATAGGCGGAGAGGTTTGGATATTCCTGCAGTATATCCGATCCCTTCAGCCTGAGCAGCACTGATACCATCAGCAGGTCGCCGGCGCTGAAGGCGCCATCGAGCCACTCGGCATCGCCAAGGCGGCCGGAAAGTCCGTCGAGCCGGTTGCGGATGCTTTCCCCGAGGACGCGCAGGCGCTGCTCGTACCAAGGCTGGTCGCGCTCGAGGATTGTCGCGAGAGCGCGTTCGAAGATCGGCGGCTCTACAGTGTTGAGCGCTGCAAACATCCATGTGATGGCGCGCGCCCGCGCATTGGCATCGTCCGGCAGCAGGCCCGCATGGCGCTCGGCGATATGGAACACGATCGCCCCCGACTCGAACAGGGCGAGATCACCTTCCTCATAGGTCGGAATCTGTCCGAAAGGATGAAGCGCGAGATGCGCCGGCTCCTTCATCGCCTTGAACGAAAGAAGACGAACGTCGTAGGGCTGGCCCACTTCTTCCAGCGCCCAGCGGACGCGCATGTCACGCGCCAGCCCCTTGCCTCGATCGGGCGACCGCTCAAAGGCGGTAATGGTAATCGTCATTTGTGCTCTCCCTAGCCTGTCTCCCTTGAAGACGACCGGCCAAACGGGGTTCCGACACGAATGGCCGAGATAATCTCCGCGTCCACTCTCGCACGGAGAACTTCGCCTCATGGATGCCGCGACCCTAAACCATTTGATTGAGTTGACTTGCAATCCCCCTGATGACCTCCTGTCGCGGCAGGAAGAGACTGGTTCCGACTCGGGCGAGATTCCGATCTCTTTTCGATGAAGCCGGCTGGTCTTGCGTATGGTGGGGACTCGCGTCTCGGCGGACCAGCGCGAGCCCCCGTCCTTCCGAAGGCGAAAGCCTATCCCGATTGGCGGCCCTAAGACCTGCGCTTTGCCGGCAGCGCATGTTTCCAGGCCGTCTCCAGCGCATTGAGAAGATCGGCCTCGTTCAGTTCGGAAAGAATGGCCGTCGTCCAGCCCTGCCGCCCCCAGGCGTTGCCGACGGGAAAAAAGGCGGTTGGCAGAACCGTGCATTTCAGGCTTTGTTCGTCAGGTTTGAACTTGAAATTCGCCGTCAGGCCGTCTCCGGCGAGCGTCACGTAGATGCGTGCCACCTTGAAGGCCGCCCTGTCGAAATGTGGCGCCTCGACGGTTCCGTCGAGAGAAAGGGCAAGGCGGCGGAGCATCTCGGCGTTTGCCATCGCAGTATCAGCTGCAGAAGCGCCGGCCGCTCTTGCGCGAGCGGAGATCGAAGTGGAAATGGTTCCAGTGTTCGGCATTGCTGCCGGGACCGAGAACCGTGCTGAAATATTTGCAGCTGTCGTTGCGCACCGATTTCAGCAATCCGCCTTCGCGGAAGGAGAAAAGCCCCTTCTTCCGCACATCGATTTCGTGGCCGTTCTTCAGCACGATCTGGCCAATGTCGATGGCATTGCCGCGCGCATGTTCCGACATCGGGTTGTAGCGCTGGCGGCTGTTGTTCATACGACGGCAGGAATAACCTCCCATGGGCACGATTTTGCGCACACCCGTCAGGTAACGAGTGCGAGCCGAAACGGCGAGCTCGTTCTTCACCCATTTCGCAAAGGCAAGCGTCGTCTGGCAGTTCAGGGTAACGGCGGGTTTTACGTCGATATTGCCGGACAGTCCCGCAAGCTTGACAGGGTAGTTGATGCCGCAGCTCGGGCCGTTGGAAATGCGCGGCAGGTCGTTGAATTCCACGCCAAGGCGGCGCAGCTCCGTCCGGCAGCTGACTTCCGACTGCGGCATGGCGCCTCTGAGCCACGGCTGATCGCGCTGGCTCATTGGCCCGCTGTCGTTCATCGGGTTGTTGGGGCGCAGCATCGCCACTTCCTGGGTATCGGCGGCGGGCGCGCGGCTTGGTGGAACGACGCGGGATCCGTCGCCCCAGACCATGCCGCCGTTTGCGCCATCTCTCTGCAGTCCGGCCCCCTGGCGCTTCGGCGGAACGACGACACGATCATCCGACATCGGCTGGGAGATCGGCTGGCGGCGCGGCTGCAACGCCACCGGCTCGTCGGTGCCGATCCCGTCGACCACGGGCTGATCGCCGACGCCTTCGGCGATGTCGGTATCCTGTTCTTCGGCAAGGCCGGTGATATCGCTTTCGTCCGGTCCAAAACCCAGTTCGGCGTCCATGTTGACGCCTTCTTCCGGAATGACGTTCGACCCGCCGGACGGATAGGTGTTTTGCGCGGCGGATGCCTGCTGCAATGCCTCATCGCTGTCGATCATCGGCAAACGGCCCTGCCGCGGCGGAGAGCCGCTAGGAGAGCCTGACGATGCTGGATTGAGAGGCGCCGACTGCGCCTGGTCAGGCACCCGCAGATAATTGCCGCTGTCGCCGGTATAAGCATCCCCCGGCCCGGATGCACCGCGCGACGAATATCCGTAATCCACGGAACTGACCTGCGAAACCGGCGCCCGGCTCATCTGGTAGGCCTGCTGCGACATCGGCTCGGGCGGAATGGATCGCGTCGGCTGGATCGCGCCGACGCTGGTGGCGCTGTCGATCGATGCCGGCGGCACTAGATCCCCGGAGGAACAGGCGACCAGCATCGACGACATCATCAGCGAGGTTACGACCCGCCGGGAAAGGGAAGCATACGCCATACCAGTTGCCACTCTTCCGGTGCCGAAATGACACACATGACGAGTTTAGGCAGTGTCGGTAAACGAAGGCTTGAGAGATCAAGGCCTTTTCAAGGCTTTTAACGGTCGGAGCGGTCTCGGCCACCGTCTGAATGATGATCTTCCTGTCGGCAGGCGGCGCTCGCCGTTTGATCGGCGTCAAAAAGCCGCCGGACTTTCATCCGGCGGCTCGGTTGATGATGGCGCGGCTGTCAGGCAGCGCGATAACGGGTGGTCGAGCCGTAGGCAGCGCCCCGACCGGCATTGTTGTTCAGCGTGAAGGCCGCGAGCAGATCCTGCAGGTGAAGGCTCTGGTCCGCAAGCGTCTGGCTCGCCGCCGTGGTCTCTTCCACCATGGCCGCATTCTGCTGGGTCATCTGGTCCATATGGTTGACGGAGGAATTGATCTCCTGCAGCCCGGTCGCCTGTTCGCGGGCGGCGGTGGCGATCGTGTCGACATGCGCGTTGACGCGCTCGACAAGCGTGGCGATCTCGACCAGCGCGTCGCCGGTCGAGCGCACCAGCGAAACACCGCCTTCGACCTCGCGTGCCGAATTGCTGATCAGCGTCTTGATCTCCTTCGCCGCATTTGCGGAGCGTTGCGCAAGCTCGCGCACTTCCTGGGCAACGACTGCAAAGCCCCTGCCCGCTTCCCCCGCACGCGCCGCCTCAACGCCTGCGTTCAGCGCCAGCAGGTTGGTCTGGAAGGCAATCTCGTCGATGACAGAGATGATCTGGTTGATACGGTTCGAGGATTCCTCGATACGGCCCATGGCGTCGATCGCGTTGCGGACGATCTGGCCCGAACGGCCGGCGCTTTCCTTCGTCTCGCTCACCATCTCGCGCGCCTCGTGCGCACGTTCCGATGCGGTACGCACCGTTGCGGTGATCTCGTCGAGCGCGGCGGCGGTTTCCTCAAGGGCCGCTGCCTGCTGTTCGGTGCGCTTGGAGAGATTGCCGGTGGCGCTCGAGATATCGGCCGCACTGTCGCGCACCACGAGGCTCGTCTCGGTGATCGCGCCGATCGCACGGTGCAGCGAGCCGACGGCGGCGTTGAAGTCGTCGCGAAGCTTGGCGTAATCCTCGCCGATATCGCCGAGCGATACGGAAAGATCGCCGCCGGCCAGGCTTTCCAGGGCACGGCCGAGTTCGCCCATGGCACGCGCCTGACGCTCGGCCGAAGCCGAAAGCACGCGCTCCCTGCCGGACCGCTCCTCGGCAAGCGCACGGCTCTGGTCTGCTTCGCGAGCCTGCAGCTGGCTGCGCTCCTCGACCGAGTTTCTGAGAACCACGACGGCTCGGGCGATGTCGCCGATTTCGTTCTTCTGTTCGGTACAGGGAACGGAGACGCCCACCTCGCCGGCCGCGATCGACTGCAGCACCTGCTTGACCTGGCCGATCGGCCTGGTGACGCTTCTGACCACGAAAGCTGCGCCGCCGATCAGGACCAATGCGCCGACGGCGAAGATCGCGCCGAAATTGATCGCGTCACGGCGGAACATGGCGTGCAGATCGTCCACATAAACGCCGGTGCCGATGATCCAGCCCCAGGGCGCGAAGCCGGCCACGTGCGAATATTTCTCCTGCGGCTGCTCAAAGCCCGGCTTCGGCCAATAGTAGTCCACGAAACCCTTGCCCTGAGCCTTCACCGTGTTGGCGAACTCGACGAACAGGAACTTGCCGTTCGGGTCCTTGTCGCCGGTAAGATCCTTGCCGTTCATTTCCGGCTTGATCGGATGCATGACCATGCGCGGCGTCATGTCGTTGATCCAGAAATAGCCGGTCCCTTCGCCGTAACGCATGCCGGCGATGATGGCCTTAGCTTCGGTCTGGGCCTGCTCGCGGGTCATCGTGCCGGCGGCTTCCAGCCCCTGATACTTCTTCAGCACCGTGAGCGCGGCATCGTTCATCTGCGCAAGGCCCGCCTTGCGCTCCCGCTCCGACGAGGCATAGCTCTGGAACAGGCTGAATGTCATCGCCCCCCCGAGGATGACTAGCGACAACAGCACAAGACAGTAAAGCCGCCAGGAAATTGTAAGACGTTGCATGAGGTCCCCCTCCATTTGAAGTTCGTCAAATTCTAATGACCACTGGTTACTAGGGGGTGAAGGAGGGGAAACCTTGCCGAGGGCGCGAATTGAGGAGCCGATAATTGCCTGCTGAACCGGATAGGCTTCCGGCCGCATCCGCCCTAATCTCTGCATCGGAGGAATCAGAACGGACAAGAAAGGGAACAACAATCATGACCGACAATGCCAGGCCCACGGGGGAGCTGACGCTCCGCACTCTCGCCATGCCTGCGGACGCCAATGCGGCGGGAGATATTTTTGGCGGCTGGGTCATGGCGCAGATGGACCTGGCGAGCGGCATCCGCGCGGCCGAGCGCGCCCGCGGCCGGGTCGTGACTGCAGCGGTGAAGGAGATGGCGTTCCAGCTGCCGGTGAAAATCGGCGACACGCTCAACGTCTATACCGAGATCACCCGCGTCGGCCGCACATCGATTACGTTGAATGTCGAGGCATGGGCGCACAGGGCGCGCTATCGGTTCCTGGAAAAGGTGACGGCCGGCACCTTCATCATGGTGGCGCTCGACGAAGACGGCAAACCGACGCCGGTTCCTGAGGAGGAATAAGCCATGGATGCCGCGACCACTGCCGAAACCTTCACGCATATCCGCGTGGTGATGGGCATGGTGGTCAGCCTTGGCCTGGCACGGCTGCTGAACGGTCTCGCCGGCATCGTGCAGCATCCGAAAGCGGCCCGCGTCTACCTTGTCCATCTCGGATGGGTGGCGTTCATGTTCCTCTTTCTGGTCCATTTCTGGTGGTGGGAACACCGGCTGCACGCCCTGCCCGTGATCGGCTTCGCGGCCTATCTGTTCCTGATCGGCTTCTGCGCGCTCTTCTTCTTCCTCTGTGCGCTACTCTTCCCCACCTCGATGCAGGACTATGACAGCTACGAGGACTATTTTCTGTCGCGGCGGAAATGGTTCTTCGGCTTCCTCGCCGGGTTGCTGATCACCGATATCGTCGACACCCTGATCAAGGGCCGCGACTATTTCCTGTCGCTCGGCTTCGAATATCCGGCACGCACCGCGCTCTATGTGGCGTTGAGTGCGATCGCGATCGCCACCGCGAACCGCCGTTATCATGCGGCCTTCGTGGCGTTCGCGCTCGCCTACCAGCTCTACTGGATCTTCCGGGTCTACGATCTCCTCACCTGAGGGAGATCACCCTTTGAGATAGATCGAGGACCGGTCGAAGGCGAGGCCGGGAAAGACCTTGCCGGTCAGATTGTCCGGATCGATGCCGAACTGCCTGTAGAGCATGGCGGCGGCTATCTCCCGCACGTCGCCGGTCGGCATCAGGTCGCGCCGGTCGAGCAGATGATCGTCGCCAAGGCCCGGCCATTGGCCAAGAACCTTACCGCCCGAGATGGCGCCGCCGGCCAGCACCGCAAGCCCGCCGGTGCCGTGATCGGTGCCGTTGGTGCCGTTTTCGCGCGCCGTGCGGCCGAATTCGGTGATCGCCAGCACGACCGTCTTTCCCCATGCCTCGTCGCCCAAGGAAGCTTTCAGCGTGGTTATCGCGGTCGAGAGATCGCCGGCGGCTTTTTTGAATTGCGCCTTCTGGCCAACATGGGTGTCCCAGCCGTTGATCGAGAAGCTGGCGATCCGGTAGTCCTCGCGAAGCATGCCGCCGGCAAGCCGAGCCATTTCGGCAATCCCTGCCCCGCGCTTGGCGTCGCCGTAAAGGGCATCCGCCGACATGTCGGTCTTCTTTGCCTCCTGCATCGCCCTGGCGAAAGCGTCGTCGCCTTCATACAGGCGATCGAGAAAGGCGATTTCGTCCTCGGCGAGCGCGAAATTGCTCTGGGTCGACCAGGAGTCCACGTCGCTCGGACCGCTCAGGATGAGCTCCATCGAGGTGTTGATGTCGATCGCCTTGCGGGCGTCGGAGCGGGGGATCGCAGAAAGCGCGCGGTTCAGCCATCCGGTCCGCTCCGCCTTGTCGCTGCCGCCGGTCTCCAGCATATCCTGGCCGTCGAAATGGCTGCGCTGGTCCCGATAGGGCGTCGAGACCGCGTGAACGAAAGACAGTTCCCCCGCCTGCCAGAGCGGCATCAGCGCGGAAGCGGCCGGGTTGAGGCCGAAGAAGCCGTCGAGGTCGAGAAGGCCGGTCTGGGGTGTCAGGCCGAGCTTCGGCCTCAGCGCCGCAAAAGCGGGATCGCCGTAGGGCTGCACGAGATCGAGCCCGTCCATTGCACCCCGCAAAACTATCGTCACGAAGCGGTTGTCGCCGGGCATGGCGGCGAAGGTCACCGGCGTCAGGATGGGCGCGGCGGCGGCGCAGCAGGCGCCTGCAAGAAAGCCGCGGCGGGACAACAGGACGTTTGGCTGCAAGGTCATTTTCATCTCCTGTTGAATTCGGGTGAGGCGAGAACCATGGTGATGCCGTGCACCTTGTTCGGCGCCTGGGAGACGATCCTCTGGGTTTCGGGGCGGGCGGCATCTCCCAGCGCGGCGGCGAGAAATTCGGACGGCTCCATCTTCTGCCCGAGGATCCGGGCGACCATCCGCGACCAGGTGATCCGCTCGCTCAGCTGGCTCGGTGACAGCCACACGCCGGCCTCGTCGGCAAAGCCCGCCGGGCTCGGCGGCTGCCAGACCGGCTGACCCATGCGCTGCAGCGCGCCGAACGTCAGCGCGTTTGCCCGCCCCGCTTTTCGCTTTGCGTTCTCCTTTGCCCTCACCCCCGCCATCTCCATGGCTTTTTCCACCGGCCCCTCGTCCTCGCCCTCCATATCGCGCAGAAGTTCGGCAAAATTCTTTTCCGGCAGGTCGAACGCCCGGAAACCGGAGACGAGAAACTCGAAGGGCTGCTTGATCTTCTGCCCGGGATCCGACCAGGCGCGCGGATGGGTCAGCATGGCGCGATAGACTTCGGTCAGGTTACCCTGGCTCTTCGTCCAGGCGTCCACCATGGACGAGACCACCTCTTCCGGTGGATCGTCGGCGATGAAGTGGCGGGCAAGCTTGCGGGAGACGTGCAGGGCGGTCTTCGGATTGGCAGCAAGGTCTTCCAGCATCAGGATATGATCCTGACCGTCGCCTTCATCGTCTTCGTAGGAACGGCCGAGAAGCGAAACAGGGCCGGCTTCAGCCAGCCGCGGACGATAGACGACTTCCAGAGCCCGATTGTCGACCGAAAGGCCGGTGAGGATCAGCGCGGCAGCGCGAACGTCGTCCTGGGTATAGCCGCTGCCGGCGCCTAGCGTGTGGAGTTCGAGCAGCTCGCGCCCCAGATTTTCGTTGAGCCCGCGGCTGTTCTTGCGGCCGGCGACCGAATCCGGCCCGACGCTCTGGTTCTGGTCGAGATAGATCAGCATTGCCGGATGCAGGATCGCGGCCTGGAGAAGCCCCGAGAAGGAACCGCCAATGTTGGGTCGGATCGACTGCGCCTCGTAAAGCGGCACGATCATGCGCATCGGCAGCGACTTCAGGACGCTCGTGGAGAAATGATCCACCCAGAAGGTCGCAAGCCTTTCATAAAACCCGAGCGGGGAATGGATGGCTTGGGCAATGCGGCCCATGGCGTCCTGTCGATAGATGCGTTGGGCCTGCCGCTGCGTCTCCTTGCGCAGATCCGCATTCGGATTCCCGGCCTTGGCGGCCTTCGCCTCCGCCGCCCTGACCGAAAGCACCCGGGTAGCGGTCTCGATCCGCCCCGTCAGCCCCTCGCGGGGGAAACGCGGCCTTTCCGCAACGCCCTCCTCGATCTGCGCCAGCAGCGCATCGGCATCGGCGGGCAGCTCTTCCCCCGGGCGAAGACCATAACCGAAACGGATGGCGGCCAAGGTCGGGATAGAAGGATTCATTCGATCATTTCCTCGTTGGACCATGATCAGGGTCCCCGACAATTGTGGTGGAAAGGTTCATAAATTGCGGCCATTTCGCGACATGGAGAATTTGTAATGCTGCGGACGGCATGTCGCCTTCAAACATCTACAACCCCCAACTCCCCTTTTGGTTGCAGGCGGTGCGTTTTCAATCGGCAATACCTGTGGCCTTATGTATTTCTCGGGGGAACTTGAATGATACGAAGAACTTGTCGTGCCGTTGTGATGATGACTGCAGCAACGGCTGCGCTTACTGGCTGCACTCCATCGATCGCCGGAGGCCCAAACCTCGCGCAATACAACAGGGTCACCGCAACTTATTTCGCTGGCGGCTACGCGCCGTCGCGCCTGGCGGCCTATCATTCCGCTGGTGATTTCGACAAAAAGGCGCTTCGCAATTCGATCGTCCTCAGCGCCATGGGTTCGATCGATGTGGAGTATGCGCGCTTCTCTTCCGAACTGACGCAGGAAGGCCAGGGCGTTCCCTTCGCCGCGACCATTGCCAGCCTGTCACTGAGTGGTGCGGGAACCCTCGCTGCAGCAAAGGCCACCAAGACCGCGCTGGCTGCCGTGGACACCGGCCTCAAGGGCGCGCATGCCGCCTATGACAAGAACATCCTGTCGGAGAAGACGATCCAGTTCCTGCAGAAGCAGATGCGCGCCAACCGGAACCGGGTGCGCTCGTCGATCATCGACAAGCTGCAGCTGGATACTGCGGCCTATCCGCTCGAACTTGCGCTGATGGATGTCAATGACTACGCCTCGGCGGGTACGATTACTGCGGGATTGATCGGTATCGACGAGCAGACCTCGCAGGTTCTGGCCCTCACCGAGGCCACCAGGACCGAGGCCATCTACCCTTATGCCGCAGATGACGCGAGCGCCCTCATCAACAGCTATATCGACCGCAATCCTGACGACGCTCCCCGGACGCTCAAGAACTGGGTCGCCCGACACAACATAGCCAGGGTGACGGACTTCCTGAACGACGCGCGCTTTGCGGCGGCGCGTCGCCAGTTCGTCCGCGAATACGGGCTGAAAGCACCGGGCTGAGGCCTTCGCTATCTCGAATGCCGCCCTCAACCGATTCCTGGGAGGAGAATCAGATGATAACGATCACGGGCGTGCCAGAACGGGAGCTGCCCAACGTCCTCCGCAGCATTTCGATCGACGGCCTGACCGTCATCTCGATCGAAAAGACCGCGGACGGCACCTACACCATCATCTATGGTCCGGACGCAGCTGCGACCCCATCCAATCCCACGGGGTCACCTCGCCGGGAAGCGGAGGCCAGGGTGGTGAAGAAATAACCTGTTCGCTATCGGTAAGAACGATCCGGCGTAGAGCCCGGGCTGAACGGCATCAACTTAATTTCGGCCCGTCATCGAGCGCGTTTGCTGTACCCGACCTGCTCCGAGCGGGTACAGCATTTCGACCTTAACCTTAGACCTGCCGCAAGCCGCCGTCGACGCAGAGTTCGGCACCAGCGATGTAACTCGCGTCATCGCTCAACAGGAACAAGGCGGCAGCAGCCACTTCTGAAGGTCGCGCCATTCGCCCCATCGGGATGGGAGCGACAATGGCCGCACGCATGTCTTCCTGAACCGAAGCCATCATCTCCGTATCGGTTGGACCGGGTGCGACGACGTTGACGCGTATACCTCTGGGTGCGAGTTCCCCCGTCCATGTTCGGGCATAGGAGCGCACGGCTGCCTTGGTAGCGCAATAGGTTCCGTATGAGGCGTAGCCCGCGCTGGCCGCGATGGAGCCGACGAGGACGACCGACCCACCTTCCGTCATCACGGGGAGAGCCGCCTGGAAGCCGAAAACCATCCCGCGGACGTTGACGTCGAAGTGGCGGTCGAAATGTTCAGGCGTTATGTCGGCAATCTGCGCAGGCTCGGAGAGGCCTGCATTCAGGACGAGCGAGTCGATACGCCCACAGGCTTGGCGCACGGTTTCGACGGCCTTCACCATATCCTCGGGCGCACCGGCATCGGCGGCAATGCCAACGACGTCATGACCGATAGCCTTGGCCGCCTTCTCGGCATCGCCGCTTCTGCGACTGGTTATGAAGACCTTTGCCCCTTCGGCCGAAAGCCGCTCTGCAATTGCCAAGCCGATACCCTTCGCGCCCCCGACGACGAGGGCAACCTTGTTACTCATTCGAGCCATCGTAAATCCTTTCAAGTGATGGTCTCGCCATGATATACATCAGATATCTGGTATCAATTACGCACCTTAAGTAGCCTAGATATGGACGAGTATACCGACCTGGAAGCACTTTCTCACCGCGCCTTGTGCGACATGGCGCAGGTTCGCCCCGTGCTCGACAAGATCGCTGACAAATGGACGATCCTGATCCTGACAGTGATCTGTCCCAAACCCTCGCGCTTCAACGAGATCAAACGGCGTCTCGACGGGATCACGCACAAGGCTCTTGCCGACGCTTTGAAGAGGCTTGAGCGGAACGGTCTTGTGACGAGAACCGTACTGCCAACGCAGCCGATCGGCGTGGAATATGCAATTACTCCACTGGGTCATTCACTGCGGGAGCCGTTTGAAGCACTGTGTGCATGGGCAGCCGCCAATGGCGACAAGGTCGAGGCAGCCACGCTGCGCTATGACAACACGGGAAATCGTCGTTGACGATGTTGCTATGACCTCATCTGGCGCGCGATTCAGCCACGATCTGCCGGCCGGCGGTACCGCTATCGAATTCCGTAGGAACGTCCAAATTCGTCGGTCGGGATTGCACCGATATGCCGGGCATCGGGAGATTCCTTTTTAAATGCGGGAACACTGATAAGTTTTATCGGGTTGGGGGTTACGGATCGCCTTTAAAGGAATCTTATAGGTGATCGGTGATCTTGCGATGTTGCCTGCGATTATCCGACGGAGCTTATGGAAGAGGATCTGAAAAACGACGGGGCTGACCGGTCTCTGGACATGGACGTCCGGCGGGCCCAGGCTTTCACGATCCTCGAGCGCCTGCGCTCGACACTCACGACCAATGCCGTGATCTCCGCTTCCGCGCTGTTCGTCTCGACACTCGGCCATGGTCTGGTGTTTTCCACAACCGTGTGGTTCGCCTCCGTCATCGGCGGGCTCTTCCTGCGCGCATTCCTGGGAGCGATCCTCAAACGTTGGCAGACGGCCGAACACGACCCCCAGCAGGCGCTCGACGTGCTGACGGTGGGGGCGCTGACTAGCGGCACCACCTGGGCCATGCTTCCGCTTTCGGTGCCCGACTTCAATCCCGTGGGCGGGGATAGCGGGCTCTATCTCATCATGTGCGGCATGGCGACCGGTGCCGTCATGATGGGCATGGGATATAGTCCTGTATCGCTGGCATTCGCTTTGCCTCCCCTCGCCGCCGTCGTAATGTCGCTTGCAGCCCACGGCGATGCGAGCGGCTGGCTGGTTGCCCTCAACGTCGTGGCGCTGACGTTGGTTCTGATCCGCAGCAGCCGCATGAGCCAGGCCATCTTCGTCGATAACGTACGGGCCAAGCTCAAGGCGACGGCCCTGGCCGACTCCCTCTCCTCCGCCAATTCGGACATCCTGCGCGCCAATTACCGGCTGGAGGTGCTTGCCAATTGCGACCCCCTCACCGGCCTTGCCAATCGCGCCGCCTTCAACGCAGCCCTTTCCAACGGAATCTCCTCGGCGGCCGAAGACGGCACCCAGCTTGCTCTCCTCATTCTCGATCTTGACCGCTTCAAGTCCATCAACGATACGCTCGGCCATAGCGCCGGCGATACGCTGCTTGTGGAAGTGAGCGACCGGCTACGTTCGACGATCGACGGCAAAAGCATCATCGCACGGCTCGGCGGCGACGAATTTGCCATGATCATCGGCGGAGCGGACGCAGCCGCCCAGGCGCGCGGCCAGGCGGAACGAATTTTGGAGCGGAGCCGTCAGCCTGTCATGCTCGACGGAAAGGCGACCGTCGTCGGCACCTCGATCGGCCTCGCCGTCTTTCCCGATCATGCAGACACAGCCGAGGATCTGTTCATCTGCGCCGACATGGCCCTCTATCGGGCAAAGGACGGGGGACGCCGCCAATGGCGTGAATTCGAACCCACCTTCCGCTCGCAGGCCGACCGCCAGCACCAGATCGAACAGGAACTCCGCGAGGCGCTGGCGAGCGGCGACATCCACGCCTGGTTCCAGCCGCAGGTCAACCTCGCATCCCAGGAGATTACCGGTTTCGAGGCGCTGGTGCGCTGGCACCACCCCTATCTCGGGCCGATCGCGCCGCCGGAGATCGTTCATGCGGCGCAGGCCACCAACCTCTGCGACAAGCTCACCGCCGCGGTTGCCGGGGCGGCCTGCCGGCTGCTGAACAGCCTGCCGGCGCTTGGCCTGCCGAAAGCCACGGTGGCGATCAACGTCTCGCCGCGCGAATTCGACCTCTACAGCGTCGCAGACGTGCTGGACCGCATCACCACGGCGCATCGCATCGACCCGACCCTGTTCGAGATCGAGATCACCGAGGAGGCGATTCTCGACACCCTGGTCGCCGGCGAGCAGCTGAAACGGATCGAGCGTTCCGGCTACAAACTGGCGGTCGACGATTTCGGCGCCGGCCATTCCTCGCTCGCCTATCTGGTGCAGCTCAAGGTCGACCGGCTGAAGCTCGACCGCCGCTTCGTCACCGGCATTCACCGCAGCCGCCAGAACCAGGAGATCGTCGGCGCCATGATCGGGCTCGGCCGGGCGCTGTCCATGGACGTGGTGATCGAGGGCGTCGAAACCGAGGAGGAGGCGGATGCCCTGAAATGCCTCGGCTGTTCCTGCGCCCAGGGCTATTTCTTCGGCCGGCCGATGCCTGCCGACCGGATCGCCGGCTGGATCGAAAGACGACGCACGCTCGGCAACCGCGCCGTCGCCTGAAGGCTGTACCGTTTCCCTTTTGTACTCGTTTTGTGGCCGCGCCCCCTTTTCTTCGGCGCGATTCCTCTCCATATTCGCCGCATGGCCAGATCCCCGAAAAAGTCGCCCGCCTCGCCCCGTGAAAACAACGCAGGTTTCGAGGAAGCCCCGCAATCGTCATTCGAAGGCGCACCGCTGTCCGGCAGCGTTTCCGACTGGGTGAAGCAGCTCGAAGCCGAGGCGGAAGCCTCCTCCGTCGAAACGCAGCGCGAGATCGCCTCGAAGGCCGGCAAGCACCGCAAGAAGATCGAGATCGCGGCCCGCGAGGAAGCCATCCGGCAGGCCGCCAAAGACGTGCCGAAAACAGCCAAAAACACCACCGCCTCGAAGACCGCCCGCGGCGTGTCGATCGGCGCCTCCTCCGATCCGAAGACCCGCGCCGCCGCCGGCCTCAATCCGGTCGCCGGCCTCGACGTGTCGCTGGAGGAGGCCAGGAACTTGGCTCCGGGCGCCGTCACCGCCACGGTCGAAGCGCTGTCGAAGCTGATCGAGAGCGGCAATCCGCTGTTCAAGGACGGCAAGATGTGGACGCCGCACCGCCCTGCCCGGCCGGAAAAGTCCGAAGGCGGCATTCCGATCCGCATGGCGTCGGAATACCAGCCCGCCGGCGACCAGCCGACCGCCATCCGCGATCTCGTCGAGGGCATATCGTCGGGCGAGCGCAGCCAGGTGCTGCTCGGCGTGACCGGCTCGGGCAAGACCTTCACCATGGCCAAGGTGATCGAGGAAACCCAGCGCCCCGCGGTCATCCTGGCGCCCAACAAGACGCTCGCCGCCCAGCTCTATTCGGAGTTCAAGAACTTCTTCCCCGACAATGCGGTGGAATATTTCGTCTCCTATTACGACTATTACCAGCCGGAGGCCTACGTCCCCCGCTCCGACACCTATATCGAGAAGGAATCGTCGATCAACGAGCAGATCGACCGGATGCGCCACGCGGCCACCCGCGCCATCCTGGAGCGCGACGACTGCATCATCGTCGCCTCGGTCTCTTGCATCTACGGTATCGGTTCGGTCGAGACCTATACGGCGATGACCTTCCAGATGTCGGTCGGCGACCGGCTCGACCAGCGCCAGCTCTTGGCCGACCTCGTCGCCCAGCAATACAAGCGCCGCGACATGGATTTCCAGCGTGGTTCGTTCCGCGTCCGCGGCGATACGATCGAAATCTTCCCAGCCCACCTGGAGGATGCGGCCTGGCGCATCTCGATGTTCGGCGACGAGATCGACGCGATCACCGAATTCGACCCGCTGACCGGCCAGAAGACCGGCGACCTGAAATCGGTAAAAATCTACGCCAATTCGCACTACGTCACCCCGCGCCCCACCCTCAACGCCGCGATCAAGTCGATCAAGGAGGAGCTGAAGCACCGGCTCGCCGAGCTGGAAGCCGCCGGCCGCCTGCTCGAGGCGCAACGGCTGGAACAGCGCACCCGCTACGATGTCGAGATGATGGAGGCGACCGGCTCCTGCGCCGGCATCGAGAACTATTCGCGCTATCTCACCGGCCGCCGCCCCGGCGAGCCGCCGCCGACCCTGTTCGAATACATCCCGGACAACGCGCTGATCTTCATCGACGAAAGCCACGTCACCATCCCGCAGATCGGCGGCATGTATCGCGGCGACTTCCGCCGCAAGGCGACGCTTGCCGAATACGGTTTCCGCCTGCCGTCTTGCATGGACAACCGGCCGCTGCGCTTCGAGGAATGGGACGCGATGCGCCCGCCGACCATCGCCGTCTCCGCCACCCCCGGCGGCTGGGAAATGGAGCAGGCCGGCGGCGTCTTCGCCGAACAGGTGATCCGCCCGACCGGCCTCATCGATCCGCCCGTCGAGGTCCGCCCGGCCCGCAGCCAGGTGGACGACGTGCTCGGCGAGATCCGCGAGACATCAGCCAAGGGCTATCGCACGCTCTGCACCGTGCTCACTAAGCGCATGGCGGAAGACCTGACCGAATACCTGCATGAACAGGGCGTGCGCGTCCGCTACATGCATTCCGACATCGACACGCTGGAGCGCATCGAGATCATCCGGGATCTCCGCCTCGGCGCCTTCGACGTGCTTGTCGGTATCAACCTGCTGCGCGAGGGCCTCGACATTCCCGAATGCGGCTTCGTCGCCATTCTCGACGCCGACAAGGAAGGGTTCCTCCGCTCCGAAACCTCGCTGATCCAGACCATCGGCCGCGCCGCGCGAAACGTCGACGGCAAGGTCATCCTCTATGCCGACAAGGTCACCGGCTCGATGCAGCGGGCGATGGACGAGACCGCCCGCCGCCGCGAAAAGCAGATGGCCTATAACGAGGAACACGGCATCACGCCGGAATCGGTGAAGGCGAGGATTTCCGACATCCTCGATTCCGTCTACGAACGCGACCATGTGCGCGCCGACATTTCCGGCGTCTCCGGCAAGGGCTTTGCCGATGGCGGCCACTTGGTCGGCAACAATCTGCAGGCGCATCTCAACGCGCTCGAAAAGGACATGCGCAACGCCGCCGCCGACCTCGACTTCGAAAAGGCCGCGCGCCTGCGCGACGAGATCAAACGCCTCAAGGCGGCGGAACTTTCGGTCATGGACGATCCAATTGCCAGAGACGAAGCCCGCAGCCAGGAAGGCGGCAAGGGCGGAGCGAGAGGCCGCTCCGGGTCAATCTCCCCCCTTGTGGGGGAGATGGGCGGCAGCCCAGAGGGGGGCGATCTTGCTCCGACCTCCGACATACCCCCCTCTGCCCCTGCCGGGGCATCTCCCCCACAAGGGGGGAGATCGACTCGTGGCAGCCTCTTCGCCAAACCCTCTTTGGACGACATGGGCCGCGACATCGCCGAACCCGCGAAAGCATCGCTCTTCCGGAAAAATACGCTCGACGAAATGACCGTCGGGCGGACGGAAAAACCGGTCGACAAGAGGCGTGGAGCGCCGGAGGCGCGACAGGGATCGGAAGAAGGCAAGGCACCTGAAAAACCGCAAACCGAACCCGGCAAGCGCTTCTCGCCACTTCTGGAGGGCCAGCCCGAGCGTGACGACGGCGTGCGCCCGCTTGTCAGAGGAAAAATCGGCGCAGGTTCCTACGAAGATCCCGGCGAGCAGAAGCGCAAGAGCCGCACCAAGGGCAAGACGGGACGGCCGGGTCGGTGAGGCATATGCGACGCTATACCTCTCCCCTGGTGGGAGAGGTGACAAAATCACGATCTTAGCGCAGCTAAGTCATAGATTTTGTTGGTGAGGGGGTAAGCCCTTCATGGTCGATCCTGATCCCCTCGCCTGCGATTTCCAGCCCCTGGCGACAGCTAAAACACTGGAATCGCTTCCGCCCCTCACTCGAACCTTTCATCGATACGCTGCACCTGCTCGGAGATCACGTTGTCGATCACCACATTCCGGACGAGACGGCCGCCCGCCTGGATCGGCTAGCGGAAAAACTGCCGCGCCCGGCAAATACTGTGGCCGCTGTGGCTGCGATGCTTTAAACAAAAGGCTTTACAATGCCAGCAGAAGAACCGGCTCAGGCATCCGCCGAACCGCCTATGACAACCGGATTATTCATTTTTTTGATCGTTAGGTTTATCATAGATAGTGGGAATGGGGCCATATAGGTTAAGGAGCATTTCTAAATGCTATTCAGTCGCTCCTTGAGTAGCGCTACCAACTCCGCTGGATTATCTTCCCACTTCTTGTAATGGAAATCACTCAAAAGAGGATAGTCATCTAAATGATCTATGTTGTAAATTATCGGCAAAATCCGAGCTTTATCTTTCATAAATCTAGATAAAGCCACATTAAGCTCCCTAACCGGCCACTTCTTCTCAAGAAATGTTTCCGATATCACAGGAACTATAATCTTAGCTTCCCCGAGGCCATGATTTATTTTTTCAATTACTGAGTCTCCCCACTTAATGTCTTCAGCATCGTAGAACACGCTTATGCCCACGGCTTGACAAGCATCAAATAAAGGCTTTGCGACCGCGACTTTGTCTTCACTTGCATGGCTCAAGAACACATCTTTCACTTGAAACTCCTCCGCAGCAACGCGAACCCAATTTGGTACTTTCGTAGTAATCCTCAAGATATCTCGGCAAAACGAGCGGACAATTTTATCGTTCTCTCCTCGCACACCTTTGAGATACGCTAGGTTTCCGAATAGCACAGCTCTAAAGTAATCTCCTCCTTCTGCCTTCTCAAAGCGGAAGGTCTCAGCTTTCTCTAATCCGAATGTCCGCCATAGGTATATGAGCTTTCTGACCTCTAAAACCTTCCGTCGCCGTACATTGGGAAACTGATTTACAATGACGCCTGTGACGGACTGTTGGTAGTGATTGTATTGCAACCTCGTTTTTTTGTGGTTTACTTGGAAGCCTTGATCCTTAATGAGCTGCTCAAGCGTTGCTCCAACTGCTGCAGGACCAAACAACTGACCGGTGGCTGCGAAGTGGCCGATCGCAGGCGGAAAGTTTCTGTATCGGTAGGAGAACGTGATGTCGTCGGCGTAGCGTGTATAGCTCACATGATGCTTGATAGCTAAAGCCAAAATTTTCTTATCTAGATTGTTGCTTACGAGATTTGATATGCTCGGTGATGTTGGCGCTCCCTGAGGAATAGACCCGTTATAGCAACATAGATGAGCTATGAATGTTGCAACAGAAGGCGGCATTTTATAGGCCGCTCGTAACACACCCTGAACCCTCCCAAAGTGTATTGAGGGAAAGAATTCCTCAAGATCCATATTAAATACAAATCTTTTCTTCTTATGCTCTACCGCATTAGTTAGAAAGGACTTTCCTTTGTGATATGCATGAGAGCATTTAGGCTTTCGATCAAGGAAATCGAATATCTTCTTTAACTTCTGCTGCAGGACCCGCAAGCCGCCTTTCGGCATATGGATGATACGGGTTCCCCCACTTTTTTTCCTAATTTCGAAGGTCTTATATTGCGCAGAAAGTCCGCGGGTATAAGCGATGTATACCAGATTGCCTTTGGGTACCTCCAGAACCCGGGCGAGATCGTCGATATCCTTCATTGCAAGGAAATCTGCCGCGACTTTATCGATTGTTCTGCTAAAATAAGGTCGTAAAGGCAGTGCTAGGTCCTCGTCATTACGCGGTCGCGGTAACCGAAACAGCGCTGAAACCGAAAGCCGGCCCATAGTGAAACCGGTAGTAGCGTTATGCTAGCCGGATTATTTCGTTCTGCCGAGGATTCTACAGCAAAAAGAGTGAGGACCTAGCAAGTCACAACTAAACCTCACTGTAGTACATCGCAACTCCGACATCACTACAATCCACAGTTTCGCAGGCAGTGGATGAAAAGCACCTGAGGTTCCTATAGCAACTTTCGGAACATCTCCCGCCTCCTCACGCTCCCTTTCATTCCTGTGCTTGTCACAGGAATCCAGCAGCGCCGCGTCGGCGGGGCTGGAGAATAATCCCCGGCACGGCTATAGACGTTTCGTCGCCGTGCAGACGCGCGGCGGCTGGATCCCGGCTCAAGGCCGGGATGACGCAGGGTGACGCGCTTCTTACGAGGCTAGCCAGCCTGGAGTGAGGGATAGACCTCCTTCTCTGGTGCCCAGCACCAGTGATCGATAGCATCCTCAAATCTGCCGACTCAGGAATCACCATGCGCACCCTCCTCGCCTTCACCCTACTTGCCCTCTCCGCCTTTTCCGCCGGTGCCGAAACCTTCAAAACGCCGCAGGCGCTGATCAAGGCGCTTTATGCCTATGACACGACGGACAACGACGACGATGCGCCCTCGCCTTACAGCCCCTTCCTGTCGCGTGGGCTCAACCGGCTGTTCCAGGCCGACCGCGACGCGACGCCGGAGGGCGAGGTCGGGGCGGTGGATTTCGATCCGGTGATATCGGGTCAGGATGGCGAGGCGAAAAACGTCAGGCTCAGCACGCCGATCATGATGGACAACCGCGCCGAGCTGGAAGTCTCGTTCCGTAACGGCAGCGAGGCCGTGACGCTCTATTACACGCTGGTGCGCGAACAGGGCGGCTGGAAAGTGGACGACATCGCCAACCAGGAGGGCGAATATCCCTGGAGCCTGCGCGAGCTTCTGGGGCAATAGGGCAACCGAAGCCGCGCTTCCCGGCAGCGGGGGACGAATGATCCTTCCCGGCGGCACTGCTCTCCTTCGTCATTCTCGGGCTTGACCCTTCGTCATCCTCGTCCTCGGGTTAAACCCGAGGATGACCGAGGATCCAAAAACAAGCCTTTTGATCGCGAAGTCGATTTGTTGCGAACCGCCAGAAGGCCTAATTGTCTGATTTTGCTGACTTACGCTTGGATCCTCGGGTCAAGCCCGAGGATGACGAACAAAAAAATCGTTCCCCTTCATCCCCACCCCTTCACCTCATGCCTAAACTCTCCCCCGTCCCGCATCGGATACACCAGGAGGCGTCCTGGCGAGGCGGGGCCGGCGCCGGGTGTAAGGAAACGACGTAAGTCCTTGCATCCGGGGTCCGCGGAAAATGGTCTCCCTCCGGCGACACGGGGAGAGATGAGCGGTTACGGACCGGCCCTCATCCCTTGATGCCCGAAAGCGCGCGCCGGGCGTGCCTGTGCGGCACACATGGTGGCCCGAAGGATGGTTTCGCCGGACTTGTTTTGAAGTCCGTCCGCTTCCTCGGATTTAATCCGAGGATCGGAAAGTCCGGCGGCGGTTTCTGTTCACCCTTGCCGGTAGGTTGGTCCGGACGAGCGCCAGAGGTCAGACGAACACCATCCGGAAAGGCCACGGCAGAGGGACCGGAGTCGCGGATAAAAACCGCCGAACGGGGCGCTGAGAGGTGTCACCTAAAAACTAACTTACGAGGCAGCTCCCAGCGCCCCGTCCGACAAAAACAATGAGGAACGCCAAGGGGTTACCATGTCCAAAGACAAGCCGCGCACCATCGATACCTGGCTCGCCGCCCGCACGGCCGAAATGCTCGCGCTGCCCCATACGATCTGCCGCCGGCGCGACTGCCGCCGCAGGAACAGCTGCTACTGGCATTTCCGATCCAACAACGAACCCTGCTGCCTGCAGAACCTCTCCGCCGAGCAGCGCGAGGTGTTCGATGCAATTTATAATCGGGCGCATTTCGCGCAGGGCTTTCTCGGCTCCAACAGCCATCTTTTGGAGGCCCGTCATGGTGAGCCGCGGATGCTGGACGACGTGGCGATCGAGATCGCCCGCATGTCGCCCAGTCGCTGGAGACCCGAGATCTGGGATGCGGCGAGGCGCAGGCGGGAGAAGATGTTGCCGCCTGGGTAAAAGGTGGAGTATGACGAACCGCCCCCCGGCCCTTCGCTAGGGCTCAGGGCGTTCGAAGCTCAAAATGCTCCACTGGAGCATTTTGCCGGCCGAAGGCCGTCGCGTCTCACCCCACAAACGCCCGCTCGATGACGAATTCGGCGGGTTTGCTGTTGGCGCCTTCGGTGAGCCCTGCCTTTTCGAGCAGCGCCTTGGTGTCCTTCAGCATCTCGGCCGAGCCGCAGATCATGCCGCGGTCGGTCTCGGGGTTCAGCGGCGGGACGCCGAGGTCGGCAAAGAGCTTGCCGTTCTCGATGAGGTCGGTGATGCGGCCGGTATGCGAAAACTCCTCGCGGGTGACGGTCGGGTAATGCTTGAGCTTGTCGCCCACCAGTTCCGAGAGGAATTCGTGGTTGCGGATCTCCTCCACGAGGTCGAAGCCGTATTTCAGCTCGGCCACCTCGCGGCAGGTATGGGTGAGGATCACCTCGTCGAACTTTTCGTAGGTCTCGGGGTCGCGGATCAGGCTCGCGAAGGGAGCGATGCCGGTGCCGGTCGAGAACATGTAGAGCCGCTTGCCCGGCGTCAGCGCATCGAGCACCAGCGTGCCGGTCGGCTTCTTGCGCATCAGCACCGTGTCGCCCGGCTTGATCTTCTGGAGGTGGGAGGTGAGCGGGCCGTCCGGCACCTTGATCGAGAAGAATTCCAGCTCCTCGTCCCAGGCAGGGCTGGCAATCGAATAGGCGCGGTAGACCGGCTTTTCGCCGACCATCAGGCCGATCATCGCAAATTCGCCCGAGCGGAAGCGGAAACCGGCCGGCCGCGTCATGCGGAAGCGGAACAGGCGGTCCGTGTAATGCTCGACGTCAAGCACCGTCTCGGCATAAACGCCGTCGGGGATTTTTACGGGGGTATGGACGTTCATGCCAATCGGTCTCTTCGTCTCGTCATCTTTCGCAGTAGCGAAATATACCATAAGGCCGCTCATTTGAAGGCACCCGCGTGCCTTTGTCGCGGGGGTCCGGAGAAAATACGTGCCGGAAAATCGCCTTTATCGGCCGATCAGGCGGAACGGCGGCGCCAGCTGTAGCCGCCAGCCTTGTCCGCCTGTCGGGCCGTCGGCTGGTAATGCACCGCAATCCCCGGCAGGCGTCCCTCCTCCAGCCGCTTCAACGCCGTCGCGTTCTTCACCGCAAAGCTGTCGACTCCACAGCGCAGCATCAGCGGGATCTGGTCGATCAGCACGTCGCCGACGGCCCGCAGCTCGTTCTTGTAGGCCAGCCGGTCGCGCAGCAGCGATGCATGCGAAAAGGCGCGGCCGTCGTTGAAGGCCGGAAACTCCACCGCAACGATTTCGAGGCGGTAGAGATAGGGTTCCAGCTTGCGGATGTCGTCGGCCGGCTTGATCAGCACGCCGAGGCCGACGTCATTGCTGTTTTCGGCCCGCTCGATCAGCTGATCGAGCGGCAGCAGCACCTTGTCGTTTTCGCCCGCCTTCAGCTCTTCCGTCTCGATCACCCAGGGGTCGTTCTCGACGAAGCCGGTCTCTCTCCAAACCCTGGTCATCACGCAGCCTCCGCCTTGGCGTCGCCGTAGAGCGCATCCTTGAACGGCTGCGGCCCGACGCGGCGATAGGCTTCGAGGAACGTCTCCTCCTTCGAGAGGCGAAGGCCAAGATAGGTGTCGACGATCGTCTCGATCGCATCGGTCACCTTGTTCGGCTCGAAACCGCGGCCGATGATCTCGCCGATCGAGGTATGCTCGTCGCCGGAACCGCCGAGCGTGATCTGATAGAGCTCGGCGCCCTTCTTCTCGACGCCCAGGAGGCCGATATGGCCGACATGGTGATGACCGCAGGCATTGATGCAGCCGGAGATCTTGATCTTCAGCTCACCGATCTCCGCCTGGCGTTCCGGCGAACCGAAGCGGGTGGAAATTTCCTGCGCCACCGGGATCGAGCGGGCATTCGCCAGCGCACAGTAATCCAGCCCGGGACAGGCGATGATATCGGTGATCAGCCCGGCATTGGCGGTCGCAAGGTTCTGGGCGATCAGCGCGCGGTAGAGCGGCTCGAGATCGGCGAGCGCCACATGCGGCAGGATGACGTTCTGCTCGTGGCTGATGCGGATTTCGTCGAAGCCGTATTCCTCGGCAAGGTCGGCGATCACATCCATCTGCACGTCGGAAGCATCCCCGGGAATGCCGCCGATCGGTTTGAGCGAAATCGTCACCATGCCGTAGTCGGGATGTTTGTGCGGCTGGACGTTCTGGCTCACCCAGCGGCCGAAGGCCTCGTCCTCCTTCTTCCAGCCGGCGAGCTGCGCCCAGCCTTCCGGCCGGTCGGGCAGCGCCGGCGGGGCGAAATAGGCGGCGATCGCCTGGATATCGGCATCCGGCAGCTTGAGTTCGGTGCCTTGCAGATGCGAAAACTCTTCCTCGACCTGGCGGGTGATCTCCTCGACGCCTGTCTCGTGGACGAGGATCTTGATGCGCGCCTTGTACTTGTTGTCGCGGCGGCCGAACAGGTTGTAGACGCGCACGATGGCGGTCACATAGGACAGCAGGTCCTCTTCCGGCAGGAAGTCGCGGATCTTCTTGGCGATCAGCGGCGTGCGGCCCTGTCCGCCGCCGACATAAACGGCGAAACCGAGTTCGCCCTGGTCGTTCTTTTTGAGATGCAGGCCGATGTCGTGGACCTGGATCGCCGCACGGTCGCGCTCGGCGCCGGTGACGGCGATCTTGAACTTGCGCGGCAGATAGGAAAACTCCGGGTGAACCGAGGACCACTGGCGCAGGATTTCCGCGTAAGGCCGCGGATCGGCAACCTCGTCGGCGGCAGCGCCGGCGAAATGGTCGGCGGTGACGTTGCGAATGCAATTGCCCGAGGTCTGCAGCGCATGCATCTCGACGGTCGCCAGTTCCGCGAGGATATCCGGCGTGTCCGATAGTTTCGGCCAGTTGTACTGGATGTTCTGGCGGGTGGTGAAGTGCCCGTAACCACGGTCGTATTTGCGGGCGATATGGGCGAGCATGCGCATCTGGCGCGCATTCAGCGTCCCGTAGGGGATGGCGACGCGCAGCATGTAGGCGTGCAGCTGAAGATAAACGCCGTTCATCAGGCGCAGCGGCTTGAAGGCATCCTCCGCCAACTCGCCCGCTAGACGGCGCGTCACCTGATCGCGGAACTGCTCCACGCGGCTGGTGACGAATGCATGGTCGAACTCATCGTAACGATACATGGTTTCCTCAGACTGCGATAAAGGCCGGATCGGCAGGGCGGTAGCCGGCAGCATATTCCATTGTCGGGCCCTGGGCACGGATGCGTTCGCGCAGACGGATCGGCCAGAGCTTGCCGTCAACCTCCTGCACGTCGACAACGGCAACGTCAACGACCTTGTTCTCCGCAAAATCCCGTTTGCCGATCGCTTCCAGCGAGGCGACGGCTTCGGCATGGCGCGCGACCAGTGAATTCTGCAGGTTTTCCACCCACTGGCCGTTTGCATCGAGCCATACGGCGATGCCATCGGAAAGGCGGTTGGCGGTGAGAACCTTGTCGGTCATTCTCTATTGTCCCATGTCTGCGTGAACCTTGCCAGCCTTCAGGGTCTTGTAGGCAGACAGCGGTTCGGACTTTTCGAAATTCGCACCGGCGACAGCCTCGCCGATGATTACCATAACCGGGCCGGCGAGATCGTCGCGCGCCTCCAGATCCGGCAGTTCGCTCAATACGCCATGCAGGAGCTTACGGTCGGCCCGGCTGGCATTCTCGATGACGGCAACCGTCGTATCGGCGCCGAGACCGGCGCCCATCAGGCGCTCGGCAACGGAAGCCGCGACGGAGCTACCCATATAGACGGCGATCGTCGCGCCGGAAACGGCAAGACTGCCCCAGTCCGGCAGAACCTTGCCGGTCAGGTCGTGGCCCGTGGTGAAGATCAGCGACGAAGCGACACCGCGCAGCGTCAGCGGCAATTCGAAATCGGCAGCCGCTGCAAAAGCCGACGTGATGCCGGGCACGATCTCATAAGCGATACCAGCTTCGCGCAATGCCGCCATCTCTTCGCCCGCACGACCATAAACCAGCGGATCGCCGGACTTCAGGCGAACGACGCGCTTGCCCTGACGGCCAAGCTCGACAAGCAGGTGGTTGATCTCTTCCTGAGACTTGGAATGGCAATTCTTGCGCTTGCCAACCGAGAGGCGCTCGGCATCGCGACGGCCCATATCGACGATCGCCTGCGGCACCAGCGCGTCATAAACGATCGCGTCGGCTTCCATCAGCACGCGCTGGGCGCGGAGCGTCAACAGGTCTTCGGCGCCAGGACCGGCACCGACCAGCCAGATCCTGCCTTCGGCTTGGCCAGTGGTCGAAAGCAGCGCGTTGGCGGAACGGCGAGCCGCGCTGGTGTCGTTGGACGCCACTGCATCGGCGACGTCACCGGAAAAGAAGCGGCGCCAGAAGATCCGGCGTGAAACGCCGCGCGGCACGAGACGCTCGGCGGCGTCGCGATAATCTGCGGCAAGGTCTGCTAGGCGGCCAAGCGACGGAGACAGCATCTGGTCGATGCGAGCCCGGATCATCTGGGCAAGAACGGGGCCGGCGCCTTCGGTGCCGATCGCCACTGCCACCGGCGCGCGGTTGACTAGCGCCGGCGTGTAGAAATCGCAGAAGTCCGGCTGATCGACCGCATTGGCCGGGATCTTTTCGGCGCGGGCAGCGGAAACGATCGCCCGGTCGAGCGCAGCATTGCCGGTCGCGGCGAATACCATTACCGCGCCCTTGACCTGATCCGGCGAGAAATCCGACCGGACAGTCTCGATGCCCTGCGCGGCCAGCCAGCCGGCATAGTCCGCCTCTGGAGCCAAGGCGTAAGCGACGATCTCTGCCTCGGTGTTGCGCAACAGCCGAGCCTTGGCATAGGCTTCGTCACCATTGCCAAACACGAAAACGCTCCGTCCGCTGACGCGGAAGAAAGCCGGAAAAACCGACAGACGTTGTTGGCTTGGAGACATGCGGGTATCCTGAATCATATGACTGCAATATCCAGGAAAAGGCTCCGGAATTGAAGGAATGGATATGCGAAGTGGGTTGCGAGCCGGTATTTCTGTTTTACGATCAACCGGTTCTTGAGCAAAAGCCACCGCGACGATATTTCTCTAGTACGTTGGTAGACTAAAGTGTTTTTGCCCTGTTCCGCGCGTTCCACGCCATAAACTGCCTAGACATCCTGCAAAAAAGAGCTCCCATGACGATCGCCGCACGCCTTCTCGACGCCATCGAAAACGATATCCTGCCTCTCACGGAAAAGGGTGTCGCTGCCGGCAACAAGGTTTTCGGCGCTGCTGTCCTGAAGAAATCCGACCTGTCGCTGGTAATCGCCGAGACCAATAACGAGCTCGAAAATCCGCTCTGGCACGGCGAGGTGCATACGCTGAAGCGTTTTTACGAAACCACGCGAGATCTTCCCACCAAGGATTTGATTTTCCTTTCGACTCATGAACCATGCACCATGTGTATGTCAGCCATCACCTGGGCCGGTTTCGACAACTTCTACTCGTTCTTCAGCCATGAGGATTCAAGAGACGCCTTCGCCATTCCCCACGACCTGAAGATCCTGAAAGAGGTCTTCGGCCTGGAACCCGGCGGCTATCGGCGCAGCAATGCTTTTTGGAATTCCTACTTCATCACCGATCTCATCGAGACCGAGGCAGAGCCGTTGCGCAGCGCATTAAGGTCGCAAACCGCCCGCATCAAGGCCGCCTATAAAAGGCTCTCGGACAACTACCAGTCGGGCAAGGGCAGCAACAGCATACCGCTCAACTGAGCGTCAGGGAATTTTTCCAATGAAACCATCGAAGGACATTTCGCGGCTGATCGAGATCATGGCGGCGCTGCGCACACCCGGCACCGGCTGCCCGTGGGATCTCGAGCAGAATTTCTCGACCATCAAGCCCTATACGATCGAAGAGGCCTATGAGGTCGCCGACGCGATCGAGCGCAACGACATGGACGATCTATGCGAGGAACTGGGAGATCTACTGCTTCAGGTCGTCTTCCATGCCCGTATGGCGGAGGAAGCCGGGGAATTCTCGTTCGGCGATGTGGTCGAGGCGATCACGAAAAAGATGATCCGTCGGCACCCTCACGTCTTCGCCCGATCGAATGCCGACACACCCGATGCCGTGAAGGCGCAGTGGGACGACATCAAGGCGGAGGAAAAACGCGAGCGGGCCGAGCGGCACGCCAAACGCGCGCTCACCGCAGGGCCGAGGGCAACCGACGACTTCAAGCGTGGCTTTCTGAGCGGCGTACACCGCAGCCAGCCGGCACTGACGGAGGCGTTGAAGCTGCAGAGCCAAGCCGCGAAGGTGGGCTTCGACTGGTCCGAGGCCGAACCGATCCTCGACAAGATCGAGGAAGAGATCGGCGAGTTGCGCGAGGCGCTGCGCGGCGGAGAACGCGACAAGGTCGCCGATGAACTTGGGGACCTCATCTTTGCACTCGTCAATATCGGCCGCCATGTGAAAGCTGATCCGGAAGATGCACTGCGGGGCACCAACACGAAATTCCGACGGCGATTCAGTTACATCGAGACGGAGCTTGAAAAGTCGAGTCAATCGCTCGATGCGGCAACCCTGGAGCAAATGGAAGAGCTCTGGCAAGCGGCGAAAGCAATCGAGCGGGAAATCGGGTGACGGAGGCCGCCCAAAGTCCTCAGGTCGGGCATGACTCCTCCCGCACCACATCGATTCCCGCCTCCCACCCGGGACCAAAGCCCTACGGCGATCTAGGACTTATGGGCTAGTCCACCCCGCATTGGTCCTAGGCCGGTAGCATTTTCCTGAAAACAACCGGAAGGTCCCTCTACAGGCAATCTCGGTTGCGATTCATAATGCGAGGAAATACCAATGAACAGGAACGGTTTTTTGGCGACTGCAGCGGTCGCTCTCATGCTATCGACCGCTACGACCGGCGCTCATCTGACGGGTTTCTCCGACATGGTATGGGCCAAGGGTGGTGACGGCGGCGGCAATGGCGGCGGTGGAGGCAATGGCGGCGGCAACGGCGGTGGCGGCGGTCACGGAAACTCCGATCACGGCAACTCCGGCCATAGCAATTCCGGCAAGTCGGACGCCAAGGAGGACAAGGGCGCCTCATCCACGAAAGGCCAGACGCAGAAGGAAAACGCCCGGCGGGATGCCGAAGACAAGCAGACGAAGAAGTCCGCAGCCGCGTCTCCGGCGCCATCCGAACTCAAGGGCCTCAATTCGCTGAAAAGAAACTACAACGCCTATCTGAACACCAGCGATCCGCGGATGACCGCGATATCCGCCTATGTTCGCGATTACGCACAATACGAGATCGACATGGGCGTGGCCCCGACGATCGACGATCCGGTTCTGGGTGACGAGGCGCTGCGCGATGCGCTCGGCGAGTTCACCGGCCAGCCTGTCACCGACAAAACGCTCGATTGGGCAAAGGATGTGTTGGGCGTCGGGACGGCCGAGGGCAAGATCGACCAGGTCCGCGATACGCTCGACGAGCAGGCGGCAGTAGACAGCGAATAGTCCCGATCAAGAAGCTGAGACGCCGGGGAACTGAAACTCCGGCGTGCAGAAGCATGCTCCCGCCGCCTCGGGAGCATGCTTTTATCTTTCCCAATCCTCTTTCGCCGGCTTAGGACCGTTGCCGAGCTTGCGTTCCAGCTCGGCGGCCTGGGCCTCCGACATGCGCACGTCAAGCGTGACGGATCCGTCTTCGTTATCCTGCCGGTCATCGACGATGGAATTATTATAGACCCAGGAAACGACAGCAAGCTTTGCAGCGGGAATGGTGATCGTGGTTTCGGTGAGCACGCCGGAAAGACGCCTGGCGATCTCGGCCATCAGCGCATCGATGCCCTCTCCCGTAATCGCCGAGACAGCCATGACGTTTTCACGGCTTACAGCCCTGTCCGCAATCGCCTCATGGGCTTCCGGATCGAGCCGGTCGATCTTGTTCCAGACTTCGATGATGCGCTCGGCGCCTTCCTTCTCGTCGATTCCGAGATCGGAAAGAATGCGCAATACGTCGCCGGCCTGGGCCGCATTGTCCGGATCGGACATGTCGCGCACATGCAGGATTAGGTCCGCTTCCAGCACTTCTTCGAGCGTCGCGCGGAAAGCGGCGACCAGATGAGTCGGCAGATCGGAGATGAAACCGACCGTATCGGAAAGGATCACCGTTCGGCCATGCGGCAGCTTCATACGGCGCAATGTCGGGTCGAGCGTCGCAAACAACATGTCCTCGGCCAGCACGCCGGCCCCGGTAATGCGGTTGAACAGCGTCGATTTTCCCGCGTTGGTATAACCCACCAGCGCAACGATCGGGTGAGGCACTTTGCGGCGCTTGGCCCGGTGGAGCTGGCGGGTCCGCACCACCTGTTCGAGCTCGCGCTCCAGCCTGACGATGCGCTCCTGCAGAAGCCGGCGGTCAGCCTCGATCTGCGTTTCACCGGGGCCGCCCATGAAGCCGGCGCCGCCGCGCTGGCGTTCGAGGTGGGTCCAGCTACGGACGAGGCGGCCCTTCTGGTAGTTGAGATGCGCCAGATCGACCTGCAGCGTGCCTTCCTTGGTGGAGGCGCGGCGGCCGAAGATTTCGAGAATGAGGCCGGTGCGGTCGATGACCTTGGCGCCGAGCTCCTTTTCGAGATTGCGCTGCTGCACCGGAGTGAGCGGATGGTCCACGATGACGAGGCCGGCATCCTTCTCGTCAAGCAGCGCCTTGATCTCCTCGATCTTGCCGGTGCCCATGAGGGTGGCCGGACGCGGCTGGCTGATCGGCACGATCAGCCCTTCCACGATCTCCAGATCGATGGCCCTGGCAAGGCCGATCGCCTCTTCGAGACGGGCTTCACTGGAGCGCTGCGGCGCGGGGGCAGCCGACGAATCGCCCTGCCCGCCCCTCGACCGTGCCTGTTTGAGAACCGGCACGATCACAGCTGCGCGCATATCGTCCCGGCGCTTTTCAGCTTCCGGGACCAGAGATTCGTTCGAGGTATCGCGGGTTATTTCGGTTCGTCCTGTTAGGCGGCGCTCTCTTCGCTTTCGAACATCTGCATCGGCTGGCCCGGCATGATGGTCGATATCGCGTGCTTATACACGAGTTGCGAGTGGCCGTCACGGCGGAGAAGGACACAGAAGTTGTCAAACGACGTGACGACGCCCGTGAGCTTGACCCCGTTGATCAGGAATATCGTCAGGGAAATCTTCTGCTTGCGAACGGTATTGAGAAATAAATCCTGCAGGTTCTGAGAACGTTCCGCCATAGCGCCGCTTCTTTCTTTTTTGCCGGTCAATGAGCCGGGACATGATCAAGCTTTTAAGAGACGACCGGGAATGCCCTCGTATTCCCTTCCCCCTGATTGTCTGGTTATCAAATCGCCGTCTTTTCCGCAATGTCGAAAAAGGCGTCGCGAATGCTGCCCGAAACGGTACCGGGATGACCGTTGGCAATGGGCTTTCCGTCGACTTCGACGATCGGCACGCAGATGCCGGTCGCGGAGGTGAAAAAGACCTCGCGCGCAGCCATCATCTCGTCCACCCGGAACTCCCGTTCGACAACCTTCAATGCGAGCTTTTCCGCCACATCGATCAGCGTCGTGCGTGTGATCCCCTTCAGGATGCCGTGCTCTGCGGGACGGGTAAGGAGTTCGCCGTCCGGCGTGACGATCCAGACGTTGGAAGACGCCCCCTCCATCACAATGCCTTTACGGTCCACGAAAATCGCGTCCTGGGCGCCGGTTTCCTTCGCCTGCTGTTTGGCGAGCACATTCGGCAGGAGCCCAACCGTCTTGATGTCGACGCGATCCCAGCGGTTTTCCGGAACCGTGATCACCTTGATGCCATTGGCGTATTTCTTCGCAGAAACGGCCGGGTCGGTGCTTTTGGCGGTGATCGTGATCGTCGGCGGCGTGCCGTCCGCGGGGAAATAGTGGTCGCGCCTGGCCGCGCCGCGCGTCACCTGCAGATAGAAGATGCCGTTCCTGACCCGGTTGCGGCGGAGAACCTCGCGGATGACGAAGGTGAGTGCTGCGCGGCTCATCGGCTGCGCCATGCTCAATTCCCGCAGCGACCGGTCGAGGCGGTTCAGGTGCCGCGTCAGGTCGACGATCATGCCATGGCGGACTTCGCAGACTTCGTAGACGCCGTCTGCGAACTGGAAGCCGCGGTCCTCCACATGCACGGCCGCTTCGGATTGGCGGACATACTGGCCGTTCACGTACGCAATTCTCGACATTGGTCGTCCCCTCGAAAAATCAGAAATACTGGATCGAAACCCGGAAAAGCTGCTCCACGTCCCGCACCGCCTCGGCCGTCGCAAAGAGCACCACCCGGTCGCGCGCCTTGATCTTGGTGTCGCCGTTCGGGCGAATGACCGTGCCGCCACGATAGATAGCCCCGATGCGGATTCCCTCGGGCAGATCGAGTTCCCGGAACGGCCGGCCGACGAGGGGCGAGGTTTCAAGCGCTTCCGCCTCGATCACTTCCGCAGCGCCCTTCTGAACCGCATAGACGGAGCGGATGCGACCCTTCCTGACGTGCTGCAGGACACGGGAGATGGTGACCGCTCGCGGATTGATCTGCGCATCGATGCCCACCGAATCGGTAAGGTTGTGGAGGGACGTGGAATTGATCAGAACGAGGTTCGACTTGCAGCCAAGCGATTTTCCGAGCACCGCCCCCAAAATGTTGATCTGGTCGTTGTTGGTCAGCATCACCATCAGGTCGGTGTCCTGGATATCGGCCTGGGCCAGAATATTCTGGTCGAGCGCCGAACCGTGCAGGACGATGGTGTTGCGCAGCTTTTCCGATACTGCCGCCGCCCGTTCGCGATCGCTTTCGATGATCTTCAGCCGCGTCCTCGGTTGATGCTCCTCGATCGTGCTGGCGACGAAGTGGCCGATATTGCCGCCACCGGCGATGATGATGCGGCGTGCCTCCTGCTCCTCATGGCCGAAGAGCCCGAGCGTCCGGCGGACATGTTCACGCTGGCAGATGACATAGGCGAGGTCGCCGACGTTCAGCTCGTCCGATGACCGGGCGACCGCCAGGCGCCCATTGCGGAAGATGCCGGCCACTGTCGCCATCAGATCCGGGAAGAGATCGGACAGCTGGTGCAGTGGGGTGGCGATGACGGGGCAATCCTCCATGCATTCGATCGCCACCATGGCGATATGGTCCTCGGCAAACCGGGCGACATCCGTGGCGCCGGGGAAGGAGATGCGGCGCAGCACCATCTTGCCGACTTCGATCTCCGGCGAGATCGTCACGTCGATTGACATGTTCTGGCGGCTAAAGAGATCGGCATATTCCGGCTTCAGATAACTCTGGGCCCGGATGCGCGCTATCTTGGTCGGCACCGAAAAAAGCGCGTGGGCCACCTCGCAGGCGACGATGTTGACCTCGTCGTAAAGCGTGACGGCGATGATCATGTCGGCATCTTCGGCGCCGGCCTTTTCCAGCATGTCCGGATGCGCGCCGTGGCCGACATAACCTTTCACGTCGAGGGTTTCGGTGATCGCCGCAATCAGCGACGCGGACGTGTCGATGACGGAGACGTCATTGTCCTCCTGCGACAGCCGTTCCGCGATGCCGTAACCCACCTGCCCCGCGCCGCATATGATGACTTTCATCGGTCACTAACTCTCATCGATCAGGACTTTCGGTCAGACGCCCAGCGACTTGAGCTTGCGGTGCAATGCCGAACGTTCCATCCCGACGAACTCCGCAGTACGGGAAATGTTGCCGCCGAAGCGGTTGATCTGGGCAATCAGATAGTCGCGCTCAAACATTTCACGTGCTTCGCGCAGCGGCAGGGTCATGATGTGATAGTCACCCTTGCCCGCCACCTTGGGCAGCATGTCGCCGAGGTCGGTCGGCAGCATATCGGCCGAGATCGCCGTGTCCGGCCCGTCGGTGCGGGCGAGAATCATCAACCGCTCGATATTGTTTCGAAGCTGGCGGATATTTCCCGGCCAGTCATGCGCCTGGAGAACCGCCATGGCATCCTCTCCGATCCTGCGCGGACGGATGCCGGCCTGTTCGGAAATCTGCCGCATGAACATATCCACCAGGAAAGGAATGTCTTCGCGACGCTCGGCAAGCGCCGGCACCTTGACCGGCACCACGGCAAGGCGGTGATAGAGGTCCTCGCGGAAGGATCCGTCAGCGATCAGGTTTTCGAGATTGTAGGCGGTCGAGGAGATGATGCGGACATCGACCTTGACCCGTTTGGACCCGCCCACGCGCTCGAATTGCTGGTCGACGAGGACGCGCAGGATCTTGTTCTGCGTCTCACGCGGCATCTCCCCTATTTCGTCGAGATAAAGAATACCGCGATGAGCCTCTTCCAGTGCACCGATCTTGCGCGGTTGACCGGGACCGCCCTCCGTGCCGAAAAGAGCGATCTCCATTCGATCCGGGGTAATCGTCGCGGCATTGAGCGCCACGAAAGGCCCGCCCGAACGGCTAGACTTCTTGTGGACCATGCGCGCGACCAGTTCCTTGCCGGAGCCGGACGGACCGAGGATCATGATGCGGCTGTTGGTGGGCGATACCTTTTCGATCGTCTGGCGGAGCTGCGAAACGGCCACCGAGGTACCCACCAGTTCGGCCGCATCGCCGGCGCGCTTCTTGAGTTCGGTGACCTCACGCTTCAGCTTTGAATTTTCCAGCGCCCGCTCGGCGATCAGGATCAAACGGTCCGCCTTGAAAGGCTTCTCGATGAAATCGAAGGCACCGCGCTTGATGGCTGAAACGGCCGTTTCGATATTGCCGTGGCCGGAAATCATGACCACTGGTAGATCCGGGTGGCGGCTCTTGATCTCGTCGAGCAGCGCCAGGCCATCCAGCTTGGAACCCTGCATCCAGATATCGAGGAAAACAAGCCGCGGCACGCGATCGGAAATGGTGGCAAGCGCACTGTCGCTGTCGTGCGCGGTGCGGGTCTCGTGACCTTCGTCGGAGAGAATACCTGAAACGATTTCGCGAATGTCTGCCTCGTCATCCACGACCAGAATATCAGACGCCATATGCCAATTCCTTGCTATTATCTGTTCCGGGTACGACTGCCTGTTGGAGATGCGGCAGCAGGACCCTGATCATGGCGCCCTTGCCATGATCAAAATCGGCAGGCGCATCATGCAGTTCGAGCTGCCCGCCGTGTTCTTCAATGATCTTCTTGACGATCGCGAGTCCGAGGCCTGTGCCCTTCTCGCGCATCGTCATATAGGGTTCGAGAATGCGATGCCGGTTTTCAGACGGAAGGCCGCTGCCGTTGTCGATGATGTCGACGACATAGGCATCGCGGGCGGCATCGAATACCGAACGCACCTTGACCTTGCGGCCGTCGCGCTCTTCGCTGCTCGGCACCGCTTCGATCGCTTCAACTGCATTCTTGATGAGGTTGCCGAAGGCCTGCCCCAGCATGCGCGAATCGAACATGCCCTTGAGCGGTTCGTCTCCGAGCTCGCGAACGAAATCCACATGCGTGGTACCCATTTCCCGCAAGAAGATCGCGTCGCGCAGGATGTCGCGCAGATCCGCTTCCTCCTTGGCGGGTTTGGGCATGCGGGCGAAGGCAGAGAACTCGTCGACCATACGGCCGATATCGCCGACCTGGCGAACGATTGTATCGGTGCACTGGTCGAAAACTGCGCGGTCGTCGTCGGCGATTTGCTTGCCGTACCGGCGTTTCAGGCGTTCGGCAGACAGCTGGATCGGGGTCAGCGGGTTCTTGATCTCATGGGCGATACGTCTTGCCACGTCCGCCCATGCGGTCGAACGCTGGGCAATGACCAGATCCGTGATGTCGTCGAGCGTCACCACATAGGATTCCTGCGCTGCGCGCTGTTCCTCGCGCGTCACCTGCATGGACAGCGTCCGTTCCTTGCCGCCGCGTATCAGGTTCACCTGCTTCCGGAAATCGCCGCGGGCGCGGCTTCTCGCCTCCGTCAGCACCTGATCGATCTCAGGAGCGATGTCCTGCAGCTTCTCGCCCATGAGAGCTTCGGCAGAAACGCCGAGCAGTTCTTCGGCGGAAGGATTGACGATCGTGATACGCCGATCCTCTTCGACACCGATCACGGCCGCCGTGACACCGGAGAGCACCGCCTCAATAAACCTGCGGCGGTCGTCCACCTCGTCCTTCGCCTCGAGGATTTCGTCGCGCTGGCTGCGGATCTGGGAAATCATCTTGTTGAAAGTGCGCGACAGGTTGCCGACGTCGCCATCCGCCGCACGCACCGGCACGACGACGTTGAGGTTGCCCGTTGCCACGCTGTCGGCTGCGCTGATCAGCAGCCGGATCGGCCGGACGATGCGGTCGGCGACGGCGATCGCGGTCCAGATCGCCGCCAGTAACACGATCAGGGCGAAACCGAGATAGAGCACGGCGAAGGCGATCTGCAGCGAGGTGCGGCCGGCTTCCATCGCCTGATATTCGGCCGTGTTCTCCTCCATGAGCCGCATGGCCGCGATGACCTTCGGATCGACAGCCCGGATCGTATAGAGGAACGCGCCCTGGATGGAATCGAGCTTGATGACGGCGCCGACGAGGTTGGTGATGCCCGGCGGAATGAGCGTCGGCTGGCCGGCCGCTGCGGTTTGCAGCGCGTCCGAAGGGATCGCCGGCAGCGGCTTTTCCGTCTTGATATCGGCCTGAACGATGGCCTGACCGTCCTCGCGCACCAGGAAAGCGCCCAACATGCCGCGGCCCCGCGCCTGGCGGGTCATCAGGTCCACAAAACCCGTGCGGTCAAGGTAAAACATCGCGCGGTTCCGCTCGAGGTCGTTCGACATCGAGACCGTCTGCCCCTGAAGATAGCTTGCATTTTCAAGCATATAGGCGCGGGCGACGTCCTGAGAGGATTGCACGATCGACTGGGTGCGGAGCGAAAACCAGCGGTCGAGACCGACATTCAACGTCAAGCTGGCGAAGATCGCCACGAGCACTGCCGGGGTGATCGCAACAATGGAAAAAAGGACGACGATGCGCACATGCAGACGCGCCGCAGCGCGGCCGCGATTACGTGCCTTTACCAGCCGCAGCACTTCGCGGCCGATCAGATACATCAATCCCAAAATGAAAAGCGAATTGATGACCGCAGACGCGATGACGACGTTTGTGCTCGGCGCAATGGGCGTCAGCCCGAGCAGGACAAAGAGCGTCAGGGACGCGCAGATGAGCGCGCCGCCGGCAAGCAGAAGGCCGGGAAGCGCGAATGAAGCACGCCGATCCTGCGCCGACATTGCCGGCTCGTTTTCGGCCATCGGCGCTGTCACGCCTTCCGTCATCGATAACTCCGATCTCCAAGTCCTCGCGGGAGATCGTTTCAGCCCGAAAACCGAGCGAAGCGACAGTACTTTCCCGAACCGGCCCGGCTACCCCATCAAGAGCCGCCACTCCCAAGAGCAAACCCCAAGCCCTGCGTGGCCTTTAAGCAACGCATTGTGGCGAAAATGCAACGATGAACCGATCCTGTCAAGCAGCGGGAACAAAGTCCGGTCTTGCTTCAACAACTTAACTCAAGCGCCGCGGGAGCTGCGATAGACGGAGACGCCGAGTTCGCGGATTTTCTTGCGGAGCGTGTTGCGGTTGAGACCGAGCAAATCCGCCGCCTTGATCTGATTGCCGCGGGTGGCGGTAAGGGCGGCAAGGATGAGCGGATATTCCATTTCGGTCAGGACGCGGTCGTAGAGACCGGGCGGCGGCAGATTGTCCCCGAAGCTCGCGAAATAGGTGCGCATGTTTTCTTCCACCGCCTGGGCGATGGTCAGGGACCCGGTGCGGGCTCCCATCTTGTCGATGGGGCTGTCCGGCACCTCGGAACGCAGCTCCGACTCAATAATCTCCCGGGTGATGACGTCCTGCGGATATAGCGCCATCAGGCGACGGACGAGGTTTTCCAGTTCACGCACGTTGCCCGGCCACGCATAGGCCTTCATCAGGTCCAAGGCCTCGCTATCGAACCGCTTGGCGTCCAGGCCTTCCTTCTCGGCCATCTGCATGAAATGGCGGACGAGGTCGGGGATGTCCTCGGCGCGATCGCGCAAAGGCGGCAGGCGCAGCGGAACGACGTTCAGGCGATAATAGAGGTCTTCGCGGAAGAGGCCCTGGTTGATGAGCTGCTTCAGATCCTTGTTGGTCGCCGCGACGATGCGCACGTCCGTGCGGATCGGCGTGCGACCGCCGACGGTGGTGTATTCGCCCTGCTGCAGGACGCGCAGAAGGCGGGTCTGGGCGTCCATCGGCATGTCGCCGATCTCGTCGAGAAAGAGAGTACCCCCTTCAGCCTGCTCGAAACGGCCGGTGGAGCGGCTCTGGGCTCCGGTGAAGGCCCCCTTCTCGTGGCCGAAAAGCTCCGACTCGATCAGATCGCGAGGAATGGCGGCCATGTTGATCGCCACAAACGGTCCGTTGCGACGCTTGCCGTAGTCATGCAGCGCGCGAGCCACCAGTTCCTTGCCGGTGCCGGACTCGCCGGTGATCATCAGCGTCAGATCCGTCTGCATGAGACGAGCCAGAACGCGGTAGATTTCCTGCATGGCGGCCGAACGGCCGACGAGCGGCATGCCGTCCTGAGTGTCGTCGTCGAGGCGGGCGGGCTTGCGCTTGGGTTCGGCAAGCGCGCGGCCGATGATGGCGATCAGTTCCGTGAGATCGAAGGGCTTAGGCAGGTAATCATAGGCACCCTTTTCGGACGCCTTGATCGCCGTCATGAAGGTGTTCTGGGCGCTCATGACGAGGACGGGCAGCTCCGGACGCGATTTCTTGATGCGCGGCAGGAGATCGAAGGCGTTCTCGTCCGGCATGACCACGTCCGTCACGACCAGATCACCCTCGCCAGCCGAAATCCAACGCCAGAGAGTGGCGGCATTCGAGGTGATGCGCACATCGTAACCAGCCCTGGTCAGAGCCTGGTTCAAAACCGTCCGGATGGCCGCGTCGTCGTCGGCGACAAGGATCGTGGCAGTCATTTTTCACTTCCTGTGGAGTTCAAAGAGCGGCCGTCCGTGGCCTCTTCCTTGTGCATGGGCATCAAAACGCGGAACGTGGTGCGGCGCGCCTGGCTGTCGCATTCGACGATGCCGCCATGCGCACCGATAATCTTGGCAACGAGGGCAAGGCCGAGACCGGACCCGTTGGTCTTGGTCGTGATGAAGGGATCAAAAAGATGCGGCAGCAGGTCGGCCGGCACGCCGGGACCGTTGTCGATGACGCAGAATTCGAGGGGCAGCGAAATCTTCTCGCGGGTACCAGCGACTGAGAGCTTGATGCCCGGGCGATAGGCCGTCGTCAGCATGATTTCGCCGTCCGGCTGATCGCCGACGGCTTCCGCCGCGTTCTTGATGAGGTTGAGGAAGACCTGCACGAGCTGGTCGCGGTTGGCATAAACCTGCGGCAGCGACGGATCGTACATTTCGGAGATCTTGATCTCGCGAGCGAAACCAGCCTTGGCGACAGCCTTCACATGGTCGAGGACCGAATGGATATTTAAGGGCACACGGTCCACCGGACGCTCGTCGGAGAAGACTTCCATGCGGTCGACCAGGGAGACGATGCGGTCCGTCTCGTCGCAGATCAGACGCGTCAGCGCCCGGTCGTCATCCGGAACGGAGGTTTCGAGAAGCTGTGCAGCACCGCGAATGCCCGAAAGCGGGTTCTTGATCTCGTGTGCCAGCATGGACGCCAGGCCCGTCACCGAACGGGCGGCAGCGCGATGGGTAAGCTGGCGGTCGATCTTGTCCGCCATGGAGCGCTCCTGGAAGACCACCACGACCGACCCCGGCTCGCTCACCACCGGCGCGACATAGAGGTCCACCAGCTTTTCCTGACCCAAGCGCGGTGAAGAGAGATCGACGCGGTATTCGTTGACGGGCGCCCTGCGCTCACGCACCTGATCGATCAGGGCGAGCAGAGGACTGCCGAAGGGGATGAAGGTGGAAATTTCGTTCTTGGCGAGCTGGGCCGCACTGGAGCCGAAGAAAGCCTCCGCCTCCCAATTGGCGAAGGCGACCCTGCCCTCGGCATCAACAAGAATCACCGGGTTCTGGACGGAATTGAGGACGGCCATGGCAAGCGCATTGCCGCTTGCCGAATCCTGCACTTGCGAGCTCATGCAGCCTCCTTGCGCGCGACGGCTGTGTTTCCGGTCAGCGCTGCAGTTATCCGGCGCGCGACGTCAGCCGGGTCCCTGGAAATCATGATGGCGGCCTTTTCTTCAGTCGGCAGGTCTGGCGCGAAGCGATCGAGATACCAGCCGAGATGTTTGCGTGCGTGGCGCAGCCCTGCCTCGCGGCCGTAAAGCTCCAGCATCGCCTCATAGTGTTCGACGACAAGAGCGGCGATTTCCGGCTGCGAAGGTGCGGCGTGGCCGGCGAGCCAGCCAATGTGCCAGGGACGCCCCTGGGCGCCCCTCCCGACCATGACGGCATCTGCACCGGAGCGCTCCAAAATGGCAGCGGCATCTTCCGGCGTTTCGACGTCGCCATTGGCGATCAGCGGGATCGAGACGACGTCGCGCACAAGACGTATGGCGTCCCAATCGGCCCTGCCCTCGTAGAACTGCATGCGGGTTCGGCCATGGATCGTCACGAGCCGGATGCCGGCATCTTCGGCACGGCGGGCGATATCGGGCGCATTGATGGAATTTTCGTCCCAGCCGAGCCGCATCTTCAGCGTCACCGGGACATCGACGGCGTTCACGGTCGCCTCGATGAGCGACAATGCGAGATCCGGGTCACGCATCAATGCCGAACCGGAATAGCCTCCGGTGACTTTCTTTGCCGGGCAACCCATGTTGATGTCGATGATGTCGGCGCCGTTATCGGCGGCAATCTTGGCAGCGTCGGCCATCCAGCGGGCCTCGCGACCGGCGAGCTGGACCATATGCGGAGAAATGCCGGCACCTTTCAGCCGGGCCCAGGACTCGCCTCGGTTCAGCACGAGTTCGCGGCTTGCCACCATCTCGGTCACGACCAAGCCGGCGCCGAAGCGCCATGCGAGCCGCCTGAACGGCAGATCCGTAACTCCCGACATCGGCGCCAGAATCACGCGATTACGGATGGAAACGGGCCCGATATGGAAAGGTTTGGCGAGATCTGGAAAACGCAAATGATGATCTTTCGGGCACATGGGATTGTTGCACTATTTTTATTCAGTCCCGAAGCATTTGCCAAGAGCAAATCGGGAACTGCGTTATTTTTGAGCGGCCTGCTGGAAAAACCGCTTTTCATTCTATAGTTCTCGCCCTGTCAATCCTTCAGAACGCAGAAATGGGTACGGCGCGTGGACGACAACTCCATGACAATCGGCATCGTCATCGTCGCCGCAGGCCGCGGCGAACGGGCAGGATCGCCCGAAGACGGGCCGAAGCAATACCGGCGTATCGGGGGAAAGCCGGTGATCGCCCATACGCTCGAACGGTTCTTAAGCTGGTCGCGCAGCGGCCTGATCGTGGTCGTCATCCATCCGGACGACGAAGCGCTGTTTGCGGCAGCGGCAGCGGAACTGCCCAGTGCGGCGAAGGTCGTCACGACTTTCGGCGGCGATACGCGGCAGCGCTCCGTCTACGAAGGCCTCAGAGCTTTGTCAGCGACCGAGGCCACCCATGTGATGATCCACGATGCGGCCAGGCCGTTCGTGGATCATGCGCTTCTCGATCGGATCGCCGAGGCGCTCGACCAGGGACAGGAAGGCGTGTTGCCGGCTATGCCTGTCACCGACACGCTGAAGCGAGGCGGACCGGATCACCTGGTTCACGAGACGGTGCCGCGGGCCGGGCTTTTTGCCGCACAGACGCCACAAAGCTTTTCCCTCCCGTCGATCCGCACCGCCCATGAAAAGGCGGCAGCGCTCCGACGCGAGGATTTCACCGACGACGCCTCGATCGCCGAATGGGCTGGGCTGCCGGTCGTGCTGGTCGAAGGTTCCGCCGACAACATCAAACTCACCGTGAAGCGAGATATCGCCATGGCCGACGAAAAACTTTCGCACCATCCACTGCCCGACGTGCGCACCGGTAACGGCTACGACGTGCATCAGCTCGAGCCCGGCGACGGCGTGACGCTCTGCGGCGTCTTCATTGCCCACGACCAGCGGCTCGTTGGCCATTCGGATGCCGACGTCGCCATGCATGCGCTTACCGACGCGCTGCTCGCCACCTGCGGCGCCGGCGACATCGGCGACCATTTCCCGCCCTCCGACATGCAATGGCGGGGCGCGCCCTCCAAGATCTTCCTGGATCACGCGGCAAAGGTTGTACGAGAGCGCGGGGGCACGATCATGAATGCGGATATCTCGCTGATCGCGGAAGCGCCGAAGATTGCGCCGCACCGGCAGAAGATGCGCGAGAACCTGGCGGAGATCCTCGGTATTTCCCTGGACCGATGCTCGGTCAAGGCGACGACCAACGAGAAGATCGGTTTTGTCGGCCGCCGCGAGGGCATTGCCGCCATCGCAACCGCCACAGTGGTCTACCGGGGAGATGCCGGGTGAACCTGTTTCCCGCCGACATCGAAGACCAGGCAAGGCGGATCGTCGCCGACTTTTCCGCCTGCGGGCTGATGGTTTCAACGGCTGAGTCCTGCACAGGCGGGCTGATCGCCGGCGCGCTCACCGAAATTTCAGGCTCCTCGGCCGTCGTTGACCGGGGCTTCGTCACCTACACCAACCAGGCGAAGATGGATATGCTCGGCGTGACCGAAGCGACATTGGCAGCCTTCGGCGCGGTATCCCGGGAAACGGCGCTGCAGATGGCGGACGGCGCGCTGTTCCGTTCAAGGGCAAACCTCACCGTCGCCGTGACCGGCATCGCGGGACCGGGCGGCGGGTCGGCAGACAAGCCGGTCGGCCTGGTGCATCTTGCGGCAAAAACCCGCTCCGGCATCTCGCTCCATCGCGAGATGCGCTACGGCGATATCGGCCGAACGGCGGTGCGTCTCGCGACCGTCAGAACGGCGCTGGAGATGCTGACCGACGCCGCCAAAACGACGCTCGCAAATCAGGCGTAAATCTTGTCCGCCCGCGTCTCGAAAGCTTCGGCGAACATCCGGAAAGCGCGGTCGAACATCGATCCCATCAGTGCACCGAGAATCATGCTCTTGAACTCGTAGTCGATGAAAAAGTGCACCACGCAGCCGGCGGAAGAGCCATCAGAGGGCGGTTCAAAACGCCAGCGGTTGTCGAGATATTTGAACGGTCCTTCGATGTATTTGACATCGATGGCGCGTTCGGCAGGGTTGAGCAGAACCTGGGTCGTGAAAGTCTCGCGGATCGCCTTGTAGCCGACTGTCATATCGGCAAGCAGCAGCGTCTTGCCGTCGCGCTCCTTGCTGGACCGGATGACCAGCGCCTCGCAGAGCGGTAGGAATTCCGGATATTTCTCGACATCGGCAACGAGCGCGTACATCTGATCGGCGTTATGCTTCACGGGGCGGCGGATTTCGAACTTTGGCATGATCCGCAGTTAAGCGCGCGCTTCCAGAAGATCAAGAAGTTCGCGCATCCGTCGGCGGGATTTCAACACCAGGACAGGCTTCCCGCCCGCATGTTGTTCCAGCCCGGCGAGAACCCTCGGCGCGAATTCCCTCTCCCAGGTCCAGACAAACCGGAAAAACTCCCAATCCATTCTTTCCGGGCAGCCGGGCGCCATTTCCGGCCGAGTGCGTCCGATATATTTAAGCCAGCGGCTGAGGATACCCCAGACATTGACGGCACGCGGCATTCGCACCCAGATAACGATATCGCTTCGCGGAACGCGAATATCGAAGGTGGAGGTGCTGGTGCCATCCATGATCCAGCGCTCCTGCCGGATAAGCTCTTCGATGATCCGCCGCTGCTCACTTCCCTCCCGCTGAACCCAACCCGGCAGCCAAAGCACGTCCCGATCGTTGGAAATATAAGTAAGCGCAAACCGCCGGGCGATCTGCTGCGCCAGGGTCGATTTGCCGCCGCCCGAACAGCCGACGACCAGGATTCTCTCCGCATGGCGGATTTCATCGGCAGCTTCCGAGATTCCGACACAGCGAACCTCGGCTGGACCGGATTTGATATCCATCATGATCTCCCGACAACCGGATGTCAGGCGGCCACAGCCGCTCAACACAGCCCAAACAAATGCTGGTTAACGGAATTTAATGTGCTAATGCCAATTCAATTTGGTGCATTGCCGCAATCGCGGGTAAAATAAACACATCAGGTGACCCACTGGCGTAATCGGACGAAGCATACATGGACGATTTTTCTCAGATGATAAAGCTGCTGGAATCCGCAAAGCAGCTCGCCGACATGAACGAGCTACCCATGCTTGCCTATCTGATCGAAATGGCAAAAGGCGAAGCGCGCGGTCAGCGCTTCACGCTGCGGGGAAGACGGCGCGGCCAGAGCAAGAGCGAAAAGGTCGAGGCGGCAGAATAGCTCGGACGCCGCCTATTCGGCGGCAGCCAGAAGTTTCTTCTCGCGGGCAGCCTTCAACCGCGCGAAATCATCGCCGGCATGGTGCGAGGACCGGGTCAACGGGCTCGACGACACCATCAGGAAGCCCTTGGTATAGGCGACGGTCTCGTAGGACTTGAATTCGTCCGGGGTTACGAAGCTCATCACCTTGTGATGCTTGCGGGTCGGCTGCAGATATTGGCCAATGGTCAGGAAATCCACGTCCGCGGTTCTGAGATCGTCCATGAGCTGCAGCACTTCATTGCGCTCTTCCCCGAGGCCCACCATGATGCCCGACTTGGTGAACATGGTCGGGTCGAGTTCCTTGACCCGCTGCAGCAGGCGGATGGAATGGAAGTAGCGGGCGCCGGGGCGCACCGTCAGATAGTTGCCGGCGACGGTTTCGAGATTGTGGTTGAAGACATCCGGCTTGGCAGCCACAACGCGTTCCAGAGCCCCGGGCTTCTTGAGGAAGTCCGGTGTCAGGATTTCGATGGTCGTCATCGGGGATGCGGCGCGGATCGCCCAGATCACCTTCTCGAAATGTTCGGCGCCGCCATCTTCCAGATCGTCGCGATCGACCGAGGTGATGACGACGTGGCTGAGCCCCATCTGCTTCACCGCCTTGGCGACGTTTTCCGGCTCGTCCATGTCAAGCGCGTTCGGCTTGCCGGTCGCCACGTTGCAGAAGGCGCAGGCGCGCGTACAGATCTCGCCCATGATCATGAAGGTGGCGTGCTTCTTGTCCCAGCATTCGCCGATATTCGGGCAGCCGGCCTCCTCGCAGACAGTGACGAGCTTGTTTTCCTTCACGATCGAGCGCGTTTCCGCGTAGCCTTTGGATACCGGCGCCTTCACGCGAATCCACTCGGGCTTGCGCATCACCTCCGTATCAGGACGATGTGCCTTTTCCGGATGGCGGACGCGCTTCTCTTCGTCGAGAGTGGTCCTGTCGAGGATGGTGACCATAAAAACCTGCTTTCAACCGCGACCGTCGCGGAATGTCGTCAGCGTCTGACGAGTTTGGCAACGAATAGCAAAATGCAGGAGCCCACGAAACCCTGCACCAGGTAACCCAGCCATCCGCCTGCGACATGGATGTTGGCGCTCTCGAAAATGGCATTGGCGAGCAAGGCGCCGACAATGCCTATGATGATGTTCATCAAGACGCCGAAGCGGAGATCCATCAAAATGCCGGCGAGCCAACCCGCCAGGCCACCAATGATGATCGCTGCAATCCAACCCACACCCATATGAATAGCCCCGTTTTAAAAAGATGTTCCAGAGATATGGGCGGCTGCGCGCCCTTTCGCAATGCCGGGAATGTCAGGCGTTCAGCGCCCGGCCATAGGCGTCGAGCACGCTTTCCTTCATCGTTTCGGAAATGGTCGGATGCGGGAAGATCGTGTGCATCAGTTCTTCTTCCGTCGTCTCAAGGTTCATGGCGACAACGAAGCCCTGAATGAGTTCGGTCACTTCCGCGCCGACCATATGCGCACCGAGGAGTTCGCCGGTCTTCTTGTCGAAGATCGTTTTTACCAGCCCCTGGTCCTCGCCGAGAGCGATCGCCTTGCCGTTGGCCACGAAGGGGAAACGGCCGACGCGGATGTCGCGGCCCTCGGCCTTCGCCTTGGCTTCCGTCAGACCGACGGAGGCAACCTGGGGATTGCAATAGGTGCAGCCCGGAATCTTCAGCTTGTCCATCGGATGGACGTTCGGCAGGCCGGCAATCTTTTCCACGCAGATGACCGCCTCGTGTTCCGCCTTGTGAGCGAGCAGAGGGGGACCCGCGACGTCGCCGATGGCATAGATGCCCGGCACGCTGGTCTTGCCGTAGCCGTCGATGACGATGAAGCCGCGGTCGGTCTTGACGCCGACCGCCTCAAGGCCGATGCCCTCGATATTGGCCTGCACGCCGACGGCGGAGATCATCCGGTCGGCCGTGATCTTCTCGACCGATCCGTCCTTCTTCTCGACATGGGCGGTGATCGAGTTTGCGCCCTTCTCCACCTTGGCGACTTTCGCCTCCAGATGGATCTTCATGCCCTGGCGCTCGAACTGCTTCTTGGCGACGGCGGAGATCTCCGCGTCTTCGACCGGCATGACCTGGCTCATGATCTCGACGACTGTGACGTCCACGCCCATGGTACGGTAGAAGCTCGCGAACTCGATGCCGATCGCGCCCGAACCCATGACGAGCAGTGATTTGGGCATTTCCTCCGGCTTCATCGCCTCGAAATAGGTCCAGATCAGCTTGCCGTCCGGCTCGATGCCCGGAAGCGCGCGCGGACGGGCCCCGGTCGCGACAATGATGTGCTTGGCGGTATAGGTGCCCTCGCCCAGCGTATTCTTCGGCACCGGTCCGACCGGCTCGACCGGCTTCTTGGTAGGCTTGCCGACGACGACTTCGCCGGGCTTGCTGACCTTTGCCTCACCCCAGATGATATCGACCTTGTTCTTCTTGAACAGAAAGCCGACGCCATTGTTCATGCGGTGCGCGATGCCGCGCGAACGGGCGACGATCGCCTTGACGTCCGGCTTGATCGTACCTTCGAGCGTCAGGCCGTAATCCTTGGCGTGGCTCGCGGTGTGCATGACATCTGCGGAACGCAGGAGCGCCTTGGTCGGGATACAGCCCCAATTGGAGCAGATGCCGGCGAGATGTTCGCGCTCGACGACCGCAACCTTCATGCCGAGCTGGCTCGCGCGGATGGCGGCGATATACCCCCCCGGACCGGAGCCGATAACGATGACGTCGTAGGATTGAGCCATTGCTTTCCTGCCTTTTCATTGGGCGGCCAGCCTGACGCGACCCGCCTTTTGGAATTTTCTCTAGAGCCCAAGCATCATCCGGACGATCGGCTCGAGGCCGCGTCCGATCGCACGGGTATTTTCCGCAGTCAGATGTACGCCGTCGATCGGCGTCGTCTTGGCGACCGAGCCGGCATCGAAGAACCCGCAGCCGAGCTCGTCGGCCAGATCGCGATAGAGCGACGCGAGCATGGCGGACTGCTCGATGCCACCCCGGAAGATCGCCGAAAACACCGGATCGGCGGTTTCGCAAAGCGGCGGCGGCGAGACGATCAGGATTTCGGGCACCTCGTATTCAAAGGAATAGTCGTGCCGGCGGATCAGCCCGACCAGCCGCTGGATGCCGGCACGCGCGGCATGCGCCGTACCGGCGATCATGGGCTTCATGTCGTTGGTGCCGAGCATGACGATCACCAGATCGAGCGGCATGTGGGTATGCAGCACGGTCGGCAGGTTCTTCACGCCGTTGCGGTCGCAATCGGCGAGATGATCGTCGTAACCAGTCGTGCGGCCATTCAGGCCTTCGGCAATCACCGTCATCTCAGGCCCGAGCGCCGCCTGAAGGACGCTCGACCAGCGATCCTCGAAAGCATGCCGGCCTGGACCCTCTGGATCGTAACCCCAGGTGAGCGAATCGCCGAAGCAGAGAACGGTCTTCACGACGACGCCCTCCCGCTCAGACGAGCATCGCCATCGGGTTTTCGATGTAGCGCTTGAACGCGGAAGCCAGTTCCGCACCGAGCGCGCCATCGATGACGCGGTGGTCGAAGGCGAAGGTTGCCGTCATCACCGTGCCCACCTCGATCTTGCCGTTCCTGACGACCGGCTTTTCGACGCCGGCGCCGATCGAGACGATCGAGGCCTGCGGCAGGTTGACGATCGAGGTGAATGAGGAGACGCCGAACATGCCGAGATTGGAGACCGAGGTCGTACCGCCCTGGTATTCTTCCGGCTTCAGCTTCTTGTCGCGGGCCCGCTTGGCAAGATCCTTCACCTCGTTGGAGATGACGGAGAGCGTCTTGGTTTCGGCCTTGCGGACGATCGGAGTGATCAGGCCGTCCGGGATCGAGACGGCGACGCCGACGTCGGAGTGCTTGTGCAGCACGCGGGCCGTCGAGGTCCAGGAGGCGTTCGCCATCGGGACTTCGCGCAGCGCCAGCGCCATCGCCTTGATGATGAAGTCGTTGACCGACAGCTTGAAGGCCGGAACCTCACCCTTTTCCGTCTTCTTCACCGGTGCCGATGCATTGATCTCGGCGCGCAGCTTCAGAAGCGCGTCGATCTCGCAATCCATCGAGACGGTGTAGGACGGAACCGTCTGGGTCGACTCCGTCAAGCGCGCGGCGATCGTCTTGCGCATGCCGTCATGCGGCAGAAGCTCGTAGGAGCCTTCCGGGAAAAGCTTGAGCGTTGCATCATCCGACGGACCTTTGGCCATCGCCGGAGCAGCGGCGCCGGCAGGTGCTGCCTGCGGGGCTGCGGCCGGAGCAGCCTTGCCGGTGCCCGAGGCGACAGCCTTCTCGATATCGGACTTTACGACACGGCCGTGGGGGCCGGAGCCGGAAACTGCCGAGAGATCGAGACCGGCTTCCTTTGCGAGACGGCGGGCGAGCGGCGAAGAGAAGGGGCGAGCACCGGAAGCAGCCGGTGCCGGTGCAGCAGCGGCCGGAGCCGGCTCGGCAGCTTTTTGTGCCGGAGCCGCTTCCGCCTTGGGAGCAGGCGCAGCCTCGGCCTTCGGCGCAGGGGCAGCAGCCCCGCCCCCGGACGACGCAGCCGCCGACACGTCCTCGCCTTCGCCGGCGAGGATCGCGATCAGGGCATTGACCTTGACCGCCTCGGTACCCGCCGGCACGACGATCTTGGCGACGGTGCCTTCATCGACGGCTTCCACTTCCATGGTCGCCTTGTCGGTTTCGATCTCGGCGATCACATCGCCGGACTTGACCTTGTCGCCTTCCTTGACGAGCCACTTGGAAAGATTGCCCTCTTCCATGGTCGGCGAAAGGGTAGGCATGGTGATGTTGATCGGCATCGAGACATCCTCCCCTTATTTGTAGCAGACGGTTTTCACCGCCTGGACGATTTCGCCGACATTCGGCAAGGCGAGCTTTTCGAGGTTCGACGCATAGGGCATCGGAACATCCTTGCCGGCGATCGTCAGGATCGGCGCATCGAGATAGTCGAAGGCCTGCTGCATGACGCGGGTGGCGATTTCCGTGCCGACCGACGACTGCGGATACCCCTCTTCCACGGTAACGAGACGACCGGTCTTCTTGACCGATTCGATCACCGTCGGCAGATCCATGGGCCGGATGGTGCGAAGGTCGATAAGCTCGACATCGATGCCTTCCTTGGAAAGCTCTTCTACCGCCTTCACCGCATAGGTCATGCCGATACCGAAGGAAACGACGGTGGCGTCCCTGCCCTGCTTGTGGATGCGCGCCTTGCCGATCGGCAGGACGAAGTCATCGAGCTTCGGCACTTCGAAGGACTGGCCGTAGAGGATTTCGTTTTCCAGGAAGATGACCGGGTTCGGATCGCGGATAGCCGCCTTCAACAGACCCTTGGCGTCGGCAGCCGTATAAGGCATGACGACCTTGAGGCCCGGGATCTGGCTGTACCAGGCCGCGTAATCCTGGCTGTGCTGGGCCGCAACGCGGGCAGCCGCGCCGTTCGGGCCGCGGAAGACGATCGGAGCGCCCATCTGGCCGCCGGACATGTAAAGCGTCTTGGCGGCAGAGTTGATGATCTGGTCGATCGCCTGCATGGCGAAGTTGAAGGTCATGAACTCGACGATCGGCTTCAGGCCGGCCATGGCCGCACCGACGCCGACGCCGGCAAAACCGTGCTCGGTGATGGGCGTATCGACGACGCGGCGTGGGCCGAATTCCTGGAGCAGGCCCTGCGTGATCTTATAGGCGCCCTGGTATTCCGCGACTTCCTCACCCATCACGAAAACGTCTTCGTCCCGACGCATTTCTTCGGCCATGGCGTCGCGCAGCGCTTCGCGCACGGTGGTCATCACCATTTCCGTGCCGGCCGGAATATCCGGGTCGGAGGCGACGTCCACCTTCGGCTGGGCCGGGACTTTGCTGTCAGCGGCAGCCGTCGGCTCTTCCGCCGATTGACGGGCCTTGCCCCCAGCGGCGTCGGACGCCGCAGCGGGCGTGTCCGCATCAGCCTTTGGCGCGGCCGGCGCGGAAGAACCGATGGAATCGGCGCTTTCGCCTTCGGCAAGGAGCACGGCTATCTTGGTGTTGACCTTGACGTTCTCGGTGCCGGCCGGAACCAGCAGCTTCCCGATCACGCCTTCATCGACAGCTTCCACTTCCATGGTCGCCTTGTCGGTCTCGATTTCGGCGATAACGTCGCCGGAGGTGACCTTGTCACCTTCCTGTTTCAGCCATTTGCTGAGCGTGCCTTCCTCCATGGTCGGGGAAAGGGCGGGCATAAGGATGTCGATAGGCATAAGGTTCCCTCCCCTCGATCAGAGCAGAATGTCGGTATAGAGCTCGGACACATCCGGCTCCGGATCGGCCTGGGCGAAATCGGCGGAATCGGCCACGATATCGCGCACGTCCTTGTCGATCGCCTTCAGCTCATCCTCGCTCGCCCAGCCCTTTTCAAGAAGGCGGGCCCGTACCTGCTCGATCGGATCATGCTCGGATCGCATCTTCTGCACTTCGTCCTTGGAGCGATACTTCGCCGGATCGGACATCGAGTGACCGCGATAGCGATAGGTCAGCATTTCGAGGATGATCGGACCCTTGCCGGCGCGGCAATAGGCGACAGCCTCATCCGCTGCCGCCTTGACGGCGCGCACGTCCATGCCGTCCACCTGATAGCCCGGAATACCAAAGGAGGCACCGCGCTGGGAGAAATCGGTCTGAGCCGAGGCGCGGGCAACGGAGGTTCCCATGGCGTAGCGGTTGTTCTCGATCACGTAGACGACCGGCAGCTTCCAGAGATTGGCCATATTGAAGCTTTCATAGACCTGCCCCTGGTTTGCCGCACCGTCGCCGAAATAGGCGGTCGAGACATTGTCGTTGCCGCGATATTTGTTGGCGAAGGCGAGGCCGGTACCGAGCGACACTTGCGCGCCGACGATGCCGTGGCCGCCGTAGAACTGCTTTTCCTTGGAGAACATGTGCATGGAGCCGCCCTTCCCCTTGGAATAGCCGCCCCGACGCCCGGTCAGTTCCGCCATGACGCCCCGCGCGCTCATGCCGGTCGCCAGCATGTGACCGTGGTCACGATAACCGGTGATGACCTGGTCCCCTTCCTTCAGCGCCATCTGCATGCCGACAACGACAGCTTCCTGGCCGATATAGAGGTGACAGAAACCGCCGATGAAGCCCATGCCGTAAAGCTGGCCGGCCTTTTCCTCGAAACGGCGGATCAGCAGCATATCGCGATAGGCGGCAAGCTCCTGGCCCTTATCGAACTCCGCGAAAATGCCGCCGTTGAAATCTTTCCTGGCTGGCTTGGAGCTGGTTTTGGTAGCAGACCTTGCCGCGGATTTGCGGCCGGATACAGACGCGGTTTTAGTCGGCGCCATTCATCCCTCCCTCTGTGCTGCGTTTTAGAACGGAACAGATGCCGAGACTTACGCCGCCCGGAATCCCATTCTGGTTTCGGGGCGTACCATAGGGAAGAAACCGCGCCCCAGCAATGCCATAAATGCATGGCTCACATTCCGTACAACCTACTGAAAAGATTGACGAAAGATAAAATTAACCGGATATCGGTTAACTCAGAAGTAGTTATTGAAGATGACGATCTCGTCCGGGCGCGAGACATTGAGCTGATAACGAGCGATTTCGTCCAGCATATCCTTTTCCAGCGAACCATCACTCATGAGCCGCACCTGGCGCTCAAGTGCCTCCCGTCTCGCGGTCAGTTTTGCGAGCTCTTCCGCACGCGCCTGCCGCTGACGTTCGAATTCCTCCGTGGCGATCAGCCCGAGATCACCATGCACGGAATGATAGCCGAAGTATGAAAGAAAGGCGACGGTAATGGCGGGAAGGACGAAACGGCCGAATTTTCTTTTTTTATGATGCTTGGTCCACATGCCGTTCAACGCCTTGCCACACTTGCCGGATCACGCGAACGATCCGAAACAGAAGGTAAAATTCGCAGAACTTGCTTAAGCAATCGTTTCCATTGCCGCGACGCAAAAAGCCCGCGCTTTCGGCGCGGGCTTTCGTAGTCACGATAATGGAGCTGACTCAGACCTTGAGAACGGAGCGGCCGGCATAGGCAGCTTGCGGACCCAGCATTTCCTCAATGCGGATAAGCTGGTTGTACTTGGCAAGGCGATCCGAGCGCGAAAGCGAGCCTGTCTTGATCTGACCGCAATTGGTGGCGACGGCGAGATCCGCGATCGTTGAATCTTCCGTCTCGCCGGAGCGATGCGACATAACGGCGGTGTAGTTTGCCTTATGCGCCGTTTCGACCGCATCCAGCGTTTCCGACAGCGAGCCGATCTGGTTGACCTTCACCAGGATGGAATTTGCCACGCCCATCTTGATGCCGTCGCGAAGGCGCGCGGAATTGGTGACGAAGAGGTCGTCTCCGACGAGCTGGACCTTGGAGCCGATCTTGTCCGTCAGGGACTTCCAGCCATCCCAATCGTCTTCAGCCATGCCGTCTTCGATCGAGATGATCGGATACTTCGCCGCAAGCTCGGCGAGGTACTCCGCCATGGCTTCCGGCTCCAGCGTACGACCCTCGCCTTCCATCTCGTATTTGCCGTTCTTGAAGAATTCCGTCGAAGCGCAATCGAGCGCAAGGCATACGTCGTCGCCCGGCTTGTATCCTGCCTTCTCAACCGACTTCATGATGAAATCGAGAGCTTCCGGAGCGCTTTTCAGGCCCGGCGCAAAGCCGCCTTCGTCGCCGACATTGGTGTTGTGGCCCTGGGCCGCGAGTTCCTTCTTGAGAACATGGAAAATCTCCGATCCCATGCGCACGGCATCACGCAGCGTGTCGGCGCCGACCGGCATGATCATGAATTCCTGGAAGTCGATCGGGTTGTCGGCATGTGCGCCGCCATTGATGATGTTCATCATCGGCACGGGAAGCACATGCGCATTCGGGCCGCCGACATAGCGGTAGAGCGGCAGGCCGGTGGTTTCGGCCGCGGCCCTGGCGACGGCAAGCGATACGCCGAGAATAGCATTGGCGCCGAGGCGCGACTTGTTCGGCGTACCATCGAGAGCGATCATCGTCTTGTCGATGTGGATCTGGCTCTCCGCATCGAAACCGCCGATCGCGTCGAAGATCTCTGTATTGACGGCTTCCACAGCCTTCTCGACACCCTTGCCGTGGTAACGCTTTCCGCCGTCACGCAGTTCAACTGCCTCATGCGCGCCGGTCGAGGCGCCCGACGGGACGGCCGCACGGCCAAAAGAACCGTCTTCAAGATGGACGTCCACTTCGACGGTGGGGTTGCCGCGGCTGTCGAGGATTTCACGGGCGATGATATCGGTGATGGCGGTCATGGCTCTTCCTGCTGTGGTGGTTTGGTGGGACCTGTCTTAATGGAAGGCGTGCAAAATACAATCCGCGGACTGGCTCCGAGCGAAAGAGCGGTATCGGAAGAATATGTCATGGTTTTGAAGGCTGCCGGCTGGACAATCGTGATCATCAGCAAAGTCGACCTTATTTCGGAATTAACTATTGTATTTTACGGTTAATGGAAGATGAGGCAAGTATAGGCAAACGGAACACGCCGCACACAAGCCATCCTCGTCTAGATTTATTTGAAGGCAATTCATTCAGGCGGGCGATGGCCGCCCTGAGGGCTCTGTGGGGGAGCAACAATGAGACTCAATATCGCACGCAGCCTGGCAATCTTTGCCGCGGTGGTCACTACTGGACTTGTCATTTCGATCGGCATTCAGAATCACGCGTTCAACAAGCTTCGCGTCAACGGCGAGATCTACCGGCAGATCATCTACGGCAAGGATCTCGTCGCCGATATCCTGCCGCCACCTCTCTATCTGGTGGAAAGCTACATGCTGGCGCTCGAGGCGGTCCAGCGACCCGCTGCCGCCAAGTCCAATCTCGAGCGTATTGCGGCCGTCCTGAAGCCGGCCTACGAGGATCGCCGGAAATACTGGCAGGAAACGGCGCTCAGTGCGGACCTCAAGCAGAAGCTTCTCGCGGACGTGCTTGTGAAAGGCGACGACTTCTGGAAGACGATGAAAGACGAGCTCTCGCCCGCAATCCTCGCCGGCAATACGCCAGTCGTCGGCGCCGCCTTCGAGAAGCTCGCCACGCAGTTTCATGTGCATGAAGCGGCGGTCAACGAGCTCGTGGAGATGGCGAACGTCTTCCTCGCGGATGCGGAGAAGGATGCGACCGAACAGACGCAGCTTCTTTCGTCGATCACGCTTGCCGCAGCTGCCGCTTCCGTGCTTCTGCTGGTCGGAGGGCTCTATCTCTTCCGCCGCCGCGCCATCGTGCCGCTGTCTGTGATGCGCGACTACATGACAGTGCTGGCAGGCGGCGACTATTCGCGGGACGTGCCCTTCAGCGGCCGCGGGGACGAGATCGGCGAGATGGCACAGGCCGTCACGATCTTCCGCCAATCGGGACAGGAGCGCGACAATATCCGGCTGCGGCAGGAAGCCGACCGGCAGGCGCAGGTCGAACGGGACTTGGCGCTGGCGAAGGACAAGGCGAGCGAAGAGGCCGAAAGAGAGAGCGTCATTTCGCATCTTCGGGCCGGCCTCTCCCGACTGTCGCAGGGCGACCTGACGGTGCAGATCGATCATCCTTTCCAGGCGGCCTATGAGGAGTTGCGGGAGGAATTCAACTCCAGCATCCGCACACTCTATTCCGTCATGCAGGAAATTTCCGGGGTAACGGAAACCGTGCGGACCGGTTCGGGCGTGATCGCTAACGGCACCGACGACCTGGCGCAGCGCACTGAGCATCAGGCAGCATCGTTGGAACAGGCCGCCTCGGCGCTCGACCAGATTACCGCCACCATGAGAAATGCAACGGCAAGAGCGCAAGAGGCGAATACCATGATGACGGCCGCCCAGCAGGGCGCCGCCCATTCTGCGGGTGTCGTGCGGGATGCAGTGGTGGCGATGGAGCAGATCGAGGCCTCCTCCACCCAGATCAGCAGCATCATAAACGTGATCGACGAGATCGCATTTCAGACGAATCTGCTAGCGCTCAACGCGGGTGTCGAGGCTGCGCGTGCCGGCGAAGCCGGCAAGGGTTTTGCGGTCGTCGCGCAGGAAGTCCGCGATCTCGCCGGGCGCTCGGCCAATCTTGCCCATGAAATCAAGCGGCTGATCGAAACCTCCGCGAGCCAGGTGGCGGCCGGGGTGTCACTCGTAAACCGCACGGGCGAGGCGCTGGGCGACATCGACGGCCAGGTCGCCAAGGTCACCGACCTCATCGGCTCGATCATGCGGGCCTCCACGGAACAGTCGACGGCACTCCAGGAAGTCAATACCGCGATCAACCGTATGGACACGGTAACCCAGCAGAACGCTGCAATGGTGGAAGAAACAAGTGCTGCGTGCCATGAACTCGGCGAAGAGGCGGCCAAGCTCAACCGCCTTCTGTCCCGCTTCAAGCTTGAGTCCACGACAGCCGGAAGTCACCGGCCGGCGATAGGCTTTCGAAAGGCCGGCTGAGAAATTTCTCAAGCCGCCTTTGCGATGGCGTCGAAGGCGAGAAGCTTTTCGAGCAGCCTCGGCATATCCTTCAGGTGCACCATGTTGGGGCCGTCGGAGGGAGCATTGTCGGGATCCTGATGGGTCTCGACAAAAAGACCGGCAATGCCGACCGCAACAGCCGCGCGCGCCAAAGTCTCCACGAATTCCCGCTGGCCTCCCGTGGAGCTTCCCTGCCCGCCCGGCTGCTGAACCGAATGGGTGGCATCGAACACAACCGGCGAACCCATGGCCGCCATGATCGGCAGCGACCGCATGTCCGAAACGAGCGTATTATAGCCGAAGGAAGCGCCGCGCTCGCACAGCAGCACGTTCGGATTGCCGCTCTGGGTGAACTTGGCAAGCACGTTCTTCATGTCCCAGGGGGCAAGAAACTGGCCCTTTTTGACGTTGATGACGCGGCCGGTCCTCGCGGCGGCGACAAGCAAATCCGTCTGGCGGCAGAGGAAGGCCGGTATCTGCAGTATGTCCACAGTGCCTGCGACCATCGCACATTGTTCTTCGGTGTGGATGTCGGTCAGAACGGGGAACCCGAATTCCTTCTTCAGATCGGCGAAGATTTCCATGGCGTTTTCCAGCCCGATGCCGCGCTTGCCCGAAATCGAGGTGCGGTTTGCCTTGTCGAAGGACGACTTGTAGACGAGGCCGATGCCGAGCTTGCCGCAGAGTTCCTGGAGCGTGCCGGCGATCATGAAGGCATGGTCGCGGCTCTCCATCTGGCAGGGACCAGCGATCAAGGACAGGCGTGCATCCTGTGCAAAAACCACCTGGCCCTTTCCTTCGCCGACTAGGACGCGCGGATTGGCAGAAACTTCCATAAATCTATTCCTCGAAGCCGAACAAAACACCCTGGCCGGGTGCCGCCTGGACCAGAACGCGGCCTTCGCGGCGGACGAATGCCACGTCATTAGCAGCAAGGATGATCTCTGTCACGGCAAGATCGGCCGTCTTGAAGATCACGGCTCGGCCGTGCAAACCATCCGCACCAGCGACCGGCGGGAGCGCAAATTCCGCCTCCAGATCATCATTTCCCAAAATGCGAATCCGCGCGTTTGCGGCGGCCAATTTCAGAAAACCGGGCTCCACCTCCCCCCGGGCCATCAACACTTCCTCGACCAGAGGGGCGAAATCAGACGGCGCTTGAGCGGACAGGATGACCTCGCTCAGGCCGACAACCGTATTGGCATGCCGCTCCAACTCGCCTCGGTCGGACGGCAACGGAGCAAGGCGCTGAACGGAGAACAGGAAAAAATCGGGCGCACGGTCATCGCCTGCAAATGCCAGCCGGAAGCTCGCCTCTGTCGCGGAACCATCAGGCATCCTTACCGTGCGCGAAAACTCCAGAATGTCGCCGGCGGAAATTCCGCGCAGCCTGAACCGGGCATGATCGGCGACGGCATCCTGCGACGCGACGACCAGGGCAGAAAGCCCCTGCCTGTTGCGCCCTTTTCGAAAGGCGAGATCGCGCGCGGTAAAGACATTGCCCCGCTTGGCGGCAGCGCTCGCGTGACGGCGGTTGGTGATCGCCAGTGGCTCCAGATAGGTACCATCCGAGAAGAACACACAAGCATTGGCAGTGCCGAAAGGATGAAATGCATCCGGTGCGACAGTAAATCCGAGATCGGAGAGCCGCGAACGCGCGAACGCAAGGTCCGCCACCGGCACTACGAGATGATCGATCGATCTTGCGTTCAAGCGAGGCCCCCAGGAATTTCAGAATCGCAAAGCTAAAATGGCAGCGGGCACGCCGTGCGCAAGTGGTAACGAAGCAGATATCTTGCAGACATCTATGAAGAAAAAATCATCATACTTCACGAAAATTTAGGGACTTGCGGAACACATATGGAACATATAGTGTCCGTTCTTGATTTGTTTCCGACTCTTGAGGGTGCCGAAAATGCTCACGCGCAAACAGCAGGAATTGCTTCTGTTCATACACGAACGGATGAAGGAATCCGGCGTACCGCCCTCCTTCGACGAAATGAAGGATGCGCTCGACCTCGCATCCAAGTCGGGTATTCACCGGTTGATCACCGCGCTCGAGGAACGGGGGTTCATCCGCCGCCTGCCGAACAGGGCGCGCGCCCTGGAAGTCATCAGGCTGCCGGAAGCCTATGCGCCCAGCATTCAGCCGCGCCGGGGCTTTTCGCCCAGCGTCATCGAAGGCAGTCTTGGCAAGCCGCAACCGGCTGCCGCCTCTGCGAAGCCCCCCGCCAACGACGATAATTCCAACTCCACCACGGTTCCCGTCATGGGCCGCATCGCGGCCGGCGTTCCGATCTCGGCGATCCAGAACAACACGCACGACATCGCCGTCCCTGCCGAGATGCTCGGGTCGGGCGAACATTATGCGCTGGAGGTCAAGGGTGATTCGATGATCGAGGCCGGCATCCTCGACGGCGATACCGTAATCATCCGCAACGGCAATACGGCCAATCCGGGCGATATCATCGTCGCATTGGTGGATGAGGAGGAAGCGACACTCAAGCGCTTCCGTCGCCGCGGGGCGTCGATCGCGCTCGAAGCCGCAAATCCGGCCTATGAGACGCGGATTTTCCCGCCGGACCGGGTCAAGATCCAGGGTAAGCTTGTGGGTCTCATCCGCCGCTATCATTGACCAGTTTGCCCAGCGGTTCCGGCAGGGATGAGCTGAAGATCTGGCGCCGCCAGTCGTAATGGCGATGGCGGGTCCACGGGCGGTCTTGGCCAAGGAGCGCTGCACGAAGCCGCCAGCGGTGAATGTCAGCGGAACCATCCAGAAACAGTTCGAGCGCTCCTGCGATCCTCAGCGCGTTGCCGTTGATCATCAGGGCTCCGGAACGGCAGCGGTCAAACCTGGCACGTGGAGCGACGACGATATGCGCAGCGTCGCAGGCGACGCCGGCATAACGCGCGTCCTCCACATGAACGACTACAGCGCCTGCGGCGGTTTTTGACGCGCACCAAGCTCGTGGGGTGCAGATGAACCGGCCGACCGGTACCTGCTTCATCCCGCGGCTTGACGTTTCTCTCTCCTCCGTCGTCAATTCAGCACGCTCGCCGGGACTGTTCGAAGGCAGCGGATTTCCTCCGGACTTTCCCTCCGGGAGCCTGTCTCCGGCCGTAGACTTGTCTTTCGCTGGCAGCAATTCCGGTTTCACCGGGTCCCCCAGCAGAAGCGCCCGCTTCCATTGGTCATAGACAAAATCCGCGGGACGGGTGCGGTTGGTGGTGATGCCATCACCATCCGTCAGGGCAATCATGGTGCCATCCTCGGAGATCAGGAGATCCGGAAGGGGTCTCGACCGCTCCTGCCATGACAGCAACAAGCCGGCCACCAATAGAGGAATACCCAAGTATCTGAGCCGGGTTCTCAATAGCGTCAGCAGAAGAAAGCCTGCCGTCGAGACGACCAGGAACCAGGGATGCTGGCGGCCGATGCCTACATCGCCGCCCCAGGCCGCCACATGCCTGGCGATCGCAATCACGGCTTCCAGGCCGAGGCCCATGAGCTTCAGGAACGGCCCGTCGAGCCCGAAGGGCATCAGCAGCATGCCGATCAATCCCGCCGGCATAACCACGAAGGAAATGACCGGCATGGCGGCGAGATTGGCCGCAAGCCCATAAGTCGCGATGCGGTGGAAATGCTCGACCGAGAAAATCGCGGTCGATATGCCGCCAATCAACGAGGTCACGAAGATGCCGGCGGCAAAATTCCAGACCGCCGTGATCGGCATGACCACCGGGTGACGAAACGGCAGAGGCTCCGGGTCATGTTTTTTCGACCGATGCTTCCAAAGCGCGTAACCAGCGACCAGCGCGGCGGTGGCGGCAAAGGACATCTGAAAGCTCGGCCCAAGGTTTTCCGAGGGAGATATGGCGATAATGATCAGTGCGGAGAGGGCCACATTGCGCAAGCTTATAGACGGCCGGTCGAAGAGGACTGCAACGAGCATGACTGCCATCATGATATAGGCCCTTTCGGCGGAGACGCCGAAGCCGGAAATGAGATAGTAGGCGGTCGCCATGGCGAGAGCACCCAAGGCGGCAAGCTTCTTTACCGGGAAGGACTGGGCAAATCGTGTGAACAGCGAGAGGATAGTGCGTACGCCGACGAAGAAGATACCCGCAGCCAGCGCCATATTGAGCCCGGAGATCGCGACGATATGGGCAAGGCCGGAAAGCCTCAGCGCTTCGACGGTCTCCTCGGAAATCGCCCGCCGCTCATCGGTGACGATCGCGGCTGCGAAGGCGCCCGCGTCGCCGGGCACTGTCGCGCGGATATGACCGCCGATCATGCTGCGAAGATCGAAGAGCCAGCGCTCGATATCCGAGAACCATCCATGAGGATGTCCGGCGTCGCGGCTCCCTTTCGGGGCCCCATAAAAGAAACCGACGGCGCCAATCCCATCGAAATAGGAGGAGAAGGCGAAATCATTGAGGCCTGGAAGCGCCGGTCCCGATGGCGGCGATAAACGAACCCTGCCGCTGATCGTATCTGCCGTCTGCACCGGCTCGTGACGCGCCCGCGCAAGCAGCGAAACGCGCTCCGGAGAGCGCCGGATTTCAGGACCCGAGGTACGCTCGACACGTACGATATAACGCCACCGGCCGCGGGCATCGATCTCCCTTCGTTCGACCACACCCGTCAGCTCGGTCGTAACCGGGGAATCGAGAATAGTGGTTCCTCTTCGCCAGGTCTCCAGTTCGGCAAGCATCATTCCGCCGAGAAAAAGCGCGACAGCGGGAGGAAGCACACGCAAGGCGCCGGACGCATGACGCGTGGCGACTGCAAGCGTCACACAGATGAAGAAGGCCGCGAGGAGAGACCAGAACGGAGGCGTGGCAGGCAGCGAGAACCAGACAGCTGCCCCGGCACCGACGAGGACCGGTACAAAAAGAAACCCGTGCCCGTGTGCTGCCTCCTCCTCCAGCATGCCGGGGAGGCTGAGGCGCAGCCGGCGGATCCCCCGAGACAGCCAATAGCCGTGGGTATAGGTCGCGGGACGGTTCCCCAGACGCGGGCGACGATCCAGAAGAGGCTCCAAAACATGCGACCCGGATTTGCCCGCATCTGGCAAAGAGCGAGCCTGCCGGAAGATCGCTCCCCTGCTCTCCACCAATTTCGGAAACGCTGCGTCTTCCGACATGAAACGCCCGCCCCACCTTGCCCCGCATGAGCGACAATACAACCTGCGCGTTTCCTCAGGCGTCGTCAACTGGCGGCGAAAACCAAGTATTCCCAAAGGACTCAAGTGAGTTGCACCGGAAAGTTGGGCATCCAAGTATGTGCCGCTGCCTCTTATCGTGCCGCGCTGCACAAAATGCTACCAAGGACTGCTTGGCATGAGCTTTCGGATCATATAGCAAAGCATGGACGCTTAATTCTTGTGGCGCTTTTTAGGCGCCACGCCGCCAAAAGGTTGGAGGATCAGCATGACGGGCAAAAGCGCAAATATGGCACTCGGCGACAAGCATGTCGACCTGCCGGTAAAGTCCGGCTCGATCGGTCCTGATGTGATCGACATCGGCTCGCTTTACAAACAGACCGGCGCCTTTACTTATGATCCGGGCTTCACCTCGACGGCATCCTGCGAGTCCAAGATCACCTATATCGACGGCGATGCGGGCATTCTTCTGCATCGCGGTTATCCGATCGAGCAACTCGCCGAGCATGGCGACTTCCTCGAAACCTGCTACCTGTTGCTCTACGGCGAATTGCCGACGGCTGCCCAGAAGAAAGACTTCGACTACCGCGTCACCCATCATACGATGGTCCACGAGCAGATGAGCCGTTTCTTTACCGGCTTCCGTCGCGACGCGCATCCGATGGCCGTCATGTGCGGCTGCGTTGGCGCGCTCTCGGCTTTCTATCACGACTCCACGGATATCACCGATCCGCATCAGCGCATGGTTGCCAGCCTGCGGATGATCGCCAAGATGCCGACGCTCGCGGCGATGGCCTATAAATACCATATCGGCCAGCCGTTCGTTTATCCGCAGAACAACCTGGATTACGCGTCCAACTTCCTGCGCATGTGCTTCGCCGTGCCCTGCGAGGAATATGTGGTCAATCCGGTGCTTTCGCGCGCCATGGACCGTATCTTCATCCTGCACGCCGACCACGAGCAGAATGCGTCAACCTCGACGGTCCGGCTCGCCGGCTCTTCCGGCGCCAACCCGTTCGCCTGCATTGCAGCCGGCATCGCCTGCCTCTGGGGTCCGGCGCATGGCGGTGCCAACGAGGCAGCGCTCAACATGCTGACGGAAATCGGCTCGGTCGACCGTATTCCCGAATACATTGCCCGCGCCAAAGATAAGAGCGACCCGTTCCGGCTGATGGGCTTCGGCCACCGCGTCTACAAGAACTACGATCCGCGCGCCAAGATCATGCAGAAGACGACGCACGAGGTTCTCGGCGAACTCGGTCACAAGGACGACCCGCTTCTGCAGGTCGCCATGGAGCTGGAACGCATCGCGCTCACCGACGAATATTTTATCGAGAAGAAGCTTTATCCAAATATCGACTTCTATTCGGGCATCACGCTGAAGGCGATGGGCTTCCCAACCACGATGTTCACGGTGCTCTTCGCGCTTGCCCGTACCGTCGGCTGGATCGCCCAGTGGGCGGAAATGATCGAAGATCCGGAACAGCGCATCGGCCGTCCGCGCCAGCTCTATACCGGCGAACCGCAGCGCGACTACGTACCCGTCTCCAAGCGCTGAGCGAGGCACCTCCCAAACAAAAACCCGGTCAGCGATGACCGGGTTTTTTCGTATCCAAGACTTGCAGAACGATGCCGGCCGCCGCTTCGCCGGGTGGGACCGGCACCTGCAGACGCTGCCAAGTGAGATCGAAACCCTCCATCATCGCCTGGCGTTGGGTGGTATCGGAGGCGAGGCGTTCGGCCCAGCGGCACAGACTGCCAGGACGTACGACATCGTTTATATATTCCGGCACCACCGGATAATCGGCAATCAAATTGGGCAGCGCGCCCGACCAGATCTTGATGCGCTTGGACATCAAGGTGATCAGCCAGTCGGCCTTGTAGGCGGACACGACCGGCACGTTCGACAGGCCAAGCTCAAGAATCACCGTTCCGGATGCGGCGATGGCGGCGTCCGCATCGGCGAAAGCGGCCCACTTGCTCTCCGCGTCGACCGTGATCTCCGGCTTGATCGGCAAGGTCGCGGCGATCTCGCGCACCAGCTTCTCCTGACGGGGTACCGTCGGCAACAGAAAACGCGCGGGACCGTTGCGGGAGACGAATTCACGGGCGGCCTCCCCAAAGACCGGCAAAAGCGCCTTGATCTCTGCAGAGCGCGAGCCGGGCAGAAGCAGGATTGTCTTTTCTTCGTCCTTCCCCTTCACCGGGCGTTCCGCGCGGATGCTCCGCACCCGCAGCAGCGCCGGATCGTCCGTCAGGCGGTGGCCGACGAAAGTCGTTTCCGGCCCGCCAAGCCTCTTCATCGCCTCCGGCTCGAACGGCAGGACAGCCAGAACGTGATCCACATAGGCAAGCATGGCGCTTGCCCGGTATTCCTTCCAGGCCCAGACGCTCGGGCAGACGTAATCCACGATCGGCATGTCAGGCAGAGCGGCTCGAACCTTCTTCGCAACCCGGTGGGTGAAGTCCGGACTGTCGATGATGACAAGCACGTCCGGCCTGGCTGCAATGATCGCATCGGCGGTCTGATTGATCCGCTTGATCAGGTTCGGCAGGCGGGCAAGCACCTGAGTCAGACCCATGATCGAAAGTTCGGAAAAATCGAAAAGCGAAGCAAGCCCCTGCGCCGTCAGAGCGTCGCCCCCGACGCCTACCAATTCGACCGGTCCCGCATGGGCGGCCTTCAGCGCGGCGATCAGATCGCCCCCCAGGAGGTCGCCCGAGACTTCACCGGCGACGACGCCCATCTTCAAGATTCTCGCCATCACAATCCTCCCTGCGGCAGACCAAGGTCGATGCCGCAGACGAAGATACCCGCAGCATCCGCAGCGGCAATCATCTTCTGTTCCTCTATCACCAGAGCCCGCCCCGCCTCCACGGCTATGCCGGCAAGCCCTGCCTTCACAGCATGCTCCACGGTGGAAGGGCCGATTGTGGGAAGATCGGCACGCATATCCTGCTGGGGTTTGCACAATTTCACAAGAACACCCTTGCGACGGGCGGAGATTCGTCCCTCGGCGCGCAACGCGGCAACGCGGTCGAGCATCCGATCGGTTCCTTCGACACCTTCGAGCGCAACGACGCGGCCGCCGACACTCACGCTTCCCTGGCCAATATCGAGCTCACCCAGCCTACGTGCGGCTTCGGCCGCCTTTTCGATATCGCGAATATCGTCCTGCGAAGGAGAATGGGCCCCGAGCTTACCGGTTTTCGCCAGAAGCCCCGGCGCAACCTCATGGGCGCCGATGACGCGGCAGCCCTGCGCTTCGATAATGCCGATGGCCACCTGCAGCAGCGCGTCATCTCCACCGGAGACGAGGGTGCGGAGCAAGAGCGGCAGTTTGCGCAAAACCTTCCAGTTCGGGCGAATATCACGCCAATCCGGCCTTCGGGTCACACCGCCGGACAAGACGACACGGCCGATGCCCTTCTCCCTGAATATCCGCTCGAAGCCCGTGATGTCGGCAATGCTGGCCGATGCGGTTTCGAAACCATCGAAACGCTGATCGGACTCATTGCGCAGCGAGATGATGAAAGGATTTTCTCCTCCCTCCCGCGCGGCTTCGGCAAGATAGATGGGTAGAAATCCATTCCCCGCGATGATCGCGAGCCGCCCCTTTGGCGCAAGGCTCGGGACGCCCCGCATGGCCGCTCAGCTCTTGCTGCGGAAGGGAGACGAAAGGGCGCGTTCGCTGTCGGCAGCAATGAAATCGAGGATCTCCATCACTTCCTTGCAATCGGCATAATCCTCGCGGATTGCCGCCGCATTGTTGCGGATGTTCCCTGCGCCTTCAAAGATCTGCTTGAAGGCCCGTCGTACAGTATGGATCGTCGCACGCTCCACACCTGCGCGTGTCATGCCGACGACGTTCAGGCCGCCCAAGATGCCCGGATTGCCGTTCAACATTCCATACGGGATCACATCGTAGTTGACGGCCGAAAGCCCGCCGATGAAGGCCTGGCGACCGATGCGGGTGAACTGATGCACCGCACAGCCGCCGCCGAGAATTGCCTTGTCTCCCACATGAACGTGGCCGGCCAGCATGACATTGTTCGACATGATGATGTCACTGCCAAGCTGACAATCATGCGCCACATGGGAATTTGCAAGGAATAGGCAATTGCTGCCGACCACCGTCTTGCCGCCGCCGCCGACCGTACCGCAGTTCATGGTCACGCCTTCGCGCATCGTACAGTTGTCGCCCACGGTGAGCGAGGAATCCTCTCCCGCTTCGTGAAGGCTCTGAGAAACGCCGCCAATTACCGCCATCGGGAAGATGCGGCAGTTGCGGCCGATCTCCGTATTGCCGGTCACCACGGCATGCGAGAAGAGTTCGACGCCATCCTTCAGCACCACGCGCGAGCCCACATGCGAAAACGGGCCGACAACGACATTCTCGCCGATCACGGCGCCGTCCTCGACCACAGCAAGGGGATGAATCCGCGCGCTGGCAGCAATCTTGCTCATTCCGCGTCCTTACGCACGATCATCGCGCCGATATCAGCCTCAGCGACGAGCGCGCCGTCAACCTTGGCGTCGCAATGAAACTTCCAGATATTGCCACGCTGCTTCTGCTTCGTGACGTGGTACTCCACCCGATCCCCCGGTATCACCGGCTTGCGGAAGCGGGCGTTGTCGATCGTCATGAAATAGACCAGGTTGCCGCCCTCGCCTTCCTTGCGCGCGCAAATCGCGCCGGCCGTCTGGGCCATGCCCTCGACCAGGAGCACGCCCGGCATGATCGGTCGGTCCGGGAAATGGCCGGTGAAATGCGGCTCGCTGGCGGTCACGTTCTTGATGCCGATCGCGGAGTTGTCACCATCGATTTCGACGATCTTGTCGACCAGAAGAAACGGGTAGCGATGCGGCAACAGCTTCATGATTTCCTGAATATCGGCCGCGCCGAGCATCGGCTTGGTCTCATCAGTCATTTTTCTTCTCTCCTTTGCGCTTAGCGCGCTCGTCCGACTGTGCCATCTTATCCGCCATTTCGCGGAGGAAATCCTTCATCGGCCGGGCCGGAATGCCGCCATATATGGAGCCGGCGGGCACGGAACCAATCACTCCGCTGAACGCGGCGAGCTGAACGCCGTCACCGATCGAAATATGCCCGTTGATAGCGGCCGCGCCACCAATCAACACGCCATTGCCGATCTTCGTGGATCCGGCAATGCCAACGCCCGCCGCAATGCCGCAATGCCGACCGATGTGGACGTTATGCGCAATCTGAACCTGATTGTCGATCTTCGTGCCTTCACCGATGACCGTATCGTCCATCGCGCCGCGATCGACGGTGGTGTTGGCGCCAATCTCCACATTGTCCTGAATAATGACGCGCCCGATCTGAACGAGCTTGAGCATGCCCCGCGGGCCGGGCGCATTGCCGAAGCCATCCTGGCCGATACGTGCGCCATTGTGAATAATGACACTGTTGCCGATCAAAGCCGCCAGGACACTGGCGCCCGCCGCGATCGTACAATCGCGGCCGATCTTGACGTCCGCGCCGATCACGGTGCCCGCGCCGATCCGCGTGCCGCTGCCGATTTCGGCCCGCGCGCCAACCACCGCCATAGGCTCGACCTCGACGCCGAGCTCGAGCATCGCCGTCGGATCGACATAGGCCGCAGGCGAAATCCCCGATGGTGCGGACGTGACAGGCGCCGGGCGCATCGCGATAGGGTGCAGAACAGCACCGGCCATGGCAAAGGCCGTCAAGGGCGCCTTGGAAAGCAGGATTGGGATATGGTCCGGAACGATCGGCCGGATCGCCGCATCACATAGGATGGCAGAGGCGTGACACGTTTCCAGTTCGTGCCGGTTCTTGCGAGAGAGAATATAGCTGAGCTGCCCCTCGCCGGCCCTGGCAACCGGGGCGATCGACCGGATCATTCGATCGCCAGCATTCTCGTCAAGCAGTTCCACCCCAAGACGGGTGGCCAGCTCGCGCAGGCTCACGCCATCATGGGGCGGGAAAAATTCATTGTGATCCATAAAGCCAGAGCTCCGGAACAGATTCCCGCCCGTCGAGACGGGCGGAAACGATCAGAACTGGTTCGCCATGCTGAACCGGAATTCCTGAGTCTCGTCAAAGTCTTCCTTGACGACCGGAATGGCATAGTCGAAGCGGATGTTGCCGAACGGCGAAGCCCACATCACGCCAGCGCCCACGGATGCGCGCCAAGACATGCCTGTGCCCTGTGCGGTGCTGGTGCCGAGCGGGACATCGTTTCCGTAGAGCGTGCCGGCATCGGCAAAGACGGCAGCCCGCAGACCGAAGTCTTCCGGGAAAACCGGCATGGGCATGGACATTTCCGCAGAAGCCGTAAAGTAGGTCGTGCCGCCGAGCGCGTCGCCATGATCGACCGTACGCGGACCGATACCGTCGTTCTCAAAGCCGCGAACCTGACGCCCGCCCAGCGTGAACTGGTCAAAAACATGCAGATTGTCGCCGGTGGAAACCACATGGCCGGCACCGACCGCGACGGAGCCGATCAGGTCGGCCTCTGTCGACAGAAGGTGGAAGTAACGGGCACGACCCGAGATCTTGTAGAATTCGGAGTCACCGCCAAGGCCTGCATATTCATGCGTGATCGTGGCGTAGATCCCCTCGCGCGGCAGCGTCTGGCTGTCGAGCGTGTTGTAGGTCAGCGTCTGCGAAACGGAAGACTGGACGAACTTGCCCTGATCGATCATGGAAATGTAAGGCGACGAAAGGTTGTCGTCGCCCGTGCCAGGAACGCCGTCGGAGCCAAACGCGCCGTCATCTTCGTAGTTGATTTCCTTATAGGTGTAGCGGAACGTCGTCGCCAGATCCTCGGTGATTGGCGCGGTCACGCGCAGGGTAACGCCCTGCTCGTCGTAATCGTAGTAGCTGTTCGAGGACGTCTTGCTCTTGAACAGGTCGAAACCGGCTGCCAGACGGTAACCGAGGAAGTAGGGCTCGGTGAACGAAAGGTTGTAGCTGCGGGCCTCTTCGAGACCGCCGCCGACGGCAACACGGATGAATTGGCCGCGGCCCAGGAAGTTCTTTTCCTCGATGGAGGCTTCCAGCATGAAGCCGTCGCCGCCTGCGGAGTAGCCGGCACCGATACCGAACGAACCGGTGGACTGGTCTTCAACATCGACCACAACGACCACGCGGTCCGGAGCGCTGCCCGGAGCAGTGGAGATATTGACCGTGGTGAAGTAACCAAGGGCTTCCAGACGACGCTTAGCGCGCGAAATCATTTCCTGATTGAATGCGTCGCCTTCGCTGAAATCGAATTCGCGGCGGATGACGTAGTCGCGGGTGCGGGTATTGCCGCGAACTTCGATACGCTCGACGTAAGCGCGCTCGCCCTGATCAACGAGATAGGTCACGCCGATCGTGTGCGTTTCCATGTTGCGGTCGCCCCGCGGCGTCACGCGTGCAAAGGGGTAACCTTTCGCTGCGACGCGCTTGGAGATCGCCTCCATGGTCTTCTGGACTTCGCGGGCGTCATAGGTACGACCTTCCCGCGTCTCGACCAGGCCCTGCAACTCTTCGCTGCTGACGCCTTCGACAGTCGATTCGACGCCAACGCCGCCGTAGGAATAACGCTGACCTTCTTCCACGGTGAAGGTGATGTTGTACTTGTTGTTCGCCTCGTCGAGAACCGCTTCGGAAGAGATGATGCGGAAATCGGGATAGCCGTGATTGTAATAGAACTGGCGCAACGTTTCCTCGTCGGCGCGCAGCTTGTCCTCGCTGTAGACGTCCTTGCGGGTGAGGAACGACAGCGGGCTGGATTCCTTGGTGATGATGACGGACTTCAGGCGACCGTCGCCATAGGCCTGATTGCCCACGAAATTGATGTCGGCGATCTTGGTGCGATCGCCCTCGTTGACGACAAAGGCCAGATTGACGCGGCCCTGACCGACAGGAGCGGTCTGCGTCGTGATCTCGACGTCGCTGCGGCCGATCGCGCGATAAGCCTCGCGCAGCCGCTCGATGTCGGCATTGATCATCGTCTCGCTATAAGGACCGAGCGGCTGGGTCTGAACAACAGCCTGCAGCTTTTCATCGGTAATCTTGCGGTTGCCGTTGAAGACGACCTGATTGACGAGCTGGTTCTCACTCACCGTTACGACGAGCGTGCTGCCGGAAACGCTGATACGGACATCGGAAAAATATCCGGTTGCATAAAGCTTGCGCACAGACTCATCGATGTCGTTGTTCGAAAAACTGACACCAGGACGAATGGTCAGGTTGGAACGAACTGCTTCTTCGCCCGTGCGCTGGGCACCGCGAACCTGGACGCTCCGGATCACCGCCGCTTCTGCGGACGGCGCGGAAGCAAGCACCAGCACACCCGCGCCCGAGGCAACAACACTAGCAGACAGCGCAAACGCCGACACTGCGTTCAAAAACCTTGAACCAGCCTTCATTTCAATTCTTACCTTTTCCCGTTGTCCCTCGGCGGGTGGAGCCCGACTCCGGCCACGTGTGTCGTTTTACCTTCTTTTGCCCTACAAGCAAGGTATCCTGTTAATTTCTATTTACTTCCTTCTCAGGCGTGACCCAATGGCCACGCAAGAGTTGAAAACATAGTAAATAAACAGTTTCCTTCAACGATTTTAAGGGCATCAGCCAATGAGATTGCTGATGTCGTTGAAGGTCGCGAATACCATCAGGCTGAGCACCATTGCGAGACCAATGCGAAAGGCAATCTCCTGTGCACCGGCTCCCAGCGGTTTGCCACGAACCGCCTCTATTGCATAGAAAACGAGATGTCCACCGTCCAAAACCGGAACAGGCATCAGATTGAGGAGACCGATGGAAACGGACAGAACGGCGGCAAGCTGCACGACGGCGGCAAAGCCCAGCGTTGCCATCTGACCCGAAGCCTGCGCAACGCGCACCGGTCCCCCCAATTGATCGGCCCTCATGCGGCCGGTTACGAGGTTTCCGATATAGCGGACCGTGCCCGTGACGATGTGGCCCGTCTCCTTTACGCCTTCAGCCACCGCCTGCAGCGGGCCAAAAGTCTCGACCCGGAATTTGCCGCGCTCTTCATTGGTGACGATGCCGATCAGGCCCAGCTCTACCTTGTTGCCGAACTGGTCGGTGATCTCGGTGCGCTTCGGCAGCATCGGCAGATCGATCTCCTGGCCGTTGCGGTCGACGGTCACGACAATCGGCGTTTCCGGACGAATGCTGACGTAACGCCGCACGTCGTCAAAGGTCCTGATGCGTGTGCCATCCAGCGCCACCAGCCGGTCGCCAGGCTGAACGCCGGCGGCCTGGGCCGCGCTGTTTGCCTGGACTTCGGCAACGACAGGATCGGCAACCACTTTTCCATAGACGCTAAACAACACGGCAAAGATCGCGATCGCCAGCAGGAAATTGGCGATTGGCCCGGCCGCTACCGTCGCCGCCCTTTTCCACAGTTTCGCGCCAGCCAGCGTTTGCGCCTTCTCCTCCTCCGTCATGCCGACGAGGCCGCTCGCATCCGGCAGGCTCGCGACATCGTCGTCACCGTAGAATTTGACGTAGCCGCCAAGAGGAATCGCTGAAATCTTCCAGCGTGTACCGTGGCGGTCGGTGAAGCCCAGGAGTTCGGGGCCGAAGCCTACAGAGAAGGCGGTCGATCGGATGCCGCACCAACGTCCGACGAGGTAGTGTCCCATTTCATGCACGAACACGAGCAGCGACAGAACGAGAATGAATGGGATGATATAGCCGGTGACGAAGCTGAGGATGGCCATCAAAGTTTCCGTTTCAAATGCGATGGCGGCGAGGTCTCAAAGCCCGAAAAGAAAACCAGCCACCGGTATATCAAGATGGCCTGTAGCGGCCGTATAGACAAGAGTTAGCAGAAACGCCGCGAAACAGGCAAAAACGAGGCCATCCACCCGATCCATGACGCCGCCATGCCCGGGAATGAGATGGCTGGAATCCTTGACGCCGAACCGGCGCTTGATGAACGATTCGAAAAGATCTCCGACCTGGCTTGCCACCGACAACGCGAAGGCGATGACGACGGTCCAAAAGGACAGGCGGGAAAAGACAGCCAAGGTCACCGCCGAACTCGCAACAACGCCGGCAATGGTGCCGCCGATCGCGCCGGACCACGTTTTTCCCGGCGAGATTTTTGGGGCCAGCTTCGGACCCTTGAGTGCCCGACCGACGAAATAGGCCAGGATATCGGTTGCCCAGACGACGGCGAAAATAAAGATCGTCGCCACGAATCCGGCCTGGTCGTCCGCCCGGATTGCCGAAAGCGAAATGCCACTCAATCCTGCATAGACGATGCCGCCCGGCGACCACCAGCTACCCTTGCGCCACAGAACCAGAAGAATGGCGGTGATGACTGACCCGCCAAGCAGCGGAATCGCCAGATCCTTCTCTCCGAAGACGATATTGACCGCGATCAGCAGAACGGCGACCCAGCTGAAGGCATTGGTGTGAAAATCCCGTTCATCGAGCCTGGTAATCGTCGACCACTCGTAATAGATCAGGACAGCCATCACGGCAGCGACGAGGCGGAAGGAAAAGCCACCGAACCATGTTGCCGCCAGCACGATCGCCGCCAGAATCAGAGCGGAGATGATCCGAAGCCTGAGTTCACTGCTCATCAGCCAACCACCGCGGCCGTCTTGCTCGACAGACCGCCAAAACGGCGGTCGCGGGACGCAAAAACCTTCAATGCGTCAAAAAACAGATTCCGATCGAAATCCGGCCAGTAGTCCGGCAGGAACACCAGTTCCGAATAGGCGGCCTGCCACAGCAGAAAGTTCGACAACCGCTCCTCGCCGCTTGTGCGTATAATAAGATCGGGATCCGGAATGTCGGCGGTGTCCAAATTCCTGCTGATCATGTCGGCGTCGATGTCCGAGGCCTTCAGAACGCCCGCCTCGACATCACGGGCGAGTTTTACGACGGCTCTGACGATCTCGTCTCTGGCGCCGTAGTTGAAAGCGATCACCAGCGTCAGAGCGGTGTTGTGTCGCGTCGTCTCCTCGGCCTCCACCAACAAGGGCAGGATGTCGCCTCGCAGGTTGTCTCGATCGCCGATCACCCTGATACGTACATTTTCACGGTGAAGTTCCGCCAGATCACGACGGATGAAACGCCTGAGAAGACCAAGGAGATCGTTCACCTCCGAATGGGGGCGGCTCCAGTTCTCCGAAGAAAAAGCAAAAAGCGTCAGATATTTGACGCCCGCCTCGCCAGCGGCACGCACCGATTCCCGAACCGCCTCCACGCCTTTGCTGTGACCGATCGTACGGGGAAGCCCACGCTTGTTTGCCCAGCGGCCGTTGCCATCCATGATGATCGCAACGTGTTGAGGAATGATCGCAAGTTCGGGATTCGCCATATTTGATGCGGGTCCTTTAGCGGCCAAGATCAGGCTCAAGAGACGCCTGCGCTAGACCTGCATGATTTCCTTTTCTTTGTCGGCAAGCAAGCGGTCGACTTCGGAAATCGTATCGTCCGTCATCTTCTGCACCTTTTCCGACTGCGACCGGCTGTCGTCCTGACCGATTACGCCGTCCTTTTCGGCCTTTTTCAGGCCGTCCATCCCGTCACGCCGTACGTGGCGGATCGCGACCTTGGCTTTTTCGGCATAATCATGCGCGACCTTGACCAGCGACTTACGGCGCTCTTCGTTGAGTTCCGGAAGCGGAATGCGCAGATTCTGCCCGTCGACGATCGGGTTGAGACCGAGATGCGATTCGCGGATCGCGCGATCGACGGCGTTGACCATGGACTTGTCCCAGATAGACACGCCCAGCATTCGCGGCTCCGGCACGGTGATGTTGGCCACCTGGTTGAGCGGCACGCGCGAGCCATAGGCTTCGACCGTCACCGGATCGAGAATGTTGGCCGAGGCCCGGCCGGTCCTGAGCGATGCGATATCGCTCTTGAAAGCGGCAATGGCGCCGTCCATCCGGCGCTTGATGTCGTTGAGATCAACTGCTCCACTCATCCGTCTACTCCCGTATCATTATCTGGCGGCCTTCAGCGCCGCGCCTCAGTTGTCCGTTACGATGGTCTTGCGGCCGCCGCCGGTCAAGATTTGAGCGAAACCGCCCTTCTCGTGGATCGAGAACACGATGATCGGGATGGAGTTTTCGCGGGCAAGCGCGACCGCCGCCACGTCCATCACCGCCAATCCCTTGCCGAGCACCTCGCCGTGGGTCAATGTCTCGAAACGGGTCGCCGCCGGATCCTTTTTCGGATCGGCCGAATAGATGCCGTCGACCTGCGTGCCTTTGAAGATGGCCTCGGCGCCGATTTCCGCGGCGCGCAGTGCCGCAGCCGAATCGGTGGTGAAAAAGGGGTTTCCCGTGCCGCCGGCGAAGATGACCACCCTGCCCTGGGCCATGTGGTGCACGGCGCGCCGCTGCGAAAAGCTCTCGCAGATTTCCGGCATCGAGATCGCCGACAGGACAACGGTCTCGACGTCCAGCTTGCGAAGGGACGTGGCCAGCGCAAGAGCGTTGATGATCGTCGCCAGCATGCCCATGTGGTCGCCGGTCACCCGGTCACCGCCCTTGGACGCCACGGCAACGCCCCGAAAGATATTGCCGCCGCCGACGACCACACCGACCTCTACGCCCATGGCGCAGGCTTCGGCGATATCCGAAGCAATGCGATCGGCGACATTAACGTCGATCCCGAACCCTTGGCTGCCCATCAGGGCTTCTCCGGAGGCCTTGAGCAATACGCGCTTATAGATTGGCTTGGGCGACATGAAGGCTCCTTGAAATGAAAACGGCCTGCGGAGAACACAAACGGCTTGCGGATACACGAAGGGCACCGGCTTGTCACCCAGTGCCCTTCCGTTTTTAATCGCTTTAGAGACGGCCGCTCATCTTTTCACCGAATTGACAAGCGACCTTATCTCCTTGTTTTCCCGATGCTCCGGCAGGCCGCAAAGGCGCTCCCGACGTCTATCGGCGGATATCAGCCCTTGGCGACTGCCGCGACTTCCGCCGCGAAATCCGTCTCTTCCTTTTCGACGCCTTCGCCGAGCAGCAAGCGGGCCATGCCGGTTACTTCGATCGGAGCGCCGACTTCCTTTTCGGCAGCCTTCACGGCGGCGCCGACGGTGAGGTCAGGATTGATGACGAAAGCCTGCGAAAGAAGAGCGACTTCTTCGAAGAACTTGCGCATGCGGCCTTCGACCATCTTCTCGATGATGTTGTCCGGCTTGCCGGAGGCGCGGGACTGCTCGATAAAGACGTTCCGTTCGCGCTCGGCTACAGCGGCATCGACTTCTTCCGGGCGAATTGCCAGCGGATTGGTCGCAGCGATGTGCATGGCAACCTGACGGCCGATTGCGTTCAGCGCGTCCTTATTGCCGGTCGACTTCAAGGCCACCAGAACACCCAGCTTGCCGACGCGATCGGCAGCAGCATTGTGGATATAGGTCGCCACAACGCCGTCCTCGACCGAGAGCAGTGCCGAACGGCGCAGGCTCATGTTTTCGCCGATGGTAGCAACCGCGTCCTTGATGGTGTCGGTGACCGACTTGCCGGTCGCCGGAACGGTTGCCGCGCCGACGGCATCAACCGCGCCGTTGGTGCCGAGTGCTACGTCGGCAACGCTGCGAACCATGGTCTGGAAGGCATCGTTGCGGGCCACGAAGTCGGTTTCGGAATTGATTTCGACGACGACTGCCTTGGTGCCAGCGCTGGCAACGCCGATCAGACCTTCGGCAGCGGTGCGGCCGGACTTCTTGTCGGCCTTTGCAATGCCCTTAGCGCGCAGCCAGTCGATCGCTGCTTCGATGTCGCCGTTGGTTTCAGCAAGCGCCTTCTTGCAGTCCATCATGCCTGCGCCAGACTTTTCGCGCAGTTCCTTGACCAATGCAGCGGTGATTTCAGCCATTTTCATGCCTCTTGTCGGTTTAAGTTGGGTATTGCCGGAAAACCGTCGGCGACACCAAAGTTTTGGGACGAATGTACCCGGAAGTATGACAGCGTGATGAAGGACATCACGGCAGAGATTGTCTCAACGATTGGCGCAAGGCCGGCGGAGACCATCGTCTTGATCTTAAACGACTGAGGCCAGGGATAGCGGTATCTCTGGCCTCGGTCGAACTCGTACAGCAGAGCGGCAGTCACCGCTCCAGGCAAGCCTTAGGCTTCGGCTTCGCCTTCGAGCGCCGGCTCGATCGGAGCTTCAGCGGATGCGCCGATGTCACGGCCCGAGGCGCCCTGCTGACGGGCGATACCGTCGATGGCGGCGCGAGCGATCAGGTCGCAATAAAGAGCGACGGCACGCGAAGCGTCGTCATTGCCCGGGATCGGATAGTCGATGAGGTCCGGATCGCAGTTGGAGTCGATGATGGCGACGACCGGGATGCCCAGGCGCTTCGCTTCGTCGATGGCGATCTTTTCCTTGTTGGTGTCGATGATGAACATCAGATCCGGAACGCCGCCCATGTCGCGGATACCGCCGAGAGCCTTTTCCAGCTTCTCGCGTTCGCGCTCGAGGTTCAGGCGCTCCTTCTTGGTGAAGCCCGAAGCTTCCGAACCGAGGATCTCGTCGAGCTTGCGCAGACGCTGGATCGAGTTCGAAATGGTCTTCCAGTTCGTCATCATGCCGCCGAGCCAGCGGGAGTTGACGTAATACTGAGCCGAACGCTTGGCGGAATCAGCGATGAGTTCCGAAGCCTGGCGCTTGGTGCCGACGAACAGGACGCGGCCGCCGCGAGCGACGGTGTCGGACACGACCTGCAGGGCGCGCGACAGCATCGGAACGGTCTGAGCCAAGTCGATGATATGGATATTGTTGCGATCGCCGAAAATATACGGCTTCATCTTCGGGTTCCAGCGATGGGTCTGGTGGCCGAAGTGAACACCAGCTTCCAGAAGCTGGCGCATGCTGAAATCAGGCAATGCCATGCCTTTTTCTCCTTTTCCGGTTGAACCTCCGCAAGGCGAACAGCAAACCCTTCGGGAATGCCACCGGCGGAAAAGCCCGGATTTCTCCCGGACGATCCCATGCCTTACGTGTGGAATGCCGGTGCCCATACATGCGATTTGGCGCAAAAGCAAGGGTATCGGCAAAAAAGCCTCGGATCATCATCGAACCGGGCCCTAACGGTAAGATCAGATCACTTTGCCGGCGCCGGGCACGGATCCTGCTGTTTCAGAAGCTCCAACCGGGTGAGGCTGCCCGACAGGACGAAGTCGCCATACTCCATGGTCAGATCGCGGGTGACGCCGTTTTCATAGAGCTTGAACGACATATTGTAGACGGGTGTCGGATCGCCCTGGGCCGTTTCGTTGAAATAGGCGATCGTCACCGGCCAGAACGGCGCCCGGGAAAATTCGCCGGCTTTGTCGGCGTCGACGTCACCTTTTTCCGGCTCCTGCTGCTTGCCGATGACGGTCGTCGTGAGCAGTGCCTGGTCGCCGTCCTCGGAACCGTCGAAGACGCGCGCTTCGAAGAAATTCTTGCCGTCCTTGGCATTCTGGATGACGTCCAGCATATGGCCGGTCGGAAAGACGCTCGCCGGCAGATCAACTTCGCGGCCGTCCGGTTGGGTGATTTCCACCTTCACGCCGTTTTCCGCCACGCTCGCCTCACCACTGATCTGCTTGTCGAGCTGCTCGTCGGTGAAGGACTTGGTCTCGAAATGGAACTGGCGGGCGGCCATGTCCTCGAAAGTCGTGGTCTGCTGGTCGCTGAGCCGCGTCTCCTCTCCCGTATTGATCTTTGTGACGAGCCGGAAGTTGGTCGAGAAACCGGTACAGGGCGAGCCGGTGAACTCGTAGACCATCCGCCCGACCATGCCTTCGATGCCGGAGCGTTCCGAGGCGTCCTTGAGCTTCAGGTCGTAAATTGCGCGATGCGGCACCAATGCGCGGGAGGCGCTATCGGTGTTGGCGTCCGCGGAAGCGCAAGCCACAAGGCTGACGCCGCCGGCAAGGATCACCCTTAGGCTTATGCGCAACATTCACAATCTCCTGTTGGACTCAGTCCGGGTGTTATAAGAACGCCATGGGTTGAGGTTATGGCCTTGATGCAAGATTTTTGAAGAATTTACAACAAAACGGGAGTCGAAAATGACCGAAGCCATCGAAGGCCGCTTGAAGGAACTGGGAATCACTCTCCCCGTAGCCGCGGCGCCTGCGGCCAATTATGTGCCTTATACGATTAGCGGAAATACGCTTTATCTTTCAGGCCAACTGCCCATCGAAGGCGGCAAAGTGGCGGTGACCGGTCTCGTCGGCCGCGACGTGGACGTGCCGACTGCACAGCGGGCCGCCGAACTCTGCGCCATCAACATCCTCGCCCAGGCGAAGGCGGCCCTCGGCGGCGACCTCGGCAAAATCCGCCGCATTCTCAAGCTCAACGGTTTCATCGCCTCCACCCCGGATTTCGTGGAACAGCATCTCGTCATGAACGGCGCTTCCAACCTCATCGCCAATGTTCTCGGTGAAGCAGGCAAACATGCCCGCGCCGCCGTCGGCATGGCCGCCCTGCCGCTGAATGCCTCCGTCGAAGTCGACGCCATCATAGAGATCGAAGCATGAGCGCCGTTTCCTGGATCAAGGACCTTCCCGTCGCCCATCGCGGCTATCATGACATGAACCAGCAGATTTGGGAGAATACGCTTTCGGCCTTCGAGCGCGCCGCCGAAGCCGGTTTCGCAATCGAATGCGACGTTCAGCTCGCCGCGGACAGCGTGCCGGTGATCTTTCACGACCACGACCTGGAACGCCTCTGCGGAATCAAGGGCGATGTGCGGGAACGGACATCGGCCGAGCTAGGAATGCTTGCCGTCGGCGGCACGAAGGACAAAATTCCGACGCTGAAGCAGATGCTCGACCTGGTAGCCGGACGGGTGCCGCTGGTCATCGAGATCAAGGGACGCGTGGGTGAAGGCGAAGACGACGGGTTTGCAGAAGCGGTGCTGGAGGTGCTGGAAGGCTACCGGGGAAAAGTCGCTCTGATGAGCTTCGACCACCACATCCTGCGTGATCTGAAAAGGGCCGGCTCACCTTATCCGCTCGGCCTCACTGCCGAAGGCAGCAGACCGGAGGAATTTTTCGCGCATGACGAGGCGATGCAACTCAGCCTGGATTTCATTTCCTACCGCTATTCCCATCTGCCGAACACGTTCATCACCGCCCAGAGACAAGCAGGAATTCCCGTCATCACCTGGACCGTAAGGGATGTAAACGGCCGCGAGCATACCTATAAATACGCAGACCAAATGACGTTTGAAGGTTTTGATCCGCGGGAGGCTCCCGCCGCTTAAATTTGAGAATATGACCGGCAATCTCACCATCCGCATTGAAAAATCCTTCTGCGCGATCAGCCCGCAAAGCTGGTCGCGCCTTTCAGGCACCTCAAAGTCCTCTTCTTCTCAGACACCCTACAACCCCTTTCTGTCGCACGCCTTCCTCTCCGCGCTTGAGGAATCAGGCTCCGCCACCGCCAAGACCGGCTGGCTAGGCCATCACCTCCTCCTGGAGGACGACAAGGGCACGCTGGTCGGGGCCGTTCCTGGCTATCTCAAAAGCCATAGCCAGGGAGAATACGTCTTCGATCACGGTTGGGCGGACGCATTCGAACGGGCCGGTGGCCGGTATTATCCAAAGCTACAGTGCGCGGTGCCCTTTACCCCGGCGACCGGACCGCGACTGCTCGTCGCCGAAAGTTCTGACAGGGATACGACGGAGCTGACGCTTGCAGCCGGTCTTCAAGAGGTGACACGCCAGCTTGGAATTTCGTCCGCGCATGTCACCTTCATTCCGGAGAACCAACTCACCGCCTTTGAGGACGCTGACTACCTGCACCGGACGGACAAGCAATTCCACTTCATCAACGAAGGTTATGCCGATCACGAGGCTTTCTTGGAAACGCTCGCGTCGCGCAAACGCAAGGCACTGAGGAAAGAGCGGCGTGCGGCATTGGACAACGGCATTTCGATCGACTGGCTGACGGGCCACGACCTCACCGAGGATATCTGGGACCAGTTCTTCAGCTTCTATATGGACACGGGCAGCCGCAAATGGGGACGCCCGTACCTGACCCGCTCATTCTATTCCCTGGTCGGTGAGCGCATGCCCGATGACATCCTGCTGGTGATGGCCAAGCGCGAGGGCAAATATATCGCCGGCGCGATCAACTTCATCGGCGGGGACGCGCTCTACGGACGGCATTGGGGCTGCATCGAAGACCATCCCTTCCTGCATTTCGAGGTCTGTTACCACCAGGCGATCGACTTTGCGCTCGCCAAGGGCCTCAAACGGGTCGAGGCCGGCGCGCAGGGAGAACACAAGCTGGCACGCGGATACCTGCCTGTCACCACTCATTCCATGCACTATATCGCCCATCCAGGGCTTCGCCGCGCGGTTGCCGATTATCTGGAACGGGAGCGGCAGGACGTGGAATACATGAACGAGTATCTGTCCGAGCACAGCCCGTTTCGCAAGGGCGAGCGCCAGCAGGAAGATTGACGAGAACTCAAGGAGAGAATTCAGGATGAGCGGCCAGATCTACGACACCAACAACATCTTCGCAAAGATCCTGCGTGGCGAGATCCCTTGTCACCGGATTTATGAGGATGACGATACACTGGCGTTCATGGATGTCATGCCGCAGTCGCCCGGTCACCTGCTGGTGATCCCGAAAGCGCCGTCCCGCAACATTCTCGATGCCGATCCGGCGGTGCTTTCGAAGCTCATCCCAGTCGTCCAGAAGCTCGCCAGGGCCGCCAAGGAAGCCTTTGAGGCCGATGGCGTCACGGTGATCCAGTTTAACGAACCGGCATCCGGCCAGACGGTCTACCACCTGCACTTCCACGTCATACCGCGCTACGAAGGGCTGGCGCTGAAGCCTCATTCGGGCAAGATGGAGGATAATGAGGTGCTTGCTGCCAATGCCGAAAAGATCATCGGCGAGCTTGGCAACTAACGGCCTCCAAAGCCGGTCCACCAGAGGCCGGCGATCAGGAGCGCCATCGGCACCGCGACACCGACCGCAACCTTGCGTCCGGTCGCCAGGAAGACGGCAAAACCGATGCCGGCGGCGCCCAGCCGAAGCCAGAGCGGCGATTCCGCCAGCATGCCGTTCGGAAAGACGATCAGCTTTGCCGTAACGGCCATGACGAGCGATGTCGCCACCGCCCTCACCCAATAAAGCGCCTCGGACTCCTCGTTCAACCGATTGCCGGCGACGACGCCGAGCCAGCGCCAGACGTCTGTTGCAAGGAAACCGGCAACAAAGATAACGATAAAGGTCCAGTACTCGTCGATCATCGTGAACCTGCCTTCGTGCCGCGCCTTTTCTTCCGCCTCCACCTATCGATGAGGTAGGCGGCAGTCCCTCCTCCGATTCCGGCATACAGTACGTCGAATTCAGGTGTGACTAGCGCAAGAAGCGGTCCGAGAACCACGCCCATGACGAAGGCCAGTTTTACCACCGGCTGGCTTGCGCTCGCCCAGATCGACGCGTTGAAATAGACCGGCGTCAGAAAGAAAAGCACGCCCGCGATCAGCGGCGGAAAGCTTGCAGCAATTCCGTAGAAAATCGCGACCACCAGTGTGCCGCTCGTCGTCAGGGTGACGCCAAAGCCTGCGAAATAGACTGCACGATGCTCGCGTGGCACCTTGCGCAACGTCGTGATCGCAAAGACCCACGCCGTGATCGCGACGAAATGCGACAGGATCAGAAGGAGCCATGTCGGCGTCCGCTTCGTCCGCATCTCCGGGATGACGGAGGCCACCATCGGCATCATACGGATCGAGGACAAGGTAACCGCCAGAAAGCAGGCTGCGATATTGGCGCCGCTTGCCATGGTGCCGACCAAAATCACCTGTGCCGGAAGCGCCCAGATTGCGAAAGACATGAAAACCGCTTCTGCGCGCGTGAGGCCGGATTCAAGGGCGAAGGCGCTGAACCCGACGATCGATGTCATGAGGATCAGCGCCGGCAGCGAAAACATGCCCCGCATGCCGGTCAGGAACCAAGACAAGGCGCTGCGATCGTCGCTATCTGGAGACATCGGCATTCCGGCGGTATCGGAGAGACTCACAAAAAAGACGATGCCGGGGCAAGCCCGGCATCGCAATGGCTAGATCTTACAGCCTTATTTACTCTTCGGCACGCGCGGCACCGTCGAGCCCTTGCGCGCAGGCGCCTTGTGAGCACCCGGCGGCGTGGTCTCGGCGATTACATCGGCATCGACCATGGCGCGCGCCTTTGCTGAACCGCCGTCCTTGTCCTTCGGCGCCGACTTCTTCGGTGCCTTGGGCTTCGAGACCTTCGCTTCGGTCTCTTCGACGGCCTCTTCCACCTCTGCCTCAGGCTTCGGCTTCACAGGCGTCGCCTCCGGAATGGCATCCAGGACAAGCTTTTCCTTGCCGTCCTCGCCCTTGCCGACCGTGACGTTGACCACACCACCCTTGCGCAGCTTGCCGAACAGGATCTCGTTTGCAAGCGGCTTCTTGATGTGCTCCTGGATGACGCGCGAGAGCGGGCGTGCGCCCATTCTCTCGTCGTAGCCCTTGTCGGCCAACCAGGCGATGGCGTCCTGATGCAGGTCGAACGTGACGTTGCGTTCGGAAAGCTGCGTTTCGAGCTGCATGACGAACTTCTGTACGACCTGATGGATGACCTCCGTCGGCAGCGGCGCGAACGGGATGACGGCATCGAGACGATTGCGGAATTCGGGTGTGAACAGGCGATTCAGCGCCTCCTCATCCTCGCCGGTGCGTTTCGACGAACCGAAGCCGATCGCGGCCTTGGCCATTTCCGATGCCCCCGCATTGGTCGTCATGATCAGGATGACGTTGCGGAAATCGATCTTCTTGCCGTTATGGTCGGTCAGCGAACCGTGGTCCATGACCTGCAGCAGGATATTATAGATATCCGGATGCGCCTTCTCGATCTCGTCGAGCAGGACGACGCTGTGCGGATGCTGATCCACGCTGTCGGTGAGGAGACCGCCCTGATCGAATCCGACATAGCCGGGAGGTGCGCCTAGCAGCCGCGAGACCGTGTGGCGTTCCATATATTCGGACATGTCGAACCGCAGCAGCTCAACACCGAGCGATGAAGCGAGCTGCTTGGCCACTTCCGTCTTGCCGACGCCGGTCGGGCCGGAGAAGACGTAGGAGCCTATCGGCTTGTTCGGCTCGCGAAGGCCTGCACGGGCGAGCTTGATCGCTGTCGAAAGGGCCTCAATCGCCGCGTCCTGTCCGTAGACAACCGAACGCAGCTCCTTTTCAAGGTTGGCGAGAACCATCTCGTCATCCTTCGACACGGTCTTCGCCGGGATGCGCGCCATCGTGGCGATCGTTGCTTCGATCTCCTTCTCGGTGATCAGCTTGCGGCGTTTGGAGGCCGGCAGAAGCATCTGAGCCGCCCCGGTCTCATCGATCACGTCGATCGCCTTGTCCGGCAGCTTCCTGTCGGAGATGTAGCGCGCCGATAGTTCCACGGCGGACTTGATCGCCTCGTTGGTGTAACGCAGCTTGTGATAGTCCTCGAAATAAGGCTTCAGGCCCTTCATGATCTCGATCGCATCATCGATCGAGGGCTCGTTGACGTCGATCTTCTGGAAGCGACGAACCAGAGCCCGGTCCTTTTCGAAGAACTGGCGATATTCCTTGTAGGTGGTAGACCCGATGCAGCGGATCGCACCCGAAGAAAGCGCAGGCTTCAGGAGGTTCGAGGCATCCATCGCGCCGCCGGACGTGGCGCCGGCACCGATGACGGTGTGGATCTCGTCGATGAAGAGAACCGCGCCCGGATAATCCTCAAGCTCCTTGACGACCTGCTTCAGCCGCTCCTCGAAATCGCCGCGATAACGGGTGCCGGCGAGCAGCGTGCCCATGTCGAGCGAAAAGATGGTGGCATCTGCAAGCGCTTCAGGCACCTTTCCTTCGATGATCCGCTTTGCAAGGCCTTCGGCGATTGCCGTCTTGCCGACGCCCGGATCGCCCACGTAGAGCGGGTTGTTCTTGGAGCGGCGGCACAGGACCTGGATCGTCCGGTTGACCTCGGCGTTACGGCCGATGAGAGGATCGATGCGGCCCTCGCGGGCCTTCTCGTTCAGATTGACGCAATAGGCCTTTAAGGCATCCTGCGGCTTCTTGGCCGAACCCTCTTCCTGGTCGCGCGCAGGCTTGGCGTCGGATTCGCTTTCCTCGGCACCGCGCGGCGTGCGGGTCTGGGAGGAACCCGGACGCTTGCCGATACCGTGCGAAATATAGTTGACCGCATCGTAGCGGGTCATTTCCTGCTCCTGCAGGAAGAAGGCAGCATGGCTTTCCCGTTCCGCAAAGATCGCGACGAGAACGTTTGCTCCGGTCACCTCTTCGCGACCCGAGGACTGCACATGAATGACGGCGCGCTGAATGACGCGCTGGAAACCGGAGGTCGGCTTCGAATCCTCGTCGTAACCGGTGACGAGATTGGCAAGTTCGTTATCGACATAGTCCATAACGGTCTTGCGAAGAGCTTCCAAATTGACGTTACAAGCGCCCATAACCGCCGCCGCATCGGCATCGTCGATCAATGCCAGAAGCAGGTGTTCGAGCGTGGCGTATTCGTGATGCCGCTCGTTCGCGAAGGTCAGTGCCTGATGCAGCGCCTTTTCAAGACTAGGCGAAAATGTTGGCACGTCGGGTTCCTCACTTCTTTTCCATGACACATTGCAGCGGATGCTGGTGTTGCCGGGCGAAGTCCATAACCTGGGACACTTTGGTTTCCGCTACTTCGTATGTAAATATTCCGCATTCCCCCACGCCGTGATTGTGGACATGGAGCATGATGCGCGTCGCGGCTTCCCGATCCTTCTGAAAGAAACGCTCCAGAATGTGAATGACGAATTCCATGGGAGTGTAGTCGTCATTCAGCAGGAGGACACGATAAAGGTTGGGCCGTTTTGTTTTAGGTTTCGTGCGTGTGATGACCGAGGTTCCGCGGCCCGCGTTATCTCCGTCTCCACCTTTTTCTCGTTGCATAAAGATCGGCAGTGCGATCATCTTCATTCATTCCCCAGGAATCCGGCGGCGGTTCAGTGAAGGGCCGATCAGCCGAACTTCAGTCTTCCTAACGTAGTTCACTGAGTAACGATTTTAAGCCCCCTTTGCGCCCACGCAATCACTATTCCGCTAGAGAGGCCGTGAAGATGCGGAAAAACGGGGTTTTCCGCTCGCGGTCGGAATCAAAAAGGCCGGCAACGCGAAACGCCGCCGGCCTTCGATCACAAAGGCGTCGTTAAAAGGGCCTTGCCCGTCGTCAGGCCGCGTTTGCGGTGGCGACGGCGGTCGATTTGGCAACCGGAGCCTCGTAGGGCTTATAGGCCAATTTCGCGAGGTCCGCATACATGTCGCTCATCTTGGTCGCCTCGACGATGAAGCCATCGTAGGTCGACTTGATGTACTTTGTCTGGAGTTCGTAGGCCGCCTCGATGCTGCGCACCGACGTGAACGCCTCCATGAAAGAAGTCATATCCTGGAATGACTTGCGGGAATAGTCGTTCGCCTCGGTCGCGATCGCCTGAAACCCCCTGGCGACCTCGGTATAGCTTTTCAGCACACCGTCCATCGCTTCCTTGCTCTTCTTGCTGGCTTCATCGAAATTGAACATAGCCTGATCCCTTGTTCTATTCGGAGAAGCTCATACAACCGGCCTACCCGGCAAAAGTCAAGGCTGATTTGTGCAATGCAAAATAACCGACAGCCATACCTTGGTCTAGGTCGGAGCGAAAGCTGATTCGATGCGATGATTTAGCAGAAATAGCTCATGTGCAGAAAAAGGCTCTCGGTGCGGCGGCAGGTGTTTCCCTGCGCGGTTGCAATAGCCCTGGATCAAGAAGCAGACCAGAAAGCCTCCCTTAAAGCAGGCGATCAGAGATCGACGTCGAGAATCGCCATCGAGAAGTTGTAAGAACGGTCGCCGTCCTCATCGTCTACATACACGACGCCCAGGAATTCCTCGCCCAGATAGACCTCGGCCGAATCATTCTTGCGCGGACGCGCCTTGACGACCGCCTGCGGATTGATCACGCGCTTAAAATAGGCGTCGAGCTTCTTGATTTCGTCCGGTTTCACCATTCTCTCCGTCAGCGATTCAAGTTGCGGCGCTTTTGACATGGGACAAAGGCGAAAGTAAAGCGGCCAGAACGTGTGGCCGCTCTTTCTGCTGTCGAGCAAGACGCTGGAACTCTTCAGATGTCGGCGCCCAGGAGCTGATCCATCAGGCGGGCCGGTTCGGAACACCCCGCTTCCCCGACCACCTTGGCCGGAACGCCGGCAACGGTGGACTTCGGCGGAACGGCCTTCAAGACCACCGAACCCGCAGCGACACGCGAGCAGGAGCCCACCTCGATATTGCCGAGGATCTTTGCCCCTGCTCCGATCAGCACGCCATTGCCGATCTTCGGGTGACGGTCTGCACCTTCCTTGCCGGTGCCGCCAAGCGTGACGCCATGCAGGATCGACACGTTGTCGCCGATCACGGCAGTCTCACCCACCACGAGGCCCGTCGCATGGTCCAGGAATATGCCCTTGCCGATGCGGGCAGCCGGATTGATATCCGTCTGGAAGATGCTCGACGACCTGCTCTGCAGATAGAGAGCGAAATCGCGACGACCGCGCTCGAAGAGCCAGTGCGCCAACCGATGCGTCTGGATCGCATGGAAGCCCTTGAAATAAAGCACCGGCTCGAGGAACCGCAGGCAAGCGGGGTCGCGGTCATAGACGGCCTGAATGTCGACACGTAAGATTGCGCCCCATTCCGGCCAGTCTTCAAGCATTTCCATGAAGGTCTGACGCAGAAGCACAGCCTGCAGATCCGGGTGATCGAGGCGCTCGCAGATACGGTGTACCACGCATTCTTCGAGAGAACGATGGTTCAGCACCGTGGAATAGAGAAAGGCAGCGAGCAGCGGATCCTGTTCGGCTGCCGTGCGCGCCTCTTCCCGCAGCGTATCCCAGATGGGATCCACCGTCGCGACCTGCTCCTTCTGGCGAGCTTCAGTTCTCGCGGCCATGGCCGTCTCCTCGTTCTATCGTCGGGCTCATTATATAGAATAACTTTACCGGAAGACCAACGGCCTCAAAATCGCATTCCGTTGATCGTTAGTATGAGGAAACCTGCGACCTTTCCCCAGGCGGAGATCATTTCTTTGAAAGCTCTCCATAAAAATCGAGTACCGCCTTCTTGAAGACCCGATCGCCGACGGCGAGCATATGATCGCGGCCAGGAATGTCGAGAGCCACGGCATGCGGCATAAGGGCCGCCAGTTGCTGCGGCGATCCCGCAATATCGTCGGTAGTGCCCACTCCGATCAATGTCGGCGCATCGATCTTGCCCATGTCGGCGCGGGAGACGAGGTCGCGTGAGCCGCGAATGCAGGCGGCAAGAGCTTCCCTGTTGCTTCTGGTCTGATCCGCGAAAGCGCGGAAGGTGCGGCCACGCGCATGGCTGACGTCATCGAGCGAAGGGGCAAGAAGGGCGTCGGCGATCGGGTCCCAATCCCCTACCCCGTCCGTCATGCCGATACCGAGACCACCTAGCACCAGCGAGCGGACTCGATGCGGATGGGCAAGCGCTGCGAAGACCGAGATCCGCGCTCCCATGGAATAACCAAACAGATGGGCTTCGGGAATGCGCAGGTGGTCGAGCAGCGCGATTGCGTCGTCCGCCATCACCCAGGGGCGATAGGCTTCCGGATCCATCGGCTTGTCGCTCGAACCGTGGCCACGGTTATCTATGGCAATCACTCGATAGCCTGCATCCCCCAGCGTCTTCAGCCAGCCCGGATGGACCCAATTGACCAGCGCGCTGGAGGCAAACCCATGAATGAGCAGGACCGGATCGCCCGAAGGATCACCCTCGTCGAAATAGGCGAGCTTCAGCCCGTTGTGGTGGAAAGAGGAAAAGGCTGGAGCATTGAGGTTCATCGAGGCATCCTTTTTTGGCGGAACATAGGCGATCCGCTCCGCGCTTTGAAGCCATGCATCAGGTGAAATCAGAAAGCCTGCGGCGGTTTTCCCACTACACATTTGGGATCGAGAACGATATTGTCCGCCGCAAATCAGACGCGCCTTCTGTTACGCATGGAGACTATCATGGCCGGGCACAGCATTCCCCATTTCCAGAACGACGGCGGACATCGCTTGGTCCAGATCGGCGTGAAGGAATTCATGTGCACCGGCGCATCCGTGCCGTTCGATCATCCGCATATCTTCATCGACATGGGCGACGACAACGAGAAAGTCTGCTCCTATTGCTCGACACTTTATCGCTATAATCCGTCGCTGAAGCCCGAACAGACGGATCCGCCGGGTTGCGTCTTCCACGTCAAGGCCGCCTGAGGCGCCGGCCCCGGGGATGCCAATCGAAAGGGTAGCAATCATCGGCGCCGGCGTGGCCGGGCTGACCGCTGCGCTGTCCTTCGCCCGCCACGGCATAGCCAGTGACATTTTCGAAGAAGCGTCCGAGCTGGTGGAAGTCGGCGCAGGCCTGCAGATTTCGCCGAATGCGTCCCGGGTTCTCGCCAGACTTGGCGTGCTTGCCTCGTTTGAAGCAATCTGGGCCGAACCGGAGCGGATCGCGCTGGTGTCGGGGACCTCGCTGAGGCCCCTAGCACATGTCCCCGTCGGCCGTTTTGCCCGCGAACGTTGGAGGGCGCCCTACGGCGTTCTCCATCGGGCAACGCTGCAGAAAGCCCTGCTTGCGGCGGTCGAACGAAACCCGCTCTGCACGCTCCATCTCGATGCGCCGGTCCGGGATGACGTCCATCGGGCATTGGCGGCGATGACGGACCGAGACTACCCGTTGATCGTCGGCGCGGACGGGGTCTGGTCCAATCTTCGCGGTGCTATTCCCGGCGCTCCGGAGCCGGATTTTTCGGGGAATATCGCCTGGCGTTTCACCATTGCCCGCAGCGACGTGCCCACGTGGCTGGCCGCCAATCAGGTGACCGCCTTTCTCGGGCCATCCACCCATCTCGTCGCCTATCCACTGAAGGAGATGGACGGCTTCAACATCGTCGCGATAGCCTCGGGCGTGACACCTGGCGAAACATGGGACGCGGAGGCAAGTGAGGCCCAGAGGCACATGCTGACTTCGCAGTTTTACCGTTGGGACCGACGTATCTCGGACCTGCTGAAACACGTTCCCAGCCCCACATTCTGGCCGCTCTACGAGGTCAGCGCTGGACGTTGGCACAATGGAAGGGACAAGGTGCTGATCGGCGATGCGGCGCATGCGATGATGCCGTTTGCGGCACAAGGCGCGGCCATGGCAATCGAGGATGCATTCGTGCTCGCAAATCGCGTCGCGAGCACCCTTACCCTCAGCGAGGCACTGGCGGCGTTTGAGGGCGTGCGGAGGGAACGGGCTGCGAAGGTTCGCGCCCGCGGCCTGTTCAACCGCTTCGCCTATCATGCGCGCGGCCCCATCCGGCTGGGGCGGGACATCGTCTTATCCCTGCGTCCGCCGCAATCGCTCGCGGCGGATCTTGACTGGCTTTACGGCTTCACGGCCGAATGATCAGACGGTCGCCGCGGCTGCGGCGAAACCGGCCTCCAGGTCTTTTTTCAAATCTGCAACGTCTTCAAGCCCGATCTGCAGGCGGATTACCGGGCCTTCCGGCGGCGCCGTACGGATAGTGCGGTCGGAGAGATTGACCGCGACGGCGAGGCTTTCGTAACCTCCCCAGGAATAGCCGAGACCGAAGAAGGAAAGCGCATCCAGGAAGGCATGCGCCTTCGCCCTGGCCTTATCGGTTTCCGCCTTCAGAACGAAAGAAAAGACGCCGCTCGCGCCCTTGAAGTCACGCTTCCAGATGTCGTGCCCCGGGAAACTCGGCAAGGCCGGATGCAGGACGCGGAAGACATCGTCGCGAGTCTCCAGCCATCTTGCGATGTCGAGAGCGCTTTTCTGATGATGTTCGAGGCGGATGCCCATGGTGCGCAGACCGCGCAGGATCATGTAGGAATCATCCGGCGCCCCACAGATGCCGAGGGTTATGCGTGCCTCTTCAAGCTTCGGCCAGTGTTTGGCATTCGCGGAAACCGAGCCCATGATGATGTCCGAATGTCCGGATGGGTATTTGGTCGTCGCGTGGATGGATACGTCGACCCCGAAATCCAGGGGGCGAAAAAAGAGCGGGGTCGCCCAGGTATTGTCCATGGTGACGACGCAGTGATGCTTGTGCGCCACATCCGCGATTGCCCGGATATCCTGCATCTCGAAGGTATTTGAACCAGGTGCCTCTGTGTGGACCAGTCTCGTGTTGGGCTTGATCAACGCCTCGATGCCGGCGCCGATTTCCGGGTCGTAATATTCGATCTCCACGCCCAGCCGCGTCAGCATCGTGTTGCAGAAATTGCGGCACGGCGTGTAAACCGAATCGACGATCAGAGCGTGATCGCCAGCAGAAAGATAAGCCAGGAACGGCACGGAGATTGCGGCCAGACCCGACGGGACGAGAATGGTGCCTGCCGACCCCTCCAGTTCGTCAAGAGCCTCGCAGAGGGCATCGGTCGTCGGTGTCCCGCGGGTCCCGTAAGTATATTTTTGAGAGCGCTTCTCCATGGTCGCGGAGTCGGGAAACAGGACCGTCGAGGCGTGCACAACGGGCGGATTGACGAAGCCATGGTATCCCAAGGGATCATGGCCCAGATGGGCGAGGCGCGTGTTGGCGCCAGCGCCGTTGAGCAGGGTTTCTTTCTTCTTCATATCCGGGAATGCTTTCGGTTGGCGATAGAGGCGCAGAGTTTTGCCGCCGGAACAATGCCCGGTCAACCCCGCTTTCGGCCCCCCCAAACCGCCGGGTCAAGATTCTGGCGTTGGGGAGCGGCGCTTGCGTTTTGATCAAAGGCTGCTCAAACTTTGGGTATCTGATCGTTTAGCGGGCCGAGTTAACGAATTTACCTTATTTCGGACGCAATTCGAAACTGCGACACTTGACCCTGCGTTGTTTTGCGAATGAGATAGGAAAGTCCGCACCGGGAGGTTGGCGGACGACCCGCCGTATTCGAAGGAATCGGGGAGCGGCGCGGTGTCACCAAATCACAAAGCCACAGATAAAAAGGTTGGGAAAATGAAAAAGACGCTTCTGTCAGCCGCTATTGGCGCAGCGGTCCTGGGGTTTGCCTCTGCTGCATCGGCTGCCACATTGGACAACGTGAAGGCCAAGGGTTTCGTCCAGTGCGGCGTCAACACCGGTCTTGCCGGTTTTGCCGCTCCGGATTCGGCTGGTAACTGGACTGGCTTCGACGTCGATTATTGCAAGGCTGTCGCAGCTGCGGTCTTCGGCGATGCCAGCAAGGTCAAGTACACGCCGACCACCGCGCAGAGCCGATTCACCGCGCTCCAGTCCGGCGAAGTCGACCTCCTTGCCCGTAACACCACCTGGACCATCAGCCGCGACACCTCGCTCGGCTTGAACTTCCGCTACGTTAACTACTATGACGGCCAAGGCTTCATGATTCCGAAGAGCCTGAACGTGAAGTCGGCGCTTGAACTCTCCGGCGCAGCGGTATGCGTCCAGTCCGGCACCACGACGGAACTCAACCTTGCCGACTACTTCAAGTCCAACAATCTGCAGTACAACCCGGTTGTCTTCGAAAAGCTCGAAGAAGTGAACGCCGCCTATCAGGCAGGCCGTTGCGACGTCTACACGACCGACCAGTCGGGCCTCTACTCGCTGCGCCTGTCGCTTTCCAACCCGGACGACCACATCATTCTGCCGGAAATCATCTCCAAGGAGCCGCTCGGCCCGGCCGTCCGTCAGGGCGATGACCAGTGGTTCGACATCGTCACCTGGGCAGGTTACGCAATGGTGCAGGCCGAAGACTTCGGCATCACCCAGAAGAACCTCGAAGAGATGAAAAACTCGACCAACCCGGATATCCGCCGCTTCCTGGGCGTCGAAAAGGACACCAAGATCGGTACCGACCTCGGTCTCACCAATGAATGGGCCTACAATATCATCAAGAACGTCGGGAACTACGGCGAAGTGTTCGAACGCAACATCGGCGCAAACACACCTCTCAAGATCCAGCGCGGCCTGAACGCCCTGTGGTCGAAGGGTGGCTTGCAATACGCACCGCCGGTGCGCTAATCGCACATGCGAAATCGGGTAAGGCGGCAAAAGCTGCCTTACCCTCAATAACAAAAATATAAAAAAGGCCTAAAACAGGCCGCAGGGGAAAAGGCCAGCATGACAGATCACGCTGTAATTGCGTCTACGGAGGCTCGTACGCTGAGGTCTTATGCGTATGACCCGAAGTTTCGCGGTATTTTCTACCAGGTACTCACTCTCCTTATCGTCCTGGTGGTCGGCTGGTGGATCTTTGATAACACCACCGAAAATCTTGCCCGTTCCGGAACGGCGTCCGGTTACGGCTTCCTGAGAGGTCGAGCCGGATTCGATATCGGCCAGTCGCTCATCGCCTATACGAGCGATTCCACGTATGGACGCGCGATCGTTGTCGGCTTTCTGAACACGATGCTTGTGGCCATTCTCGGCATCTTCACGGCAACCGTCGTCGGCTTCATCATCGGTCTCGGTCGTCTGTCGCGGAATTGGCTCATTGCAAAGCTCTGCACGCTCTATGTCGAGATCTTTCGCAACATCCCGGTGCTGCTGATCATCTTCTTCTGGTACAAGGGGGTGCTGGATTCGCTGCCGCAGGTGCGGGATTCGATTGCGCTGCCCTTCAACATCTTTCTCAACAATCGCGGTCTCGCATTTCCGAATCCGATCTGGGGAGAAGGCGCTTGGCTGATCCCCGTCGCTTTCCTGGTCGGGGTCGTCGCGACCATCGTCGTCGCCAGGTGGGCCAGGCAGCGTCAGGCGGCGACCGGCAAGCAGTTCCATACGATCTGGACGGGCACCGGCCTCATCATCGGATTGCCGATCCTTGCATTTCTGATCATGGGCGCTCCGCTCACGTTCGATTCCCCGATCGCCGGCCGCTTCAACATGACAGGGGGCGCGCGCATCCTGCCGGAATTCGTCGCACTCTATGTGGCGCTTTCGCTTTATACGGCATCCTTCATCGCGGAAGTGATCCGCGCCGGCATCCGGGGCGTGGCCAAGGGACAGAGTGAGGCTGCCTTTGCGCTCGGTCTCCAGCCTTCGCATACGACACGGCTCGTCGTTGTGCCGCAGGCCATGCGTATCATTATTCCACCGCTCACCAGCCAGTATCTCAACCTGACGAAGAACTCATCGCTGGGCGTTGCTATCGGTTTTCCCGAGCTCTTTTCCACGACCAGTACGACGCTCAACCAGACGGGTCAGGCAGTGGAGGCGATCTCCATCATGCTGACGGTCTATCTGGCCATCAGCATCGCGACATCGATCTTCATGAACTGGTTCAATGCCAAGATGGCGCTGGTGGAAAGATAAGCTCATGAATACCCAAAACCTCTCTTATGTCCGCAGCGACATGCTGAATGCCCAGCCCGCCCCAATCAGCACCAGGACAGTCAGCGGCTGGGTCCGTACCAATCTTCTCGCCACGCCAAAGGACACAGTGCTGACGCTTTTGGCCGTCGTCCTGTTGATCTGGGCACTGCCCGGCATATTGGACTGGCTCTTCTTCAACGCCGTGTGGTCCGGTAGTGATCGCAGCGCCTGCACCACCGTCGCGCAGGGCGGCATACAGCCGGAGGGCTGGAAGGGCGCCTGCTGGGCGTTTGTGGGCGACCGGTTCCAGCAGTTCATGTTCGGCCGGTATCCGCTGGACGAGCGCTGGCGGCCAATGCTCGTTGCCGCACTCTTCGTTGTGCTGCTCGTGCCTCTACTGGTTCCCAAACTGCCGCGCAAAGGACTTACCGCCCTCCTCTTCTTCGTCGTTTTCCCGGTTGTCGCCTTCTTCCTGCTGCATGGCGGCGTCCTCGGTCTCGAGGAAGTGGAGACCCCGCTCTGGGGCGGCTTGATGGTGACGCTCATTCTCTCCTTCGTCGGCATCGCTGTCTCTCTGCCCGTTGGCATCCTGCTTGCTCTCGGGCGCCGGTCGAAAATGCCTGTCATCCGGATGCTGTGCGTCGGCTTCATCGAAATCATCCGCGGTGTGCCGCTGATCAGCGTTCTCTTCATGGCGAACGTGATGCTGCCGCTCTTCCTGCCGACAGGCTGGACGATCGACAACTTTCTCCGTGCCTTGGTGGGGGTCGCGATCTTTGCGTCGGCCTATATGGCCGAAGTCATCCGCGGCGGTCTCCAGGCAATTCCCAAAGGCCAGACAGAAGGTTCCGAATCCCTCGGCCTCAGCTATTGGCAGACGATGCGCCTGGTCATCCTGCCGCAGGCGATCAAGCTGGTTATCCCGGGCATCGTCAACACCTTCATCGGCCTCTTCAAGGATACCTCGCTCGTGTCGATCATCGGCATGTTCGATCTGCTCGGCATCGTGCGGCTCAACTTCACCGACACGACCTGGATCACGCCGGTGACGCCGATTACCGGACTCATCTTCGCAGGCTTCATCTTCTGGCTGTTCTGCTTCGGCATGTCGCGCTATTCCGCATTCATGGAACGGCACCTCGACACGAGCCACAAGCGCTAAACGCCGCAAAACGATAACAAAGGGGAAGAAAATGGCTGACGCCCAACCCAAGAAACTGACTGTCTCCGCCACCGACGTCGCCGTGGAGATCGTTGGCATGAACAAATGGTATGGCGACTTCCACGTGCTGCGCGATATCAACCTGAAGGTGATGAAGGGCGAGCGCATCGTCATCGCCGGGCCTTCCGGCTCCGGCAAATCGACGATGATCCGTTGCATCAACCGTCTTGAGGAGCATCAGGCCGGCACGATCATCGTCGATGGAATCGAGCTGACCAACGACCTGAAGAAGATCGACGAAGTGCGCCGAGAAGTCGGCATGGTGTTCCAGCACTTCAACCTCTTCCCGCATCTGACCATCCTGGAAAACTGCACGCTTGCGCCCATCTGGGTCCGTAAGATGCCGAAGAAACAGGCCGAAGAAATCGCGATGCATTACCTGAAGCGCGTGAAGATCCCGGAACAGGCCAACAAATATCCGGGCCAGCTTTCCGGCGGTCAGCAGCAGCGCGTGGCGATTGCCCGCTCGTTGTGCATGAAGCCGAAGATCATGCTGTTCGACGAACCGACCTCTGCGCTCGATCCTGAAATGGTCAAGGAAGTGCTGGATACGATGGTAAGCCTTGCCGAAGAAGGCATGACCATGCTCTGCGTCACCCATGAAATGGGCTTTGCCCGCCAAGTGGCCAATCGGGTCATCTTCATGGACCAGGGCCAGATCGTCGAACAGAACTCGCCGGCGGAATTCTTCGACAATCCGCAGCATGAGCGCACCAAGCTCTTCCTCAGCCAGATCCTGCATTGAGCAACGGGCAAACTGCGGTTTTCCAAGGGGCGCCAGACGCCCCTTTTCATTTTACCACCTGAAGAAATAGCGAGCCTTGATACTCGCCGCGGGTTCTGCGGAGTCCGATGACCGGTCGATCGAGCCGCTCACCGTCATCCGCGTGCCGAGCTTCTTTTCCATGACCACCCCGGCAGTCACCGTCCTGAAGCCATCGCGGCCGGTAGCACGGCCGATCAGCGCGGTGCCGCTTGCGGCATGCGAAAGCCGCACCGACTGGCTGGCGTCGAGGCCCCGCCACTCGCCCGAAGCGCCGTCATAATGAACGCCGTAGCTGCTGCGCCTCTCGATATCGATCTGGGGCGTCGCAATTTCCTTGTCGTAATAGTTCATGGTGATCCCGGCGCTGCCTGTATTGCCGTCGAGATCGACACCGATGTCGCGACCGAACTGGCCCGCCGGGGTCTTGATTTTCTCGGCGGTAAAATTGCTCCAGAATCTGAGGGGCATATCGACCGGTGCTCCGCTGCTTGTGGTATTGACGCCCATGGAAACACCAGCCTCGGTCTCGATCCGGGTGGGCAGTTTAAGGCCGAGCTTGACCGAATAGCTCGTATTGGAGGTTTTGGAAGGCTTCCAGATCAGCGGCTTGTCGTCCGCAAAACCCGGACCAGGTACAAAGACAGCCACAAAGACGCATACCGCCGCGGCATATGACATCCTATTCATGCGATCCCCGCTAAAAGCGTAAAAAACGATGCGAAGCGTGCGAGCAACCATCAGGTCGCCCGGACAAAAGTGATTTGAAGTGTATTGGAAGCGCGTCCGCGACCCTTGGGCCGGCGTTGCACCAATTTGCCCTCCGCTCACCAAATCATGGCGGAGCCGACCTATCCGAAGATACGAAACAATGCGGCTATTCCGAATCCGCAGTATGGCAAGACTGGGATTTTGAAGACGCTGTTCTTCGGGCCAGCGCCTCCATTGAGCCCGACATTCGGATACTACATCCGGCAAGGACGTTCAAAACAGCTGGCGAACCGGCGCCTACGCCGTCATCCACCTGTCACATGACGATGCTGTGTTGATAATCGGACGCTGAATCGAGGCCTTACCGGAGCTGCGGCCAGAAATAGCGTTCGGGGCCATCGGGATCATAGTCATGGAATATTACTTCGCCTTCGCCGCAGCAGCCCTCCTGCTTGTCAACCTGATCAGCCTAGCCATAGCAATGTGGAGGTTGTCGCCCCGCGGCACACCGGCTCCCAGCATCTCAGATCGGCCGGCTGTTTCGATCGTCATCCCCGTCCGCGGCGTCGAAAACTTCACGGCATTGACCCTGGCGCGCGCCTTTGAGCTCGACTGGCCCCATTACCAGTTGATCTTCTGTGTTGCCGAGGAGAGGGATCCGGTTGTCGGCAGGATCGAAGAAGCAATGGCTGCCCATCCCGAGATTGCTTCCCGCATTCTGGCGGGCGATGACCGCATAAGCGCCAATCCGAAGCTGAACAACTGCGTCAAGGGATGGCGGGCCGCCGAAAACGACTGGGTCATTCTGACCGACTCCAATGTGCTCATGCCCGCCGACTACGTGGAGCATCTGATATCCGCCTGGAGGGATGATACCGGCCTGGTCTGCTCCACGCCGCTCGGCTCCCGGCCAGCCGGATTTTGGGCCGAGACCGAATGCGCCTTTCTCAATGGTCATCAGGCGCGCTGGCAATATGCCGGCGAGGCTCTCGGCTTCGGTTTTGCCCAGGGAAAAAGCATGCTCTGGTACAAGCCGATGCTCGATGCAGCAGGGGGAATCGAAGCGCTGGCCGCGGAAATCGCCGAGGACGCAGCCGCCACGAAGCTCGTCAACAGGCTGGGACGCAAGGTGCATCTCGTTTCCTCGCCGTTCGAGCAACCGCTCGGCCGGCGCGACCTTAGAGAAATCTGGGCGCGGCAGAGCCGCTGGGCGAGGCTTCGCCGTGTGACCTTCCCGATCTATTTTGCTCCCGAGATATTGCTCGGCGGCGTACCGCCGCTCACGCTGGGAGTTCTGGCCGCCCTGACCGCGGACATCAGCCCGGTCGCGCCGGCAGCAGCGATTCTCCTCATTGCCTATCTTCCGGAGCTGGGCTTGGCATTTGCCAAAAACTGGCCCGTGTCATTTCGACTGTGCCTCGCCATGATCGTACGCGACCTCCTGATGCCTGCCATCTGGCTCAGAAGCTGGATCGGCGGATCGTTCGAATGGCGAGGCAATACGATGACAATCGGCACGGAGAGCAGCGAATTGAACGAGCCATCCGTGGCATGAGCCGCGTATAACGCTCATCCTACCGGGCGAGTGAGTTCTCTAATCAGGCTTATGTAGAGATTAATTGCGCGCTCGATCTCGCCAATGAGATCCTCGTTTGAGCCAGCTTCGGTCCAGAATCCGGTATCCCGCAGCCACTCCTTATCCTCCCGCAAGCGAGCGATCGTTTCCTCGTGGCGTCTGATTCTCTCTTCAGGGACCATAGCGCTCTCCGTTATTGAAGAGACGATAGGGCCGAAGAACCGGCGGACAAGAGGTCGTCAGCCATGTCATAGGTACATTCTGTCACCTATGGCTCCGGTATGGAAAAAAGATAGGTGGCGACCCCTGCAGGACTCGAACCTGCGACCTACTGCTTAGAAGGCAGTTGCTCTATCCAGTTGAGCTAAGGGGCCAATCGATGTCCTGGCTGCCGGCACTGGATCGACCAGCGGCAGGATCAATGGGTCCAGGGCTGGAGACGGTTGAAGCGGAAATTGTCCGTGTAGGAGACGATCTGCCTGGCGGCTTCCTTCGGCTTGATGATGCGGTAAGGAATGCCTTCACGCTTTGCATAAGCCTCAGCCTGTTCCTGGCTCTCGAAGGTCAGGCGCACCTGCTGCTTCATATCTCCGGAAGAGGTATAGCCCAGAATGGGGTCGATTCGGCGCGGCTGTTCCTGGTCGAATTCCAACACCCAGAGATGGGTCTTGGCCTTGCCGGATTGCATGGCGGTTTTTGCCGGGCGATAAATCTTGGCAGACATTCCTGAAACGCTCCATGGACCGGACCGTATGTGGAGCCTCGCCTGAAAGCGTGGTCGGAGTGGAGAGATTCGAACTCCCGACCCTCTGGTCCCAAACCAGATGCGCTACCAGACTGCGCTACACTCCGTTCTACGTTGGTTGCGAGATACACGGTTCCCATTTGTGCCGCAACACCAAAAATAGATAAGTTCGCCTAGCCAAACAGAAAAGATGCGGAGAAATCGCTAACGGTTGCCGATGCGCCGGCTGATGACCTTGTCGCCGACCTTGATGCCGAGGGATCGCGCACGACCGCCATTCAGTTCCAGCACGAATTTCACCGGCCCGCGCGAATCGATGACATCGCGCGCATAGGGAACGGCGTTTTCTCGAATATGGGAGATGGTGCCGTCGCCCTGAATGAACAGCATGTCGAGCGGCAGGATGGTATTCTCCATCCACATCGCAACCGGGCGGGCCTCGCCGAAATCGAACAACATGCCGTGGTCCGGAGGCATGGTCTTGCGGAACATCAGGCCCTGCGCGCGCTGTGCATCCGTTACGGCAAGCTCCACCGAGAATTCATGGGTCTTACCGGCGGCCGTTCTGATCGACAGTTCATCGCGAGAAAACGAGACTTCCTGCGCCATAACCATGGTCGCAAGGAGCAGAAAAAGCGCCCCAAGGGCGCTTTTGAACAGGATCGGCAACGGCGAACGCATCAGTGCGACCGGCTCACGGGATTAGGATTGTCGGGGTGGATCTCGGCCGCCATCAACCCCTTGTCGCCGGGTCCGAAGCGCACCAGCACCACCTGCCCTGGGCGCAGCTCCGTCAGGCCGAAGCGGCGAAGCGTCTCCATGTGGACAAAAATATCCTCTGTCCCCTCGCCCCGCGTCAAAAAGCCGAAACCCTTGGTGCGATTGAACCATTTGACCAGTGCGCGTTCAAGGCCGCTGGTCGGCGTCACCTGCACATGGGTTCGGACCGGCGGAAGCTGGGAAGGGTGGACGGCCGTCGACTGATCCATGGAAAGGATACGGAAGGCCTGGTAGCCGCGATCCCGCTTCTGGATCATCGCCACGATCCGCGTACCCTCCAGGATCGTCTGGTATCCGTCACGCCTCAGGCACGTGACATGCAAGAGAACGTCCTGCATGCCATTGTCCGGAACGATGAAGCCGAACCCCTTGGCCACGTCGAACCATTTGACGACACCGGTGATCTCGATCAGCTCAACCGGCTCACCCGAAAGCTCCTCGAAACCGGCAACGCCCTTCGATGACATCCTGTCTGCCATATCCTTCCGGCCCCTCAGATTACGCGTTACGACATGACGGTTTTAACTGATTCTTAGCGAGTAGATTAACATCCCGCTAACCCTACAGCGCAAGCCCCCGTCTCGGCTTTATCCACCCTGATGTCTATTGAAGGTGGCTTGCTCCAGGCTGGCGTCTGCGCCATATCCCTTCGGTGTTTACCCGAGGGAGACGTCTTAATGCGCTATCTTCATACCATGGTTCGGGTCAAAGACCTGGATGCTTCGCTTCATTTCTACAAAACCGTATTCGGACTGGATGAAATCCGCCGCATCGAAAACGAGAAGGGCCGCTTCACGCTGGTCTTCCTCGCAGCCCGCGACGACGTTGACGCCGCCAAACAGAACCAGGCCCCTTGTCTCGAGCTCACCTACAACTGGGACACGGAGGATTATACAGGCGGACGCAATTTCGGTCACCTTGCCTATGAGGTCGACAATATCTACGACCTCTGCAAACATCTGCAGGACAGCGGCATCACCATCAACCGTCCCCCGCGTGAAGGCCGCATGGCCTTTATCCGTTCGCCCGACGGCATATCGATCGAACTTCTCCAGAAGGGCGAGAGCCTGCCCATCGCCGAACCCTGGGCATCGATGCCGAATACCGGCGCCTGGTAACAATCGTGGCGCGGCGCTCATGCCGCCGCGCCAGCCGAAATGCAAGCTTGTCCCAAGCTGACCTCGCGACGGCAACATGCCGTCGCGCCGCTTGCCCCCGTCCTGATTCGCAGAGATGCTCGAACATATGATTCGCGGCATGATGCGCGCGAAAGAGCCGATGGGGCAACCTTTGCCAACAACCAAATTTGCTTCAAACATCCGCTGGGCGATGCTGGCGGCAGCCACGTGCCTGGGTGCGCTGACGCTGGCCGGCTGCAACACGATGAAGAAAACCGCCGATGCCGATGGGCCGCAGGTTCAACCTGCCAGCCCGGCCAGCGCCAAGGGAATTCTCGCTAAGGGTGGCGCCACGGCCTCGAACCTTTATGTCGATCCGGCGATCTCCAGGGCGGCCAGTCAAGAGGCGCATACCGCCCAGTCCGCGCCAGAGGCTGCCACGGCCCTCCCGGGGGCCGAGGGCGCCTTTCCGCCGGCGCCCAGTCAACCAACCTCCATCGCAGGCCTCGTCACGCAGCCGACCGGGGTACGCGCCGGCAGCGGCACGATCTTTTCCACCAATCCGCCGGCACTCTCGACCGAACCATCTGCAAGCGGTCCCGTCCCAGCAGAACTGCCGAGGCGCAACTTCAACGCCGTGGCTTCCAGCGTCTACAGCATGCAGCAGCCGGCACCGGCGGCGGCTTGCAGCGCCGACGAACAAGGAAATTCGGTAAGCTGCTGATTCTTACGGTTTTTCGGAGAACGACCGAATCCGCAAGCAGCTGTCATTTTTTTGCGAAAAAGATGATTTTGGCGCTTGCGGGAAAGAAATCCCCTCTCTATAAGGGCGCCACCACGAAGCGCAGGCGCCCTTCGTCTATCGGTTAGGACACCAGATTTTCATTCTGGGAAGAGGGGTTCGACTCCCCTAGGGCGTGCCACTTCTTTTTCCCTAAGTCATTGTTATCTATGCATTCTGACCCGTCTCGCGGGTGCATTTTGCACACCATGGTTTTTCGCATTTGCGATGTGCAAAAACATGAAATTTGCGCTTGCGGGAAAGAAAACACCTCTCTATAAGGGCGCCACCACGAAGCGCAGGCGCCCTTCGTCTATCGGTTAGGACACCAGATTTTCATTCTGGGAAGAGGGGTTCGACTCCCCTAGGGCGTGCCACTTCCTTCTCTCCACAATCCGGAAGAATGCCTCTCAAGCAGCCTTCACTGCATCGAGAAGACGGAGCTGGATTCGACGATGGCCCTGCCAGTGATCCGCGCTAAGGCAACCGGCGGCGTGTATCTGCGATCCGCGGGAATTGAGGAGCATATTGCCAAGCGGCGTTTCGGCCGCGCGGAAGGCGATACCCTCCAGACGCGTCCCATCCGCCGCTTCCAGCGTCACCTTGATATGCGCCGTACCGACGAGACGCGCGTCCTTCAGTCTATGCGCCGGGATTGCGAAGATCGGCTGGGGATGGCCGGATCCATAGGGGCCTGCCTGTTCGAGAAGATCGAAGAGCTCCAATGTCGCGCCTGAGGCCGACAAGGCCCCGTCGATCTTCAGCACATGATTGGCAACCAACGAAGGCACGGCTTCACCGGCCGTCTCCTCGAAGAACGCCCGCAGGCGGCCGAGATTGACCCGCTCGACCGTCAGGCCTGCGGCCATGGCGTGACCGCCGCCCTTCATCAAGAGCCCGGCCTCGACTGCGGCCCGCACCATCCGGCCCATGTCGAAACCGTTGATCGAGCGGCCGGAACCCGTACCCTTGCCGGAGGGATCAAAGGCAATCGCGAAGGCTGGCCGCTTGAACTTTTCCTTCAGCCGCGCGGCGATCAGGCCGACGATACCGGGATGCCAGTTCTCACGCGCGGTGACGATGACGCAGGCGCCCTCGCCTGTCCCGTATTCCGCTAGTACCTCCGCTTCCGCTTCGGCCAGCATGGCCGCTTCCATGGCCTGCCGCTCGCGGTTCAGGTCGTCCAGCCTACCGGCGATCTCTTCTGCCTCGATCGCATCGTCGAGCGTCAGAAGCCGGCTTCCAAGCGCTGCATCGCCGATGCGTCCGCCCGCATTGATGCGCGGGCCGATCAGGAAGCCAAAATGATAGGGCGTCACCGGCCCGCCGAGCCCCGCCTTGCGAAAAAGTGCGGCAAGCCCTGCATTGTCCATGTGGCGCGCTGCGATCAAACCCTTGACCACATAGGCGCGGTTGAGCCCCTTCAGCGGCACCACATCGCAGACAGTGGCAAGTGCCACGATGTCCAGCCAGCCGAGCAGATCAAGCGATTTGGCACGAGAATCACCCAGTTGCCGCAAATGCCGAGCCGCCGCGACAAGCACCATGAAGACGACGCCCGCGGCGCAGAGATGCCCCTGGCCCGACAGGTCATCCTCGCGATTGGGATTAACGAGCGCGAGACAGGGCGGCAGCTCATGGCCGAGTTGATGGTGGTCGATGACGACGACGTCGCAGCCCTCTTCGCGCGCCGCGGCCAGTGCGTCGAAACTGGTGGAACCGCAATCGACCGTGACGATCAGTCCCGCGCCATTGGCGATCAGTTGGCGGATCGCTGCCGGATTCGGTCCGTAGCCCTCGAAAATGCGATCAGGAATATAGATCTCGGCCTCGACGCCGAAATGCTGCAGAAAGCGGTAAAGCAGCGCGGAGGACGCCGCACCGTCGACGTCGTAGTCTCCGAAGATCGCGACCTTCTGGCGCTTCGCGATCGCCTCGGCAATACGGCCAACCGCCTTTTCGCAATCAGTCAGCGTGTAGGGCTCGGGCATCAGCGAGCGGATAGTCGGGTCCAGGAACGCCGGTGCATCGTCGAGGGAAACGCCGCGTCCCGCCAGTACGCGAGCGACGAGGTCGGGAATGCCGTGGATCTGTGCGATGGCGAGGGCGCGGTTTTGCGCTGCCTGGTCGAGACGCGACATCCAGCGCTGGTCGCTTGCGGAGCGTTCGACGCCAAGGAATGCGCGCGGCACGGGATCAACCGTTTCCGCCGCCGAGGAAAGCGCGGAGATAAATCTGGTCATTGACCGCTTCTACCGCATTCCAACCGAAATCGGAATCGATTTGCGAGGAGCGTGAACGGATTGCTGTTCGTGCGGGCGTCCCGGTCCTTCAGAACCGGGACAAGAGCGCCGCCGCTGTCGTGATCCCTGGCATGCGCCGGATCAGGCTACGCGACGCTTTGCTCCCGTCGTGCATCCATCTCAGAACGCTTTCGGCCGTTCGATCCGAATCACCTGCGGTTCCCCGGCCAGATAACTCTCGGCCTTGATCGCATCGACGGCCTTCCGGACAGAATCCTCCGTTGTCGCGTGCGTGACGAGGATAATGGTCTTGGACGTGTCGTCGGACGCATCCGGCTTGGCGCGCTGCATGATCGATTCGAGCGAAATATTGTTCTCCGCCATGCGTGCTGCGATGCTTGCAAAGACTCCAGTACGATCCGCAACGGTCAGGCGGATGAAATAGCCGCCTTCGTGGCTGCGCATCTGGGCGCGACGGTAGGGCGCCAATGCGGCCGCCGGCGTGCCGAGGACGGGAACCCGCTGGGCGCCCGGCTGGCTTTTGGCGATATCGGCAATATCGCCGAGCACGGAAGAGGCCGTTGCGTTGCCGCCAGCGCCGGGGCCGACCATCAGCAATTCGCCAAGAATGTCGGACTCGATCGCCACCGCGTTGGTTACGCCGTCCACCTGGGCAATCACGGTATCATACGGCACCATGGTGGGATGCACGCGCTGCTCAATGCCGCTATCGGTTTTCTGGGCGACGCCGAGAAGCTTGATCCGGTATCCAAGATCGGCCGCAGCGTGAATGTCCTCGGTCGAGATATTGGTGATACCCTCCAGATAGATCTCATCGGCTGCGATCTTCGTCCCGAAGGCGAGCGTCGTCAGGATCGCCAGCTTGTGAGCGGTATCGTTGCCTTCAATGTCAAAGGAAGGATCGGCCTCCGCATATCCCAGCCGCTGCGCCTCCTTCAGGCAATCGGCAAAGGAAAGCCCCTCCTTCTCCATCCGGGTGAGGATGTAGTTGCAGGTGCCGTTCATGATGCCGTAGACGCGCGAGACGGTGTTGCCCGTCAAGGACTCGCGAAGCGCCTTGATAACCGGGATGCCGCCGGCGACAGCCGCCTCGAAATTCAGGAGAACGCTCTTTTCCTCCGCAATCGCCGCGAGCTCGACACCGGAGGCCGCCAAAAGCGCCTTGTTGGCCGTCACCACATGGAGACCCCGCTCCAGCGCCGTGCGAACCGAATTTGCGGCTGCACCTTGCGCCCCACCTATCAGTTCTACAAAGACGTCGATATCCGCTTCGGCGGCCAGCATTTCCGGCGTATCGAACCAGGCGATGCCCGAGATGTCGATGCCGCGATCCCGCGACCTGTCGCGAGCCGTTACCGCTGTGATCTCAATTGCACGGCCGCACGTGACGGCGAGTTCGTTCGCACGGTTCTGGATGATCCGGACGAGCGAGGCACCCACGGTGCCGAGGCCCGCAATGCCGACTTTAAGGGCATCTGCCATGGCTTTTCTTCCTGACTGATTGGGAATAAGTGGCCCGCCTGGGCCACTGGAAATTCAATTGGATCAGCGGCGCGTGTTGAGTGAAATCACGTTATGCATCGTGTCGTCGGCCGTCGAAAGGAATTTCTTGATGCTACGCGCCGCCTGGCGAATGCGGTGCTCGTTTTCGACGAGCGCCAGGCGGACGTAATCATCGCCCTGCTCGCCGAAACCAATTCCCGGTGCCACTGCCACGTCCGCCTTTTCGACGAGAAGCTTCGAAAACTCCAGCGAACCGAGATGGCGGAACTTCTCCGGGATCTTCGCCCAGGCAAACATGGTCGCCGCAGGCGGCGGCACTTCGAAACCGGCCTTGCCGAAGCTGTCGACCATGACGTCGCGGCGCCGCTTGTAGATATTGCGGACCTCTGCGATATCCGAGCCGTCGCCATTCAGCGCATGGGTCGCGGCCACCTGGATGGGCGTGAAGGCACCGTAGTCGAGATAGGACTTCACGCGTGTCAGCGCAGCGATCAGGCGCTCGTTGCCGACGGCGAAGCCCATGCGCCAGCCCGGCATCGAGAACGTCTTCGACATCGACGTGAATTCGACGGCGATATCGATTGCACCCGGCACCTGCAGCACGGACGGCGGCGGTTCACCTTCAAAATAGATTTCCGAATAGGCAAGATCGGAAAGCACGATGATATCGTGCTTCTTCGCAAAGCTGATCACGTCCTTGTAGAAATCCAGGGAAGCGACGTGGGCCGTCGGATTGGACGGATAATTGAGGATCAGCGCCAGCGGCTTCGGGATCGAATGCCGTACTGCACGTTCGAGCGGCGGAAAAAATGTCTCGTCCGGTTCCACCGACATCGAGCGGATCACGCCGCCAGCCATCAGAAAACCGAAGGCGTGGATCGGATAAGTCGGGTTCGGGCAGAGAATCACGTCGCCGGGCGCGGTGATCGCCTGCGCCATGTTGGCAAAGCCTTCCTTCGAGCCGAGCGTCGCCACGACCTGCGTATCCGGGTTCAGCTTGACCCCGAAACGGCGCGCATAATAGGCGGCCTGTGCGCGGCGCAGACCGGGAATACCCTTGGACGACGAATACCGATGGGTGCGAGGGTCTTGGACCACTTCGCAGAGCTTGTCGACGATCGCCTTCGGCGTCGGGAGGTCGGGGTTGCCCATGCCGAGATCGATAATGTCCGCCCCGCCCGCTCGCGCGCTCGCCTTCAAACGGTTGACCTGTTCGAAAACGTATGGCGGCAGGCGCCGGACTTTATGAAACTCTTCCATGTGTCTCCCCAAGGTAGATGCGAAACAGGCGTTATCCCGCTTCATGGCGCATCTTAGGCGATTTGTGCTTTGCGGCCAAACGGCCCGAAACGCAAGCGCTAATTGGCGATATTTGCCAGCGCGTCCTTGCCGTGCTCGGCAGCCAGCTTGCGGTATTCGGCAACGCGCCGTTGATACTCGGCCTCGGAAATCGCGCCTGCCTTGCGGGCGCGGGCAAGGGCAGCCAGACGGGGCTCCGCCTTCTGATAGTCCTGATCTTCGATCTGCTCGGCCGCGGCCGTTAGCGTCGGATCGAAGGTCGGATAGGTGCCGGTATTCCTCTTGGTCAGGGGACCGGGCGGCGGCGACGTCTTTGATTGCGCTATGACGGCTGGCGGCGGGGTGTTTGGAATGCCGTCGTCAAGAGCAAAGGTGTTGCTGTTGCAGCCGGCAAGCACGAAAGGCAACGCGCCAAGACCCAGAAAAAGCGGTAAGCCTATAACCCGATGCCTCAGTTTTTCCATTTCCCTAACCCAGTTTCCGCGCCGGCAACATCTGCCCGATAGCAGCGATCGCTGGCACTTGTATTCGCTTTCAGGCACAATGTACAAACGAAAACAAACGACAACCAGTGGGAGGCCGCACGTGGGGGAGAAGATCGAGGACAAGGCCGAGACCAGCCGCGATTTCCCGGGTTTCGATCCCAAATCGGTCGAGGCCTACATGGTCAAAGATCCACAGGCGCTCGCAATGAATGTTGCCCGCGCGTTGGAAAATCTCGGCAAGGCGGCTTCCGAATGGCTCGCTCCCCGCGAACGGGGAGAAATCGTCGATTCGGTCGCCGATCCGATGACCGACCTCGTGAAGACGCTCTCCAAGGTGATCGAGTACTGGATCTCAGACCCGAAGCGGACGCTGGAGGCCCAGACGCTTCTCTTCTCCAGTTACATGGGCATATGGATGCGCACCCTGAGCCAGTTTTCAGGCCAACCGATGGAACCGGAGACGCTGCCGAAAGACAAGCGCTTCTCCGACCCGGACTGGGTGAAAAACCCCTTTTTCGCTTTCCTTCGGCAGGTCTATCTCCTCACTGCGTCCTGGGCGGAAAAACTGGTCGATGAGGCGGATGGGCTGGACGACTTCACCAGACACAAGGCTGCCTTTTATGTGAAGCAGATCACGGCTGCGCTTTCGCCCGTCAATTTCGCTCTCACCAATCCGGAAGTCTACCGGGAGACCGTGGCAACCAGCGGCGCCAATCTGGTCGCAGGCATGAAGATGCTTGCCGAAGATATCGCCGCCGGGCGTGGCGAACTGCGGCTACGCCACACCGACGCCACCCAGTTTGCGATCGGTCGCAATCTTGCGCTCACACCCGGCAAGGTGATCGCCCAGAGCGAGGTCTGTGAGATCATTCAGTACGAGCCAACCACAGACACGGTATTGAAGCGGCCGCTGCTCATCTGCCCGCCCTGGATCAACAAGTTCTACATCCTCGACCTCAATCCGCAGAAGAGCTTCATCAAGTGGTGCGTCGAGCAAGGGCACACGGTCTTCGTGATCTCCTGGGTCAACCCGGACGAGCGGCACGCCACGAAGGACTGGGAGTCCTATATGCGTGAAGGGATCGATTTCGCGCTTGAAACGGTCGAGAAAGCGACGGGCGAACGCCAAGTCAACGCGATCGGCTATTGCGTCGGCGGCACCCTGCTTGCGGCGACCCTCGCCTACCACGCGAAGGAAAAGAACCGCCGGATTGCCTCGGCGACCTTCCTCACCACCCAGGTCGACTTCACTCATGCGGGCGACCTCAAAGTATTCGTGGACGAAGAGCAGCTTGCGGCGATCGAAAAGCAGATGAAGGCCGACGGCTACCTCGAAGGGTCGAGGATGGCGAGCGCCTTCAACATGCTGCGCGCTTCGGAACTCATCTGGCCCTATGTCGTCAACAATTACCTCAAGGGCCAGGAACCGGCGCCTTTCGACCTGCTCTACTGGAACTCCGACTCCACCCGCATGGCGGCGGCCAATCACGCCTATTATCTGCGAAACTGCTACCTGAACAACACCCTCAGCAAAGGCGAAATGACGCTTGGCGGCAAGGTGATCTCGCTGAAGGATGTCAAGGTTCCGGTCTATAATCTGGCTACCCGCGAGGATCATATCGCACCGCCGAAATCCGTTTTCCTGGGCTCATCGCTGTTCGGCGGGCCTGTTGATTTCGTGTTGAGCGGTTCCGGTCATATCGCCGGTGTCGTGAACCCGCCGGACAAACAGAAGTATCAGTATTGGACGGGCGGCAAGGCGAAAGGAAATTACGAGGACTGGGCCGCCGAGGCCAAAGAGACCAAGGGCTCCTGGTGGCCGCACTGGCACGCATGGATCGAGGCCAAGGATGACAAACGGGTTCCGGCACGCAAGCCCGGCGGCTCTGCCCTGAATGCGATCGCCGATGCTCCCGGCACCTACGTGCTCGCCCGCGTCTGAACAATCCTGGCGATGCGTTTTGATCCCCCGCTTGTTCCCGCGACGCTGTCGCAGCGCTACAAACGCTTCCTCTTCGACGCCATTTCCGAGGACGGCATCCCCTTCACCGGCTCCTGCCCGAATACGGGCTCAATGAGGGGACTGACGGCGCCCGGCTCGACGATCTGGGTCTCTTTTCACGACAGCCCGACGCGCAAATACCGCCACATGTTCGAGATGATCGAGGTGGAAGGCGAAATGGTCGGCATCAATACCGGACTGCCGAACCGGCTCGCCGAGGAAGCGATCCGCGGCGGCCTGGTGCCAAGCCTTTTGCCTTACGAGACGATCCAGCGCGAACAGCGCTACGGGCGAAACTCGCGCATCGATTTCCTGCTTTCCGGCTCTGGCCTTCCGAAGGCCTACGTCGAGGTAAAGAACGTTCATTTCAGTCGCGTGGCCGGACTGGCCGAGTTTCCGGATACCGTCACGCAACGCGGTGCCAAGCATCTCGAAGAGCTCGGCGACATGGCGGAAGCCGGTCACCGGGCGGTGATGATCTACCTTATCCAGCGAAACGACTGCCTGCGTTTTCGCATCTGCTCAGATCTCGACCCGCTTTATGCGCTTGCCTTCGAACGCGCCAAAGCCCGGGGTGTCGAGGCCTATGCCCTCCGATGCAGGGTTTCGCCCGAAGAAATCGTGCCTGTTGGGCTGGTTCCGATAGACGAACCGGGTGCGGCTGCTTTATGAACCGAGAAATTGCGAGAGAAGAACAATGGTCAACTACATCGAGGCGGTTTCCGCCCCTTTGAAGAATACGGGCGCGATCCGGCTCTACTCACCGGAAGACTTTGCTGGCATGCGCAAAGCCTGCCTGCTCACGGCGCGCTGCCTGGACGAGCTTGCGGCGATCGTCCAACCCGGCGTCACCACCCAGGCAATCGACCGCTTCGTCTTCGAATTCGGCATGGATCACGGCGCGCTTCCGGCGACCCTGAATTATCGCGGCTATAAATATTCCGTCTGTACCTCGATCAACCATGTCGTCTGCCACGGCATGCCGGACGACAAGCCGCTGCGGGAAGGCGACATCGTCAATATCGACGTCACCTATATCCTTGACGGCTGGCACGGGGATTCGAGCCGCATGTATCCGGTGGGCCAGATCAAACGCGCTGCGGAACGGCTCTTGGAAGTCACCTACGAATGCCTGTTGCGCGGCATCGCGGCCGTCCGCCCCGGCGCCCGCACCGGCGCCATCGGCGAAGCGATCCAGACCTATGCGGAAGCGGAGCGCTGCTCGGTGGTGCGCGATTTCTGCGGCCATGGCGTCGGTCGGCTTTTCCATGACTCGCCAAATATCCTCCACTATGGACGGGCCGATGAAGGTCCGGAGATGAAGGAAGGGATGATCTTCACCATCGAACCGATGATCAACCTCGGCAAGCCGCATGTGAAGGTGCTTTCCGACGGCTGGACGGCGGTCACGCGGGACCGGTCGCTGTCAGCGCAATACGAACATGCCGTCGGCGTGACGGCGACGGGATGCGAGATATTCACCCTCTCGCCCGGCGGGCTGGACCGACCGGGCCTGCCACCACTATCGAGGTAGTCATGGCAAACCGCTCGGCTCCTCCGGACGATCAGCAGTCCCTTCTTGAAGACGAGCGTGGCTTTTTTGCCGAGCAGCTTTCCAAACCAAAGGCGCTCAAAAAATCCTCACCCGTCCTGAAGGACGAGCCGGCTGCCCATTACCATGGCCATCGCGAGCGGCTCCGAACAAAATACCGGGACCATGGCGACACGGCGCTGGCCGACTACGAAATCCTTGAACTGCTGCTCTTCCGGCTGATCCCCCGGCGCGACACCAAGCCGATCGCCAAGGCTCTGCTCGACCGCTTCGGCACCCTTGCAGGCGTCTTCGGCGCTCCCGCTACGCTGCTGCAAGAGGTCAAGGGCGTCGGCGAAGCGGTGGCGCTCGACCTCAAGCTCGTCGCGACCGTCGGGCAGCGCATGCTGAAAAGCGAGTTGCGCGGAAAGCAGGTGCTTTCCTCCTGGTCATCGGTCATCGACTATTGCCACGCCGCGATGGCCTACGAGTCCCGCGAGCAGTTCCGCATCCTGTTCCTCGACAAGCGCAATGCGCTGATTGCAGACGAGGTGCAGGGCCAGGGGACGGTCGACCATACGCCGGTCTATCCCCGTGAGGTGGTGCGCCGCGCGCTGGAGCTTTCCGCCACGGCGATCATCCTCGTCCACAACCATCCGAGCGGCGACCCGACGCCGTCGCGCGCCGATATCGACATGACGAAGACGATCATCGATACCGCAAAACCACTCGGCATCACGGTGCATGACCACATCATCGTCGGCAAGGACGGGCATGTCAGCCTCAAGGGCCTCAGGCTGATCTAGCTCTGCAGCCGTCACGCAACCTGCACGAGATGCCCATCGGAAACCTCGCGATACTGCCTTTTCGGTGGTTGATAACCGATCGACCTGACGGGGCTTTTCAGCTCGTCGTTTGAAATTCCGCGCCGGATGCCACGGCGTGAAGGATCGGGCACCGGCACCGCCGCCATCAGCTTTTTCGTATAGGGATGCTGCGGGTTGTCGAAGACAGCAGCACGCGGGCCGATCTCGACGATCTCGCCAAGATACATGACCGCCACCCGGTGGCTTACACGCTCCACCACCGCCATATCGTGGCTGATGAAGAGGAAAGCCAGGTTCAGGCTCTGCTGCAGGTCGAGGAGCAGGTTGCAGACCTGCGCCTTGATCGACACGTCGAGCGCCGAAACGCTCTCGTCGGCGACAATCACCTTCGGGTCGAGCGACAGAGCACGAGCAATGGCAATACGTTGCCGCTGACCACCGGAGAACTCATGCGGGTAGCGGCCTGCCATATCGGGCGACAGGCCGACCTTCAGCAACAGGTCGGCGGTCTTTTCCCTGGCCTCCTTTGTATTGCCGAGCTTGTGCTTGACGAAGGGCTCGGAAATTGCGGCGCCGACCGTCATGCGCGGGTTGAGCGACGAGAACGGATCCTGGAAGATCATCTGGATGGTCTTGCGCATATTGCGAAGGCCGGTCTGATCGAGGCGCAGGACGTCATAACCGTCGAGTGCCACGTCGCCGCCGGTCGGCTCGATCAGCCGCATGATCGAACGGCCCGTGGTCGACTTGCCGCAGCCGGATTCACCGACCAGTGACAAGGTCTCACCCTGAAACAGATCGAAAGAAATGTTCTCGACCGCATGCACCGCGCCAGTCTGGCGGGCGAACAGTCCTGAACGGACGGGGAAGCGTGTGACGAGATTCTTCACCGCAAGAACCGGCGTCCTGCCCTTGGCGACCGTGCCGGCAATTTCTGAAGGCTCTGCCACCTCGCCTGTCTTCACATCCACAACCGGAAACCGTGTCGGCCACCTGCGGTTCTGCATGGAACCGAGCCGGGGCACGGCAGAGAGAAGCGCCCGCGTATAGGGATGTTTGCCGCGATGGAAGATCTCTTCCGTCGGGCCGCTCTCAACCGCCTCCCCGCGATACATGACGATGGTGCGATCGGCGATCTCGGCGACCACACCCATGTCATGGGTCACGAAGAGCACCGACATGCCCTCCTCCTCCTGCAACAGCTTGATCAGGTCGAGGATCTGTCCCTGGATGGTGACATCAAGCGCGGTGGTCGGTTCGTCGGCGATCAGCAGCTTCGGCTTCGATGCCAAGGCCATGGCGATCATGACGCGCTGGCGCATGCCGCCGGAGAACTGGTGCGGATAGTCGTCGAACCGGGCGCCGGCATTCGGGATGCGGACTTTTTCAAGCAGCCGCACGGTTTCAGCACGCGCTTGCGCTTTCGACAATCCCTTGTGGCGGGTCAGCACCTCGGAGATCTGCCTTCCGATTGTGAAGATCGGGTTGAGCGAGGTCATTGGCTCCTGAAAGATCATCGATGCATCGTTACCGCGTACACCGCGCATCTCCTTTTCCGATATCGACAGGAGATTTCTGCCGGAGAGCATGATCCTGCCTTCGATACGGCTGGTGTTGGCAGCCAACAGACGCATGATCGACAGCGATGTGACGCTCTTGCCGGAGCCGCTCTCGCCGACAATTGCGACCGTCTCGCCGGGATATACGTCGAAGGAGACGTCGCGCACGACGTTCTTCCATTCGCCATCGACCAGGAAGGACGTGTTGAGATTTTTGACTGAAAGGACTGGTACTTCGCTCATGACCGCCTCCCTCATTGGGGTTTCCAGGGTGTTGCAAAGGAGGCGGATGGACGGCCTTCCGCCTCACGGGCGGCTTCCAGCGCGGCTATCTTCTGATCGATGACACGCCGGTCGATCATGCCATGCGGGTTTTCGCGGGTCGGCATCGTTTCGGCGACATGCAGGAACCGCTCCTGCGCGACGGCATAAAGCCGGCGCAATTCTTTGAGCGGATCGGAATGGTCATCGGCGTTGATGCGCAACCAGGGATAATCCTGGTCGCGGTAGATCACCATGGCGGCGGACTGCCTGCCGCGCTTGTCGCCGCCGGCTGCCTCGCCGGCATCCATGGCGTCGAGCAGGCGTTCGGCAAGCGGAGCACCGGCGGCGGCCTTTTCCTTATAGACCCGCAGCGTTTCGGCGATTACCTCTGGCCCGGTCAGCATGTTGCCGGCAACGGAAACGTTGTCCTCCACCAGATGCCCGGCCCAATCGACGCAAATCTCGCCGGTATAGGCCGCGTTGCGACCGCCGGCATCGATCAGGTGGAATTGGCGCTGGCGGCGACCATCATCGCGGGCGGTCAGCGTCTCGATGATCTCCTGCGGGCTCCTGCCCTCTTCCAGAAGTTTCAGGCCGTCCGTGCCGTAGAGCGGGCTGACGAAGGCCTGGGTTGCGACGGCACCCACTCTGCCCTTGATATGCGGTACCGCGCTGCCGACAGCAAAGAAGCGGCTGGCGACGGCTATTCCCAGATGACCGGTTTGCGTGTCACGCGCGACGATCGACCATGTCATGGACCTATCTCCCCACCGCATAAGCCTGCATGAGGCGCGGTGTTGCCGCCGCCCGCATGAGGCCGTCCGCGTCGCGGCGCGCCGCCGTCAGGCGGCCGACGCTCCACGGATCGGCAACGGTGACCTGGTGGCCGCGGCGGCGCAACTCCTCGAGAACCTCGGCACCGATATTGCTTTCCACCATGATGTTGCCCGGCTCGCTGGTACGCGGATAGAACGATCCCGGAAAATGCGTGGTGTGGAAAAGCGGCATGTCGATCGCCGCCTGCAGGTTCGGCTTGTGGTGGACATAACGCAGGAAGAACGGCAACTGCCACTGGTCCTGCTGATCACCGCCCGGCGTGCCGAAGACCAGCGTCGGTCTGCCCTGATGCAGCGCCAGCGAGGGGGTCAGCGTGGTGCGAGGGCGCTTGCCCGGCGCGAGCGAGGTTGGCAGGCCCTCCTTGAGCCAGAACATCTGGGCGCGCGAGTTCAGCGCGAAACCAAGGCCCGGCACGACCGGCGACGATTGCAGCCAGCCGCCGGACGGCGTGGTCGAGACCATGTTGCCCCAGCGGTCGATGACGTCGATATGCACCGTGTCGCCGCGCTTCTCGGTCAGGTGCGACATGGTCGGCTCATAGACCGCACCCTTGCCGCTCACCTCCGCCAGCATCGCCATGGTCAGGTCGAACTGGTTGTCGTAACCCGGCACACGGCCCGGCCGCAGTTCGAGTGACGCCTGCTCACCGATCAGCTTGCGACGCTCAACGTTGTAGCTTTCCGAGAGCAGGTATTCGGTTGGAATCTGCGCAAATTCCGGGTCGCCGTAATAGACCTCGCGGTCAGCGAACGCGAGCTTCATGGCTTCCACGACCACGTGCACAAAATCAGGACCGGCCGGATCCATCGCCGAAAGATCGAAGCCCTTCAACAGCGCCAAGGACTGCAGAAGCACCGGCCCCTGCCCCCAGGCCGGCGTTTTGGCGACGGTCCAGTCGTGGTAGTCGTAGGTCTGCGGCGCCTCGACAGTCGCGCGCCAATTCGCCATGTCGTCCGCGGTCAGCACGCCTTTGTGCCGCGCGCCGCTCGCATCCATCACCTCGGCTGTGCGGACGTAAGCGTCGATCGCCTCCGCCACAAAGCCGCGGTAGAAGGCATCTCGCGCCGCCTCGATTTGGTTCTCGCGCCCGGTTTTCGCTTCGGCCTCCGCGACGACGCGCTTCCAGGTATCGGCAAGCACCGGGTTCCTGAAATTGCTCTGCGGTTCCGGCGCTGCGCCGCCCGGCAGCCACGTGGCATAGGATGTCGGCCATTCCTTCTCGAAGAATCCCGCAAGTCCCTTGATGGTGGCGGATACGCGGGCAAGCACCGGATGGCCCTGCTCGGCATAATAGATCGCCGGTTCCAGGACCTCTCGGATGCTCATCGTGCCATAGTCGCGCAACATCAGCATCCAGCCGTCGAAGGCACCGGGGATGACGGTTGCCAGCAGACCATCGCCGGGAATGAGCTTCAGTCCCTCGGACGTATAATGCTCGATCGTCGCGCCAGCAGGCGCAGTTCCTTGCGCACAGATGACTTCGACCTTGTCCTTCTTCTTCGAGTAGAAGATGGCCGGCATATCGCCGCCCGGCCCGCAGAGATGCGGTTCGACGATCTGCAGCACGAAACCGGTTGCAACCGCCGCATCGAAGGCGTTGCCCCCCTTTTCGAGGATCGCCATGCCGACGGCCGACGCTATCCAATGGGTGGAGGTGACGACACCGAACGTACCGAGGATTTCGGGTCTGGTCGTGAATTCGGTCATTCTCGGAATTCCTTCTAGATTAGGCTTCGCGCGGGTCGAGCGCGTCACGCAGGCCATCGCCTAGCAGGTTGAAGCCGATGACGACGAGGAAGATCGCGGCACCCGGCCACATGGCCATCCAGGGAGCCTGGTTCAGGAAATTCTTGGCAACGTTCAGCATTGAGCCCCATGAAGCGGCGGGCGGCTGCTGGCCGAGACCCAGGAAGGAAAGGCTTGCCTCGGCGATGATCGCCGTGGCGATCGTCAAGGTCGCCTGCACGATGATCGGAGCCATAACGTTCGGCAGAATGTAACGGAGCATGATTTCCAGGTGGTTCAGGCCGACCGCACGAGCACCTTCCACATAGTCCTCGGTCTTCACCGCCAATACCTGCCCACGCGTCAGCCGCACGAAAATCGGCATGGCGGACAGCCCGATCGCGATCATGGCGTTCATCAGGCTCGGGCCGAGGAAGGCGGCCAGCGCGATCGCCATGATCAGGAAGGGCATGGCGAGCAGAGCCTCGGTGACGCGCGAGATCACCATATCCACCCAACCGCCGAAATAGCCGGCGACGAGCCCGAACGGCACGCCGATGCAGACCGAAATCGCCACCGAAAAGACACCCGCCATCAGGGAAGCCTGCGCACCCCAGATCATGCGGGAGAGGATATCGCGGCCAAGGTCGTCGGTACCGAGCCAGTACATGGCAGACGGTGCCTTGCGGATCGCCGACCAGCTCGTCGCCAGCGGATCGATGATCGGCAGGATCGGGGCCGTCACGGCAAGGGCGGTGAAGAAGAGAATGATCACGGCGCCGACGAGCGCGCTCTTGTTTTTCCTCATCTTGCGCCAGGCGCGGCTGTGTTCTCGCTTCGCCGCCAGGACGGGCGGCGCTTGATCGATCGTCGTCATAGCGTCGCCCTCAAGCGCGGATTGAGCAGGACATAAAGCACGTCGGCAATGAGATTCATCAGGATGAAGCCGACAGCGGTGCACAGAACGACGCCCTGCACCACCGCATAGTCCCTGTTGAAGACGGCATCGACGATCAGCTTGCCGAAACCGGGAATGGTGAAGATCTGCTCCGTCAACACGGCACCTGCCAGCAGTTCGCCAAAAAGCAGCGCCGACAGCGTGACGACGGGCAGAAGCGCGTTGCGGAAGCTGTGGCTCAGCACCACCTCCCGCGGCGACAGGCCCTTTGCCCGCGCGGTGCGGATATAATCGGCGCTCATCACACCCACCATCGCCGAACGGGTATGCCGCATCAGCGTCGCGGCCAGCGCGCTGCCGAGCACGAAGGCGGGCATGACCATGGTCTGAAGCGACCGCACCGGATCAGCGAAGATCGATTCGTATCCGGACGCCGGAAGCCAGCCGAGCTGGACGGAAATCAGCAGGATCAGCATGATGCCGAGCCAGAAATTCGGGATCGAGAGACCCGAGAGCGCGACAATGTTGGCCACGTAGTCGATGGTCGTGTTCTTCTTGACGGCCGCGAGGATTCCGATCGGAATGCCGATCAGGAAGGCGAAAAACATTGCCATGGTCGCAAGCTGGATCGTCACCGGCAGCTTCTGCAGGATGAGTTCGAGAACCGGCTGGTTGGTACGCAGCGAGATGCCGAAGTCTCCGCTCAAAATGCCGCCGAGCCAATAGAAATACTGCACGATCACCGGGTCGTTCAGCCGATATTTCTCGCGCAGGAATTCGATCACGGCCGGATCGCGTTCCTCGCCTGCCATGGTCAGGATCGGGTCGCCGGGAAGAAGCTTCTGCAGCGAAAAGACGAAGATGGAGATGATCAGCAGGGTTGGGATCGCGACGAGGAGACGCTTTCCGATATAGACAGGCATAGTGCCGCCCCTCATGTTTCCAAAGGTGCGTTGAAAAAGTGCCGCGCAGAGCTTCCGCGCGGCACAAGCGGATCAGCTCTTCTTCACGCCCACAAGACGGATCATGCCGTCCGGGCTCGCGACGAAACCGGTGACGCTGTTCTTGTAGGCCCAGATCCATGATTGATGGCCGAGGTAGATGACCGGCAGTTCGTCGTTCAGGATCTCGGCCGCGGCGTCGTATTTCTGCTTGCGGACCGCGTCGTCCGTCGACGCGCGGGCTTCGTTGAGCAGCTTGTCGACTTCGGCATTGCAGTATTTGGTATCGTTGATGCCGCCCTTGCAGGTGATGAACTGGTGGATATTCCCATCGGGATCGACGCGGCCGGACCAGTCGGAACGGCTGAGCTGATAGTTACCGCGGGTCTGTTCATCCAGCAGCGTCGCAAATTCCGTCGATTTCAAGCTGACGTCGAAACCGGCCTCCGCCACCATCGACTGGACGATCTGCATCATCTGCGCGGCCACCGGATTGTTCGGGATCTGCATCTCGATCGGTACCCGCTCGAAACCGGCTTCCTTGATCAAAGCCTTGGCCTTCTCCACATCGCGGGCAGGAACCGGCAATGCTTTGTTATACCACGGGCTGTTCGGCGGAAACGGCTGGTTGCCGCCGACGGCGGTGCCCTCATAAACGATCTGGTTCAGCGCATCGCGGTCGATCGCCAGCGAGAAGGCCTGGCGCAGGCGCTTGTCCTTGCCGAACGGGTTGTCGGCGCGCGGGCCGTTGGCGATGTTCGCGTAGAGCGCCATGTAGCCAATGTTGACGACGGAATCGACCTTGAAGCCGGAGGCGCCCTTGACGGCAGCGACATCGGTCGGCGCCAGCCGCTCGATCATGTCGAGGTCACCGGACTGAAGGTTTGCAAGGCGCACGGTCGTATCCGGAATGGGCAGGTAGGTGACCTTGTCGACGAATACCTTGTCCTTGTCCCAGTAATCGGCAAATTTCTCGAGCACGATCCGGTCCTGCTGGACGCGCTCGACGAACTTGAACGGGCCGGCGCAGACGGGTTTCGAGCCGAAATTCGCGCCAAGCTCCTTGGCTGCCTTCGGGGAGACGATCATACCTGCGCGGTCGGAGAGCTGGGCGAGCAACGTAACGTCGGGCGCCTTCAGCGTAAACTTGACCTCCAGCGGACCAGCGGCTTCGACCTTGGCGACGGAGCTAAGCTCGCTCTTGCGGCGCGATTCCGGCAAGGTCAGGTTGCGCTCGATCGTGGCAACGACGGCGGCGGCATCCATCGCGGTACCGTCGTGGAACTTTACTCCATCGCGGAGCTTCATCGTCAGCTCCTTGCCGTCCGCGGACCATTTCCACTCGGTCGCCAGCTGCGGAACGATCTTCAGATCCGGCGATACGTCCACCAGCTTGTCGCACATGGCCGTGTAGACGATGCGGCCGACGAAGGTGCGGGACTGCGCCGGATCGAGGACGTCGGCATCGTCCTGCAGGCCGATGCGCAGTTCGGCGGACAGTGCTGGAAAGGCGAAAAGCGCGCCAGTCAGCAGCGCTGCCGTTAGATTTGTCAGTCGTTTCATTGCAATTATTCCTCTCTTTTCTCTGTTCCTGTTTGCAGTCGCCCGGCTTATGTGCCGGTTTCTCGTTGCTGGCCGTCTCGCGCCGACCGGAAATTCAACTTGCCTGTCCGAGAGGGTGGCCCTCCATCGAGGTCGCCCGGACGAGCCGCTCCTGAAGCATCAGGAGGTGCTGGCGCATCGCTTCGCCTGCGCGGACCGGGTCACGCGCCGCTATCGCGTCGATGATGTCGTCGTGCTGGGCGAAGGAGATATTGACCGCGTTGCCGCTCGAACGGGCGCGTTCGCGGATTGCCTGCCACGCCTCGTCCTGGCGAACCTGGTTGATGACGTCGAAGATCGACAGGAAAAGTCTGTTGCCGGCGCTCTGGGCGATCTGCCGGTGCAAGGCGCCGTCCCACAGTTCGCTTGCATCGGCATCGTGGCTCTCGGTAATTTTTCTGGCGAGATTGCGCATCCGGTCAATCTCGCCCGGCTTGGCGCGCATTGCGGCAAGCTGGGCAAGCTGCGGCTCGATCCTCAGCCGGACCTCCATGATCTCCATGAAGTCCGTACCGGCGACGATCTCGCCGACATGATCGCTCCACCGGTCGGGCCGCTCGCCGATAAAGGTACCAGAGCCCTGGCGGCGCCAAATCAGCCCCTCCCCCTCCAGCACTTCCAGTGCCCGACGGACCGCGCGGCGGCTGATGCCGAGCATTTCGGCCAGCGCCCGCTCAGTGGGCAGGCGCCCCTCCGAGCCGAATTCTCCGGTGGCAAAATGCTCCCGCAACCGATCGAGCGCGTAACTCGAGGTGTCGTGAGCCACTTCTGATTTTTTCTGGACCATTACCGTACCAATTCACAATTGGTTCAAGAGGACGGCATTTGGCCCGCAACGTCAAGACATTTTTTCGGCAATTTTTGCATTGCACAAACTATAGGCATTACCGCCGAAATCCAGGCTTGGACGCCTCGCAATCAAACCTTTAGAATAAGTGGCTACAAAAGGATTCGTGATCGCTGCTGCATCGCGGCAGCTCCAGAGATTCGAAGACGGAGCACCCATGAACCAATACGACCTCATCGTCGTCGGCAGCGGACCGGCGGGGCGCCGCGCCGCCATTCAGGCCGCCAAACTCGACAAGAAAGTCCTTGTCATCGAACAGGGTCGACGTGTCGGGGGTGTTTCGGTCCACACCGGCACAATTCCTTCAAAGACCCTGCGGGAAACCGCACTTAACCTCTCCGGCTGGCGCGAGCGCGGATTTTATGGGCGCGCCTATCGCGTGAAACAGGAGATCAGCGCGGAAGACCTGCGCCGCCGCCTCCTCATCACCCTCGATCACGAGGTGGAAGTGCTCGAACACCAGTTCGCCCGCAACCGGGTACAGCACATTCGCGGCAAGGCGAGCTTCGCCGCGCCGGATACGTTGGAGGTGCTCAAGGACGACAACGAGACGGTCCACGTGAAGGGCAAGAGCATCCTGCTTGCCGTCGGAACCAGGCCGTTTCGCCCGGACAGCATCCCCTTCGACGGCAAGACGGTCCTCGACAGCGACGAACTTCTGGAAATCGGGGATCTGCCTCGCTCCATGGTCGTCATCGGTGCGGGCGTCATCGGCATCGAATATGCAACAATCTTCAGCGCACTCGATACGGCCGTCACTGTCATCGACCCGAAATCCACCATCCTTGACTTCATCGACAAGGAGATCGTCGAGGATTTCACCTATCAGCTCCGCGACCGCAACATGAAGCTGCTCCTCGGCCAGAAGGTCGACAAGGTTGAACGTCTGGACGACGGCAAGGTGCTGGTGACGGTCGATTCGGGCCGCAAAATCACCACCGACATGGTCCTTTATGCCGCCGGGCGCACAGGGGCTACCGACACGCTGAAGCTGGCTGCCGCCGGCCTCGAAGCCGATAGCCGCGGTCGCCTGAAGGTGAACCCGGAGACCTTCGAGACAGAGGTTCCCGGTATCTACGCGGCCGGCGACGTCGTCGGTTTTCCGAGCCTCGCCTCGACCTCGATGGAACAGGGTCGCGTCGCCGCCCGCGTCGCCGTCGGCGCGATTGCCAAGGAACCGCAGAAATACTTCCCGTACGGCATCTATGCCGTGCCGGAGATTTCCACCTGCGGCCTGACCGAAGAGGAGATGAAGGAACGGGGCATTCCCTATGAATGCGGCATCGCTCGCTTCCGCGAGACCTCGCGGGGCCACATCATGGGACTCGATACCGGCTTATTGAAACTGATCTTCTCGCTGAAGACGCGCCGCCTCCTGGGCGTTCATATCGTCGGCGAAGGTGCGACAGAGCTCGTCCACATCGGCCAGGCAGTGCTCAATCTCAAGGGGACGGTCGAATATTTCGTGGAGAATACGTTCAACTATCCGACGCTGGCGGAAGCCTACAAGATCGCCGGTCTGGACGCCTGGAATCGCATGGGAGAGCTGCCGAAGGAAGCTCCCGTGGCAACCGCCCAGCCGCTCGATACCACCGCGACCACGACCGCGGACACCGCGACACCGGAAAGAAAAAAAGCCGCCTCGAAATGAGACGGCTTTCTGCAGCTGAATATGAAAATGGCCCCCTCCGGGGCCATTTTCGCAAGTGATCAACGCGAATAAAATTCGACGACCAGCTGGGGTTCCATGACCACGGCGTAAGGTACGTCGGAGAGCGTCGGAACGCGAACGAAGGTCGCAACCATCTTGTTATGGTCGGCTTCGATGTAGTCCGGAACGTCGCGCTCAGCGAGCTGAACCGATTCCAGAACCGAAACGAGCTGCTTCGACTTCTGGCGAACTTCGATGACGTCGCCGGCCTTGCAGCGGTAGGAACCGATGTTGACGCGTACGCCGTTGACAGTCACGTGGCCGTGGTTGACGAACTGACGGGCAGCAAAGACCGTCGGAACGAACTTGGCGCGGTAGACGATGGCGTCGAGGCGCGATTCCAGGAGACCGATCAGGTTCTCCGAGGTATCGCCCTTGCGGCGGTTTGCTTCGTCGTAGGTGGCGCGGAACTGCTTTTCGCGCAGGTCGCCGTAGTAACCCTTCAGCTTCTGCTTGGCGCGCAGCTGCACGCCGAAGTCGGAAAGCTTGCCCTTGCGGCGCTGGCCGTGCTGGCCCGGACCGTATTCACGACGGTTGACCGGGGACTTCGGACGACCCCAGATGTTTTCGCCCATGCGGCGATCGATTTTGTACTTGGATGCAGCGCGCTTGCTCATCGCATTTCCTTCTCAAACGGTTAGTCCGGTTTGTTGCCAAACCGGATCAAGGAAACACGCCCTCCTCTGAGCCCTGATTTAAGAGCTCTGACAGGTTTCTCACGACAGCGATCGGAGAGACCACGGGACATGTCAACAAAAACACCGGGCGTTGAACCCGGCGTTGGCGGGGTCTTTAGGCGTATGTCATGGAAATGTCAACAGCGTCAGCTGTCGTAACCTTTCGGTAAGGCTGTTTCCAGACTCCAATTGAATCCCGGTATATTCAGCCCATCTCATATAGAGAGGAGGTATCGTGTCATGAGCCCGAAGGCCTGGAACAACCCGATCAGACTTGAAGACCCGGAAACCGGCGTTACTCGCACAGTGAAAACGGTGCGTCAGGCAAAGACGGTGCTCGACTGTTTTTGGCCGTCTTATCACGGCAGCCAGTACAGCCGCGCCGAACAGGTCTGCGGTGATGCCCTTGACGGAAGATCGGAACCGACGGAAGCGCGGCAAGCCTTCATTGCCGCCGCCGTGGAAGCGCATTTCCACATCCATTAGCGGATTATTCGGCCGCCACCCTCGCCTCGCCCTCGTCCGGCGCGTCGGCGCTACCGGGAGCGGTCTCCGATTGCAGGTCCGGAAAGGCCACGACGCGCTTTCCGGAAAAATCCGTGTGAATCACGATCAGGCCCTGCTCCTCGAAATAGCCGAGCAGACGCCGGGCGCGGCGGGCGGAATGGGTGCCATAGGCGCGGGCGATACGGGCATCCGATGGACACGGTTCGCCTGATATCGCTGCTTTCGCCATCATCAGGAAAACGCCCTGAAGATCATCCGAGACCCCGCCGGATAGCGACAAGGCCGTCCGCCAGGCCTCGCCTGCCGCCGTTTCGGCGTCGACGCCCGAACGCGCAACGGCCACCCGGCGGCGGAATTCAGAGAGCGTCAGTGGTGGTCCGGGCAGGCGCCGCATGCGGGCGCGCACCAGAAATTCCTGATAGAGGACCGCGTCAGTCCGATAGCCCGATTGCGGATCGTCGAGAATCTCGGAAAGCACAGCGGAAAGCCGCTCCTCACGCGCTTCGGGCGACACCTCCGGCTGGGGCGCGCGCGGCTCCTGAGGTGCCTGCGAGGCAGCGGGCATGGAGCGGGAAAGCTCGGCCAATATATCCGTCGTCGGACGAGGTGCCGGCGGCGCCCGGCGAACCATAGGCCGGGTAAACTCCTCCGGATCCGGCGTGAAGATCAGATCCTCGACATCCTGCGGCGCATCCGGCAGCGGCATCAGTTTCGGGCTCGAAGATCGGGCAGACGTCTCTACGGTGCCGATGACGATCGGCAGCGGTCGGCGGGACAAAGCCGGACCGAGAGCGACAAAATTACCGCGCTGGAGGTCGCGGAACATTTCCGCCTGGCGCCGATCCATGCCGAGCAAATCGGCGGCGCGCGCCATGTCGATGTCTAGAAAGGTTCGTCCCATCAGGAAGTTCGAGGCTTCCGCGGCAACATTCTTGGCGAGTTTTGCGAGGCGCTGGGTAGCGATGACGCCCGCCAGACCGCGCTTGCGACCGCGGCACATCAGGTTGGTCATCGCACCGAGGGACAGCTTTCTGGCATCTTCGGAGACGTCGCCGCCGACCGAAGGCGCAAACATCTGGGCCTCGTCGACGACGACCAGGACCGGATACCAGTACTCGCGGTCAGCATCGAACATGCCGTTGAGGAAGGCTGCGGCGGCCCGCATCTGCTCTTCCAGATCAAGGCCCTCAAGCGTCAGTACACAAGACACCCGGTGCTGGCGAATGCGGTTGGCAATGCCGGCGAGTTCCGCCTCGGTGCGCTCGCCGTCGACCACCACATGGCCAAACTTATCCGAGAGCGTGACGAAATCGCCTTCGGGATCGATCACCACCTGCTGCACCCAAGGGGCGGACTGCTCCAGCAACCGCCGCAGCAGATGCGATTTGCCCGAGCCGGAATTACCCTGCACGAGCAAGCGGGTGGCCAGAAGCTCCTCGATATCGAGCTTGGCCGGAGCGCCGCCGGACACAATTCCCATATCGATGCCAACCTGCAATGCACTCACCCCGTATGCCGTCTCCGTGCGGCGACCCAACGGCCCGCCACTCCCGAGCCATAACAGAGATCGGGATTCGTTTCGCCGGACAAGTGCAAAAATGCACAGGGTTTAAGAGGCGGCCCTCCGATAGAGCGCGAGCGATCCCGCGAGCGCTAAAAGCGCGCCGCCGCAAGCCCGGTCGAGCCAGAGAGCGCCCTTCTTCTTGAGAAGATGCACCGCTTTCGAACCGAGCAGTGCGTAGACAAACATTACGGCGAAATCGATCAGCGCGAAGACGACGGCGAGCAAGGCATATTGCGGCACCTGCGGCGCATCGGACACGATGAATTGCGGCAGGAAGGCCGAAAAGAACAGGTAGCCCTTGGGATTTGTCACTGCGACGAGAAAGCTCTTGAGGAAAATGGAAGCGGAGGAGCCAGAGCCTGACGCTGCAGCAGCTTCCGTAACGTCAAGAGATCCCTTGGAGCGGAGAAGCATGATGCCCAGAAAAGCCAGATAACCCGCACCCAGCCACTTGACCACCGTAAACCAGAATTCGGAGGCTGCAAGCAGCGCGCCCAGGCCCAGTGCTACGGCGCCGATCAGAACGAAGTCGGAAAGCATGGCGCCCGCCATGCCCGGCAAAGCCCGGCGCAATCCATAACGGGAACCGTTGGTCAGCGCCAGAAGCACTGTCGGCCCCGGCGTCGCAATGCCTATGAAGGCGACGATCGCAAAGGCTAGAATGGTCATCTCGCTCATGTCGCTCTCCTACCAGAGGTTCCTGCCGTCGATCACGGTGTGAGGCCATTCCTCGGCGTCGAAATCATCGAACAGCCTGGCATTCACGCCAATGCGGCGCGTCTTGCCGTCCCAGGTGCCGTCGAGTTGGAAATCGGGGCTGTCGCTATAGGTCCCGCAGCCGCAGGTGCCGCAAAAATGATGCGCCACCAGCTTCGAGTTCCAGCGATAGATTCTGTCGCTCTCGGAATCGGCCGTGACGCGCACCTGCTTCGGCTCGTAATAGGCATAGAGCGTGCCGCGACGGGAGCAGAAAGTGCAGGTGCAGCGCGTCAGCGCCTGAGGCAATTCTCCGTTGATCTCGAAGACGGTCTCGCCGCAATGGCAACGTCCGGTCAGCATGCGTTATCCTCCCTTAAATATCCTCATGCCGCCGCGCGCTTGAAGCTGGCCGAAAGCAGACCGGCGCCGATCATCAGTGAGCCGCCGGTGCGATTGACGATTCGCTGGACCTTGGGCTTGCGGATCGTGTTCCGGGCCATAGCAGCGAGCAGGCCGTAGAGCGCGGCGTTGAGCGTTGCGAGAACCAGGAAGGTCACCTCGAAGACCGCCATCTGGAAGAAGAGCGGCCGGCTGAGGTCAAGGAACTGCGGCAGGAAAGCGACGAAGAAGACGATGCTCTTCGGGTTCAACGCCGTCACGACATAGGTATGAAGGAAAATCCTGATCGGCTTGGCGGATGCCGCCTCCGCCTCATCGGCCTCCGCCGCACGTTCGGAAACCGGCGCACGCCAGAGCTTGATGCCGAGATAGATGAGATAGGCGGCGCCCATCCACTTCAGTACGGTGAAGAGCGTGGCAGAGGTCGCAAGCACGGCGCCGAGACCCAGCATGGAAGCGCTCATGGCGGTGAAGTCACCAAGCGCGACACCTGCGACCGTCGCGCTCGCAACTTTGCGGCCGTGGCTCAGCGCATAGGAGATGACAAGCAGGATCGTCGGCCCGGGAATAGCAAGCAGAATGGACGAAGCGGCAACGAAAGCGAGCCAGTGTTCAAGCGACATGCGAAACTCCTCCATGGAACAGGGCGAGCAAGCCACCGATTTTTTCGCTTTGCAAGCGGTGTTTATCGAGTTTCGCGACGCCAATGATAGAGAATGTCCGGCTCCTTTTCCTCATTGGCCGTGCCATCGGTCTGTTCGACCGCCACAAAGCCGCGCGCTTCGTAAAAGCGGCGGGCCGTAGCATTGCGCTGGAAGGTCCAGAGGAAAAGCTGCGGATGGGCTTCTTTGGCGATGTCCAGCAGCCGGGAACCTATCCCCTGCCCCTGCGCACTCGGCAGGATGTAGAGCTGATCGACCCAGTCCTTGCGGAAGGCGATAACGCCGAGCAAGGCGCTCCCCCTTTCGGCGCCCCAAATGTCGCAGGTCGCGAAAAGATGCCCGCGCCAGTATCCACGATCCTCCTCCAAAGTATGAAGGCCGGCCAGCCAGGGCAGCCGCTCGTCGAAGGAAACACGGTGGAGGCTCGCGGCAGCCGCCATATCGTCATGGTCAAGTTTGCGGAAGACGATTGTCATTTCAGCCCCCAGCCTGGCATCTCCGTAAGAGATGCTCGAGATCTCCGGCGGAAAGCCGCCGGAGATCTGTGTCAGCCCTTTCACAGCCGGATATCCCAAAGGATGAACCGTACATTCCCGCGTTCGTCCTCCAGTTCCGGGAAACCAATATCGCGGCGCATCCGACTGGAAAGATCGGAGATCTGGTTTTCCGTCTGGCGACGGCTCCAGGCTGCCAGGAGCAGTGCACGGGCAGTTTTCCAGACGCCATGTTCGCGGCACAGATCATGAACCGCAGCCGAAAGGGTGTCAGCAACTAAAAATTGTGATTCACGCATGATTTTTCCGTCCCGGCGCATGACGCGACCAGGTCCTCTGAGATGAAAGAAGACGTGCGGATGCGGACACGGAAACGCGATAAATCGCTCCGTCAATCAGTCACGTCAGATCAATGGGAAAATGCCAAAAACGGCGGAGATACAGGCTTATACGGCCTGATGGCACATGCCGGCCGGCGTCGATGTATGATACACCGAGGCCACGATAGCCGTTCCGCCAGAAAGGCGCATAAACATGGTAATGGATGTCATCTCACGCCTCCTGTGTTCGCTTTGCGGAATGAATAGATCATACACGAGATCGGCCGGCAATCAAGCACACAATCGCGAATTGCAATCATAAGGAAAAATTCGTGACAAAAAAGCCACATTGTTCGATGGCGCTCAGGCCTTCAGGCCAAATCCCTGCATCAGCCGCCTGGTGGCGAAATCGGGATTGCCTGACGTGAAGACCGCGAAATCATAGCTGTCGGGATGTTCGGCGCCATCGACCAGGGGCACTTTCCGGCGAGTCTGTCTTGCAATCGCTTCAGCGGGATCAAGCCAATCGACCGGCCAGGGCGCCAGCCGCCGGAAGACATTGGCCATGAAAGGGTAATGGGTACAGGCGAGAACGACGATATCGGTCTTGCTGTTGTCCTTCTCGACGAAGCATGGAGCGATCTCCGCCATAACCGCCTCGTCGGAAATGTTCTCGCCCCTGATATAGGCTTCCGCCATGCGCGCCAGATTCTGGGAACCTACCAGACGCACATGGCATTGCGTGGCAAACGACTGGATGAGATCGCGGGTATAGGCGCGCTTGACCGTACCGGGGGTCGCGAGAACCGAGACCAGACCGGAGCGCGTGCGTTCCGCCGCAGGCTTGATCGCCGGCACGGTGCCGACAAAGGTCATCTTCGGAAAGGTCGAGCGGAGATCCGCACCAACCAGGGTAAAGGCGGTGTTGCAGGAGATCACGCAAACTTCAGGATCGTATTCCTTGAGAAGCTTGGCAAAGAGCGCGATAACCCGCTCCTTCAGCGCAGCCTCCTCCCAATCGCCGTAGGGAAACCCGGCATCATCGGCCACATAGATAAAGCCGCGCTCCGGCATCAGCACGCGCGCCTCGCGCAGCACCGTCAGCCCACCAATGCCCGAATCGAACATCAGCACAGGCTTCAACTCATTCGTCTGCGTCATTCCCTGCCGCCTCCCCCAGGGCCGCTCCCGGCTCGCCTGCCCGATTTTGTTTCGACCATCGGCGCGGAAAACGGTCGAGCGAGTTGATGACGCCCCGGAACACACTGATCTCCTGTTCCGTAAACCCCCGCCGCGAGATGACGGCGCGCAGATTGTCGATCATTTTGGGCTTTTTCGCGGGCGGATGAAAATATCCGCGAGCATCGAGGGCCTCCTCCAGATGCTCGAACAGACCGAAGACCTGTTCCTTGGTCGAAGGCCGCTGCTCGACCGGTTGAAAGGTCGTCTCGCTCAGGTCGTCCAGCCCGGATTTCATCCATTCATACGACATCAACAGCACCGCCTGGGCGATATTAAGAGAGGCAAAAGCCGGATTGACGGGAAAGGTGACAATCTCGTCGGCAAGTGCGACTTCCTCGTTCGTCAGTCCCCAGCGCTCGCGGCCGAAGAGAATGCCTGTCTTTTCGCCTGCCTTGAACCTGCCGCGCAACGTCTCTGCCGCTACCACCGGCGAGCGCACCGGCTTGAAACCGTATCGCTCCCGGGCCGTCGTCGCGTAGACGAAATTGAGATCCTTGATCGCCTCCTCCAGCGTCTCGTAAACCTTGGTTCCGTCGATCACATGATCGGCCTTGGCGGCTGCGGAGCGCGCCTTTTCGCTCGGCCAGCCATCGCGAGGATTGACAATGCGCAGCTCCGCCAGGCCAAAATTCGCCATGGCGCGGGCAACCATGCCGATGTTCTCGCCGAGTTGGGGTTCCACCAGCACGATTGCCGGTCCTTCGGCAATCAGTTTGCGCTCGCTATTGGTACCTGACATGATGCCCTTCCGATGATCGTTGGCCGGGAAATAACCAGCTGAAATGCAATCGGCAAGGGCGTTATGGCTCTGGATAGCAGATCGACCAGCGACCGTCGGTTCAGGACAGGCGGCCTCGCGGCGGGCTTTGAAGCGGCAATAGGCCGGCTCTTCGGTTGCGAGACTATTCGCCCTTGGCGATCGACTGCATTTCCTCGACGACGGAATCCTTTTCGCCGTCCGCCACCCGGTGGATGTCATCGATGACCGACCTACCATCCTCGCCGATTACGTCGAAATGGACTTCGCTGATGCTGTCCTTGATCTGGGCATCATCGACACAGGTCCATTGCTTGAACGTCACCGTCACGTCGGTAACGCCGTTGGCGCCCGGCGCCGCCGTCATCTTGATATCCTGCAGCGGACAGCCGTCCTGGGAGGCGGTCACGACGTCATATCCAAAGGGGTCGCCCGGCTGATTGTTTTCTGTCTCGTAGGCCGGATGCTTCGCCGCCTCCGCATAAGCTGTCTGGAACTTCTTGCTGAACAGGCGCTTCAGCGAATCTGCGTCGAAAATATACTTCCACTCGCTGTCGACCGTATTCCAATTGTCCTCCGTGACTTTCATGACCTCCTTGACCGGATCGGTGGCGTCAGCCGCCATGGCCAAAATGGAGGTCAGCGAAAAAGCGATAGCGAGCGGCAAGATCCGCATGGGAGGAATCCGGTTGTTCGAGTGGGATTTTTCCGGACATTAAACGCGGTTTGTGGTTTGGCAAGGACAATCCTGCACCAGCCGGAGTGCGGGACGATTTCTGGCGCGAAAAGCCACATGACACTGGCTGAATGCCTTTGCGTTCCAGTCGGGCGGTGCTATAGCGCACACCACTGGTGTCCACCTTTGGGGATGAAATATCCCTCATACGTCCGAGAGGAATTCCATGCAAAAGATCAAGGTAGCAAACCCGGTCGTCGATCTCGACGGCGACGAGATGACCCGCATCATCTGGCAGCTCATCAAGGACAAGCTGATCCTTCCCTATCTCGATCTCGACATCGAATATTATGACCTTTCGGTGGAAAACCGCGACGCGACCAACGACCAGGTCACCGTCGACGCCGCAAACGCCATCAAGAAACACGGCGTCGGTATCAAATGCGCCACCATCACGCCGGACGAAGCGCGCGTGAAGGAATTCGGCCTCAAGCAGATGTGGAAGAGCCCGAACGGCACGATCCGCAACATTCTGGGCGGCGTCATCTTCCGCGAACCGATCATCTGCAAGAACGTCCCGCGCCTCGTTCCCGGCTGGACCCAGCCGATCGTCGTCGGGCGCCACGCCTTCGGCGACCAGTACCGCGCCACCGACTTCAAGTTCCCCGGCAAGGGCAAACTGACGATCAAGTTCGTCGGCGAAGACGGGCAGGTCATCGAAAAGGAAGTTTTCGATGCACCGGGCGCCGGCGTGGCGATGGCCATGTACAATCTGGACGAGTCGATCCGGGAATTCGCTCGCGCGTCGATGATGTACGGCCTGATGCGCAAGTGGCCGGTCTACCTGTCGACCAAGAACACCATTCTCAAGGCGTATGACGGTCGCTTCAAGGATATATTCGAAGAAGTCTACCAGAACGAATTCAAGGCGCAGTTCGACGAAATCGGCATCACCTATGAGCACCGCCTGATCGACGACATGGTTGCGTCCGCTCTGAAATGGTCCGGCGGCTATGTCTGGGCCTGCAAGAACTATGACGGCGACGTCCAGTCCGACACGGTTGCCCAGGGCTTCGGCTCGCTTGGCCTGATGACCTCGGTGCTGCTCACTCCGGATGGCAAGACGGTGGAAGCCGAAGCCGCGCACGGCACGGTGACGCGCCACTACCGCCAGCATCAGAAGGGCCAGGAAACCTCGACGAACTCGATCGCATCGATCTTCGCCTGGACCCGCGGCCTCGCACACCGTGCGAAACTTGATGACAACGCCGAGCTCGCAAAGTTCGCCACCACGCTCGAAAAGGTCTGCGTCGACACCGTCGAATCCGGCTTCATGACCAAGGACCTCGCGCTGCTGATCGGTCCGGATCAGCCGTGGCTCTCCACCACCGCCTTCCTCGACAAGATCGACGAGAATCTCAAGAAGGCCATGGCTGCGTAAGTCGCCGAGATCGGCTAGAAATCAAACGGCAGGACGCAAGTTCTGCCGTTTTCTTTTGGGGAGCCAGCCATGACAACCACCGTCCGTCCGCTCGAACCTTCCGACCGGGTCCAATGGGAGCCGCTCTGGGAAGCCTACCTCCGTTTCTATGAAACCGTGCTGTCGAAGGACCAGTACGAGCTCACCTGGACTCGCCTTCTCGACCCCGGCGAGCCAATGCATGGCTTCGGCGCCTTCGACGAAACCGGCAAGATGGTCGGCATCGCACATGCGATCCTCCACCGGTCCTGCTGGCTTCCGGACTGGACCTGTTATCTTCAGGATCTCTACGTCGCGATGAGCGGGCGCGGCCGGGGCACCGGCGAAGCGCTGATCGAAGCCGTGGCCGAGCTGGCACGGCAGAAAAAGGCCGGACGTCTTTATTGGCTGACCCACGAGAGCAATGCGACCGCCCGGCGGCTCTATGATCGGATAGCCCAGGCCTCCGGCTTCATTCAGTACCGCAAGCCGCTGTGACTTGATTCCGCAAAACAGTCGCCGTAGCACTGGCGGAACCAAGAGGAGGACGTCATGACGGAAGAACTGGTACTCTATACCAACCCGATGTCTCGGGGGCGCATTGCCCGCTGGATGCTGGAAGAAGTGGGCGTACCCTATCGGGCCGAGATCCTTCACTTCGGCACGACGATGAAGGGGGAGGCCTACAAGGCGGTCAATCCCATGGGCAAGGTGCCGGCGGTCGTGCACGGAAAAACCGTCGTGACGGAATGCGCCGCGATTTGCGCTTATCTTGCCGATGCCTTCCCACAGGCAGGCTTGGCGCCCTCGCCGGCCGCCCGCGGCGATTATTACCGCTGGATGTTCTTCGCAGCCGGCCCGCTGGAAGCCGCCGTCAGCAATAGGGTGCTTGGCTTTGAAGTGCCGCCGGGCCGAGAGCGAATGGTCGGCTACGGCAGCTTCCGGGATGTGATGGACACGCTCGAAATGGCTGTCGGCGCCCATACCTATATCGCCGGCGAGACCTTTACGGCTGCCGATGTCTATGTCGGCGCGCAGATCGGTTGGGGGCTGCAGTTTGGTTCGATTGAAAAACGACCGGCGTTCGAGCAATATTTTGAAAGACTTGCGACGCGGCAGGCCTATCAGCGCGCATCGGAAAAGGACAATGCCGCGGCCGCTGAACTGCAGCAGGCCGGTTAGTGCTGGATCCGGCCGGATGGCGGGGTAGCCGCTCAGGCTCCGTCGTCGTCGGCATCCAACGCCAGAGATGTCGCGAGATAGCCGAGCCCGAAAACGGAGCCGAACCCGTAGATCACCAGCCACATCTCAAGCGCAGCAAGAGTCGTGGGGCCAGTTACAAACCACTGGAGAAGGATCGCCAATGCCGTGGCAGCGCCCAGGGCAAAACCGATCGACACGCGAATAATGATATAGCTGATCAGCAGCGGCATCTTCTGGCCTCCTGCATGCCCTGGCGCAATAACTGGATTGCAAGGCAAGAAGTTCCGTCGCTTGCCGTCAGACCGTCCTACACCTTTTGGGCGACGCGATTACGGAGGCGTGGCAAGGATCAAGCGGGGAGTGCCCTTCGGGAGCAAGGGAGTGGCGCCGATGTCGGTTCTGGTGTCGCGGCGGGCGCCGTCCAGAGTTATAGCGAGGAGATAATGCTGACCGGGATGCCGAGCCGAAGGGAATTGGCGACGGTACAGACCTGCCACGCCCTGTCGATGACAAGGCGAACGTCCGATCCATCCCTGGTTTCGCAACGGACGGCGAGCTCGGCACCTGTTGCCAACAGTGGCGAGCCATCCAGGGCGACGGTTACCGTCACTTCGATCTCACCCAGTTCGACATCCATTTCGTGTGCCGCATACCGGAGGTCGTTGCAGTAACAGCCGCCGATCGCCAGGCCGAGAAGCTGGGCGCCATTAAAGCCCAGCCCCTTGCCACCAGCCTTTCCATCGGGCCGATCGACGACCACCGTATGCCCGCCTGCCCATCCCAATGCTGCTTCCGTCCCGGCTACATTGCGCAATTCAACGGTAGAGGTCGCCATCCTGTCCTCCCAAGGGGCGGTGACCAGCGGCCGGGCGCATCAACAGTTGCACCGCTCCTCCACACTGAGCCGCCTCCGCACAGCATGTAGGTACCGGGGCCGGTTATCAAGAAAGATCGTCAGGAAGGTTGGGGCATCTCGTATGGCTGCAACCCATGGAGCGGGATCGGGAACATTTTTCCATGGTGCGCGTAAGTAACTTCATCAGGAGTTGCGACCATGGCCAATCGGTTCGGAATGCCTCGTTATGAAATCATCGGCTCCCTCATCCTGGCGACGATCGTGGGATTCGGTGCCCTGCTGAAGATCAGCAGCCAGGATAGCGAGACGGCGCAAAATCAACCCCGGCAACAGCTGGAAGTCAGCCCGGCGCTAAGGCCGAACGGCAGTCGCGGTTAACTGGCCCGCAAGCCCCCGCGCCGCACGTCTTGCATATTGCTCACCTCAGCTTCTCAGGCCCGGCGCCTCGTAACCGGTCCGTTCGACATACTCCGTATATCCGCCGTCATAACGGTGGATGCCCTCGGGCGTGAGTTCGAGAACACGGTTTGAAAGCTCGGCGAGGAAATGCCGGTCGTGGGAAACGAAAAGCATCGTGCCTTCGTAATCCGAAAGCGCCTTGATCAGCATTTCCTTGGTATCGAGGTCGAGATGGTTGGTCGGCTCGTCGAGGACCAGGAAGTTCGGCGGATCGAAAAGCATGGCCGCCATCACCAGCCGCGCCTTTTCACCGCCCGAAAGCACCCGGCACTTCTTTTCCACGTCGTCGCCGGAAAACCCGAAGCAACCGGCGAGCGTCCGCAGCGCCCCCTGCCCGGCCCGCGGAAATTCCGCCTCCAGCCATTCGAAGACCGTCAGGTCTCCGTCGAGCACATCCATCGCATGCTGGGCGAAATAACCCATCTTGACGCTGGCGCCGACGGTGACGTTGCCCTCGTCAGGCTCCGCCGAACCGGCCACAAGCTTCAGAAGGGTCGACTTGCCTGCGCCGTTGATGCCCATGATGCACCAGCGTTCCTTGCGGCGCACCATGAAATCCAGCCCCTCGTAGATCGACCGGCTGCCGTATCTCTTATGCACGTTCTTGAGATTGACCACATCCTCGCCGGAACGAGGCGCCGGCTGGAATTCGAACGCCACTGCCTGGCGGCGTTTCGGCGGCTCGATCCGCTCAATCTTGTCGAGCTTCTTCACCCGGCTCTGCACCTGCGCCGCATGGGAGGCGCGCGCCTTGAAGCGCTCGATGAATTTGATCTCCTTGGCCAACATGGCCTGCTGGCGCTCGAACTGCGCCTGCTGCTGCTTTTCGTTCTGCGCCCGCTGCTGCTCATAAAAGGCATAGTCGCCGGAATAGGTGGTCAGCGATCCGGCATCGATTTCGATGATTTTGGTGACGATTCGGTTCATGAACTCGCGGTCGTGCGAGGTCATCAGCAGCGCACCATCATAGCCCTTGAGGAAAGATTCGAGCCAGATCAGGCTCTCGAGATCAAGATGGTTGCTCGGCTCGTCGAGCAGCATGACATCCGGGCGCATCAGCAGGATGCGGGCAAGCGCCACGCGCATCTTCCAGCCGCCCGAAAGCTTGCCGACGTCGCCGTCCATCATCTCCTGCGTAAAGCTCAATCCGGCCAGCACCTCGCGGGCGCGCCCCTCGAGCCCATAACCATCGAGTTTCTCGTAGCGCGCCTGAACCTCGCCATAACGCTCGATGATCTGATCCATCTCGTCCATGCGGTCCGGATCGACCATCGCCGTTTCGAGTTCGCGCAGCTCGGCAGCGACCTCGCTCACAGGCCCTGCCCCGTCCATCACCTCGGTCACAGCGCTGCGTCCGGACATTTCGCCGACATCCTGGCTGAAATAGCCGATGGTGACGTGTTTTTCGACCGTGACCTGCCCCTCGTCCGGGATCTCCTGGCCGGTGATCATCCGGAAGAGCGTGGTCTTGCCGGCGCCGTTCGGGCCGACGAGTCCGATCTTTTCGCCGCGGTTCAACGCCGCCGACGCTTCGATAAAGAGAATGCGGTGACTATTCGACTTGCTGATGTTTTCGATGCGGATCATGGCGAAGAACTTTGGAGGTTGTCACAACAAAAAAGCCGGATCGTTGCCGACCCGGCTTTTCTACAGATTCAATGCGAAGCTTATTCGGCGCTGTCCTCAGCAGCCTTCTTCTTCGGAGCAGCCTTCTTCTTCGGAGCGGCAGCTTCTTCGCCTTCGGCAGCATCAGCAGCCTCGGCCTTGGCGGCAGCCTTCTTCGGAGCGGCCTTCTTCTTGGCCGGCTTTTCAGCAGATTCGGCCTCGTCTTCGGCCATCAGCTCTTCCTTCGTCACGGTCTTGTCGGTGACCTTGATTTCAGAAAGCAGCTTGTCCACGACCTTCTCTTCGAAGATAGGAGCGCGGAGCGAAGCGGAAGCGCCGGGGGTGTTGCGGAAGAAATCGAGGATTTCCTTCTGCTGGCCCGGGAACTGCTGAAGCTGAGCGTAAAGGGCACGCTGCATCTCTTCTTCGGTTACTTCGACGCCGGCCTTTTCGCCGATTTCGGAAAGAACGAGACCGAGGCGAACGCGACGCTCTGCGAGCTTGCGGTATTCGACGCGCGCATCTTCCTCGGTGGTGTCTTCATCCTCGAAGGTCTTGCCCGACTGCTGAAGATCGGCGTTGATCTGACGCCAGATGTTTTCGAATTCGGCGTCGACGAGGCCCTGCGGGGTGTCGAACTTATAGAGTTCATCGAGCTGGTCGAGAATCTGGCGCTTCACCTTCTGGCGGGTAACGCTGCCGTACTGGCTTTCGATCTGGCCGCGGACGATCTCCTTGAGACGGTCGACGGATTCGATGCCGAGCTTGGAGGCAAGCTCATCGTTGATTTCGATCGCGGCCGGAGCGGCGACTTCCTTCACGGTGATATCGAAGGTGGCTTCCTTGCCGGCCAGATTGGCGGCCGGATAGTCAGCCGGGAAGGTCACGGAGATCTGCTTTTCGTCGCCGGCCTTGACACCGATCAGCTGGTCTTCGAAGCCGGGAATGAAACGGCCCGAACCGAGAACCAGTTCAGCGTCCTCGGCAGCGCCGCCATCAAAGGCTTCGCCGTCGACCTTGCCGAGATAGTTCATGGTGACGCGGTCGCCATTGGCGGCCTTGCCCTTCTTCGTCTCAAACGTGCGCGCGCTTTCGGCGATCTTTTCGATCTGCTCGGTGACTTCCTCTTCGGTGACCTCCACCACTTCGCGAACGACGGACAGGCCGCTGGTCGGCTTCAGCTCGATCGGCGGAATGACTTCATAGGAGAGCGTGAATTCGAAATCGGCCTGAGCATTCAGGATCTTTTCGGCTTCAGCTTCGTCCTCGGTCATGGCGACCGACGGCTGCGTCGCCGACTTTTCGCCGCGCTCGGACAGGATCTTGGTCGGGCGTTCACGGACAATCTCGTTGACGAGGTCGGCCATGATCGACTTGCCGTACATCTTCTTGAGATGTGCAACGGGCACCTTGCCCGGACGGAAACCGTTGATGCGGACCTTGTCCTTGGCGTCGGCGAGGCGAACGTTCAGTTCGGCCTCCATATCCTTCTTCGGGATAACGACCTTGATTTCGCGCTTCAGCCCTTCAGCGAGCGTTTCGGTAACCTGCATTTTTAAACCTTCATATCGTGGCGGCGGTGCCCAGACAGCCATTGTTTCAGTGAGCACATCGCCGGAACTTCAAAGAGACCAGCCGCAGCTTCGTGGAGCGCTTGTCTTCGGCCATTCCTGACCCGACCGCACTCCTGGCGGTGCTGGTGCGGGTAGAGAGACTTGAACTCCCACGCCTTGCGGCACCAGAACCTAAATCTGGCGTGTCTACCAATTTCACCATACCCGCGCCCCAACCGCGTCGAAAATCCTCGTGGCCTGAGGCCTTCCGGAGCGCGCGTCTCTATATCACCCGTTTCAGCACACGCAAAGGGAAAATGACGGTTTTTTGGCACTTCCGCAAAAGCCCGAAAAACCCGCCTGCCGGGCCCTGCAATCCTGCCGCCAAGGATGCTTAACTTTTTATTAAATTCTAATGTGTATATTGGGACCAACTAGGAAGAAGGCATGCATGAATTGCATGTCATCCATTCCCATATTGCACTGCACAATGAGCGTGTGGCTTCGTAATATGGAGATACGGCGATTGATTGGAACATTTTCCTGATCTCTCCGGTTCGAACGGTCTGGCACCCGTTCAGAAATGAAGTGCCCTCGGGATTTGATCCCGCGATGAAAATTCGGGCGACGCACTCCTCCTCCCAGCGTAAGCCCGATGGGACTGGCGATCCTCCTCCTCCCAAATCGCCGGTCGTTACAAATGACGCCCACCGGACCTCCTCCCCCGGTGGGCGTTATTTTTTTGCGCCGCAAAAGGAGGATTTCCCCGATGGGCATGCAAAAATGCCCATTGTTTACCCAGTCATCATCATGGTTAATCGTTTCGTAATGCGCCAATTGCATAGGTGGCATACCGAATAGGCGCTGTTACTTTTTGCGACGCAACATATATTAGCGGTCATGAGATTGAAGGCAGCGCCGAAGGGGCTGCTGGCAAGGGCCTTGAAAGGGACACGACCATGAACATCGCACAGAAACTCAGCAGCTGGCGCAAGTATCGCGAAACCGTCAACGAACTCGGCCGCATGAGCGACCGCGAACTCAACGACCTCGGCATCGGCCGCGCAGACATCCGCCGCGTTGCACGGACCGCAGTCGGCTTCTAAGCCGATCACGACCGTATTGATGACTTTCAAAAGCGCTTCCCTCTGGGAGGCGCTTTTCTTTTTGTGCCTTCACTTTGCATCCGTGCCGGTTTTTCAGGCTCAGCCCTAAAATTCACCAACCTCCTGCACATTTGCATGGCAGTCGCATATTTTTTGCACTGCACTTTTTTATTATGCGGTTGTATAAGACTGACATCGCTGATGACGACAGAGCATCAGGACAAATCTTGAGGAAACGACCATGAACCCGATCCGCATCGCTAAGAACTGGATCAGCTACCGCCGCACGATGAACGAGCTTGGCAATCTTTCCAACCAGGCGCTCAACGACATCGGTCTGACCCGTTACGATATCCGTAACATCGCATCGCGCTCCTTCCGCTAATCCGCCCAGCTGGTGGATTGCGCCGCGCGACGCCGCAGCGGCGACAAGCCAACGGCAGGCCAGGCAAGCACATCCAAGGACGTATCAAAGGCACCTGATCGGGTGCCTTTTTGATTCCGGCCCATTTTTGATTTGGGTTGGACGAACGGCGTGATAATGAGCCGGTCATGACGAATAGCTCCCTCTTCCCCATCCATGTCATCGGCGGCGGTCTCGCCGGATCGGAAGCCTCCTGGCAGATCGCCCAGGCCGGCGTTCCGGTGATTCTCCATGAAATGCGCGGCGTGCGCGGCACCGACGCCCATAAGACCGATGGTCTGGCCGAACTGGTATGCTCGAATTCCTTCCGCTCCGACGATGCGACGGCCAACGCGGTCGGCGTCATCCACGCGGAAATGCGGCTTGCCAATTCCCTGATCATCGCCTCGGCTGACAGGAACCAAGTACCTGCCGGCGGCGCGCTCGCCGTCGACCGCGACGGCTTTTCCGAGGCGGTTACCGAGGCGATCGAAAAGCACCCGCTGATTACCGTGGTGCGCGAGGAGATCCAGGGTCTGCCGCCCAAGGAATGGGATCTGGCGATCATCGCCACCGGCCCCCTCACCTCGCCGGCGCTCGCCGCGGCCATTCAGGCGGAGACGGGTGAAGATTCGCTCGCCTTTTTTGACGCCATCGCCCCGATCGTGCATCGCGATTCGATCGACATGGACATCTGCTGGTATCAGTCGCGTTACGATAAAGTCGGCCCTGGCGGTACCGGCAAGGACTATATCAACTGCCCGTTGGATGAAGCGCAGTACAACGCCTTCGTCGACGCCCTCATCGCCGGCGATACGGTCGGTTTCAAGGAATGGGAAGGTACGCCCTATTTCGACGGCTGCCTGCCGATCGAGGTGATGGCGGAGCGCGGCCGTGAAACGTTGCGCCACGGACCGATGAAGCCGATGGGGCTGACCAATGCCCACAATCCGACTGTCAAGGCCTATGCGGTCGTGCAGCTTCGGCAGGACAATGCGCTCGGCACGCTCTATAACATGGTGGGCTTCCAGACGAAGCTCAAATACGGCGCGCAGGCGGAGATCTTCCGGATGATCCCGGGGCTGCAGAATGCGGAATTTGCGCGCCTCGGGGGCCTGCACCGCAATACCTATATCCACTCACCGGTCCTCCTGGACAGGACGCTGACGCTGAAAAGTCGGCCCGGTCTGCGTTTCGCGGGTCAGATCACCGGTTGCGAGGGCTATGTGGAAAGTGCTGCGATCGGCCTATTGGCCGGCCGCTTCGCCGCCGCGGAACGGAAGGGCGAAGCACTGGTCGCCCCGCCGGCAACGACCGCCTTCGGTTCGCTGCTCGGTCATATCACCGGCGGCCATCTCGTTTCGGAAGACGAGCCGGGAAAACGCTCCTTCCAGCCGATGAACGTCAATTTCGGACTGTTTCCGGAGTTGGAGCCTGGCTCGATCGTCAAGCCTGAAGGCGTCAAGCGTTTTCGCGGCAAGGACAAGACGGTCATGAAACGGCAGTTGCTGGCGGCGCGGGCGCTGCAGGACTGCTCTATTTGGCTCGGTCGGGACTGATGCCGTCTCCGGACGCGTCCGGATCGGCTGGCGCTTCCACCGTTTCCCCGGCCCCAAGGCCGGGGATGTTGACATAGTTGTCGAGCAGCCAGAGCGAGACTTCAGCGGCTTCCTTTTCCGTCGAGAAGACGAAGGTGCCGTTCTGGGTCGGCGCGTCGAGGAATTCGGCGCTGAATCCTTTCGCGTTCGGCAGAGGGAAGATCCGCACCCGGCCCGGAGCAATCAGGTGGCAGGCGTAGTGGTTGCCGCGACTGCGCATGAAACCAGCTTTGCTGCCGTAGAGCCGGACAAAGATTGCGCCCGCGTCCGCGGTGACATGCAGGCTGCGGATTGCTTCATTGGGGAAGGCGCGACCGAATTCCAGAATGGCGAGACCGGTATCGTGACGGCTTCCCTCCTGGTCCTTGCCGATCAATCGGGTCACGTAATAGGCGAGCGCCATCAGAAGCGCAAAGATGATCAACCAGACAATGACGGGACTCACGCCGCTTCTCCTTTGATGCGCCGGCCTATGCCCTGGTCGCTTTAAATGACGAGCCTTGTGCGAATTTAGCGTCGATCAAAACCGGCGGGTGATGCCCGCCTTCAGCAGCCTGAGTTGACGCCGCCATTGCGGCGATTGCAGGGAAATATCGAGCGCAGCGACGCCCGCCCGAGCCGCGCCGCGCAGGACCGGTTCAGCTAGCGCTACCGGCAGGAAGGCCGGGAAGACGGAGGCGGGAATCGGCCCGGCTTTCCGGGCCTTGGCGAGATGCTCGAGGCCAAGGCCGGCGAAGGCATCGATGGCGGCGGATATGCGTGTCTTGTCCTCACCGCTCAGGAATGTATCTCGGTCGAGCCCGGTGGCAGCCAAAATGTCGACCGGCAGATAGAGCTGATGGCGATGTCGGTGCACCGGCAAGAGCAGCAGGAAGCCTGCGATCGCCTGCGCTACGCCGGCATGACCGGCCGCATCGGCGGATTGGGTGGCATCGTTGGCCGAGAGGATCAGACTAGCAAGCTGGATCAGCGCAGAGGCTGTCTCTCCCGCATAGCCTTCCAGCGCGTTCCGGTCGACGATCGGATCGTCATAGAGGTCGAATATCCGCGCCTCGACCATGTCTATGAGCGTCTGCCGGGGCAGGCGATACGTCTCTATGGCCGTGATCAGGCCGGCGGCGATGGGATTACCGCCGCTGTCGCCATGCGCATTGCCTTCCAAGAGATCACGCCACCATTGCAGGCGGATTTCGCCGGGCAGCGGTTCGCGCACCACGTCGCGCACGCGGGCAATCTCGGCGTTGAAGGCATAGAGCGCGGCAAGCGCACCGCGCTTGTCCACTGGCGAGAGAAGGCAGGCAAGGTAACGGTCACGGTCCGTTTCCCTCAGTATCGATAGACACAGATCGCGGGTTTCTTTTGGGGAATCGTTCATATCAGATCGCAATCAGGGCAGCCGCCACGGCCCGCGATTCGGCCAGCATGATATTGAAGGTCCGAACCGCCGCGCCCGTGCTCATCGGATCGGAAGCGATGCCCTTCGCTTTGAGTGCTGCCTTCAAACTGGCGGGAAGCGGCTTCAAGTTCGCACCCGTACCGACCAGCACCACTTCGATGCCTTCCGCCTCGGCGAGCACCCTGGCGAAGGCCTCGACCGTCAGCGGATCGCCTTCCTGCATATCCCAGCCGTGGATTCCGGACGGAAGGCAGAGCAAGGAGCCGCGATGCGACATGTCAGCAAAACGGAAGCCGCCGTTGCCATAGGCATCGATCGGAGCGCGGCCTGGAAAATGGGCTTCGCGGATTTCGATGCCTTTCGCCATAGTTCGCACATACCTTAAAAAGTTTCGGGCCGGACAATCCGGCCCGTGCAATTTTTACAAGCTCGTTTGATACGTGCCCGCCTCAATCAGGCTTCTGTCTTGACCGGCTCGCCCTTGACCCGGACTTCAGCGATATAGGCCCGCATGGCGCGGATCTTCACGCCTTCGGCAATTTCAACTTCGACTTCGGAATCGTCGATGACCTTGCTCACCTTGCCAGTGATGCCGCCGCCGAGAACGACCTGATCACCGCGGCGGATCGCCGACAGCGTCTCCTGGCGCTTCTTCTGAGCTGTCCGCTGCGGGCGGATCAGAAAGAAATACCAGACCACCATCAAAGGGGCGAAAAGGAACAGCATTTCGAGGCCGGAGCCAAATGCGGAGGCTCCGGGTGCGGCGCCTTCGGCCTGGGCGAATGCTTCGGTAATGAACATCGAGAACTCCTAAGATTACCGGAGACCCAAGCCCCCGTTACAAGCCGCCGGAATATAGTTGTGATGGGCGGGAATGCAACAGAAACAGGTTGTGAACAGTACTGAATCCACTACTCGCAGCCTTTTGACGCATCAATGGCCATGGTACCGCAGCAACCGGAGCATCGAAGCCGTCTGAACGACCGGAGGAACACGATGAGCGATGACATCAACACCCTTATCCTGGCTGAAGTTCGCAGGCTCGCGGATGCCCTGGAGCGTCTCGCCGGACCGGCTCCGGCCATCAACGACTGGAATGCCGCCGACTGCTTCGTCTGGGTGCCGACCAACCGGCGCCTTTCGCCGGTGGCGCGTCCCAACCGCGTTGCCTTAAAGCTGATCCGCGGCGTCGATCATGTCCGCGACATCCTGCATGAAAACACCCAACGTTTTGCCGAGGGTTTTCCGGCCAACAACGTGCTGCTCTGGGGCGCACGCGGGATGGGAAAATCCTCCCTGGTTAAGGCTGTTCATGAGGACGTTCGCTCGGCGGCGGGCATCCCCCTGAAGCTCGTCGAGGTGCATCGGGAGGATGTTTCATCATTGCCCGACCTTCTCGACATTCTCAAAATCTCCGGCCATCGGGTCATCATCTTCTGCGACGATCTTTCCTTCGACCACGACGACACAGCCTACAAGTCCCTGAAGGCCGCGTTGGATGGCGGAATCGAGGGGCGTCCCGACAACGTGCTCTTCTACGCGACCTCAAACCGCCGCCACCTGTTGCCGCGCAACATGATAGAGAACGAACAGTCGACAGCCATCAATCCTTCCGAGGCGGTCGAGGAAAAGGTATCGCTCTCCGATCGTTTCGGCCTGTGGCTCGGCTTCCATAAATGCAGCCAGGACGACTATCTGACGATGATCGACGGCTATGCGGATCATTTCGACCTCGGCCTCGAGCGGGAGATATTGCACGCGCAAGCGCTCGAATGGGCAACGACGCGCGGGGGACGTTCCGGGCGAGTCGCATGGCAATACATCCAGGACCTCGCCGGCCGGCTGCGCAAACCGATCAACCGCGACTGAAAACCCGGCTGTTGCGGCACCGTTGCCGACGGAAATCGCCAATCGGCATAGGGGGCGATTCAATCAATCGCACCCCTGCCACACCACCCGGCATGCGGGTCCGCACCGGGCGGTTTGAGAGATTGAGGCTAAGCGAGCCTGGGTAGTCCGATTTGATCGGCCCATTTGATGGTGAGGACACTGTTGAG
>NZ_PVBM01000109.1 GCF_002968575.1 Neorhizobium huautlense | reverse complement strand
CAAGTGACCTACTGCCTCTCTCGCGCCGGAGACCCAGCCGCAACCGCCGAACTCGAGCCACTCCTCGAACCTCTGCTCCGGCTACCCCTAACACCCGATGACCCCGATCTGAGGATCAAGCAGCAGATCAAGGCATTCGCCATCTCAATCGACGCGCTCCGCAGCGCGAATGCCAACCGGCTCCCCGAGGCAGTGACTCGCATCAGCGAGGCGATCGAACTGGAGCAGGGCCGTCTCGAGCGGCAAGCCCAGTGGCTGAGCCTGCAGAGTTCCTGGCTTCTTCGACTTTGTCGGATACCCGAGGGTGAGTCGGCGCAGCAGCGCTCGTTGGAAGGGTTCGTGAACGCAGCGCGACGCGATCGAATCCCGCAATCCAAGGTCGATGCCTACCGTGCCGCCTTCGTCCAAGATCTGACAAGCGCACGGCACCGATGCGCCGAATCCACCTCAGGCC
>NZ_PVBM01000108.1 GCF_002968575.1 Neorhizobium huautlense | reverse complement strand
ATTCTTCATCCATCATGGCCTCACATTGCCCGTTTTATTGTTTTTGCTCCAGGCTCAAGTATAGGCAATGCCGCCGGCTTCACCACGCCTCTCGTCCGCCGAAAAAAGCGGCGCAACCGCCCGCCGCAGCTAGAAAAAAACGTAAATTGTTCTAATCTTTAATCAGCAAGACAACATAATTCCGACAGTGGCTAAGGAGTTCGAAATGGGTGATAGCTCAAAAGACGGCGTAATTCTGCTGTCCCGCATTCTACTGATGGTTCTGTTTATCATTTTCGGCTGGATGAAACTGGTCAACTTCGGTGCGACCGTCACGGCGATGGAAGGCTATGGCACGCCGATGCCTTATTTGGCGGCGATTGTCGCCGTGGTGGTGGAGTTTATTTTCGGCATCGCGCTTATTCTCGGCCTGTTTACTCGCCCTATCGCGGTCATTTTTGCCCTGTATGTGTTG
>NZ_PVBM01000107.1 GCF_002968575.1 Neorhizobium huautlense | reverse complement strand
GAGCAGGCGCCGGTTGGATGCCACCTTGCGCGCGACGATGCGTGCATCGGGTGGCTCGCCAAAGCGCACACACACATCAAACAGGTCCTCATTCAGTGGCGGCGGGTCGGCAGAGAGTTGCAGTTGCACGTCCACGTCTGGATACGCCTTTACATACTCCGAGATGGCCGGCGCGATGTGCATGCGCCCGAAGCCGAGCGTGGCGTTGACGCGGAGCAGGCCGCTTGGGCGGCCCTTGGCCTGTGTGAGCAGTTGGTCCAGGTCGTCGATCTCGCCCAGGATGCGACGCGCACGTTCCAGGAAGACCTCGCCTTCGGGGGTGAGGCTCATGCGCCGGGTCGTGCGCGTCACGAGGGGCATGCCGATGCGCGCTTCCATCTGTGCCAGGCGCTTGCTGACTGCGGGCGTGGTGATGCCCAGATTACGCGCCGCCGCGCTCAGGCTGCCGGCGGTCGCCAGCGC
>NZ_PVBM01000106.1 GCF_002968575.1 Neorhizobium huautlense | reverse complement strand
CATCGCCGGCCAGGCGCTTCACCAAAAGCTCCCGGATCTTCCTGGCACCCCAATGCGGCTTGCTCTTCTTGCACGAGACGATCATCGCCTCGACCGGCTCGGGCAACTGGTTGGCATAACGCACCGGCCGTCTGGATCGGTCGGTTAAGGCCTCCAGACCGTCGTCCTTATAGCGATTGAAGATTTTGTAACCGGTCTTGCGCGAGATGCCGAACTCTCGGCACACATCGCTCATGCCTTCGCCCTCCAGAAGCCGGGCGACAAAACGTAGACGTTCCTCCATCACCGAAGTCTCTCTCCACGGCATCAACACCTCCCGCCAAAAAGCGAAAAGTGTCACCCATGTCTTCTCTATTCGGCGTGTTGAGGTCAAGCGCTTACGAGCGTCTCCGCCTCGTCGGAACATGACATCGTCCGCAGGTCCTCGCTTCTCTTCGGGATCGGCGTTTTGCCCTCCCAGCATGGAGTT
>NZ_PVBM01000105.1 GCF_002968575.1 Neorhizobium huautlense | reverse complement strand
AACGCCTCTCCCGAGAACGTACCCAATTGAAGAAGGAGCGCACGCGCCACGTCAATCGCATTCGCGCCTTGTTGGTACTCCACGGTATTCGCTCGGTTCCCGGTCTTTGGGGAGGGCGCTGGAAGGATGTCAATCGGCGTCCAATCTTCACCCCCCTGTAGACGATCAGCGCTTGGCCTGCCCGGCGCTGGCCGGGGTTGCAGAGGGTAGGCCAAATGCGGGTGATGGGTATCTTCGGCTTTAGCTTTGAGAGCGGTTTTTGAAGCGCCAGGACTCGTTGCCGGTTTCCACGATCTCGCAGTGGTGGGTCAAACGGTCGAGGAGTGCCGTCGTCATCTTCGCATCACCAATGATTTCATGATGCCTGTTTCCTCGATCGTCTATTGCGTTGAGCGCGAGCGCGCAGGATGCCGATCTGGTCCTGCGTCAATTCGATCTGCCATGGCTGGCCCTTGGCGAGTTGGTGTCC
>NZ_PVBM01000104.1 GCF_002968575.1 Neorhizobium huautlense | reverse complement strand
AAACAGCCGGGCAGATTATTCTCGACGGAGACTGGATGGAGCGCGCGCCGTTATCTCAGCGCCAAACACTTCGGTAACATCCCTGGGTGAGGCAATAGGGGGGGTCAATTCTTCACTTCGCTTGACACCATCTGAGAAGGCCTCCTCGTTGTCGATGAAAGCGGGAGAGCTCGATGGCTCGTCCATAGCATCTACAACGAAATCCATCCCCATCCCGCGCTCAAGATGGCTTCCCCTCGGCAGTTCATCAGGGCTAAATCAAACTAACCGACTTGTCCGGTCAAACGGGGAGCACTCCGCCAGGCTCTGACCGTCTCTCATCAGCACGCGAAGTTTGCGACCATATCGGTCGGTGTCAGGCCCTGGCCACGCTTTGAGTTCGTAAGCCTCCGGTGAAGGCCGCAGGTTAGGCCGCTTGTGCGTTGATGGTCGGCGGTGTCCAATTCCACGGAAGCAGTTGCTCCAGCCTGATAATCGGCGTGTCCGCGATACGGGCAAGAACGT
>NZ_PVBM01000103.1 GCF_002968575.1 Neorhizobium huautlense | reverse complement strand
ACGGCATAGTATGCAGGCATTCCGTCCTCTGAGAGAGCGTGATTGGCGGATGCGAAAACGGACGCCGGGCCGGTCGCATCTAGCAATTCGAAGTCCTGATAAACAGCGATGACTATATGATGCAGCACTGGCAGAAATTACCATATTTTTGTCATTCCTGCCAACTCTCTGCGCCTGCTAGTGCTTACACGGGCGGGCGGCAAGGACCACGCCACCGCAAGAGGAGCACTGATGACTGAAGCGTCAAAGTCGGCGTCCGAATCCCACACGTCTGGCTGGCGGTCGATACAATGGTGGCCGGCAGCCACCGGCCTGGCTTTCGCGGCTTTCGTGTCGATCGATCTGCTCAATGGTTCGGAGCACGGCACCGATCTGGCTGCGATCGTGGTCGCCTCGGGCCTCGTGTACTTGGCAGCGGCTGCCTTGGAGATTCCGTGGATTTCCTGGCCGGTATTCCTGCTGTCGGTGGTCGTGATCACCGTCGCAAGGTTCGGCCTCATACCGTTCGATGCGACCTGGGCGATGCTTTTCGTCGCCGCCCTCTTTGCAGTCTATGGCGTCGTCCG
>NZ_PVBM01000102.1 GCF_002968575.1 Neorhizobium huautlense | reverse complement strand
AATCGGGATAGGGGGGAGCCTATTGGCTCCGCCCCTCCCACACCACCCGGCATGCGGGTCCGCACCGGGCGGTTGGAGCAGTTGAGGTCGTCAGGCCCGTAGTTCTCCCGGCCTGGCGCCTGGGTTTGCTTATTCTGGTTCGGCGGATTTGATTTCTCGCTGCCGTGGCCCTTCGGGCTTCACCCTATCTTCCAGATCGGCGAGCTTCGCTGACGCGACCATCTGAGACCATTCAAATCCGATAACCAGCGGCTCTCCCTTCCGCTCCTTCGGCCCTTCGTTCGCGCAAGGCGCTCCCTACTACGGCCTCTGCTGACTTCTCGCTCCGGCTCGACACCGTCGCCCTTTCAGGCACAAGGCGAGATCTCCCCAGGTAAGAACGCATTCCTTCGCTGCACGACCGCCGGATTTACGCCACCGCCCCTTGGTCACAAGAGCTTCGCGGAATGTTGCCCGCTCGCCCTGGTCGGCACCGCCTCATATCCGGTTCTTGTCCATCGGCCCGCAGGTTCGATCCACGCTTCCTCCCCACGGTCGGTCGCCCTTCCGCAGTTGCGCTTCACTTCGCTCGCCATGACCAGCTTACGG
>NZ_PVBM01000101.1 GCF_002968575.1 Neorhizobium huautlense | reverse complement strand
CATCGCCGGCCAGGCGCTTCACCAAAAGCTCCCGGATCTTCCTGGCACCCCAATGCGGCTTGCTCTTCTTGCACGAGACGATCATCGCCTCGACCGGCTCAGGCAACTGGTTGGCATAACGCACCGGTCTTCGAGACCGATCCGTCAGCGCCTCCAGACCGTCGTCCTTATAGCGGTTGAAGATTTTGTAACCGGTCTTGCGCGAGATGCCGAACTCTCGGCACACATCGCTCATGCCTTCGCCCTCCAGAAGCCGGGCGACAAAACGTAGACGTTCCTCCATCACCGAAGTCTCTTTCCACGGCATCAACACCTCCCGCCAAAAAGCGAAAAGTGTCACCCATGTCTTCTCTATTCGGCGTGTTGAGGTCAAGCGCTTACGAGCGTCTCCGCCTCGTCGGAACATGACATCTTCCGCAGGTCCTCGCTTCTCTTCGGGATCGGCGTTTTGCCCTCCCAGCATGGAGTTAGGAGAATGAGGCGGTTCAATCTCCGGTGCGTGATTACCGCGTGATGCGGTCGGCACAGACATAGGTCCGAACTTGCCTCATCCATCGTCCTGCGAAGGACGTCCTTCCGCCGGTTGGCGGAACTTTGTGTCTTTCTCCTTCCGCC
>NZ_PVBM01000100.1 GCF_002968575.1 Neorhizobium huautlense | reverse complement strand
CGAGCGATGAGGGTGCGGATTTCGGTGACGGCGGGGATGAGTCTCAGCTTGCGCGTCAGGCAGCGATTGACGGCTTTGGACTCGTTTCGTTCGGTTTGCCGCCGGCCGAGCGGCGTAGATCGGCGCCGAGCTTGGCGAGGAAGGCAGCGGCCGCCATGACGAGCGTCATGTGGCGATGCCAGCCGTGCCAGGAGCGGGCCTCGCAATGGTCAAAGCCGAGATCATTTTTGGCGCGCTGGAAGCATTCCTCAATCGTCCAGCGCAAACCTGCCGCCCCGGCCAGTTCCGCAAGCGTGGCCTCGCTGGGCGCAAAGACCAGATAATAGCTGAGGGCGTGCGGATCCGTGCGGCTTTTGCGGATGAGGACATAGCGGGCATAGCCTTCCTCAACGACATAAGGCAGAGCAATGCGTGCCCAGTGATAGAGACGCAATCCCTTGGCGCCTTCACCGGCCGGACAGGCGGCCCAAGCCATCGCCGGCTTGGTCAAAAACCTCGCTTCCTCGGGATGCCGGCCGCCTTGCGCCGCGCCGGGTCTTTCGCTCAGGCTTCCGGCAGATAGAGCCGCCGGTCGATCAGCGTCTGGCCAAAGCGGCTGGCATAGGCGACGAACACGCCGATCTGACAGTTCTCGATGCGGCCGGCGGTGCCCGAATATTGCCGCGCCACCCCGACCGAATGGATGCTTTTCTTTCAAGCGGC